>CAXXYG010000001.1:0-13132 GCA_963666575.2 Prolixibacteraceae bacterium
TTAATCGACCGGAAAAAGCGAAAAGGGAAATCAGTTACTCTTGTCACTGGATTTATTGGTTCAAGCGATGATTTAAAAGATCTGGGCAAACTACTTAAAACCAAATGTGGAGTTGGAGGTACTGCCAAAGATGGTGATATTTTAATTCAAGGCGATTTTGCAACTAAAATTATAGAAATTCTCAAAAACGAAGGTTATAAAGTAAAACGGTCGGGAGGTTAAAAATAATCTGTTTTTGTTACCATTGCTCGGTAACAAAACAATTGAATAAAAACCGGTAAAAGGACAACCTCACATTAAGCAGAAGAGGTATCATGTCGCAAATTAATTTGTTATTCGAAGCATGATGCTTAGAATTAAACCCACAATGTGGGATTAAATCGTCGTTAGTCCTGACTTCTGACGATTAGTGCGGTAGCAATTTCCATTTTGATATCAACTTTGCTAATGGGGTTTCCAAAATTTCTTTGGTAGGTGACCTGAAGATAAATGTTTCCTTTGTTACGCGGTCTTGTATATGGGTTTCAGTAATGTTCATTACAAGAAAGCGTATTTCCCTAAGCGATAGCTTGGTTGTTAAGTCCAGGTATTTTTCTACTATCAATGCAACAAAACAAATCAATATATGGGCCCTAATTGCATCATGCTTTTGATGATAAATAGGCCGTGCCTGTAAGTCAAACTTGCTCATTCGGAATGATTGTTCTACATGCCATAGTTGGTGATAGCGTGATATTACTAGCTCGTTAGATAATTGTTGCTCAGATAAGTCGGTACAATATCCCTTTATTCCCAGCAATAACCTTCTTTTTTCAATTAATGCGGTATTCAGTTCTATTTTCTCTTTGGAGACCTTTCTGATAAACTTGGCCCTGACTTTCAGGGATTGTTTGGCTACCAATTCTTCAGCTTTTTGAACAAGCTTGTTAAAATCATACAACTCCTTCTTATACCGTTTGGTTGAAAAATCACAAACCAAATCACCATGTATCGAAGAGAAACGGGCCTTTGTGCCATGGTTCCCATCCAGTGTATTGTGAATACGTTTTACTAAATCAAGGTTCGCATTGGCCAACCGTGCACCGACAATGTATGATATTTCCTTTTCCCTGAGTTCAGAAAGCCTCTGTTCATCGAGCATGGCTGCATCTGCCACAATAATAGGTTTAACCTGGGGGTGTCCTGCAATAAACCGTTCAACTATCGGCAGCATGGTTTTTCCTTCAAAGGTGTTTCCGGCAAAAACCTCGTACGACAAAGGAAAACCCGATTGAGTTACCAAAAGCCCGATTACTATTTGAGGCTGTTGTGATTTATTGTCTTTTGAGAACCCCTGTATTCTAAAATCATCGGCTTTAAAGGATTCAAAATAAAGAGTGGTTACATCGTACAGAACAAAATAGAAGGGCTCCTTAAATTTCTTTTGGGCAACATTATAGGCGCAATGCTCAATGTCGGCCTTATAGTTTGTTAATTTAGGGATATTGCGATAAATGCGTTGTGAGTACTGTATCCCAAAATAGTGTTGTAATAGTTCTATCGACCGCAGTTTCGAAGCTGGTTCAATTAACCTGATAATAGCAAAATCAAGTAATAACCGGGGCAAATGGGACAACTCACATTCATCAAGGCAGCTCATGAAAAAACGAAAAGCAAAATGGTGTGTTACTCCTATGCAATCAGCCCTATCGACCAATAATATCTTTTGTTTCTGGTCCGGGAATAAGGATAATTGCCCGGAATGCCCTTCAATCCACTCAAAGGCCTTTTTACGTAAAGCTTGAACTTCTATATCGTCCTTTCCACTACCTATATGTTTGATAATAATGGAACGGTGAGCAACATATTGCACCACTTGCAAGGCAATTGAGCCTGACCTGGTTTTTACTTTTCGTACCGAATACATACCACAAAAGTACGCGTTAGTGCGGTATTTTCATATATACAAAATCACAACATTCTCAATATCTGTGAATTATATCTTTGAATCTTGTCTTTTTTTGATAGCGTCAGAAGTCAGGAAAATTTAAATCCGCAATGGAAAAAATATACTGCATTCGATGAATTAATATCGGGTGTATACGGTGGATGATTTTTATTTATCTTTGCCAAAAATATAAAATAACAATGGCAAACGATTGGAAGGACAGGCTAGGTACAGTATATTCTACAAATCCTGATTTTAACTATGAAAAAAATGGCACGGATGAATCAGAAACATTGCCAAAAAATCAACAGGATTTACGGGTATTAATCGACCGGAAAAAGCGAAAAGGGAAATCAGTTACTCTTGTCACTGGATTTATTGGTTCAAGCGATGATTTAAAAGATCTGGGCAAACTACTTAAAACCAAATGTGGAGTTGGAGGTACTGCCAAAGATGGTGATATTTTAATTCAAGGCGATTTTGCAACTAAAATTATAGAAATTCTCAAAAACGAAGGTTATAAAGTAAAACGGTCGGGAGGTTAAAAATAATCTGTTTTTGTTACCATTGCTCGGTAACAAAACAATTGAATAAAAACCGGTAAAAGGACAACCTCACATTAAGCAGAAGAGGTATCATGTCGCAAATTAATTTGTTATTCGAAGCATGATGCTTAGAATTAAACCCACAATGTGGGATTAAATCGTCGTTAGTTTTATACTTTTGTAATTTAATTTTTGATAATGGTTGAAATAGGAAAAATAAACACACTCAGAATTGTTAAAGAAGTTGATTTTGGATTATACCTTGATGGGGGTGAGGATGGTGAAATATTGATTCCCAAGAGGTATGTTCCTGAGGGAGTTGTCGTTGATGAAACAATTGATGTATTTATTTACCTCGACTCGGAAGACCGCCTTATTGCCACAACTGAAAAACCATATGCTACAATTGGCCAGTTTGCTTTTTTAAAAGTTGTTGCTGTAAATCAGGTTGGTGCATTTATGGATTGGGGTTTAATGAAAGACCTTATGGTGCCCTTCCGCGAGCAAAACCAGAAAATGGAAGAAGGCAAATCGTACATGGTTTATGTTTACCTCGACCATGAAAGCAGGCGTATTGTTGCTTCGGCAAAAATTGAAAAACACCTGAATAATTACCCGGTCGAATATGAAGTAGGAGAGGAAGTTGACTTGACTATTTTTGCCTGGACTGAGTTGGGTTACAAAGCAATTGTTGATGATGCCTCTTCGGGAGTAATATATAAAAACGAAGTTTTCGAAACCTTAAAAATAGGGCAAAAATTAAAAGGGTATATCAAAAAGGTGAGGGAAGATGAAAAACTGGACCTGATGCTTCAAAAGCCTGGAGTTGAACGATTTGATGAGTTTACCCAACTGGTATATGACTATTTAAAAGATCACAACGGTAGCATGCCAGTAACTGATAAAAGTTCGCCGGAAGTTATTTATCAAACATTTAAAATCAGCAAAAAGAATTTTAAAAAAGCCATTGGCGCCCTCTATAAAAAACGGCTTATACTGATTGAAAAAGAGGGAGTAAAGTTGGTTTAAAAATTAAACTGTAAGCGATTTTATTCTGTTTACTGTTGGTTACAGAAAGTTTTTCTGATTAAGCAAGTTAAAAAATGCCACCTTATAGGTGGTACTAACCGGAATAAATTTATCCTGAATTTTAACAGCACTATTTTCAATATAGTCAATTTTATCGAGGGCAATAATAAACGATTTGTGCACCCTGATAAACTTTGATGGATCGAGAATTTGCTGAATACTTTTAAAATTTTGCAATGTCATTATTTTGCTATCAACTGTACGAACCTGCAAATAATCACGCATTCCTTCGATATACAATATTTTATCAAAATATACTTTAACTGTTTTATTGCCTGATTTTATAAACGCAAAATCGTTTTTTTTCTCCACTTCTTTGTGATTTCCACTATTCTCTTTTTGTTTATGATTCAAATCACTCAGGAACCGGGCATATGCCTTCTCTGCCGATTTTACAAACCTTTCAAATGGTATGGGTTTTAAAAGGTAATCGAGTACGTCAAGGTCATAAGCTTTTAAGGCATACTCATCGTAAGCTGTTGTTAACACCACCAATGGGGGGTCTTTCATAGTTTCCAGTAATTGAATTCCGGTAAACTCATCCATCTGAATATCCAAAAAGATCAAGTCTATTTTGTTTTCGCGTAAAAATGTTAGCGATGATAGAGCATTATCGAATGTCCCCACTAAATTCAGGTAATCAATACGTTCAGCAAACCTTTTTATCTTTTTTAAGGCAAGAATTTCATCATCTATAGCGATACAGTTCATTTTCATACCAGTGGGACTTTTATAACAACTTCAAATTTATCTCCAACCTTTTTAGTATCAAAAGTGTAATTCTCGGGGTATAGTAATTCGAGCCGTTTACGGACGTTTTTTAATCCAATTCCCGTTCCGGTCCCTGGTAATATAAAATCATTTTGTTTTATGAAATTTGATGTTGTCATTTCTATAAATTCATGATTAACAGCTATTTTAATGATAATCCCCGGGGCTGTTTTAAGTTTATTGCTATGTTTAATGGCATTTTCAATAAGGGGGATAAACAATAGAGGCGGCACCGTTTTTCCACCAATTGGGCCCTGCGTATTAAATTTTAAGAATCCTGGATTTTCAAAACTTAATTTTGCCAATTCAAGATAATCTTCAATATAGCTCACTTCTTTTTCGAGAAGGACTTTTTCCTGTACCGATTCCTGAAGCATAAACCGCATTATTTTTGACAACAAAAAAATAGCATTCGATGCTTTTTCTTTGTCTTCATAAATGAGGGAATCAATATTGTTTAAAACATTAAAAAGGAAATGAGGATTTACCTGCGACCGTAACATTCCGAGTTCAGACTGAACTCCTCTTCGCTCAACTTCAGACTGCTTTATTTGAATTTTATATGAATGTGTTAATAACTTAAGAGTACTGGCAGTTCCAGCTATCATAAACATGGAAAGCAAACTATAAAATAAATCATACCATATAGGCCGTGGGCTGGTCCAGATTCCAAGGTGAGGATGAATATAATATTTTATGTATTGAGATATTAAGAAGTTAGCTGCCATTGCTGCAATACTTCCCAGGATAAACAAGAGTAGATTTCGTTTAAATAAAAATTTTGGAATTAAATATTCGATTATAAAATAAGTCATTAAAATATCGAATGGGATATATGTTAAATTAACAGCAGCCATGGGCCACCATACACCCGACATTATTACTGATGGTAGTGTATAAAAAAAATAGATAAATATCCAGAACAGGATATGGTTTAATAACCTGTACTTAAAAATTTTCATTTGTTATAAAATGTAATATTATTACAATTGTACACGAAATCAATGAAATAATTACTGATTTTCTACATAATATGTTTTTTTTTCGTCCAATTAAGTTCATCGGTTTTATTGAACAGTTGGCAGTAAAAACTCATATCTCGTAGTTATACATTCGTTTTTTCGCCTTCTGATTTGGCGATAGTAACAGCTCCACAACTATCACTCCATACATTCACCGAAGTACGTAACATATCCAATATTCGGTCGACTGCCAATATTAGCCCGACGCCTTCTAAAGGCAGGTTTACGGCAGTTAATACCACGGTAATCATTACTAATCCGGCCATAGGTATTCCAGCGGCACCAATGGAGGCCAATAAAGCTGTAAATACCACCAGTGCTTGTTGTAATATCGATAAATCGACTCCATATGCCTGAGCGATAAACATAGCAGCAACACATTCGTATAGGGCTGTCCCGTCCATGTTTATGGTCGCTCCAAGTGGCAATGTAAAACTGGTTATTTTGTTCGAAACTCCTGATTTATGCTCCAATGCCTCCATGGTTAATGGCAATGTTGCACTCGATGAAGAAGTTGAAAATGCCGTAATTAATGGAGTTGCCATATTTTTAAAATGCGCAATCGGGTCACCTTTGCCAATATATTTTACAATAAGTGGTAGAATTATAAAAGCATGAACCAACAGTCCTAAAACTACAGTTAACATATATATTCCAAGGCTTCCGGCTATGTTTAAAAGCTGTTCTGAATTACGTGCCACTTCTTTTGCCACAATGCCAAAAATTCCAAGGGGAGTAAACTTGATGATAAACAAGGTCATTTTCATCATTACTTCAAAAATACTTTCGAAAAAAGTAGTCAGCGATTGTTGGTATTTAGTTTCGACTTTGGTAATAAAAAAACCAAAAATTACGGCAAAAAATATGACCGATAAAATGGTCCCTTGCGACATGGCATTTACAATATTGTCAGGAATAAGCCTATATAGAATATCTTTTACCGATCCGGTATTTTCAACTAATCCTTCAACACTTTGCGACAAACCCAGGTCGATACCTACGCCTGGTTTAATGATGTTTACAAATAACAATCCGGTTACAATTGCTAAAGTACTTGTAGCTAAATAATAACCTAACGTTTTAATGCCCATACGTCCAAGGTTGCTACCTTGCCCCATGCTGGTAACACCACTTATTATAGAACTAAATATTAAGGGTATTATAATCATTTTTAGAGCCCGCAGGAAAATATCACCCATCCAGGCCACATAAGGAACTCCCTGAGGAACATAATAACCAAATAATACAGCTAGAAATAGGGCAATGAGTATTTGCCAGTGAAGTTTGATTTTTGTCATGGTTTGAACAATTGTTATTGAAACGCCAATAAAAATAGTAAAAATGTTGGGCAGCATGTAAAATTAAACTAATTAGTTTTAAATTGCAGCACAGTACAGGACAATACAGTTCCCTGTAAATTGTTTATTTAACTATTCATTTAAAACGTATAATAAATGTCAAACAGATTAATTGGAAGGCTTCCCAAAGTGGGTATTCGCCCCGTAATTGATGGCCGTGAACAAGGAGTTCGCGAATCGTTAGAAGTTCAAACCATGAACATGGCTAAAGCTGCAGCCAAATTAATAAGTGAAAATTTAAGGTTCCCCGGTGGAGAAACTATTGAATGTGTTATTGCCAATACAACCATTGGTGGTGTTGCTGAAGCAGCAATGTGTGCCGATAAATTTGACAAAGAAGGAGTTGGTGTTTCACTAACCGTGACACCAGCCTGGTGTTATGGAACTGAAGTAATGGATACTAATCCATCTATTCCGAAAGCAGTGTGGGGTTTTAACGGCACTGAAAGACCGGGTGCTGTTTATCTTGCAGCCGCTTTGGCAGGTTATTCACAAAAAGGATTGCCCGCATTTGGGATTTATGGGCGCGACGTTCAGGATGCCGGAGATAATACCATTCCAGATGATGTTTCTGAAAAAATAATCCGCTTTGTTAAAGCAGGATTGGCAATTGCTCAAATGAAAGGAAAATCGTATTTATCGTTGGGATATACTTCAATGGGAATTGCTGGCTCAATGGTAAATCCAGACTTTTTTCAGGAATACCTGGGAATGCGCACCGAATTTGTTGATATGACCGAAGTGATCCGGCGAATCGACCAGGGAATTTATGATAACGATGAATACCAAAAGGCGCTGGAATGGACTAAAAAGAACTGTATTGAAGGCGACGATTATAACAAACCAAATGTTCAGGTCGACCGTCAGCGAAAAGAGTGGGAATGGGAAGTGGTTGTAAAAATGACGCTTATTTTCCGCGATCTGATGATTGGTAATCCAAAATTAAAAGAAGCCGGTTTTGGTGAAGAAGCCATGGGACGAAATGCCATTGCCGGTGGTTTCCAGGGGCAACGCCAATGGACTGATTATTATCCAAACGGTGATTTTTCGGAGGCTATCCTAAATACTTCATTTGACTGGAATGGCATCAGGCAATCGTTTGTATTTGCCACCGAAAACGACAGCCTTAATGGAGTAGCTATGTTGTTTGGACATTTACTAACCAATACCGCGCAGATCTTTTCGGATGTAAGGACTTACTGGAGCCCTGAGGCTGTTAAGCGGGTAACGGGTAAAGATCTTTCAGGAATTGCCAAAAACGGTGTTATTCACCTCATTAATTCCGGCCCAACAACCTTGGATGCAACCGGCCAGCAAAAAGATAAAAACGGTAACCCTGTATTAAAACCTTTCTGGCAAATAAACCAGGAAGAAGTAAATAAATGCCTTGAAAAAACACGTTTTTGCCCAGCTGAAAGGGAATATTTCAGAGGCGGCGGTTATTCTTCACAATTTAAAACCGAAGGTGAAATGCCAGTGACAATGTCACGTATTAATTTGGTCAAAGGATTAGGGCCAGTACTTCAAATTGCTGAAGGTTTTACTGCCGACCTTGAAGATGACGTCCATAAAATTCTGGATAAACGAACCAATCCAACCTGGCCTACAACCTGGTTTGCACCACGCTTAACCGGGAATGGTGCATTTAAAGATGTATATTCGGTTATGGCTAACTGGGGAGCCAATCATGGCGCTATCAGTTACGGGCATATTGGTGCCGACTTAATAACACTGGCATCGATGCTGCGTATTCCAGTGTGTATGCACAATGTGGATGAAAAAAACATTTTCAGGCCAAGTGCATGGAGTGCTTTTGGAGAAAATAAAGAAGCTTCCGATTATAGGGCATGCAAAAATTTTGGGCCTATTTATAAATAGTTAGAAAGAGAATTCCCTGTTGTAAATAAAAGTACTTCAGGGAATTTTATTCTTTTTTGATATTTAATAGGCTTATTAAACTGGCATTATATAACAATGAAAAATCTAATCAACATCAAGGAGGAGAGTGGAATAACTAAAGTCCAGCAACTGGTGCATGCTTTCACCGAAGCTATTAGTACCGGTGCCCTTAAGGAAGGAAACAATCTGCCTTCGGTAAACAATTTAAGCAAAGAGAGTGGTTTTTCGAGGGATACTGTTTTTAAAGCCTATAACATCCTAAAAAAAAGGAGCATTATTCAATCAGCACCAACCAAAGGGTACTATGTGGCCAATGAATCATTTAAAATTTTTGTACTACTCGATGACTTCAGTGCCTTTAAGGAGCAGCTATACCGATCGTTCCGTAATAACCTACCCGAATCATATTCGGTTGATTTACTTTTCCATCATTACAATAAAGAAGTATTTGAACAGTTGATTCAAAGTAGCCTGGGCCGTTACAGTATGTATGTGTTGATGAACATCGACAATAAAAATATCGCTCCGATTGTGAGTAAAATTGACAATAACAAATTACTCATCCTTGACATGGGAAGCCCTGACAAAGAGGATTTTAACTATGTAATACAAAATTTTGATACTGCTTTTACAAGCTGCCTTTATAAAGCATTGGATAAAATCAGGAAATACAATGAATTAATACTTATTTATTCTGAAAAGATCACTCCACACCCAAGTGAAACAAAATCAGCTTTTCTGAATTTCTGCAAAAAGAACCAGTTAAACGGTAGCGTAGAAGCTTCATTTAATTCTTCAGCATTAAAAGGAAACCAGGCGTATATTGTTATTAAAGATTCTGAATTGGTACAGATAATTAAAAGCTGCAGAAATAATAATTATAAGTTGGGAAAAGACATTGGTATAATTTCATACAACGATACACCCATGAAAGAGATTGTAGGCAATGGAATTACAGTTATTTCAACCGATTTTGAATTGATGGGCAGGCATGCTGCCGAATTTGTTAAAAACAAACAAAAAATTCGTAAAATTGTCCCAACTTCCTTGATCGTAAGAGATTCACTTTAAATTATTTCTCCAGAATGGATTTTTCATATAATAATTCACGCAGAAAATTCCTTAAAAAGACTGTTTTGGCAAGTTCAGTTGTTTTAGGTATTCCATCTATAATTTCAGCTTCATTAATACCTATATTCAAAGAAAATAAAAAAGAGATAGACAACATGGTTTTTTTGTTTCAGGGCGATTCAATTACAGATGGGAACCGTGGGCGGAATTTGGATCCAAACCATATAATGGGGCATGGGTATGCTTTTAGTATTGCGAGCCGGTTAGGAGCTGATTTTCCAGAAAAAAATCTGACTTTTTACAACCGTGGAATTAGTGGACACAAAATAACAGATATTGCACAACGCTGGCAAACCGATACCATCGATTTAAAACCAAATGTTTTAAGCATTCTTGTTGGAGTAAATGACTGTAATTCTGTAATTGATAAAATAGATCCTGTTCCGGTTGAAAAATACGAGGATGTTTTTTACACTTTGCTTAGCCAAGCGCAAAAACATTTTCCTGAAATACTAATTGTAATTTGTGAGCCATTTATTTTGCCGGTTGGAAGAGTTAAAGATAATTGGGAGGAATGGCATTCCGATATCATTAAACGCCAGGAAGTTGCAAAAAGGTTGGCTAAAAAGTTTGATGCAGTTTTTGTTGAACTTCAAAGTGTTTTTAATAATGCGTGCAAAAAAGCACCAGCCGATTATTGGATTTGGGATGGCATTCATCCAACTGTTGCCGGGCATGAATTAATTACACGCGAATGGCTTTACCAGGTCAGTAAAAAACTGGATATTTAATGATAGGCTTTCCCCCATCCCTAAAAGTCTTTTGCAGTAGAAATTTCTGGATACTTATTTTCAATAGTCACTATCAGGTAAATCTTTTATTTTATCAATTTGGTTTTTAATCTGCTGATAATTCCGTAATTTCATACAAACCTTAAATTATCACTGATGGAATCAAAAATCAATACCCTTTATCAAAACTTCAAACAAGGGAAAATTAAGCGCCGCGATTTTATTAAAAAACTGGCTGTTTATGCAGGGAGTACAGCAATGGCAACCAGTTTGCTACCGTTTATTGAGGAACATGGTTTAAAAGCAGCCACTATTTTTCAGGAAGACCCAACTCTTTTTTCAGAAATGATTAACTATCCGGGAGAAAAAGGCGATGTAAAAGCATTTCTTGCCAGGCCAATAGAAAATAAAAAATATCCATCGGTTATTGTGATCCACGAAAACAGAGGGCTCCAGCCACATATTAAGGATGTAAACACACGGATGGCAAAAGAAGGTTTTTTATCGTTAGCACCCGATGCATTATCACCACTTGGAGGCACACCCGAAAATGATGAAACAGAAGCAGGAAATAAAATGCGGCAACTGGACAGTGAAGAAACTGTCAAAAATTTTACTGCCGCTGTTAAATATTTAAAAACTCATCCCAACTCAAACGGGAAAGTTGGTTGTACCGGATTTTGCTGGGGTGGGGCAATGACTAACCGGGTTGCTGTTTTATGCCCCGATTTGGATGCCGCAGTACCATACTATGGAAGCCAGCCTTCGGCTGAAGATGTGGCTAAAATTAAAGCTCCAATACTTGCACATTATGGAGGAACCGATGAAAGAATAAACGCAGGTATTCCACCTTTTGAAGTAGCCCTGAAGAAGGCAAATATCGATTATCAGATTTATATCTACGAAGGAGCCGCGCATGCATTTAATAATGATTCCAGGCCTGACAGGTATCATGAAGAGGCTGCAAAATTAGCGTGGAAAAGGACAGTTGCTTTTTTTAAGGAAAAACTGGATTCTTAAACGGAGTTTATTATTCTTGGCTCCAGGCTTTTGCTATTGCATCGACAAACGGGCGGCAATGGTTAAAAAAGTATGTATACCCTTCGCACAAATAATTTAAACCAGGTTGCCCATCGGGTGTTGGAATCAGGCGGTTTTTGGGGCAACCACCGTTACACATGTCAAGGACGTTGCATTGATGGCAATAGTCAGGGAGTTGATTCAATTTGGCTTCTCCAAATTCTTTTTGTTTTTGGCTATTTAATAAATCCAATAAAGAATTGTTACATATATTCCCAACCAAATGATCGGCATCAACAAAATGGTCGCAGCAGTAAAAATCGCCATTCTTTTCAACTACAGGGACTCTTCCACAGGTTTTTTTGAAGATACAAAGTGTGTGGCCCTGGTTAAAAGCGACACGAGCAGCCTCTTCAAATATTTGAACTTTAATTTTCCCGATATCCTGTTCAACCCATTCATCAAAAATTGTGCTTAAAAAAATTCCAAATTCTTTGGAAGGAACTGTACCTAATGCCACTTTGCCAGCTGATTTATTATCAGGAATCACCAAAGGTATAAAGGTCAGGTATTGAGCGCCTAAATTTTTAAAAAAGCGGTATGTTTCAATTGGATATCCTACATTTTTATCATTAACAACACACAAAATTTCATTTGGTACTTTATAACTTTGAAGAAGTTTATAACCCTTTATAATTTTTTTAAATGCTGAATTTCCTTCCGGAGTTTTACGGTAGGCATCGTTTATTATTTCGGGCCCGTCAATGCTAATTCCAACAATAAAATTTTCCTTTGCAAAAAAATCACACCAATTATCATCTAATAATGTACCATTTGTTTGCAAACCATTTATAATTGTAACGCCCCGCGGCTGGTGGTTTTTTTGCAGTGAAACAATTTTTTTATAATAATCTAAGCCTGCCAAGGTAGGCTCGCCTCCGTGCCACGAAAAATTGATAACATCCTCCGGAGTTGCCTCAATATGCCTGATAATATACTGTTCCAGAATTTTTTCATCCATCCTGAATTTGTTACTACTTCCAGCACTGATTTGATTTTTTAAATAATAACAATAGTGGCAATCAAGGTTACACAATGAACCTAAGGGTTTTACAAATACCTGAAAATTAGTTATTAAATCCTGCATATGGGTTGACCTGATTACTACAAAATAGTCTATAATTTTAAAATTATGAATTAAAACACCGATCCACTTTAAAATTTAAGACTTTCGTAAAAAACATTTTTGTTTGTTGCAAGTTAAAAATAATCCTAAAATTTATATTCTAGGTACTCTTCAAATAATTCGCGTCTATATAACAAAACTGTTCACCAAAGGAGTTAAAAAAATAATATCCCACTATTATTTGAGTGGAAAGTTCTCAAGCAGGTTTATATTTACAGAATTAAACTAAAACACACATTTTTGAAACTAAATCTAACAAAACTACCATGAAATTTTTTCCATTTATTTTATTTTTATTTATACTTATTCTGAACACAAGTGCCATCAAAGCGCAGGAAAACCTTATTGTCATTGAAACAGAGCACAATGCACTGGTTTTAAAACCTGATCAGAAGGGGCGCTTAATGCAATTGTATTTGGGTGAAAAATTAAAGGAGAAATCAGATTACAATT
>CAXXYG010000002.1:0-140274 GCA_963666575.2 Prolixibacteraceae bacterium
CGTACTTCAACTGGTGAGTATGCAGGCCCTGATGGAGCTGGTTATACCGACCGTAACAATCCTGTACACGTCCAGGATTGGAACAAATGGGATGTTACTAACCGCTCGTATTTTTATGGAAATGCTTTTGCCGAAATTCAGCCAATAAAGAATTTGGTGATCAGAACTACCCTTGGTATTGATTATTCTGCTGTAAAACAAAAAGATATCGACCCGACTTTTGTTGAAGGTTTCCTTCGCCGTTCAGTTAATGACCTGACAAATTACAGAAGTGACTTTACAAGTATTACATGGTCAAATACTGCGACTTATGCACTTGAACTGGGTGAAAGTAAATTTAACTTCCTTTTAGGCCTCGAAGCTGTAAGCAACGATTTTTCTGATATGTCGGGTTATAAAGAAGGTTTCTCTAGTCAGAATGAAGAATTCTTCGTTTTAAGTGCAGGTACACGTAATGGAAATACCGCAGGTTCAGGAACCAGCAGCCGGCTTTTTTCTCAATTCGGTAAAATCAATTATAATTTATCTGATAAATATTTAGCGTCAGTTACATTGCGTAGAGATGGTTCATCGCGTTTTGGATCTGATAATCGTTTTGGTTTTTTCCCTGCTGTTACTTTCGGTTGGAGAATAAACGAAGAAAAATTTATGAGTGGAATGACTGATCTTTCTAATTTGAAATTGAGAATTGGAGCAGGAAGAGTTGGTAACCAGGATATTGGTGATTTTGCGAGTCAAGGTTTATATGAGCCAAGATACGGTCCAACAGCTACTGAAGTTGGCTATACAGGACACGCTTTCCAACAATGGTGGAATGTAGGTACTGCTTATGATCTTACTGGTGTTGATACAGGAAACTTACCTTCAGGTTTTGTTTCTATACAGGGAGCTAACCGGGGACTAAGATGGGAGACAACTGATGAGGTCAATGTAGGTATTGATTTTGGATTTTTAAATAGTAAAATTATGGGTTCATTTGATATTTTTACCCGTAAAACTACTGATATCTTAATTCAACCTCCTATTGCTGCAGCTGTCGGCGAAGGGCAACTAAAATGGTTAAACGGAGCTACTCAGGCAAATAATGGATGGGAATTTAACGTAAGCTATTATTCAGAAAAGAAAAATGATTTTTCTTATGCTGTAACTGCTGGAGCCAGTCATTTTGTAGATGAGATTACCGAATTACCTGAAGAGGTTAGGACAGCATATCCTGGAAACTCAGAGCAAACAATTATTGGCCATTCACAATTTTCAATTTTCGGATATGTTACGGATGGTATTTTCCAAAACCAAGCCGAAGTTGATTCCCATGCTGACCAGGTAGGAGCTGGGCCAGGTAGAATTCGGTATGTTGATTTAAATAATGATGGCGTTATTAGTTCACTTGACCAGAAATTTATTGGAACAACTCTTCCTAGCCTGGAATATAGCTTACGTATCGATTTAAATTACAAAAACTTCGACTTCTCTGCCTTTGGTTCAGGAGTAGCCGGACGGTTAAGTTATGACTCTTATATCTACTATAACAATTTTGTTAAAGGTCGTGAAAATGGTGGTGTTGGCCTGTTAAATGCCTGGACTCCTCAAAACTCAAGCTCTACTATTCCTGCTGTTACCCTATCCGATCCAAACAATGAATCCAGAACATCAGATTATTTCTATGTAAATTCATCCTATTTCAAACTTAGGAATGTACAGTTGGGTTATACTATGCCTGCATCTATCGTACATGAAATTGGTTTGGAAAAAGTAAGATTTTATGTAATGGCTGATAACTTGTTCTGGATTGATACGAAAGATTTTACAGGCCCAGATCCTGAAAGGCAAGGAAATAATTCGATTCCTGTTCCAACAACCTATTCAGTTGGTTTAAATGTATCTTTTTAATTAATTAAAAAATAAGAATCATGAAATTCAAAAATATAAATCTTGCTTTAGCCATATTGGTGTTACTGTTTAGTGCATCATGTAGTGATTACCTTGATACGTTGCCGCAGGGAACAATTGCTGAAGGTGCGGCTACCCCTGAAAGTGCTGATGGATTGGTTACTGCTGCCTATGCAGGAATAAGTAATGAAGATATCAGCGGGCCAATGACAAGTATGTGGGGATATGGAAGTGTACGTTCGGATGATGCCTATAAAGGTGGTGGTGGAACCGGTGATATTATCGATTTATTCTATTATGAATTGTATAATTTAACTACCCCTGATCAAAACTGGGAGCACCGTTTTACATGGGAAAATTTCTACTGGGCTATTTCTCGTGCTAATTCTGCCTTGGTATCACTTCAGGAACTGAGCGATGAAGAGATGCCTGCAAGACAAAGCAGAATAGCCGAAACACGCTTTTTACGTGCTCACAGCCATTTTATGTTGAAAGTGCTTTTTAAATATATCCCTTATATCACAGAGGATTTATCGAGTGATGAGATAATTACAACATCTAATAAACTGTATTCAAATGATGAGCTTTGGAATAAAATTGCAGAAGATTTTCAATATGCAATGGATAATTTACCGGAAACTCAATCAGAAATTGGAAGAATAAATAAATATGCTGCGGCTGCTTATTTAGCTAAAGTCAGGCTATACCAGGCTTATGAGCAGGATGAAAATAACCAGGTTACTACTATCAACCAATCGAGATTACAGGAAGTTATTACTTTAACTGAAATGGTTAAAAATTCAGGAAAATATGGCTTGGAACCAGATTATGCCAATAACTATTTGTATGGATATGATAACGGGCCAGAGTCTATATTTGCCATTCAATTCTCTATCGCCGATGGAACATCAGCAGGGCGTGTGAGTTATGTCACAGGTATAAACTACCCTCATGGAATGCCGCTATTTAGTTGCTGTGGATTTCATCAACCCAGCCAAAACCTGGTGAATGCTTATGGCACTGATGAAAATGGATTACCCAAATTTAATACCTTCAATGATGTTATTCTGGATGAAACAAATATTACCTCCAATGGGGTTACTGTAGATCCACGAATTGACCATTCAGTAGGGATACCCGGGCATCCATACAAATACCGCAACGAGCCTGTCTATATCTATAGTAAAAGCTGGGTGCGGGACCCAGGTGTTTATGGATTCTTTCACAGTATGAAAGAACAGCAGGCCGCTGAAAGTCCTGGATTTTATAAAAACGGGCCGTTTATTGGAGCCTCTAAAAATATTGATATTATCCGTTATGCCGATGTTTTACTGATGCAGGCCGAAGCTTATATTGAATTAGGCCAGCAGGATAAGGCAATGCCTCTGATAAATGAAGTGAGGAATAGAGCTGCCAATAGTACCGATAGGTTAGTTTTTGCTGATGGCACTCCCATTTCCAATTACAAAATCAGCCTGTACGATGGTGAAAATTTACCTTGGACACAGGAAAATGCAAGAATGGCTTTGATATGGGAGAGAAGATTGGAATTTGCATTAGAAAGCCCGCGTTATTTTGATCTGGTACGTTGGGGAATCGCAGCCGATGTGTTGAATGATTACCTCGAAACAGAAAGTACCCGTAGGGATTATTTATCGGTAGGCGAATTTACTCCTGGAAGAGATGAATATTATCCTATCCCTCAACAGGAAATAGATTTCACAAAAGGCTTATATGAGCAAAATGTTGGTTATAATTAACTGATCTTTAAAATCTTGTATATTTGAATTATTGCATGAAGGAAGTTGTTTTCCTTCATGCAATATCGAATTACCGGCCAATTAAAATCTAATGTATGAAGAAAATTGTTCCAATAAAGTTGTTGGTATTACTAGTGATTTTGGGTGGATGTAATTTTAAACAGAAAGTTCAAACAAAGCATCCGGGGATCCATTTCACATTAGGGGATTCGGTTTGCCTAAAATCGCCGAAAGGGCTTATTTTTTATGGTGGGAAGTATCATTTATTTTATCAATATAAAAATGATAGCCAGTTAAATTGGGGACTCGCAGCAAGTGGAGATATGATTAACTGGAAAAATGTGGCTTCTGAACTTCAACCAAATTTGTTAAGTGGGTTAGGGTCAGGAAGCATTATTACCGATTGGGACAATATTTCAGGGAAAGGTGACCGGTCTTCCCCGCTGCTGGTTTTTTATACAGGTTATTCAGGCGAAATTGGACAAAACTACGAGCAAAACCACAATGGGCAAAATATCTCAATGGCTTATAGTAATGACGATGGGTTAACATGGAAATGTGGTGAAGATGTTCCTGTTCTGCTTGAAAATGCCCCAAAAAAAATAAATGACCTGAAGGTGTTTTGGCACGAAGAGATTCAAAGATGGGTAATGGTGACTCTTTCAAGTTATGACCTGAGGTTTTATTCTTCTGTTGACCTGATTAACTGGAGCTATGAGTACATGTTTGAAGCTTATACAGGTTTGGTAAAAGGGAAAGGAAAACATATCGAATTTTTCCCGGTTGATGTAGAAGGATCATATGAACGGAAATGGGTGCTATTAATTAGTGTTGATGCCGGATCTCCAAACCAATCGGGTGGTATACAATATTTTATAGGTGATTTTGATGGTTATTCATTCAACTGTCAGGGCAGGCAATTGAACTGGCTCGATCATGGGAGCGATAATTATGCAGGTGTCTGTTTGTCAAATTACCAGAAATCAGGTAAGCCTTTATATTATTTGGGATGGGTATATAGTAACCGCTACGGGATTGACGGAGATTGTACAGCAGATAAAAATTATTATACCATTCCTCGAAAATTTTCAGTTATAAAAAAACATAATAGTTATTTTCTTATTTCTAATCCAATTGATGGTTTAGAAAAAAATAAAAAACTTATATCCGAAACTTCATTTTCAGGCAAACTTGAAATTGAAAATAAATTTACCTCCCCACAGGAAATAAACTTGTCATTTAATGTAAGCAATAAATTACATTCTGACTTCCCGGAAGTTTTTGGTATTCAGCTTTCGAACAATGCGAATAAAGAAAAATTGACAATTGGATATAATAGTAGAGGGCATTATTTTTTTATTTCAGAGAAAGTTGTGGGCATGGGGATAGATAATATCAGTTTCTCACAATATATAATCGAACAGCCTTTAATGGATATAAAAGTGATAGTTGATTATCCTACTGTAGAAATGTTTGCAATGGATGGGTCAATTGTTTTAACTCAAAGGTTACAAACCCCGGCACCATGGAAAAAGAAGGTGCTTTTTACGGAAAGGGGCAATATTGAATTTAAAGGTGGTAGTTTAATCGGCTTAAGTAAAAATTAAAATATTCATTTTTATAAAAAAAGTTATTTAACGTATTTTAATACCAACAAAATGAATAAAACTGTAAAATATTATGTCAATTTTCTTTTAATCTTTTGTTTGGGGGTAATGGTCGTTTCGTGTTCCTCAAAACAGAAAAAAGAAAATAATGACTCAACAAAGGGATTTGTCCCCAATCTTCAACTTGTAGAAGAACAGAAACATGAAACCTTACCGATTGGAGCCAGTGCGCCCGATTTTACTTTACCTGACATCAATGGGGATATGGTGAGTTTAGGTGATTTCTCAAATGCTAAAGTACTGGTTGTTGTTTTTACTTGTGCACATTGTCCGACGGCTCAGGCATACGAAGACAGGTTAATTCAATTTACCGGAGATTATAAAAACAAAGGAGTCGGGGTAGTTGCCATCATGCCAAACAGTAACCTGGGGTTATCGCCTGAAGAGCTAGGATATACTGAATATGATGATTCTTTTGAAAATATGAAACGACGTGCTGAAGATAAAAAATTTAATTTTCCTTTTTTATATGATGGAGATGACCACCATGTCTCGGTAAAATATGGGCCTACTACAACTCCGCATGTATTTATTTTTGATCAGGACAGGAAGTTGCAATACGCTGGGAATATTGATCAAAATGAAAAACCGGGAACAGGACATGGCGATAACCTAAGAGCTGCAACTGATGCAATTCTGGCTGAAAAAGTTGTGGAAAATCCGGTTACCAAGTCATTTGGATGTTCAATAAAATGGGCATGGAAATCAGGGTCGGTTGCAAGGATGAATAAAAATTGGCAGGAAAAACCGGTCGAATTGAATGAAATCAATATTGCAGGAATACAAGATTTGATAAAAAATGACTCTAAGAAGCTGCGTTTAATTAATGTTTGGGCTACATGGTGCGGCCCGTGCATTGTTGAATATCCTGAGCTTGTGAAATTACAGCGCACTTATGGTGCGCGCGATTTTGAATTTATCTCGGTCTCAGCTGACAAAATTTCAAACAAAGAAAATGTGCACGAGTTTCTTAAAAAATCATATTCTGCATTAACCAATTATATTTATTCTGATGGTGATAAATATAAATTAATAGAAGCCGTTGATCCGGAATGGAGCGGAGCACTCCCATATACACTATTGATTGAACCCGGTGGTAAAATTATATGGAAGTACCAGGGAGAAGTTGACCTTCCTGAATTAAAGAAAACCATTGTTGGCCATCCCTTGATAGGCCGTTATTTCTAAACGAACAAAAATATTCTTATACAATAAACCAACTTATTTAATAAATTATGAAACCTTTTTTTGTAGTATTTTTAATAGCTTTTTCATTTACAGCTTTTGCACAACAATCGGTAGGTGTTTTTCAGTTTAATGAAGATATTGGGCATCCAAAATTAGAAGGGGGAGCCAGTTATGATGAACAAACACAAACCTATACTATTTCAGGTGCGGGGACCAATATTTGGTTTAATCGGGATGAATTTCATTACTTATATAATAAGTTGAGTGGTGATTTTATCCTTACAGCCGATTTTGAATTCTCAGGAGATTTGCTAAATGCCAACGGCCACTGTAAAGTTGGTTGGATGGTAAGGGAGTCCAATGATGAAGGGGCTGCCAGTATGAATGCCGTAAAACACTTCGACGGACTTTGCCTGCTCCAATGGAGGCCTTTTAGGGGTATGTTTATGCGTGACCCGCAGGAAGAGATCTTTTTTCCGAAAAAAGGAAGGGCAAAACAAACAATTCAACTTAAGAGGATTGGCAACACATTTACCATGAAAATGGCACACCCCGGGGAGCCACTTCAATTGGTCGGGTCGGCTGATATGGATTTAACCCCTGAAGTATTGGCGGGTATTTATATTTGTTCGCATGATTCGGATGCTGTTGCTAAGGCAACTGTCAGAAATGTGCGAATTGCCAAACCGATAATCAATAAATACAGTTCAAACCCTTATGTGGTAAACAAACCTGTGCAGGAAGTAACGGGAAGCTGCCAGCTTGAAATCCTTGATATATCAACAGGGAACAGACAGATTATTTATGAGAGCAAAAGCAGGTTTGAAGCACCCAACTGGATGCCTGACGGGAAAAAGTTACTGTTTAACCAGGAAGGCCATTTATATACTATTCCTGTTATCGGCGGTACTCCTGAAATGTTAAATACAGGTTCAGTTACACGGAATAATAACGACCACGGGATTTCGTTTGACGGGAAAATGCTGGCCATTAGCAGCCACCGCGCTGGCCTTCCGGGAGGAGGTTCAACCGTATATACTTTACCTATTTCAGGGGGTGAACCCAAATTAGTTACACAAAATACACCCTCATATTTTCATGGCTGGAATCCAAATGGCAAAGAACTATCCATTGTGGCACAACGGGACGGGAAAGATATTTACAACATTTATAAAGTTTCTGTTAAAGACGGAAAAGAAACTGTTTTAACATCCAATAAAATTGGCCATGTTGACGGGTGTGAATATTCACCTGACGGCAAGTATATTTATTACAACTCTAATATTTCGGGTACAATGCAGGTATGGCGGATGAAAAACGATGGTTCGGATAAAGAACAATTAACTTTTGATGAATTTCATAACTGGTTTCCACATATTTCTCCTGATGGCAATTTAATGGTGTTTCTTTCTTATCCGCAAGATATTGACCCTAAAGGACATCCTTTTTACAAGGAGGTGATGTTACGTGTTATGAGGCTGAATGCGCCAGGTGCACCAAAAGTTGTTGCACACCTTTATGGCGGGCAGGGTACTATAAATGTAAATTCGTGGTCACCCGACAGTAAACGTATTGCTTTTGTAAGTAACACCGGTGCCGATTTTTAACTAAAAATGAAAAAGGTAGTTAAGTTGTGGTTAGTATGTGGGGTACCCTATTTTACATCTGCACAAAATTGCCTCAATAAAATATATTAAAATAGAAAAATAAAATACAATCGAATGAGAATACTAACTTCATTTATCCTTTTGTGTATTGTAACTATACAATATTCACATGGGCAGGAGAAAATTATTAAACAGAAGCAACTGTCTGATTTTGTTTTACAGTCTTCAGAGCAGATATCCGATGCTGGAAATGTTATTTCAACCGCCGGCTATAAGTCTAAGGTGCATTGGTTTCCGGTATGTGTACCATCCACTGTATTAACAGGTTTGGTAGCCAATAACGTTTACTCTGACCCCTATACAGGGATGAATAACATGTTAATACCTGATGCGTCCGACGAGTTTAATGAACAATATAATTTAGGCCAATACAGCCATATTCCTAATGTAAGTAATCCATGGAAAAAACCTTATTGGTACAGGACTACATTCACCGTTCCCGCTTCCGATAAGGGAAGTCATTTCCATTTGATTTTTAAAGGCATTAATTACCGGGCAGCAGTTTGGATGAATGGGAAACAAATTGCCGATTCAACTGAAATGGTTGGGATGTTCGCCCAGTACGATTTTGATGTTACTGACATGGTGATACCAGGTGAAGAAAACGTGTTGGCTGTAAAAATATACCCATTAGATTACCCCGGACTTCCTTCAGAAGAACAATTGGAAGCATTTGGGGATTTTTACCATAATGGAGGCCCAACAGGTGATATAGGGAAGAACGTAACCATGATGTGTTCGGTAGGTTGGGACTGGGTTCCACCTGCACGCGATCGGAATATAGGAATTTGGCAGCCTGTGTTTTTACGTACCACAGGAGATGTTACTTTTAGCAATCCTCAAATCATAACCAATTTACCAAATTTGCCTGATACAACAACGGCACGCCTTGAATTAAACCTTACTTTAAATAATGCTGGCACAGTAAGTTCGAAAGGTACGTTGAAAATCAATATTCTTCCTGAAAACTTTGCTGGCCAAGGATTTCATTTTTCAAAAGAGGTATCAGTGCCTGCTGGAACACAATCATTGATAGAATTAAATGCCGATAATACCAGGGAGTTGGTGATGAATAACCCTCATTTATGGTGGCCCAACGGCCATGGTAAGCCAAACCTTTACAAGTTACATTTGCAATACGAATCCAATGGTGTGTTGTCTGATGATACAACCATTGTTTTTGGGATACGCACAGTTAGTTCCAAAGCAGTTGAAGTACCGGGAAAACATTTACGCCGCGATTTTTATGTAAATGGGAAACGCGTTCAATTAGTTGGTGGTGCCTGGGTTCCGGATATGCTGTTGAACCGTGATTCGGCCCGGTATGATGCTGAATTACATCTTTGCCAGAATGCAAATGTTAATTTAGTTAGGATATGGGGAGGCGGTATTACGCCGCCGGATATTTTCTGGGAATTGACTGACCGTTATGGCCTGTTAGTGTGGTCTGATTTTTGGGTAACCGGTGACACACATGGAGAATTTAAAGGCTCTACCGACTGGCCTTTACAACCTGAAGTTTTTGTAAACAACGTGAAGAGTACAATTTTCAGGATTCGAAACCATCCGAGTTTGTTGCTTTGGACCGGTGGGAACGAAGGCCATATTCGTAAAGATGCTTATGAACAAATGAGGGAAAGTGTAATAACCTTGGATGGCACAAGGCCATTTATCCCAAGTTCTTCTGGTTTTGCAAAATTACCGGAAGGAATGAGTGCTTCCTGGCCCGACAATTTAGCATCAGGTGTTTACAGTTCGGGGCCCTATACATGGAATGATTCCAAAGAATATTACCGGTTGGCAATAGATGCCAAGGATTGGGTTTTTAAAGATGAAACCGGCCTTCCCTCACAACCTCCTTATAATACACTGAAGAAGATTATCCCGGACCTGGTATGGGATACAACACTGCCTTTCCCGGTAAACAACAGCTGGGGATATCATGACGCCTGTACCGGAAATGGCAGGTATGACAAATATTATGAAGATATGGTAAAAAGGTATGGCGATCCGGTTTCAATGGAGGATTTTTCAAAGAAAATGCAATTGATGAATGCAACCGGTTACCAGGGGATTTTTGAAGCTGCAGGTCATAAGTTGAACGAAATTGGCGGTGTGATGCTTTGGAAACTTAACGCCGCTTTTCCAAGTGTAATCTGGCAAATTTTTGACTGGTACCTGGAACCCAATGCTGGTTATTATTTTATGAAAAATGCATGTGAAGAAGTTCATGTTCAGCTAAATTTACTTAATCATGATGTTACGGTAATTAACCGGACTTATCAACCTGTTTCGGACCTTATATTAGAGGCTGACATATTTGATATGGATTCAAAATTACTTTTCCATAAAAGAACCAACATCAGTTTATCAGCTTCCGATGTTCAGGAACCTTTCTCATTAAAGAAAGCGCTTAACAATGCAAAAGGTGTAAACTTTGTTGTTTTGAAACTTAAAGATTCAAAAGGAAAACTTGTATCGCATAATACTTTCTGGATATCCCAAAACGATGATTTTACTCCATTAAATCAAATGGAGCAGGCATCAGTTAATACATACGTACTTGATAAAACCCTACAGGGTTCAAAAACGACATGGACACTCAGGTTCACCAATAACTCCGATAAACTGGCTTTTTTCGTCAGGCCTCGCTTATTAAACAACGGTGATGATGTATTGCCAAGTTTTTGGTCTGACAATTATTTCTCGTTGGCTCCCGGAAAATCAGTTGACGTGAAAGTATCTGCTTCATCCTGCCAGTTAGGCGGTAAGCAAGAAATTTTACTTGAAGGTTGGAATTTGCCAGATACAAGGATAACATTGAAATAGGATGCCATTCAAAAAATGAACAAATTTTAAAATATGAAAAATCAAATTATAAATTCTACTTTTTTTGTCCTGCTGTTTATCGGATTATTAAATCCGCTATGCACGTTGGGACAAACAGGGGTAGGGGTAAAAGCCCCGGCAGGTGCTAAAGTGTATTTTAATGGTTCGGCTAAAATGTTGCATAAAAACTGGGAATACTGGGAAGGCCCCCGGTTCTCTACCGAAATGCCAATAAAATGGGAAATTGTTAAGAATCCGGTTGAGAAAGGAACTGTGCTTAACTGCAACGACCCGGCTGGTGCTGGTGGGAAATATGGTGCAGCCGATATTGTTACCAAACAAAAATTCCGCGATTTCAGATTACATCTCGAATTTTTAATCGCCGATGAAGGTGGGAATAGCGGCGTATATCTTCAAAACAGATACGAAATCCAAATCCTTGACGGAGATTCTACTGCTCATGGGATGGCTGCTGTAATCAATGAAGAAGCAGCCCCATATTCAGCGTACAACGGCTTAGGCAAATGGAATGCTTATGATATTAAATTCCGGGCAGCTCGCTTTAAAAATGGCAAACGTACTGAAAAAGCCATGGTAACCATGTATTTTAATGGAGTAAAAGTCCATAAAAATACGCCGATAAACCAGGTTTGGGGTGGCCCTAACTCCGGGATTGATGGTGGTAATGATAATGGCAAAGGAATAACTGATCTTCCGGGGGGAATTAAATTACAAGCCGAGGGGCACAACGTTCTTTTCAGGAACATATGGGTAAAAGAATTAACCGTGAGTGAACCTGATACTAACTTCTAAATACCATTAAATAAGGCATCACAAACCTTAACTATCTTTTTAAAGAGATGTTAAATTTCTTTGAAAGAATGAACAATTTTTATATAAAATAAGTATTAAACGATCATGAAAAAATCAATTATTTTTCTTTTTATTCTGCTTTCTATGGGCACATTTGCGCAAAATTCTGTCGGGGTATTCCATAACAATAAGGATATTGGTTCTCCAAAACTTGCCGGATCGGCGGTCTATGATGGTTCTGCACAAACCTATACAATAAAAGGTGCAGGTAGTAATATTTGGGGGCAACGTGATGAACACCGTTATCTTTATAACAAACTTAAGGGTGATTTTATCGTTACTGCCAATTTTCGATTTGAAGGAATTAACGAAGTACACAGGAAAATTGGCTGGATGGCTCGTGCCACTGAAGCTGATAATTCGGTAATGGTAGGCGGATTCCTTCATGGCGATGGCCTTACTGCCGGGCAATGGAGGGAACGCAGAGGAGCAGATATGCAAAATCCTTTTGACGACGTTTGGGCATCAAAACGGTATTTTGAAATCATTCAATTAGAGCGTAAAGGAAATATGTTTATTGTAAGGGCAGCTCACCCAGGCGAACCGTGGGAAGTAATAAGTACCAAAACTCTGGATTTTATGCCTGAAGAAGCCTTGGTTGGTATTGTAATTACTTCGCATGATGAAGATGTAATAGAGACTGCAAAAGTATGGAATGTAAGAATTGACCAACCCGTTGCCGAAGATTATAATCCTAATAAGGAAGGATGGATTGGATGCCGTATGGAAACCATGAATGTTTTTGATGGGGTGCGTAAAGTTATTTACGAAAAAAATGGCCGTTTTGAAGCACCAAACTGGATGCCTGATGGTAAAAAATTACTATTTAACATGGATGGTTCGCTTTATACCATGCCTGTTGAGGGCGGGGACATTAAAAAAGTCAATACCGGCGTTGCCGATAGGCTCAATAACGACCACTGTATATCACTTGATGGCAAATTATTAGCTATTAGCCACAATAGTGGAAAAGGGTCGAATGTGTACTATCTGCCTATTGAAGGAGGAGAACCGCAGCAGGTTACATTTGATGCACCGTCTTACCTGCATGGTTGGGCTTCAAATAATAAGGAAGTTGTTTATGTGGCACAAAGAAATGGAGTTCCGATTTACGATATTTATAGAAAATCAATAAAGGGCAGACAAGAGGTTAAATTAACCGATAATAAAAAGCTTGAACATGTTGACGGGTGTGAATATTCACCGGACGGAAAATACATTTATTACAATGGATCAAAAAATGGCGGTACCATGCAAATATGGCGGATGAAACCAGATGGAAGTGAAAAAGAACAACTCACTTTTGATGAATATAACGATTGGTTCCCTCATATATCGCCCGATGGTAAATGGATGGTATTTATCTCATTTTCTCCTGATATCGAATTAAATTCTCACCCCTCTTACAAACGTGTTATGTTACGATTGATGCCTACCTCAGGAGGGGCGCCCAAAGTTATTGCATTTATGTATGGTGGGCAGGGTACCATAAACGTTAATTCCTGGTCACCAGATAGTAAACACATTGCTTTTGTAAGTAATTTCGGGAAAAAGTAAAACCCTCTTTTATTAGATTACTGATACTCTATAACAGATTGTTGCAAATCATAAATTTGTAACAATCTGTTGTCTTGACATTTTTCTGTAAACAGCTTATTTTCAGGATATTTTAAAGTGCTGTCTTTGTGTCTAAGTGGCTCTCCTGCTATAGCTATGTCTTTAATTCAGTGAAAGTTTATTCAAAAATTAATAGCTAACCCATTTAAATTTCTGTAATGAAAAAAAATACCAAGTTAAATATCCAAATGGCATTGATGATGTTACTGCAATACATGATGTATGCAGTTTGGTGGGTCCCTTTAGCTGCCTATCTTACGAACCTTGAAGTAGGCAGTTCCCAAAAGGCGCTTATTTTAAGCTCAATGGCCATTGGTTGTATGGCATCTCCGTTAATAGGTATGCTTGCTGACCGTTTTTTTGCAGCCCAGAAAGTTTTGGCCGGGCTTAACCTCCTTACTGCTGCCATGTTGCTGGGGGCAGGGATGACACAAAATGCCGATGTATTGTTTTTTTACCTTTTGTTGGCGATGTTGGCGTACATGCCGTCATGGAGCCTGACAAGTGCTATCGCAATGACCCATTTGCCTTCTGAACAATTCCCTAAAGTGAGGGTTTTTGGTTCTATTGGATGGGTCGCCTCCGGCCTTTTTAGTATTATCTTTATACGCTTGTTGAATATTGAATTTGACGGGACAAATATCCCATTTTATTGTGGGGCCGGTATCAGCTTGTTTGCTGTGATTTTTAATTTAGGTTTGCCCAAAACTCCTCCGCTGGCTAAAGGGAAAAAAGGTACTTTAATGGATGCTTTTGGTTTAGGTACCATTCAAATGATGAAAGATAAAAATTTTGCCATTTTTATCGTCTTTTCCTTTTTGTCAATGATCCCTTTTGCCATGTATTATTCCTATTTTTCGGAATTCCTCTTGTATATCAACATGAAATACATTTCTATTACCATCAACTGGGGTGTCCTTTTTGAGATGGGTTTTATACTTTTAATCCCGTTGGCTATTAAAAAAATGGGGCTTCGCAAAACCATGGTATTTGGTTTAGTTGCCCTGATTATCCGTTACTTAGCTTTTTACACTGGAGTGGCCGTTGAACAAACATGGATGTACTACATTGGGATACTGGTACATGGGCTCATTTTTGGTTTCTTTTATGTTGGTGGCCAAATTTATATTGATAAAAAGGCACCTAAACACTTAAAATCACAAGCGCAAGGATTTATTTTCCTGATAACTTTTGGTTTAGGTTTATTGTTTGGAAATTTTATATGTGCCATAATTATCGAGCAATTTAAAACTGCTTTGGGCTATAATTGGGACAGTATATGGGCAATTACAACACTTATGTCAGTAGTTTTACTCATGCTCTTTATGGCCTTTTTCCGGAATCTGGAGGTTGAATAGCTTATAGGGTTTTGAAACAAACCGTGGGATTCGAACCAGGTTTGTCTAATTAAAAAATATTTTTTTGTGTTAAATAAATTCATATGGCCCGTAGTTAATGAGCCAATAATAAAATAAAGTTATGAATAGAAAATTACGAATGGGGATGGTAGGCGGTGGTACCGATGCTTTTATTGGTGCTATCCACCGTCTTGCCGCTTTTATGGATAATCAAATTGAACTGGTATGTGGATGTTTTAGTATTAACCCGGAAATATCAAGAATGTCAGGTGAATTATATTTTTTGCCGAAAGACCGGATTTACAATACATACGAGGAAATGTTTGAAAAAGAATCACAACGTCCTGATGAAGACAAAATGGACTTTGTAACAATTGTTACGCCAAATTTTGTGCATTTTGCTCCTGCGATCATGGCTCTTGAAAAAGGCTTCCATGTTGTTGTTGATAAGCCAATTACACTAACTTTGGATGAAGCAGTCAAATTAAAATCGAAAGTAGAAGAAACCGGTTTAACTTTGGCTTTAACCCATACTTATTCGGGTTATCCTGCAGTAAAAGAGGCGCGTGAACGGATTCGTCGCGGCGATTTTGGAAACATCCGGAAAGTTATTGTTGAGTACCCGCAAGGATGGTTGTCTGCTAAAGTTGAAGAGGCTGGTAATGTGCAAGCTTCATGGCGTACAGATCCAAAACGTTCAGGTAAAGCAGGTTGTATGGGGGATATTGGGACTCATGCCCATCATCTTGCCGAGTATGTTACTGGTTTAAAAACTGTTGAAATTTGTGCCGAACTTAATGCCTTTGTTTCCGGGCGATTGTTGGATGATGACGGGACCGCATTGCTCCGTTTTGATAACGGTGCAAAAGGGGTTTTGATTACAACACAAATTGCTGCAGGTGAGGAGAATGCCCTAAAAATCCGTGTGTATGGAGAAAAAGGCGGTTTGGAATGGTTTCATCATGAACCAAACACCCTGATTGTAAAATGGACCGATAAACCAACAGAATTAATTCGTACCGGGCTTGACTATATGAGCGAAGTAGCACAACATAATACACGTACTCCTGGAGGCCATCCGGAAGGTTACCTGGAAGCTTTTGCCAACATTTATCGCAATTTTTCACTCACTGTCAGGGCTAAAATGAACAAAAAAGAGCCAAGGCCGGAATGGCTTGATTTTCCTAATGTAGAAGATGGCATCAGAGGAATGCAGTTTATTGACAAAATTGTTGAAGCTGGTTATAATGATGATATCAAATGGATAAAGTTCTAAATCTTAATGTGGTTATTTAGTAACTAATTTGAAGGATTATTCAGAAGAAATCTGTTTTGACTGTAAGGCAATCGGGATACAGGGGACATAATTTTTATTTGGGCTTATTTACTGAACATGCAATTTCACTTCACAAGGCTGCAAACCAATGTGGTGTAATGTGGTTGACCTATATGTTGGAGTGATGAAGGTTTTGTATGAAATTGGAGCAAAGCGACTGACAAGTTCTTGTACGCTGAACCCAGCTATTCTAAATAGGAGGAGCTCAAAGGCAAAACCGTTACCTGAAATGGTTACACGAAATTGAAGAGCTGTATGTTGGGAGACTTTCACTGCCTGTCCCGATTTTTAATCAAAAGAATTCCTCGAGGCTCTACCTCGGGGATAGTTCGTTTCAAGAAATTTGTTTATTCGGGATACGGTTCTGGAGTGGCTTGGGGTGAAATTCCCCTTGTTTACTCGACATTAAATCATGCGTTTTTGTATGCAAATTAATTCACCTATTAAATCATACAATTAAGTTGTTGGTAATTGTGAAAGCTCTATTTTTGCAAAATACTATAAACAATGGGCAATATACAACATGTAAAACCGGGACTTAAGGGGCAAGTAATAAATGAGTATGGCGAACCTCAGAAACCACCTGTTGGTTGGGTTTTTTTACCTGCTGGCGATGCCGGAGTAACACGTAAAGTGACTGCAAAAGGCCACTATTGGAGGGTTCAGGTTAAAAAGGGTAGACGTACTATCTCAAAAGGAGTATGGGCACCGGCTGTAACTATTAGTGAAGCAAAAATGGCTGTTGCAGAGATGCGGCAAACAGATGATTATCAGAAAAAGCGTATTAGTACATTAAAACGCCGCGACACCAAACAAAATAATTATAAACAGGAATTTTGTTTGGCCGTTGAGCAATTTCTTTGCTTCGATGCTATTTATGAGCCATTTCAGAAAAAATTAGCCAGTGCGGTGACCGAACATACCATTCCCATTGGCAGTGGAACGGTAGCGCGTACCCAAATGATTCCGCTTGAAGAGCGGGCAGCCAAAGCTGTTGTTGCCTGGATGCGTCATAATACAACGGTTTATGATAAAATGAAAATTGGCAATATAAAAGGCCAACGGCGCATAGTTAAACGCACGCTTGCTTATGAGTCGCAAAAAATACTAATAAATTACCGCCTGGGTAGGGAACTTGCTCCTGGTTGTCCCCTGGCAAAAGCAATTCTCGCGTTATGAACCATAAAATACCTTCAACGAATTGCCCGTGTGGTTTGATTAAAGCGCCCAATGAATGTTGTGCTGCTATTATTTCAGGGCAAAAAGATGCGCTTACATGCGAAGAGTTAATGCGGTCGCGTTATGTGGCATTCACAACCGCTAACGTTGATTATTTAATGCGTAGTCAGCATTCACATACCCGGCAGCCTCGTAACAAGAAAAAAATTCAGCAGTGGGCAAAATCGGTTAAATGGGTAGGATTGACAATCATTGGTACAAAAAAAGGCTTATCAACCGATATGGAAGGATACATTGAATTTAGAGCACTATATTTTGAAGATGGGCAGGTACAAATGATTCACGAAAACTCCTTCTTTCAGCGCGAAAAAGGAAAGTGGGTGTATGTTTCGCCTAAACCCTAAGCCCCAAGTTTCAATTTGAAAGTAAAAATAAAATTTACGATTTTTGACTTTCCCAAGATTTGAACTCAATAAACTGAACACTGCAACTGAATACTTTTTCTATGATCTTTTTTTTTGCTTGTTTTGTTTACTTTTAGTGTACACCAAATTAAAGCACGATGCAAGAAGTTGAATCGCCCTGTATAAAAGTTTGCCAGCACGACAGTGAAGGTATATGTTTTGGATGCCGCCGTACCCGCGAGGAAGTTGGGAATTGGTATTCCTTCAGCAATCCCGAAAAAGCTGAAATCATAAAAAACACAAGTAAACGGCGCAATGTCTCTGGCGAAGCTCCTTCTGGTTTTTTAAGGTAGTTGATTTTATTGGTGGTTACTTTAATGAAATTATTTTGTAATTGCATGAATATCTGTTGATTATGTCGTATTGCCAAGAAATTAGCAACGAAAAAAATGTTAAAGGAAGATATTGAAGTAAAGTGAAGAGAAGTAATTTTGTCTGCACAAATTTACTCCATAATTTTTGGAATGAACTGCTTAAAATTTTTAGCAATTTATTTTTCCTCTGGAATTTTTGCGTGTGGCAGCATCGGTCGTTCTTTTGAATAATCTGACTTTGAAGCATTCTTCAAGTATGGGTAGTGATTGGCAAAAGAATTTACTTCAGCAATTATGAAGTTGGAAATGGATTCAAAAGCTTTTGTTTATGTTGTTGATGGATACTTATAAACGGACTTCCGAAACCTTGTACCTTTAATTGTAAGCCCATTAATTTTAATTTCTTTCAGATCTCGGGCAATTTCTTTCTCAATCGAGCGGATAAGTGATTTCCGCTAATTCCCGTCACATTAATCACTGCAATATCCACATCCTCAGAAAAACGATTTATCAACTTAAATCCTTTGGATAAGGATGTACCTCCCTTGAATACAACTAAATCAACATATTTACTCTCAGGCAAACGTTTTAATACAAGTGAAATCCAATAATCTTTTTCGATGAATAAGGGTAAAATCTTAGTGCAGCGCTGATTGCTAAAACAGCATTTCGAAAGGTTTTTCTATCTTCATGAAGGTTTATTGTATGTTCCATTTTGTTTTGTTTGGGAGTGTTTGCTCTGTCACTTCAAAGGTATATTTGCTTGTAGGATTGAGAGATTAATATAAGGCAGAGTCCAAAGTTAATGGCAATGCTAGGTCCGGGAATACCTGGCGGTTCGCTAATGGCAACACAGATAATACTGCCGGGGTAAATATTGCTAACCAGTACCAGATTCGGATTTTGAATATAGTTGGTCACTATTGTAGAGTGATTAATGTTTAAAGTTCCTGTATTTCCTTGTTACGAATTGTTTGTAAAGGTGTTTTAATCTGTATGAAAAAAACAAGGCTGCCTAAAGCAGACAGCCTTGTGCCTTTTCTCATTAGTTTAAACCAAATGCATAGTAATAATCGCCGGGGTAATCTTCGTAAACACCTTCAAGCATAACTCCACCTTCCATGGTTTCCATGTATCTAATAAACTCATCTAATGTGCCAACATCTTTGCCATTTACACGGATTATAATAAATCCTTCACGTATATCGGTGCTGCGTTTTAATTTTCCGTTATGGAGTTTAATAACTTTCAAGCCATTGTTAACTTCAAGTTTACGGGCAGTTTTCCGGTCAATTTCTTCCAGCTCAACACCCAAAACATCTAATATTTCTCTTGCGTCACGCTCAACCATTTTCTCTTTTCCATCGCGGTTGCGCAGAATTACATCGTAATTTTTCATTTTCCCATCACGGTTAACTTTAAGGCTTACCTTATCACCTGGGTGGTGCCTTCCAATTATTTCCATAAGTTTCGAACTGGTTTCAACCGGAGTACCTTCGACTTCGGCTATTACATCCCCAACCTCAATGCCGACATCTCCGGCGGCACTTTTAGTCATAATGCTGTCAACATAAACACCTTTGGTAACTTTCAGACCTTCTTTTTTTGCCAGGTTGCCATCCACACTTCTAATCAAAAGTCCGAGGTATCCACGTTGCACCATTCCGTACTTTTTTAAATCGGCTACTACTTTCGATACAATATTTGCCGGAACCGCAAAACCATAACCGGCATACGAACCCGTTGGGCTTGCAATAGCAGTATTTATACCAATTAAACCGCCCTGCAAATCAACCAAAGCACCTCCGCTGTTACCGGGGTTTATGGCTGCATCGGTTTGGATAAACGATTCTATGGCACTGTTATCTTGTAAAATATTGATGTTTCGCCCTTTTGCACTAACAATGCCCGCCGTAACAGTTGAGTTAAGATTAAACGGATTGCCAACTGCCAATACCCATTCGCCAACTTCAACATTATCAGAGTTTACCAGCGACAAATAAGGCAGGTTTTTTTCTTTAATTTGTATAAGTGCCAGGTCGGTCGATGGGTCGGTACCCACAACTTTTGCCTTAAAAACCCGGTTGTCATCGAGCGTTACTTCAATATCATCAGCACCATCAATAACATGATTGTTGGTAACAATGTAACCCTCTTCGTTAATAATTACCCCTGAACCAGAGCCTACTCTCGGCATTGGACCTTGCTGCCTGGGTTGTGGCGAATTGTATTCCCTTTCGGGACCAAAAAAGTACTTAAACATATCATCGTCGAAAAAATGGCGGAATGGCTCGGGAGTGTTCCTGTATGGCGAATGGCTTGCTTTTTGAAGTTGTGTTGACTTAATATGCACTACAGTTGGCATTACTTTTTTAGCCACGCCGGTAAATTCGAGCGGAACAACTTCTCCATTTTTATTAACTGTGTAAGCTGCGCCAACCACCGGTGTTTCCGATACATGTTCTATCTTAAATGTTTTTTTGTTTTCGGTGTGAACATCCACTAATTTAACTGTTCCTATAGTAATGGCACTTCCTAATATTGCTGCCAATACCAAATGAATAAATCGTTTCATGGCTTTTCCTCCTTTCCTGTTTAATTTTGCATTTCGTTATTTTAACTATATTATTCACGTGAAAAGGAGTGATAGCCAGTTATACAATGGCTTTAGGCAACCACTCCTTTGCTTCATTAATCTTTTGCTTCCTTTTCAGTTTCTTGTGGAGCATTTTTTTCCATTTTCGATATTCTTTCTTTAAATACTGAAAGTTTCTTTTTTAGCTTTTCATTTAAACCTTTTGCTCCACCATCTCCGGTTTCTTCTAATTCTTTACGTATTTCTTTTATGGCTGAATACAGTTCTTCAAACTCTTTGTCGCGTTTTCCATATCCAAGAGCCTCGGCAAATCTTATTTGATAATCGGCATTGTCGAGCAGTGTGTTTATGTCTTTATCGCTATCCTCTTTTTCTAAAAGCGTAGTTACTTCTGTTAAAATGCGCTCTGCCCGAATAAGTGGCAAGGGGACATATTTGGTTTCGAGAAACACGGTGCTTAATGCCGTATTTAATACCATTAATGCCTCGTTATGTTTGCCGTTGTTTAATTCTTTTGCTGCCAATGCCAAGGCATCGGGATAAGTTGCAATGGGCAACATGGGTGTTTTAATCTCAATTTCGCTTGCCAGGTCTTTTAATAAATGCCGCGCAGCTTGTAAATAACCTTTGTCGGTTAAATTATCCGCTTCTTTCCAAATTACTTTTAATACATCCATATCGGCAATCAAATCGCGGGTAGTTACTTGTACGTCCAACGGAAACAGTTTTAAATCGGGGCGGGTAGTAGTCATTATGGTTGCTTTACCAACCGCATCTTCAATATTGCTAATAGCATCGGTATAACTACTATCTAAAATATTTTTTGCAGCTTTCTCTGTTAATGCGATAATCTCAATTGCATCTGCAATCCGTTCGTCATTTGCCAATTCAAGAATGCCACGAATTTCTTCATCAACCTGATTTTGAAGTTGCTGTCCCGAAAGATAATTTTCCACAGGAGCTTTTAATGTATCAGCTTGATTATCACTTTCTGATTTTGTGTTTTCCTTATTATTGCATCCGGCAAATACCAATGCCAGAAGCAATAGCATGTTTACTATTCCTTTCATAACACGATATTTTATGTTAAACATAAAAAAGGGCATGGCACCATTACCATGCCCCTATGAATTTTATAAGATTTTAATGTCGCGTGCCGGTTTTGGTTTTACTTCTTCGCGTTTTGGTAACACAACATGGAGAATACCTTCATTGTAATTTGCCGAAATTTTATCAGCATTCACAATATTTTCGGGCACGGTAAAAGAACGTTGAAACGATTGATAACTAAATTCACGACGAGTTACTTTTTCTTCATCTTTTTCCTCATTCATATTTTCTTTCTCTGAAGAAATTACCAACCTGCCGTTGTTGTAGTTCACTTTAAAATGTTTTTTAGCTAAACCTGGAGCTGCAACGTCAATTAAAAACTCTTCATTGTTTTCTTTAACATTTACTGCAGGTAAGGTTGAATTGCGTCCTGCAAAGTTCCAGGTGTCCCAATCCATCAGGTTTCCTTCGAAGAACTTGTCTACTAACGAAGGAAATGATGAATAATCATTTTTAAATAATCTTGGTAGTGTCATAATTTAATCCTCCATTTTTAGTTAAACATTAATTTAATTGTTGCGATGAGGTAATTTCAAAGCATATGCCAGTTTTTGAGAAAAGTTCTTACTGTAAAATTCTATTTTCTGAAATTCTATTAATTAGGCAAAATATAAGAAAATATTGCCTTTGTAGTGCTTAAATAATTGTGACACAATGACATACGTATTCAATTCATGTGTGATTTTTTGACATTTGCTTGTGACAAATTGACAGCAATATAGCTAAAGGGGGTTAATACAAATTAAAGTTATTTATTGCCCTTTAGGTGGCTTTCATTCAAGATAAGTTAATTAATGTATTTTTTTTATAAAAGATAATTGTTCCGTAGCATTGAAGATAAAAGTATTGTTTTTAACTTAGGTGATAGTCTTGCATACTTATTTGGCCTGGTAGGGTGTGTCGTTAGAGATCCTTATTTCGTATAACTCATCGGGATAAATTTGACTAGGTTAATTCAGTTCACTTTGTTCCTGAATTAACAGCCTCATTTACTTCCCTATACAGAAATTTTTAAAAATATGGCCCAACACTTCATCAGTGCTGATGTCGCCGGTAATTTCACCCAGAAAGTGTAAACATTGGCGGATGTCTTGAGCCAGGAAGTCGCTGGTGATTCCTGATTCCAATCCTTCAAGCACCCTTATGATGGCTTCATGGGCATTTTTAAGGATCTCAAAATGGCGGGCATTGGTAACAATAACATCTTGCCCCGAAATATCTTCAATATGACTTTTTTCCTGAAGCAATTGAATCAACGATTCTATGTTTTGTTTCTTCTTCGCTGAAATAAAAGAAAGGTCTTCATTGTCGGCTAATTGAATGGCAGCTGTTAATTCGTCAATGTTAGTCGAACCACCAATATCAGCTTTGTTGCCAACAATAATTAATTCTTGATTGGTAATACGTTTCCTGATTTTTTCAAGGCGCGAAAGCATTAATTCCAATGGATTAGTTAAATCGAGAATAAGTAAAACAATTTGAGCCAGGTCAAGTTTTGAGTAGGAGCGTTCAATACCCATACTTTCGATGGTTTCAGTGGTTTTACGAATACCTGCGGTATCAAAAAAGCGGAAAGCTGTACCATGGATATTCACTACATCTTCAATAACATCGCGGGTAGTACCATGAATATCAGATACAATGGCTTTGTCTTCGTTTAAAAGGGCATTCAGTAAAGTCGATTTCCCTACATTGGTTTCGCCAACAATAGCCACCGGAATGCCATTTTTTATAGCATTCCCCAATTGGAAGGAGTCTTTTAATTGCCGGATAAGGGTTTCAATTTTTTCGGTTAATTTGCGCAATTCGGTACGGTCGGCAAATTCAACGTCTTCTTCGCCAAAATCGAGTTCCAGTTCAACCATGGCTGTAAAATGGAGCAGCTGTCCCCTAAGTGCCTTTATTTCGGCTGAAAAACCTCCCCGCATTTGATTTATTGCCAGTTTGTGAGAAGCAGCATTCGACGAAGCAATAACATCGGCTACCGCTTCGGCTTGCGACAGGTCCATTTTGCCATTCAGGAAAGCCCGTTGAGTAAACTCGCCGGGTAATGCCATACGGGCACCGTTTTCAATTAATATTTCAAGAATTTTTTGTTGAATATAAACTGAACCATGGCACGAAATTTCAACAATATCTTCGCCTGTGAAAGAGTGGGGGGCTTTAAAAAGTGCAACAACTACTTCGTCAACAACTGTTTCATTAACGACAATTGACCCAAAATGTAATGTGTTGGCAGATTGATTACTAATTGATTTTTCAGGGTTTGGGCTTTTAAAAACTTTATCAGTTATTTTAATTGCTTTTTCTCCCGATAAGCGAATAACTGCAATGGCTCCCGTTCCCGGTGAAGTTGATATGGCACATATTGTTGACTGATCTATCATGGTGCAAATTTAAAGAAATCATTCAGTATGTCTCTTTAAAAGTATTTATTTAAAATAGAGTACAGGCAATTTTTTAATATTTAAAGATTGTTTGTTGCACCATACATTTATGAGTCGTTCTGAAATAAAACCAAAAATCCTGTATTGGTATGAGTCGTATGTTGAGATATCAAGTTCTTCTTCTAATTTAAAGAGGATTGAAAATAACCATTTGCAGTATGAATCAAATAGTGGCCGTTTTATTATTAGCATGTTGCAGGGGCAGAGTTCTTTTTGGTTCATTACATTGTCAAACTCATTTGAATAATCAGGATATAGTGTTTCAACTATAGATTTGACAGTTTTTAGGTCGGAAATAATGTGCCTGCGGTTATACTGTTCCCACACTGTGTATTTTAGTTGCCGGGGTTGGGGTAGTATTAAATCGTAATTTTCCATTAATTCATGAAGCTGATCTCCGGTTAAAATAAGTTGCGAATGCTGAAAGTTTTTTGAGTAAAATGTCCCGTTCCGTTTTTTCCCCTGCCCAACTAAATATTCACAGCTTTTTTTAAGTATCATCCAGTTTGTTGGTTTCTGAAACATAAAAAAGCGGCGGTAATGGCACAATCCAACAACGTTATTGTATGTATTTTTCCATATCCAGTAGAGTCCTGTTAATTCGCTAAAAGATTTGTTTTTTGCAGAAATATTATCGCCGGAAAAGTCATCCTTTATGCCGAGGTTCGAATCTGATAAAGCTTTACCCACATGTAAGGGGAAATAGATGCTGTTGTTCGACAACATTGGAAATTCTTTATGAAATGCAACATATATTTCAGTATGCATGATTTTGAGGCAATTATTTAATTAAATAATAGTGTTGAATCATTAAAAGCACGGGAAATCACCTGATCCATATTGTAATATTTGTATTCGCCAAGCCTGCCTCCAAAGTGTATGTTTGGATTTTGATTGGCAAGGTGTTTGTATTGTTCGAATAAATTATTGTTAAAATCATCATTTACAGGGTAGTATGGCTCGGTTTCTTCCGTAAAATCAATAGGGTATTCTTTGGTAATTACTGTATTGGGCTGGTTGCCAAATTCAAAATGTTTATGTTCTAATATCCGCGTATAAGGTACATCTTTGTCGGTATAATTTACGACTGCATTACCCTGGAAATTTTTAATGCCCTTAAGTTCCTCGTGTTCAAATTTAAGGCTTCGGTATTTGAGCTTGCCAAATTGATAATCATAAAACCGGTCAATTTCTCCGGTATAAATAATTTTTTTTGCCTTATTTTTTAATTCATTACGATTTGTAAAGTAATCTGTATTTACTTTTACTTCGGTTCCATTTAATAATTGGTCGATAATGGTATTATAACCACCTATTGGGATCCCTTGATAAGGATCGTCAAAATAATTGTTATTAAAAGTAAAACGGACCGGGAGGCGTTTGATAACAAAAGCCGGAATTAAGGTAGCCGGCTGGCCCCATTGTTTTTCAGTGTACCCTTTTATTAACTTAAAATACACATCTTCGCCAACCATCATTAAGGCCTGCTCTTCAAGGTTTTGAGGTTCAGTAAAACAATATTTATTTTTTTGTTTATCAATTATAGTTTTGGCTTCTTCAGGTGTGACAGTATTCCATAATTGGTAAAAAGTATTCATGTTAAAAGGGAGGTTGTACATTTTCCCTTTGTATAGGGCCAGCGGTGAGTTTATATAGTTATTAAACTCTGTAAACTGATTAATAAACTCCCATATTTTTTTATTCTTTGTATGGAAAATATGCGCACCATAATAGTGGACATTTATTCCATTTATTTTTTTGCAATAAATATTGCCTCCGGTGTGTGCTCTTCGTTCGATTACTAGGCATTTAAATCCGCGTTTTTTAGCTTCAAATGCCATGGTTGCTCCATATAATCCTGCGCCGACAATTAAAAAATCGTACATAGATTAGTTGTTTAATATGTGTTTGCGTTTTTCCGATTAATGAGTGAAAGTTACACTAATAAACAGTTAAAATTTAATATTTTACATTTATTTTAACTTGCATATGTTTAAATTATTGTGAAACTAAGGATAATATTGGGGGGGAATAGATATACGCTTTGATGCTCTTATTTACGAAATAAACTTAAAAAGTAATAACGAAGTTTATCTGTCCTGGAATAAACAACACCAAAATTTTAGTCTGATTGGAGGAGTTATAAAAAAATCAGAATCCTAAGGAATATGATTAGTTTTTGAATTTTTTAAAATAAACTAATGGTAGTTCTTTATATCGAATTTTATTATGGATAATCCATATGGTAATTAATCGTTCAGAAAGGAATCCAAATATCCGCTCCTGATACTCTTTATAATTAGTAAGGTCTAGTTCCTTCTCCAGTTCAAACAGGATTTTAAACAGCCATTCCATTAATTTATGAAAAGCCTCTTTTTTCAGGATAAACATGTTGTTGGCAAACAATCGGTTTCCGTTAACTACTTTGTTAAAAGTTGGGATATAATCAGGGTGCTTTTTTGAAAGCAATTTTAACACTGCTTCTAAATCATCACTATTATGGTACCTTTTATAATGATCCTTAATACTATATTTTAATTTACGTCGGACCGGAAGTATCGCATCATATTTATTTAAAAGTTCTTCGACTTCTATATGACCAATTAATTTATCTTTCCAAAATTTGGTATTCCCGGTATAAATTAATCCATGCCTTTTTTTATTTTGCCCAATAAAATAATAAGCGAACCTTTTTAAGCGGTAGAAAAAGGGTTCTTTAACAGGTGTAAAATACCTACGGTAATGGCAACTTCCAACTATTTCGGTATCAGTATTTTTCCAAACCCAGTAAAGGCCGGTTAATTCACTATAATGTTTGTTTTTAGCTGAAATGTTATCTCCTGAATTATCACCTGTAAAACCTGTTTTATTATTTTTTTCTGCCTGGCCAGCCCATATTGGAACATAGTGGTTTTCAGCAGAAAAAAGCTCATTAGGTTCGTAGTAAAATGAATATATTTTAAATGTATCCTTTTCTTTCATTAATATTGAAAAATATAAAGGGGGCGAATATACCTGATTTTTTTTTATGCTAAAAATTTAAGCTGAAAGAACTCTATTTTGCATGGCGTTAAACCAGAAAGAAGCAGTTGGATTAAACTTCATCCAAAATAAATCCTACTTTTGGATCCTGATATATATTACTAAAGATATTGTTGAATGGAGAATAGGGAATATTACGAAAGTTCAAGGCATGAAATGGAATATTTTATTGCAGATGCTCCAAAAAAAAGTATTGAATTTGGATGTGCAAATGGCATTTTTTCTGAAAGGATTAAACAAAAATACCAAACTGAAACATGGGGAATTGATATTGATAAAAAATCGATAGAAGTAGCTAAGGATAAGATAGATAATGCTATGTGTGGCGATGCATTTAAACTAATTGATAGTTTGCCTGAGAATTATTTTGACTGCTTGATATGCAACGATTTTATAGAACACGTTACTTCCCCCGATCTGTTTTTTCAGAAAATCAGGAAATGTTTAACTGATGATGCAATTTTGATCTGTTCATTGCCTAATGTGCGTCATTTTAAGCACATTAACCGGTTGCTTTTTTTAAAAGATTGGAAATATAAATCTCAAGGCATTCTTGATTATACCCATCTGCGCTTTTTTACCAAAAAAAGTATGAAAAGGTCCATAAAAGAGTGGGGATTTGAGATTCAGTTAGTAAAAGGTATAAGGCCAACTAAAAACCCGTTTTTTTATATTTTAAATTTGTTATCTCTTAATTTTATTGGTGACATGCGTTTTCTGCAATATGGTTTTCGGGCTAAGCTGGTTTCAGTGGATGTAAAATAGTTTCTATTTTACAGGTAGTAATTAATCAATTCCCTGGGCCAGGCTAATAAACGTTTTATATACATCAACACCATCGTTTAATAGTTTAATTGGTAACCGCTCATTTATGTTATGAATGCTTCCAATGAGTTCGATAGTTAAATTGGCTGGGAATATACCATATGCGGGAACACCTGCTTCCCTGAAATAATTATTGTCGCAAAAAGCCGGAAACTGGATAGGTAATACAATTGACCCTGGTGCGTTAATTTGCAATGCCTCATTAAAATAAGAATAAAAAATTTCGGGTGTTGTAGTAAGGGGAGGGGCGCTAATAAAAAGGCCGCTTATTATTAATCCATTTTTTTCTGCCAGTTTTACCACCTTTTTATACTTTCGGGCAGCAGTTTTTTCACGAATAAACCGCCCATCAAATTCAGCCGTTATTATGCTGGCATGCGAATTGGCTGACCCATTGTCTGTATATATTTGCGTTAATGTTAGCTGCTCTGAAACCATTGGCCCTATTATGGGGTGTTTTAATAGTTTTTTCTTGATCAGGGGTTTGAAAATCCGGATATTCTTATAAACACATTTTTTTAATCCCTTTTCATATTCCGCAAACGTTTTAATCATTTTATTGGCTGGAGGCGAAATGTATACTTTTGTTTTTTTGCGCGATAACTTCCCCAGCACTTTTAACATGGTATCAATGTTGTTTTGAGAGGTTGAGACCGAAGCATGGTTAATCATTTTATTTTGTACTGAGTTCAATTTAAGCCACATAGCGCTTTTTTCAGCAACAGAAATTCCAAAGAGCCTTTGGTTGGGATCTGAATCAATTACCCCATCGGCTCCTGAACCCCCCTCACCAAAAACAACTATAGGATTTAATTCTTTTAGAAATTCGTCAACAACACTTTTACTGCCTAGCACTCCTCCAATTTCTTCTGACGAAACACACAATATTGAAACATTATAAGGTAAATCTTTTTCTCTGGCAATTTCGGCAAATTGTGAAAGAGCTGAAAATTGCATTATGCATAATCCTTTAATATCAATTGCCCCTCTTCCCCAAACAGCCCCTTCGGCTATTTGTCCCGAAAAAGGAGGGTATTTCCATTTTGCAGTATCACCGGGTAAAACAACATCAATATGGCTTAGTAGAATTATGTTTGGTTTGTTTAAGCTTAAAGGATAAAGCGACCCTGCAAAATTTATTTGCCCTGGATTGTCGTGGAAAACAGATACATGTAATCCGGCATTCTTACATTCTTCAATAATAAAATGCCCGGCTTCATTTTCGTTTCCTGTTAACGATTTCTTTTGGATGTATTGGCTAAGTAGTTGAGCTGCATCATGATTATTATCCTGAGTGAAGCTTGTAAATGGTAAAATTATTAGGTAAAGTATGAGCAGAAATAATTTCATATCATAAAAATAGGATTATTCTGATTTTAACAACAATCAAATACAAAATAATAATGATTATAAAACCAAATTTTAATTTTTATGACAAAAACCTGCTTTTTTTTTTATTGCCAGCCAGATAAATTATATTTGCTGAATTAATTGATAAACCAGAGAATTAATCTATAATTTGGAGATATGAAACTTTTAGAAGGAAAAACTGCCATAATTACCGGAGCCTCACGAGGAATAGGAAAAGCAATTGCATTAAAGTATGCACAAGAAGGGTGTAATGTTGCTTTTACCGACCTTTTTGCTGATGAAAATATGAGTGCTACTGAAGCTGAATTAGTTGCTTTAGGAGTAAAAGCCAAAGGTTATGCCTCGAATGCAGCAGTATTCGAAGATACAGATAAAGTTGTTGGTCAGATAGTTGCCGATTTTGGTGGAATTGACATTTTGGTAAATAATGCCGGAATCACAAAAGATACTTTGTTGATGCGTATGACTGAAGATCAGTGGGATGCTGTGATAAATGTAAACCTTAAATCGGTCTTTAATTTTACTAAAGCAGCCCAAAAAACGATGTTAAAACAACGTTCAGGCTCCATAATAAATTTAAGTTCGGTAGTGGGTGTGAGCGGTAATGCAGGCCAATCAAATTATTCAGCGTCAAAAGCAGGCATAATTGGTTTTACAAAATCAATAGCCCGTGAATTAGGTTCCCGTGGTATCCGTTCGAATGCAATTGCACCTGGTTTTATTATTACCGAAATGACGGCTAAAATTCCTGAAGACGCACGCAAAGCATGGGAAGCTAATATTCCGTTAAAGCGTGGTGGTACACCCGATGAAGTGGCTGGTGTTGCTGTTTTCTTAGGGTCAGAACTTTCAAGTTATGTAAGCGGGCAGGTAATTACTGTTTGTGGTGCTATGAATACGTAATTTATTTTCATTAAATATGGAGCTGCCAGATTATGTCTGGCAGTTTTTTTATGCAAAAAACAGCGCTTTTTGTTGGTTTGTCAACAGTTGATATACAGTATTTTGTTGGGAAATACCCCTTGTCAAATTCAAAAGTAAAAACACAACCTCCCGGTATTCTGGTGGGAGGGCCAGCGACCAATGCCGCTGTTGCTTTTGCTGCCCTCGGTGGGGAACCAACACTTATTTCCGCAATAGGCGATAATGCGTTCAAAACATTCTTTAAAAATGATTTTTTAGAAACTGGAATTGTCCATTATGATTTAATGGATAACCTTGTTTATGACCCTGTGTTGGCTTCAGTAATTACATCGGAGGATAATGGTGACAGGACAATTTTTACATCTAATCCAGAAGATGTTAAAACATTAACCAATCCCGAAGTAGTTTTTAATAGCATCGCCCCTGATGGTGTTTTGCTAGATGGATTTTATCCTAAAATTGCTTTGGAGGTTGCAATTTTAGCCCGAAAAAAAGGTATTCCTGTTGTAATTGACTGTGGAAGTTGGAAAACTCAATACACCCAATTGTTGCCTTATATCGATTATGCAATATGTTCTGAAAAATTTTTACCTCCAGGATGTGAAGACTACGAGGATGTTTTTAAGTTTTTACAGTCATGTGGTATAAATAATAGTGTCATTACCCGTGGTGAAAACTCAATTCTTTATAACAGAGGTAAAAGTATCAATGAGTTGGTTATAAAAAAAACAGAAGTGGTTGATACGCTTGGAGCTGGCGATTTTTTTCATGGTGCATTTTTATATTCGTTGTTAAACAATAACGATTTATTATTGGCTATGCAGCAAGCTTCAAAAGTAGCAGCTTTCTCAGTTTCTTATAAAGGTACTCGAAGCTGGTTAAAGCAAAGCCTTATCGATATAACTTAGTATAAAATGATCTGTCGGAAATTATTTACAATAGCCAGAATTCTAAAACAAACATATTTTATTTAAATACGTCCTGTAACCCTTGCGAGAGGTTTGAATAACATATAATGTTCAATATGTAAAAAAAAAGGCTTATATTGAATTCTGGAATTGGGGTAAAAAAATGTCAAAAAGGTCAATAGCTTATACGTTGAGTCTGTGGATATCTACGGCTGTGATAAGTATACTGGTGGCATTTATTATTATTAGTTATAGATACAGCCGTAGAATTATACATGAAAATGTAGATACTAAAGCTATGGCCTTAAATGGCCAGATAATAAGCCAGGTCAAAAATAAGATTGTTACATCACAGGAGATTGCATCGAATCTTTCATTCCAAATTCCATTTTACGTTCAACATGGGGGCATTGACCAATTATTAAATAGTATACTTTATAAGTATAATTTTGTTCAGGCTATAACTATCGAACTTCGAAATGAGAACCCGGAAAAAGAAGGGACTTATTTTTATTCTATTAAGGCTGGCGATAGTATTCGTTTTTCCACCGGAATTAATAGTATGTTTAACACAAAACATGTTGCCGATTATGATTTGAGTGAGTATCCTCTGTGGACAGAACCTATTATGTCGGAAGATACTAATGGTGTTGTTTCAACCTATTGCCAGTTAATAAATGGTGTTGATTCGTTGAATAAGCCTCAAAATATTGGGAAAGTATATGTCGATGTATCTCTGTCATCGTTGCAGCAAACTTTCGACCGTATTACTGAAAATCAGGGAATATTTTCATTTTTGGTGTCAAAAAGTGGTTCGTATATAACACATCCTATTAAAGAGTGGGTTCTTAACAAAAATATTAAATCACTTTCTGAAAAAGTATATGGTAAAAATGAATTGCCTGTTTCTGATATATTGAATAAGGGAGTATCAGGAAAAACCATTGCTTATCCTGAGATTTTAGATTATAAAAAAAGTTGGGTGTATTATACACATATTCCTGAAAATGGTTGGTTTTTGGTTTTTGTTGAACCTTTTTCTGAGGCTTATAAAAGTTCAAGGCATATGTTGTTGGTCCTTGGATTGATTTCGGGAGTGGGATTAATTTTGATTCTAATAATTGTAATAATTATTGCGAGGAGAGTAATGAATCCATTGGCTCAAATTGCATCCGAAATTCACGAATTTAGTTTTTGGGGTAGGAGTAATGAAGCTAAAAATGAGGTAGTTGCCTTGACGAAAAGTTTAAGTCAGATTAGGGACAGGTACCAGAAATTTAAAATTTACAGGGATCAGGAACGGAAAAACAATAAAAAGTTCAAATATGACCTTGAGCAAGCATCTGATATTCAAAAAGGTATTGTACCTAATACATTTCCTGCTTTTCCCGATAGGGATGAAGTAGATATTTTTTCAATTTTTAAACCGGCATTTTTTATTGGTGGTGATTTGTACGACTATTTTTACATTGATGAAAACCATTTGCTTATAACAATTGGCGATGTTTCGGGGAAGGGGATTCCTGCAGCACTTTTTATGGGAGTAGCCCAAACTTTACTGCGAAGCCTTGCTTCAAACATAAAGGCTAAAAATATTGTTAGAAAACTCAATAACGGGTTGTGTGAAAAAAATAATAATCAGTTTTTCTTAACCATGTTTGTAGGTATTTTAGATGTAAAAACCGGTGTGTTGAATTATTGTAATGCAGCACATACAACTTCATATATTTTAAAAAACGATGGAAAATTGGTTGAATTAAGAGAAAGCCATGGTCTACCATTGGGCTTATATGCCGATAAAAAATACAAAGAATCGTCTATTACTCTTTTAGAAAATGATACACTTATTTTATACTCTGATGGTATTACCGAAGCGGCTAATAAAACAGGTGACCATTACGGAGTGTATCGGTTTAAATCGCAACTTAAAAAATTAAAAGGCAATTCGCCAAAACAAATAATCGGGAAAATTGAAACCGATTTGGAAAAATTTAAAGATGGGACAGATCAGAATGATGATTTAAGTTTTGTTGTGGCAAAATATCATCCATAAAAAAAGCCACTCGAAAGTGGCTTTTTATTCTTGAATCTTTTGCTAGCGAAATTTATTTTATTCAGTTGTTGTCTTTTTTACCGTTAAAATCCTGATATTAAGTTTCTGCTTCTTTTTGTCAAAGCCTACCGAAATTGTATCTCCTTCGCTAACCGATGCCTTAATAATAATTTCAGCCATTTCATCTTCAAGGTACTTTTGAATAGCTCGTTTTAATGGCCTGGCACCAAACTGAGGGTCATATCCTTTTTCAGCTATAAAATCTTTAGCTGCCGCTGATATTTTTAATTTATATTTCAGATTTTCAACACGTTTATATAAATCTTCAATTTCAATATCAATTATTTTATGTATTTCTTTCTTGGTCAGTGAATTAAACATTACCACGTCATCAATCCTGTTTAAAAATTCAGGGGCAAAAGCTTTTTTAAGGGCTTTTTGAATAACGTAACTGGCGTGTTCATTATCTTCGGCAGGTGTTTTTTCTGTTGCAAATCCAACTCCCCGGCCAAAATCTTTTAGCTGGCGCGAACCAATGTTGGAAGTCATTATTATAATTGTATTCTTAAAATTGATATTTCTTCCTAAGCTGTCGGTTAATCTACCTTCATCTAAAAGCTGAAGTAGCAGGTGGTAAACATCGGGGTGGGCTTTTTCAACTTCATCGAGTAAAACTACTGAATATGGTTTGCGCCTCACTTTTTCGGTTAATTGGCCACCTTCTTCGTATCCAACATACCCTGGGGGAGCACCTACCAATCGCGATACAGCAAATTTTTCCATGTATTCGCTCATGTCAATCCGAATCAATGCATCAGGGCTGTCGAACAAATAAGTTGCCAGTACTTTTGCCAATTGAGTTTTACCTACACCAGTAGGGCCCAGAAAAATGAACGAACCAATAGGCCGGTTTGGATCTTTTAAACCGGCACGGTTACGTTGTATGGCTTTAACAATTTTTACAATTGCTTCGTCTTGCCCAATAACTTTTCCTCTCAGGTCTTCGCCCATTTTCATCAAGCGTTTACCTTCGGCTTGGGCAATTCGCTGGACAGGAACTCCCGACATCATAGCAACTACTTCTGCAACCTTTTGCTCACTTACAATTTCACGGTGGTTTATAAGCTCCTTTTCCCAAATTTCTTTTTCTTTCTCAAGAAACTGTATCAACGATTTTTCTTTATCTCTGAAATTCGCTGCCAATTCAAAATTTTGGCTTTTAACAGCACCAATTTTTTCTTCTTTTATTTTTTCAATTTTTTCTTCGAGTTTTACAATTTTTTCAGGTACGTTAATATTTGAAATATGTACCCTCGATCCTGCCTCGTCTAATGCGTCAATTGCTTTATCGGGTAGATACCTGTCGGTAATGTACCGGCTGGTAAGCATCACACAACTGTTAATTGCATCAGGCGTGTATGTTACATTGTGGTGGTCTTCGTAGCGGCTTTTTATATTATTTAATATTTCAACTGTTTCTTCTTCAGTTGTAGGCTCAACCATCACTTTCTGAAAACGCCGTTCAAGGGCTCCATCTTTTTCAATATTTTGCCTGTATTCATCAAGTGTTGTTGCCCCAATACATTGGATTTCGCCACGAGCCAATGCTGGTTTTAACATGTTGGCAGCATCTAACGACCCTGTTGCCCCGCCAGCTCCAACAATTGTGTGTATTTCATCGATAAATAAAATAACAGTATTAACTTTCGATAATTCATTTAAAATAGCTTTCATTCGTTCTTCGAATTGCCCTCTGTATTTTGTACCGGCAACAATCGAAGCAATATCAAGGCTGATTACTCTTTTATCGAATAAAATGCGCGATACTTTTTTCTGGATAATTCGTAAAGCCAATCCTTCAGCAATGGCTGATTTACCAACACCTGGTTCGCCAATTAATATTGGATTGTTTTTTTTACGGCGGCTGAGTATTTGAGCCAATCTTTCAATTTCTTTATCTCGCCCCACAATAGGGTCAAGGCTGTTTTCCTCAGCCAATTTTGTAATGTCAGTACCAAAATTATCTAATACCGGTGTTTCCGATTTCTGTGAAGTTGGTTTTTTTGAGGCTCCTGGCCCTTTATTGATCGATTCATCCTCAGCTTCGTCATCTTGCTCAGGGAAATCTGATCGGGCTTCAGGTTGTTTGTAATCCTGAAGTTGAGATTTTACAATGTAATAGTTTACTCCATTTTCGTTTAGAATATTGGTAATTACACTTTCGTTATCTTTTAATATCGAAAGGAGCAAATGACCACTATTGGCTGAAGTACTTTTAAAAGCCCTGGCTTCGAGATAAATTATTTTTAATGCTTTTTCAGTCGATTTAAGCATTTGAATCTCAGCCTTCGGGTCGATATGTTTTTCAGTCCTGATTTTATTTTCAATCGTTTGCTTAATATTGATCAGGTTAACTCCCAGGTTTTCAAGGATGTCTGTGGCAATCCCTTCACCATCGCGTAGTATTCCTAAAAACAAATGTTCCAAACCTATTTGCTCATTTCCTAACCTTATTGCTTCCTCTCTGCTGTAGGTTAATATGTCTTTTATTCTTGGTGAAAATTGCGAATCCATACTGTTTTCTAATGAAATTTTTCTTTTAATAACAAATATTATTCCTAAATGTTGAAAGACTAAATTAGTTATAAAAATGCAATTGCATCGCAACAATTTACAATTGTTATGAAGAATTTTACATACCAACTGAAATAATGTCAGTTAATATGTTGATATCTTAGTAAAATTGAAGTTAAATCTGCTTGTTTTATTGCTGTTTTGACAGAGGATTTTACTACTTTTGTTGATCTTAAAAATTATACTAATAAAATTACTAAAGGAGATATAAATGGCTGAAGATGAAAAAATTATTAGGATAAATATTGAAGAACAAATGAAGACAGCATACATTGATTATTCAATGTCTGTTATTGTTTCTCGTGCTTTACCTGATGTCCGCGATGGATTAAAGCCTGTTCATCGCAGGGTTCTTTATGGAATGAGTGATTTGGGGGTTTTTGCTAACCGGGCATATAAAAAATCGGCCAGGATAGTGGGAGAGGTTTTAGGAAAATACCACCCACATGGCGATTCATCTGTTTATTATACTATGGTTCGTATGGCTCAGGATTGGTCTTTAAGGTATCCACTGGTCGATGGCCAGGGTAATTTTGGATCGATTGACGGGGATAGCCCTGCTGCAATGAGGTATACCGAAGCACGATTAACAAAAATTGCTGAAACAACTCTTGCTGATTTAGATAAAAATACCGTTGATTTCCAACCGAATTTTGATGAATCGTTAAGTGAACCTACAGTTCTTCCTACCCGAATTCCCAATTTGTTGATTAACGGGGCATCAGGTATTGCTGTAGGTATGGCTACAAATATGGCTCCGCATAACCTGACAGACACAATAAATGCAACGATTGCATACATCGAAAATAATGATATCACAGTTGATGAATTGATCGATATTATAATTGCCCCCGACTTCCCAACTGGAGGAATAATATATGGTTATCAGGGTGTTCGAGATGCTTATGAAACTGGGAAAGGCCGGATTGTTTTAAGAGGGAAAGCCCATATTGAAAATGAAGGTGGAAGAGAAAAAATTGTTATAACCGAAATTCCATACCAGGTAAACAGGGCTGAAATGATCCTGAGAACTGCCGAATTGGTCAATGATAAAAAAATTGAAGGCATTTCAAATGTTAACGATGAGTCGGATAGGGAAGGGATGCGTGTTGTTTATGACCTGAAAAGGGATGCAATGAGTAATGTAGTATTAAATAAATTATACAAATATACTCAGTTACAAACTGCTTTTAATGTCAACAATATTGCATTGGTAAAAGGCCGTCCCAAAATGCTCATGTTAAAAGACCTGATTGAAAAATTTGTTGAACACCGCCACGAAGTTGTTGTTAGGAGGACTCAATATGATTTGGACCAGGCTCAAAAAAGATTACATATCCTTGAAGGCTTAATAATTGCCAGTGATAATATTGATGAAGTAATTGCCATCATCCGATCATCTAAAAATCCGGATGAAGCTCGTGCAAGACTTTGTGAAAAATTTGAATTGTCTGATATTCAGTCGCGTGCAATAGTTGAAATGCGTTTGAGGCAATTAACCGGACTGGAGCAAGATAAACTGCATGCAGAATATGAAGAGGTTTTAAAAACTGTTGAGTACTTAAAAAGTATCCTTGCTGATGTGGAATTAAGAATGTCAATCATAAAAGATGAATTGATTGAGGTTAAAACCAAATTTGGCGATGAGAGAAGGACTGAAGTAATACCGAATGCCGAAGAATTTAATCCTGAAGATTTTTATGCCGATGAAGAAATGGTGATAACTATTTCGCATCTTGGATATATCAAACGGACACCACTTACTGAGTTCAGGACTCAGGGCAGGGGAGGGATAGGTGCTAAAGGCAGTACAACCCGTGAAGAAGATTTTCTGGAACATATGTTTATTGCTTCGATGCACAACACCATGTTGTTATTCACTAAAAATGGGAAATGTTTTTGGTTGAAAGTGTATCAAATTCCTGAAGGCAGCAGGTCATCAAAAGGAAGGGCCATCCAGAACATTTTAAATATAATGCCTGATGATAAAGTTTTGGCTTATATTAATGTTAAAACACTTGAAGATAAAGAGTTTATAAATAGTAATTACATTATTCTTTGCACCAAAAAGGGTATTATCAAAAAAACCACGCTTGAAGCTTATTCAAGGCCAAGGCAAAATGGTGTAAATGCAATTACAATAAAAGAAGGTGATGAGCTTTTAGAAGCAAGATTAACAGGTGGAAACCATGAAATTCTGATCGGAGTAATGACTGGTAAAGCCATCCGTTTTAACGAAGTAAACGTTAGGTCAATTGGAAGAACAGCCTCAGGAGTTAAGGGTATAACCTTGGTAATGAGAATGATGAGGTAGTTGGCATGATTTGTGTTGAAAACCAGTCCGAAGATGTACTGGTTATCTCCGAAAACGGATATGGCAAACGTTCTAAAATTGAAGATTACCGAATTACTTTCCGTGGAGGGAAGGGTGTAAAAACCATGAACATTACTGAAAAAACAGGTAAATTAGTAGCTATTAAAAGTGTTGAGAATACCGATGATTTAATGATTATTACAAAGAACGGCATAACAATAAGGTTGGCTGTTGAACAGGTTTCTGTTTATGGACGTAATGCACAGGGAGTTAGAGTAATCAACTTGAGGGAAGATGATAAAATTGCATCAGTTGCCAGAATTAGTGCCAGTGAAGAACCCGTAGAAGATATTGATAATGAGCTGGATGATAAGATTGATGATCAATCATAATAATTATTAATAACTTGTTGCTGAATTTGTAGAGAAATAATATTAATATATTTTTGTAATAAAATTAATTTTAAATAGTAAGTGATGAAAAAGACAATTATCCTTCTAACTCTTGTCCTGTTAGCAAGTTTTGGTTTTGCGCAAAAAGGTAAGGTTACCAGCGCATTAACTTTGAAAGAATCAGGAAAACTTGATAAGGCCCTGGAAACAATTGAGTTAACCATTGACCCAAATAACGAAAAAGCTGAAAAATCTATTCCTTGGCCCCGCACATGGGAGGTGAGGGGAGAAATTTTTCAAGCGATATATCAAACAAAAGATGAGAACTTTAAAAAGCTAAGTGAAGAGCCACTTACTGTTGCCTTTGACTCATACAAAAAAGCATTGGAACTTGACGAAAAAGATAAGTTTGGAAAATCGTTGAAAATTAAATTTACTTTGCTTACAACTGATTTAACGAATCAGGCTGTTGAATTCTTTCAGGTTGAAAATTTTGCTGGTGCTTTAAAATCATTTGAACAAATTCTTGAAATAGAAGAAATTCCAATGATGAAAGCTGATTCTCCGGAAGCTATTGATACAGTGATTATTTTTAACGCAGGTTTAGCTGCTTACAATGCTAAAGATTATGATAAAGCTATTAAATATTACAGTGAGGCTGCCAAACATAATTATAATGGTGGACGTACTTTTCAGTTGATATCACAGGCTTATGAGCTTAAAAATGATTCTGTTGGAGCATTAAAAGCGCTACAGGATGGATTTAAAAAATATCCGGCTGATAATGGAATTCTTGTAAAAATGATAAATTTTTATTTAAATTCGAAAAAAACAGACGATGCTATGAAGTATCTCGAACTGGCAATTAAACAAGATCCGCAAAATCCATCTTTCTATTTTGCCCAGGGTACTTTATTTGATCAAATTGATCGGCCTGATGATGCTATTACGAGCTACAGGACAGCCATTGAATATGACGATAATTATTTTGATGCATATTATAATCTGGGAGCATTGTATTATAATAAAGGTGTTAAGCAGGTTGAAGTAGCACAATCTTTACCAACGAATGTGCCTCAGGCTGAATACGATGCAGAATTAGCTAAAGCTGATGAATGGTTTGTATTGTCACTACCATTTATGGAAAAATGTTTCTCAATAAACGACAAAGATCCATCAACATTAGAATCGTTAAAGAATTTGTATTACCGCATGAAAAATATGGATAAATACAATGAAATAAACGAAATTATCGAAAATTTATAATATAAAAAATGGGAGGTAATTACCTCCTATTTTTATATATATCCTATTTAACTTAATATCAATTATAAGACAAGCGTATTAATTTGATTATTCTGGAATACTTTAGTTTATACGTCCAGCTCTGCTGGTTTGCATAAAATCAGATATTTGGCGGACACCGGCAAATATCGGTACGATTTTATGTAAAAGTTTATAAAGTGCTTCTCCGCGAAATGTTTTCCCTATAATTCATATTAAGTCTATGCTCGTACCTAGCTCGCTTTCGCCAAACCGTTCAAGTAAATAGAATGCACAAAGCCCACGCTTTAAATCGTGCTAATATGAATAACTGTACTAAAAAATAATTTTAAGCGATTCTAAGAGACTTAAAATACGTGCTTCCAATAATTCGGCACTTAATTTAATTGTTGGACGCAGATTTAAGTCCCATTTAGTTAAGGGTGCCAAATTCCTGTAGCCATTGTCTCTTTCACATATTCAGAAAAATCTTTTGATTTTCTACCCAATACTTTTTCAATGTCATGGGTGATTTCAGAATTGTTGGGATTACCAAGGACTTCAGAAAATAAATATTCAATTAACCAGATATAATCTGCGGGTACACCTTGCTGTTTCATTGCCTGAACATAGGCAGGCAAAGCAATGGAAGTAAAGGTTATTCTTCTGAGCGTTACATCTGCAATCTCTCTAATAACTTCCTCAAATGTGAGTAGTTTCCCACCAGTTAGTTCGTATATTTTACCATTGTGTTTTTTATTTAATAATACTTCAACAGCCACATCAGCGATGTCGTCAGTATCGACATAAGGTACTTTAGCTTCTGCCTGAGGTAAGGCAACAAATCCTTCTAAAATAGGTTCCAATAAGAAGCTTTCGCTAAAGTTTTGATTGAACCAACTGGCTCTTACAATAGTATAATCCAAGCCGGAGTGGATAACCACTTGCTCACACAATTCTGCTTCTCTTTCTCCTTTGCCGGATAATAAAACCAGTTTTTTTACATTATTCCTTTTCGCATATTTGGCTAATGTTTCTATAGCTTGTAAAGCTCCGGGAACTGCTAAATCGGGTTGAAATGTAATGTAAACTTTATCAATAGCTTTTAAGGCTGCATCCCATGTTTCTGGTTGTTGCCAATCAAAAGGAATCTCTGCATTACGTGATCCAATTTTTACTGATTTGTTTAATTTTTGTAAATGGGAAACAACTTTTCGGCCCGTTTTTCCTGTTCCTCCAATTATTAAAAAATTTTCTGTTTTCATTTTATTATTTTAATTGTTAATATTTATTGGGTTGGTTTTTTATAATATCCATAATACAAGTTGGTTACAGTTGATTACTTACTGGTTGCATTGTTTAATTTTTTGAGTTTACCGGCTTTAATTTGTTTTTTGATAAGTCCGATAAACCATGGCACACCATATCCGTTTTTATGCAAATGTTGTCCTCCAAATTGATAAATGGATTTATTCCCTTCAATGCCATGCCCATCAAGTAACCGATTATAAAAATTAAACAGGCACCCGATTAACATGGCATCATACAAGTCTTCTTCTGACCATCCTGCATTTAGTACCGTATCAACATCCTCTTGTATTAATTTACTGGGGCTTAATGTGAGTTTCCTTAAATACTTGAAAATAGGTATTAATTGTTCTTTAATGGGAGCAGTTTCAATATCTTCAATTAGTATTTCAACGGTATAAGGTTTTACGCCAAATTGCTGTGCGACAGCTTTATGGGAACCATAGCAAAAACTGCATGCATTAAGCCCGGATACATAAGCGGCCATCATTTCCTTTTCGGAAGAAGTAAAAACTGATTTTCCTCTCATAATTCGTTGAGATACTTTATCCATTGGCCCTAACCGTTTCCGGTCGTTAAAAGTGATGTCTGTGATATCAGACAATTCGTCTAAATGTTTAAAAAAAGGCATAGCATATTAATTTTATGTGTTAATCGTTTGATTTTGAGAAATAATAAGTACAACTAAGAGTAAAAGAAATGACAAGAAGGATGTGACTGTTCTAATTAAATGCCAGCGATTCCATTTAACTTCAAATCGTTTTCGATAGTTTTCGATTTTGGATTCGCTAATATTAGAAAAATCAATTTTTTCGATCATTTCGTTTAAGGGTATATTGCCCAGAATTGTCACGAGAATAACTCCCAAAAAGTAAAGTGCAGCTGCGATAATAAGCAAGTATAATAAAGTCTTGGATGCATTTCTGAATACATATATATTTGCTATATTCAGGATAAACGGGCCAAAAAATACAAGAATAAACAAAGGATTAATAATTGCTCTGTTCATCTGCTGAAAGGCTTGTAAATAGGCACTGGTTTCTAATCGGCCAATTCCAGGCGTTACTGCGTTAAGCCATGTAAAGCACAAGCCCGCTGATATTCCGGTAAATAAAATTGTAAATACAAGAGTCGAAAGTTTTAGTGATAATTCCATCTTTTATTATTTTAAATGATGGAACAAAGATGAGCCAGGTCAACCGAAAGAATTTGTTGCTAAAGAATTATAATTTGTTCGAAAAGTAGTTTACTTAATTTGGCTTGGGCGGTAGCCAAATTTTTTTTCAAAGGCATTTGAAAAAGAACTTAGACTGTCGTAGCCCACATGCCATGCTGCTTCCTGAACAGTAGCTTCCTTATTTCGAATTAGCTTATGAGCCTGGGTAAGCCGTTCATTTTGGAGGTATTTAAAAACAGGTACTCCAAATAGTGTTTTAAATTCTTTCTTTAATTTGAATGTGTTTAAACCTATTTGCTTTGAAATTTCGTTAAGAGAAGGTGGGTTGTCTATATTATTTATTAAAATATCCTTCGCTTGATTTAGTTTTTCCCGTTCAGGAACCTTTATTCTTTCATTTTTTAGGCTTGCTAATTGACCGAAAAAGTGTGAAAGCAGTGTAGTTATTTGACTGCGAAAGAACATCATTTTGGTTTTACCTTTGTACTGAATACTAAACAATGAATCAATTATGACCTGCATTTCAGGGGTCATAATAAAACTTGGCCCCTCGACATAGTGATCGGATGGATTAACTAATTGATGAAGCATTTCGCCAAATAATTCTCCTTCATGATTTGGAAGATTAACTAAAGCATTAGAAGTTGTCGCAACTACAATACATTCTAATGACCTGGAAGAAGAAATAGAATGTATAAATTCTACTTTTTCATCGGCATAGAATGAAAGTGTTAAGCCTTTTGTATGTTTAAATTCTTTTTGTTTCTCACCGTATTTTACTGTTAAATCAACATTTCCGGAACCATAAAAAGCTACAGCAATTAAAGCTTCATCGAAAAAGCATGAATCAACAATTTCGCCGCTACTCGAACCTGTTTCAACTAAAATAGTAAAGTCATTTATATCAATAATATCGCGCGTCATATTTCAAAAACATCTTTACTTTATTTTTTGTTTAACATTCTCTTCACTTATTTGAATGGCTGGCTATATAGAATAATACACATCTAAAGCGGAATAACTATATTACAATGTATAGAATACATTCAATGATCTAACAAATTAAAATTTTTATATGATTGTCGAGAGGTTTAAAATATGTTCTGTGAATTCCAGCCTAGAGTTGTCTATTCCATTTCAAATGCAATTATTTAACATAATTAAGTCGATTTCCTTGCAGTATATGGATTTTTATTAGTTACGGTACATAAAGTTATGCTTAAGATAACTACAAAAATGCCTCAATACTTTGTAATTATATGATATACAATATATTTATGGAATATTTTGGTATTATTTATAGGAATAGAAAAATAACAATAGTACAACTTTTTAATCTACATTGAGAATTTGTTATTTTTTATAGTGGGTTTTGCATAAAAAATAGTTAATGAAGGAAAGCAATTACGCAAGCAATCAATATCCGATAATGTACATATGTAAACCGCGTAATGATTTACATATGTATGCTGCGCATAGGATTTTATTTGAACTCGCTTTTAAGTTGAGTAACCCATTTTTCAATACGTGGTTTTGTTAAACGCGCCTGATTTTCCTGGTCGAGTGCCAAACCAACAAACTTACCGTCTCGAACTGCACGCGATGATTCATAGTTATATTCTGTTATATCAGTGCCTTTGCCTACTATTGTTGCACCGCAGCTTTCCAGGATTTCAACTAAAATACCAATGGCATCACAAAAATTTTCAGGATAGCCTTTTTGATCCCCCAATCCAAATACAGCAAATGTCTTTTTCGACAAATCCATCTCCTCGAGGTCGGGTATAAATTCATCCCAGTAGTTGGGTAATTCACCATCGAACCAGGTTGGTGAGCTCAAGATAAAATTATCATAGTTTACAAATGTATCTTTAGTAAGTTCTTCTGCATTTATTGCTTCTATATTTTTTTCACTAAAAGCTGCGATTATTTTTTCAGCTACCTTTTTGGACTTCTGAGTATTAAAACTGTATATTATTGCTGTTTTTCCCATTTTTTTTTTAATATAAAATCAAATCTTTAGCCGCTTTATAAATTAAATCGGTATTAGGCAAAATTGCTTTTTCTAATATTCTGTTAAATCCAACCGGTGTAAAGGGAGATCCAACCCTACGGATTGGCGCATCTAAATTCTCAAAAGCTTTTTCTGAAATGAGTGCACTTAATTCTCCGCCAAAACCGCCGTGAATTTTATCTTCATGAACAATCAGTACTTTATTTGTTTTTTGTACCGATTTTAAAATAGTTTCTTCGTCTAATGGAACCAGCGAACGAAGGTCAATTACCTCAACACTACTTCCTTCATCCTGCAGTAGCTTTGCGGCTTTGAGGCAAAGGTGTGTTGTATTTCCGTAGGTTAAAACTGTTAAGTCGCTACCCTCTTTTCTGATTCTTGCTTTTCCAAAAGGAACTTCAAAATCATCGGGAATTACTGTTGCAGCTATGGGATCCTGATACAAAGCTTTAGGCTCCATAAACATTGTTAAACCTTCCGAACGTATTGCAGTTCTTAATAATCCGGCTGCATCATCAGCAAACGAGGGATAAACAATACGAACTCCTGGAATTGCAGCCAATGAGCCTTCAATATTCTGCGAATGGTACATTCCGCCTCCTATGTACCCTCCCGATGCAAGTCGAATTGTAATATTTGGTGAGAATTTTCCATTCGACCGCCAGTAGTCATGGCTGGTATCAACATATTGTTCCATAGCAGGCCAGAAATAATCGGCAAACTCTGCTCCTTCAATCACCACTCTGATTTTTTTATCAAATCGCGACATTCCGTTTGCAGTTCCCATAATATAATCTTCAGCAATTGGAGCGTTAAACACACGTTTTTCTCCAAACTCTTGCTGAAGTCCTTTCGACACGTTAAAGATTCCGCCTTTGTCTTTGTTAGCCATGTCCTGCCCCCAAATAAAAGTATCCGGGTTGCGCTTAAATTCAGCTTTTAAAGTTTCATTTAGGCCGGTAATAAGCTTTTTCTTTTCCCCTTCTTCTGAATGTAATCCTTCAGGGTATCTCTCAGAAACAATAGGCTCTGAGTTTACAAAATCAAAAATTGATGCAGGATCTGGGTCAGGGGCTTTCATAGCTGCTTTATGCGAAGCTTTTATTTCTAATTTTGCTTCAGCTTCAATTGCCTGTAATTCTTTCTTCAGTAAATCTTTTGTACCGGACCCAGCAATCTTCTGAATTTTGCCAGCGGGTCATAGTCAACTACATAATTTCTTTCGGCAGTGCTTCTGTAAAGAAGGTGGTCGTCGGAGTTTGAGTGGGACCCCATTCGTACACAGTTTGCTTGCAGCATAACAGGTTTGCTCTCTTCAATGGCATACCGTTTGGCTTCTGCCATTGCATTCATCGAATCAAACACATCTTTGCCATTACAATGAATAATTCTAAGGTTTTTAAAACCTGTAAAATTGTTAGCCACCTTACGGTTTGCAGTCTGGTCTTTTTTTGGAACTGAAAATTCCATACCCATTATCCTGAATAACAAAAATTACCGGCAATTCTTCTTTGTCGGCCCCTGTAATCGCCTCGTAAACATACCCTTCACTTACCGATGATTCTCCTTGTGAGCTAATGGAAACTGTTTTTTCGCCGTAATATTTAATAGCACGGGCAGTTCCAACAGCATGTAAAGCATGGTTCCCTGTTGCAGATGAAACACTGTGAATATTCCATTCCGGTTTAGCCAGGTGATTCGACATGTGCCTGCCGCCACTTGATGGATCCGTAGCTTTTGAGATTCCATTTAATATTTATCTCTTCCGATGTCATCCCACCCGAAAGTGCGGTTAACATATCGCGGTAATACAAATATATGTGGTCTTTGTTTTTTTCGAAGTGTTGGCCTACCGCCAATTGAATTCCATCGTGTCCGGCATATGGCGCATGGTACGACCAGCCTATAGCTTGTTTTAAATAATTGGGTGCTTTTTCATCAATTGCCCTACCAATAGTCATCAACTTAAACCAGTGTTTAAGGATTTCATGATCGGTATTTTTAATTGAATATAGTTTTGGTACTTCTAAATTGTTCATATTCGGAAATTAGATTGTCCTGTTTAAATCAAATGCTTCTAAAATATCGGCAATACGCCTTAAAAATGCACCTCCAAGCGCTCCATCAATAACCCTGTGGTCGTATGATAACGACAAGAACATTTTATGCCTTATTACGATCGCATCGCCAGTTGGAGTTTCCAAAACAGCAGGTTTTTTTTCGATACTACCTGTTGCAAGGATGGCTACCTGGGGTTGATTTATTATAGGAGTCCCAATCAGGTTGCGGAAACTGCCAAAGTTTGTGATGGTAAATGTCCCTTCCTGAATTTCTTCAACTACCAGTTTGTTATTCCGCGATGCATCGGCAAGCCTGTTTAATTCTTTGGTTAAACCAATAAGGTTTAACTGGTCTGAATTTTTTATAACTGGAACTATTAAATTTCCATCGGGTTTCGAAACAGCAATTCCAATATTTATGTTCTTTTTAAGAATAATTTTATCGCCATCGACCGAAGAATTAATCAATGGGAATTCAGATATTGCCTGAGCTACAGCTTCCGTAAATACAGGCATATACGTAATTTTTTCGTTGTATTTCTCAGCAAATTTATCTTTTATTTTACTTCTCCAGATAACCAGGTTGGTGACATCGGCTTCTACCACTGAGGTAACATGTGGCGAAACCTGTTTTGACATAACCATGTGCTGGGCTATCAGTTTCCGGACACGGCCCATTTCAATAATCTGATCGTTACTTCCAACCGACACAGGTGCACTTTCATATTTCGGCAAACTTTTTTCTATTGGTTTTGGTGGTGAAACCTGGGCAGTTCCTTGTTTTTTACTACATATATAATCAAGCAAATCTTTTTTCTGGACACGCCCATTGGCTCCCGACCCTTCAATGGATTCAAGCTCTTCGAGCGAAATTCCCTCCTGATTGGCCATATTTTTTACCAAAGGAGAATAGAACTTATTACTTAATTCACGCGTGTTTTTTACAATTTTACTGTCTGTTTCAGAGTGAGTGGCCGTTTGTTTGTTTTCAGTATTTGCTGCATTGTCTTCTGATTCATTTTCAGGTGCTTCATCTCCTTCGCCACTGGTGTCAATTATTGCCAACAGCTCTCCAACAGGCAATAGCGAATCTTCAGGGTGAAGAATTTTTGTGATAACACCATCCACTGGTGATGGAATTTCGGAATCTACTTTATCTGTAGCAACTTCAAACAATACATCGTCTTCTTCGATGGTGTCACCTTCTTTCACAAACCACTTGGTGATAGTACCTTCCTGGATACTCTCGCCTAATTTTGGCATAATAATATTAAATTGTGACATATTGGTTCATTTTTTTGATTTTGTAATTTATACTTTCTATAACAAGTTGAAAATTGAAATGTTCACATTACAATTTGTGCTTTTTGTATTTTATTAGGATAAGGTAGTGAAAAAAAAACCAGACTACTGATAAGGTATTTTGAATCAGTAGTTTACATAATGATATAAATGTAGGAATAATTAATAATTATAGAAATAAACCAATCAAATGTATTTTGATTCAAAATTTCGTTACATATTTAAATTGTATGTAATTTGTTTGAAGGGAAAGCTTAGAAAAAGATAGTTTACAAATGTAATACACGCGGTTGTTACAATTGTAAACTTCCTGTCAGGCTATTTATATCTGAAAAGTTATTATCCTTCATATATTCTTCAATCCCTTCGATTATTTTAACAGGAATAAATGGATCTTTAAACAAGCCAGTCCCAACCTGGATAGCCGAAGCACCGGCAATTATGAATTCCAGGGCATCCTGAGTATTCATGATTCCACCAATTCCCACCACCGGGACAGAAACAGCGTTTGCAACCTGCCACACCATCCTTAGGGCTATAGGTTTAATCGCAGGGCCGCTTAAACCACCTGTTACAGTCGATAATAAGGGTTTCCGGGAATTTGTATCGATAGCCATTCCAACAAATGTGTTAACAAGTGAAACAGCATCTGCGCCCTGTGAAACAACAGCCCTGGCAATTTCTGATACATCTGTAACATTCGGTGATAGCTTAACAATCAGCGTTTTATCATAAACTTTCCTGACTGCTTTAACAACTGCTTCGGCTGATGGGCAGCTGGTTCCAAAAGCCATTCCGCCCTCTTTTACATTGGGGCATGAGATGTTTAATTCAATGGCCGGGATATTTCGCAGTTCATTTACTTTTTCTGTTACTTCAATGTACTCTTCAATTGTTGCACCATTTACATTTGGAATCAAGACAGTACCATAGTCTTTAATTTCTGGGTAGATATGTTGAATAAAATAATCAACTCCTTTATTTTGTAAACCAACCGCATTAAGCATTCCGGATGGAGTTTCAGCCATCCTTGGATAGAGGTTTCCATCACGGTTTTTGGGTGTAATACCTTTTAAGAAAATGCCACCAAGTTGAGAAACATTATAAAAATCATTCAGCTCTTTACCATAACCACTGGTTCCCGAAGCGGTCATAACCGGATTTTTAAGTTTTAAAGCGCCAATATTTACTTTGAGGTTTACCATTTTAATGAATTGATATTAAATACAGGGCCATCGGTACAAACACATAAGTTGCCTTTGTTTGTTGGTTCAATACAGCACAAACAAACACCGAAGCCACAAGCCATTAGATTTTCAAGTGATACTTCGCACCATATATTATTGGCTGCAGCTACTTTTGCAATAGCCTTCATCATCGGATTGGGGCCACACGTATATATTTTATTGTAATCAGCAATTTTATCAGTAAAAACAGTATGCTGTGTCACAAATCCTTTGGTCTCTAACGATCCATCTTCGGTGGTATAGTGTAAACTTGCGTAATTTTTATAATCGCTAGCATCAATATGGTCGTTGCTTGTTCTGGCGCCTATTAAAACATCCACATTTTCAGGTTGTAAACCACATAGTTTTGCCAGAAACAGTATAGGAGCAACACCACTGCCACCTCCAATTAAAAGGATCTTATCATTCTTTTCGGGTAGTGTAAAACCATTCCCCAAGGGGAAAACAAGGTTTAAACTATCGCCTTCGGCAATTTCAGTGAGTTTTTTGGATCCTCGGCCCAGGATTTTTACCAATAATGATAGTGTATTGTTTTGATAATCAACTTCAAAAACTGAAAATGGCCTTCTTAAAAATACTTCGGAGGAGCCTTCAATTTCGATGTTCACAAATTGGCCGGGGAAAATTTCCGGTAAAGAAACCGGTGATTTAAGCTGAATGCAAAAGTTAGTATCGTTTAATGCAGTGTTTTTTAGTACTTGAAATTCATTGACCAACTTTTTCGATCCCATTGTTTTTTCGGGTTTCTGATTTATTCTCTGCAAAGATAATTATAATTTTTGCTTCTGAAGCCAACAGAATAAGCTAGGCATAAAAAATACCTTCTGCATAAATAAAAAATTGCCTTTGATTGCCGTTTTAAAGGACTAGGTAGCTTTATTTCAGTTTATTCAGGGTTGTATTCCCTGAATGTTTTATTATTGTAAAAAACGACTATTTTTTCAATTGTCAAACCGTTATTAGCGGGAATATCAGGAAGTATTGTTTTTGCAGATTGCGGAATTGGTGTTTTCTTTTCCTTATGAGTAGTATCGACTGTTTCTTTTTGTGTTTCTTCAAACAACGACTGCGGAAGGGGATTACCCATGTACATTTCACCAACACCCAATAAGAGCCAGCGGGCATTTAATTTAGGAAAAGTGCTTAAGAACTTTTCTATAAAGATTGAACTTGGTTTGTTTCGCCCATTTAATACATGCGAAAGATTTGACCGCTGAATCCCAATACTATCCGCCAATTCAGCAGGAGTCATTCCTTTGTGCTGCAAAAAAGCCTTTATCCTGTCCTGCATAATATAAAACATTTTGAACCAATACAAATGTAAATATAATTTTAATAAGGTCAAAATATGCCTTTGTCAAATGTGAATTGTATTGGCTGCGAAATAAAACCACAACACACAGCTAGTCAGTGCTTTATATATGACACCATGCGTAAACTATTTATTGAATAAGATGCATGTAAGTGGCTGGAGCAAAGATCATTGTCTGCCATTAAACGTTGATATTCGTACAGTTTGTTGGATGTGTAAATAAATATCTAAACAATTAATTCATGTAGTGGCATGTAAGTGACTGGTTAAGTGAACTTAGGGTCATAGATAATATTTGTAGTTAATCCTGGCATGGATGATATTCTGTAAATCATCGGCTGTATTTGAATAATACACATATGTAACCAATCGAGCATTCACAAATGTTAACTACTTTGATTTCCCCTACCCTTCTGAGTTAAGGTGATGTAGATTTGTATACTTCTAAAATATAATGACGAATCCGTAAGTTTTTGTATACTTGCATTATGAGAATTATTGCCACATTAAATTTGATTATTCTACTGTTATTTTTAGTAGCAATATCAGTTTTTGCATACCTGGTTATTACTAAAATAATTGGTACTCAAACAAAAAAAAGAAGACGTATAATTCTTGCTATTTATAGTGTTTACTCTTTCTGTATACTTCTGACATACAGTTATTTGTTTTTTGGAAGAGACATTACATCAACCACTATTAATTATGCTCTGTTTTTTAATTTTAATGTATTGTTATTGGGCGATATTGTTGTTAAAATTATTCTATCGGTATCATTGACATTATACTGGATTATTTTAGTGTTTAGGACAAAAGAAAGGTGGCTGTTTTTCGCAGGATCAATTTTTTCGTTAGGTGTAATTTTAAGCCTTTTAAGTGGAGTTATTTTCGGTAAGAATATAATTACTGTAAAAGAAATTGATTTAAAATTTGCCGATTTACCTGAGAAATTTGATGGATTTAAACTTGTTCAATTATCTGATATTCATTTAGGTAGCTTGCCTTCTAATTCAAAGTTAGTCGAAAAATCAGTAACAATTATAAACACTCTAAAACCCGATGCAGTCCTTTTCACAGGCGACATTACCAATAATTTTTCATGGGAATTAAGGCAATTTAGTGACGTTGTTTCAAAAATAAATTCAAAATACGGTAATTATTCAATTCTCGGTAACCACGACTATGGGCATTATTCGCGATGGGAAGATAAATTGGAGGAAGAAAAAAACTTTCAACAAATTGTTGACTTTCATCAACAGGCAGGTTTTGAACTTTTACAGAATGCAAATTATTCTATAATTAATGGGGCAGATACAATTTATATAATGGGTGTTGAAAATTGGGGCCACCCTCCTTTTCCACAATATGCTAATCTTGATTCGGCGTATATCGGAATTCCTGAGGATGCATTTAAAATTTTAATGACTCATGACCCGGCGCATTGGGAATCACAAATTCAAGGTAAGGAAAATATTCAACTGTCGCTTGCGGGGCATACACATGGTGCGCAATTGGGTATATTGATTGCCGGCATTGAATTTAGTCCAATATATTTGACGCGTAAACTTTGGGCAGGAATATATGGGTCTAATAATCAATACCTTTATGTAAACCGTGGACTTGGGACCATAGGATTAAATATGCGGCTGGATATGCCTCCCGAAATTACTGTGATAACATTAAAACGAAGTAAAATCGATTGAAAATAAAAAACCGTAATGCATGGTTTTGGCTTCGGGCATGTACCCGGCACGAAATCCCATTTCCACAGGTGCATAAAAACGTAGGAAATTCAAATCGCTGGTTATTTCAGCACCTATAGTTGCTATATTCCGTGCAAACCGGCCAACAATTTCGTGATGTTGATAGATATTTCCCTTCTGATAGGCATAATCGTAGAACAGCGAAGCTTTTAATCTTTTAATGTATGTCAACGCTCCCAAACTTAAATCGGGGTATAACAGCGGTAAAACATAACTGGCAGAAAAAGAGTACATTTCATCGGTTTGAATTTTACTCCAACCTCTGGGGTATCGTATTCCATCTGAAAAAATCTGATATTCGCCAAATTCTTTAGTTTGAAAACCATTGTAAATACGAATGCCGTGGTTTGGTAATACACCTGGCAGGTAATTAATTATCTGTAAGCTTGTTAGGCTTCCTAGGTCAGTTTTATTAATTGGTGAATGCCTGTAAAGAATATCGGCGGCAATCCCAAAATCAGGCAACAAATCCTGTGGCGATTGTCGTAACAGCTGGTGAAAATAAAGCCTGTAGGTTAACGATTGTAAATTCCCTTTATAAAAATCTTCAGGAGTGGATGGAGTATGAGAAATTGATTTTAAACCATAAGCTATTTCGGGCCGGATTAAGCGGCTAAATTTACCACTCGATAAGTTAAAAGGAATGTGAATGTTAAGGTCAAGTGTAGTTTCGTTATAGGTGTAATGTTTTGAAATAGTGTCGCTTCGTGTTATTTCATTGTTTTCGTTGACATAATTTTGAACTAACATATAATCGGATCCACGCTTGCCATAATTAAACTCAAGGTTAAATATTGGATACCAACCACTGTAGGTGAAATTTGTAAAAAAACTACCGGTTTTTTCAGAAAGATCCCATTTGTAGCCAAAAGTCGTTTGTGTAGTTCCCAGTTTATTTTGTGAAAGAAAACTAATTCCTGGTTTTATATCATACGAATTGACATTAAAATACATTGGATTCCAGCTATGGAAATGGAAAAGGTGCCCTAATTTATTGTATTTCCGGCTTTCATATTGTGCTGTATCACTAGTGGTAATTTTTTGAATTTCAGGTTCTTGAGCAGCAAGTTTTTCTGCTAATGGAAATTCTCCTTTTATTACCTTGTTAAAGGGAATCCATAAATCAGGTTTATTGTTAATTTTTATAGTCCTGAATCCTGTTGAAGTATAATCACTCAAATAAATTGTTTTTTCATCATCAGAAATAGCAGGGTATTCCACGCCAAATCGTGATTCAAAAATCCTGAATACTGAATTATCTTCCTGGTTTAAAACATATAAATCATTTTTACCAGAATAACCGCTGATAAAATAAATCCGGTTACCAACAACAACAGGGTGTTTAACCTCTCCCATCGAAGTTTCAGTGATTAGATGATTTTTTTCTTCAAAAGGATTAATAGTAGCTAAAAGTTTGCCTTCATCCGTAAGTATAACAGCAACAAGGTTATTATTATCAATCCATTTTGGTGTAAAAAAATAATTGTTTTCAGCCGTTTGGAAACCGGCTATTTTTTTTCCTGTGGTGATTGAATATACTGATAAATAATAGTTATTTAAAAAGTCTGTTTCAACTACAGCAACGTTTTGTTTATCAGGTGATATTGAAGGGCTAAAACATTTATACTCAGAATGAAATTTTTTGAGTTGTTTGTTTTCAATGTTTAAAATATTAATTACTGATTTTCCACTGTGGCTCCACCGAGGGTCGGGTATTTGTTCCGACCAAATGAGTAAATTACTTGTAAAACCAGCTGATTCGTTAAAAATTGAACCCGGTGTATAAATCTTCCTTTCATTACCATCTGAATTAATTGAAACAAATTGAGGAATTGAATTAAAAGCTGATTTTAAGGATATTATTTCACCGTTGTTAAAAAAATTATAATTGTAGTTTGTAACTATTTTAGAAGGTTTTGTGATAATTTTAACCCTTGCTGAATCGTAATTAAAAGCAGAATTATTCCAGTTGGTTTTTAAACTATCAAATACTTGATGGTACAATTTATTGATAGTAAAAGAAGTCTCTTTTTTTAAAGCTTGTCCTCCGGGAATTAAAGAAAATGGGTTTTTCCCCACATTTTTGGTATATTTTTCCCAAACCGGTGAGCCATATTTACTGCGGATTTCACCTGCCAGGTAATAACCAAGTTTGTAATGGTTGGGAACAAAATCATTGTATGAACCATGATAGGCTTTATTTAGGGAATAAACACCCTGTTCTGAAATTTGAGCTTTGTGCTCCATTAAAAATGATGGCAGCCTGCCACGCCCAAAATTGCTAAGAGCAGTTTCTGTAATAACGGCATCTCCTTCGAGCAACCAAAAAGGCATAAATAATCCGGTAATCAAAGCCGACCCTTGCTGTCCGAGTAATAAGTGGATAATACCTGGCATGCTATCATTAATTTTATCGACCTGGACAACATGCCTGAATTCATGAATAACAAGTTGTTCCAGCCAATCCTGTGGGTAAATTGATTGGTGAGGGGTTGTATAAAGCTCCATCCGGCGTGGTGCCAAAGCTACCAAACCATTTGATTTAACTGTACGGGTATGCAGGATTACAGAGATTTTTTTTGGTTTGAACTTTAAGGTTTGCCCGCCATATTGGTAAATTTTTTCCAACATGTGAGCCATGTGTTGTGCTTTGTTTTCAAATTCTTTGGGATAAATTATTTGAAAATTTGGTGTATTTATTTGCGACCATTTAATTGAAGCCGGGTCTTGCCCTGTTTGAAAATACTGGCTAAACCCAAATTTAAAACAACTTATTAATAAAAGTAAAACGAAGTACTTTTTCACAATGCAGGAGTTTTTTAATACTTACTGTAAATAAAGCATTATTTTACCTAAAGAAAAAACCCGGTTAAAAAAACCGGGTTTAAACTACATAAAACCTGAGCTTGAACTATGATTCATGTACTTCTAAAATAGGAATTGTATTGTGAATAATATCTTCATTCAAAACAGATTGGTAAAGAACAGCAAATGCCGAATGAATCCACATGAGCGAAATAAACACTCCTACAAAACAAAAAATAAGACCAAGGATAAAAATAAAAATGGAAATAATACCCATAAAAAAAACTTTCCAACCGTGGCCCCGTGTCATTTCCCAGCTTCTTTCAATAGCTGCCATGGGTTCCAGTTTCTGGTCCATAATAATGTAAGGCACAAAAGCCAAACGGCATAGTACAATAAACATTGGGATAACAAGCATTAAAAATCCAAGAATGGCTAACGCAAAAACGATCAGGTTAGCCAGGATTATATCAACATATTGCCTTGAAAATCCTGAAAACAAATCTCTTATCTCCAGTTTTTCTTCTCTCATGGCTTTGAGGAACATAAATTGTTCGCCGTAATCAATTACGGGTACTAATAAAAAAGTATACGCTAATCCAAACATAATTACAGGTACCAACCAAAGATGAAACTCGTCGGCTTTAAAGGTTCCCTGAACAGGGCCGGTAATTATTCCGGCAATTATAATTACTATTATCAAAGGCAGAAACTGTTTGAACATTTTATCCCAGGCGAAGCTGAAACTTCCTCCAATAGAGGGTGTGAGTGTATGTACTTCTTTTGTTTCCATAATGTAACGTTTTTTGTTCTCTGGAATTTCAGAATTAGGCTATTCAAAATTTCCTTTAAAACTGATTTTATTGTTTAATTGTTTTCTTATTCGAAAGTAGCGTACATAAAGGTTATTTCCTTCCTACTTTGGTAGGAATTTAAGAATTCACTACTTTGGTAGGTAGTTGTAAAGCATAGGCATTTGTAAATTGCCGGTACAATACTTTAGTTGGAAAAAAATATGACCATTGAATTTATTCTTTTTGTAGGTTTATTTGTAGTAACAATTGGAATTGTGGCTATTGGAGTATTATTAGCTTTTAACCTGTTAAAAAAATACAATCAACCATTTGTCCAAACTCTTCTATACCAGCAAATATTTTCTTTTTCATTTTTAGTGTATGGAATTTGGGGGAAAATTGCTATTCAGCAATTAACAACCAATATTGCTATTGAGAAAGAGTTGCTTGATAAAGTATTGTTTTATATTCCACTTCTGGGTTTGCCGTTCCTTTTTATCAGTTGGTACATGCTTATAAAGCTTGTTATGTTACTTAAAAATAAAACCACTAATTTGTGGGTAGTTTCAGGTTTTTTTGTGGTATATCCTGTATTATTTACAGTTGGATTAATTGTGTGCCAGAATAATTTCCTTGGATTGGAAGTACCTCAAACAGCCATTTTACCTAGGATATTTTTGTTGTTAAACATAACTATCCAATTAACTGGCATGGCCATTTATTTGCTGATTAGACATCCTTTAAAAAATAAAAATTTACCACGGATCAACCCGGGCTATATGGCTGTTTATCTGATAGTTTTAGTTTTTTATTCAGTAGGGCTATGGCTTGTACATATCCATTTTAGTATTGCAGCGGCCGCTATTCTTTTATTGTTTTTAGCAAATGGGAGCATATCGGTAATGATTCACCATAGTTTATTGAAAATACCCACTGAAGAAAGTCTTCAGGAATTAGATTTTATTGAGTTTTGTAACCAATATGAAATTTCGAAACGTGAGGCAGAGATAATTCAGGAAATTTGTTCAGGGAAATCAAACAAAGAAATTGCGGAAGCATTATTTATCACATTACAAACAGTAAAGGACCATACTCACCGGATATACACTAAAACAGGGATCAAGAACCGCACACAACTAGCCAATCAGGTGCGCGAAAAACTAAATGCCTAATTATCTGTTATAAAAAAAATGGTTTTCTATTATTGACACTTTTAGCTTATTATTGGATGCAGTTATGTCATTTTTAATGGAATATTAATTTAGATTTGTTAAATTCATCACACGAATACTAAAACTGATTCTTCATGGGGAAATTAAATATGAACCGCCGCAAATTTGTAAGTGCCCTATCATTAGGTACTGCACATGTATTGTTCAGTAATCCACTATATGCCAATTCGGGCCGTGTATTAACAGCTAATCCGCTGCAAACTGTAAAATTAGGAAACTCAGGGATTGAAACAACATTGCTGGGTTTTGGAACAGGCGTGCATGCCGGAAACCGCACATCGTTTTTAACACGGCAGGAAAAACAAAAAAGCCTTGCCCTACTGCAACATGCTTATGATAGAGGTTTTAGGCAATTTGATTGCGCCGATACGTATGGCACCCATGGATATGTTTCTGAGATTATAAAAAATAAAGACCGCGAAAAAATTACTCTTTCTTCGAAGATATGGGTGCGTGAAGGAGGAATTCCTGAAACTGAACGGCCTGATGCTAATATTGTGGTTGATAGGTTTCGTAAGGAGTTTAATACGGATTACCTTGATGTGGTGCAAATACATTGTATGGTCGATTCGGACTGGACCGATTCCATGAAAAAACAGATGGATATCCTCGATAATTTAAAAGCAAAAGGAATTATTAGGGCACATGGAGTGTCGGTTCATTCGCTCGAAGCAATGAAAGCCGCAGCAAAAGACCCATGGGTCGATATTATTCATGTGCGAATTAATCCCTACGGAATTGCAATGGATAAGCCTGAACCTCAGGAGGTTGTTGAAGTGATTCAACAACTTCACGATGCCGGAAAAGGAATAATTGGAATGAAATTAATTGGCGATGGAAAATTGCGTGATGACAGCGAAAAAATAGACCACTCGCTCCGTTTTGTACTGGGACTTGGCACTGTTGATATGATGATCATTGGTTTTGAGGAAATTGCTCAAATTGATAATTACCTCGACCGTGTTGAAACTGCTCTAGGCGAAATGCAATAATAGCGATTATCCATTTGTTGAGTATCGCTTTATGTTGTTCGCACCAGTCCTGTGTGATGTTACAATTGAATAAGTAGTACAACTTGTTTTTCGTCTCTTAATACATCAACAGAGATTGTTTTGCCGGCTTCTAATGTTTTGAGCCTGTTCATGTAGTCATAAATATTACCCACTTTTTTACCATCAATAGCAGTAATAATATCTCCTTTTTGTATGCCTCCTTTTTGAGCTGGTTTTCCTTTAGTTACAGCATCAATCCGTAACCCTCTTTTTTCCATGCCTGCAAAATCAGGCATGATACCTAAAGTTACTTTAAACCTCCCTCCCATTGCCGGGCGTTGTTTTTCGCCTGCTTCGTTAAAGGTTAATTGTTTTTCGCGGTTGCTCACATCTAAAATAATATTGTAGGCATACGATGTTACTTTTTGAGCTCCTTCAAAATTTATCAGGTTTGTATCATCGTTTGGTGTATGGTAATCGGAATGGGCTCCGGTTGAGATAAAAAACACTGGTATATTTTGAACATAAAACGATGAATGGTCCGATGGCCCATAACCGCTTTCTGATAATAAAAGATTAAAATCTGTATTATACTGGTTTAAAAGTGCTTCAGTTTCAAGAGCTGTTTTTGATCCACCTATACTGAGGTTATTCGCTGAATCGAGCCTTCCTATCATGTCAAAATTGAACATAGCCGTAACATTATTAAGGTCGACAGGTGGTTCATTAACAAAAGCTTTTGACCCAACAAGGCCCATTTCTTCAGCACCAAAAGTGGTAAAAATAATGCTACGTTTATTATTGTTTTGTGCTGCAAATTTTTCAGCCAGTTCAATAATTGCGGCTACTCCCGAAGCATTATCATCGGCACCGTTATGTACTGCAATGGTATCGGGTACCCTCGATCCTGAACCATGGCCTCCCATCCCAAGGTGGTCGTGGTGCCCTCCAATAACAATGTATTCATTTTTAAAGACAGGATCGTTTCCCGGTAATAAACCTGCTACATTCTGTGTATTTACCTGGTTTTGGATTAATTCGGTAGTGGCTTTTATTTTTTGATTAACGGGAAAACTACCTGGTGCCATATTTTTGATTAATTCAGATTCCAATTCAGTTACAGATGTCCCTGTGTTTTTTAGAATAGAATCAATTATGGCCCTTTTAACCTGAATAACCGGTACATTGTACTTGCTGCTATTTTTATCGTAGAATACAGGCGATAACTCATCCGTTTTATTATAGGCCGGGCCCGACACAAAAATAATACCTCCAACACTATGGTCGGTAGCGTTTAGTACTTTCGAACGGGTATCGGAATACTCAACAAATACACTTTCTGATTTATCAAATTCAGGGTCGCCGTTTAAAATTATTACCCATTTCCCTTCTACATCCACATTGTTATAGTCGTTCCAATCAATATTATCTTTGTTTACCGTTAATCCATAACCTACAAAAACAACCTCATTTTCAAAAGTTGTGTTCGCCGAAAAAGAAAAAGGCTGGTAATCTTCTTTTAAAGTATATCGTTTATTATCAATTTCCAGCAAATTGTATTCGCCAAGTTTAACCGATGTAATAACACCAAATTGCTGTAAACCATCGTTATATAGTAATTTAAGCCCGGCATTTTTAAATTTCGACTGAATATAATTGGCAGTTAGTAAATCGCCCGAATCGCCTGGTTTTCTTCCTTTTAAAGAATCGGAAGCCAGATAGTTGATTGTATTTTGAATATCGACAACAGTTATCTCAGGATTAAATTTAGGTTGGCATGAAAAAATAGTAAGTGCGGCAAACAAACTAACAACAGGCAGTTTCATAATAAAGTTTTTAAAGCTGAAGAACATTAATAAACATTATTTGTGTTCCGATTTTTATGTAATAATAACCAATAAACTTTATTTTAGAAAGGAGTTCATTATATTTACTTCCACGAAAACGTATAAATTATAAAGCTTTGGAACTATTATTTGGAGAGAAAAATTCTTTCTTGTTTTTTCTGATTTGTATTTTGATTGCCGCCGGGATAACTTCCCTTGTTTATTTTAAGAATAATAATCAAGGGAAACTTTCGAGATGGCAAAAAGGAAGCCTTATTTTTGTACGGTTTTTGTCTGTTTTACTGCTGGTTATGCTTCTTCTTGTACCGATTATAAAAACGGTTAAAAAGTATGTCGAAAAGCCCCTAATTGTTGTAGCAGTTGATAATTCCTTGTCCATCCTTTCACAAAACGATTCCATTGCTGAAAAGGAAAAAATTCTTGCTTTCCAGAAAATTGCTAATGACAGGCTGATGAATGATTATTCAGTTGTTGATTATACCTTTGGCGAAGAAGTGACTTTAAATGGAGATTTACTTTTTAACGAAAAGGTATCGGATTATGGTAGTTTAATTAGTACGGTTAATGACAATTATTTAAATAAAAATATTGGTGCAGTAATTTTATTAGGCGATGGAAATTTTAACCGGGGGACAAATCCTGTTGGTGAACTTAAGAATGTTGGTTTCCCAATTTACAGTGTGGGAGTTGGCGACACAAGCAAAGTAAGCGATTCAAGGGTTGGTGATATAAGGGTAAACCGAACGGCGTTTTTGGGAAATGAATTTCCGGTAGAAATTGATTTAAGTTTTTTCCGGCTAAACCGCCAATCGTTTGATTTTGAAATTTGGAATGGTGAAACTGTTATTTATAGTGAGTCAATTATTCCAAAATCAGATGATTATTTTACATCTGTAAACCTTAGTATTCCTGCTGAAGAAAAGGGGTTACAACGGTATCAGGTTAAAATTGTAAATCAGTTTGCTGAACGAAATTTACAAAATAACCAGGGCGAGTTTGTCATTAATGTATTGGAAAACAAACAGAAAATTTTGATATTATCTGAAGGCCCACACCCCGACCTTGGTGCCATAAAAAGTTCACTCGAAAATAGTAATAACTATGAGGTTTCGCTTTGTACTTATGAGCCCTACCCCGCTGATTTTAATCAATTTAATTTAATTGTATTAAATCAGATTCCTTCATCATCTACTTCGAGCAGCCAATTGATTTCAAAAACACTTGACAGTAAAATTCCTTATTTGTTACTGGTCGGTGCCCGTACATATTTGCCTCAACTTAACCAATTAAACCTGGGAATAAATATTGAGCCATTAACTGCCAGTTTTGAAGAAGCTCAGGCTGATTTAGAGACGGATTTTGAGGCTTTTAGTTTAAGCGAAGAACTGCTAGGCATGGTGAATAAATATCCTCCTGTAAAGGTGCCTTTTGCTGAATATTCGTTAACGACTGGTTTTAGGTTATTATTTAGCCAGCGCATTAAAAATATATCAACCGGCCGTCCTTTGGTTGCTTTGGGACGAAATGAAAATGTGAAAACCGGTGTAATTTTTGGCGAAGGCCTATGGAAATGGCGACTGTATAATTATTATTCAGAGAATAATCACGACTCTTTTGATGAATTAATAAGTTCAGTAGTTCAATATCTGTCTGTTCAGGAAAATAAAGATATTTTTATGATTGACTTTGAGCAGGTTTACCGCGAAAATGAACGTGTGATATTTCATTCACAAGTTTATAATGAATTATTCGAACCTGTAAATGGATTGGAGGTTACAATGCAGATTTTTGATGAAAATGGGCAGGAGTACAACATGCAATTTGATAATCCCCCAGGTAGCTCCTATTTGCTTGATGTTGGAACGTTACCTGTTGGCAGGTATCATTTTACGGCCAATGTCAATTACAACGAACAAAATCTTATAAAAGAAGGTGATTTTCAGGTAATGGCTGTAAATGTTGAGTTTTTTGAAACATCGGCAAACCACAAACTGTTGTATCAATTAGCATATCAATCGGGTGGTAAGTTTTATTCAATTGAAGAAACAAACAATTTGATGGATGAAATTCTTCAAAACCGAGATATTAAGCCGTCTATCTATTTGCAAACCAGCCTGAATGAGATATTAAACTTAAAGGGTTTATTTTTTGTTCTAATTTTTGTTTTTAGTGTGGAATGGTTTTTGAGGAAATACTGGGGAATTTATTAACGAATCAAACATAATATATGAAAGCAGGTCAATTGAGGAAAGGAGTAATTCGATGGGTGGGATTAAGTTTTTTATTTGCTTTTGTATCATGTACATCAGTGTATTATGTAGAAGTTCAGATTCCTGAACCTGCTGTTGATGAACTTCCTGATGACATTCAAAGTGTGTTAATTGTTAACCGGGCTGTTGACGGCCGTTTTGATAATATTAACAAAGATTCAATTCAACGAAGGTTTTATGAGGCTCGGTTCGACATGGATACCATGTTGTATGATACCCTTTCGGCCGATACAGCTATTCAGGCTTTGGGCGAATTGTTATTTGAATCGGGCAGGTATGATATTGTAATTCCTGAAAACCGTTTTTTACCACACAAACAAACGTCTTTCTTTTCGGATGAAATGTTATGGCCCGAGGTGAAAGAGTTATGTAATACATTTAATACTGATGTAGTATTATCGCTCGATCATTTTAAATCGATGGTTTCGACCAAATATAGTTCCGAAACAATTTATGATGAATACGATGGCCAATACCATAAAGCATATTATGCAGCCATAGCCATTCAATACGAAGCACTTTTTAGAGTATATGATCCTGTCCGGGAACGGGTTATTAAACGGTCGTTTTTGAGGGATACGTTGTTTTGGGATGACATTGCTTTAACCAGCCGTCAGCTCTTTTCGAAATTAACACCTGTTAAAACCGCTTTAACCGAAACCGGAATTGCAATTGCTCTTGAATATGCTGAACTTTTGGCTCCACAATGGATTGACCAACAGAGAAATTATTATTATAAAGGATCTTCCGAATTGGAAAAGGCACATGTTTTTGTTTTAAATGACCAATGGGTAGAAGCCATGGGAATTTGGCAAGATTTAGCACTCTCTGGAAAAAGTAAAGGATTAAGGAGCAAAGCCGAGTACAATTTGGCTGTTGCTTATGAATTGGATGGTGATATTGAAAGTGCCATAAAATGGGGAATAAAGTCGTATAAATCGAAATATAATATTCTCACCTACAGCTATTTGGAATTGCTGGAAAAACGTAGAAATGAGCTTAATAAAACCAAAAAAAATAATTAGCCGGGAGTATTTGTGGGTAACTTTAATTTTTGCCACTTTTTCATGTACCGTTTATAAAGATTTCCCTATTGATATTTATCAGCCGGCTTCAGTAAACTTACCTGATAATACAGTTAATATTGGTTTAATAAGTCGAAATTTTCAATTTTCGAACGACACGCTACAGAACTTCTATAAAGCTGATTATATTGTAAAAAAAGATAAAACTTTTACTCCTGCGCAAATCGATAGTATCGAAGCTGTGAATGTTTTACAAAGTGTTTCAGAGGTACTTAATAAATCAGAAATTTTTAACCGTATTGAAGTTTTGCCATACGGTATTTTTAAACCTGCATCGGCTGATAAAATGCCAAAATTAAACTGGGCTGTTATTCGAAGCTTAAATACAGTTGCCAATGTTGATGCTTTTATTTCGTTGGAAACCTATTCGAGTTTTTATTCTGAATTTAAGTATACAGGTGAAGAAGAATATCCTAAAAGTGAAGTTATTACAGCAAGCGTATGGTGTGTTTACGATCCTGTTACAGAAAAAGTTAAAGAGCGGATTTCGATTATTGATACGGTATATTGGGATAGCTATGATGAAAACAATAAACTTTCGTATGCAAATATACCTCCAAGGTTAACAGCCATAAAACTAGCCGCCGAAATGGCTGGTAAAAATTATGCTGCCCGATATATTCCTGCCTGGCATAAAGTTAACCGTTTGTATATTATTCCTCCTATCGAAGACTTTAGGGTTGCAGCCCTTTATTTTGAAGACAATAAAATTGACAGGGCATTAAATGTGTGGAAAAAGTATTCTCCGGAGAGGTATAGGAAACTGGCTATTGTTGCCAGGTATAATTGTGCATTGGCATTTGAAATGAAAGATGATCATGAGGAAGCCTTAAAATGGATCAATGAAGCCTTGCTCCTTGCTGTTTCAATGAATAGTAAAGAGGATATTAAAATGATCCTAATGTTTCAGAAGGTATTAAATGAAAGGCAGGAACAATTAAAACATTTAAATCACAAATAAATGGTTTTAAAAAACAGCCCCATAGTATTAATTATTCTGCTCTTATTTATAGTAAATGGTTGTATTGTATATACAGCCGACAATAATAAATTTGTTGATTTTGATATTGTTGTGCCGGCTACAATTAAAATTCCATCTGATTTTGCTTATGCTGCCGTGCAATACAATAATTGTAACTATGAAGCGAATAAATTTAATTTAAACTTTAAATTTAACGATAGTATTTATTATGATGCATCAAATTACGATAGTATTGCATCAATCACTTATTACGAAATTGTGCGCAATGAAATGCGGAAAAATGCATTTTTCGATACTGTTGTGGACCTTGGTATAAGTTTTCCTCCTTTAAACGATTCGTTAATTTTACTGTCAGAACAACAGGCTGATAGTTTATTGGAGGCAAATAGCATTGATTTACTTTTTTCGCTTGATTATTTTGTAATAACTGATTATTCAGGAATCGACAAATATGAAGTTAAAATCAGGTCAGCAGTAGTAACAGAGTCTGTTTGGAATATTTATTTTAACAGTAAGGATTCAAGATTTCATACAATAATTAAAAGGGATACTCTTTATTATGAAAAACCCGGCATTAGCAAAAGAGCACAATTAAATGCCATTAAAGAAAGGCCACAAATCCTGGCAATGGCAGCAAGGGAGAGTGCTGAAAAACTGGTTAATAGTATTTTACCAAATTGGATTACTGTTGATCGGGTTATGTTTTTATCGGGGAACCTTCAAATAAAAGAAGCCAACAAATTGGCTGATAATAATGAATGGTTAAAAGCAGCTGAAATATGGAAATCGTTAATTGAAAGCCCAAATAAAAATATTGCTGCTAAATGTATGTTCAATTTAGCCCTGGCGTGCGAAATGAATGGCGACCTTGAGGCTGCAATGGAATGGGTAATAAAATCATATTATGTGTTTGAGCAGAAAAACAGTTTGCATGCCGAAATATGTAAGAATTATATTTCAATTCTCGCCCAACGTAAACTTGATTTTATACTATTAAATGAACAGTTAGGTTTCGAAAATAATTAAGGATTTTTATAAATAACGGGTGCTTTTTTAAGTGACCTGGTTACTAAATATACACCAAAAATTACCAAAGGAATACTCAGCCATTGCCCCATGTTTAAAGCCATACCAGCTTCAAATGCTTCCTGGTCTTCTTTAATAAATTCGATAAAAAACCGTGCGCCAAATATCAAGGCAAAAAACAATCCGGAAAGCATACCTTGCCGATTTTTGGCATCTTTTTTCCAATACAAAAACATTAGCAAAACAAAAATGAACAAGTAGCTAATTACTTCATACAATTGTGTTGGGTGTTTGGCAACAATTTCGCCGTTCCTCTCAAAAATAAACCCCCAGGGCATCGATGTTTGAATACCGTATATTTCAGAGTTCATTAAATTCCCAAAACGGATAAAGGCACCTACCAAAGCTGTAGGGACAGCTACCCTATCGAGTACCCATAATATTGAGCGTTTGCTTATTTTTTTTGAATAGATAAACATGGCAACCAATATTCCGGCTGCACCGCCATGGCTTGCAAGCCCGCCGTGCCATACTTTTAATATTTCAGAAGGATTTGCCGAATAGTAATCCCACCCATAAAAAATAACATGCCCTAGCCTGGCTCCAACTATTGTTGCAACAATCATGTAAAAAAACAGGCTATCGAGCCATTTAAGGTCAACATTTTCTGTTTTAAACATTTTTTCAACAATATAATAACTGATAAGAAACCCGGATGCAAATAATAATCCATACCAGCGAATGGATAAAAACCAAATTCCAAATATTTCAGGATCAGCGTTCCAATGAATAAAACTTAGAAAATCTATCATTATAAAGTTAAATTATTTCTTATTAAACTACATTTCTCCACGCCCGTGGCATTGTTTGTATTTTTTACCACTACCACAAGGACAAGGTTCGTTACGGCCCACGCGCTTTTCAACTTTAACTGGCTGTGGCCTCGATTTTTCCTGAGTTTGTGTATTGGCACCGTCCATTGGATTCATACCAGGTATATCCGATTTTTGGGTTTTATACCGGCTCATATCTGTTTGCCGGCGCGATGCTGCTTCTTTTACTTCGTCAGGATTGGATAATGGGATATGCCCTTTCATTAGGGTTGAAACAATATCTTTATTAACCTTTTCGACCACAATTTTAAAGAGGTTAAACGATTCAAACTTATAAATAAGCAATGGGTCTTTTTGCTCATATGTGGCATTCTGAACCGATTGTTTTAAATCATCCATTTCGCGGAGTTGTTCTTTCCACGATTCATCAATAGTATTTAATACAATTTGTTTTTGATATGCTTTTACCAGCTCCTTTCCTTTATTTTGATAGGCTTTTTCCAGATTACAAACTATCTGGTATGTTTTTCGCCCATCGGTGATTGGAACTACAATATTGGTATATAAATGGGCTTTTTTCTCATAAACATCCTTAATTACCGGGTGGGCTTGTTTGGCTATGGTTTCAACTTTACGGTTGTAGCCCTGAATCATTACCTCATAAATCCGTTCAGTAATTTCTTCTGGTTTAAAACTTAAGAATTCTTTTTCAGAAATGGGTGATTCAATTGATAACAACCGCATCAGTTCAATATTAAAATCCTCAAATTGAGTTGAACCATGGTATTCGTTGATGAGCGCTTCAACAGCATCATACATCATATTTAAGACATCCACTTCTAACCTCTCCCCGTACAAGGCATGTCGCCTTTTTTTGTAGATAACTTCACGCTGAGCATTCATAACATCATCGTATTCGAGTAATCGTTTACGAATACCAAAGTTATTTTCTTCAACTTTTCTCTGAGCCCTTTCAATTGATTTTGAAATCATTGAGTGCTGGATAACTTCACCCTCTTTTAATCCCAAACGGTCCATAATGCTGGTAATACGGTCTGAGCCGAAAATTCGCATCAAGTCATCTTCAAGTGACACATAGAATTGCGAAGAACCCGGATCGCCCTGGCGTCCTGCGCGCCCTCGCAGCTGTCTGTCAACCCTTCTCGAGTCATGGCGTTCGGTACCTATAATGGCTAAACCTCCGGCTTTAACTACTTCGGGCGATAATTTTATATCAGTACCACGACCTGCCATATTCGTAGCAATGGTAATACCTTGTGCATGTCCGGCTTCAGCAACAATATCGGCTTCGCGGGCATGCATTTTTGCGTTAAGTACATTATGTTTTAGTCCGCGTATTTTAAGCATCCTCGATAATAATTCCGAGATTTCAACCGAAGTAGTACCTACCAATACTGGCCTGTTGTTTTTATTAAGTTCAACAATTTGTTGAATAACTGCATTGTATTTTTCTCGTTTTGTTTTGTATACAAGGTCTTCGATGTCTTTCCTAACAATAGGTTTATTGGTAGGAATTACCACAACTTCTAATTTGTAAATATCCCAAAATTCTCCTGCTTCAGTTTCGGCAGTACCTGTCATACCTGACAATTTTTTGTACATCCTGAAATAGTTTTGTAAAGTAATAGTTGCAAATGTTTGTGTTGCAGCTTCAACTTTTACCCTTTCTTTTGCTTCAATTGCCTGGTGTAATCCATCCGAATAACGGCGGCCTTCCATAATACGCCCGGTTTGTTCATCAACAATTTTTACCTTGTTGTCGATAACCACATATTCCACATCTTTTTCGAACATGGTATAGGCCTTAAGTAGCTGATTGATTGTATGTACCCTCTCTGATTTTACAGAATAGTTCCGCATGAGCAGGTCTTTTCGGGCAATCTTTTTATCCTGTGTCAAATCCGAATTTTCGAGTTCAGCAAGTTCTCCGCCAATATCAGGTAATACAAAAAAGTCAGTTTCTTCAATTCCTGCCGAAATTAAATCGACACCTTTATCTGTTAGTTCAATAGAATTTTGTTGTTCTTCAATAATAAAATAAAGTGGGTCGGTAACAATGTGCATGTTTTTATTGTTATCCTGCATGTAAAAGTTTTCCGTTTTTTTAAGGATTGCTTTCATGCCTTCCTCACTAAGGAATTTAATAATCGATTTATTTTTGGGCAAACCCTTGTGGGCCCTCAAAAGCAATAGTGCTCCTTCTTTTTTCTCTTCAGCAGTAGCATCAGCTTTAGTAAGTAGTTTTTTAGCGTTAATAAAAATACCGTTAACCAAATCGCGCTGTGCTTTGAAAGCTTTTTCAATAAATTGTTTTAGTTCTTCATATTGTTGGTCATCGCCTTTTGGCACCGGACCCGAAATAATTAAAGGTGTACGTGCATCATCAACCAAAACTGAGTCGACCTCATCAACTATAGCAAAATTGTGTTTACGCTGAACCAGGTCTTCAGGATTAATTGCCATATTGTCCCTGAGGTAATCGAAGCCAAATTCGTTGTTGGTACCATAAGTAATATCGGCGTTATAGGCTTTCCTCCGTGCTTCGGAATTGGGCTGGTGTTTGTCGATACAATCGATTGAAAGGCCGTGGAATTCAAAAATTGGCCCCATCCATTCGGCATCACGTTTCGAAAGGTAATCATTTACAGTAACAACATGTACTCCCCTTCGTGCTAACGCATTAAGGAATACCGGTAATGTGGCTGCCAGTGTTTTTCCTTCACCTGTTGCCATTTCACCAATTTTACCACTGTGTAAAACAATACCGCCAATTAACTGCACATCGTAATGGACCATGTTCCAGGTTATTTCAGTCCCTCCGGCGGTCCATTTATTTTTCCATAGAGCTTTATCGCCTACAATATTAATACTGTCACGCGTGGCCGCCAGATTTCGGTCAAAATCGTTGGCAGCAACTTCAATAATTTCGTTTTCGGTAAAGCGTTTGGCAGTTTCTTTAACTATTGAAAAGGCTACCGGAAGAATTTCGTTGAGTTTTTCTTCAATTTTAGTATCAATAATTTCTTCCAGCTTATCTATGCGCTCATATATTTTTTCACTTTCCTGAATTTCAACCTCTTCAACTTTAATTTTAAGGCTTTCTATTTCATCTTCTTCAGGTTTGATAAAATCGATTATTGCTTGTTTTAGCAAAGTTGATTCTTCTCTTAATTCATCGTTGTTTAATTTCGTAATTCTCTCGTATTCAGCCTTAATAGCTTGAACCAATGGTTGTGTTTCTGCGATATCTTTATCAGATTTATTTCCTAATATTTTACCCAGAATTTTTGTTACAAAAGCCATATAATGTTTTTAATAATTTTCGTAATAATGTTTTGCAAATGTAGTTATTTGTGAAGGCTAATAAAAACGTTCGAATTATTATTATAATAATTATGCCATAAAAATTTCACTACAGTTATTACGCCATATTTACAGGCATTACAATTGTTTTGTCAGAAAAGTGTTTGCTTGATTTTAAAACGGTCATTTTGACTAATCGTTTTCTTTTAATATCAAAAAAGAATCCTGGTGCAAACGAAGAACCAAATCAAAAATAAATAGTTAGTTTTGCAAAAAAACAATGAATAATTTTGCCGGGAAATGTTTTGTTTGTGGTGTTCTAGTTGATCCTGAAAATAAAATCATGAATTCCGCCGTTAACCTGCCAGTTTGTAGTTTTTGCAAGGATTCGAATCAAGAAAAGGAATCAGAACAATCGCATCTCGATAGTCTTGCTGATGATTTGGTTTGTGGGTGTATATAACAAAAGATGGCTGCAAAAAATGCAGCCACCTTCAAAAAAACACATAATTAATTGCTGATAAAACTCTTAATTTAAAAGGTGTTTATATGTATCATTTACTAAATCGGGTAAATAGCTGGCAATTAAGCCTAGAGCATACGAATCTTCAATTTTGTTTGAAGTTAAAATAGTTTGCTGTTTTAACTGTTCCTGATTAAAAACAGCCTTACTGATAGCTGGATGGACTGTACTCCAGTTCTTTTTCAATAATTGTACTCCAAAACCTTCGTTGCCTGCTTTATAAGCTACCTCAAAAAACTCAGCACGCACTATGTAATAAGTGGCATTGTGGGTTGTCCTTTTTGTAACAGTTACAGGTGTTTCAGAAGGATTGTAGGTTAATGTCCAGATTTTTTCGACATTCTTGCCTAGATGGAGGTCTTCGACGGTAGCAATTTCATAAGTACTTAAATCTTTTGAAAGTCCGGTGGCACCTGCTTGCATATTTAGTACAAATAGTGCGCAAATAATGAGTGAAATAAAACTTAACTTTTTCATGGCTAATTAAATTTTAAAATGAATAATTTGTTTTCTGTTTTCGTTTCAATTGGTATTAAGAAGACTTTACAATTACAAATTTGTTGCAACGTAAGTAACTGTTATAAAGCACCAAGCATTGGTAGAAAAAAGTTGGATTTTAGAATTTAATTTTTATAAGACGAAAAAGTATTAAATTGAAAGCAGCAGTTTATATTGTGTTATAAATCATAATAAAAATTACTGTTTTTGTAAATTTAATATTTTAAATACGTAATTAAATATTTATGAATTCGACAAAAACAATCGTTTTACAAAGAATGAGGCATTTTAAAGTATTTTTCGAGCCTATCCATTCCTATTTTGATATTTTCAATTGAATTGGCGTATGAAAAACGAAGGTAACCTTCGCCATTTTGTCCAAAATCGATACCCGGCGTAACACCCACATGAGCTTTTTCTAAAATGTCAAATGCAAGTTTGTAGCAGTCATCCGAGATATGTTTGGTATTAACAAAAACATAAAAAGCACCAGTGGGTTTTACTTTTATATCAAATCCCATATTCTGAAGCCTCTGCAATAAGTATTTACGGCGTTTATTGTAGGTAAGCCGCATTACCTCGATATGGGCTGATGCATTTTTTAAGGCTGCTAGCCCTGCGCGCTGAGCAGTAGAGCTTGCGCAGATGAATAAATTTTGTTGGATTTTTTGCATCACCCGTACATATTCAAGTGGGGCAATAACATATCCAAGCCGTAAACCGGTCATGGCATACAACTTCGAAAATCCATTTAATACAAAAACATTTTTGGTATACTCCAACATTGAATTTGCCTTTCCTTCATAAACTAAACCGTGGTATATTTCATCCGATAAAATAGGAATGTTCAAAGCAGGTAGCTGTTTCATAACTTCAGGCGACAACAAGTTGCCTGTAGGATTCATTGGGCTGTTAATAATTATAGCCTTTGTTTTATTTGTGATGAGTTTTTTTATTTCGGCAGGCCGGTATTGAAAACCATCGTCTTCATAAACTTTTACTTTTACAGATTTGGCTCCAATAAATTTTATAAAGTTTTCATAACAAGCATAACCAGGGTCCGAAATAATAACTTCGTCATCGTTATCGCATAAAACCGAAAGGGCTAATAATATGGCAGGTGATGACCCGGATGTTATGATAACCTGCTCAGGCGATATTTTTACATTGTAATCTGTTAAGTATTTTTTAGAAATCTGGCTGCGTAATTCAGGATCTCCTAAGCTATGGGTATAATGGGTCCTGCCCTCCTTAAAAGCCTGGCTTACAGCTTCCGAAATACAACCAGGCACATTAAAATCAGGCTCTCCTACTTCGAGGTGAATGACATTGAATCCTTTTTTTTCCATTTCACCTGCTTTTTCAAGCACTTCCATTACAATAAAAGGAGTTATATCTGAAACTTTGCGGCTGATCATAAATAAATATTGAATGTTTTAGCTAAAATAACTAACATATGAAGCTAAAACAATATAAATATCACTATTTACTGATTTTCTTTAAAAGGAATTAATTCTTTCCGGGCAAGGTTAAGATCATCGAGGAAAAGGATGTTTTTATTTTTTCGGAACTTAACAAAATCGGACGAAGACGGATGGCCGGCGTAAGGGGCAAAAAAATGGACAGTTGCAGAATTTCTCCAAGCCAAGACATAAGATATACCCCTTCCCTTTTTTGCACTGTTTATTCCCGAGTTTAAGTTTTTTGTCCACCATTTTTTAAGATGGATATTTTCACAACCAGTCTCTGAAATCGTTGCTAGTTTTCCTTTTTCCAGAGCTATGGAGACAATTGTTTTAATTTCCCAGCTAAAGTGTTTAATATTATGTTGGGGCGAAACTATATCATCAAAACCAATGATATCAACATATTCGTCACCCGGGTAATACTTTAAATATTCTGAGATTGTGTAAAACCTATCGGTCGAAAAGCACCAGATAATGTTATTTACCGATTTAGTATTCTCCAGGTAGTCTTTTGTAAATTTCCATAGTTCCATATAATTTTCAGGAAGGCAGTTTTTACCGCCCCACCAAAACCAACTGCCGTTAGCTTCGTGGAATGGCCTGAATATAATAGGTATTTGTTCACCCTTTAAGTTTTTTAATTCTGATAAGAAATTGGCTACAAGGTCAAGTTTCAGCTTATAATAATCGTGCAGTTTCCCTCCTGGCAAAATATGTTCAACTGCATTTTGTGTATCCCAACTGGTTGTTTTTGTTATGGGATTTTTCATGTGCCAGCTAATGGTATTAATTCCACCCAGTGAGTCAGCTTGTTTTATCCATTTAGCGATATCAGCAAATTCAACACTGTCAATATTCCTTTTTTCTCCTATATGCCCTATTTCCCACCCAAAAACGGCAGGATACGAACCAGATACTTCTTTTACATCAGAGCGGTTATCGATATTCCACCACTTTACACCGTATGCCATATCATCCTGGTGCCCAAAGAGGACATAATCGGTCGAAAGCATTTTAAGTTCTTTATAGAGATTTTGAGCAGGTTCGGTAGCATTTACATTTGATAATGAAGGATTTTGGCCTGTCACATTTATGGACATAAATAATGCAAAAATTATTAAGTACCACCGATAATCCATTAATTCAAATTTTTAGGTTTTACTAATTATCAAATTATTATTCTCAAACTGAAAATACCTATTATCTTTTAATGAAGAGGAATACAAATATATATTTTACAGACACTTAAAGGCCCTACAGTATTAGTATGTATTGAATAGAATATTTTTCCCTTCCCTTCTTCGATGTTAAAATTAGACTATTCCTTTCAACAATAAAAATCTTTTTATAATAACTTCAAATTTAATCAAATCTGAAAGGCAAAATTTAAGTGGTTATGTAATATTTTGCGATTTGAATTGCTTGTTGTCCGTAACCACCCCCAAATAAGTAGTGATGGTTTAAAATGTGGTAGAGCTGGTATAATTTATTTCTGCTTTTCCACTCATAAGGCAACGGATTTATCTCATTGTAGGCATCCCAAAATCGGGGTGAAAATCCTCCAAATAAGGTCATTATACCCATTTCCATTTCACGGTTGGCATAATAGGCACACGGATCGATAAGTGCTGGGCCATTGGCTGAAACCATATAATTCCCCGCCCACAAATCGCCATGAATAAGAACTGCAGAATCAGTTGGCGGTATGAGCTGCGGCAATTTTTCGATTAATTTATTGTACGTTTCAAAGTGATGAGTTGGCAAACTACTTTTTTGTTTAATAAGTTGGATGATATAAAATAGGCGCTGCTGTCCATAAAAATCAATCCAATTGTTATTAAATTTGTTGTTCTGAAGTGTGTCGCCACAATAATTATCATTGTAAAAACCAAATTTGCTGTGTTTTATGGAATGAATTAAGGCTAAACCCCTTCCTAGTAATTCGTCCGTGTTTTTACCCGAAGAGCTTGCTGGCTGTAGGTATTCAAGTAATAAAAATGCAGGAGTATCGTCTAATTCCTTAAAGGCAATTACTTCCGGAATAAGGAGGAATGGATTGTTTGATTTTGATAGTTCATTTAAACTTTCTGCTTCCCTGGTAAATAGGTCGCGGGAACAGTGGTTATTCCATTTTAAAAAAAAAGTACCAACAGAAGTTTTTAACTTGCTTGCATGGCTTATACATCCTCCACCTAGGGAGGTGTTTGAGTTAATCGTTACAGCCTGTTTGAAAGTTTTTGATAAACTTTGAGTAACAGCTTGAAGTACCATATTATCTAAACGATCAGCCATTCACAAATATAATAAGGTGACTGGATTTTTGCAAGATTGTTAAAAATCTCCTTAATAATGTATTCAAAATTAAAATCAACCATTAACGTTTATTATATTGGCAAAGAAAATTTATAATTGTTTTTAAAAGTGCAAAAAGTAGTTTTTGTTTTAATAATAATACTTTTCTCATTTAATGTTTTTCCTCAAAGTTCATTAAATGGAAATGAGTCAATTTATGAGTCAAATTATTTCCAGGTTCAGCATATTAATGATGTTAATTTTCTGACACAGAGCCGTAAAACAAATGACAATGGATTTACAGGTTCATTTCTTTTAAAGCTTTTTTTGAACCAGAATAATTCAAGAAACAGGTTGATTAGTATTGGATTCAGGACTGATTTATTTACAGAAGAAGCAGGAGAAACATTTTATGAAAATGGAAGAGATATCCTACCTGAATATTTTACTGAAATAAGTGCCCTTGATTTTTCAGTGGTTAAGTTTTTCTCAAATAACCGATGGGCGTTCCAAATGAGCAGTGGTGTTGGGCTTTTGAACAAAAAAGAATCAATTCCCGGATTAGGTTTATGGATACAGGGTGGTTCAGATGGTAGAGGAGGAATGCACAAATTGTTTGATAAAATAAACGGAAACAGCGGGCAATCAAATATTTCACGCGATGAACTTTCTGCCTTTGTATATTTTAGCCCGGCTATTTCACATTTTTTTTATGTGCCGGTAAAAAGCCAGAAAATCCCACATATGTTAGTGACAGAGTTGGGTGTCAACCTGTGTACTAATTTTGATGCATTGTGGATTTATTGGGAAAATAACGGGCGTTTACATTTGTTTCAAAAAACAGTGTTTGGAACTATTCCTATTCGTTTTGATCTATTAGGGAACGGGGATTTTCAATTTCACAAAAACGGGATAAAACTAAATGCCCGCATTGGTGCAGAAATGTCGTTTGGAAAAATTGCCATTGGCTATGAGAAAACCAAACAGTATGGCAAAGCCAATGTTGCATGGATTGATTTTACGGATAAAGAAGATTTGTTCAGGTTATTTGTAAAAATTAAACTGAATAGTCCAAAAGAAATTCAGCCACTGGCAATTCAATAGTTTTGAAAAAAGTACTAAACTAAAAAACCCGGGATTTCCCGGGTTTCTAAACTATATTAATTCACCTAATAATATATTTATTTTACTTTATCCACAATTGCTTTGAATGCATCAGCATGGTTCATAGCTAAATCAGCTAAAACTTTCCTGTTGATTTCAATATCGTTCTTTTTTAATAAACCGATAAATTGCGAATAAGACATTCCGTATAAACGAACAGCAGCGTTAATACGCTGAATCCACAATGCACGAAATACTCCTTTTTTTGCTTTTCTATCGCGGTAGGCATACTGTAACCCTTTTTCGTAGGTGTTTTTTGCTACAGTCCATACATTTTTACGCGCTCCGAAATAACCTTTGGTCCTTTTCAGGATTTTTTTCCTCCGGGCACGTGATGCTACATGATTTACACTTCTTGGCATACTTTTTCTTTTTTGATAATCAGCGCCTCTTTACGAGATCTTTAAGCTGTATTACCTGGTTAAATACTCTTTAATTCTTAAGAAAACATTTTATTTCATACACAGTAATAACTTCACATTGCTTTCATTGGTTTTATCAATGGTAGTCCATGAAGTAAGATTGCGTTTTTGTTTTTTGCTTTTTTTAGTCAAAATGTGACTTTTATAAGCATGTTTTCTTTTAATTTTCCCTGATCCGGTCAGCTTAAAACGTTTTTTAGCGCCGGAATTCGTCTTCATCTTTGGCATTTTTCCTACTTTATTTATTTTTTCTTAGGTGAAATAAACATTGTCATTCTTTTACCTTCTAGCCTTGGCAATTGCTCTACTTTTCCAAGTTCTTCCAATTCGGTTGCAAAACGTAGGAGTAAGATTTCACCTTGTTCTTTAAACAAGATTGAACGTCCTTTAAAAAATACATAAGCTTTCACTTTTGCACCTTCTCCTAAAAATTTTTCGGCATGCCTCAATTTAAACTGGAAATCGTGCTCGTCTGTATTTGGCCCAAATCGGATCTCTTTAACGATCACTTTTACTGCTTTTGCCTTCATCTCTTTTTGTTTCTTTTTTTGCTGATAAAGAAACTTAGAGTAGTCGGTTACCTTACAAACAGGCGGGTCAGCGTTTGGTGAAATTTCAACCAAATCCAGGTTCAATTCGTCTGCAATTTTAAGTGCATCTCTTAAGGGGAAAATGCCGGGATTTTCAACATTATCACCCACTACCCTAACCTGTGGGGCTTTAATCCTGTGATTAACCCGATGTTGAGGAGTCGTATCGACCCTCATACTACCTCTGGGATTTCGTCTTTTAATAGCTATTTTACTGTCCTCCTAAATTAATTATTTAAACCTGATAATTGTCCTTTAACTTCTTTTAATATAAACTCAGCGAATTCTTCAAGCTTCATAACGCCTTTATCTCCATCGCCTTGTTTCCTTACTGAAACTGTTCCTGTTTCAGCTTCTTTTTCACCAATAATCAGTAGGTAAGGTACTCGTTTTAATTCATTATCGCGTATCTTCCTACCTATCTTTTCGTTACGATCATCAATAATTGTGCGAATATCGTAATTATTTAGAATATTTAAAACTTTTTGGCCATAATCATTGTACTTTTCACTAATTGGCAATAAAACAACTTGTTCAGGTGTTAGCCAAAGTGGAAATTTTCCGGCAGTATGTTCGATTAAAACAGCTACAAATCGTTCCATTGAACCAAACGGAGCGCGGTGGATCATAACTGGCTGGTGCCTGTTGTCGTCAGCACCAATGTATTCAAGGTTAAACCGTTCGGGTAAATTATAATCAACCTGAATAGTCCCTAATTGCCAGCTTCTACCTAATGCATCTTTGATCATAAAGTCAAGTTTAGGGCCATAAAATGCTGCTTCGCCAGTTTCTGTTACGGTATTTAAACCTTTTTCTTCACATGCTTCAATAATTGCTTTTTCGGCTTTGTCCCAATTTTCGGGCGATCCAATATATTTTTCTGGTTTATTGGGGTCGCGCAATGAAATTTGAGCTACGTAATCATCAAAACTAAGTGCTTTGAAAATTATAAATATAATATCAATAACTTTTTTAAACTCTTCTTTTAGCTGGTCAGGGCGGCAAAAAATATGTGCGTCATCCTGGGTAAAACTCCTAACCCGAGTCAATCCATGTAATTCACCACTTTGTTCGTAGCGGTAAACCGTACCAAACTCAGCATAACGTAGCGGTAAATCTTTGTATGAATGTGGCCGTGCGTTATATATTTCGCAATGGTGTGGGCAATTCATAGGTTTTAATAAATATTCCTCTCCTTCGGCGGGAGTTGAAATTGGCTGGAACGAATCTTTCCCATATTTTTCGTAATGGCCTGATGTTTTATACAAATTTACATCACCAATGTGAGGAGTAATAACCTGGTCGTAGCCGTATTTTTTTTGAACTTTCTTAAGGAACATTTCCAATTGTTCTCGTAATTGTGCTCCCTTAGGCATCCATAATGGCAGCCCTTGCCCCACTGCTTCCGAAAAGGTGAACAGGTCCATTTCTTTTCCTATTTTCCGGTGGTCGCGTTTTTTGGCTTCTTCCATCATTACCAGGTATTCTTCCAGTAATTTTTGTTTTGGGAAGGTTACACCATAAACACGTGTAAGCATTTTATTATTTTCATCGCCACGCCAGTATGCACCGGCAATCGATGTTAATTTAATGGCTTTTATATAACTGGTATTCGGCAAATGTGGGCCACGGCATAAATCTGTAAATCCGCCTTGATTATATAAGGTGATGGTGCCATCTTCCAGTTCACTGATAAGTTCTTCTTTTAATTCATCATTTTTTTCTGAAAACAATTTTAAGGCATCGGCTTTTGAAATTTCACTACGGACAATTGGGTTTTTTTGCCTGGCCAGTTCCAACATTTTTTGTTCTATTTTAACAAGGTCTTTGTCGGTAAGTTGTTTGTTGTCAGGTAATTCTACGTCGTAATAAAATCCGGTATCAACAGTTGGGCCAATTCCAAATTTAGTGCCCGGGTAAAAATGTTCAATAGTCTCAGCCATGAGGTGGGCCGATGAGTGCCAAAATGTATCTTTTCCTTCCTTGGCCTCCCACGTGTGTAAATTAATAGATGCATCGGTGTTGATTGGACGCGATAAATCCCAAACTTCTCCATTAACTGTAATTGACAAAACATCTTTTGCCAGGCGGTTCGAAATTGACCGTGCAATTTCTAATCCATTTACACCTTTTGTGTATTCTCTAACACTATTATCAGGAAGGGTAATTTTAATCATACTGTTACTAAATTTTCTAATTCTAAATTTGATCTGCAAAGATAGATATTCTTGATAGAATACCGTATTAAAAATCGAATGATAGCATTATCTTAATTAATAATCAAAAAAAATGAAGTATTTTGCTTAAAAAGTACTGATAATCATCATAATTTTCAACCAAAACTTGCTGTAGTTTTTTTAGAGATTGATATCAAATTGTTTATGCTTATTTTAAATTGACATTAAAAACAGCATTAAACTGATAATTTGCTGTTATTTTAGCTATAAAAAAACAATATTTGTAGAATTAATGGGATAATTATTTTTTTTAGTGATGGGCAGCGACAAAAAACCAGGCAATTGTAATTCAATTGACGAAATCAGAAATGAAATTGATAAATTGGATAAGCAAATAATTCAATTGTTTTCTAAGCGGCATGAATTTGTTCGTGAAATAGTTCATTATAAAACTGATGAAGAGAGTGTAGTTGCACAGTCGCGAAAAGATAAAGTTATTAATGAAAGGGCCAGCCTGGCCGGTGATTTGGGCCTTGACCGGGAAATATTCAAACAAATATATACATTGCTTGTCGAAAGCAACATAAACAAAGAACTGGAGCTTTTAAAACTCAGAAAAGCTCAAAATCAAACTATAAAAACAATATAACTTTATGTTTAAAAAGGATATTAAAGTAATGGATTGCACTGTCCGCGACGGTGGATTAATGAATAAATGGCAGTTTAGCGATGAGTTTGTAAAAGCAGTGTACGACAAATGTGTTGAAGCTGGTATTGATTACATGGAAATTGGATATAAGAGCAGTGAAAAGGCTTTTTCGCGCGACGAAGTAGGCCCGTGGAAATTTTGCCACGACGATGATATCAGGCGTATTGTAGGAGATAACAATACTGATTTAAAATTATCGGCAATGGCTGATATTGGCAGGATTGATTTTGAAGATATTCCTCCAAAATCGGAAAGCCTGATTGATATGATGCGTGTGGCTTGTTATGTACACCAGATAGATAAGGCAGTTGAACTTGCCGAACATTGCCTTGACAAAGGATACGAGGTTACCATTAATTTGATGGCTGTTTCGAAGGTGAATGAACTCGACCTTGACCAGGCTCTTGAAGACCTTGCAAAATCAAGGGTTCCTACAATATATTTGGTCGATAGTTTTGGTAGTATGTATTGCGAAACCATTGAACACCTGGCTAAAAAGTATGTGGCTGCCCTACCCGGAAAACGGATTGGTATTCACGCACATAATAATATGCAGCTGGCAATGTCAAATACCATAACTTCAGTCATTAATGGTGTTACTTTACTCGATGCAACATTGTTAGGCATGGGCCGTGGTGCAGGTAACTGCCCAATCGAAATTTTAATTGCCTTCCTGAAAAATCCAAAATACAGGCTTCTTCCATTGCTTGATGTAATTCAAAATTATATTCACCCTATGCAAAATGAAATAGACTGGGGATACCATATTCCTTATTTAATTACAGGAGCATTAAACGAACATCCTCGCAGTGCTATGAAACGAATGGATTCGGACGAAAAAAATGATTTTGTAGCTTTTATGAAAGAAATGCACGATTATGAACTTCTAGAATAATAGTTTATTATACAAACAGCGGAGGCACCCATTGGATTTTCTGATGGGTGTTTTTTTTTGCATTTAAGAGATTATTCATTTTTGCTTCTTGTTACAATTTTTACTTTTGTGGAAAGATTAAAATTTTGACCATGAAAATATTTGCAGCGTTTATAGTTATCCTGTTTTTAAGTTCAAACATTTCTGCTCAGGGAAAAAAAATAATAACACTCGAAGATGTTGTAGTAAACCAGATTTTTTCACAAAAATCAGTCTCAGGGTTAAGGTCAATGAACGATGGTTTGTATTATTCCACCTCAAAAAATAACAACTCAATAGTAAAACACAGTTATAAAACCGGCGAGGAAGTTAGTGTAATTTTAGATCTGGGCTCAATAGAAGATGCTGCCATTCATAGTTTTAGCGATTATGAGTTTAGCGAAGATGAAACAAAAATTTTATTAACAACCCGTACAGAACCTATTTACAGGCATTCGTTTACTGCTGAATATTATGTTTGGAATTCAGTAACAGAGGAGCTTTTACCTGTTTCATCCAAAGGCAGGCAGCAATTGGCAACCTTTTCGCCCGATGGTGAACGTATAGCTTTTGTAAGAGATAATAATTTATTTATTAAAAATTTAAAATTTGGAACTGAAAGCCAGGTAACGTTTGATGGCGAAAAGAATAAAATTATTAATGGAGCCCCCGATTGGGTTTACGAAGAAGAATTTAGTTTTAACAAAGCTTTTGCCTGGTCGCCCGATAGTGAATTCCTGGCGTATTTGCGTTTTGACGAAACATTGGTGAAAGAGTTTGGAATGACCTTATTTAAGGGCGAAAAACCAACTTTCGATGAGTATGGTTTATATCCTTACAATGAGGTTTTTAAATACCCAAAAGCCGGAGAAGCAAATTCGGTTATATCGGTACAGGTTTACGATTTAAAATCAAAAACAGCCCTCCCTGTTGATATTGGCGAGGAGGCTGATATTTATATCCCACGGATAAAATGGACACCTGATGCCAATAACTTGGTAGTTCTACGCCTGAACCGCAGGCAAAATCAATTGGATGTTTTGTATGCCAATCCATATACCGGTGATTCGCGCCCCATTTTTACTGAAAAAAATAAAAGGTATATCGATGAATCATTTTATGATAAAATGGTTTTTCTGGAAGACGGTTCATTTGTTGTAAACAGCGAACGCGATGGTTGGTCGCATTTGTATTTGTATGATAAACAGGGATTTGAGAAAGCACAAATTACAAAAGGCGAATTTGATGTGACTGACTTTTATGGCTATGACCCTGTTCAGAAAGTATTTTATTACCAGGCAGCTGCAAAATCGCCTCTTCAGCGCGAAGTTTATTTTTTAAGCCTCGACGGAAAAAAGAAAGGTGAATTGTCAACATCAGAAGGCACCAACAACGTCCTATTCAGTAAGAATTATAAGTATTACATCAATTATTTCAGTAGTGCTAAAAATCCGTATTTGATAACTTTGAGTGATTTAAAAGGGAAAAATACCAGAGTTTTAGAAGATAATACTGAACTAATTGATAATATGAAAGAGTACAAATTAGCTCAAAAGGAGTTTTTTACTTTTTCTACTTCTGAAGGAATTGATTTAAATGGTTATATGATGAAACCTTTAAATTTTGACCCTACTCAACAATACCCGGTTTTTATGACACAATATAGCGGCCCAAATTCGCAAAGTTGTACCGATTCATGGCAAAATCCCGGTTGGGAACATTTCCTGGCTCAGGAAGGATTTTTGGTTGTTTGTGTTGACCCAAGGGGGACCGCTGCAAGGGGTGAAGATTTTAGGAAATGTACTTACTTGCAACTTGGAAAATACGAATCGGACGACCAGGTTGAAGCCGCTAAATACCTCGCTACCCTGCCCTATGTCGATAAAAATAACATCTCAATATTTGGCTGGAGCTATGGCGGTTTTATGACGGCTTTAGCATTGGAAAAAGGCGGTAGTTTATTTAAAGCCGGAGTCTCAGTTGCTCCCGTAACAAGTTGGCGTTTTTACGATTCGATCTATACTGAAAGGTATATGCGTACACCCAATGAAAATCCGGACGGTTATGATGATAACTCGCCACTGTCGCATGCTGAAGATATTAAAGGGCGACTGTTGCTGATTCATGGCTCGGCCGATGATAATGTGCATGTTCAGAATACCATGGAATTTACTGAAAAAATGGTGCAGGCAAATGTTCAGTTTGAAATGGCCATATATACTAATCGTAATCATGGAATAAGGGGAGGAAATACAACCCGGCATTTGTATACAAAAATGACAAATTTCTTAAAAGACCAGCTACAGTAGAATTTACTTCGTATTCGCATGAATATTTTTTGAAAGTGGTATATTTCCAAAAAACAATGTAATTTGGTTAAAATTTTAACTGAAAACCATGAAACGTTTATTTGGATATTTTCTGCAAGGATTATTATTAATTGCCCCTTTGGCAATTATTTTATATGTGTTATATGCCGGCTTTGTTTCCATCGATACCTGGCTAACCCAAAATATCGGAGAACTAATCGGTTTTACGATTCCCGGACTTGGCATTTTGGTTTTGTTTATCGGATTAACAATATTAGGGATTTTAGGAGAAACAGCTATCATAAAACCTTTTGTTTGGTTTTTTGGCAGGTTTATCCGAAAAATTCCATTGCTCAACTTACTTTATACCTCTATTAATGATTTGTTTTCGGCTTTTGTGGGGAAAGAGAAAAAATTTAATGTCCCGGTAAAAGTATTGTTCAATGAAGAAAACCAATTGTGGAAACTGGGATTTTTAACCAAAGAGTCGTTGGAAGAATTTGGACTGGAAGATAAAGTGGCTGTTTATTTCCCTCATTCGTATAATTTTTCGGGTGAATTGTACGTGGTCCATGCAAAACGGGTCGAAAAACTGGATATTTCGCCTTCAGAAACCATGAAATTTATTGTTTCGGGAGGAGTTACAAAATTTAGTACAGATAATAATGAGCATTGAAACAATTACACTTATAATTTTTCTGGTATTCGTAGTATCGGTTCTTTTGATTGATTTATTGGTTATTGGAAAAAATGCACACGTTATTTCATCGCGCGAAGCAGTTATTTGGAGTACTGTATGGATTTCGCTGGGATTATCATTTTATTTTGTATTGCTTCATTTTGGGCACCTGTTTCATGGAATCAATTCAAAGGAGAAATTATTGGAAATTGTTGGGAAATACAACCATTTCCTTGTTTTTGAATCGTCGGATTATACTCAAATGTTGTAGCAATACAGGAAAGTTCAGGGTTTAAATTATTTATCAGGTTATTTTATTGAAAAAACACTTTCGGTCGATAATATTTTTGTGATGTTGATGATCCTTCAAGGATTTTCTGTTCCATTAAAGGATTATAAATTGGTTTTGTTTTGGGGCATCCTTGGCTTGGGGCTATCGTCCTCCGGTTTGTTTTTATTTTTGCCGGTGTTGCTTTTTTTCAAATATTTTTGCCATTCTTGGATTACGTTCGTTATTTTTTCTTGTAGCCAATATTGTAAACAAATTCAGGTTTTTAAAGGCCGGTATCTCAGTACTCCTGATTTTTATTGGTTTTAAACTGGTTTTTCACGAGTTTCTGGTGCATGTAGGATTTAAACCTGAATTTTCACTTTATGTGATTGGCGCCGTATTAGTTTGAAGTATTTTACTTTCATGGGCAATTCCCTTCAGGCAACAAAACAAAAGCCTCTAAAAGTTTGAAATCGTCGATTCCATTATTTTTTTCATGAATGAAATTCGTTTAGGAGATAGTTTACTGCGCCTTTTTTTTATGTATGTTTTACTAACCGGCGAATAGTTTTTTATATGGTTTATGTATTTTTTACTGAAATATTCTTCATTTATAATTATGGTTTCAACCAGCATAATTTGCAGGCTTTTGTCCATTAAACTTTTAAATGTTTTCAGATTTGAGCCATTAAAGCAGTTCATTAAATCCAAAACTTTGTTTCCAAACATAAATGTACGGCTGGTAAATTCATCCACTTTAATTTTTTCAGAAACCCGCGAGAAGATGGTTAACTGCCCATTATTTGAATCTTCTTTAATATCTTGAATGTCGTCCACTAATTGCAGGTGGACCCCAAAACCATAGAGGAAATTTGCCTGTGCTTCGGTAAGTGTTCCTGCAACCAGGTATCCATCGGCAAGCACCGATGTGCCTCCTTTTTCGATACAAATATCTAAAATCTGTTCAGGTGTTAAGTTTATTGATTTATCCAGAAGGTTTAAACTTTTGGTCTGTGCGCTATGAATGGCCAGTAAACTGCCATATACATCGGGGAATGTATGCCTGTCGAATTGCTCTTCAATCATTTCAACCAGCCTGAATATATCAACTTCGTATTTATTTTCGGGCTTAACTTTTATTCCTGCTAACCGGTTGTAAAACCGTTTGCTAAAAGCCATCTTGGTGTATTTATCAATTAAAGGGTTATCCAGGTAATTGTCGCTGTAGGGGTACAACATGCTGTAAGCAAAAATTGAGGGTGTAAGTTCTACTTTTTGCCCGAGCATTACTTGTATGCCATTCATAATCCATGCATTACGGCAGGCCTGAAATACATCGTCTAAATCAATCTCGGGATTAAATTCCCGGCTTTTTTTTATAAAATCTTTTGTAACCTGTTTGTATTCAGGTGATAATATAATGGCTAGCTCTTCATCGTTATAATCAAATACAGTTTTAAAAAGTCCTTTTGTGATTGAAGTATAAGTGGCTGATTTTTCAGGTTGAATTGTTTCCGTTTTCGAACGAGATTTATTAATAACCTTATATTGCTCAATAAAATGTTCAAAAATAGTTTCTTTATTTTTTTGGTCCTTATTTGAATATTTAACATCGAATTCGGGGTACCCCGAGTGGCATTCACCCCAAATTTTTAAAAAATAATCCTGGTGCTTCTGAATTAATAAACCTGTATTTATCCGCTCTTCTATCATAGGGGCATGAAATTAATCAATCCCATCGAGGAAAAATATTTTTTCCGATTAACACAACTATATTTTAGGTGTACTCCGGATTCTATGGGATAAAAAAAAAGTTGAATCGTAATTATTCAACTTTTTTAGGTTTGCACAGTTTTTCTTCTTTTATAGCTTTAATGTTACATTTTTTACAAAAATATTCTCCTGTTTCAGGTTCTGAATATTTTTTTTTCTTACACGCTTTTTTTGACATTCCAGTTTTTCTCTTCTTTGTGAGAAACAACAACATTAATATTATAATTGTTGCGTAAATGCTCTGCTAATTTTTCAGCAGAATAAACCGACCGGTGCTGGCCGCCGGTACAACCAAAATTAACGCATAAGCTCGCAAAATCACGTTCGATATATGTTTTAACCGATTGATTTATCAATTTTAAAACGGGTTTTAGGAATTTGTTAATCTCTGATTTTGTTTCTAAAAATTCAATAACCGGATTGTCTTTGCCATTCAGCTTTTTATATTCATCAAATCGTCCTGGATTAAAAATGGCGCGGCAATCAAATACAAAACCTCCACCATTGCCTGATTTATCAACCGGTATACCTTTTTTGTAGGAGAAACTGTTTATGTGAACTGTTAATTTTTTTTCGGGGAGATTAAATGATCTCAGAAATTCAGAATGGGTCACTTCTTTTAATACTTTGAGCAGCTCGGGAAATTTTGTGGTGATGGAAGCTGTTTTTAATAAGTATTCGAGGTTTTTTAACGCATAAGGAATACTTTTTAAGAAATGGCTCTTTTTTTCATAGAATCCTCTGAAACCATATGCCCCCATCGCTTGCATCATTCTTATGAGTACAAATCCCTGAAAATAATTTTTAAATTCATCGGTATCCACCTGATGGAAATTTTGTAATTGTTCAAGGTAAAATTCGAGGAATTTTTCCCTGAATTGCTGGGGAATATTTGCTTTGCTATCGTACAGTAACGATGCCAGGTCGTATTGCAAGGCTCCTTTCCTACCCCCCTGGTAGTCAATAAACGAAACTTCCCCATTGTTGAGCATAATGTTTCGTGACTGGAAATCGCGGTACATAAAAAACCCGTTTTCAGCACTAAGTAAATATTTGGTAAAAGCCTCAAAATCATCTTCAAGAGCTTGCTCATCAAAAGGAATTTTTGCCAATTTCAGGAAATAGTATTTAAAATAATTGAGGTCCCACATCATCGATTGTTTGTCGAATGCAGCCCGTGGGTAACAAAGCGAATAATTTATTTGTTCTCCTCCTAAAACCTGTATTTTGGGTAACTCCCGAAGTACTTTATAGTATGCATCAACCGTAACTTCCGAAAAACCTGTGTTTTTATTTTCGCTGCTCAAAAAATCAAAAAGTGTTGTATTGCCGAGGTCTTTCTGTAAATAAGCTGTTTGGGAATTATCAATGACATAAATTTCGGGTACTCTGATATTTTTTTTCAGGAATTGTTCTGAAAAATGGAAAAAAGCTTCATTTTCTTTTACATCGGAATTGTAGGCACCGATAATACTCCGGTGGCTGTTCGAAAGCCTGCAATATTCCCTGTATGAGCCCGATGGAGGTAACACTTCAATGTTATTTACTTTTTCGCTAAAGTATTCTTCAAAAAGTTCTGTTAAAATATTCTTTATGTTTTGCTTCAAAATCTCTAAAATTAAAAGTTATACCGTATTTTTATATTGAAAGAAAAAACATGGTTAAAATAAAATCTAAAAATATTCAAATTTTAATACTTATCAGGCATTTATTTGTAGCATTTGGAATATTCTTTTTTGGATGTTTGATTTTAAGTTTTACATCCCTTCCATATTGGGGGTACCACTGGCTGGGAACCAGTAAGTCGGAATTACAATGGCAGCCTGAAGTAATTATTTTAATGGGTGGCGGCGGAATGCCCAGTGAATCGAATTTAATGCGGAGTTGGTTCACGGCTAAAGCAGCAGCCGAGTTTTCGGAAGCCAAAATATACATTGCCATGCCCGGCGATATAACCGATAGCCTGAGTACTCCCCTGAAAATGAAAAAAGAATTGATGGCAAGGGGAATTGATTTTAATCGTATTTATTTCGAAAACAAAGGAACAAATACCCGGTCGCAGGCATTAAACTGCCAAAAACTGATAAATAATTCTACATCAATTCTATTGGTGACATCTCCTACTCATATGCGGCGGTCGGTGTTGAGTTTTCAGAAAGTAGGTTTTTTGAAAGTGAATGCCTTGCCTGCGTTTGAAGATGATGCCGAAGCCGATTTTAGTTTTATTGATGATGAATTAGGGGGAAACAGACTATTGGCTCCCGATGTGGGAAGCAGTACATCAATTAGGTATCAATTCTGGAACCATTTAAAATATGAAATATTGATTTTCAGGGAATTTGTAGCGATATCTTATTATAAACTCAGAGGATGGATTTAATCAGAAAAGAAATGTGCAATGGCTAAATTAACTGTAATAATTCCAACACTTAATGAGGAACACAATATCAAGGATGTCCTGGAATCGGTAGCATTTGCCGACGAAATTATTGTTGTTGATTCGTATAGTACTGATAAAACCATTGAAAAAGCACGGTTATGTACGAAATATGTTTTTCAACATAAATTTAAAGATTTTTCGAGCCAGAAAAACTGGGCCCTGGAACAAGCTACAAACGAATGGGTTTTGTTTGTCGATGCTGATGAACGGATTTCTTCAGCTTTAAAAAGTGAAATAGTTGCCACTATAAACCTAAAAACAGACTATGTGGCTTATAGTATGCATCGAAACAATTATTTTCTGGGAAAAAAAGTAAGGTTTAGTGGCTGGCAGAATGATAAAGTGGTTCGGCTTATTAAAAAAAGTAAATGCCGTTATAATAATAAATTGGTTCACGAGTCCATTGATGCAGATGGCGAGATTGGATTATTACACAATCCGCTTCTCCATTATACATATAAAAACTTCGACCATTACGTAAATAAGTTAAATCATTATTCTGATTTACAGTCGTTAGAGAGTTTTCAAAAAAATAAAAAAGTAAATTTTTTCCATTTCCTGATAAAACCTTTGTTCAGGTTTATAAAGCACTATTTTATAAAACAGGGCTTTAGGGATGGATATGTAGGTTTTGTGATTGCGTATTTACAATCATACGCTGTTTTTTCGCGGTATGTTAAATTGTGGCAACTGTATCGCACAAATAAATAGTATTCGTTTTTTACTGCAGGATACCTAAGTTTTCTGCCCATTCATTATATCTATTTGCCAGATTTTTTAATGTATCAGGTTCTGAAAGAGCCAGGTTTACTAGTTCTGTCCGGTCCGATTTGAGGTTGTAAAGCTCCCATTTCCCGGCATCTTTCGAAACCAGTTTCCAATGACCCATTCGAACAGCCTTATTGCCTTCATGCTCCCAAAAGAGGAGGTTGTGCGGTTCACGTATATTCCCTTCAAAAATGGGAAGGAGGCTTTTCCCTCGAAGTGGAGAAACTGGCTTATTTCTGAATTCTTCCGGATAATTTGTGCCTGCAATATCGCAGCAAGTTGCCATAATATCTACAATGTGCCCAGGTTGATTTGTTAATCCTCCCCTGTCGGTTAATTTTTCTGGCCAGCGGGCAATTAAGGGTGTTGATATTCCACCTTCATGAACCCAGTGTTTAAACATTCGGAAAGGGGTATTGCTTAAGTTTGCCCACGAACGGCCGTAGCTCAAATATGAATCAACCGTACCCGGGTCTCCGCTGGTTTCCCAAAACTGTTGCCCTATAGGCCCGCCTTCATGGCAACCTCCATTATCCGATAAAAATAAAACAAGTGTATTATCGGTGGCATTTATACCATCAAGGGCATCCATAATTTCACCTATACCCTGGTCCATCCGGTCGATCTGAGCAGCGTAAATGGCCATTAACAAATCCATGTGTTCTTTTTGTTCCTGAGGTAAACTTTCCCAAGCCGATACTTCCGAATCACGCGGGCTTAATTTTAGTTCATCACCAATAACTCTCATTTTAGCCATTTTTTCAAATCGGGCTATTCGCAGCGAATCCCAGCCAACAATAAATTTACCCTTGTACTTTTTAATATCTTCGGGCCAGGCATGTAATGGCCAGTGTGGAGCGGTATATGCAACATACAGAAAAAATGGTTGTTGCTTTTCTCCTGCTTTCCCAATGTATTTTAAAGCATTTTCGGTAATGGCATCAGTCATGTAAAAACCTTTGTTGGGAGGCATATATTCAGTTGAATCAATAGCAAAATGACGTTTGATGCCTTCTTTTTTGGTACGGCTAATGTCCCAATAATTGGCAGCTCCGCTTATTAGGCCATAGTAATTATCAAATCCACGGTTGGTTGGCCAGTTGGGCTGTTCTTCGCCAACATGCCACTTGCCCGACATAGCAGTATAATATCCAGCTGATTTAAGTACCTCTGCAATGGTGACACATTTATCGTTTAAATGGCCTAAATATACCGGATTTGTTTCGTTGGGGTTTGAATTAACCATATGTCCCATGCCACTTTCGTGAGGGTAAATACCTGTTAGTAATGAAGCCCTTGTTGGGCAACAACGCGCTGCATTGTAAAATTGAGTAAACCGTAATCCTTCTGAGGCAAGCCTATCGAGGTTGGGTGTATTTACTTCACCACCGTAACTGCCTATATCGGAATAACCCATGTCATCAGCTAATATTATAACAATATTTGGTTGATTTGTTTCGGCTTTTTTGCGGTTTGGTTGACAGGAAATAATTATAAATACAATTAAGCAAAAAAGGAAGGATTGCCGCAAATAATAGGTAGAAGCCTTTTTCATAAGTTTAGTTTAAACCTTAAAATTAAGCTATTTATAGGAGATAGGCTAACATCATAGAGATTTTCATTATTCAAAACAATCCTGATAAGGAAAGGCAGGGAATTATAGATTTATCACTTTTTCTGAAATTTTCTGAAGCTCTATAATATCCATCATTGTTCCGGCAATACCAACTTCCACTTTCTGCAAAAGGTTAAAATGGTTTAAGCAGGTTTTGCAGGCTATGAGTTTAACTCCTTTTATTTCAAGGTCTTGCAATTCAGGAATCACCGGAGAACCAGAGCAAATAAGTTTTACTCCACCATTGTAAAAAGTAATAAACTGGGGTAAATCTTCTTCTTCATTAATAAGCTTTAGGTAGTTGGCTACTAGCTGAAGCCCTAAAGTTTCATCGCCTGTTCCCATACCGTTTTGTGTAATTTGAAGGAGTGTGTTTTTAAGGTTTTTCATGTGTAAGGTTTTTTGTGAAATTAATATTCTTAAGAGAATTCAATGAAGTTTTCGGTGATCAGCCTTGAAGTAGTTAATCATTATTTAACAATAAAAACGAATTGATACAAAAGAGATATTTTTTTACTTTCTTTGTTTTGTAATGAAAACAAAATCAATTCATATTATTCTTCTTACAGCAGCAACTATCGTGGCAGTCAAGCCCGATTAGAGAAGAGTATGGAATAAAATATAAACCGAAAGGCCATTCTCTTTTACAGAGGATGGCCTTTTTATTTGGAATGAACAGTAATATTAAAAATAATCTTGTCGCAGTAGCAGCGATTATCCGTGTGAAAGGATTCACATAGGAACGGGACTGTCATGCATTTTTTAGCAAAGCCCTTTCTGGTGTGAAAAACCGGAAAGGGCTTTTTGTTTGCTTTTTATTCATCCTAAAATAAATACAATGAAAAACTTTTTTCTTGAAACAAAATTGTCGGGACAGTACAAGAACATTCCGGAATCGTTTGTACGTAACATTTTAAATGTTGCTAATCAGAAAGGTATGATTTCGTTTGCCGGAGGATTGCCAAATCCTGATTTTTTCCCGATACAGGCACTTACAGAGTCGGCTTCGGCTGTTATGCAGCAACACGGCAAATCAATTTTACAGTATGCCGGATCATTGGGGTATTACCCTTTGCGCGAATGGATTGCATTGCGTTACAGTAAAAAATATAAAATGGATATTACCCCCGAAATGGTAGTAATTACCAATGGCTCACAGCAGGCAATCGATATTATTTCAAAAATAATGATTGATAAAGGAGATGGTGTAATTGTTGAAAAACCCAGTTATTTGGGGGCTATTCAGGCATTATCAGCTTATCAGCCACAATTCCTGGAAGTTGATTTGGAAACTGATGGGCCAAACTTAACACAAGTTGAAGAGTATTTTTTGGACAAAAATGTTAAAATGATGTATTCAGTGCCGAATGCACAAAATCCATCGGGTATTAGTTATTCTATTGAAAAAAGGCAAACCCTGGCATGTTTATTAAAAGTATACAATCAGTTTTTATTGGAAGATGACCCTTACAATGAGATCTGCTTTAAAGGTGATTTCCCTGAGCCTATTAAAAAATTAGCTCCTGATAATGTTGCATGGACAGGTTCATTTTCGAAAATGGTGGCTCCCGGATTACGAAATGGATGGATAATTTTACCTCCTGAGTTGGTACCTCATTTTGACAAGGCAAAACAATCGACGGATTTAAATCCTAATAACTTAACTCAATATGTGTTGCATCACTTCCTGACAAACAACAACCTTGATGAACATTTAGTACAAATCAGGCAGCAATATGCATCGCAATGCGATTATATGAGCCAAATGATTTTAAGGTACTTGCCAGCCGAAGTTAAAAGTACAAATCCTGCAGGTGGAATGTTTATCTGGCTTACACTCCCCAAGGGTATCTCGTCAGAATACCTGATAAAGAAGGTAATTAACCGGGGAGTTATTTTTGTGCCCGGGAAGTCGTTTTATGTTAATGGGGATGGAAGTCAGAATATCAGGATGAATTTCACAAATGCCAGTTTCCAGAACATTAAAAAGGGTGTTCAGATAATAGGTGAAGAGATTAAAAAAATTGGCGTTAGAAATGCTGTAGTAGTTTAACTTTCATTTGTGAAGATTTAATGTTTTTATGGAGTATTATTGTATTAATGAATTCTATTCTTAAAAAGTATTAAAAATGGCTACAGCTTTTTTAAGTTTTAATATTTATAAATATTTTTGTGCTTGTTTAATAAAATCAAAATTAGAAAAGATGACTAGAGCATTTCAGATTATTACACTAACCTTTGTTTTGTTCGGATTAGCTGGTTGTAAACAGGAAGAACCAGAACGATTATTTGATAAAGAATATTCTGAAGTTATTAAAGAAATCAGAAAAGAATTACTTTTTTATATGACGAGTAATTCAATTCCGGGTGGCTCAATTTCTGTTTCTATCGATGGAAAAACTGTTTGGTCTGAAGGTATTGGAATAGCTTCTAAAGACCTTGATGTACCGGCCAAAAGGAATACAAAATTCAGAATTGGGAAAATAACACAGCTGTTAACTGCATTAACATATGAGAACCTGGTAGCTGAAAATATTCTTCACCCCGATTCGACGATTCAGGCTTATGTACCCGAATTTCCTGTTAAAAAAGAACCAATTTCTATTCAGCACCTTGTTAACCATACTTCTGGGATTCGCCCCCCTACTGAGAAAGAAAGCGACTATTATGGAATATACCGGTCGTTAAAACAAGGTTTAAAAGATTTTGAAAATGATGAATTGATGTATCCTCCCGGAGTTTTACAAAACCTCTCAATGTTTAATTATAATTTGTTGGGGGTTGCAATTGAAAACGCTACCAAGAAAAGGTTTTACGAAGTTATGAAGAACTATGTCATTGATACGTTAGGATTGGACAACACTGTCCCCGATAATGTATTTGCTAGTATAAAAGGAAGGTCCAATTTTTATGACCTGAATTACATTTCACAATTAAGGAGTGCGGTTACTAAAGATTTGCGTTTTAAATTGCCTTCCGAAGGTTATTTATCAACCGCCGACGATTTGGTTAAACTGGTTAATATGTTGCTAAAACCGGGGATAATTGATAAGAAAATCTGTGATAAGTTTTTTACTCCATCTATGCTTAGTGCTGTTAGTCAAGCAAAATGGGTAAACGGCTGGTATAAGTTTGAAGATACGAAGAATAATGTTTTTTTTGGTGCCAGGGCCGAAGTATATGGCGGTGGTGGCACTTTGATGGTATGCCCTGAAAAAAATATAGTGATAGCCTACCTTCTGAATGTAAATGATAAAATGGACGAAGCTCCTGTTTTAAGGATCGCCGGTAATTTTATTGATTTTATAAATCCTCAGGAAGAAAAGGAAAGTAATTAAACTCTGCCCTCAAATGTAAAAAGTAGTTAACTTTATGGAAATTTCACTTTCGTATGGAAACATTACTTTTTACAGGTGTGATAATTGGCCTGGCAGCAGGCATAATTTTGTCATTCTATTTATTTAAAAGAAGAAGTTTAAAAACAGTAAAAGAACAATCGCATGTATTGCTTGAAAAAGTACGGCAGGTATGCAAACTAATTACGGTTGAAGGTGAGTTTTCAGAAATTTTTACGCACCGCGATGGAAAAGGGCTGTTTTTTAATCTGTTTCAATTGGAAAAAAAAGCCCTGATTATAGTGAAAGCCAAGGTACTTATTGGATTTGATTTAACAAAAGTAAATATCAGTGTTGAAGCCGATAAAAAGGCCGTCAGGCTCACGAAGTTCCCCAATCCATCAATTATGAGTATTGAAACCGATGTGGAGTATTACGATATTCAGAAAGGAATTATCAATAAATTTTCGGAGGCCGACCTTACCAATTTGAATAAAAAAGCCAAAGAATTAATCCGGGAGAAAGCTGAGGGCAGCCATTTAATGCGAATAGCAAGCAATCAGGCTAACGATACATTATTTGTTATAAAACAATTGATTGAGTCGCTTGGGTGGGAACTAAATTCCGAATCGCCTTTAAAAATTGAAGAGCCGGAAAAAATTCCACTGGATAAATAAAAGTTATTTTAAGATATACTGCCTATAATTCCTTAAGATCCAGATTTTTATAGTAATATGATGTTTTCATCCAGTAATATTTATCTGCAAAATAATTTAATCTCAACTATTGATAACTCTATAGTATAAAATAAAAATCCAAGTGTTTTTGTTAGTTATTATTCTTACCACAAAGTGCCACAAAGAAGTCACAAAGCACTAAAAGAAAGAAAAAAAGCAGATAGGAATTTTAAGAAAAAAGTGAATCGACAAATTCTTTGCGCCTGAAAATCTGGAGGTCTTCCATTTTTTCGCCGATACCAATATATTTTACAGGAATTTTAAATTGGTCGGAAATACCAATTACCACTCCCCCTTTGGCTGTCCCATCGAGTTTTGTAAGGGCCAGCGAACTAACTTCGGTAGCAAGCGTAAACTGTTTGGCTTGTTCAAAGGCATTTTGCCCGGTCGACCCATCCAGCACCAGCAATATTTCGTGTGGGGCATTGGGGATCACTTTTTGCATTACTTTTTTAATTTTCGACAGCTCATTCATCAGGTTGATTTTGTTGTGCAACCTTCCGGCTGTGTCGATTATAACCACATCGGCATTATTGGTTTTCCCCGATGAAAGTGTATCGAAAGCAACTGAAGCGGGGTCAGAGCCCATTTTTTGTTTAATTAGCGGAACATCTACTCTGTCGGCCCATATTTGTAATTGGTCAATGGCAGCTGCCCTGAATGTATCCGCTGCACCTAAATAAACATTTTTGCCGGCCTTTTTAAAATTGTAAGCCAATTTACCTATGGTTGTAGTTTTTCCAACTCCATTGACCCCGACAACCATAATTACATATGGGTCACCATTCTCAGGTAGTTCATATTCAATATCATCGCCCGAATTATTTTCTTCGAGTAACGATGCTATTTCTTCTTTTAAAATAACATTCAACTCTGAAACACCCATGTATTTGTCTTTCGATACACGTTTTTCGATGCGTTCAATGATTTTAAGCGTTGTGTCTACTCCAACATCTGAAGTAATTAAAACCTCTTCAAGGTTGTCGAGTACTTCATCATCAACTTTTGATTTACCTACAACTGCGCGCCCAAGCTTTTTAAAAACACTCTCTTTTGTTTTTGACAATCCCTGGTCGAGGCTCTCTTTTTTCTTACTGCTGAAACTACCGAATAAACCCATAATATCTGGCTTTGGAGGAACGAAAATACTGTTTTTTTTCTAATATCTCATAAACAAAAAAGCTCTCACCACACGATGAAAGCTTTTATTAATATACCACGATATATTATTATTTTTTGTAATAATCTTTCACATCATCGTTAGGGATCATTTCTTCTTTAAAAGAATACGCACCGGTTTTAGGTGAGCGTACCATTTTTATTACCTTGGCAAAACCTTTACCGGCTCCTTTTTGTAACGACGCAACTGCCTTCTTAGCCATATCTTATATTATTTAATTTCTTTGTGTACTGTTATTTTTTTCAAAATACGGTTGTATTTTTTTAGCTCCAAGCGCTCAGGAGTATTTTTCCTGTTTTTAGTAGTCACATAGCGTGAAGTCCCAGCTACGCCACTCTCTTTATGTTCGGTGCATTCAAGTATAACCTGAACCCTGTTCCCTTTTTTAGCCATTTTCTAGTCTTTAATATTTATTGATATAACCTTTTTCTTTGGCTGTAGTTAACGCACTTTTAAGGCCATTTTTATTAATGGTGCGAATTCCTGCAGCCGATACTACTATGTTTACCCAACGGCTTTCTTCAGGTAAAAAGAATTTTTTCTTAAACAGGTTAACGTTAAAACGTCGTTTTGTACGCCTTTTTGAGTGTGAAACATTGTTTCCCACCATGGCTGTTTTTCCTGTTATTTGACAAACTTTTGACATCTTTTATAGAATTTCTTTAATATTTTTAACCTACGCTTTTCAAACGGATTGCAAAATAAGTGCTTTTTTAGTAAAAAATCAAGCCTTTACAAAAGTTTTTTACCATTATATCAACAATTTAATGTTAAAAAACCAATCTGCTTTGGATTCTTTTAGTCATAATTTTTTATTATGAAAAACCACCAGTAACCAAGGCCACATTTTTTTGCGGGCGCAATATAAGCAAACATTTGATAAACAAGACATAGTAATGCTAAATTTTGATATTTTATTACAGCGAATTTTTGATCCTTTTTTTACACTTGTAAATATGGCAAATGGTGTTTAAAGAATTAAAACTGTTTTTTGCTTTATTAAATTGAATAATAATTTTAAACTTCTATTTTAGATGTTGATATTGATTTAAATGAGAGAAAGCAAACAAAAATATTATCCTACGTTTATTCAGGCAGTGCATCTGGTTGTTTTATACATTTTTATTCAAACAGTTGTGGATTTTCCTCTGGCCTTGATTGATTATTTTAAAGACACCGAATACCTTTATAATCCGTGGAAGAAAATAATATTGGGTGTAGGTTCGGTACTATTTATATTATACTATGGATTCAGAAAATCAAAGAATAAATTATTGGAGGTTTTTCCGGTTAAGTTTTTTAATCCATTATTAATAATTCCAATAATACTGTATTTATGGGCTATTCAGAATATCCTTTCGGATGTGAATGAATATGTAAACGAGGTTCTTCCACCTCCTGCCTGGTTTTGGGAGCTTTTTAACAGTATTTTTGAAAGTGATTATGGTTGGTTAGGGGCTTTTTTGAAGGTTGTAATTATTGCTCCTATTGTTGAAGAGTTAATTTTTCGAGGAGTAATCATGAATGGTTTTATGCGGAATTACCCAAAATTCCTGGCCATATTTTTTTCTGCCCTGTTATTTGCTTTGTTTCATTTAAATCCGTGGCAATTCCCTGCAACTTTTGCGTTGGGACTACTTTTGGGATGGCTGATGGTGCGAACAAAAAGTATTGTATTGAGTATTATTGTTCATGCGCTCAATAATTTAATGGTTTTGCTGAGTATATCTTATTGGCAGGAAATTCAGGTCCATGCTATTTACCTACTCGAAAAAAATGAATTGCTTTATTTAAGTGGTTTAGTAGTTTGTTTTTCATTAATAGTGATGTATTTGTTAAGCATAAAAAAACAAAAAATGTAAGTTTATGGTGGATTATATTCTCATTGGATTTGGTATCGTCTTAATTCTTCTTGGATTGTTAGGTGGAATTTTACCCATACTGCCCGGGCCACCGTTAAGTTATGTGGGGTTGTTATTGCTGCATTTTACTGAACGGTACCAGTTTTCGACAAATTTCCTTACCGTGTGGGCAGTAATTACGGTAGTTGTATATGCCCTCGATTACATAGTGCCTGCCTGGGGTACAAAAAAGTTTGGTGGTAGTAAACGGGGAATTTGGGGCAGTATCATTGGCCTTGTGCTGGGTATTTTCGTTTTCCCACCATTGGGAATTATAATTGGGCCATTTATTGGGGCAGTGGTTGGTGAATTAACAGGAGGAAAAGATTCAGGAGCTGCTTTAAAATCGGGTTTTGGTTCTTTCCTTGGATTTTTGGTTGGTACACTTCTTAAACTTATTACATCGGGTTTTATGACCTGGTACTTTTTTAAGGAGTTGATAGTTTCTTAAATCAAATCGCATGCTTCGGGTGGCATCCAATGCCTGTCTTTACCTTCCCATTTTATGTTACAGCCAATTGGATTGGTAACAGGTATTGAAACAGGTTTCCCGGTTGTTAATTCATTGAGTGCCCGGTCCAGGTCGTTAACAGTCATTTTTGAGGTGTCGCGAGGGTTATCCACCCCCCTGCCGGTATAAACCAGTTTTCGGTTTTTATCAAACAGATAAAAATGTGGTGTTTTAAGGGCTCCATAAGCCAAGGCAATTTCCTGAGTAGCGTCGTAAAGGTATTTCCATGGGAAATTAAATTCTTTCATCCGCCGAACCATATGGTCAAAATCATCTTCAGCATAAGTATTGGGGCTGTTTGAATTGATTCCTACAAATTGAACTCCTTTATTTGCGTATTTTTCCGCTGTTTTCCGTGTTTCTTCATCGCTGCCAATAACGTATGGGCAATGGTTACACGTAAAAAAAATCACCAAAAAATCAGCTGAATCGAAATTGGAAAGATTGTATGTTTTACCATCGGTAGCAGGTAAGCTAAAATCAAGGATCTTAGCGCCAATATTTAACGTATATTCCATTTTTAACAATTTTACTTTTCTTTCTAATAAAGGAAAAAACTTCTGTTTTGTTCAATAGTTATAGTTTAAAAATCCTTTTGAATATTTTCAAGTAACCTGAAATAAAAACCAATCATTTTTTTATAATTTTCAATGGTAATTCGTTCATTGTCGCCATGAATCCTTGCTAAATCATTTGAATCAAGCTGGTACGGTGCAAAACGGTATACGTTTTTTGAAATTTCGGAATAATGGTAGCTGTCAGAACTGGCAAGCATTAATGTCGGCGCAACTAGTGTTTTTTCAAAACTCTCTTTAATTGTTTTATTCAGGATTAAAAAGGCTTTGTTATCAACAGGTGAAATCAAAGCCGGGTCTTTCGACAGATTGATAGCTTCAATTTTTATCCTCTCATCATCAATTACATCGGTTAAATATGCTAACATTTTATCTTTAGTATCGCCCGGAAGCAGCCTGTAATTAACTGTAGCAAATGCTTCAGTAGGCAGGATATTGTCTTTTATACCGGCTTGCAACATTGTAGGGGCTGTTGTTGTCCGTACAGAAGCATTCCCTGCTCCGGAGCCGGTATAAATACTTTTTAAAATACCTCCTAAAAGCCATTTGTTGGCAAATACAATACGTGCCGGCCAGGGAATTTCTGGGCCAATATAACTCATAAAATCGTTTACAGGTTGTGTAAACCGTGGAGCTGGCCTGTTGTCTGTAATTTTTACAACAGCTTTTGACAAAACAGAAATGGCAGTTTCAGGAAGTGGCATTGACGAATGCCCACCCTCGTACTCACAGCTTAATTTAACTGTTAAGTAACCCTTTTCGGATGTGCCAATGGTTGCCACAGGTAAAGTTAGCATAGGGACAATCCCACTCGAAATAACCATTCCTTCATCCAAAACCATTTCGGCTTTAATACCTTGCGATTTAAGATATGCCGCCATTGTTTTTGCTCCCTTCCCACCAACTTCTTCATCGTCGCCAAATGCCAGGTATATAGTGCGTTTGGGAATAATACCTAAAGCAATTGTTTGTTCTACAGCCTCTAAAATTGAAATTAAACTTCCTTTGTCGTCAAGTGTACCCCGGCCCCAAATAAAAGTGCCATCATTTAAACCCGAAAAGGGTGCTTGTTCCCAGTTTTTTTCAACAACCGGAACTACATCCTGATGTGCCATTAATACAACTGGTTTTAATTCTGAATCGCTACCCTGCCATTTGTATAAAAGTGCATAATTGTGAAAAATTTGTTTCTCCAACATTGAAGAAGCCAATGGGTAGGTGGTTTCTATAAACCTATGAAATGCAGCAAATTCAGCTGTGTCGTTTAATTCTTTGTCTTCGCGCGAAATAGTTTTAAATTGAATGGCTTTGGTAAGATTCTGAATAGCCGATTCGGGTACTGTTACTGCATCTTTTAAATCAATATCTACCTGTTTTGATGAGTAATAAAACGTTTTTACAACCAATACTAATACTAACAATAATAAACCTAACCCAATGTATTTTAAAATCTTTTTTAGCATTTTTATCTTTTTTATAAACCAACTAAAGATAATACAATTATTATATTGATTAAGTTGAAATTGTTAGCAAATATTTGATTGTTAAAACAAGGCTCTCTGCATTCAGTCGATAGTTTTTGTAATTTTGTTTAAAAGCTTTTGAATAGAAAATATGGAAATTAAGAATGCTATAAAAAATTTACGTGCCGAACTCCACGACCATAATTACCGCTATTATGTATTGTCACAGCCTGTTATCAGCGATTATGATTTTGACATGAAAATGAAAGAGCTGGAGAAATTAGAAGCCGCATATCCTGAGTTCGACGATCCTAATTCGCCTACCAAACGAGTGGGTAGTGATATAAGTAAAGAATTTGAACAGGTGGTTCATGAACGGCCAATGCTTTCACTTTCAAATGCTTATTCCGAAGAAGAATTAGTAGATTTTGATACCCGCATAAAAAAAATTATTGGCGACGAATATGAGTATGTATGTGAGCTTAAATTTGACGGTACTTCCATTAGCCTGACTTATGAAAACGGGACTCTTTCAAAAGCTGTTACCCGCGGTGATGGAACCAAAGGAGATGATGTAATTACCAATGTCCGCACCATTCGCACTATCCCATTAAAATTACGCAATTCAGGTTATCCTGATAAATTTGATATCAGGGGCGAAATTTTATTGCCATTTAATGTATTCGAAGAGATTAATAAAGAACGTGAAGAGAATGGCGAATTGCCGTTTGCCAATCCCCGTAATGCTGCTTCTGGGACTCTTAAAATGCAGGATTCATCGGTTGTGGCATCCCGAAAACTGGATGCCTATTTGTACGCTTTGTTAAGCGACAATTTACCTACTGATAGTCATTATGCTAACTTACTAGAAGCTCAGAAATGGGGTTTTAAAGTTTCGGAAGACACACAAATATGCAAGGATATTAATTCTGTTATTGAGTTTATACACACTTGGGATCACAAACGGTTTGATTTACCAGTGGCTACCGATGGAATAGTAATTAAAGTTGATTCGCACCGGTTGCAGGCAAACCTGGGAAATACTGCCAAGTCACCTCGTTGGGCCATTGCCTATAAATTTCAAGCCGAAAATGCTGTCACAACTTTACGGTCGGTGACCTATCAGGTAGGACGCACAGGTGCTGTAACACCAGTAGCCAACCTCGATCCTGTTTTGTTGGCCGGGACAACTGTAAAACGGGCTTCGTTGCACAATGCCGATATTATTGCCAATTTGGATTTACACTTGCTCGACAAAGTATTTATTGAAAAAGGAGGCGAAATAATTCCTAAAATAACCGGTGTTGATATTGCTGAACGCCACCCTATGGCTTCGCCTGTTAAGTTTATTACTGAATGCCCCGAATGCCAAACTCCGCTGGTTAGGGAAGAAGGCGAGGCAGCTTTTTATTGCCCCAACGAAGAGGGGTGCCCACCTCAAATAAAAGGGAAAATTGAACATTTTGTAGGCCGCAAAGCAATGGATATTGATGGCCTGGGGCAGGAAACTATTGACTTATTATACAATCAAGGGCTTATTTCCAATGTGTCTGATTTGTATGCCTTAAAAAAGGAACAAATTTCTATACTCGAACGGTTGGGTGATAAATCGGCCGATAGGATTTTGGAAAGTCTCGAGAATTCAAAAAATGTGCCTTTTGAAAAAGTATTGTTTGGTTTGGGGATTCGGTATGTTGGAGAGACTGTTGCTAAAACACTGGCTAATAAACTCATCAGTATCGATAAAATACGGACCGCCACAGTTGAACAATTGGTTGATATTGATGAAATTGGCACCCGCATTGCCGAAAGCCTTGTGGATTATTTCTCGAAAGAAAAACACAATGAATTGATTGATTTTCTAAAAGAAACCGGATTAAAAATGGAGATCAGCAACGAACAACAAGCCAATAAAACTGACAAACTGAAGGGATTAAGTATTATTATATCAGGTACATTTGAAACCCTTTCGCGCGATGAAATTAAAAAACTTATTGACCAGCATGGTGGTAAAAACGTTGGTTCTATTTCAAAAAAAACCAGTTATTTGGTGGCAGGCGAAAAAATCGGGCCCAGCAAACTAGAAAAAGCCCAGAAATTAAATGTACCCATTATTTCCGAGGATGATTTTTTAAAGATGATTGAATAATTTTCTGGAAATAAAATAGCCTATTTTGTTAGCCTTTTAGAGTATGTTTAGAATCATTTCTTTAAGATTTTCTTATTATTTGATTATTCTCGGCCAAAATGCCGGATTAAAGATTCAAATTATTTCTTTTTACTATTTTTGTTCGAGCCATGAGTCTAAAAAATAAATATGCTTATTATTTGCTTAACAAACAGCTGGAAAAAACCGTAAGGGCAGCTCAGTTTGTTAATCTGGAGAAAGTCAATAAAATTGGTCTTCTGTGGCATATTTCTGAAACCGATGCTTTTCATTTTATTACAGATTATTTTCAGAATAAGCAGGTTATTTGCAGGCATTTGTGCTATTCGGGAAATCATACCGAAGAAATAGCCAATTCATTTTCGGATAAGGATTTAAATTGGCTGGGATTTCCAAAGTCTGGAATTGTTGAAACATTCCTGCAATCCGATTTTGATATATTAATTAATATTTCGGTTACAAATAGTTTTCCTTTGCAAGTGATAACAGCATTATCAGGCGCAAAATTTAAAATTGGCTGGACGTTAGAGGCCAATAATTATTTTGATATGACAGTTGATGTCAGTAAAAACTGCAACGCTAAATACCTGGCTGAGCAGCAGATTTTTTATTTGAAACAATTTAACAAGGATTAAAATGGACCAACTTTTTAGAGGGGCAGGTGTTGCGTTGATAACACCTTTCAAAACGGATTCTTCGGTGGATTATGATGCACTGGGGAATATTGTTGATAACCAGGCCGCTGGTGGAATGGATTACCTTGTAGCATTGGGCACCACTGCCGAAACTGCTACTCTTACTGAAAGTGAAAAAAATGATGTTGTCCGTTTTATTATAAAGAAGTCGGCGGGCCGTTTGCCAGTTATGGTAGGTATGGGAGGTAACAACACCCAGGCTGTTATTGATAGTATTAAATCGGCTGACCTGGAGGGTGTTGCCGGATTATTAATTGTGACTCCCTACTACAATAAACCAACCCAGAATGGGTTATACCAACATTTTATGGCTATTGCCGAAATGTCGCCATTGCCTATTGTTTTGTACAATGTTCCTTCACGTACGGGTACTAATATGGAAGCAGAAACGGTAATCCGCCTGGCAAAAAACTCAGAAAAATTTGTTGGTATTAAAGAAGCTTCTGGCATTTTATCGCAATTAACGGTAATTGAAAAGTATACTCCTGCCAACTTTAAGCTTATTTCGGGCGATGATGTTTTAGCATTGCCAATTACTGCAATTGGGGGAGTTGGTGTAATTTCAGTATTAGCTAACGCCTTACCTGCTGCTGTAAGTTCATTGATTCATAAAGCTACTGAAGGCGATTACAAGGGTGCCCGTGAGATGCATCACAAGATGATTGATATATTTAAACTAATTTTTAAAGAAAATAATCCGGGAGGAGTTAAAGTGCTAATGCATATTCAGGGAATTATTGAGAATGTGCTGCGATTACCTTTATGCCCAGTGACTGAAGCTCATTATGTGGAATTAAAAGAAGCATTACAAAATATATAAAAAAAGAGCCGTTTTTAGCGGCTCTTTTTTTTATAATATTTTTGCTCCAAGCGTAAACAGGAACGTATTACTTTTTGAATTTAAATCTGCTCCTGTAAAAACATTACTCGAACTACGCTCCATTCTTACATCAAACGTTAACAACAAAAAATCTATTCCAATTCCAAGCTGGTAACCCATAAAATTATCTTTTAAATCATTGGGCGAAAAAGGTGAACTTTGTCCATCCACTTCTTTTTTAGTTACAAAACTAAACACCGGGCCAGCCATAGCTCTAAAATTAAAAGCTTCGCCATCAAGAATTTTTCCTCCAATTAATACCGGTACATCTACCATGTCGTAATTAAACGAACTGATTGTCTGCAGTGGATTAGGGTCCAGGACGTCCTTGATATCTCCACCTTTTGAAATATAATAGGCTTCAGGCTGAATGTAAATCCGATTAATATTGATGCGGCCAAAAGCTCCAAAGTGAAAATTGTTAATAGTTTCGGGATTATACTGGCTTCTATCGGTTGTTAATTTTGAACTGTTAAATCCTGCTTTTAATCCCAGGTCGAGGCTATACTGGCTATAAACCGCATGTGAAACTAGAAAAAGTGTGATTAAAAATGCTAATTTTTTCATGGTTTATTTTTTTGGTAAAACGAGAATAATTGTTAAAAAGTATCTGTTTTATTTTTTTCTGAAAGTTGCTACTAAACAAAATTACAATTTTTCATTTTAATTCTACTTAACTTATGCGTTGAATTTATTATTGTTTGAGTGTTTATAACTGCCATAGGATTTAATATTTCTAAGAAATAATACACTGTTTTCAATAGGGTTAATGTTTTATACCACAGCAGAAATAGGGATAATTTGAGGGCGCAGAGAATTTAATTTTCCTTTGCGCCCTTTATTTTCTTTTGCTTTTTGCGTGAGTTAATTGCCGAATACGATGTTTTTAAATAGTAAAAACATAAAGAGGATTTATAATGATTAATCGTTTTCTGCTACCGGCATTAAGTCTTTAGCCATTTTAACCAGTTGAATAAATTCAGACCTGTAGCCTTCATTGTCGTTGCCTTTTGCTGAAGTAGCCCATTCAATTATTTTATCCATTTCCGAATTTCCTCTGAACTCAGAATTACGCAAAACCATACCAAATGAAGCCACCGCAGCCGAAAACCTGAAATTGGTTGATGTTTTTGAGGTGTTTATTAATTTGTTTTTGATTGGTTTTTCATACAATTTGCTCTTTTGGTCATCTGGATCTTTGTACCGTAGTTTTATGGTTAATAACTCATTGGTTTTGCCTCCTGAAGATGTTTTATTAGCCTGGTATTTAAGTAGATCAATTGTTGGAACAGTTTCTTCACTTCCGGCAGGAATGATCTCGTACAGGGCCGTAACGGTGTGCCCCGCTCCCATTTCACCGGCATCTTTGGTGTCATCGTTAAAATCTTCATTGTTGAGCAAACGGTTTTCGTATCCAACCAACCTGTAGGCTTTAACTTTTTGTGGATTAAATTCCAACTGGAATTTTACATCTTTAGCTATTGTAAATAATGTACCGCCAAATTCTGAAATAAATACCTTGCGTGCTTCCTGAATGTTGTCGATGTAGGCATAATTGCCATTTCCTTTATCTGCCATTATTTCCATTTTATCATCTTTGTAATTGCCCATACCAAATCCGAGGACAGTTAAGAAAATACCGTTGTCACGTTTGTTTTCAACTAATCGCTCCATATCAGCATTGCTCGAAATACCCACATTAAAATCGCCATCGGTAGCAAGGATGATGCGGTTATTGCCTCCCTTGATAAAGTTTTCTTCAGCAATTTTGTAAGCCAGTTTTATGCCTTCGCCACCAGCAGTTGAACCGCCTGCATTTAGTTTTTCAATGGCATCCAGAATTTGTCGCTTGTTGTTTCCGTGTGTCGAATCCAAAACTTTCCCGGCAGCTCCTGCATACACAACTATTGCCACACGGTCATTGGGGCGTAATTGATTAACCAGTAATTTAAATGCTTTTTTTACAAGTTCCAATTTATTGTACGCATTCATCGACCCAGAAACATCGAGTAGGAAAACCAGGTTAGAGGATGGCAAATCGGTTTTATCAATACTCTTTCCCTTTAATCCAATATGTAACAGATGGTGGCTGGTATTCCATGGGCAAACTGATAATTCAGATGTTACACTAAAAGGGTATTTACCTTCCGGTTCAGGGTAATCATAGTTAAAATAATTGATCATTTCTTCAATCCTGACAGCGTCTTTAGGTGGCAATTGCCCACGGTTAATATAACGGCGTACATTTGAATAAGCTGCATTATCCACATCAACGGAAAAAGTGGATAGTGGCGCAGAAAGTACATTTTTAAAACCATTTTCGTGAATAGCCGAATAACCTTCGGTATTCCATGCAACCTGAGGCATAACCATTGAAGCCACTCCCCTTATTCGCATGTTTTTATGAAAAGCCGTTGAAACAGCCCCTGTAGGCTCTGTCTTTTTTCTGGAACCATACCCTACTACAACCATTTCATCCAACTCGCTAACAACTTGTTTTAGTGTTACATTAATAGTAGTTCTGTTGTTAATTTTAATTTTTTTTGTTTTCATCCCAACAAAACTAAAAACCAGTATTTTGTCAGAAGGTAAAACTTCAATTTCATATAATCCATTGCTATCTGAAATCGCCCAGAGATTAGAATTTTCTGTTTTGACTTGTACACCGGCAAGATAGTTTCCTTGTTCGTCTGAAATAGTACCCGAAATATGTTGTGTAGTTTGAGAAGAAGAAAGAATTGAAAAAATTATTAAGATGTTTATCAAAAGAATTGTTTTCATGGTAACTGTTTTTAGTTAATAATTTTGTTTTACACCAGTAGGATGCAACAATCCTTTGTTTTCCATAAATTATTTTTTTTAACATTCGAATTATCCTAATTTTAAAGAGAAATGTAAATACGATACATGCCGCTAATTCCAATAAAAGGAAGATTAAAAAACCTGTCTGACGATGAATTGCTTGTTTTATTCTTAAAGGATAAAAACATGGTAGTTTTGGGTGAATTGTATGGGCGGTACATAAATTTGGTATATGGGGTTTGCCTGAAGTATTTTTCGGAGAAGGAAGATGCCAAAGATGCTGTGATGCAAATCTTTGAAAGAGTGAACGAGGAAGTTTTTAAACACAAAATTACTAACTTCAAAGGTTGGTTATACGTGGTTACAAAAAACTTTTGTTTGATGGAAATCCGAAAAAATAAAAACTTTCGGAAGATTCAAACAGAAGAAAATAGTTCTGTTTTTATGGAAATTGGCATTGAAACTCATCCTATTGATAAAGAGCAGGATTTAAACCTTGAAACAGCTCTGTTGGAATGTATTAAAAAATTAAAATTGGAGCAAAAACAATGTATACAGCAGTTTTACTTTGAAAACCGGTGTTACCGCGAAATTGCGAAGGATTTAAATCTGGAAGAAAAAAAAGTAAAGAGTTTTATTCAGAATGGGAAACGTAACTTAAAAATTTGTTTGGAAAAACAAAAATGACAAAACAGCACAAACATATAACTCAAAAAGATTTTCAAAGGTATTTGGAGAATCAAATGACCGACAAGGAACGATTTGAATTTGAACGTTTTTTACAACATAATCCTTTTGAAGCAGAAGCGTTGGAAGGTTTTGAAGGGTATCCTGCCTCCAATCTAGATGGTGATATACAATCTCTTTCCGAAAGGTTACAACATAAAACCAAACAAAGGAATTACCGTTTGTGGGTGGGTGCAGCATCTATTCTGTTAGTGGTATCATTAGGCTTCCTGTTTTTCTGGCAAGTCCCTGATATTATTAAAAAACAGGTAGCTGATGTTCAGGTTAAAGAAATAATTGAACCTCTAACTGAAGAACCATTAGAAGTAGTGAACGAATTTCCGGCTGCTGAAAAGGAACAGGTTAATTCAAAAACAAAACAAGCCCAAATACTTGAACCTATGCCCCATGAAACAGCGGAAATGATTCAGCCGAAGACAATTCTTCCGAAAGCTGAAAAAGTTGTGCTCAAAGAAGATAAACAACTTATTTCGGATGAATTAGCCGGTTTAAAATCGCAAAAGGTAGCTCAAAACCCTCCTATTCGGATTAGAGGAATTTCAACTTTACAACGGCAAAAGAAGAATGCTTTTTCAGCTGTTTCGAAGGATCAAACCATAAAAGTAGTGAGTGGTAAAGTTGTTTCGACTGAAGATAATGAACCATTACCAGGTGTGTACATCGGCTTAAAAGGAATTGCTGGGGGTACTGTTACAGATAAGGAAGGGCAGTTTAAATTGGCCCTGATTGGTGATACCAACAAAATATTGGTGGCTAGCCTTGTAGGAATGGAAACCACTGAATTTGAGCTATTAAGCGATTCAGAAAATACCATAAAAATGGATCCATCGCAATTAGCCCTTGACGAAGTAGTAGCTGTTGGTTATGCATCAAAACGGCAAAAGGATGTTACAGGAAGTATTTCAACTGTGGAATTAAAAGACGGCAAAGCCTTTCCAAACGGCGGATTCAAAGAATTTAAGGTTTATTTAGAAGAAAAGTGTGTGCTTCCTTCCGGATTAAAAGCGAAAAAAACAGCTGTGAAATTGCAGTTTTTAATCAATGAAATTGGAGAAATTGACTCCATAATAGGTGTTAATTCACCTGATTCTATCCTTTTTGAAAAAGCCAAAGAAATAATATTATTAGGCCCCGAATGGCACCCTGAAATAAAAAACAGACAACCTGTAGCATCAAAAGTTATGGTTCGTTTGAAGTTTAAGAATGAATAAGGAATATTTGTTTTTTACTGAATGGTAGCTGTTTTTTCCATAGAATAATTCTGATAATTGGCCTTAATATTTATATCTCCCGGTGTATTTCCTAATTGAATTACTGCTGTTGCTATTCCGGCTTCAAAAGTTATTGCCTGTGTATTTATGATTTTTGAATCACCTGAAAGGGATATGGATAATTCACCACCGGTTTGTAAAACAGTAGTATTATTTTTATCCAATAAACGGATGTAAACAAATACCACATCGTTACAACCAGCTTTTAAAGGCCTGCCACTTTCATCAATTTGTATTTCTAAATGATCGGGCTCTTCGGGAGTGTTTATTACATGTTCAGCTGCTTTTCTCCCATTTATATAACCAATAGCTTTTATTTGCCCGGCTTCAAAATTTGCAATTTTAAATTCAAACGGAGGGCACACTAAATTTTCTGAAGTTGTATTTATTGCTGGTTTGTTTATCCCCAACGATTTTTCGTTTAGCAACAATTCAACTTCGTCGCAGTTACTAAATACCCTAACATTTAATGGAGAATCGGAATTCCAGTAGGTAGCAGCATAAACCATAGGCGCAGCCTCTTTGCGCTGACTTTTATAAAAATAGTAACTGAATTTAGGCAGCCTGAAAATATCCATAATACCCGACGATTCAAGGTCGTTGGCATAACCACGGTTATAATCGTACATCACCCAGTACCCATCGGCAAAAGCAGGTGTGTTAAAATTATCGTTATGTGCTTCCTGTAAATTTGTTGCTTGTTGCAAAAGCCTTTTTTCGTTTTCGGTCCGTAATTGTCGGCTGGAGCGGTCGTTTTGTAACAATTCTCCCCATGAATCCTGGTTTAATCCAGCATTCATGGCATAATATTCCCAATCACCATATTCTGAAACAACATATGGTTTTGGTGGGTAATTGGCATCGTGCCCCAAGCGGTGTTGCCGAGCCTGAAGATAAATGTCGAATCCATACGATTGCCACCCAGCTGAAAAACACTGGTCGCCCGGGTATTCTTCATGCGCAATGGTATGAAGCGAATCAATAAATGGTTCAGGCATCCACGATTCGTTTAAAGAGACTTCCCAAGCCAAAACAGATGCATGGTTACGGTCACGCCTGATCATGTCGCGTGCAGTTTGATAAATATGGCTTTTAAACAATTCATCTTCACGGTAGTATTGCCATCCTAAAATGGCATCGATAGTTACAATGCCCAACTCATCGCAGGCATCCATAAAGGCTGTGGAATGCGGATAATGTGATAAACGTACGTAATCAAAACCGGCATCTTTAATTTTTTTTGCATCGCGGTATTGCGCATTGTCCGATAAAGCATAACCAACAAAGGGATATTCCTGATGGCGGTTTACTCCACGTAAGAATGTTTTTTTCCCATTCAGGTAAAAATCCTGCCCGTGGAATTCAATGGTTTTTATACCAATGCGTGTGGTTTGTTTATCAATTATTTCCCCATTTTGTAGAATAGCTGTTTCCAGAACATACAAATTTGGTTCATCGGGTGACCATAATTGCGGATTTTGAACTTTTAATTCCGACAGAAATTCAGCATTGGCTCCAGCCTCCAAAGAAAGCCCTTCTGCAAGAAAGGTAGAAACAATTTCTTCGCCCAATAGCAGATTATTTAAAATACTAAATTCTTTATTGGATAGATTTTCGTTTATTAAATGTGTTTGTACCCTAACAGATGCCTGATAGGCTGTAACCTCAGGGTAGCTGACAAAAATACCACCACTGGCTATTTTGTTTTCAGAAATTGGGTCAGTAATGCGCAGGTTGTTTTTTGCTATAAGCCAAACATTGCGGTAAATTCCGCTGTACATATTAAAGTCAAGGACTTTCATTGGTTTTGGCCCGGTGATTGAATTGTCTTTGTTATCGAGTCGTACAGCAACGGTATTGGTTCCTTTAAGGTTGGCTTCGTTTGTAAAATCGATAACAAATGGTAAATAGCCTCCCTGGTGTGTAATCTTTTTTGTGCCATTTATCCACACTTCAGCCTTGTTCATAGCACCTTCGAAATGGAGGAACAGCTTTTTGTCCTTTAATTCAGGATTAATCTCAAATGATTTTCGGTACCAACAAATGCCTTGCCATTGATCATTAACCAATACCGGTTCCAGCTTAGCTGAATGCGGAAGTTGTACCGTTTCCCAATCAGATGTATTTACATTGGAACCAGAATGATCAACGAGGGAGTCACTTTCTGATAAACGGACAAATTGCCATTCGGTATTAAATATTTGTTTTTGAACAAATTGACTAGGTTTTTTGTGACAGTTTATTAGTATAACCGACAAAAGAAGAACAACCAAAACTATAGAATTTTTAGGCCTCATCTGAACTAAAATTTTTCCTAAAAATACGGATATTTTTTAATTAATGTATTCAACACACTTTAAGGCTTCCAAATCGTGCTAAAATGCCTGTTATTACTTTGTTGTAGGCCCATTAACAATTAAAGTGCCATCATCCAGTATTTCCATACTATCGATAAAAACAACCCTGTTTTCGCCTGTTTTTGAAGTGCGCCCATGGTAAACACATAACATTTTGCCGTTAGGAGAAAATGTTACAGAATTGTGACCTGTGCCTGTTACTATTCCACCTTTTTCAATATTCTTTTGAAGAATGGGATTATTGGCTGCCTTTTTAAATGGGCCAAGTGGATTAGAGGAAGTTGCGTATCCTACCGCATAGTTTTTGCCGCCAAAATAATTGGCTGAGTACATCATATAAAACGTATTGTTATTTTTAAAAATATATGAACCTTCGGTCCAACGGCGGTTTACTTCGCCTGATGTAACAGAGCGGCTCTCCCACTCTGCCTGTTTGTCGTCCATGGACACAGGTGGACGGAGTATTAATTTTGGTTCCCCCGTAATTCCTGAAAAATCATCCTTTAATTCCACTCCATATACCCAACTTTCTTCTATTTCGGAAAATTTTCCTTCTTTTTTTGCCCACTGAGCTATTTCACTTTCAACAGGGTTTTTGTAACAGCATCGTGAATAATAAAGATATATTTTCCCATTTTCGAAGAGCAAATTGCCATCAATTACCGGATAACCCGGATCAAAAACAGGACGGTTGAAGAGATCGGTAAAAGGGCCAGTAGGAGAATCAGATACTGCCACTCCAATGCGGAAATTCTCTAATTCGTTGGTAGGGTTTTGACGCCAATCGGCGCTGAATAGTAAATAGAATTTTCCATTGTATTCGTACATTTCGGGAGCCCAGAAATTGGCTGTGCACCATGAATTGGTTTTATTTCCTTCGTAAATACCGCCTTCGTCTTTCCATTCTTTTAAATTGGATGAAGAATACATTTTAAACCCATCCGAAACGCCACCCGTTCCAATCATATAATATGTTCCATTTGATGCCTTTAGGATGTATGGGTCACCAAACTCAACAGGAAGCGGGTTATTCGATTGTGAATAAGCTGACAAGAATAAACAAAAAAATAATTGGACGAATAAAAAGGATTTAAAATTCATGGTTTTACTGGATTGATATTACTATTTAAAAAGAAAGCATAAATTATATATTTTAAAAATATAGAATTTATGCCTTTATTATAAAAAATACAACTTATTTTGAATTAACCAAAGTGAGGCTTTTTATCAAATCAACTTCCTCTTGTTTGTAAGGTGTACCGTCTTTCCTGAAAATTTCGTGAAACCACAAAGCTGGTTCTGAACCATCGGCAATAGGTTCGTCCCAGGCATATTTGGTATTCGATTTTCCATCGACCAATCCCCAATTGATTGCTCCAACATTTTCTTTGGCGAGGATAGGCATGATATTTTGAAATAAACTGTTGTTCCGACGCGCCATGTATTCTGTACAAACCATTGGCAGGTCGTATTTTTTTAACGAATCGATGGCAGCCTGGTGTTTTTCAGGTCCTTCGTAGTTGTGATACGTAATAATATCAGAGTTCTTTAATTGAAAAGTATTTAAATCAGTTAATGATGCATTCCATACACCCGTTGACATGGGTTGCGAAGGCCGAATTGCCCATCCCCATTCATATACTTTTTTTAATAAAAACATCGATTTGTTGCCATAATTATTATTTCCGGGTTCGTTGTATAAATCCCAAAGAACAATACGTTTATCATCTTTAAATGTTGTTAAAACATCTTTTACATAAGCCTCCAGAATTGTCATTACAGAAGGATCTGTAAATAAAAGTTCACCCGGGTCACGCACCCAGCCTGAATTGTGAACGCCAGGTTTTGGATCGGGTTGTTTACCGGCTTCGTATGTTGGGTTCCAACAATCGTCGAAAAATACAAAAATGGTTTTTATACCATGGCCTTCGGCAATTTCCAGGTATTGATCCATTCGTTCTTTAAAACCTTTTTGGTCAATTTCCCATGCTAAATGGTGTAAATACACACGCATACAATTCATGCCGATGTCCTCGGCCCAGCCTAATTCACGGTCAATAGTTTCAGCATCAAAACTTTCGGCTTGCCACGTTTCCAGTTGGTTAATGGCTGTACTTGGATTAAAGTTACATCCACGTAACCAACCATTTTCGTCGCCCCATGTTTTGGCTTGAGCTTTTGTCCATATTTTTGGAACACTTTCTGTTGTTTCAGATTTGTTTTTATTCGATTGGCATGCTGTAAATAAAATTGTGGCCGCTACCAATAACAGATAAATTTTCTTTTTCATAGATGATTTATTTTAAGGTTTGAATTATTTTATGGTTGACTGAGATTTAACGGACACCAAGTCCACGGTTGCTCAGCGATATTCTGACCCATATTTTCTGTTAAAATTGAACCATTTGATATTTTTTGTTTTAACTGAAAATTTATTCCTATTTGATTATTAGTTAATTGATTGCCTTGAAAGAAAACTTTTGGAATAGCCATTTCAAAAGCTATTGTATTAGTGTTTTCGTTACTTTTGTAAGTAATTAACTCTGTTTTTTCAATTTCTTCCCAATTAGTATAGCTACCTTCTTTGATAACTATTGAACCATTTGCTTCGAAATGAAAAGCATAAATTCCTTTGTGGGGAGCTTTATACCCTTTTCGTTCGGTATCGAGGTAAAAAATAAACCCATCGGATGATTTATCAATTTGAGAGCTGTTAATAGTTGCTGCCAAATATAAATTAGTGGCATCGGCACAAACCGACGCTTTTAATTGGTTTTCGCTTTTATGGCCAACAAAATATGGCCATTCACTCTTCCAGCACTCATCGTTGGTGTTTCCATCAATAACAGCTGTTCCCAAGGGAAGTGTTAATTCAGGAATAACTTTCCCTTTTATCATCCACACTTCTGTCGAATTGGCTGAAAAAGCATTTGTAGAAGTAAGTGCCACCGTTGTATTTCCTTCGATTACTGAGATGGAATTCCACAAACCACTTTTTGAAATTGGGATATCAAATGGAATGGAACGATTACTGAATAAACTTCCTGTATTATCACCTATTTCAACCACCATAGCCGATTTATCCCAACGTGAATCCCTGTTCCAGGTTGATTGGTAGGATAATAATACTTCTCCCGTTGAAAGGCGTGAAATGTATGGGGCGCCTGCATAACAATTTTCGGGCAAAGGTTCAACTAATGGGTGGTAATTGCGCCTTGGGTCGTTGGCTGTAATGGCTCCATTTGCCCACAAACCAGCAATCTGTTCGCGGTAAATGGTTGGTTTAAATTCGCCTTGTTTATTATCTTCAACAGCTACCAGTAATTCGCCTGAATCTTCCAATAAAAGCGGTACAGGCATTCCATCACGTTTCCCACTCCTGAAACCGATAATCAAAGGCCCGGTGGCCCAGGTCTCACCAAAATCAAAGGAATTAAACATTGAAATATTCTGTTCGTCGGAAGTTGTATAAATTCCTTCATTGGCAAAAAAGAGTTGTATTTCTCCATTGGGCATTTCAACCATTGATGGCTCCCAACACCCATTGTTAAAAGTAGATTCTGCCTCGTAAATATTTTGTTCGGGCTGCCAAATTTGACAACCATCGTTACTTTTTCGCACTTTTATCCCAAATTTCCGGTTTTCTGTAAAAGGTTCTCTTGGGCGAGGATTACAGGCTACCAAAACTGAATGATCAGAAAGTTCAATTATTTCGGGAACTGCCATCGAAATATTATTTTGTGTTTCGAAAATAATTTGAGGGCTATTCCATGTTTTACCTGAATCGGGGCTAATAACCAGTTCAACATTTCCTTTTGATGTTTCATACACGCATGCAAGCCGGCTATCATATAATTGAATCATTCGGGCATACCCATAATATCCCGGTGTTGCACCTTCGGCAGGAGCAATTTTTGTTAAACTTGAATAATCCCAGGCAATCCTAATACCATTTTTTACTTCTTTAATTTCGGGTTCAATACCGGTTTTTATGGGGAGTTCGTTGTTACATGAAAGAATCAGCGCAAAAATTATTAAGGGTAGAATAAATATTTTATTTCTGAAATATATCATTCTAATTTTCCTGTTGTTCAATATTAACCTCACCCGAAGGCCTGTTTAATTCTTTTCCGGCACGGATTGCAGTACCAAAATTTGGTGTTCCATCGGCATTCCATGTAAATGGTTGCATTCGCACATCGCGCTCCCAACCTGGGGTGGTGCTCTTTTTAGAATGGTAGATAATCCAGTATTCGGTGTTGTCAGGCGATTTAACAAAGGAACAGTGCCCCACCCCATAAACGGATGAATTTCCTTGAAAAACCGGCCCTTTTTTTGTCCAGTTTTCAGGATCCAAAAGATCTCCATTGGAATCATTTAATTGTAGCATACCCTGACGGTATTCAACCAACCACGACTCGCGGCAGGAATAAATAATAAAAACTTTGTCGCCATTTATTAAAACTTGAGCTCCTTCGTTTAAATTAAGTGGCCCACCAATTTCCCAGTTTTCTTCGGGCGAAGAGAGCAATACACGTGTCCCTTTTAATGTATAAGGATTTTCCATTTCCTGGATATACAGTTGCTGTGGCGTGGCATCAGTATCTTTCTGTTCTTCCCAACCCGACCAGATGGCAAATAATTTTCCTTTGTGTTGAAGGAGTGTCATATCGATTGCCCATACATTGCTTTCCGGATTATCAGGAGTATCGCCTGTGTATAGCATTCCCATATCTTCATAATCGCTAAAAACATCATCAGTTTTAGACCGTAGAACGCCTGCACGCTGATGTACAAAAGGAGGCCCCGATTCGCCGGCAGCATAATATACGTACCAATGTCCATCCACAAAATGAATTTCGGGAGCCCATACACAAGCTTTGTTCCAGCCAGTGGCGGGTGATTGCCATATCTTTTTTAACTCCCCTTTTTTAGTTACATATTTTGATTTTGAAACAATTATTGAATTATTGGATGAAAAACAATAAACATAATCGTCGCCTTGTTTTACGAGCCAGGGATCTGCTCCATCCCACACTGGATTGGTAAATGTTGTGTTAACTGAATCCAGAGGCAGGCTATCGTTTTCACCACAACGTGCCAAAGTGGTAAGCATTATTAAGGTAATTACTATAGTTTTAATTTTAATCAACATACAATTTTTCCTTCGGTTTGTAATTGGTTATTTAATTTCCAGAATTGGTGTACTGAAATTTTCATCGATCACCATTTTTTCTATGCCACTAACATTTTCAAATTTTACGGTGCTAATGTACATATGGCGTGGATGGATTTTAGTTTTGCTGTTGTGGGCATGGAATACAATTCGTAATTGCCCATCTTTATCGGTAAACATAGCGCTATGGCCTATTCCAACTAAATCTCCCGGTTTTTGGTAAATTGGATTATCCGAATATTTTGTCCATGGGCCGGTAATTTTTGTTGCTGTTGCCACTCCTATCCCATAAAAAGGGCTTTCGTAACTGTTGGCAGAATAGGTCATGTAGTATAATCCATTGTGTTTTACAACAAAAGATCCTTCGTTAACTCGTGGCCATATTTTTTCCCACGCTTGTGAAACGTTGATACATTTTTGCATCGTTTCTGGTTTTAGAGTAATCAGGTCTTCTTCAAGTTCGGCTACCCAAATATTAAGCCCATCGTTAAACCGGTCGAAAAAAAGGTAAGGTTTTCCATCGCCATCAATAAACAATGAGTTGTCGATGCATTTTTCACTTTCAATCATTGGTTTATAAACATCTTGCTTAAATGGGCCTAATGGGCTGTTGCTGGTGGCTACACATATATGTTCGTCGGCCGAATAGTACATATAAAATTTGCCGTTTACAGCATATACCTCGGGTGCCCAGAACGACCTGTCGGCCCACACATCTGATTTGTGAAGGGCTAATTCAGAAACACTTGCCCAGGTTTTTAAATCATCTGAAGTAAATACAGCAATTCCATCACTTGAAAAAGTTCCGTATGCATAATATGTTCCCTGCCAAAGCAAAATAAAAGGATCGCCAAAAGGAACTTTCACATTTTCTTCGGTTGTGTTATTTAATAGCTCATCAGATAATTCCTCTTTTTTGCAAGAATAAACCTGCGAAGAAATTATAAACAGAACCATTAAAACTATTAATCGATTAAATATTTTCATTCTAATTATTTTATGGTATTAAACTAACCTAACATAAATAGGATTGTAATTGATATTGTTTCACTGGCTGGAGTGTAAATTGTATTTTTAACGCTATATATATTACAAGCTAATTCACTTTCCTACTCAGTATTTATTACTTATTTGAACCATTTTCTTCCTTTTTCCCTACAATTGAATGTTATTTGTCGTTAGTATTTATACCAAAATGGCCGACTAAATTTGTGTATTCATCGTCCGAAATGGTAATCATACATCCGTGCCGTACTGAATCGGGTAAGCTGTATTTATCCCAGTCGCTGAAAAAAGTATACCCCGATGCCTGAAACCAAGGGCCATTCATATTATCAGCAATTGACAGGCCATACGAAACTCCGGGATATTGCTCGTAGTACATGTACCATATTTTTCCGTCGGGAGAAGGGATTAGCATAGGTGCTTCCCTAAAGTTTGGGCTGATAGAAGCCGATGGCTCTGAGTAAGGGCCTAACAATGATGGAGATTTGGAAATCCGTATCGTTTTGCCCGTAGTCCAATAAAGAGTGGGATAGGTTTCGTCTTTAATAACAGCATAATAATTTCCATCAATTTTTCGGATAAATACATCGATGGTTCCCATGTCCCAATCAAATAAACGAGTTGGGTGGGCTGAAAATGTTTTTAGGTCTTTTGAAAGTACATATAGTGTTCGCTGGCTTGCCCAGTAAATCTCACCACCTTCTTTATGAGGTGTATGCCAGGTGAGTACATATTGTTGCGAATCGCCATCGAAGTAAATTTTCGGGGCACCAATTCGCTGCAAAGCCATAAAATAATCAGGGGTACTTTTTAAATCAGGAGTATAAGTGCCGTATTTTTCCCAGGAAATAAGATCAGATGAAACCCAGATGTTAATGTTTAGCGAAGAATCGCTGGTATTACCGGCAAGGTAGTAACGCCCATCGTGGCCTTTGCAAATATCGGGATGCCCCTGATAATCCTCAAATATCCGTTTTCTATTATTTAATGCATACCAATGCAGGCCGTCGGTACTAATAGAATAGTACAAATGTCCATAGTCCTGATGTGTCATGTGGGCAAAAAGGTAGGCCTTGTTTTTTGCATCTGCCGGATTTTCAACTTGCCCCGGAGGATCGGGTTGCTGAGCTTTTAGGTTAAAAACCAATAACATACAAACAACAAGAAAATTTATTTGATTTAGTTTTAATTGGTTAAAAATCATTAGGTTGTCTTTTTAGGTTTAAATAAAATAACTGAAGCTATTTTATGAAAAACAAGGGCCTTCCGTCGCCGAAAGGCCCATGGTGAACTAAACTAAACTATGAACAGGAACTAATACATTGAATTTTGTTCCAGGTTTGGATTGTTATCTACATCACTTTGTGGAATAGGCATCCGGTGTGATTTACCTACCACAAAATTTGAGAAGTCAGCATCACGGCTAATAAGTTCATCTAATCCCTCAGAAGTATCCCATAATTTCCAACGTTTTAAATCGGCCCAACGAACACCTTCATAACAAAGCTCAAGTGAACGTTCCATTTGCAATCTTTTTAAGAAGTCGGTTTTTGAATTAACAACCGATGAGTAAAGCGTACTATTTGCCAATGTCGGTAATCCGGCACGTTCTCGAACCTGGTCAACACATGAAACAGCTAAAGCCGGTGGAGTTCCATCTGATAATTCAGTTAAACATTCAGCATACATTAATAGTACATCGGCATAACGAATTACACGGTAGTTAATTGGCGAATAATAATCTTCATGGTTACGGTAATAATCGCCTTGGTATTTTCTGAAGAAACAATCGTTTCCCCAGCCGCCTTCCCAATCACGGCCATAAATTTTTTCTCCCGGGTAATCGGTTTGCAATTCAGGATAGAAAATATTTGCCCTTAAACGAGGGTCCAATTCGCCATCAACAGTTGCTTCTTTTTTATATTCATCAACCAGCCATCTTCTTGGTTGGCCATCGCTCCAGCCAATACCACGTGGGGCAAAAAACTGTGCCCTGTTTGAACCTACATTTGGGTTAGGCTGGTCGCCATCACCATTAGGATTAATGTCTGAAAACTGAATTTCATAAACCGATTCTGAATTATTTTCGGTGGTATGCATAAAATTGTCTTTGTAGTTTGGTACCAGGCTGTAATATGATTTGCCAGCACCTTCCACTAAATACGACAATGCGTCTTTGGCTTCCTGCCATTCGTGCATTTGCATGTGAACTTTTCCTAACAAAGCCAGGGCAGCACCTTTTGATGGACGGCCGAAATCACTACTACCCCATTGTTCGGGTAATCCTGCTACAGCATCCTGCAGGTCAAGTTTTACCTGTGCGAACACTTCCGTTTCTGTTTTTTGCTCAGGAACATCGTCGGGTTGTGAGGAATTTAATACCAGCGGTACATTGTCGAACATCAATGCAAGGTTGTAATAATACAACGCACGCAAAAATTTAGCCTGGGCCAAAATTTGTGCTTTTTGGTTAGCATCTTCAAATTCAATTTCAGGTACATAATCAATTACCTGATTACACCTAAAAACGGCTTTATAGTGGTCACGCCACATGTTGCCATTTCCTTCCCAGAAATTGTAGTTAAAGTAAATAAAACGGGTCCATTCTTTTAACTCGTTCCATGGGCTCTGGCTGTACCCTTCATCAGAAGTTAAATCGAAACGGAAAAATATCCATCGGGTAAAACTTCCTGGTTTATAAAACATGTTATATGCAGCATCTAAGCCCAATTGAGCATCTCCAGGTGTTTTCCAAAACGTATCAGTTGTTGGAGAGTTTGGATTTGGAATATCAATAAGCTCCTGATTACAGGAAACAAATGATAAGGCAAACACTAAAAAACTATATAATAATATTTTTTTCATTTCATTATAATTTTATGTTTCTAAAAGTATTCGATGTAACTCACGAGTAATCATTTTCCATTTGAAAAACCTCTTACTTGTTTGTTTCATAAAACTTCGGGTTTAGAATTGAACAGAAAGTGAAAATACAACTGATTTAGGCGAAGGGTATGAAGCATCGTCGTGCCCTTTTACCCATAAATCAGGTGATTTAAACTCGGGATCAAGTCCAGTGTATTTTGTAAGAGTAATCAAGTTTTGCCCTGTTACTGAAACATGTAGGTTATCAAATACTTTTTCGAGTTGTGGTATTTTTACAGTATAACCAAGAGTCATTTGCCTGATTTTAAAATAAGAACCATCTTCTATCCAACGATCCTGATCGCCACGTGCATTGCGGTTATCGGCATACAATACGCGAGGGTTTTTAGCAGTTGGATTATTAGGTGTCCATGCATCGTAACCTGCCAAGTGGTTTGTATTGTCCGAAAATCCACCCATCCAGCTAGCTGCACCATTAAACACATCTTGCCCAAATGACCCAAAACCTGAGAAACTAAAATCGAAATTTTTATAGGCTACTTTTCCGTTTAAGCCAACTTCAAATTTAGGCCATGGATTACCACATATTTCGCGGTCATCGTTATTTATCTGTCCGTCGTCATTTACGTCGTTGTACCTGATATCACCTGGTTTTGCATTTGGCTGAATGACTTGCCCTGCTGAGTTTTTGTGAGCCAATACTTCAGCATCACTTTGGAATATACCATCGGATGTAATAGTGTAGAACATAGCTAATGGTTCGCCAATTTCAGTTTTGGTAATCCATGTGTATTGTTCTACTTTTCCATATCCGAATTCGAGTACTTCGTTGCGCAAACGTGTAACATTTGCACCAAACGAGTAACTAAAATCACCCACTTTATCACGCCAGTTACCTGATAATTCAAAACCTTTGTTCCTTAAACTTGCGGCATTTACATATGGATTTCCTCCATCGTTACCGGTTGTCATCAGGATTGGCATTGGCGTTAAGACATCTTCGGTAGTCGAGATAAAATATTCAGCGTTAAATGTAAGCCTGTTATCTAGGAAAGCCACATCTAAACCAAAGTTATCCTGAGTTTGAGTTTCCCATTTTAAATCCTGGTTAACCAGTTTTATTTGAGTCATACCCGATTGTAAATGTTGGTCGGCACCAAAAACTGCCACAGGAAATGAGTTTAAAACAGCAACATAATCCCATTCGCCAATGTTGGCATTCCCAAGAGTACCGTGACTGAACCTTAATTTAAGGTCGCTTATCCATGGCACATCAAAAAATTTCTCTTTACTGATTCTCCAACCTGCTGAAACTGATGGGAAAAATCCCCATTTGTTTCCTTTTTTAAATTTTGAGGAGCCGTCGCTACGGAAAGTTGCACTTACTAAATATTTGCCATCGAAGGTATAATTTAAACGTCCAAAATAGGATAAAATTGAATGTTCGGAGATATACCCCCAGGCATTTGGATCGGTTGTCCCGGCATCAATTACATCAAAATAATGGTCACCAACACGGACAAGGTTTTTCTTTTCGGCTGCAATACGCTCGTAGTAAATATTTTGGTATGAATTACCAACTACTGCATTTACATCGTGTTTGCCGAATACTTTTTTATACGTTAGCGTATTTTCAATCAACGATGATACATATTTCCCTTTGTTTTCGTAACGGGTTGATGGATCAAAAGGTTGGTTAAGTGTCCAGTTTCCTTCTTTCCTAATCCATTTGTGATTGTCCATACTGGTTTCAATACCCACATTTGCTTTGTATTGCAATCCATCAATGATATCGATGGTGGCATATACATTTCCACGAATACGAAGGTTTTCATCGCTATTGTACATCAGGTCTTCCGATCCGATTGGATTTGACCCAAAAGTACGCGCTGTAGCTTCGTTACCGTAACCATAACCTCCAAAGTTATTTTCGTCATAAACAGGAATAATTGGAAGCATCCTTAAAACATCGATGTGTTTTGAAAACACAGAATTTTGATTTTCAACAAATGTATTACTGATTGCCAGGTTTTCGCCAATTGCAAAAATACCTTTTTTACCTTCGGTATTTACCCTGAAACTATAGCGGTCCATTGAAGTTCCGTAAACTGTTCCCGGATTATCATAGTAGTTCATTGAAACCATGTAGTTGCCATTATCGCTACCACCTGAAAAAGAAAGGTTGTGGTCTTGAATAATTGCTGAACGAAATACTTCATCGTTCCAGTTGGTATTACCATCCATCCAGTTTGGCACACCGTGTACATCGGCTACTCCATCGGCAATTGCATTTGTATATGCCTGAGTTGTAATATCAATCCACTCTTCACGTCCCATCAGGTCCATCATCGGTAATTTATCAATACTTATTTTACCAGTGTAGTTAACTTTCATCTGTCCCGACGATCCTTTTTTAGTTTCGATGATAATCACACCGTTAGCAGCCCTAGAACCATAAATTGCAGCAGCAGAAGCATCTTTTAATACCTGGATTGATTCAATGTCGTTGACATTAAAATCGCGGTTTCCAGTGGTCGGTAATCCATCGATAATGTATAACGGATTGTTATTGGTAAAATTTCCAAGCCCTCTGATCTCAACAACCGGCTCGCTGCCAATTCCGCCACTTGAGCGGATATTAACACCAGCAACCAATCCTTGCATTGCATCGCCCACTGAAAGGGCAGTTACATTTTTAAAATCATCGGCTTTTACAACAGATACTGCACCTGTAAGGTCCGATTTTTTAACAGTTCCATACCCAATAGCAACTACTTCTTCGATGCCAATTGTTTCTTCCTGCATCACAACATCAATAGTCGATTGGTTGTTTATTGCAACTTCGTGTGATTGCATTCCAACAAACGAAAATACCAGAGTTCCGTCGGCAGGGGTGTTACTAATTGAGTAATTTCCGTTAAAATCAGTAACTGATCCCTGAGTTGATCCTTTTATAATAACTGTAACACCTGGGAGTGGTTGCCCTTCGCTATCGGTTACTATTCCCGAAACAGTTTTTATTTGTTGTTTTCCGGTTCCCGGAAATTCAGGAACTACCTTTATTAGAATATTACGGTTGTTGATTTCGTAATTTACCGGCTCTCCTTCGAAAAGCTCATTTAAAATATCTTCAATTTTTTTTCCTTCAACATCAACCGTTACTATTTTATTGTCATCGAAATGGTCGCGGTTGTAGAAAAAATAAAAATCAGATTGTTTTTCAATCGCATCAAAAACATCGGCTATCCTTCCTTTTTCCATTTTTAAGGTCAGCCGGGTATTTTGCGAATACACGCTGGCTGTAGAGGAAACTACTGATATCAGAAAGAGAATAATACTTAACCTCATAATTAAAAATAACTTTTTTAGTCGGGGTAAATAATTCCCCGCCATGTGTGAATTTTTTTTCATAAATTTGAATGTTTTAATTAATAAATTCATTTAGCTTATTTGTAGGCTGGTGAACTTTATAAAGAGGGAATGCTACCACACAATTCCCTCTTTGCTTTTTCACGTTGCCAAATCTAACCAAACACGTTTTTTAAATCATAGGCAATAGTTTTATTATCGTTTAATTATATTAATTTTTGCTTAGCCAAACTTCCTTATTTTCAATGTAGTAATCGAGTTGGGCTGTTTTTTTTATATTCTCCAATGCATCAATTAAATTATTGTTATAGCTGAACATTCCGCGGAACCTGTACAATCCTAATTTTGTATCTTTTAGGTGGAATTTTATATCGTAAATTCGTTCTAATTCACTTATTAAATCGTTAAGCGTGGCATCTTTAAAGATAATTTCACCATTCCGCCATGATGTAAACAATTCAGTATCAACATCATTAACCATTATCTTTTTATTTTCTAAATCATAAACAGCCCGTTCTCCGGGCTCCATGTTTAGATTCTGCTGGCCATTTAATTTAATTTGCATTTCGATACTGCCTTCGGTAAGAACCGTTTCAAATATTTTTGATTCAGGGTATGCTTTTACATTAAAGGAAGTACCAGTAACTTTAATATCCATTTGAGAGGTAATAACCTTAAAGGGGGCCTTTTTGTTTTTGGTAACTTTAAAAAAGGCTTCGCCTACCAGGTTTACATCGCGCGAAAGGCCATTAAAAGCTGAAGTATTATAGGTAATTGTTGAGCCTGTATTAATCCAGACCTCGGTACCATCGGGTAAAATACATTTTGAAACATGCCCTTTAGGGGCAGTGATTTCGCAAAACGTTGCTATTTGTTCGACTTGTTTTTTGTTGTTTGTGATGTACAGGCTAAGTGCAAGTGCCAAAGGAATGGCAATTATAGCGGCAATTTTATAAATTAACGATTGCTTTTTAATTTTTCGGACTTGTACTGAAAGTGTTTTGTTTATTGATTGTTGAACCAAATTTTTATCGGAACTTATTTTTTCATTTGAAATCCAGGAATTACTTGTTTTCCATGCTTTTAAGCTTGCAGAATAAATTTGTTGGTTTGTTTTTGATTCTGCAACCCAGGCTTCTATTTGTGAAATTTCACTTGTACTTGCATTTCCTGAAACGGATTTTCCAATGAGTATTTCAATATTTGTTAAAGTGTTGTCCATCTAATTATTTGGTTCAATCATGAGTGAGACGAAAAAAAGGACAGATACCCTGTAAAAGAATTACTGTTTTTTTGAGAAAATAAAAATCATTAGGTTAATCATCTGATAGTCAGACAGGCTTTTCCTAAGTTTTTTTAGGGCAATACCCATTTGCATTTCAACAGTTTTTACCGAAATATCTAATTTTTCGGCAATCTGGGCATATTTTAATCCTTCGAAACGGCAAAGGATAAAAATCTTGCGGCATTTATCGGGTAATTGGTTAATGGAATTATTGATGCGGGTATTTAATTCAGCTTCTTCAATTAAGTCCTGAAAAGGAGAATGAATAGAATTTTCAATTGATTCTGAGATTTGGATATTATTTTTTTCTTTTCTGTGGAAATCAATTGACCTGTTTTTTACTGATTGAAAAAGGTACGATTTGATGGATGTATTAATTGTAATCTTTTCGCGTTTTGTCCATAATTCAACAAAAACCTGCTGCACGAGCGACCGTGATTGATCGATATCGTTTAAGTAAGTGTTGGCAAAAAAACAAAGAGAACTGTAATGATGATCAAACAGTTTATTAAAAGCTGATTGATCGCCTTCCTTTATTTTTTGAAAATTATTTGAATCCATACTATCTGCCATACAAATCTTCCTTCACAAAAATCGATGCAAAATAAGTGCTTTAAATTAATTCAAACAAAAATAGCCATTATAATTTTTTTGAAAATCAATTTGATAGGCGATTAAAACGGTAAAATTTGTAATTCAGCATAAATTGGTTGAACTTTATTTATTATTATTTTTTTACGAGATGCCAACAGAAAATTTTTTTCAGAGAATTAATTATCCATGGTTGATCCTGTTTGCCACAGCAATGGGATTTTTAGAAGCTATTGTTGTAGTGTATGTACGTGAATTGTACTACCCAAATGGTTTTATTTTTCCATTAAAGATTTTACCTCCAACAATTGTCTTAATTGAATTGGTGCGTGAAGCCTGCACTCTTGTTATGTTATTGTCGGTAGCGGCATTAATCGTAAAACCATATTTACGCCGGTTGGCAGTTTTCCTTTTTTTATTTGGGGTTTGGGATATCGTGTACTATGTAGGCTTAAAATTATTTCTCAATTGGCCCGAATCATTTTTAACATGGGATATTCTTTTTTTGATTCCAATAACATGGGTAGGGCCTGTTCTAGCTCCTGTAGTTTGTTCGGTGGTGATGATTGTAATGGCTGTATTTATTGACTTCAATTTTCGGAGATACAGGCTAAAAGTAGTAAAATGGAATGAATGGCTGCTGATTTATTCAGGGGCTTTGGTGATCCTATATACGTTTATGTTTGATTTTGGCAAACTGATTATTGACGGCCATTTTTTATCCGGATTTTTAGCATTACCCAAAAATCCTGAATTCCTTTTAATAATGACTTCCTATGTTCCAACACATTATAAATGGGGATGGTTTTTTATAGGAATTGGGTTGATTGTTATTGGAAACTTGTTGGCTTTTAGGCGAATACGTAAATAGCTTAAAGAGACACAGACTTTCCACAGTCCGTAAAAAAATGAATTTAAAACATCTGTGAGTTCGGAAACTCACAGTTCCTTAGTAGAAAAAACTTTTTGTCACCATCGACCTGTCGCCATTGGGCATCATATATTCGGGCCTTTGTTTTTGTTCCTGGCTCAAAAAATCAGGCAATCCAATAACCATGTCGTTTAAGCGGATTTCAACCGATTTATTTGTTTCCAGTTCTAAATATAAATTTATGCCTTCAAAAGGAAATCCAAAATAGCGAATCAGGTACCAATCAGAATTTTCGACTTTTCGTAATTCTTTTAGTCCACTTTTATTAATTCCTGCTTTTATATTTTCAGAATCAGATTTGAGCTGAATGTACATAATACCTGCTTCCCTACCCGTTTCTACATATAATTTTAAAGACCTTGCTGTGTTAACTGTGCTATCGTTTAATACAGATATATTGGGTACAGGTAATAATTCCAATTCGGTTGTATTTAACAAATATTCCCTTTGACTGTAAGGGAAAAAAGCTTCTAATTGAATTGTATCAGGATTAGTGCTTAAAAATTGAGAGGTCCATTCATCAGTTGATTTATCAAAACTTGCCCATCCTGTTTGATTTGAATTGCCATTTAAAGTATAAACAAGTGAATTCCCTTTTTGATACCGTTCGTTAAAATGTAAGTTAACTGATCCAACCAAGAGGAAAATTATTCCTACAGAAAAAGCCAGTGAGGGTATTATCCATGCTTTTGTTTTTGTAATAATTTGGATATGGGGAATTAATAGGCTTAAGCATAAAACAGAAAACAAAATTGCTCCGCCAGCCATTTTTAATCCCATAGCCATCAAAAAAAGTAAGCTTAAACTTGAAAGCCATAGCAGAGCAGGAACAGCCCCAACTATAAATAAACCAATTTGCAGAGGTGAAAAACTTTTAGAACTATTTTTGAGGAAATAATAAGCAATTGGAATTAAACTGAAGAACAATGGCCAGGTGATTAAATAACTACCTCCCGGAACCAATATACATACTACACCCATTAATATTGCAAATGTGATCAAAGCTCCTAATGCTAACTCCCACATTCCGGTTGGTTTGCGGAATAAAAAATAAATAATTATTGAAACTCCCACTGCTACTCCTGCTGTGATAATTGAAATTTGACCACTCCATATTAGGAGGATAAATGTAAGGGTTAAAAAAATAGCAACATGCCACATTTTTACTCCTTTTAATAACAAATTATAGAATAGGAATGAAATGGCAATAGTAATACCAGCAAATCCCAGTAATAATATTTTATGGTTGTAATACAATAACATAAAATCGCCTGCCGGATAATATTTTGAGAGAATAAAATAAAGGGCGGTAACTATTAATGGAGCAATAACCAGATGAATAATTGAAGCCAAAAATCCAAATACCAATTGCCAGGCTTTTAGTAATTTACGGTTAAAACCTAAAAACAAGACCATTATAAGTAAAAGGACAGTTAAAACCATAAACGGAATAACCCATTTGTAGGAGTAATGGACAAATCCGTTTCCAATTGTATTAAAATAAACGGCATTGCCTTCCGAAGTTTGGTTTAAATCGATGTTACCAAAATGCTTTACTAAAGCAGCTGCATACGATCCATGGTGTTGGATTGATTTAACTGAAGTATTGGCAATATTGTCGCCATCGGTGTGGTAATCAAATCGGTTATCGATGTAAGCAAAGTTTAAACCCTGATAGCCGTTTTCTTTAAAAGGTGTTAGGTCCGTATCGTTTGGCATGTAACGGTATATCTCGTAACTCAACGAATTAGCTGCCGGATAAGGCGCGGCATTAGCAAATTCTTTAATCAGCCAGTTATTATTGGCACTGGTTTCGAACATTAAACTTTGCCCTTTGGTACCACTGGCTTCAAAATTTAAAATCAACCCAATTTCTTTTGCCAAAGGATGCTGAGCAAGAAAAGCTTCAGCTCCTAATAATCCATCTTCTTCACCATCGGTGAAAAGAAAAATGACATCGTTTTTCAGGGGTGGTTGTGATTTAAGTAGCCTTAACGTTTCAAGCATTGTTACAATTGCCGATCCATCGTCGGATGCACCAAATGCATGATTAACCGAATCGTAGTGCCCCATTATCAAAACAGCTTTGCTTGAATTCGTCCCACGCAACCTCACTATTATATTGCCTACAGTAGCTGCCTTGAAATATTCGGGTGAATAAACTTCAGCCATTTGGAGTTCCGGCTCAGTCCCCAATTTTTGTAATACATCCAATAAATAATTCCGCACTTTTAAATGTTCAACCGAGCCTAATGAGTGAGGTTGTGCAGCAATGTGTGGCATATACTCCATTGCACGTTCAGCTGAAAATACATGTGCAGGCGCATCTTTCCCAACAACTTTAGGGGGCTGGTTTGATAAAAATCCATAACAAACAATAATTATCAGAAAAAAGAAAACAGTTAAACTGCGCATGAGGCCTTGGTAAAGCTTTGTTTTCATTGATACGGTTTACTATTTGACAAAAGAAAATTGTTAAGATAAAGATAACAACATATTTAATGATTAAGGCTGAAACTAATTAAGTTCTGGTTACAATTCTTTTCTCGTTAGGAATAACCAGATGCTAGTTGTGATTGTAATTACCAGTTTTAGATCGATGCACTTTTACATTACAATTTAAACATGTATCGCGATGTGCGCTTACAGTACTTCCACAATTTCCACATTCCCACCGGCTGTCCTCCTGTTCTAAAAATTCAGCTAAACCTAAAGATTGAATTACTTGTAGATTTTCAATCATACTCATGCCATAGTTTTTTTTGTAACGTTGGTCAAGCCTTTTGAGCCTTAAACAAGGGAATTTCTCGCATTCAAAACAAAAATTAGAGGAAGTTTTTGCCAACAACTCACAAGTTACGATAGCACAATTAATGCATGATTTTCGTTTGTCGGCACAATTTTCGAGGCAGCCACAGCATGGTTTTTTTTCACGTAAGTAGGCAATACAAGTGCCGCAGTTCATACCGCAAGGAGCAATTAATCCTGAGAATTTATATGAAACCTGTTCCATTTTTTATGATTTTTTAATTATTTCATAAATGATTATTGAGTATCTGAATAATTTAGGAGTTGGATAGAAATATAAGATTTGTAATCATCAGTATGATACACAGATTGTTTTGCAATTATAAAATCTGTTTCAGTTTGATTGTTTTTACCTGTGTTTAAATTTTTACCCAAATATGGGTATAACAAAGAGGATGTTACAACAATTCCCAGTTTTTGCCCTTTTTTTAGCATTAGCCCGTAATGGCTCATATCGATAGTATAACCGTACACTTCGTTTTTCTCTAATAATTCCTGATCTTCCATTGAATTCCTGAATTTTGCGCGTATCATTCCGCAGTTTATTGCTTTTATAAAATTATCCTTGTTATCCATCAACATTAATAAAATGTACCAATCGGTATCGGGAGCAGAGCTTGAGGCATATAGTTTTGCTGAAATTGGGCCAAGTATGGTTGTATTTTGTTTAAACGCAGAAGTTTTATAAAAAAGTAAATCATTTCGATTTGCTAATAATTTTTGAAATAATTGTGGCTGTTCATTCAATTGTGGCAAATATTGCTGAATATCGGCCGGATTATAAATGTATGTATCTATTACATCAGTAACCTTAGTTGAATCAGTTATTAGTTGCCCAGTGAAGGTATTTAAATTGAGTTTTCCTGAGGAACTTAAAAAAAACTTTTTTTCGGATGTATTTTGAAATGGGTATTCCGAATTATGGTACCATTTGTTTGATTCCAGAGCATAAAGCTGAACCATTGGTTCGGAAAGAATATTATTCTCTTTGTGTTTTAACCAATAATCGAACCACCTTACATATTGCATGCGAAGATCAATTGCTATTGCAGCATCTTCCATGCATTCTCCATTGTGGTAATTTGATTCAGTATCAGTATGGGCCCAGGGCCCAATTATCATTTTAACAAATTTATTACCTGATTTTGTTAATTGATAATAAGCAAGTTTACTTCCTAAAAGTTGTGAATCGAACCAACCTGACTGGATAAAAACAGGGATTTTAATGCGAGTTGTTTTTTCAAGGGTACATCCTTGTTTCCAATAATTATCCTTTGTTTCGTGTTGTACCCATTTTTCATAATAGGGTAATTTTTTCTGAAAGACTTTTTTATCGAGATCTGAAAGTGGCAAATGGTTTAAAAGTTGGTCCCATTTTAATGCATAAACATCCTGAATTTTTTTTCCGGTTATATCAGTTGTAGCTTTATTTTCAATTATTTTGCTCCATACTAATGACGATGGTTTAAAAATTCCATACTGATATGGCAGGTCATAGAATAAGTCAACTACGCCACAATTGGCGATAATGGTTTTTAAATTGGGAGGTTGCTCAACCGCAGTACAATAGGCAGTCCAGGCATCGTATGAGGTTCCAATCATGCCAATATTTCCGTCACACCATGGTTGCTTTGCAATCCAATTAATAGTTTGGTAGCCATCTCTACTTTCTTTAACAAAAGGTTCAAACTCACCCCCTGATGCAAACCTCCCTCTCACATCCTGAACAACTAAAACATACCCATTTTGAACCAGGTAATTGTATTTTTTAACGAGCATTTCTTTTTTATAAGGAGTACGGATAAGCACAACCGGGTAGTGCTCCTTATTTATTGGTGGAAATTCCAGGAGTGTGGATAGTTTAATGCCATCTTCCATTGGAATATTTACCACCTTATTGCCCGGCATGGAAGAACACTGTGTGAGAAAAATAAATACAAGCACAAATTCTAAAATACTGATTGTATATTTTTTAAGAATTTGTTTCATATTTTTTTAGCTGGCCTGCTTTTGAGGTAATAAATTTTGAACAAAAAAATTAATAGATCAAAAAACTATAGTTAATTAGGTTATTTAATGGATTATAAATATTTAACATTTTATCACTTTATATAACCTAATAATTTACTCAATTAGGTATGCGGCCATCTCCTCCGTATTCCTTACCAATAGTTTATCGGCTACAAGAACCGGATGGTTCCAGGTCCTGCCTTCGATAACCTGGAGTTGTGCCAGTTCAGCATATGTATCAGGCAATGCTTTTACCAATACCAATTTACCTTTTTCCGATAATACTAAAAGTAAATCCTGATCGGGCAATAATATAAGCTGACCTCCGTACCGTCCTTTTTTCCACATACGTTTACCGTCCTTGAGGTCGATGCAGGCAAGGCTGGGGCCTTCATAACCATAGGCATAACCTTTGTTTACTACAAAATCATTAAAATCGGGCCGCATTCTAATTGTTGACCAGTGCTCTTTTATATCCCATTTATCACCTGTATTTGAGACTGTAATGCGGCACATCCCTTTTTTTTCACCGGCAGTTAAGAGGATATCGCCATTGGCAGTTAAAGCTGGTTGTACAATACGGGTTCCCGGTGACCATTTGTATTCCCAATACTGTGTGCCGTTTTGAGGATTTAAACTAACTGTAGCTGTTTGGCCCATCATTACTACCTGAGGAATTCCATCAATAAAAAACAGATGAGGCGAGCTGTAGCTGTCACCAATATCCGGGCCCAGCCAAAGAAGGTCTCCGGTAATTGTATTGTAAGCTGCCAGTTTGCCAGTTGCTGCTATTACCACAACACTGTCAATAACCAAAGGAGAACTTGAAAAGCCCCATCCTGAATCTTTGGTATTAGTATCGGAGGCAACGTTCCGCGACCATAACACAGTACCATTTTTAGCATCAAGGGCGTTTAATATTCCGGTAGCACCAAATGCGTAAACATTGCCGTTGCTAAGTGTTGGAGTACCACGTGGCCCGGCACCAGCGTGAGAATCATAAAAACGGGCTTTATCACTGTGCCTCCAAACAGGTTCGCCTGAAGCCAGATTATAACATGCCACAATTTCATCTTCACCCCGTTGCTCCTGAGTGTAAAAAAGATTCCCATAAACAGCAAATGAAGAGCAAGCAGGCCCAATAGGCCGGCGCCATAACTCTTTCGGCGGTACTGTTGCCCAATCATCATTGATTTGTACATTGGAAACAATGCCATTACGCAAAGCACCCCTGAAGCCAGGCCAATTATATTTTTCAACAGCAGCCGATAGTACTGGCAATTCCGACATCAATTCATTGCTGGTTTGGGACAGAAGCTCTTCTTCCGAAGTTTGAGTCCATCGCCAGGAAAAATTAGCACCTTCGTCTCCGGTAATTCCGTCAACTCGAAGGACTGTCCATACTCCACATGCAACCAGGATAGTTAAAATCATGGTAACTCGCCTAACGCTATTTGAAAAACGCTGGGTGACAACTGCCCAGACAACAAAAGCAAGACTTAATAATGGGATGGCGTAAATGCCAAAAAACATACCCTGCCCCGCTGTTGCAAGGGATGTATGGATAATTTGTGATGTTGTATATAAACCCACAAATATCAACACAATTGCTCCCAATCGCTCGAAGACATGAGCCCGGCTAAAGAAAATCCACCATAATAAAATGGCTAATCCACCAATGACACCACCAGCTACCCCTATTATAAAAGTCCCTGGAATAAAAACAGGAGTACCAAACCAAATGGCCCATTGCAATACCACAATTAATATACCTGGCCATACCCGAATCGGCTTATGGGTTTCGGAATTATTTGTTAAAACTTGTTTTTTTCGATTAAACATACTGTTAGGTTTTATTTGGTTTGATATAGTTTTATTAGCAGATAATCATCCTATTAGATATTCACTTTTAAAGAGAATATTTTTGATTATATAAATTTAATGATCTTAAAGCAAAGCTCAAACTAAATGCCGAGACTTTATTTTTAACTCAAAGTGGATGGGATTAATACCTTATTATTAAAAATGATGACTTTATTGTGTTAGTGTATAATATAAATTAGTCTACTAACTACTTTTTAAGATTCCCTTAATTTAACCTAACTAGTTGTGAAAGAAAATGAACTGATGACTTGGAGGAAAATCAGTTTAAGTAAAGGATCATCATATTAGCCAATAATATGCAAATAATGTGTATAAATGATTATTATTTACAACAGGATTATTTTGGTGTAGTTACTTTTTGTAGAATAAAAATTATATCGTAACTTGTTATTCAACAGACAAATGGAGTGAGTTCTAAAAACTGGTTGTTTTGTTCACAAAGGAATATTTTAATATATAATAGGTTTATTATTTCTAACCAAAAGAAAAAATTAATGGCTATTCAAAATTTAAGTACACTAAAGCCCGGTGATATTTTAATTGTTGATTATGGAAGTCAAAATGGACACACCATGATTGTTGTTAAACAATTAAATAACAGTGGCTCCAGAGATTCCATCGAAGTTGCCCATTGTCCAGGGCCAGGACAAAACACACAAATACAAAGCCTTAGTGCCGTATGCCCGGTAAATGATGTTAGTGCGGATAAGTTATTTGCATGGCGCAGAACCAATAACAGGCTTTTTACTTCAACTTATTCAAAAGGGAGGCTCGTTGATATTCAGAAGTTAGCTGCAACATTGGCACAGTATTGGTCAACACAAAAAACATCGGGATATGGAAATTCTCCTGGTCGCCTGATCCTTAATGCTTCAAGGCAAAGAGGTGTTGCCAAACAATATGACCATGGAAAAGGAAATCCTCCAATGATGAATTACGATGCGTTATTCCGCATCTTTAAATATGCAAACAGGTATCAAAACAAAAATGCATTTGTGAATGCCAGAGGGACTACCTGTTGTTCATTTGTGGTAGCATGCCACCAAACAGCTGCAATGTTGGTGGCCCTCGAAAAAGAACCAAAGTCAGTATATGCAGGATATAAAAAACTGCTAGATGGAAGAAAATCAAAAGCTAAAACAAAACAAAAAAAACCTGGATCATCATTAATGAGTAATGCAAATGTTGGTACTAAAAATAAAAAATGGCTTTTTATGAGCATCAAAGAAATTTGGAAAGAGATTGCACCCGAATTAAAAAGTAGTTGGTCAAAAAAAAAGTACCCTACCCTTGATGTAATTTTAACTAAACCACTTATGGTTGATGCAAAATTTTTATATACCCTGGCCCTTAAAGAACGGTTAAATTTACCTGCAAGCCGCTGGGTAAAATGTTAATATGTGTTGTTTTAAAAAGGATGCTTATAAAAATCAAAACCGATAGTATTTAACTTCTAAAACTTGGTTAACCTATCGGTTCTGAAATATTGTATTTATGTCGATTTTATGTTTTAAGCAAGAATTATTTTATTTTATAAGCCATTAAAGCATTACCATGCCTGATGTACATAATTCCATCAGCCAAAACAGGATGTGCAAAATGGTGGTTGGTACCTTCTTTAATTTTAAATTCACTGGTTACTTCTAATTTTTGTTGATCGTAATTAATCAAACTTACATCCCCATTGGTGCTGTAACAAATAAACTTTTTATCGGCATAAATAAGGCTTCCGGTGGCAACTTTAATTGAATCTGAAACAGTTCCACTATTAAGTTCAATTGATTTAAGCCAATTTCCTTTAATTGTTGTAAACAGGTTATTATCAGTTTTTATAAAACCTCCAAAACCATTACGGATTTTTTTATTAAACCAAATTTCTGTCATTTTTTTTCCGTCGGATGACAATTTTAATTTTATGGCCCCTTTGCCATCTTCTTCTTCCGAAACATAATAAATATGTCCGTCGGCGTAAATGGGTGTATTACAATGCTCTCCATCGTATTTAAAACCATCCAACGTGTATGAACTCAATAAACCACCATTTTCGCAATCGATGGTAAATAAATTATGACGTGAAACAGTAACTAAAATTTTACGCTCCTCCAGGTTAACTAGAATAGGTGAACAAAAAGATGTGGTATCACCTAATGCTTTTGATGTCCAGATTGTTTTACCAGTATACCTATCAAGGGCAGCCATATTTGTGTCAGTCCCCCCCGGGAAACAATATACTTTGGTATCATCAACAGCCAATGATTCAGAATACCCAAATTCATTTTCGTAGCCATCCAGGTCTGTCACCATATCAACTGCCCATTTTTCAATGCCTGAATTTGTTTCATAACAGGCTATTCGCCCTTTTCCTGAACTGCAGTAAACCAGATCATCGATTATAGTTGGTGCCGACCTCGCGCCCGGGAAAGTGGCTGAATAACCATTCCCCATAAACTCCTGTCCATTTGGTGATTTCCACAGTAATTTCCCGCTTAAACTGAATGCAAACAAATAACTTTTACCATCAATTTCACCATTTATGAATAATTTATTATCAGATACACTTGGTGAAGCATAACCGTTGCCTATTTCTTTGGAGGTCCATAACAATTCCGGGCCTTTTTCGGGCCATTCATTTAACAGGTTTTTTTCATGGTAAATACCATCGCGATTGGTACCACGCCATTGAGCAACATTTTGTTTACACGCAGCGATTAATAGTAAAAGTGCGAATAGGATTGAATAGATAGTTTTCAGTTTTTTCATGAAGATTAATTAAGGATTGAACTACAAAGTATATAATTATATTGATTCAATTATTATGATTTTTATTTAATGAAATCCAGGCTTGCAGTTCCTTCGCAACCAATCCTTTACTCATTGCACGTTTCTGGTTTTCAGAGCATTTTAAAAATAGAGAAAATATATACAACAGGCAATACATTTTAGTGGCAAAAGTTAAATAGAATGTATAGCAAGCCAGAAAGAAAGTTAACCAAGTTTAATGAGTTTATAAAAAAGAAATATCAGATATTGGTGATGTAAAGACAGTGAAAATTTTTGATTCGAAGTGCCAAATAAAACACTCAATAAAGCTATTTTGATAAACAAAAATTTAATCGGATATGGCCACAGAAACTATAAATCTAATTCCAGATTATGATTGGTATTTATCAATTACCAAAATGAATTGTTAGTTTCTAAATATTCTTTTACTTTACATTTAATTTAATGCATCAAAGCTTATGTATAACTTTAAAAAAGTTTGTTTTTTATCTTTTTTTATTGGTTTTATTACCCTGAAAATATGTAGTAGCCAGCATAACCAAGCAAAATCAGAAAGTATATATAAAATAAATAGACGGCTTGAAATTCCATTAACAACCCTTTTTTTTGCCGGCGATTATTTAGGATTTAATTACCTGAGTAATAAACCATCGTTAGAGCTTGATGAAATACTAAAATTGGATGTTAAAACAATCTGGCAATTTGATAGAATTGCTGCCACTCAGGATGTTTCTTTCCGCGATCAGGCACAATCAATTTCAGATGTGTGCCTGTATAGTTCGGTTTTGATGCCCGGTTTATTGGCTTTTGATAATACAATTAGAAAAGATTGGCTGGATTTAGTGATACTGTATAGCGAAACCCATGCCATAGGTTCAGGCATTTATGCAGGGACAGCCAGCCTGTTTAAACGCTCACGCCCATTTATGTACAATCCCGATATCCCTTTGGCTGATAAGCTAATGAACGAAACCAGGAACTCCTTTTACAGTGGGCATGTTTCGTCAGCAGCCTCGGCTTCCTTTTTTATGGCAAAAGTTTACAGCGATTACCATCCTGAACTGGGGAATAAAAAATACTGGCTTTTTGCAGCCGCGTTAATTCCGCCCTCATTGGTTGGGTATTACCGGGTAAAAGCTATGAAACATTTTCCAAGCGATGTAATTGTTGGAGGAATTCTCGGAGCTTCTGCAGGAGTTTTAATTCCCCATTTGCATAAACGGAAAAACACTTCGGGTTTTTCATATGTGCCATTTGCCGGTAACTTTAATGGTTTAAAAATTGCTTATACGTTTCGTTAAAAATGAATTTACTGTTAACTAATTTTCATCAGTAGTTTTTGTGTTATTCTAAAGCATATTCGCATCAATTAAATCAAAAACTGTATATCTCTTATTTTCCAAACTGTATTTCAAAACCAATTCAATTATTTTTTTAGTGCCACGTGCATAAGAATCATGCCCCAGGACTTTTGTCTCTATTGTTATTTCGTCACTTCCATCGTTAATAACTATTTTATGATAGGCATGGTTGCCTAAAAAATTGTGTGGTATTCCAATTTTATTTTGTTGAATCTCCTGGTCCCGTATTGACACTATTTTATCGTGTGGAAGTTTTAATGAATGTGCAAAAGCAACTGCTGTTCCGGGTTCTGTTTTTTTGGTTGATTGATGAGATTCTGTGATAGAGATTTTATAATCTTCAAAATACCCACCATTAGCTTTTAAAATATTTAATGTTTTTAATACCAATAGTGAAGTATTAGGACAAATTATAAGTGGAAAATCAGGAATGATTTTTTCAGTTTCTAATCCGGTTGAAAGTTTAATAAATACTGATTTTGTTTTTGAACAGATATTTACGCACTCTTCCAATTGCCTTCCTGAACCTGCGTGTACTATAATTGCCTTTTTATCAAAATATTGGTGGTGAGTTTCCCATTTAATAATTTCACACGACGGAATTGCCAAATCAGCGGACATTAAGGCGTTTGCTAATTTGCCGGAACCAACAATAAATATTTTCATGAATCGAAATATGTTATAATAATTTGAATTACAAACTACTGCCACTTTCGTAAGTGGTGATGAAAAGTTGCACTAATACTTTCAGGAACAATGAGCGGGATAAACTCACCAAACTCTTTACTCTTTCGTAATTTCTCGCCAACAACTTTTATTTTTTCAAAACTTTCGTAATGAAAAATAAAACACCAGAAATTGTCCTCCACATCTTTTACAAGTTCAGCATCAATAAAACCATCCTGTTTTTTATGGAAACCATTTATATTCATTTCAGCCGTTGATATAAGCTGTTCATCGGTTGTTGTTTCCAGTACTTTAAATTTCACAAACTCTGTAATAATTGAATCCTTCATAATTAATTTTATTTTAAATAGTTACTCATAAATACTTTTTGTAGCTTGTCAACACTATTCAGGATTTGGTGAAGCTCTTCTGAATCAAAGTGTTCAAACCATTGTTTATTCCATTTTTGGAACATTACCCGGCAGTCATCAACAAGTTTTTGCCCTTTTTTAGTTGGTGATAATAGTGCCGATCGTTTATCGTCCTGTTTTGGAACAATATCTATTAATTCCATTAAATGAAGTTTTTTTACTGCCTTTGACACATGTGCTTTTTTAAGCATTAGGCGGTTAACCATGTTTTTTTGCTGTACTTCTTTGGCTTTGGCAATTTCAAATAAAATTGAAAATTGTTGTTGATTGAGCTGATATGGCAATAACAACTCATTTCCTTCGCGCTGAAGAATACCACCAATATTCATTAATTTCCCTATAATTATTGAGGGAAATTCTAATTCATTTGATTTGTTATTAGTTTCCATGGATACAAATATATGCAAAATATAGTTTCCGTGGAAACATAACTAGTGATTTTATTGATTATTTACAATTTATTAAACTTCAGTTTAATTGGTTTAAAGTTGATAAAGTCAATGTGTTCTCTTATTTTTGGCGTCAATAGGCTGAAATTAAATATATTCGAACCGTGTATCGAACAATAAACAATAAAAGATCTACTAAAATTCAGAAGCAGTTTTTGTTAAAAATTGTTTTTCTGTTTGTGGTATTACTTTCATGCATCCGGCTCGAAAGCATTTTATTTATTTCGGAAGACTATTGCCACCAACCGTTTCTAACAACCAATGAATTAGTTTTTTCTGAAGAATCAGAAAATGAGCTAAGTATAACTTATAGTGCCAATTACGGCCAGGATAATTTAGAAAACAATTTTATACCTGCGATTCAGCCTTCTTATAAAAAGGCACTTATTATCTATAATAGCCGGATAAAAGTGAAATTAATAATCAACCGGCCTACCTTAAAAACTCTTTCACGAGTAATTTTAATTCTGCATAAAAACACAATTTCCCACCTTTCTTCCGAAGAAGATTATTCCATGTTTGGTTAATTTATCTTATCACTATTTGAATCAAGTATTAATTGATAATTGCTGTCGATAAACAGTTAGTAATCAGGGTGTGTTGGTATTCCCTTAATTTGGTAATACTCCTTGATTCGTTTTTATTTTTATATAAATCAATAAAAGGATTATAACATGATAACTATTTTTAAAAGAAATAAATCAAAAGAGCTTTCTAAAACAAGAAAAAAAGGATGGCTAATATTACTTAGGTCGATCCAATATTTTTTGCTGGGTTTTGGCTCCCTATCACTTGTGGTTGTATTAATTGTTGGCTGGATGTACCATTATTACATGTGGGGCCCGGGTGTTATGGAAATGAATGAATCCCACCCTTTCCGGTCGGAAAAAATGAAGGATAAATACATGTCGTTTTACGATAAAGAAGCTGCCGGTTGGCCTGTGGGTGGTGAAGAGCGTATGGTTCCAACATCGTTTGGTGAAACATTTGTCAGGATAAATGGGCCGAAAGATGCACCTCCTATTATATTGTTGCCAGGTGGCGGCACCTCTTCTTTAATATGGGTCAAAAATATTCAATCATTATCAAAGAATTATAGAGTTTATGCTCTGGATAATATATATGATTTTGGGCGAAGTATTTATTCGCGGAAGATTTCTAAAGCTGAGGATTTTACTGCCTGGCTCGATGAATTGTTTACAGCGCTTAAGTTGGAAAATAATATCAATTTAATTGGTTATTCATATGGAGGTTGGATAACCAGCAGGTATTTAATAGATTATCCCGGCCGGTTAAACAAAGTAGTATTAATGGCTCCGGCATATACTGTTTACCCGTGTAGCACAGAGTTTGAAAAAAGGGCACTGATGGGTTTTATCCCTATCCGGTATTTTGCAAAAAATGCGCTCGAATGGATGTGTGCTGATTTTACTCAAACACAAGAAGGAAAGGCAATTATTAACAAAAGGAACGATGAAGTCCAACTTTCATGGCAGACTTTTAAGTTTAAAATACCACCCAATATGACTGTTTTAACTGACGAGGAACTGCAAAGTATTACAGTCCCGGTGTTGTATCTGGTGGGTGAAAATGAAAAGTTATATTCTGCCGAAGAAGCTATTGAACGTTTAAATCGTATTGCGCCAAAAATTCAAACAACCGTTATACCGAACACGGGGCACTGTATGATTTATACGCATACGGATAAAATAAATAAGGAAATACTTAAATTTTTGGATCAGTAAAAAAAAGTGAATTTTATAGGATTAAGCCAGGTGGTTGTTTTAAAAAGCAACCTGCTGGCTTTTTTTTATAGAAACTTAATATCACTAAATCATATTTTTTTTGCCGCTTCTTTTAATGTTCTTTTAATCAAGTTTTCTTTAACTGTATACCTAATTATTTCAGTAAGTAATTTTTCAGGAATTGGTTGCCCAATTGGTATTTGAATGGTTGCTTTAGCCAGCTTATATGTGGTTAGGCGGTCTTTGAAGTGAAGTAGTACTTTAGGTGGAAT
>CAXXYG010000003.1:0-111104 GCA_963666575.2 Prolixibacteraceae bacterium
GTAAAACCTTTTCGCCATCTATTTCTACAATTGAATACACATTTGCCGAATCATTATTTAATCCTAAAAATGATTCTTCAGTTACATTTTGCCCGTTATCGCCGGGTTTAAACCGAGGCCCCAAAAAAGTATCCCAATTTTCCAAAGTAGAGCCATCAAACAATATTTTCCAATTTTCTGAGGATAATTCTTTAGAAGATGAACAACTTAAAACTATAAAAACAAGTATAAAAACTTGTGTCAACCGGTATATTTTAGGCATAGTATGGTTTTATATTGATGGTTTTATTCAGTCGATTTGGAATTTATGAAGGTAAAAAAAATCCCGAAATATAATTACACTAAAAAGAATTTAATATGCTTTTCTTCATGAGTCAGGATTGTCAAAATATTCAATTCATTTATAATCTCTTTGGCAGTGTTAAAAAAATAACTCACCTTTTCTTCCTCGCTACGCGTAGTTAAAGACAATAATGTTGAAGAAGTTATCTGGTAGAGCATCCTGTTAAAAAATATGGCTTCCTGTTAAAAAGGAAGATGCTGCTGTTATAGATTTGGGCTTTCCTGTTAAAATATATGCACCCCTGCTACATAAAAAGTGCCCTTTGAACTACTTTTTCTTCTCCCTTTTTAACAGGGAGTTTAAAAAAGTAACAGGAAGCCAATTTTTTTAACAGGAAGTCATTTTTTTCTTACAGGAAACAAAAAAAACTTAGCAGGAGGCAAAATATTCCAACAGGAAGCACTAAAAAATAAAAGGAGCCTGTTTTTTTTTAACAGGAGGCACTAAAAAAGTAAAAGGGTTGTAATTTCCTAGAATAGCTTGACAGATTTATACTTTATTTATCTGAAGTGGATACATAAGTGTTAATTCTAAAATATTCATCAGTTGATTTAATTCTTGCTGATTTTTATTTCATTTGATGCCTTATTCCTGAAAAGCCCTTGGGCAGTATTCAGTGTTCAATACTTAATAGGATAAAATTGTAATCTTTCGGGTTAATAAATTGAGACAAAAAGGATTAATTAACAGGTTAGAATTAGCCTATTAATTAATCCTTTTAAACTTGTATCAGTTTTTATTTGGCTGCGAAGTAAGCCTTAAGTAAGGTTTTACCACTTTAAATCCTTTGGGAAATAACTCTACTGCCTGGTCATTCGAAACTGCCGGCACAATAACACAATCATCGCCATCATTCCAATTGGCAGGTGTAGCCACTTTATGGTAAGCTGTTAATTGAAGCGAATCAATAACCCGTAATAATTCATCAAAATTCCTACCGGTTGATGCAGGATAAATAATAATTAATTTCACCTTTTTATCAGCTCCAATTACAAAAACTGAACGAACTGTTAATTTATCATCCGAATTAGGATGAATCATATCGTACAATGTTGCAACTTTATTGTCTTCATCGGCAATTATTGGAAAATTAACAGTGGTATTTTGAGTTTCATTAATGTCCTTTATCCATCCATGATGTGATTCAACTCCATCAACACTCAAAGCAACGACCTTTACGTTTCGTTTATCAAATTCGGCTTTGTATTTGGCAACAGTTCCAAGTTCAGTTGTACACACAGGTGTATAATCGGCAGGGTGGGAAAATAATATTCCCCAGCTATCGCCGAGCCAGTTATGAAAATTAATTTCGCCTTCGCTTGTTTGGGCAGTAAAGTTTGGTGCTTCATCACCTAATCTGATTGTACTCATTTTTTAAATCTTTAATGATTAATAATTGTTTTCTGACTTAATGAAGTATGAATAAAATGTCAATAGACATATCATTCAAGCTTCAGTCCTTTTTATCTCAAATAAATTCAACATTGTTTCCCTAGAACAATGAATTAGCGGGAATTGTTCGTGCAAATCTATAGAGGAATCAAAGACATAACAATCATTTTGCACCAATGATTAAATCGAAGAAAAAAGCAAAATCAAATACAATTCTTACATGAAGTTTGTACTAAATGTTGAAAAGAAGTACAAATGGCCTTTATATTTCAAATTTTGTGGCAGAATATTTAATCTGGGGATTATAAACTTAAATCTTTCAGGATAATAAAAAAACCCGGCTAAATAACAGCCGGGCCATACTATATATGTATTAACAGTAAAATTCTATTTTGCCATTTTAGCTTTTAATAAACCTGGCAATTCCGATGGTTCTTTGGCTACAGGCACACCTGCCGCTGCAAAAGCTTTAACTTTTTCTTCGGCAGTACCTGAACCACTTGAGATGATTGCTCCGGCATGGCCCATACGTTTTCCCGAAGGCGCTGTTTGTCCGGCGATAAATGCCACCACAGGTTTAGTCATTTTTTCTTTGATAAAAGTAGCTGCTTGCTCTTCGGCATCGCCACCAATTTCACCAATTAAAACAACACCTTCAGTTTCAGGGTCGTTTTCATACATTTCCAGTAAGTCAAGGAAATATAATCCTGAAACAGCATCACCACCAATACCTACACAGGTTGTTTGCCCCATTCCGGCTTCAGTTAACATATTCACTACTTCGTAAGTTAATGTGCCACTTCGTGAAATAAGGCCTACATTTCCTTTTTTGAAAATACCAGCAGGCAAAATTCCTACCAATGCTTCACCCGGAGTAATTAATCCCGGGCAATTGGCACCAACCATTTTTGTTCCGTTGGCTTTTAAAATAGGAGTCACTTTAATCATGTCCTGAACCGGCACATGTTCGGTGATGCATACCACTAAGTCGACTCCAGCAAAACTGGCTTCCATAATAGCGTCGGCAGCAAAAGGCGCCGGCACAAAAATGATTGAAACATTGGCTCCTGTTGCTTTTACAGCCTCTTCAGCAGTATTAAAGATAGGCACACCACTGACTTCCTGTCCTCCTTTTCCTGGTGAAACACCGGCAACAATATTGGTACCATATTCTTTCATTTTTTCGGTATGAAAACCGCCATCGCGTCCGGTAATTCCCTGAACAACTAATTTTGTGTCTTTATTTATTAGAATACTCATTTGTTACTTCTTTTGGCTTTACACTAATTTTGACTTAATTCAATGGCTTTCTGAGCGGCTTCGCTCATGGTATTAACCGTTGGTAATCCCTTTTCTTTTAATATCTCAAGGCCTTCTTTGGCATTGGTACCTGAAAGTCGGATAACAATTGGAATTTCTGTTTTAATGCGGTCGAGGGCTATAATTAAACCACGCGCCACATCGTCGCATCGTGTAATTCCACCAAAAATATTAATCATTACAGTTTTAACATTTTTGTCGCTCAACAGGATATTCATAGCTTCTACTACTTTATCAGGATTTGAGGAACCACCAATATCAAGGAAGTTGGCAGGATCGCCACCATACAGTTTAATCATATCCATGGTTGCCATTGCTAGTCCGGCACCGTTAACCATACAGCCAATATTACCATCTAATTTAATGTACGACAAACCATTTTCATTGGCGTCAATTTCTTTCTGTTCATCTACACCCACTTCGCGCATTTCCAAAATTTCTTTTTGGCGGAAAAGTGCATTATCGTCAAAATTCATTTTCCCATCAATAGCTAACACTTTTTTATCAGGAGTTAGTACCAACGGATTGATTTCTGCCAACGAACAATCAGTGGCAACATACAATTCATAAAGTTTTTTCAAAATGACTGCAGTCTGCCTGGCTTGTTTAATATCGGGCATTAATTGCAATGCCACCTGGCGTGCCTGCCAATCCATCAATCCGGTTGAAGGGCTAATAGCCAATTTAATAATCTTCTCGGGTGAAACTTTAGCTACTTCTTCAATCTCTACTCCACCTTCAGCACTGGCCATCAACGTTACCGATTTGGTATTCCGGTCGTTAATTAATCCTACATAAAATTCTTTCTCAATGTCAACAGCATCGGCAACCAGTATTTTTTCAACAGTTAATCCTTTGATATCCATTCCCAGAATTTGCCTGGCTTTCTCAACCACTTCGGCTTTGGTTTTGGCTAGTTTTACACCACCTGCTTTTCCGCGTCCACCAACATGAACTTGTGCTTTTACTACTTTTAACCGGCCATTATCGGCCACATTATTTTCCACTTCTTCTACCGTATAACATAATACATCATCCGGTACAGGAATCCCGTACTTCCTGAATAAATTTCGAGCTTGATATTCGTGAATTTTCATACAACTACTATTAGAATCAATATATCTATAATTTAAGTATAAATGTTTTATTAACAAATCTTTCGGCCACTAATCATCCTAAAAAACAAAAAAGAACACTTATCAGAGATTTTTCCCTGATTTTCTTCTACACACTTAAAAATCTATTTCCCGATATGGTTTTCGAACATCTGAAGTTTTAATTCGACCTGTCAAAAATAGATAAAATAATTGCAAATGTAATTATCCAACTACATAGATTTGTATGACAAATAACAGTTTAGAGCAAAACAAAATAAAATAGGCACAAAAAGATATCTAAATCAAGGCAAAAACAGATCATTTACCTCCCTTTTTTTAATAATCAGTAATAATTAGCTTTATATGAAAACAAATTTTTTAGTTAGATTTGCACATCCTTTATAAAAAATCAGATGTTAGATACAGTTAAAAATGTAATTGTAAAAGAAGCTCTTGCAATTAGCAAAATTCCGGTAACAGAGGAATACAACAAAGCCATTGAAATAATTCATACTAAAATACATAAAAAGAAAGGCAAGCTGGTTGCAAGCGGCATGGGGAAAGCAGGGCAAATAGCCGCAAACATTGCGACAACATTTAGTTCAACAGGTACTCCGGCGGTTTTTTTACATCCCAGCGATGCCCAACATGGCGATTTAGGTGTTATACAGGAAAATGATGTTCTGTTAGTGATATCAAATTCAGGAAAAACCCGTGAAATATTGGAACTTATTGAATTAACAGCAAAATTATATGCTAATATTCCTTTGATAGTTATATCCGGAAATCCACGGAGTATATTAGCTAATAAAGCAAATGCCTTTTTATACACCGGAAATCCTGATGAAGTTTGCACTTTGGGCTTAACGCCAAGTACATCAACCACAACAATGACTGTTATTGGTGATGCTTTGGTTGTATCAATGATGCAAAAGATCAAATTTTCAAATGAAGACTACTCAAAACGCCACCATGGAGGATACCTGGGTGATAAATCACGGGAAAATGCTTTAAAAAATCAAAATTCCCAAAATACAGATCATAAGTAATAATGAGAATTATCAGAGAAGATACAATCGGATTAGTAATCGATATTCAGGACAGGTTATTGCCGGTAATGGCAAATAAAGTGAGTTTGCTTAAAAACTGCCAGATTTTAATTAAAGGATTGCAGGAACTTGCTATTCCTTTATTAATAACCCAACAGTACACAAAAGGATTGGGTGAAACAAATATTGAAATAAAATCAGCCGTCGACAATTTTACCTACATCGAAAAAAGTGAATTTAGTTGTTGCGACACCCCTTCTTTCGCTGCGAAATTAAGTGAACTTACCACCAAAAACGTAATCATTTGTGGGATTGAAGCACATGTATGCGTATTACAAACAGCCATTGATTTAAAATCGTCGGGTTATAATCCAATAATTGTAATGGATTGTATTTCATCGCGCCTGGCTGAAAATATTAAATTGGCAAAAGAGCGGTTTCGGTTCGAAAGTATAATGATGACTTCATATGAATCACTTTTATTTGAATTAACAAGGACTTCATCGGCTCCTGAATTTAAAGCTATTTCGAAACTCATAAAATAATTATACACATTCAAATTCCACTTATTGTAGCGCTATTTTTGTTTATAGTTTGTTGATAAAGTCTGATGTGAAAAAGATTATTTATCATATAAAACTCATACTTTGGAAAGCCAATTTATATACTATAAAACCAAAACCTTATGAGTGGATTTTTCGGTACTATTTCCAAAACTGATTGTGTTACAGAAGTGTTTTATGGAACAGATTATCATTCGCACCTTGGAACTAAAAGAGCAGGGTTAGCTTTTACAAACAGTTCCTCTGAATTTCAAAGAGCCATTCACAGTTTGGAAGATGGGTATTTCAGAAATAAATTTGAAGATGACATCAGTAAATTTCATGGCACTTGCGGTATTGGAGTCATTAGCGATACCGAGGCTCAGCCAATTGTTGTCAATTCTCACCTTGGGAAATTTGCTATTGCCACTGTATCGAAAATAATAAATGCTGATGAACTGGAACAAAAGTTCCTGAATAATCACCAACATTTTTCAGAAACAAGCCAGGGAAGTGTCAACCAAACCGAACTGGTTGCTATGTTAATTACCGAAAAAAATGATTTTGTTTCAGGAATCGAAAATGTTTACAATTCAATAAAAGGGTCGTGTTCAATTCTTATTTTATCTAATAATACCATAATAGCTGCCCGCGACAAACTCGGAAGAACACCTATTGTTTTAGGAAAAAAAGAGGGTGCTCATGCCCTGGCTTCTGAAAGTTGCTCGTTTTCGAATCTTAATTTTAAGGTAGAAAAATTCCTGGGGCCAGGAGAAATAATTCAAGTAACCGCAGACGGATACACTCAATTAAGAAAACCCAATGAAAAGATGCAGGTTTGCTCATTTTTATGGGTTTATTATGGATACCCTCCTTCGTTTTACGAAGGGATTAATGTGGATGTGTCGCGTTATAAATGTGGGGCAGCACTGGCAAAAAAAGATAACGTCGAAGCCGATTTTGTAGCTGGCATTCCTGATTCAGGTGTTGGCCATGCTATTGGTTACAGCAATGAAAAGAAAATGGCATATGCCCGGCCATATACTAAATACACACCCACTTGGCCTCGCAGTTTTATGCCTCAAAACCAACATACTCGTGACCTGGTTGCAAAAATGAAATTAATTCCCAACGAATCATTAATTAAAGACAAAAGAGGTATTTTCCTTGACGATTCGATTGTTAGAGGAACTCAATTAAAAGATAATACGAGGGATTTGCACAACGCCGGAATCAAAGAAGTTCATATGCGGATTGCCTGCCCACCTCTCACCTACCCGTGCGAATTTTTAAACTTTTCGAGCTCAAGGACAACACGTGAATTAGCAACCCGCACTGCCATTCACCAATTAGAAGGAACTGAAAATGTTGACCTTTCGAAATATTCCGATCCAAAAACTGAAGAGTATAAAAGAATGGTAGAACAAATTCGAAAAAACCTTGGATTAACATCACTTCAATTTCAGGAATTAGAAGATTTAGTTAACGCAATTGGGTTGCCAAAAGAAAAACTGTGTACCCATTGTTGGGATGGTTCAAGTTATTTTTAGGATTCTGACGAATACTTTGTATATAAAATTGTGTAATTTTGCCCCGGGAAATAAATTATTTTTGAATGATTCAAATTTGTGCACTGGCGTCGGGAAGTAACGGTAATTGTTATTATGTAGGGAATGAGAAGGAAGCCATATTAGTTGACGCTGGTATTTCAACCAAACAGATTTTATTGCGTATGAAATCAAAAAACCTTGATCCTTCGTTGATTCGGGCTGTTTTTATTTCGCATGAACATTCGGACCACATACGTGGGGCAAAATATTTTGAAAAACGAATGAATGTCCCCATTTATATGACTTCACGTACCTATTATTCACTTTATTCCAACTTTAAACCTTTCTACCCAAAATTTTTTGAACCTGGAGATGCTGTCACCATCGATTCATTTAAAATTCAAACATTCCTAAAAAACCACGATGCTACCCAACCATGCTCTTTTAGAGTTGAATACAATGGAATTAGCATTGGTGTTTTTACCGATTTAGGTATTGCCTGCGAAAATGTTACAACCCAATTACAACAATGCCAGGCATTATTCCTTGAAACCAACTACGATGAAGAGATGCTTAAAAATGGGCCTTACCCTTTTTACCTTAAAAAACGAGTAGCCTCCCAAGTTGGCCACTTATCGAACAATCAAGCATTGGAGTTGCTGAAAGGGCATGCCAACAAATCGTTGCAGCACGTTTTCCTAAGTCATATTTCGGCACAAAACAATACCCCTGAATTGGCTTTAAAAACATTATCACCTTTGCAGAGTAAATATACGCTTCAAAGCACATCGCGTCATGAACCAAGCGAGGTTATAGAAATTTCCTAAAACAATCCCTGCTAAAATATTCTTAAAACAGAATTTTATTTGTTTAATAAATTATCACTTAATGCCTGAAGTGTCCTTTTTTTCTGGCTGGTTGGTACAAGAACAGAAATATTGTAACGGCTTCCTCCGTACGAAATCATACGAATTGATATCCCATCGAGTGCGTTAAATACTCTTGAGGCAAAACCTTGTTCTTCTTTTATAATATCGCCCACAATACAGATTATCGACATATCATTATCAACTTCCACAAGGCCATATTTTTCAAGGTCAATAATAATCTCCGAGAGGTGTTCTGTATTATCAATTGATAATGAAACAGCCACTTCCGAAGTTGAAATCATATCGATAGGTGTTTTGTAACTTTCAAAAATCTCAAAAATATTTTTCAGGAAACCATAGGCCATTAACATTCGCGCCGACCTGATTTTTATTGCCGTTATCCCATCCTTTGCAGCCACAGCTTTAATACCTTTCCCATCTGATTTGGATGTAATTAAAGTTCCACTGTCGGTAGGATTCATTGTATTTTTAAGGCGGACCGGAATATTCTCTGCCTTTGCAGGAAGCACAGTTTGAGGGTGTAAGATTTTGGCACCAAAATAAGCCAATTCTGCAGCTTCGTTAAATGAAAGCTGTGCTATTTTTTTGGTATTTTCAACATATCGTGGATCATTATTGTGAAATCCATCAATATCTGTCCATATCTGAATCTCATCAGCATGTATTGCAGCGCCTATCAACGAAGCAGTATAGTCACTCCCGCCTCTTTGCAGGTTGTCAATTTCATCAATATGATTACGGCAAATAAATCCCTGAGTAATATAATATGTCGCTGACGGGACATTTTTTAATACTGTAGAAATATTTTTCCTGATTGATGGTAGATCAGCTGCTTTATTAGTGTCAATTCTCATAAAATCGAGAGCCGGCAATAATTGGGTATCGTTTCCGTTTTCATTCATCAGCAGTGTAAAAAACTGAGTCGAAACCAATTCTCCCTGAGCTAATATGGTATTCTCACCGGCCGCTGAGAAATCATCCTCTAAAAACGACTCCAATGTTTTAAAACTTGTATTTACAATTTCTAACGCTTTTTGTTTGTTTGTTTCTGACTGGTAAAGTTCTGAAATGACCTGTTTATATTTTGTTTTGAGGTTACCAATTACCAACTGTGCTTCTGTTGTATTTTTTTTATACAAAAAACCAGCTATCTCGACCAACGAATTTGTAATTCCTGACATAGCTGATAATACAACAATTTTTGCCTCACCATCAGTTATTAAATCCATCACAGCCCTCATATTTTCAGGCGAGCCAACCGATGTACCTCCAAATTTTAAAACTTTCATATTTGTCTGTAGTTGAATAAGGATGCAAAGATGAAAAAAAATTACGCTTTCAAGAAAAAATCAGCTCATAATGTATATTTATTCACAATAAAAGAATATTTATTTAAAATTACATATGATAACTATCATACGACTGCTATTCGGTTAATAACCACTAATGGCTATTTTTGGGTAGTAACTAAAACTGTTATTTGTATGAAATATTTATTCGCTGTATTAACCATATTATTCATTAACATTTGTTTTACGAGCGTTTTTGCTCAAAACATACCTGTTTATTTCGAATTAGGAACCACACAGGAATCAATTCAATCGTCGGCTGAAAAAGTAAAAAACGCCTTAACTACCGATGGATTTAAAATAATTGGTGCGTACAATCCCGGTAATCAGGAAAACTTGTATGTAATATGTTACACCCGTACCGATCTTGAAAAAATAGCCCTTGATTTTGAAGACAGGGGAGCTCTTGGGGCAACGTTAAAAATAGGCCTCAAAAACGAAGATGGCACTGTTAAAGTAAGTATGTTAAATCCTATTTATCTTTTTAATGCATATTTCAACAAAAATATAGAAAAACACGAAGCCGAACTTCAAAAAATTTCGGGCCAGGCAATAGCTGCTGCTTCAGTTTTTGGACAGGATATTAAACCTTTTGGAGGTGAATTATCAAAGGAAAAACTTCACAAGTACCATTACAAGATGATGATGCCTTACTTTAAGGATGCTGAAGTAATTGCCAAATTCTCATCATTTAACGAAGGAATAAAAACCATCCAGGAAAATTTGGAAGCCGGAACAGGAAATACTAAAAAAGTATATGAATTAATTTATAACGATAAAAAAACAGCCGTTTTTGGTGTGGCTCTTTTAAATGAAAAAGACGGAGAATCACATTTTTTACCCATAATTGGAGACAGTCATTTGGCAGCAATGCCTTATGAAATTATTTTACAAGGAACAACAGCTTCAACACTTCCGGGAAGGTACAGAATTGCTCTTAACTGGCCGGAACTCACTATGGGCACATTCATGAAAATCATGAGTACTCCGGGCGATATAAAAAAAACAATGGAAAAGGTAACACAATAAATTGGGGATTAATTAATCAGAGCGTATCCTATGGATATGCTCTTTTTATTTTAACTCAAATTTTTCCAACACAAAATCCACTAATGAAATTCCGGAAGAATCGTTTATTCCAAGGGCAGGAGCATTTACCACAGCTTCCAATCCAATTTTATCAGCTTTGTTTTTTAACGCCACAGCATGCAACGGATGGTGATTTAAATGGTCAACATTTTCAGGCATTCCACCTTTCTCAGTATTTAATACCCAAAACGGCACATCATTTTTATCCATTTGTTCCAGAAAATCCAATTCCTTTCTGATTAAAATTCCTTTATCAGAATAAATCTCATCGGCCGAAGACAATCCAATTGCTTTTGCAATATTTGCCTGGTCTTCAGTATTGTTTTCAACTGGCACATTTAAAATTGAATTCCATTTGAGCAATTCATAAGTTGCCTGTGTTGAATAAGCACCTGCGCAAGTTAGGCGGGTCGATTCCCTTAAAACCGGATCGTTGTTTGATGGATCAGCCATATCGTTATGAAAAGCCAACCATAATGAAGTACCAGCTCCTGCAGAACCACCCTGACAAGCTATTTGTGTTTTATTAATATTGTACGAATGTGCCTTGTATCGAATATATTGCAGACACCGTTTTGAGTCATTCAGGCAGGATAAAATTCCAAATGGAGCTTCCGTTCTGAAACGGTAGTTAATTAAAGCTACGGAAACTCCCGCATCGAGGTATGCAACCAATTCATCAGAATCATAAAATTTTGATTTATCTCCTCCGGTAAAACCACCACCATGAATAATAATTACAAGTGGTGTAGGCTTCGATGATTTTGCCAGCCAAATATCAAACACATTTCGTTTATGACTGCCATATAATACATTTGTAAAATCAGCAGGAACACCTCGTAGGTTGACTGCTTTTTTAATTTCCTCCATTATCAAATCCTTTTCTACATCAACTAAATATTTGGATGATTTATCAAAAAGCAACCTCCAAAAACAAATATAAAAACTGAAATTTCGGTTGACAAAATTAGTAATATCAATCTATTATCCAGATTTGTGTCTATTCAGGATTACCACAAACGACTGCTAATTTGAAAGGGATCAAAGGGTTTTGGTTATTTTTAATTGCTGTATCACAAACTGACCTTAGTATTGCATAGTTTGCAGCACCATTATCTGTTTTAAAAAATCCACTGACTTTTTGTTTTACCTTGAAATTTCTGATAGCCCTTTCAGAACCGTTATTGTCTGGAGGAATAAGTTCATTTTCCAGGAACAGAAAAAGGTAATCCTGATATTTTATCAATCGGTTTTGCAATGCTATTATTTTCTTGAATGATTTGTCAATAACCTCATTTAGAAATTCTTTTAGCTTGTTTGTTATTCGGGCTACAATGCGGGGATCAATATATTGTAGCCGATGTATTTTTAATGCCACTTTAATTAATTTGGTCAACCTTCCAGACCATGTTTGTCCTTTATATCTTTCAGTAAGGTATTGAAGTTCCCTTAGGATATGGGCAGTGCATATTTGGTGGGACTTCGCATTTGTTTTAAAATAAGAAGCCCAGCAATCACTTACAATTGTTGTATTCCCAAAACCTTCCGGCATCAATTCTTCAATAGCCATATACCCTCTTCTTGGATGAATACCAATATAGGTGGCCTTGTCATTCTGAAATGTCCAGGCCCAATTATTCTTTCCATTAATGTTTACGCTGGTTTCATCACCTCCAACAACAGGGCTATTTAAAACATATTTTCTGATAGTCTCGTACATTGGTCCTAACTTTTCACTTGTCTTGTTTAAAATATTTTTGATACTTCCCTGACAAATATTTAGGCCAAACACACTTCTCAGTATTTCTTCCAACCTTTTGTAGGGGATATATTGTCTGGTACTTAAATATGCAATTAATGCCTGTGTGTTTTTCCCATAACTGATGGGGGCATCAACTCCTGCGGGATAACTGCCTTTTGATATACAGCCACAACTACAAGCTTTTTTGTAAACCTGGTGCTCTGTAACTATCCGTGTAATTTCCGGTATGTCCACAACTTGCCGTTTCCCGAAAAGTTTAGGGTCAACATCAGAAAGGTCATTGCCACAACTATTACAATATGAAGGATGGTGTCCTTCTGTGAAATCAGGGTTTGATATCATCTTCATTGAACTGCCTTTATGTCCGGGTTGTCCCCCAACTTTTTTACCACTACTTTTTTTAAGGCTTTTGGTTTTCTTTACCTTGCCAAAGTTGCTTGATGGTGGTTTACTGCTATTATTACTGTTCTTCCTGGTCTGGTAGTCTGCCAATTTAGACTTGAGTTCTTCATTCTCAGATTTGAGTTCTTCAATAACTTGCTTCAACTCATTAATCTGGCTAAACAAAAAAGCAATAAGTTCTTGTATGTCTTTTTGACCTTGCATAGGAATACAAAGCTCTAAAATATGGAAAGATAGCCCAACAAAAAGAGGCAATAGATACTAACAATTATAGCTGCGAAGGGCAAACTTTATCAACAATAAAAATCGTTTTTTTAAGTTTCGAGAAAACTGACTAATTTAGACCTGAATATTTACCCAGATTTTATATAAAATATTTATGTTGAAATAGTTTGGATTTAAATATAAAAAACCAAAGAATTAAAATTTTCCGAATATAGAATGTTTGTCAGAATTAAAATAAATGGTTGAATAGATGTTTAACTCTACCTTATTGGTAGTCAATTTACGCTCGATATGCAAAACAGGTTGATTTTTTTTCAGGTCTAAAATCCGGCGAATTTTTTCATCAGGCTTAATAGCTTTTAGCTTTTGTTCTCCACCAATAATCTTTATTTGATACTCTTTGCGCAAAACTTCAAACAGCGATTTATTTAGCAATGACCGGCTTGTAAACCGTGGCAAATTAATATTTGGAATGTGGTTAATATCATAAAAAACAGGTTCATCTTCAACAAACCTAAGGCGTTCCATATATACACATCCCGATTCCTCTTCAATTTCGGATAATTTAAAAGGAAAAGGATTTGGCCATTGTTTTAATTCAGGTTTTTGTAAAATATCGGTTTTTAAATACCTGACACCTATTGCTGAAGCAGTTCCCGAAATGGATAATATCCCAATATTTTGAGGTGGTTTACGGACGATACTCCCTTTACCTTGTTTTTTAATTATCAACCCATCTTTTAATAACGTATCGAGTGCATGCCGCACCGTTGGACGAGTCATACCATGCAACGCACATAATTCATTTTCGGAAGGCAATAAGTTACCTTCAACATAAACTCCTGAGGTAATATGCTTCCGAAGCAATTCGTACAATTTCCGGTATTGAGGCATTTCTGTCATACAGTGTCAAAGTTAAGAAATTTTAAAATATTACAAAACAACTTGTAAATACAAGTTATAAAATATATTTTTACAGAATAATAACAAATGTAAATATTTTTTATTGATTATCAGCTATTTACTAATAACACTATGATTTATTTGTAAATACAAGTAAAATAAAACTTTAAATAAAAATAATATGGCAATACCGGTAATCATGCCCAGGCAGGGTCAATCAGTTGAAACATGCATCTTAGGGCAATGGTATAAAAATGTTGGCGACAAAGTTAACGAGGGCGATATTTTGTTTTCCTATGAAACAGATAAAGCATCGTTTGAAGAGGAAGCCAAGGAAGATGGGATATTACTTGCAACATTTTTCGATGAAGGAGATGAAGTAGCCGTTTTGGTAAACGTTGCAGTTGTTGGGAAAGAAGGCGAATCATTTGAGGAGTTTAGGCCTGGCAACGAAAAAACAGTTTCAGAATCTAAAGAAACTGTTGAAAAGGAGGAATTGCCTAAAGTCGTTGAACTTCCTTTGGAAGAAGTTGTAACATCAGATGCTAAAATAAGGATTTCACCTTTAGCCAAAAATATGGCCAAAACAATGGGTATTGCCTTTCATGCTTTAAAAGGGACAGGTCCTCATGGCCGGATTATTGCCCGCGATGTTGAAATGGCTTCAAAAGCTGTTGTACCATCAACACAAGCTGCTGTTAAAACGCAACTTGTCGAAAAAACAATACCTGCAGGAGTCATTGCATCAGCCAATCAGGTATATGGAACTGATTTTGAAATTAAACCAATTCCAAACATCAGGAAACTGATAGCTACAGCCATGCACCAATCGTTGCAGAATTCGGCTCAGCTAACGCATCACATGAGTGCCGATGCCCGTAAAATTATGGCTCTTCGGAAAAAATTCAAACAAGCCCTTACTGATGGATCTATCAAACAGAATATTACCATTAACGATTTGGTTTGTTTTGCCGTTGTTAAAGCATTAAAAATATTTCCGCAGGCTAACACCCATTACCTGGGCGATAAAATGAAATGGTTTTCGAAAGTCCACTTAGGGCTTGCAGTTGATACACCACGCGGACTGATGGTCCCGGCGGTAAAAAATGCAGACGATTTATCAATTGAAGGTTTATCGTCGCAGTTATTACAAATTGCCGGCGCCAGCCGTAATGGCAATATCGATCCTGATTTATTAAAACCCGAAGCAGCTACATTTACTGTTTCAAATTTGGGAAATTACGGCGTCGAAATGTTTACACCGGTTATTAATCTTCCGCAAACAGCAATACTTGGAGTATGTACCATTGTTCCACGTCCAAAAGATTTGGGAGATGGTGTGTATGGATTTGTTCCGATGATTGGTCTTTCGCTTACATACGACCATCAAGCACTTGATGGCGGTGAGGCGACACTGTTTTTAGCAGAAATTAAAAATCAAATTGAAAACCTAGTACTTTAAGTTTTAGTGCAAAAGCAGGTAAATTTTTAATAATTACAATTCAAAATTTAAAACGATGCCAAAAGAATTATATATCAATCCGGATGAAGTCCGCAAAGCCGGGCAAATCGATTTTCAGCCAATTCCCGTTAATCAATACAATAAAACAGTTGAACAAGAAAAAGCCAATTTTTCAGACGACGATTTAAAACGAATTTACCACGACATGGTCGTAATTCGTGAGTTTGAAACAATGTTAAATCTCATAAAAACACGTGGCGAATACAACGGTGTTGCATATAACCATCCGGGGCCGGCTCACCTTTCAATAGGTCAGGAAGCCGCAGCTGTAGGTATGGCTTATACGCTTTCGACCGATGATTTTATTTTTGGGTCGCACCGGAGCCATGGCGAAATTTTAGCAAAAGGGTTATCAGCAATCCATCAATTAAACGATGCTGAATTAACTAAAATTATGGAAACCCATTTTGATGGTGAAACGTTGAAACCAGTTGCTAACGGACATAAAGGCACAACCAAACAATTAGCCATTAAATTCCTTGTATACGGAACACTTGCCGAGATTTTTGCGCGTGTAACAGGTTTTAACAAAGGCCTTGGTGGTTCAATGCATGCCTTTTTTACTCCATTTGGTGTTTATCCAAACAATGCAATTGTGGGTGGCTCAGGCGACATTGCTGTTGGTGGAGCTTTATACAAAAAAGTGAACCGCAAAAAAGGTATTGTTGTTGCCAATATTGGCGACGCTTCAATGGCTTGTGGCCCTGTGTGGGAAGGATTGTCGTTTGCAACTATGGACCAGTTTAACACACTTTGGGAAGGTGATATGAAAGGTGGACTTCCACTGATTATTAATATCATGAATAACCAATACGGTATGGGTGGCCAAACCTGTGGCGAAACAATGGGTTACAATGTTGCCGCACGAATTGGTGCCGGACTAAATAAAGATCAAATGCACGCTGAACGTGTTGATGGGTACAATCCATTGGCCGTAATTGATGCGTACAAACGAAAAAAGAAAATTCTGGAAGAAAAACGTGGCCCTGTTTTATTGGATGTGCTTACCTACCGTTACAGTGGGCACTCTCCTTCCGATGCTTCATCGTACCGCTCAAAAGAAGAAGTGGAGGCTTGGGAAAAACAAGATTCAATTCTTTGGTTTGGAAAAGAGTTGGTTAATGCAGGAGTTGCAACTGAAAAAGAATTGGCCGACATAAAAAAAGTAACCGAAGGCCTTATTACATGGTCCATGAAATTGGCTATCGATGATGATATTTCTCCTTTAATGAACGTTAAGGACCATCCAAACTTAATTGGCGACATGATGTTTTCCAATCAGTCGGTTGATAGAATGGAAGAACGCGAAGTGGAAGTAAACCATCCTATTGAAGAAAACCCAAGGGTGAAATCGCTCAAAAACAAAGAACGGTTTATGTTTGACAAGGACGGAAAACCATTTTCAAAAATAAAAACTTACTCGGTGCGTGACGCTTTATTCGAAGCAATTGTAGACAGGTTTTACAAAGACCCTACACTTATTGCCTATGGCGAAGAAAACCGTGATTGGGGTGGTGCTTTTGCTGTTTATCGCGGTTTGACAGAAGCACTGCCTTACCACCGTTTATTCAACTCACCAATTTCAGAAGCCTCAATTATGGGAACTGCAATTGGATACGCCATGTGTGGCGGCCGTGTAATTCCTGAATTTATGTATTGCGATTTTCTTGGCCGTGCCGGAGATGAGGTATTTAATCAACTTCCGAAATGGCAGGCAATGAGTGGCAATGTCATTAAAATGCCAGTTGTGTTAAGAGTTTCGGTAGGTTCAAAATACGGAGCGCAGCACTCGCAAGACTGGACTGCTTTAACCACACATATTCCAGGACTAAAAGTTGTTTTCCCGGTAACACCTTACGATGCTAAAGGTTTGATGAATTCAGCCTTGCAGGGTACAGATCCGGTAATTTTCTTCGAAAGCCAACGGGTTTACGACCTGGGCGAACAATTTCATACCGAAGGTGTGCCAGAAGAATATTATGAAATTGCCATGGGTGAACCCGATGTAAAAGTTAAAGGCGACGATGTTACTATTTTAACCATTGGCGCAACTTTATACCGTGCTATTGAAGCAGGTAAAACGCTCAAAGAAAAGTACAATTTATCGGCCGAGATAATTGATGCCCGCTCGTTGGTACCATTTAATTATGGACCGGTAATTGAATCCATTAAAAAAACAGGCCGAATTATTATTTCGGGCGATGCTGCGGCTCGTGGGTCATTTCTGCGCGACCTTGCATCGAACATTACAGAGCTGGCATTTGACTACCTCGATGCCCCTCCTGTAGTGGTAGGTTCACGTAACTGGATTACTCCGGCATATGAACTGGAAGAATACTTTTTCCCACAGCCTGATTGGTTCCTCGATGCCATTCACGATCGTATAATTCCGCTTGAAGGATATGTTCCATCATCGGACTTTACTGAAGAAGAACAACTTAATAGAAATATAAAAGGCGTATAACAATTTTAGTGCTTTGCCAGGCATTTTTCTAAGATCCGGCCCAAACTGGGGGGCCGGATTTTTTTTGCCCAAAACAGTTTTAACCATACAACAGGGAAAACTTCAGCAAAAAGGTACAACATGACCAGGAAACAGTACAAAACAGGAAAAACCAATACAATCTGTCAGGCAGCCTGTACAACATGCAAAACACCCTTTACAAAATGGGCCTTAACAGATACAAAGTGCAAAACAAAGAGTACAAAGTAACTCTCTGCCTATACAAGCCAAAAATTACCGGTGCAAAATACAATTTGACCTATACAAAATGCGATTGACCAGGGAAATTGCAGTTTGTAACGAGAAATCGGCTTTCGCAGGCAAAAATGGCTATGAAATAGGAGTATGACTTTAAGTCGCACCCCCAAAGATAAAAATTGTATGTAAAAAAAAAGGCCGGACAAATGTCCAGCCTTTTTTGTGAAGTCAAAATATATTATTCACTTTTTTCTTCTTTTTTCTCATCTGTTGTTTCAGTAGCAGGTGCATCTTCAACAGCAGTTTCAGCTTCAGTATTAACTTCAGCTTTAACTTCTTCTGTTGTTTCGGCAACCGGCTCATCTTTTACTTCAACAGCATCTTCAATTACTGCTTCAGTATTTGTTGCAGTTTCAGCAGTAGTTTTAGCGCCTCCACGTCTCGAACGACGTTTTTTAGGTTTACTATCTTCAGCTTTAGCTGCAAGCATAATTTCGTTAAAATCTACTAACTCAATGATACACATATCGGCATTATCGCCTAAACGGTTTCCCGTTTTTAATATACGTGTATAACCACCCGGGCGGTCTGCCACTTTCAAAGCTACTTCTCTGAATAGTTCTGAAACAGCATGTTTATCCTGCAAGTAACTAAATACAATTCTCCTTGAATGAGTCGAATCGTCTTTTGCTTTAGTAATTAACGGCTCAACATACATTCTCAAAGCTTTTGCTTTGGCAACAGTTGTTGTAATTCGCTTATGTTCGATGAGCGAACTTGCCATGTTTGCAAGCATTGCTTTACGGTGAGAGCTGGTCCTGCTCAAATGATTAAATTTCTTATTATGTCTCATTACCTCTAGTCCTTATCTAATTTATACTTAGCGATATCCATACCGAAATTTAAGTTCATTCCATCCAGCAGGTCATCTAATTCAGTCAACGATTTTTTACCAAAATTTCTGAATTTAAGTAAGTCGTTTCTATTGTACTGAACTAAATCGCCTAAAGTATCAACATCGGCAGCTTTTAAACAATTGAGAGCCCTAACAGAAAGATCAAGGTCGATCAATTTAGTTTTCAGCAACTGGCGCATGTGTAATACTTCTTCATCAAATTCTTCATTTGCAAATTTTTCATCTGAATCAAGTGTAATTTTTTCATCAGAGAATAACATAAAATGATAAATCAGAATTTTAGCAGCTTCTTTTAAAGCCTCTTTTGGATGAATCGATCCATCGGTGGAGATTTCGATTATGAGTTTTTCGTAGTCTGTTTTTTGTTCAACCCTGAAATTCTCAACGGCATATTTAACCTGTTTAATAGGCGTATGAATTGAATCAATTGCTATTACTCCAAATTCAACTTCAACCGGTTTGTTTTCAACAGCAGGAACATATCCACGCCCTTTGTTGATGGTCAATTCCATTTGGATTTTCACATCGGGTTCCATTCGGCAAATAACCAATTCAGGGTTTAACACCTTAAAACCAGTCATAAACTTATTAATATCACCTGCAGTAAATACCTCCTGCCCAGTAATATTTATTGATACCTTTTCATTGTCAAAATCTTCTACTTCCTGCCCAAACCGCACCTGTTTTAAATTCAGGATAATATCGGTTACATCTTCGATTACACCTTTAATTGTAGAAAACTCATGGTCGACACCTTCAATCTTAACAGTTGTGATTGCATAACCTTCGAGCGACGATAATAAAATCCTTCGTAAAGCATTACCTACAGTAATACCATACCCAGGTTCCAACGGCCTAAATTCAAACTTTCCGAATTTATCATCGGATTCGATCATTATCACCTTGTCAGGTTTTTGGAATGCTAATATTGCCATAATACCCTAAGTAAATTAATTATTTTGAATACAACTCTACGATTAGCTGCTCTTTTATGTTTTCAGGAATTTCTTCTCTTTCGGGAAGATTCAGGAATTTACCCAATAAAGAGTCACTATCCCATTCAAGCCATTCATAACGATTGCTGCGTTGAGCATTTAACGAATCAGTGATAACTTCTAATGATTTAGATTTTTCACGAACGCCAATTACATCACCAGCTTTAATCTGATATGAAGGAATGTTTACAATATCGCCGTTAACAGTAATGTGCTTGTGCACAATATACTGCCGTGCAGCAGCACGGGTTGGGGCAATACTTAAACGATAAACAATATTATCGAGCCTTGATTCGAGCAATTGAAGTAAAACTTCACCAGTAATTCCTTTTGAAGCCGAAGCTTTTTTGAAGAGGTTACTGAATTGTCTTTCAAGAACACCGTATGTGTATTTTGCTTTTTGTTTTTCCTTTAATTGTAAACCGTATTCCGATTTTTTTCTTCTTCTAGCCGAAGCACCATGCATTCCCGGTGGGAAGTTTTTGTGTTCAAAAACTTTATCAGGGCCATAAATTGGCTCTCCAAATTTCCTTGCTATTTTTGATTTTGGTCCTCTATATCTTGCCATTACCTTTAATTTTAAAAATTAAACTCTTCTTCGTTTAGGTGGCCTACAGCCATTATGTGGCAGAGGAGTTACATCAATAATCTCAGTAACCTGAATGCCTATGTTTGATAAGGCTCTGATTGCAGATTCACGTCCATTACCCGGTCCTTTTACATGCACTTTAACTTTACGCAGTCCTAAGTCGTATGCTGTTTTAGCACATTCTTCAGAAGCTACCTGAGCAGCATATGGAGTGTTTTTCTTTGATCCCCGGAATCCTTTTTTTCCGGCCGATGACCATGAAATAACTTCACCATTCATGTTAGCCATAGTAATAATAATATTATTAAAAGATGAGTGTATGCTCACGAGGCCATTGGCTTCGACAACTACCACTCTTTTCCTGCTTGATCCAGTCTTTTTTGCCATAACTTTATTATCTTATTTAGTGGCTTTTTTCTTATTAGCAACGGTTTTACGCTTACCTTTACGTGTCCGGGCATTGTTTTTAGTACTTTGTCCGCGTACTGGTAAACCAATACGGTGACGAATACCCCGATAAGAACCAATGTCCATTAGGCGTTTTATGTTTAACTGAACTTCAGACCGAAGTTCACCTTCCACTTTAAAACTATCATTGATTACTTTACGGATACTTGAGAACTGGTCATCATTCCATTCAGAAACCTTTATGTCTTTATCGACTCCGGCTTCTTCAAGAATAGTATTTGCCCTGCTTCTCCCAATTCCGTAGATATACGTTAAGGCTATTTCACCTCGCTTATTATTAGGAATATCAACACCTACTATACGTGCCATAAATAATTTTTTTTCAATTTAATTATTATCCCTGACGTTGTTTAAACTTGGGATTCTTTTTGTTTATCACAAACAATCGTCCTTTTCTACGTACTATTTTGCAGTCAGAACTACGTTTTTTTACAGAAACACGTGTTTTCATTGTAAAAAGTCTTTAATTTTTATATCTAAAAGTTATTCTTCCTTTAGTTAAGTCATACGGAGACATCTCCACCTTAACTTTATCACCTGGTAGAATTTTTATATAATGCATACGCATTTTACCTGAAATATGGGCAGTAATAATGTGCCCGTTTTCCAATTCTACACGGAACATCGCGTTCGATAATGATTCTATTATCTTTCCGTCTTGTTCTATTGAAGGCTGTTTGGCCATAAATATTTATTTTCTAAAACTTAAAATTATTATTTGCCTTTAATCTATGCCTGCAATAACAATAAAGTAGTTATCGCCATTCTCTAAAAGTATTATACAATTAATACATTGCTTGTCCACCACCACCGGCACGTCCTTTGATTTTTCCTGATTTCATCAGTCCATCATAATGACGCATTAGTAAGTGACTTTCAATTTGTTGAAGAGTATCTAAAACTACTCCTACAAGAATCAGCAATGAAGTTCCGCCATAAAAATAGGCAAATTGTGTATTAATACCAATAATCATTGCAAAAGCAGGTAATATGGTAACTAATCCAAGGAAAATTGACCCTGGTAAAGTTATCCGTGACATAACAGTGTCAAGAAATTCAACAGTGCGTTTTCCTGGTTTTACACCTGGAATAAAACCACCGTTTTTCTTCATATCTTCGGCCATTTGCGTTGGGTTAATTGTTATTGCAGTGTAAAAATAAGTAAAAGCAATAACAAGTAAAAACTGTGTAAAGTTATACGTAAACCCAGTGTTATTGGAAAATGCAGCGGCAAACTTACCCAAACCTTCGGAGTTGGCAAAACCTGCTAATGTTAATGGAACAAACATAATTGCCTGCGCAAAAATGATTGGCATAACACCAGCTGCATTTACTTTTAAAGGAATGTATTGACGAACACCCCCATATTGTTTGTTACCAACAATTCGTTTTGCATATTGAACCGGAATCCTACGGGTTCCTTGAACCAGCATGATTGTAGCCATAAACACAACAAATAAAATAACAAACTCGACCAGGAACATTACAAGCCCACCACCTTGTTGGCTAATCCGGGAAGCAAATTCCTGGAAAATTGACTGTGGTAAACGAGCAATAATACCTATCATAATGATTAGTGAAATACCGTTACCAATACCTTTATCGGTAATTCTTTCGCCTAACCACATAACGAACATCGACCCGGCAGTTAAAATTATTACAGATGAAACTGTAAATAAAGTGCCTGTTAGGGCAAATGCCTGGTCTGGTAACTGTGCATGAAGATTTGCTAAATATGCCGGTGCCTGGAAAACCAGAATAAATACAGTAAGATACCGTGTTATCTGATTAATTTTCCTTCTTCCTGACTCACCCTCTTTCTGCAACCTCTGGAAATAGGGTACTGCAATACCTAAAAGTTGAATTACAATTGAGGCAGAAATATATGGCATAATCCCTAAAGCAAATATCGAAGCCTGAGAAAATGCACCTCCCGAGAACATATCCAACAACCCAAGAAGCCCATCGGAGGTTTGCTGTTGCAAATTACTCAGTTGAGCCGGATCAATTCCGGGAAGGGACACAAATGATCCCAAACGATAAATCAATAAAAAGAATAAGGTTGTACCTATTCTGGACCTCAGGTCCTCTATCTTATAAATATTCTTTAGGGTCTCTATAAATCTTTTCATTACAGTTTAGAGTATTTCAGTAGTTCCTTCTAATTTTTCTATAGCTTCTTTGGCACTTTTTGAAAAAGCATGTGCTTTAACAACAAGTTTTGTGGTTAATTCACCATCGCCAAGGATTTTCACCTTTGTATTCTTTGAAGTAATACCTGCGTCCACCAGAATTTGAAAATCAATCGTATCAATTTTCCTTGTTTCGGCAATATATTGCAACATACCCAGGTTCACAGCTTTATACTCGACCCTGTTAATGTTCTTAAATCCGAACTTAGGAACCACACGTTGAAGAGGCATTTGACCGCCTTCAAATCCGATTTTTTTAGAGTAACCAGATCTTGATTTCTGTCCTTTGTGACCACGAGTTGAAGTACCTCCACGTCCGGAGCCCTGGCCCCGTCCTACTCTTTTAGTGCCTTTTACCGATCCTGGTGCAGGTGTTAAGTTACTCAAATCCATAATTATATAATTATTTCTTGTTTATTTTACTTCTTCAACACTAATTAAGTGCTGCATTTTATTTACCATCCCCAGAATTGCAGGAGTTGCCTCATGCTCTATGGGTTGGTGCATTCTTTTTAGCCCCAATGCAATAAGTGTAGCTTTTTGCCTTTTAGTGGAACCAATCTTACTTTTAATCAAAGTGATTTTTAGTTTTGCCATGATTCTTATCCTTTAAAGACTTTTTGTAATTTTACACCTCTTTGCTGTGCAACTGTATAAGCATCACGTAATTCGAGTAATGCTTTCATAGTTGCTTTAACCAGGTTGTGTGGATTTGATGACCCCTTTGATTTGGCAAGGATATCATGAATTCCAACACTCTCAAGTACAGCACGCATCGCACCACCTGCTTTTACTCCAGTACCCGAAGATGCTGGTTTTAAAAGCACATTGGCTCCGCCAAACTTAGCTAATTGCTCGTGAGGAATGGTTCCGTTAATAACAGGAATTTTTACCAGGTTTTTCTTGGCAGCATCTACACCTTTTGCAATGGCAGTAGTTACTTCGCTTGCTTTACCTAATCCCCAACCAACTATTCCATCTTCGTTACCCACAACAACAATTGCTGAGAAACTGAACGTACGTCCACCTTTAGTAACCTTAGTAACACGATTGATTGCTACCAATCTATCTTTTAAATCAAGGTCACTGGTTTTTACTTTTCTATTAGTTACTGACATAATATTCTAGAATTTAAGGCCACCTTTCCGGGCAGCGTCAGCTAATTGTTTTACTCTACCGTGATACAAATAACCATTCCTGTCAAAAACTACATTTGTAATTCCTGCAGCTACAGCTTTCTCAGCGGCTAATTTGCCTACCAATGCAGCTTTTTCAGTTTTTGTACCAGCCGCTTCCGCAATTTCTTTTGTTCCCGAACCAACAGCCACTAAAGTTTTACCTTCGAGGTCATCGATTAGTTGAACATAGATTTGTTTATTACTCCTGAAAACGCTCAGCCTGGGCCGTTCGCTTGTTCCAGAAATAATCGTGCGGACACGCTTTTTGATTCTATATCGTCTTTCTTTTTTTGTTAAAGCCATAATACTAATATTTTACTATTTTACACCAGCGGCTTTACCTGCTTTGCGCCTAAGTTCTTCGCCAACAAATTTAACACCTTTCCCTTTGTAAGGTTCAGGTTTACGGAATGACCTAATTTTGGCTGCAACTTGCCCAACAAGTTGTTTATCACAACTTTTTAAGGTAACGATTGGATTTTTACGTTTGTCAGATAAAGCTTCAACCGAAACTTCAGGAGCAATTTGTAAAAATGTATGGTGAGCAAAACCTAATGAAAGGTCAAGTACATTTCCGGGCAAAACTTCAGCACGATAACCTACACCAACCAATTCTAACTTTAACTCATATCCACTTGAAACGCCAATAACCATGTTATTCACTAATGCACGAGATAAACCATGAAGTGCGCGATTTTGTTTCATATCGTTCACTCTTTTGAAAGTAACAATGTTACCATCAACTAATACTTCAATATTAGGGTCGATCTGTTGTGACAATTCACCCAGGGGTCCTTTTACCGATACAACATTCTCGTCGCTCAGTTTTAATTCAACTCCCGCCGGAATTTCAATTGCTAATTTACCTATCCTTGACATGCTCTGTTCCTCCTTATTAATATACGTAACATAACACTTCACCACCAATGTTTAAATCTTTGGCTTCTTTATCGGTAATTACACCTTTCGAAGTTGAAATAATAGCAATTCCTAAACCGTTTAATACACGAGGTATAGAAACGGAATCGCAATACTGGCGTAAACCAGGTTTACTAATTCTTTCAATAGATTTGATGGCATTTATTTTTGTCTCAGGATGGTATTTCAAAGCAATTTTAATGTTACCCTGAAAATTGACATCATCCTCAAATTTATAGTTCAGGATATAACCTTTTTCTTTTAGGATTTTGGTCATTTCCTTTTTAATATTTGAGGCAGGAATATCAACTACCCTGTGTTTAGCCATAATGGCGTTCCTAACACGGGTTAGATAATCTGCTATAGGATCTGTTACTTTACTCATTTTTCACTATTTAACGATTACCAACTTGCCTTTTTAACGCCTGGAATTAAGCCAGAAGAAGCCATCTCACGGAAATTAATCCTACTGATGCCAAACTGGCGCATATAACCTTTAGGCCTACCAGTAAGTTTACAACGGTTGTGCATCCTTACTTTCGATGAGTTTTTGGGTAATTTTTGTAACCCAACCCAATCGCCTTCAGCTTTTAATTTAGCCCTTTTCTCGGCATATTTCTCAACTAGTTTTGCACGTTTTACTTCCCGTGCTTTCATTGATTCTTTAGCCATGCTTAATTCTTTTTAACGTTTTTAAACGGCAGTCCGATATTTTTCAATAATGCAAATCCTTCTTCATCGGATTTTGCAGAAGTGACAAAGGTAATATTCATTCCGTTAATCTTACTCACCTGGTCAATATTGATCTCAGGGAAGATAATTTGTTCCGGAACTCCTAATGTATAGTTACCACTTCCATCCATTTTACTTTCGATTCCCCGAAAGTCACGGATACGTGGTAATGCTACCGCGATTAGACGATCTAAAAACTCGTACATATTATCGCGGCGTAGGGTAACACGAACGCCAATTGGCATTTTTTTCCTCAGTTTGAAATTAGAGATGTCCTTTTTCGATTTGGTTTGGACTGCTTTTTGCCCTACAATCGCTGTCATTTCATCGGTTGCAGTTTCAATCAATTTCTTGTCGGCTATAGCAGCTCCAACACCTTGATTTAGGATTATTTTCTCTAATTTAGGTACCTGCATTACAGTTTTGTAACTGAACTCAGTCATTAAGGCAGGTACTATCTCTTCCTTATATTTCTTTTTAAGAGTTGGTTCGTAAGCCATTACTTTATCTCCTCTCCAGATTTTACGGAAAACCGTGTTAACTTGCCTGATTCATTTAATCTCCTACCTACGCGTGTCACTTCCTTTGTTTTAGGATCTTCCAGCATTAGGTTTGAGATGTGGATCGGTGCTTCTTTTTCAACAATACCACCCTGCGGACTATCAGCATTGGGTTTGGTATGTTTTTTCATAATATTTACACCTTCCACGATCGCTCTGTTTGTTTTGCGAATTACTTCCAACACGCGGCCTTTTTGGCCTTTGTAGTTGCCAGCAATCACAATCACAGAATCACCTTTTTTTATGTGTAACTTTTTTTGCATTGTACAGCTTTTTGCTAATTATAGTACTTCGGGTGCGAGTGAAATAATTTTCATATTATTCTCACGCAACTCTCTGGCAACAGGCCCAAAAATACGTGTTCCACGCATTTCGCCGGCTTGGTTTAAAAGAACTACAGCATTGTCGTCGAACCTAATATATGATCCGTCATTACGGCGGACTTCCTTACGGGTACGAACTACAATTGCTCTTGAGACAGTTCCTTTTTTCACTTCACTGCCAGGTATCGCATTCTTTACAGTAACAACTACTGTATCGCCTAAAGAAGCATAACGCTTACGTGTACCACCTAGCACACGGATACATAAAACTTCTTTGGCGCCGCTATTATCGGCTACTGTACATCTTGACTCTTGTTGTATCATGATTACTTAGCTCTTTCAATAATTTCGACTAACCTCCAACATTTGCTTTTACTGAGTGGACGAGTTTCACTTATCCTTACAGTATCTCCTATGTTACAGGTATTGGATTCATCGTGTACATGGAATTTTGTTGTTTTATTAACAAATTTACCATAGATAGCGTGCTTTACTTTACGTTTTTCAGCTACAACAACGGTTTTTTGCATTTTATTGCTAACAACAACCCCGACACGTTCTTTCCTTAGATTTCTAACTTTATTCTCTTCCATTGGTGAACTATTTCTGAGTTTCACTTAATTCCCTAGCGTGAAGAACAGTTTTTAACCTGGCGATATCTCTCCGGCAATCCTTAATTTGTAAAGGATTTTCGAGTGGAGATACAGCATGATTTAATTTCAGGCGAACCAAATTCTCTTCTTCAATTTGAATGCGCTCCAATAATTCTTTGTCCGCCAATTCTTTAATTTCTGATACTTTCATCATCATCAATTTTATTCTTCGACATAATCACGCCTCACGACGAACTTAGTAGTAATTGGCAATTTTTGCGCTGCCAATCTTAGGGCTTCCTTTGCTAATTCAAATGGCACACCTTCAGCCTCAATAATGATTCTTCCTGGTGTGACCGGAGCAACAAAACCTTCAGGAGCACCTTTACCTTTACCCATCCTAACTTCGGCGGGTTTTTTGGTAATAGGTTTATCGGGAAATACTCTGATCCAAATTTGACCTTGACGTTGCATGTGCCTGGTTACCGCAACCCTGGCAGCTTCGATTTGCCTACCGGTGAGCCATGAACTATCCAACGCTTTTATACCGAAGGACCCGAATGCTAATTGGTTACCCCTTTCGGCGTTACCTTTCATTCGTCCCTTTTGTACTCTTCTAAATTTTACTTTTTTTGGTTGTAACATCACGTATGTTTCTGATTGTTATACCCTTATTTCCTTCTTCTAGGATTACTTGGGCGTCCTTTTCCTCCGCGGGCTTGTTTTTGCCCAAGATTAGGAGAAAGGTCACGATTTCCATATATCATTCCTTTGCAAATCCAAACTTTTACGCCGATCAGCCCTGTTTTTGTCATGGCTTCAGCTAACGCATAATCTATATCTGCACGTAATGTATGTAAAGGAGTACGTCCGTCTTTATACATTTCTGAGCGTGCCATTTCTGCTCCATTTAAACGTCCTGAAACCTGGATTTTAATTCCTTCGGCTCCCATCCGCATGGTTGAAGCAATAGCCATTTTAGTGGCCCTTCGGTACGCAATTTTACCCTCAACCTGACGTGCAATATTGTTAGCAACAATACGTGCATCGAGTTCAGGGCGTTTGATCTCGAAAATGTTGATCTGAACTTCCTTATTAGTGATTTTCTTAAGCTCTTCTTTCAGTTTGTCAACTTCTTGTCCACCTTTACCAATAATAATACCGGGGCGCGAAGTATGTACAGTGATAGTTATCAGCTTTAAGGTACGTTCAATAACGATCCTTGATATACTGGCTTTGGCCAAACGAGCATTCAGGTATTCCCTGATCTTGTGGTCTTCAACCAGTTTATCGCCATAATCATCACCACCAAACCAGTTAGAATCCCATCCTTTGATGAAACCCAGGCGATTTGAAATTGGATTTACTTTTTGTCCCATATTAATTTAGGTTTTCGTCTTCTACATTTGCTTTACTGTCGACAAAGATTGTGACATGATTTGACCTTTTCTTGATACGGTGGGCACGGCCTTGTGGAGCCGGGCGTAAACGTTTAAGAATTCGGCCTGAATCAACCATAATCTGGCTAACGTAAAGTTGACTTTCTTCTAGCCTTGAACCTTCGTTTTTAGCTTGCCAATTGGCAATTGCTGATAACAAAAGTTTTTCTACTTTGCGAGAGGCTTCTTTCGAAGAATATTTTAAAATATCTAGAGCTTGGTTAACTTCAACTCCACGTACTAAATCGGCTACTAACCTCATTTTTCGTGGTGAAGTAGGACAGTTTTTCAAAACAGCGAAATATTGCTGTTTTTTCTCCTCTTTTCTTTTCTCTGCTGCTAGTCTTTTTCTGGCACCCATTGTGTTCTTTTTAAAATTTTAATAGTTTGCCTTATTTTCTATTACCAGCATGACCCCTGTATGTACGTGTAGGAGCAAATTCACCCAAACGGTGCCCAACCATATTCTCAGTTACATAAACTGGAATAAACTTGTTGCCGTTATGAACAGCTATTGTTTGACCTACAAAATCAGGAGAGATTACTGATGCTCGTGCCCATGTTTTAATAACTGATTTTTTTCCTGATTCAGTCATAGCAAAGACTTTTCTTTCAAGGTTAAAATCAATATAAGGGCCTTTTTTTAATGAACGACTCATAATTCTTTTCTCTTTTGATTATTTCCTACGTTCTACAATGTACTTGCTGGAAGCTTTTTTCTTGGAACGGGTTTTAAATCCTTTCGCAAGAACTCCTGTGCGTGACCTTGGATGACCTCCTGAAGATTTACCTTCACCACCACCCATTGGGTGATCGACTGGATTCATAACAACACCACGAACACGAGGACGCCGTCCTAACCACCTTGAGCGACCGGCTTTACCCGACTTTTCAAGATTGTGTTCAGTATTTCCAACTGTACCTACTGTAGCTCTACAGGTTGTAAGTACCATACGAGATTCGCCTGAAGGCAATTTTAAAATTGCAAATTTTCCTTCACGAGAGGTCAACTGTGCATATGTTCCTGCACTACGTGCCATCACTCCACCCTGTCCCGGATGAAGTTCAATGTTGTGTACTAATGTACCAAGAGGCATATCAGCTAATGGGAGACAATTTCCAACTTCAGGATCGACGCCATTACCGCTAACAACTGTTTGCCCAACTTGCAACCCGTTAGGAGCTACCATGTACCGTTTTTCGCCGTCTGCATAAACAAGCAGCGCGATACGTGCTGTGCGGTTTGGATCATACTGAATGGACTCGACATTTGCTGCCATACCATCTTTATCACGTTTAAAGTCGATAATTCGGTACTTACGCTTATGTCCCCCACCTCTATACCTCATTGTCATACGGCCCTGGTTATTCCTACCACCAGTTCGGCGTACGGGTTCCAACAATGATTTTTCAGGTGTAGATGCAGTAATGCTATCAAAAGCACCAATAATTTTGTGCCTTTGACCCGGTGTTACTGGTTTTAATTTTCTTACTGCCATTTTTTATTAGATATTATTATAGAAATCAATACTATCGCCTTCAACAAGTGTAACGATAGCTTTTTTGTATGATTTTGTTTTTCCGGAAATAACCCCGGATTTTGTAAATCGCGTTTTGCTTTTCCCACCATAAATCATGGTGTTTACAGAGGCAACACTTACATCGTACAAACTTTCAACAGCTTGTTTGATTTGAAGTTTACTTGCTCTGCGTTCGACAATAAAGCCGAAACGGTTATAGCGTTCCGACTGGTCTGTCATTTTTTCGGTTACCAATGGTTTTATCAAAATATCCATTATTCTTCGTCTTTAAGCTTAAAAGTTTCTTCTATTTTCTTCACCGAACCTTCTAAGAGAACAAGCGTTTTGGCGTTCAATATCTGATAAGTAGTTACATCAGAGGCAATTACGACCGAAACTCCTTGTAAATTTCTGGAGGACAAATATATGTTTTTATTTTCGACTGGTAAAACGAAAAGAGACTTTTTATCAGCTAATTTTAGATTATCCCAAATTGCTACAAAATCCTTTGTTTTCGGTGTTTCCAGATTAAAGTCTTCCAATACTAAAATTCCTTCTTCTTTTGCTTTATATGCAAAAGCAGATTTGCGAGCAAGTTGTTTAACTTTTTTATTCAGTTTAAAAGAATAGCTTCTTGGACGGGGCCCAAAAATAGTACCACCACCTCTGAAAATAGGTGATTTAATGCTACCTGCACGAGCTGTACCAGTACCTTTTTGTTTTTTGATTTTCCGGGTACTTCCTGAAATTTCAGCTCTTTCTTTAGTTTTACTTGTTCCTTGCCTTTGGTTTGCCAAATATTGTTTGACATCAAGGTATATGGCATGGTCGTTTGGCTCAATCCCGAAAACCAGGTCGTTTAAATCTACCTTTCTTCCGGTGGCTTCTCCTTGTATATTTAGTACATTTATTTCCATTGCTTCCTAATTATAACATTAGAACCTTTTGCCCCTGGGACTGATCCCTTAACAACTATAAGGTTTGATTCGGGAATAATTTTAATAACCAGAAGGTTTTCAATTGTAACGGTATCAGTACCGGTACGCCCTGCCATACGAAGTCCTTTAAAAACCCTTGACGGGTATGATGAAGCACCCAGAGAACCAGGAGCTCTCAACCGGTTATGCTGGCCGTGAGTTGCATCACCCACACCTTTAAAACCGTGCCTTTTAACTACTCCTTGAAAACCTTTTCCTTTTGAAATTCCAATAACATCGATATAATCATTTTCATGAAAAATATCAACTGTTACTAAATCCCCAAGTTTGTGAGGTTTTTCAAAGGTATTTCTAAACTCAACTAAACTACGCTTAGGCGAAGTGCCTGCTTTTTTTAGGTGCCCAAATTCAGCTTTAGTGGTGTTTTTTTCTTTCTTTTCACCATAACCTAATTGAAGCGCGTTATAGCCATCGCTTTCTTCGGTCTTTACCTGTGTAACTACACAAGGACCGGCTTCAATAACAGTGCATGGGATGTTTTTCCCCTCAACACTGAATACGGATGTCATTCCGATTTTTTTTCCAATAATTCCAGCCATTTTTTTTCGACTACTTTAATTTATCATACTTTAATTTCAACCTCAACGCCGCTTGGTAATTCCAATTTCATTAAAGCGTCGATGGTTTTTGCTGTTGAGCTATAAATGTCGATCAACCTTTTATAAGATGAAAGTTCAAACTGCTCCCTTGATTTTTTATTTACAAAGGTTGAACGTAATACTGTAAAAATACGTTTGTGAGTAGGTAGTGGGATTGGCCCGCTAACAACAGCACCTGTTGTTTTTACTGTTTTTACGATCTTTTCAGCCGACTTATCTACGAGGTTGTGGTCGTACGATTTTAGCTTAATCCTGATCTTTTGACTCATAACGAGATTTATAAATAATTGTCTATAATAATTCAGTTCTACCTTGAACTTCTTCCAGCACTTTTAGTGCCAATGCACGAGGTACTTCTTCATAATGGCTAAATTCCATTGATGAAGTTGCCCTTCCTGATGAAAGTGTTCTAAGGACCGTTACATATCCAAATTGTTCTGATAATGGAACTTTGGCATTTATTACACGAGCTCCTGATTTTTCCTCCATCCCGGAAATACTACCACGACGGCGGTTCAAATCACCAATAATATCACCCATGTATTCTTCAGGGGTTACAATTTCGACCTTCATAATAGGTTCCAAAAGTTTAGGGCCTGCGCCTTTGGCAGCAGTTTTAAATGCCTGCCTGGCACAAATCTCAAACGATAATTGATCGGAGTCAACAGCATGGTATGAACCATCGCTGATAGTTACTTTTAAACTATCGACACGGAAACCAGCCAATGGGCCATTATTCATTGCCGTTTCAAAACCTTTCTGGACCGATGGAATATATTCTTTCGGAACGTTTCCACCTTTTACTTTATCAATAAATTCTAATCCAGGTACTCCATTTTCGCGAGGGCCTACTTCAACACTGATATCCGCAAATTTTCCACGCCCACCAGATTGTTTTTTAAAGACTTCGCGAAATGCAACAGATTTACTGAAAGCTTCTTTGTAAGCTACCTGAGGTTTTCCCTGGTTACATTCAACTTTAAACTCACGTTTTAAGCGGTCAACAAGGATTTCAAGGTGAAGTTCACCCATTCCCCTAATAACAGTTTGCCCTGAATCAATATCAGTATTCACCTGGAATGTAGGATCTTCTTCAGCCAATTTGGCCAAACCATTTCCTAAACGGTCAAGGTCTTTTTGAGATTTTGGTTCAATTGAAATTCCAATTACAGGTTCAGGGAAAGTCATACTTTCCAGAGTAATTGGGTGTTTTGCATCACAAAGCGTATCGCCTGTACGGATATCTTTAAAACCAACTGCAGCACAAATATCACCCGCTTCGATTACATCGATTGCGTTTTGTTTGTTTGAATGCATTTGGTATAAACGTGAAATACGTTCTTTTTTTCCTGTACGGGAATTATAAACCTGAGAACCGGCAGGTAATTTACCTGAATAAACTCTCATGTAACACAACCGTCCCACAAATGGGTCGGTGGCAATTTTAAATGCCAATGCAGCAAATGGTTCATCTGAATTAGCGGTACGAGTAAGTTCTTCATCTGTACCTGGTTCTGTTCCTTTAATTTCGCCTTTATCAAGCGGGCTTGGAAGGAAGGCACATACAGCATCAAGCAATCGTTGAACACCTTTATTTTTAAAGGCTGAACCACACATCATTGGTATAATTACACCTTGAATAGTAGCTGTACGAATTACCGCATACATCTCTTCTTTTGTAATTGAATCAGGATCTTCGAAATAACGTTCTAAAAGAGCATCATCAACCTCGGCCAATGATTCAACTAATTTTCCTCGCCATTCTTCAGCCTGTTCAACCAAATCAGCTGGAATTTCTTCCAACGAATAGTTGGTTCCTAATTCCTGGTCTTCGTGCCAGCGTATTGCTTTCATTTCAACCAGGTCAATTACACCTTCGAATTTTTCTTCAGCACCAATTGGTATTTGAAGAGGAACAGGATTGGCACCTAATTTTTCTTTTACATCGCTGTAAACTCTGAAAAAATCGGCACCTGAGCGGTCCATTTTATTTACAAATGCAATACGTGGAACGCCATATTTTTCGGCTTGGCGCCAAACAGTTTCTGACTGAGCTTCAACTCCGCCAACAGCACAAAAAAGTGCAACTGTACCATCAAGAATACGCAAAGAACGTTCAACTTCAACAGTGAAATCAACGTGCCCAGGAGTATCTATGATATTAATTTTATGTTCTGTATTTTCGTATTTCCAAAAAGTAGTTGTAGCAGCTGAAGTAATTGTAATACCTCTTTCTTGTTCCTGCTCCATCCAGTCCATGGTGGCAGCACCATCATGAACTTCTCCAATCCGATGCGTTATTCCTGTATAATAAAGAACCCGCTCGGTAGTGGTCGTTTTACCGGCATCGATGTGCGCCATGATGCCTATGTTTCTTGTATATTTTAGATCTTGCTTAGCCATTCTTTCCCTAATTTTCTTACCTTTTCTAAACTAAACTATAATTATAAATTTCTAAACTAAAATCTAAAATGTGCAAATGCCCGGTTGGCTTCAGCCATACGGTGAGTATCCTCTTTTTTCTTGAATGCGCCACCTTCTTCATTAAATGCAGCAACAATTTCGGCAGACAATTTATCAGACATTGATTTACCGGAACGTTTACGTGCAAAAATAATAAGGTTCTTCATCGAGATAGCATTTTTCCTTTCGGGACGAATTTCCATAGGAACCTGAAAAGTTGCTCCCCCTACTCTACGGCTTTTCACCTCAACAGCAGGAGTAATATTTTCAAGTGCTTTTTTCCAAACATCTAAAGGAGCCAATTCAGTTTCTTTTACTCTTTTTTCAACTAATTCAAGAGTATCATAGAAGATTGTATAAGCTATAGATTTTTTACCGTCGACCATAAGGTCATTCACAAACCTTGTAACCAAGGTGTCGTTAAATTTTGGATCGGGCAACAGATGCCTCTTCTTCGGTTTCGATTTTCTCATTTTAATTTCAAATTAGCGTTATTTGAATTGGCTGCCCTAAAGGGTCTTCAGCTCTTCTCCGGAAGACGAAAAGATTGACTTACTCAACCAAACCACTAAACAAATAACAGTTTTTACTTAATTTACTTTTTTACTTTTGGGCGCTTAGCACCATACTTCGAACGGCGTTGTAAACGTCCTTCAACACCTGCAGTATCCAAAGCACCACGAATAAGGTGGTAACGGACACCTGGTAAATCTTTCACCCTACCTCCACGTACAAGTACAATAGAGTGTTCCTGAAGGTTGTGGCCTTCACCCGGGATGTATGCATTTACTTCTTTCCCATTTGTAAGCCTTACCCTTGCAACTTTACGCATTGCAGAGTTAGGTTTTTTAGGAGTAGTAGTGTAAACGCGCACACATACACCACGGCGTTGTGGGCATGAGTCTAAAGCTGGAGATTTGCTTTTCTCAACTTTAGTTTGTCTTCCTTTTCTAACTAACTGTTGAATCGTTGGCATAAATACCTTTTTTTATTTTAATTATATATTATTTAAATATTTCCAAAAACGGATTGCAAAAGTATCCTTATTTTTTGAAAAAACCATAGATTTCCGGGGCAATTTCGCATACCACCCCCTAAAATCGGCTCGCAAAAGTACTAATTTTCAGAAATAAACAACATCTTTTATAAAAAAAGATCGAAAAAAACAGATAAATTAAGAATGGAATATTCAGATTGTATCAGATACGGGTTATACATTATAAAAAAGGTAATTTTTACCAATATGGCTAAAAAAGGCAAAAACTATTCTTTATTGTTAATTCGTTCTTTCCACAACGACTTTAAAGGATTAAAAAACCGTTGAATTAATCTGAGTTTCTCTGTAATTATTTCGGCCTGGCCTACTACCTCATTTTGCATTTCAAGTGTCCGGCCATAATTGGTTACTAAACCGTCGGGGAATACTATTTCGGCCATATAAAAATTATCTTCAGGAATAATTGAGATATTTTTTACCACGCCATTTACCATTCCATATTCCATGTATGGATAATTATCAAATTTGACGTTTACATTCAGTCCTATTTTAACTTTCCCCGAACCCCTAACCGGTAATTGAACTTTCCCAACCAAATCGCCAGGATTTTCAGGAATAATAGTTAAAACTTTATCGCCTTCTTTTACATTTTGTGTTTCGCTCCAAAACTTGTTAAATGTGACAGTCCCGTCGACCGGAGCTGTTAAAATATAATTTAGCTCCCATTCACTAACAGCGCCAATTAAATTATTATATGCTTCGTTTAATTCAAGTTCATTTGTTGTTTTCTGGTCCTGGTGATTTTTTTCATTCTCAATGATTTTCTGGTCGAGTTCAATAATTCGTAACTGCATTTCGGCCAAAGAAGACCGGACACCTTCAAACTCATATTTTTTCTTTAGCATTTCCGATTTTGATTTTTCAAAATCCTTTGACGAAATAATACTGTTTGAAAACAAGGACGAATCGCGCCGAAACTGTTTATTGGCTAATTCAAAATCGTTGTTTAAAATATCTTTTTGAGTCCATAGCCGCTCATAATATATGCGCGACATTTTTTTCTGGTCATCCAACGATTTATTTAGGCGTGGGTAATAATCGAGTTCTAAAAAATTAAGGTAATCGTTATATTTTTTTATGAATGTTGAATAAACTCCCTGAATAGCCCCCATCCTTAATCCTTTGTCGAAGACTACCATATTATTAATGTCGTAATCGATAAAAAAAGAACTAATGCCAGCAAGCCCATTTTTAAGTTTCAGAATATTTTCATAACTGGCCGGATTTTCAATCTGCGCTATTATTGTTCCCGCTTTAACCTGTTGGTTATCCTCAACCAATAACTTTTCGATTTTACCGGTAGCACGGGCAATTATTATTGCCGGTGGCCTTTCGGTTGTTACCACAATTTTTGACCTGATAATATCGGGGTACCGAAATAGCCAACTTCCGATTAGAATAAGAATAAAAACCACAAAAATGGCAGCAACTCCATAACGGATCAACCGCGAAGGTACACCTCCAAGTATTTCCTGAACTTCGTTGCTTCTGATTTCTATTTGTTTTTTTTCATCCATAATTATAAAAAACTAGCTTCCTAATTCCAACTGGTCCTTTACCAAATGAAAATATTTACCTTTTAATTTTATCAAATCGGTATGTTTTCCACGTTCCACAATTTCGCCATTATCGAGAACAATAATTTGCCCGGCATTTTTAACGGTACTTAACCGGTGTGCAACCACAACAACAGTTTTCCCTTTAGTAATGGTTTCCATGTTGTGCATTATCACTTTTTCGTTATTTGCATCGAGGGCGTTGGTCGCTTCGTCGAAAAACAGGTAATCCGGATTTTTATAAATGGCACGGGCAATTAAAATACGCTGTTTCTGCCCCTGGCTAATCCCAACACCTTCTTGCCCAATTTTAGTATTGTACCCCAAAGGCAATTTTTCAACATAATCCTGAATGTTGGACATTTGCACTGCATTTAGCAACTTTTTTTTATCGATACCCGATGAAGTTACAGCAATATTACGCGCAATGGTGTCGGAAAACAAATAACCATCTTGCAATACCACTCCACAACTCTGCCGCCACAATTTTTTCGATACATTATTAAGGCGTATGCCTCCAATTTTTATTTCGCCTTCTCCCGGATCGTAAAATCCAAGCAACAATTTAACCAGTGTTGTTTTACCACTGCCACTCATTCCAACAATAGCAGTTGTTTCGTTGGCTTTAATCTCTAAATCAATATTTTTCAGAACCATTGGAGACCGTGGCCCCTCGTATTGAAACGAGAGATTTGATATCGATATTGATTTATTTTCGGGAAGCATGGTTGCTTTGGCCACATCGGGTTTTTCCTCGTCTTCTTTTTCATGAATTTCGCTTAAACGCTCAAGGCTTATCTTAGCATCCTGTGCAAAATGCATAAAAAGTATGAGCTGTTTCAACGGGCTGTTTAATTGGCCTAAAATATACATTATAGCCATCATCATTCCCAATGTAATATTGCCACTAATAACTGAAGTGGCAGCAATTATGGTGATAAAAATATTTTTTGTTTCGTTGATAAAAACCGAACCGGCATCCTGATATTGCTCCAATGCCAACCCTTTTACATTTACCCTGAATAGTTTAGCCTGAATCCGTTCCCATTCCCACCGTTTTTCTTTTTCGTAGTTGTTCAGTTTTATTTCCTGCATGCCCTGAATCAACTGAATAATTTTACTTTGATTGTCGGAAAGTTGGGCGAATCGTTTATAATCGAGCACACGGCGTTTTTTCATGAATATATAAACCCACAAAAAATAGAGGACCGAGCCTGTTATAAAAATCAGGAAAATGGTGGTTGAATAAATAGCCAGGACGATGGCAAAAATAATCAGGCTAAACATTGAGAATAATACGCTCAGCGATTGGGCTGTTAAAAACCGTTCGACCCGCTGGTGGTCTTCAATACGCTGGAGAATATCGCCCACCATTTTTGTATCGAAAAAGCCAAGAGGCAATTTCATCATTTTAGCCAGAAAATCGGAGATGATGGAAATATTAATACGTGTACTAATATGTAGTAAAATCCATGACCGGAGGAAATCGACAGCCATGCGGCTAATAAATAAAACCAACTGAGCGATCAATACCAGATAAATAAAGTTGATATCTTGGTTATTAATACCAATATCGACCACGCTTTGGGTTAAAAATGGCAGTATCAATTGAATAATACTCCCCAATAAAAAACCCAATAAAAGTTGTGTTACCAGCTTACGGTATGGACGGAGGTAATTAAACAAAAAGTTAAAACCTTTACGGTTAACTTTTTCGTCTTCGTTTTTATAAAACTCAGGAGTAGGTTCCAATAAGAGGCAAATTCCTTTTTGTTCACCCTTTGAAACGGTAGCCAGCCAATGGTCTTTAAATTCGGTTTCGGAGTAACTCACCAATCCAAAAGCCGGATCGGCCACGTATATTTTTTTCTTTTTAACTTTGTGAACCACCACAAAATGCTCCTGGTCCCAATGAACAATACAAGGCAATGGAGCTTCTTTTATCAATTGCTCCCATGAAACTCTCACCCCCATTGTTCTAATACCAACCGATTCGGCAGCATCGCTTATACCTAATAACGAAACTCCTTCGCGCGAAATAGAAGAACGTTCGCGCAGGTCGTCGGCTGAGAAGGTTTTACCATAATATTTGGCAATCATCCGCAGGCACGTAGGGCCGCAGTCCATTGCATCGAGTTGCCTAAAAATTGGGAAACCGGGCATGTAACTATTATTTTAAACAAACTTAATGATTTGAATATGATTTTTGAGTTAAATACACCACAGGACCCGCGGACTTATCAACAACTATGTTTTGATTACTAGAATAAACTAAATGTTTTTCCCACTTTAACATTTATTTCAGTTTTATAAGATCTGTTAAAAAAAATTATCCCCGGAAATGTTTTAGATTAAAAAAGTATAATTTTTGCTAAACTAATAATCTAACTATGAACTATTTCAACCCTTTCAGCAGATTTAACCATTTACTTATTGAGGTTTCAAAACAAAAAAAACGAAATACTCATTTTGGAGTATTACCTGATTTAACTTAACTAAAAACTAATTAACAACGGTTAACACAAAATCTGTTTAAATAAGAGAACCTGTGCAAAAACTACTAAACAGGCCCGAATATTAAAAAGCAATCGGCTATTTAATTAACGATAAGGAATAAAAGGAGCGGGATAAATTAAATGAAGTGTATTGTAATAGATAATAAAACAAATTGCCAGAATCAATTGATTGAATACATCGAACGGATTCCATTTCTGGAGTTGGTAGCATGTTATTCAACCGTTTTTGAAGCGTATGAAGTATTGCGCTCTCAAAATATCGATCTCCTGTTTGTGGAAACAGATCTGCCCAAAGTTTCGGGTATCAATTTTATTAAAAGTATGGATAACAAACCTCTGTTTGTTTTTACATCGAACAATGCAAATCTAGCCATCGAAGGATTTAACTTAAATGCGCTCGATTTTTTGTTAAAACCTTTTACTTTCGACCGTTTTTTTAAAGCTGCCAACAAAGCCCTCGAATTAAATACTTTAAAAACCAATACCATTAAAAAAGAAGCCATTGAAAACAATGGTGGTTCAAATGATTTTATACTCGTAAAATCAGATTACAAAACCATAAAAATAAAACTGGATACCATTCTTTATGTGGAAGGATTAAAAGATTACATCAAAATTTTCACATCGCAAAACAGCAAACCGATTATTACTTTAAATTCATTAAAAAAAATACAGGATTACCTGCCACCCAAAAAATTCACACGCATTCACAAATCATTCATCATTTCGCTTGAGCATATAAATATTATAAACAAAGCTCAGGTCATCATCAACGAAAAATACATTCCCATAGGCGAAAGTTACCGGAATCAATTTATGAGCGAGATGGAAAATCTGCGGTTGTAAATTTCACCCTGCCGTTAATCGTACTGCCGCCTCATAAACCATATTTCATTCAGGCTAAAACTAAGGTGTAATTTTAAATAGTTCTCCTGAATAAGGTTGTTTGTATTTGTACCGTTTATACCGTATTTCAGGGAAAGGTTCATGTTCGAAATCCTACCGGGCAAAGGCATTCCCACACCAAGGCTAATACTTTTATCGTCGATTAAATGGCCACCGAGCTTTAAATACGACGATTCGTAATTAATTCCAAAACGATACACCCAGTTTTTAAACGATTTATTTACAATACGGTGTTCCCAAGGGCGGAACTCTGCCCCAAATGAAAAGCGGTGCAAATCTTCAAACGCTTCAAATTGTGTTGGGTAAGTTACATCCGACCATTTCTGAAAATGGTAATCAAAAGCAACGGTATATTTTGTGCCGTTCTGAATTCCTATACCTACGCCTATTTTTTCAGGAACTTTTAAATAGTCCGAATCAAATTCCTCCGCCTGTACTAAATTGTTTCCATCATCTAATACTGATAAATAATGTTTTGATGTTAAATCCTGTTGGTTACTGTATGTTACTCCCAACGAATAATCGATTTTTTTAATCTTGAATGAATATTGTATTCCATAATCAAAATAAAGGCTTTTCAGGAAATCCTGCCGGTTAATTGTCATTTGCGGGACAATATCTGTTTGATTAATGGTTTCATCCTGAATTAAGGACCCGAACATATACGAACTATTAATTCCAACCGAAAGGTGTTTGGTAAGCCTTATAGCATTTGAAAAATAAAACTGGCTTATACCACCACTTCCAATAAATGTTGATGTATAGGTTGAATTTGACCCCTCAATAAAATTCTCTTTGGCAATATTATAACCCACATTGCTAAATGGGGCTACTCCAATGGAGCCTGCCAACCAAGAATTATACCTAAAACCCAAAGCAAGGTATTTTATGTTACCGGTATATCTGGTATCTGAATTTCTGTTCGAACTAATATCGGACATTTGCCCTTCGACACCCATTTCGGAAACAAAATGAAGGCTATCGATTCCTAAATACGAAGCAGGATTAAGGCTGTTTAAATGGGAGCCCGATTTTAACGCAATTCCTGCACCACCCATGGCTGTACTTACTCCAAAACCCCGGTTCTGAATTTCACCCGGCCCAAATATGGAATAGGGTGAATTGGTATTTTGTGCATTACAAAAATTTGAAATAAATAAAATAAAAGATACTATAACAATATGTTTCATTGGCTTTGAGTATAAAAAATGTTAAGTGTGCCTGGTTTTCTCACCATAACAAAATGTATGAGACTAATCATAAAACATAAAATAGAGTTTTAACTTGGTCCTGTATTCCGAATTCTTTCTGCCATCAAACACCAACCTTTTTAATGTTCCCTGTGTTTGGCTGTCAGGGAACCTGACAATTAATCCATGCCCTTCGTCATAAAAGGCATCACTCAATTCTTCTAAAATAAAATCGGTGATGTCAAATTTATAATAAGTGGCTTCGCCATAAACTTTGTCGAAATAAAACTCAGCTGGAACCGATACTCCCTCATCATTAAGAGTTATATCAGTAAGCAAATTGTTGTATTTATCCGAATCGTACAAAATAATTTCGTCGGGCAAACTTATTTGTGAGTAACTGTTTGGGACAGGTTTTAAAACCAATTCAGCTTTATAAAGAATTTTACGGATATCAAGTTCCAATAAAGTTGCTAATCCCGGAAAATCTAATCTGGAAATTATGCCTGTCCCTGCCTGGACAAAAGTCATATTGCCGGTTTGAGCCGATAAAATTTCCTCCTTTTGAGTTTTTAGCTGATCAATAAAAGTACCCGACCTATCGGCTGAGATATTATTAAAACAGGTTGATTGTGAATAGATGGGGAAAAGACAAGTTTCTTCTACTTTTTCTTGGGCGGCATAATGAGTATAAAGTTTTACATTTAAAGATGATTCATCGGTTTTAAATCCAAGAATAGAAGCATCTTCGAGCCCCGGGCCAACGACCAGCCCTTTAAAGTAGTCGTGAAACTTTTCGGTTGTTGAAAATTCATCGGCATCGTCCAGCAAAAAATTTAAAAACTCTTCGCCCAATTCATCGGGCAACCTGATTTCTATTTTTTCATAAAAATTCGGTTTTGGAATAATTTGTATGGAACCCAACGGATTATCATCGAAATAAAACGATGAAGTGTTATACAATAATAAATCATCGTTTTCTTCAATATCCTCCAACACCCGGTACACATAAATGGTTTGTTGTTTTAGTGTATCGCCAAACGAAGTACCCGTATAATTTAACTCAAGTGTTAAGGAATCAAAAATTGCCTTATCATTTATATACATACTGTCGTTCAGCCCTATCTGAAAATATCCTGTTGAAGATACCATCCCAAAATAATCATCGTAATAATTTCCGACCAATAACGAACCCGAATTAGAAGTCTGAATTGAATCGATTAAAATGGTTGACATTTGAACCGAAAACGTATCAACAACAGCTATTGTAGTCAACGATTTAATAAAGTTGCCGCCTATGGAAAAAGAGGGCAGGTTATCTTCATCGGTGCATGAATACACTAATACAATACCAATAATAAAAGGAATTATTCTATTCATCATAAAATTCAATTGTTATTATTCAGCTGTCAAAAGAAGAGAAGAAAAGCTGTTATCGAAAGAAATATATACCAATGGGACAATTCTATAGGCCATCGGTGGTTTAGTTATTTTATTAAGTTTTATTAACTAAAAAACAACGATAATTCAGTGAATTTCAGAGCTAAGTAGACAAACTTTGCGGTTTCATCTACACTTTTTCGTGAATGGCCTATTATCCTTTTATGTTAGCAAACTGTCGCTTACGTTTGCCTAACGAAAAACAATTAAACATCAGGACATAAAACAAAAACGTTTATGAAAACCATTATTTTAAATTACCGATTGTTACTTTTTTTAATGGCGATTGGACCACTTAGTTATTCATGCAGCAGCGATGACGAGGAAGAATTTTCGGGAAACTGGAGTGAACTATCCGATTTTGATGGTATACCGCGCAGTGATGCAGTTGGTTTTACAATCGGATCGAAAGGTTATATAGGAACGGGTTACGATGGCGATGACAGGTTAACTGATTTCTGGGAATATGACCCAAACCAAAATTATTGGATTCAAAAAGCCGATTTCCCGGGTGTAGCCCGGAACGGGGCGGTTGGTTTTGGTATCGACAACAATGGATATATTGGCACCGGCTATGATGGCGAAAACAAACTCAACGACTTTTGGGAATACAATTTGACGGAGAATACGTGGGTACAAAAAGCAGATTTTATGGGTACTGGCCGTTATGGCGCAGTAAGTTTTACAATCGCTGATAAAGGGTATATTGGCACAGGATACGATGGCAATTACCTGAAAGATTTTTATGCATACTCTCCTGCTTCCGATTCATGGGAAAAAATAATAAGCATTGGTGGTTCAAAACGCCGCGATGCAGCCTCGTTTGTTATTGATGGGAAAGGTTACGTGGTTTCAGGTGTTGATAACGGCACCTACGAAAACGACTTTTGGGCCTACGACCCCTCTACCGGCTTATGGAATGAATTACGAAAAATCACCAACATCAGCGACGAGAGCTATGATGACGATTATACAACTATTACACGGGTCAACGCCATTGGACTGGCATTTAATGGCAAAGGTTATTTAGCAACCGGAAGTGTAAGTTCCTTGGTAAGCAATATTTGGGAATATGACCCAGCAACTGATTTATGGATTGAACGAACCGAATTTGAAGGAGCTGCCCGAACCGAAGCGGTTGGTTTTGGTATTGGAAATTACGGCTATATCACAACAGGCCGGAGCTCAAGTTATTACCTCGACGATATATGGAGTTTTGACCCAACAGCAGAATACGATGAACTTAACTAAACAAACTACCTATTCTATAAGTGCTATTATTTTAGTCGTAATAGCACTTTTTTTATTTAAATCGGTTTTCTCAACTCCTGATTCTTTAAAAAAAGAAGCTCCAATACCTGTAATCGAAACCTACCGTGTGCAAGGCGGTTGGGGATATTCTATTTTGGTTGAAAATAAAATAATTATAAAACAGGATATTATTCCGGCAGTCCAATCAAATAGTCCGTTTCAAACAAAAGAAGATGCACAAAAAACAGGAGAATGGGTTTTAAAAAAAATTCTTAAAAAAGAACGTCCAACCATCAACGTTTTCGACCTCGATAGCATGCATATTTCTTTTCAAAAAAATAAATCGGTACCCGAATAAAATTAAATTTATCCCGGTTTTGAAGTTTGAATTTCACAAATAAAAAAATTAGGGTTAGCGGTAACAAAACAACTTTAAGCGGGCATTTTCCGCTTGGGTTAAATAAATATCTGCTTTAATTACTCATGAATAATTAATGAGTGTGAATCGAATGAATAAGCTGAAAAATAACCCAATGCCCCATTTGTAAAATTTGATACCGGATTGGAAGGTGCTGCCGAGTTAGCCGAATTACCTCCTGTAATTTCCTGCAGTGTAGTAAAATATTCGTAGTTTTTTTCATCAATCGATTGCAACTCTATGGTAACTTTATCGCCAATATCAAACAATTTCCGGCGTAACGAAACTTTTATACTCTTACCATTAAACAATTTATCTTTAATGATGTAATTATTATCCGAAGTATTAATAAATTCACCGTTCACCAATACCTTTATACGGTAATAATTAGCATACGAAACAGGGTCGGTAAAATTACAGGTAACATAATAACCTTCTTTAAAAAGGAACGATTCTTTTCGATGGACAACACCAATTGAATCAATTTTAACCGGAGGGTACATTAACGACGATGCCTGGTAATTAATACCGTCAATTTCAACCGAAAGGGTATATTCATGATTCATCATTGGTACAAATTCATTCATTCTGTAAATTCCATTTTCTCCTTCCGATAAAACATTTTTAAATCCCCGCTCATCTTCCAAAACAACAACTGCACCCATAACTGAATTGTCAGTTAACTCATTAAAATAACTTCCTGACCAGGTAACCCTTACTGAACTTTCATTTTCTGCATTACAAATTTTTCCCTCAATAACAACCTGAGGATGGGCAACATTTAAGTCAATGTCTATAACCTTTTCGCAGCTACAGATAACCATCGTCAGAAGCAATAGTATGTAGGAAGTTTTAATCATTTGTTTACCTTAAATACTTTTTTCAATTAAAATTTAAACTTATAACTTACCGATGGAATAGCTTTAAATAACGAAACCTGCACAGCTTCTGAGATTTCAGGATTGTCTTCGTTTTGCCTGAATTCAATAAAATAAGCATTTTCCCGCCCATATGCATTATACACCGAAAAACTCCAGCTCGACTCAAACTTCGGAGTTTTTTTGCGCGTCCAAACCAAACCCAAATCAAGCCGGTGGTAATCGGGCATTCGGTACCCATTCCGTTCAGTATAATATGGAACAACCATTCCATCAATTTCGTATTTCCCACTTGGGAAGGTTACAGCATCGCCGGAATAAAAAATCCAGGTTGCCGACAATTGAACTTTCTCCGATACGTCGTACATTGCTACTACCGAAAAATCGTGCGTGCGGTCCTGGCGTACCGGATAGGCTTTCCCGTTGTTAATTTCAGGAAATAAGCGCCTGGTTTTTGACCATGTGTACCCAGCCCAACCAGTTAAACGCCCCATATTTTTTTTTGCGTAAAACTCAATACCATACGACCAGCCTTTTCCAAAAACCAACTCCGACTCTACTGTTTTGTTAAAAACTAATTCCGCCCCGTTTTTATAATCGATCTGATTTAGCAGATTTTTATAATACACTTCAATTGAAGTTTCAATACTGTTATTATTCAAATTCTTAAAATAACCAAATGACAATTGATCAGAAATCTGTGGTTTTACATTATCGCTCGATGGCAACCAAACATCGGTTGGAGTAGTTGTGGTTGAGTTAGATAATAAATGTAAAAACTGGTAAATGCGGTTGTATGAAGCTTTTACCGAACTCGAAGATGTTAACTTTAAAGTCGCCCCCAACCGGGGCTCCAACCCTCCCTGGGTTTTTACCAACTCAAATTTATCGTAAACAATAGTATTATCAAGCAATCCGGTTTCGCCAAACTGATAAAATTCGCCTGGCCCAACATTACTAAACAGCGCCAACCTCAGTCCATAATTTAATTTTAATTTGGCTGAAACATCCTGACCATTTGAAACATACAAGGCACTCTCAATTGCACGCCTTCGCGAAATCTCCATACTTGTAAACGATGAACTCCCATCGGCTTTTATTTCACCCGGCAAAATATTGTGGTAAATTATATTCCCGCCAAATTTTAGCGTATTCGAAGAATTTAAATAGTACGAAAAATCCTGTTTGAAATTCCAATCAAATATTTCAGAACGAATGCCCACATTTAAATCGCCCAACAGATCAATTTGGTAAGAATAATTGCTAAAAATAACCGAAGTATTAGAAAACAATTTACTTCCAAAATTGTGATTCCAACGTAATGTTCCTGTGGTACTTCCCCAATTAAATCCAAACCGGTCGTTAAATCCAAAATTATCGCGGCCAAAATACCCTGAAACAAACACTCTGTTATTAGCATTTATTCGGTAATTTGCTTTTAAATTGATATCGTAAAAAAAGAGGATGCTGTTTTTTACATTATTGTCGTTCGAAAGAAATAAAAACTGGTCGGCATAGGTTCGCCGTCCGCTTATTATAAACGATCCTTTGTCTTTTACAATGGGACCTTCAACAGCAGCACTTGATGAGATTAATCCAATATTACCGGTAAAACTGTATTTTTTAAGGTTGCCATCTTTCATTTTTATATCAAGCACCGACGATGCCCTGCCACCAAATTCAGCCGGAATTGAGCTTTTATACATGGTGGCATCTTTTATAGCTTCCGAATTAAAAACCGAAAAAAAGCCTAACAGATGGGATGCATTATACACAGGAGCCTCATCTAAAAGAATCAGATTTTGGTCGATGCCCCCTCCCCTAACATAATACCCCGAATTACCTTCGCCGGCAGGCTTAACTCCCGGAGTTAACTGAACAATTTTAATAATGTCGCGCTCGCCTAAAATTACAGGGATATTATCAACCATTTTAGGATTAAGCCGCACAGTACCCATTTCAGTAGAAGAAACATTGTTATCGGGGCTTTGACTCGTAACAGTTACATCTTGTATCTCAAATAATTTTTCAGATAAGTTAATATTAAACCTTGTGTCCCGATCAAGCAAGATCGAATCAGTTCTAACCTGATAACCTACATATTGAAAAACAAAGGAATATTTACCCTGAGGCAATGTAATGGAATAAAATCCATAATTATTGGTTGAGGCACCCAGATTGTTGTGTCCTAAAACAAAAATTGTTGCTCCAATTAAATCTTCACCGGTTAAAACATCTTTGATATTGCCACTTAAAGTGAACTTATCTTGCGATAATCCAATTTGTGATATAAATAAAAGAAGTATGAAAAAATACTTTATGTTAGCCATAAATAATTTTTGACGGCGAAAATTACAATAATTTCTTCACAAAAAAGGTTAATAAATATTAAGCCCACAAACCCAAAACCAATTAAAATGTTGCTTTTGGAATGTTATTTTCTCGTATATTATTTACTATCAAAAAATTTTAAAGCTATTATATTGCTACTGAGAATACAATTGCTCAAATCAGAATAAACCAAACATTATTTCTTCTGATTTTTAAAACTTCAAATAATAGTTCTATAACATATTTTATAGAATGAAACTATAAATTTTCCATCCTCAAAAATATGTTCGGCACAATACAACAATTGCACACACTGACCCACAACACATTACTCAATTCAAAGAAAATAAACTATAAAAAATTCTAAAAAAAATCCACCTTGATTGTTAAGTAATTATTACTATTTTTGGTAACCTTTTTTTGATGGAAATCAAAAATTTAGCTAAAATATAAACCAAAAGACATAAAAATGAAAGTGTATAAAACTGAGGAAATTCGCAACATTGCGTTAATTGGTAACGCTGGCAGTGGGAAAACCACTCTTGCTGAAGCTATGCTTTTCGAGGGTGGAGTAATAAACAGAAAAGGTGAAGTTACAGGAAAGAATACTGTTTCTGATTACCACCAAATTGAACAAGACTTTGGAAATTCAGTCTTTTCATCCGTTTTATACACTGAGTTCAACAATAAAAAAATCAACATTCTTGATACACCAGGAATGGATGACCTTCGGGGGAGCGTAATAGCAGGGCTTGAAATTACTGGTTTAGGCGTACTATTAATTAATACAACCAATGGTGTTGAAGCAGGAACTGAGGCCGCCAACAGGAATGCCGAATCGACCAATACACCATTAGTATTAGTATTTAACCAGCTCGATCACGAAAATGTTAATTTCGATCAGGCACTGGAACAAAGCCGCGCTACCTTTGGAAAAAAAGTTACTGTAGTTCAATACCCGGTTGATGCCGGCACCTCTTTTAGCTGTATTGTTGATGTACTGAAAATGAAAATGTACAAGTACAGTTCTGATAATGGAAAACCTGAAATTCTTGATATCCCGGAATCAGAAAAAGAAAAAGCTGAAGAGTTGCATAACGAATTGGTAGAGATGGCCGCCGAAAATGAAGAAGCTTTAATGGAACTTTATTTCGAAAAAGGCACTCTCTCTGAAGATGAAATGCGCCAGGGAATGAAATTGGGTATGCTTGAAAGAGGGCTTTTCCCTGTTTTCTGCACCGGAGCCAAAAAAAGTATTGGTGTAGGCCGTTTAATGGAATTTATTGCCAACATCGCACCGGCACCAAATGAGATGCCAATGCGTGGTATTACATCCGGGAAAGCTGTAACTATGGATACTAACCAACCTGCTTCTATGTTTGTTTTTAAAACATCGATTGAATCGCATGTTGGCGAAATAACTTACTTTAAAGTAATGTCGGGTAAAATAACTGAAAGCCTCGATTTAATTAATACCTCAACCGGAAATAAAGAACGGTTGTCCCAAATTTTTGTATCATCAGGTAAAAACCGCGAAAAAGTTACTGAAATGGTAGCTGGTGATATTGGGTGTACAGTTAAACTTAAAGACACCAAATACAATCAAACGTTATCAGAAAAATCTGCTGATGTTAATTTCGAACCAATTAATTTTCCAGGATCGCGTATCGATTTAGCTTTAAAAGCTGTTAATGATTCAGACGACGAGAAAGTAGGCGAAATTCTGAATAAAATTAAATTTGAAGACCCAACCTATAAAATTGAGTATTCGAAAGAATTACGGCAATTAATTATTCACGGACAAGGTGAATACCACTTAATCGTTTTAAAATGGTTCTTCGACAATATTCATAAAATTGATATTGAATACCAAAATCCTAAAATTCCATACCGCGAAACAATCACAAAAGCTGCTATGGCTGATTACCGCCACAAAAAACAATCAGGTGGTGCCGGGCAGTTTGGCGAAGTGCATATGATTATTGAACCATACATCAAAGGGGTTGAACCTAAAAAAATGTTCAATATGAACGGCAAAGAATTAAAAATGTCGTTACGTGATGTGCAAGAGCACCCACTTCCGTGGGGAGGAAAACTTATTTTCTGCAATTGTATTGTTGGTGGATCAATCGACGCCCGTTTCCTTCCTGCTATCCTGAAAGGAATCATGGAGAAAATTGAAAATGGGCCTCTTACAGGTTCATATGCCCGCGATATTATTGTATATGTTTACGACGGTAAAATGCACCCGGTTGATTCAAATGAAATTTCATTTAAATTGGCAGGAAGAAACGCCTTTAGCCAGGCCTTTAAAATTGCAGGGCCAAAAATTCTGGAACCAATTTGCGACCTTGAAACATGGGTTCCTAGTGAACGAATGGGCGATGTAATGAGCGACCTTCAGGGACGCCGTGCGATGATTATGGGTATGGGCTCTGAAAAAGGATTCGAAAAAATTTCAGCTAAAGTTCCTTTAAAAGAGATGAACAAATACAATACATCTCTTAGTTCATTAACTGGCGGTAGAGGTTTATTTAATATGGTTATTGCCGATTATGAAAAAGTTCCGCCTGATGTACAGGATGAATTGCTTAAGGCCTACGAAGCTGAACAAGCTGAAGAATAAAGGCCATCTTCTAACCTACTTCTATAAACTAAATAAAACCTGTCGTCATGGCAGGTTTTATTATTTACAAAAATCGCATACGCGAATAATTAATATACCAACTATTGATTTGTAACAATATTTGTGGTATATTACATGTTCTATGCAACTCAAACAAAAACATCTTTTTTATAGGATGGCTCAATTGAAGAAAACACGTTGGGCTCAAAAAATTAAAAAGTTATCGTCCAAACTGGAAATTGAAAAAAAAATCAGCTATTCAGTTATACAAACATTACTGAAAAAAGCTGTCAAATTGGATAAAAATTAAAACCATCCGTTTTACGATATACTATTTACAAAAATTCCAGGCATACCGGACTGGGAAGGTTTATGCTCTTTCCGGTAAAAACAGGCAATCCATTTTTAAGTTCAAACACAGTTATATTTCCTGTTTTCTGATTGGCAACCAATAAATACCGGCCGCTTGGGCTAAGCGTAAAATTACGGGGCCAATTACCTTCAGTTGAAGTAAATCCAATTACTTTCAGATTGCCTTTTTTTGAGATTTTAAATGTTACAACTGAATTCTGCCCCCTGTTTGAGCCATATAAATATTTTCCATCAGGCGAAACGTGGATATCGGCGCAATAGTTATTATATTCAAAAGCCTCAGGAATAGTTGAAATTGTTTGAATTATTTGCCAATTCCCTGCTTTTTTTCCCAGTACTGTAACCGTTGAATTTAATTCACTAATTACATAAATAAATTTTCCTGAAGGGTGAAAATCAAAATGGCGTGGTCCTGCACCAGGTGCCAATTTTACAAAATCCTGTTTGCTTTTAACCAGCTCTCCATCAATAAGGTTATAAATATTTAATTGATCAGTCCCCAGGTCGGCACTAAACACTTCATTACTAAATGGAGAAAACTTAATGGAGTGGGCAAATGGTTTTGTTTGCCTGGTTGAATCAGGCCCTCTTCCTGTATTATGAATAACTGTAGCTGCTGGTTGAATTTGGCCATTTACCTCAACTGGGTATAATGACGTGGTTCCGCTACTATAATTTGCCACTGCCACAAATTGCCCATTTTTTGAAACATCAACATGGCAGGGATCTACTCCATTTGAACTTTGTGTATTTATTAATTTAAGATCGCCGTTTTTACCTATTCGATAAGCTTCAATCAATCCCTCCTCCAAAGTTGAAGTACCTGATTTTCGTGAAACAGCAAACAATAGTTTTTTATCATTTGAAATTTTCAAAAACGAAGGATCTTCATTGCCTTTAATAGTATTGACCAATTCTAACTTTCCTGTCTTATCATGAAAGGCACATACATATATTCCCTCAGCCCCTTCGGAAGTAAAAGTTCCGACATACAATGTATGGCTGGCATTATTTTGACCGGTTGAAATCATACTGATTGTATAGAATATCAAGTAAATAAAAGCTTTAAAAAATCTCATAATCGTTAAAATCAAAATATAATTACTAAAGATAGTCCATTTTTAAATCTATTTAGATTGAAATATAAAAATATCTCCTTAACTTATATTTCGAATTTAAAATTATAATGCGATGAAAATAAAAATAACACTTCTCACATTAGTACTTTCACTAATTATGAGTGTTACTTATTCACAAAAATTAGTGAAAGTATGGGAAACACCTCAGGAGCTTAAAATTCCCGAATCGGTTTTGTACGATGTAGTAAACAACATTGTTTATGTAGCTAATATTAACGGAGCCTCCGATGCCAAAGATGGAAATGGTTTTATCAGCAAGTTAACTCTCAAAGGAAAAATCAAAAACCTGGATTGGATTAAAGGGCTAAATGCCCCAAAAGGAATGGCTATTTATATGAATAAACTATATGTGGCCGACATCGACCAATTGGTGGTAATTGATATTGCAACTTCTAAAATTGAAAAAATCCATGTTGCCCCCGGTGCGATTTTTTTAAACGATGTAGCTGTAGCCATGAATGGAATGGTCTTTGTTTCCGATACACGAACAGGAAAAATCCATTTGCTTAATAATGATGAATTTACAGTTTGGTTTGAAAATGAAAAAATTCAAAGCCCAAATGGATTGTATACTGAAATGGGGTATTTATACATTGGCGAAAAATCAATCTATAAAGTAAACATTGCGTCGAAAGAAATTACAAAAGTTGTTGAAGAGGGCGGCGGAATTGATGGATTGGAAAAAGATAATAATGGAAATTTTGTATTTTCGCACTGGGCAGGCCGAATCTTTATTGAAAAAAATGGTGAAGTTATAAAATTGCATGACAGCTCGGCTGAAGGTATAAATACAGCAGATATCGATTTTGTACAAAAACCGCCTTTATTACTTGTTCCTACTTTTATGGACAACCGGGTGGTTGCCTATAAAATTGAATAACCCGAACATCTTGGAGTCTTTATTGTTCTAAACAAAACAACTATTATGGATAAACCAGTACGAGCAGGAGATGCTCCAATTTTAAAAACAATGGAACCCGGTGAATATTATTGGTGTGCCTGTGGGAAAAGTGCCAATCAACCTTTTTGCGATGGATCTCACAAAGGGACTTCAATTTCACCAATGCCCATAAAAATAGCGTCTAAACAAGATATTTTTTGGTGTAATTGCAAACAATCAAAAAATAAACCCTTTTGTGATGGATCACATAAATAAGGGTTTATTCAGGTTATAAACAAAAAAATCTTAAAGTTGACTATCCTGTGGTTTGCCATGAGGAATTATTTGATTAAACAGCATTAAAATAATCTTTCCCGGCATTACAAATGGGGCATTTGTAATCGTCGGGTAAATCTTCAAATGGCGTACCCGGCGGTATTCCCATTGTTGGATCGCCTTCCTCTTCCTTATACACAAATCCGCATATTGTACAGATATGTTCATCCGAAGTTTCCTGTACCTTATCCGATTCGGGCTCATTTTCGACTGGCTTCTCTGCTATATTTGAAGAATCTTCAGAGTCCAATTTTTCTTTTTCAATATAGGTTGGGGCATTTTTGGGCGCCAGCATTTTGTATTTTTCCCGGTAATAATCGTAAGTTAAAGGTTCTTCATCCGAAATTATTTCGCTATCAACAACCTCCCCAATAATTAATACGTGTGAACCAACATCAACAATTGTTTTTACCTTACAATCGAGCCATGCGATTGATGCTTCGGTCACAACTGGGGCTCCGGTTATGCCTGTTTTATAATTAATACTTCGAAATTTATTTAAATCGGGGCTCGACATAAAACCAAATTCACCAATAATTGATGTATTTAATTCCTTTTTTAGCACCGAAACTGAAAACACATAACTCTTCCTGATAATACCAGCAGTATAATTGTCTTTATGGCAACTTATTGCAATCTGGGGAGGACTTGATGTTACCTGAAAAGCAGTATTGGCAATGTATCCGGCCTTATTGCCCTCAAATTCTGAAGCAATAATATACAATCCGTAACTTAATTTGTGAAATGCTCTATAATTCATCGACATAAAATTTATTAATTACTTGTACATTAAAATAGTTTTAAGTTATTTTTCAATTATTAGTTAATATTACTAAGTTAAGAATTACTTTCATTTGCAGCCTTAGCTAAAGTAATAATATCAAATTTATAGAGTTCCAACGATGCATAAACAAAGAAAAAAACATCCTATTTAACTAAATGTAAAAAAATCTTCCTGTTTTATCCCAATTGGGGACAAAACAAAATTTTTTAGTCAAAATCACCTATTTTACGGACTAAGTTTTTCCCAAATCTGGAAAATATAAAACGAAAATTTATAAAAAAACTTGTTTATAAAAGTAAAATGACATAGATTTGAATGTTGATTTACAAACAATTATAAACAAACCCGCATGAAACCGAAGAGCTACAAAATATTTATTGTAGAGGATAATGCCCTATATGCCAAGGTTCTAAAAAGGCAATTGTCCCAAAATGAGTCTTATAATATAAAAGTTTTTGAGACTGGAAGGGACTGTATTGCCAATTTATCGGACAAACCGGATGTAATTACCCTTGATTACACCCTGCCTGACATGAATGGCGCTGAAATCCTTAAAAAAATAAAAGAGACCCAGCCTGATACAAATGTGATTATCATTTCCGGACAAAATGATATCAACACGGCTGTTGGGCTTTTAAAAGATGGTGCTTACGATTATATTATGAAAGGCCCTGATACAAGGGAAAGACTTTCGAATATTATTAAAAACATTCACGCATCGGATAATTTAAGAAAAGAGAACACAATTCTTCGCGATGTAGTAAAACAAAAATATGATTTCAAAAATCTGATAAAGGGGAACAGCCGCGAAATTGAACATACTTTTGATTTAATGAGTAAAGCTGTACAAACCAATATTTCGGTGTCAATTTCAGGCGAAACAGGTACAGGTAAAGAATTGGTAGCAAAAGGCATTCATTATAATTCAGCCCGAAGTGGCAAACCATTTGTTGCCGTAAATATTTCAGCTATTCCTGAATCACTTATTGAAAGCGAACTGTTTGGGCATGAAAAAGGCGCTTTTACAGGTGCCGATTTCCAGAAAATCGGGAAATTTGAACTGGCATCGGGAGGCACCTTATTTTTAGACGAAATTGCCGACCTCGATATTGGTATTCAAACAAAATTGTTGCGTGTTATTCAGGAACGTGAGTTAACCCGGGTTGGTGGAAATGAAATAATCCCAATCGATGTCCGGATTTTTACTGCAACTCATAAAAAAATGCCACAGTTAATTAGCGAAGGAAAATTCAGGCAAGATTTGTATTACCGACTTTTAGGTTTACCAATTGAATTACCTCCTTTACGCGAAAGAGGAAACGACATTATTTTGTTAGCCAAATACTTTGTTAATGAGTTTTGTATTGAAAATAACCTGCCGCTTAAAAATATGACAGGCGACGTTAAAAATAAATTATTGGCTTACCCTTTCCCCGGAAACATCAGAGAATTAAAAGCCATTATGGAGTTGGCCTGTGTTATGTCGAACGACGATACTATAAATACCGAACACCTGAATGTGAGTATTCAGCAAGATGTAACCAATTTATTGGCCAAAGAAAAAACGTTGGAAGAATACACCGACGAAATTATATTCCACTTTTTAAATAACTACAATAATAACGTTAGGTTGGTTGCATCAAAATTAAATATCGGGAAATCGACTATTTACAGGATGTTGCAGAAGAATGACCCTTTAGACAATTCAGTAAATTAAAAAATACATATATAAAAAACGCATCCTGAAAATTTCAGGATGCGTTTTTTTTCACATAATTTGTATCTGTTAAAAACTGTTCACTCCTGCAACTTCCATTGACCGGTCCACTTTTTTAACCAATCCCTGTAATACTTTTCCAGGGCCAATTTCAGTAAAAGAGGTAGCTCCACCTTTAATCATATTCTGCACTATTTGTGTCCATTTTACCGGAGCTGTTAATTGTGCCATTAAATTTTTCTTTATAACAGCCGGATCGGAAGTTGGTTCTGCATCAACATTCTGATAAACCGGGCAAACCGGCTCCTTAATAACAGCTGCTTCAATTGCTTGTGCCAGCTCTTCACGCGCAGGTTCCATAAAAGGTGAGTGGAATGCTCCCCCAACAACCAGCTTAATAGCTCTTTTAGCTCCTTTTTCAGTTAATACTTCGCAAGCATTATCAATTCCCTCAACCGAACCTGAAATAACCAATTGCCCCGGGCAATTATAGTTTGCAGGAACAACAACTTCATCAAGCGAGGCACATACTTCTTCCACAATTTCATCGGCCAATCCAACAATTGCAGCCATAGTTGATGATGTTTTTTCACAGGCTTTTTGCATCGCTAAAGCTCTTTTTGAAACAAGGGTTAATCCTTCCTCAAAACTTAAAGCGCCGTTTGCAACCAAAGCCGAAAATTCGCCTAATGAATGGCCGGCAACCATATCGGGTTTAAAATCGGGCAGTGTTTTTGCCAACAGTACCGAGTGTAAAAAAATGGCTGGTTGGGTAACTTTTGTCTCTTTTAGCTCATCAATTGTGCCTTCAAACATAATGTCTGTTATCCTGAAACCTAATATATCATTGGCTTTTTCGAATAACTCTTTTGCCAATTCTGAATTTTCGTACAAATCTTTACCCATGCCTGGAAACTGTGCTCCCTGGCCGGGAAATACATATGCCTTCATAATTATTCTTTTTAAATCAGCTGCAAATATAATGTAATTCTACTTTTTACAGAATTTACAAATACATCAACCTAAAACTAACTCAAATATTTAATAAAGTATACTTGCGAATTTTTACTGAAATACAAAAACATCTGATTCGGTTCGGGCATTTATAAGAATCGATTTTAATTCGTCCGCCAGTTGAGGATTTTCTGAAGCAAGATTATTCATTTCTCCGATATCAATTGATAGATTATACAGTTCGTAATTTTTATCAGGGTTAGCAATAAAATCGTATTTTACCAATTTCCAATCGCCTTTGCGGATAGCTACCCTACCCCCTTTTTCGTGAAACTCCCAATATAAATAATCGTGTTCTTTTTGTTCATCGCCCAACAGCGATGGCAAATATGAAATTCCATCACTATTTTCGGGATCTGGACTCCCAACAATTTCGCAAACAGTAGGTAAAAAATCCCAAAACGCTGAAATATGATTTGTTTCAGAAGCAGCCTTAATCTTTCCGGGCCATTGAGCTATTAATGGGACTCGAATTCCGCCTTCGTACAAATCACGTTTGTAACCTTTTAATTTGCCATTACTATCAAAATAATCAGGGTCAGCTCCTCCTTCCTGATGGGGGCCATTATCGGAAGTAAAAATTACCAATGTATTATTTTCAATACCCAGCTCTTCCAGTTTTTCCATAATTTCGCCCACCTGATCATCCAAAATTGAAATCATAGCTGCAAATGCAGCGTGCGATTCAGGTTGCGAACCATATGATCCGTTTCTGAAATTTTTGCCTTCATCTACACCTATGTAATTTAATTCAGGATCAAATTTCCCTCTGTATTTTTCCATGTAATGTTCAGTGGCAAATAATTCTGCATGAGGGATCACCGAAGGATAAAACATAAAAAATGAGGTGTCTTTATTATCTTCCAAAAACTTTAATGCTTTTTCGTGAATTACAGCAGGCCCGTAGGTTCCGATTCCTGATCCAACATTACCTTCTAAAATAACCTTTTGATTATTTGACCACATGTGGTAAGGAAAATAATGGTGTCCCTGCCGTTGGCAATTGTACCCATAAAAAACATCAAATCCCTGATTTACAGGGTCACCTTCAGAAGCCGGAAAACCAAGCCCCCATTTACCAAATGCACCAGTTACATAACCATTTTCTTTTAAAAGCTCAGCAACTGTAACGCTGGTTTTAGGCAAAGGCCATTGGCCTTCGGGTAAAATTTCTTTATTCCCACGGACCGGAGTATGCCCCGTATGTTGCCCTGTCAGTAAAGCCGATCGAGAGGGAGCACAAACCGTTGACCCCGAATAGTGTTGAGTAAATAAAATTCCATTTTTTGCCAATTGGTCAATATGGGGTGTTTGAAAATGTGTTTGCCCATAACAACTCAAATCGCCATATCCCAAATCATCAGCCAAAATATAAATAATATTCGGCTTTTGAAGTTGTTGAAGATTTTCTGTTTCTAATGAACATGAACCTAAAAAAAGTAGTATAATTAAAGTCGAAAAAGTAAGGATTTTAAAAGGCATCTGATATTAATGTTTTAGTTTATCATTTCTGAAAAAAGAATTATAATCGTACTTTGAAAGTTTTGCCCAAGGCAAATTTTCTTTTGGCAGGAATCGCTGTAATTCAGTTTTTTCCTCCTGAATTTCAAATGTTTTAATAATGTTGTACCATTCATTACCATCAACAAAATGGTCATAAAACTCCTCTGTACTATCAGAATAATGAATATACCTAAATTGCTCTGAACGGATTGAATGATTTCCCCATCCATAAGTTGTTAAAGCATATTTCATTTTGCCGGTTTTATTTTTCAGAAGGGCTTTTTTTAAACTAATGCCTTCATTTTGTTTATTTTTTGGCAAACCACATAAATCAATTAAAGTAGGGTAAATCGAAAGCATCTCGGCAGGTTTATTTATTATAACATTTTGCTGAATTTGAGGTCCAGCAAAAATCAGGGGTGCATTGGTAGCCTCTTCCCACAGGCAATGTTTGGCAAACGTTCCTTTTTGCCCCAATCTATAGCCATGATCCGACCACAAAACAACAATTGTATTGTCGGCATATTGGCTGTTTTGAAGTGCATTTAGTATTTCGCCCACATAAAAATCGACAAATGAAATACAAGCCAAATAGGATTGTACAATGTATGGCCATTCGCCTGATTCAATGGCCCACGAGGTAGTTGGCATCATGGGCAATTCATCCATCATCAAGGCAATTTCAGGAACATCGTTTTTATCATTGGGGATAAATGCCGGGGTAACTATTGAATCAATCGGGAATTTATCAACCCATTTTTGCGGAACATACCAGGGTACATGAGGCCTTAAAAATCCTACTGCCAGAAAAAAAGGTTTGTCATAATTTCTGTTAAGCCGTTCGATCGTCCAATTAGCAGAGGCAACATCGGGCATTAATGAATCATGTTCAGGAAAAGCTCCCCAATCGGTGCTTGTGCTTCCCGAATCAGCCGTTCCTTTTCCTTCCCATTTAAACCTTTTTTTGGGAAGAGGGCCAAATCCTTTTACTCTTCCTCCCGATTCTTCAAATACACCATCGGGGGCATGTGAATGAAATATTTTACCGATACCCATTGTATGGTATCCGTTATTTTGAAAATATTTAGGCAAAAAAGTTACATTTTCTGTGGTATAATTATCCACATTAATATCATTGTCTTCAATTTGCCCATAAATTCCTGTTGTTGAAGGGCGCAATCCCAACATTATTGAAGCCCGCGATGGGCCACACAAAGGTGCCTGGCAATGTGCATTTGAAAACAATACTCCACTTTCGGCCAACCGGTCGATATTAGGTGTTAAGGCATTAGGATGGCCATTGAGGCAGCCCAGCCAATTATTTAAATCATCAACACAAATCATTAAAACATTAGGCTGTTCTTTCTTATTATTTCCAGCTTTTATCGCTTTCGGGGGAACCATAAAACAAAACAAAACAGATACTGCTAAAAGTAAGTTTTTCATTCATCTAGTTTTACAAACCGAAGGTAATAAATGAAAGATTTTGAGAGTTTATTTTTGGAACTTTTTTTTAAAAACACTTGGTAAATCATCAAATTCCTTTTTAAAACAACGGCTAAAATATTTTACATCGTTAAATCCCGACAGGTAAGCTGCTTCGGCAATTCCATAACCATGCTCTTTTAAATATTTTGAAGCAATATTTAAACGAATTTTACGCAAAAACTCAACTGGCGACAAACCGGTTAGTCCTTTTATTTTATTATAAAAAACGGTCCTCCCGTGAGAACATTCTTTCACCAATTGTTCAACATTAAAATTTGAATCAGGGCATTTTTCTTCAATTATTCGAATTATTTTATTCAGGAATTCCTCATCTTTATTGGTAATTTTTATATCGTCGTTTAGTGGAAGTTGGTTTTGAAATTTCCTTAAAATAATGCTCCGTTGTTTTATCAAATTACCAACAACAACAATCAGGTATTCAGCATTAAATGGTTTTAATACATAAGCCTCGGCACCCGATCCAATTCCCTGCATCTGGTCATCGAGAGTCGATTTTGCTGTAAGCATCACCACTGGAATATGGCTTATAGAAAAATCATTTTTGATGGTCTTTGTCATTGTTATACCATCCATTTCAGGCATCATTAAATCAGTGATTATGAGATCGGGATGAATTTTGTGAATTTGTTTTAAACCCTCAAATCCATTTTCGGCAGTTACAATATGGTAAAATTTCACCAACACACTGGCAATATAATATTGTACTTCAGGATTATCTTCCACAATTAAAACAGTATGTTCCTTTTTTTCATTTGGTAAAATACGATTTTCAGATACTTCAATATTCGAAAAACTATATTCGTTTTTGTGTGAAAGAATATTTTTGTCTGATTCGTTCGGCACTAAATCTTCGGGCTTAAAATGTGCAACTCCTTGTTTTAGTTTAATGGTAAAAACACTACCCTTGCCCACCTGACTATCAACAAGGATATCGCCGTGATGAAGTTTCACCAATTCGTATGAATAGGCCAATCCAATTCCTGTACCATTAAAATCAATATTCTCGGAGGCCATTGTTGTAAACCGCTGGAAAACCAAATCCAATTTTTCCTTTGGAATACCTTTTCCCTTATCACTAATTTTAATACTTATTGCCCCATCGATCTCATCAATAAAAACTTCGACTTTAATTGATTTTCCGGATGATGTAAATTTAAAAGCATTTGATAGGAGGTTAAACAATACCGAATCCATTTTTTCAATATCGAACCAGGCTTCAATATTCTGAGAATGTGCAGGGAAAACAAATTCGATGTTTTTATGACTCGCCAATTCGGTGAAATTTTTGCAAATATTTATTACAAAAACAACAACATCGGTTTTTTGAACCTTTAATTGCATTTTCTTATTTTGCATTTTCCTGAAATCCAAAAGTTGGTTAACCAACCGGAGCATTCGCCTTCCGTTCCTGTCCATTATTTCAATAGGCCGTGAAATAGCCGGCAGCAGGTGTTTCGATTTTTTTAAATCCTCAAGCGGGCCCAGAATCAAAGTTAAAGGTGTTCGGATTTCATGCGAAATATTGGTGAAAAACTTCAACTTTATTTCATTGATTCTTTTTTCAACCTTTAGGTCGGTTTGCAGATGCTGGTATTTTGTAAATCCACGCCTTGAAATTTCAAACAAAAATAAACCAAATATTAAATAGATAATATATGCCAGATTAGTTTTCCACCAGGGAGGGAGGATTTTTATAGAAATATGCTTTTCATTGGGAGACCATTCACCTTTTAGATTGGTAGCTTTTACTTTAAATGTATAAGTACCGGGAGGTATATTCCGATAAACTGCTTTCCTCACCGATCCTGCATAATTCCATTCATTTTCGTAATTTTCAAGCTGAAAAGCATAATGAATTTGTTCAGGAGCAGTTAAGTTTAAGGCCGAAAATTCAAAACTAAAACTGGTTTGAGTATAAAACAGTGTAAGTTCTTCGGTATACTGAATTGACTTGCTTAGTGGCGAATTTGGGGTTCCAATGCCCACATCTTTATTTGAAAGTTGGAAATTATTAAAAACAAGGTTCTGGTAAGGTTTCTGTTCAGTAATTTTATCGGGTTGCACAACTACAAATCCATAAATACTACCAAATATTAATTCCCCGTTTTTTAGTTTTAAGCATGTATTTTCCGAAAAATTTTGCGCCCGGGTAGCTTTCGGTTCATTAAATACTTCGAACCGGTTTTCATCCTTTATGAATAAATTAAGCCTGTTTTCGGTACTAAACCAGAGATTTTTATTGTTATCTTCTAATATTCCATGAATAATTTCGCTGCTTAATCCATCAATTTTCGAGAATTTCTGGGATTTATATTCACCATTCTCATCTTTGAACATTTTATTTATCCCTCCACCGAATGTGGCTATCCATATATTTTGATTCGAATCTTCGTAAATATGTATTATATCGTTGTAACTAATTGATTCTTGATCATTTGGATCATTTAAAAAAACCCGAAATTCAAAATTATTAGCTTCAATTTGTTCATTTGTCAGAAGATTTAATCCTAAAACAGTAGCCACCCATAAATTTCCCTGAGAATCACAAAATACATTTCGCACAAAATTATTCGATAGGTTGGTATTTCCTGAATGAACAGGCACAAACTCAAAATCACCCGGGAATGTTCCCTTAATCAAACTTATCCCATTGGCATATGTGCCCACCCATTTTTGACCCAACTTATCATTTACAATTGAATAAACACGGTCGTCGATTAATGAATTGGAATCTTCAGGCCCAGATCGGAACTGAGTAAAAGCGATATCTTTATAATCACTCTTGTAATTATTTATCGGTTTCTTTGTAATAAAAATACCACCACCCTTGGTACCAAGCCACATATGTTGATTTTCATCTTCATAAAAAGCATACACATTATTATTCTGCCTCACATTTTGTTCTGAAACAGAAACATTTATAATATTTATATTTTTTAGATCCTGATTGTAGATATAAACTTGTCCATATTTTGTAGCCACCCAAATATTTCCACGGGAATCTTCATGCAGTGCCCGTACAATATTCTCAGCCAATAAAGTATTTTCTGAGTTAGGGACAATGTGCTTAAATGCCGGATTTTGAAAAATTGCCCGGTTAACACCACTATTACTTTGGCTTGTCCCCAGCCAGTAATTATTTGCTTTATCCTGAATAATCATTTGAATAAAATTGGAGCCTATTGATTTAGGATCCTCAGGATTATAACGGTAGTATGTAAAACTATCTTCACCTCTTTTATAACGTGCTAAACCTCCACCGTGGCACGAAATCCACAATGTGCTTTCATGGTCTTCATAAAACCGTAAGCGTTCATCGTCGATTAACGATTGCATATTTCGAGGCGATAATTCAAAGTGATTTATTTGATCCGTTTTATAATCATATTTATCAACTCCATACCCCTGACTGGCGATCCAAACAATACCATATTTATCCTGAAAAAAATTCCTGATTGATAAATGGCAAGTAGATATTTTCCGAAAAAAATTCTCTTTATAATCATACACAAAACATCCCTCAGAATCAGTTCCAACAAGTATATTTCCGTTTTTTAATACTTCAAAATGAGTAATGGTGGTTCGTAACATTTCAGAAGGAACATTAATGTGTTCAAATGCACCGGTTATTTGATTATAAATAAAAATACCTTCATTTTTAGTTCCAAACCAAACATACTTACCCACCGAAACTCCTTTAGAAACAGTGTAATCAATTAAAAAATGTTGAATTTTAGATTCATTTTCCTGCTGGTTAATCAAATTTAATCCTTTGGATGTCCCAATCCAGATATTTTTTTCTGAATCATGAATTACGAAAGTAACCGTGTTATTGGTAATTGTATTATTTCCCCTGCTAAAGAACTGTTCAACTGAATAATCATTTTTCTTCGAGTTGAAGGTCAGGTGGTACAAACCCGAGTTACTTGATCCCAACCAAATGTTATTCATATCGGTTTGCAAAAAACTATTTATTAAACTGTTTTTTTCTTCATCGTTTTTATGGAAGAAGGGGTAGGTTGTAAATGTTTCTTTTTCTTTATTAAAACAATGCATATAACCTTCATAGGTTTTTACCCATAAAAATCCATTGTCATCTTCACGGATAGAAGCTATTCTATTGCTGCTCAGTCCGTCGGCGGTGGTATAAATTTTAAACTGGTAACCATCATAACGATTTAAGCCATTCATAGTTCCCACCCATAAATAGCCTTCGGTATCGCAATGCAAACATATTGCTGCATTTTGCGATAGCCCTTTTTCTGTGTTAAAATATTCAAAACGTTCAATTTCAACAGCAAATAAAGTCAAATGCAAAAGGCTAAAAAGTAGAAAAAAGCTCTTTCTCATACACCAGATTTTTCAAATAAAGTTAGGAAAAAGTAATAAAAGAACTTTCACTAAATTAATACTTCCATCGACAAATTAGCCAAACTTAATAGCCTCTGACAATTTACCACCCCAATTACATCAATATATCTACCATGCATGGCAATTAACACCCATTTGTACGCCAATATTACTACCCTCTGTTTTTAAGTTACGCTTTAATATTGTAACACGAAAAACTAACAAAAACATAACGTGTAGCAGTATTAAGTATTACTGCCTTTTCAAACTCACCTATATGAAAAACTTTCTATGCCTTATTATTCTATTTTTTCTATCGAGCTGTGGATTACCTCATAAAAAATCCGTCCAAACAAATCAACAATCGTGGGCTGTTGTTATGGCCGATGCTACTATTGCCCGCTTCGACAGCCTTATATATTATAATAATAATCCAAAAGCAGAGTGGGAATACGATTATGCATTTTTAGGACTCGCTATTGACAGGCTCGGGAATATCGATTCAAAATATTCAAAATACATGCAAGATTACATTGATTATTTTGTTGGTGAAGACGGAAGTATTAAAACATACAAACCTGAAGAATACTATTTAGACAGAATAAATCCGGGAAAAAACCTCATCGCCCTTTATAAACGCACAGGCAATAATAAATATAAAATCGCGATTGAGACACTGGTTAGGCAAATAGAATCGCATCCCAAAACCAAATCGGAAGGTTTTTGGCATAAAAAGATATACCCATGGCAAATGTGGTTAGATGGTATTTATATGGCACCGCCCTTTTTAGCTCAATATGCACGAGAATTTAATCAGCCGCAATGGTTTGATATAATCACTTATCAGATAAAACATATCCGTTCAAAAACCTTAGATCCAAAAACCGGATTATTATACCATGCATGGGATGAAAGCAAACAACAACGGTGGTGTAATCCTGAAACAGGCCAATCAAAACATTTCTGGAGCCGTGCCATGGGCTGGTACCTAATGGCAATTGTTGATGTATTAGATCATTTGCCTGCGGACCACCCTGACAGGAATAACCTAATAACTATCCTTCAGGAAACATGTTCAGCACTACTAAAAATAAAAGATAAAGAAACTGGCTTATGGTATCAGGTTCTTGATATGGGAGGCAGGGAAGGAAACTACCTCGAAGCATCAGGTTCTGCAATGTATACCTATGTTTTTGCCAAAGGTGCCAAGAACGGTTATCTCGATAATACCTATTTAGACATAGCATCACAAAGTTTTGAAGCAATGATTAAAACATTTATTACACATGATAAAAACGGGCAACCTTCGCTTCAAAACGTATGTGGTGGATGTGGTTTAGGTGGAAATCCATACCGCAATGCAGATTACGAATATTACATAAATGAAAAAGTAATAACAAACGACCCAAAAGGAGTCGCTCCTTTTATTCTCGCAGCAATAGAGCTTAAAATGTAAATTTTAAAAAATATAAAACTTGCATCACTTGTGGCACCATCTTTTAAAAAAACTATAACTATCTGATTTTATACACCTTAAAACTATTTAAACTATGAAAAGACCTTTGTTTCTAACATTGTTAATGTTATTTTCAATTTTTGTTTTCGGGCAAACAACCGTAACAGGGATTGTAAACGATGAATCGGGAAGTCCAATCCCCGGTGTAACCGTGGTTGTAAAAGGAACAACTACCGGTACTATTACAAATGCTGAAGGAAACTACTCCATTGGAGTTGAAAATCCTGACGAAGCAGTTTTGATTTTTTCATTTGTTGGAATGACCCCTCAGGAAATTCCATTAAATGGCCAATCAACTCTTAATACTACAATGACTGTATCCGTTGAATTTATTGAGGAAGTTGTTGCTGTAGGTTACGGAACCATAAAAAAACGGGATATAACGGGCTCTGTTGGAAGTGTTGGAGCTGAATCGCTAGTTGAAAGAGGTGTCACCAGTGCAATGGAAGCCATTCAGGGACAAATGGCAGGTGTTCAGGTAACCTCAAATACAGGCCGGATTGGTGGTGGTTTCGAAATTAACATCAGAGGTGTAAATACTCTGGGGGATAATAAATCGCCACTTTATGTTGTCGACGGTGTTCCTACAAGCAATATCGATTTCCTGAATCCACAGGATATTGATCGTATTGATATTTTAAAAGATGCCTCATCAACTGCTATTTATGGTTCCCGTGGAACCAATGGAGTTGTTATAGTGACTACAAAACAAGGCACTAGTGTAAAAGGAACAGCAACAATCTCATACGATGGTTATTATGGTGTTAAGTCAGCTGCTCGCCTCCCACAAATGATGAGTGGCGACAAATGGTGGGAATACCACAAAGACGCTTATGTGGCTTCAGCAAGTGGTAGTACTCCAGAAGCATGGATGGCTTCATACAACAGCGGATTAAGCGGCAAAAATACAAATGACCTTTTATTTGCAAGAGCCGAAAGAGGTGAATACTACGACTGGTACGACCTGGTACTTAAAAACGGAACCCAACAAAATCATCATGTTTCTATTTCAGGACAAAGTAAAAATGGAATTTCGTATGTATTTGGTGTAGGTTATCAAGCTGAAGAAGGATTAATTGATAATGAATCGATTGATAAATATACGATCAAGGGAAATATTAATCATCAGATTTCGGAAAAATGGCAGGCTGGTACCAACATTAACTTTACACTTTCTGAGCAGGAAATGGGTAGTAGCATTGCAATGCAGGAAGCTTTCAGGTTAAATCCATTGTTATCGCCTTACGACGAAGATGGTGAACTTTACCCTTCACCAGGGAAATTTTATGATAAAACAGGAAAACAAGTCACCAATAAAACGAGTACCTATAATCCGCTTCTCGAAATTGCCAATTCAAGTGACGAAAATCGGAATTATAATGTATTAGGGAATTTTTACCTGGAGTTTAAACCAATTCAGGATTTGGCGCTTAAAACAACTTTATCGTATGGTGCTTTTAATATCAGAAGGGGCCGTTATTGGGGAGCTTTAACTAACACCGGGGCAGGCAATGAAAATGAACCTTCCGCCATAATCGATAAAAGTGAATCATTTAATTATACATGGGATAATCAAATTAACTACAATAAAACCATTGGCGACCATGATTTTAATGCAATGGCTTTATATAGTATATACAATGTTCGGGGTGAATCTTCGTCAATGAATTATAAAAACCTGCCATTTGAATCAGGAATATACAATGCAGGTGCTGCCGGAACAATTAACAGCATAGGTTCAGGTTTTACCAAACAAAGTATGATATCTTATGTGTTCCGTTTAAATTATTCTTATAAAGGAAAATACCTTCTTACACTTTCAAATCGCTGGGATGGATCATCAAAACTTTCAGAAGGAAACAAGTGGAACTCATTCCCTTCAGGTGCGGTTGCATGGAGAGTTAGCGAGGAAGATTTTTTAAGCAACTCAGAAGTAATCTCTAACCTAAAAGCACGTGTTAGTTATGGTTATACAGGAAACAATGCCGTAGCCGAATACCAAACTCAAAGTTATGCTGACAAACTGGTATTTTACAATTTTTTGGGAGAAAAAGCTAATGGTTTTGCCTTAAGCAGTATTGCCAATACTCTACTAACCTGGGAGAAAACCAGGGAATTAAATATTGGTGTCGACTTTGGTTTATTTAACAACCGGATTTATGGATCGATTGATACTTATGATAAATTGTCGAAAGAACTGTTGATGACTCAAAAATTACCAAACGAATCAGGTTGGGCAAGCATGATTGCCAATGTTGGTTCAGTAAGCAATAAAGGTATTGAGCTAGCTCTTACAGGTGTTATTATCGACACAAAAGATTTTAACTGGCAAGCATCAGTAACATTCACAAAAAACAAGAACGAAATTGTTGAAATATATGGAGGAACGGATGATGACGTTGGTAACAGTTGGTTTATAGGCGAACCTGTCCAGGTTATTTACAACTATAAATTTGATGGTATTTGGCAAGCCGGCCAAAAAGACGAAGCTGCCAGTTATGGCCAAACCGAAGGGCAGGCAAAAGTAGTGGATGTAAATAACGATGGAAAATTTACTGCTGAAGATGACCGAATGATTCTTGGATCACCCTTACCAGATTGGACCGGAAGTTTATCAACACAGTTATCATGGAAAAACATCGACTTTGCTGTTTCAATGTATACAAACCAAGGAGTATTGGTTAATAGTGGGTTCCATGCTAATTTTGCCGATGTACGTGACCGTGGGCGGCAAAAATTAGATATCGATAGCTGGTATGTGCCTCAAAATGCTGCCACTTCTCCCAATGGGCCTAAAATTTCAAACACTTACCCACAGCCACGAAATGCAGGGACATACTGGAGAGACAGTCAGGTTGGCTTCATAAAAGATGCTTCATTTGTAAAAGTAAAAAATATCTCATTGGGATATACTGTTAACAAATCAATTCTTAATACAGTTAACATAAAAAGTTGCCGGGTTTATGTAAATGTACTTAATCCGTTTGTATTTACTGATTATGAAGGATGGGACCCTGAATGGGCCGACCAAACAATTGCAAATGGCGGTGTTGGGTCGACAACCTATCAACTTGGTGTTAACTTAAAATTCTAATATTTAGCGATAATAAAAATTAAACAACCATGAACAATTTATATTCACACACAAATAATATTATAATTTCCATGGGAGTTACATCGAATACTTATAAAAATTAATAACTATAATGAGATGAAAAAAATTATATTATATATCGGAATTCTGGGAATTCTATTTACCGGTTGTCAGGATTATCTGGTTGAAGAAAACAGGTCGGACATTGGCGCCGACGAATTTTATGCAACTGCTGAAGGATTTGAAAAATCAGTAAATGCAGCATATGCTGAACTGCGGAACCTTTATGGGGGAGCTCCATGGCTCTATTGCGCAGGTACCGACATGTATGTTGAAGGCCGCGATGCACAACCTGAAGGGTTAAGTGAATACCGTTTCCTCACACCTTCCGAAACGCAAGCTGCAGCACTTTATCAGCCTGGCTTCCAAGCTGTTCAAACATGCAATATGGTTTTGTACTATGTCGATAAAACAGAGGTGGTTTCAACTCTTAATACACGGATAGGGGAAGTAAAAGCATTAAGAGCATTCTATTACTTCCTGATGGTTCAAACATATGGAGGCGTAACATTGGTAACCGATTTTATTAATTCCCCGGTTACTGAATTTGAAAGGAATTCAGCCGAAGAAGTATATTCATTTATTATTGCTGAATTAGAAGAAGCAATAAATATGGTTGCTGATGGTTCCTACACAGGGCGTGTTAACAAACGTGCAATTCAACACATTCTGGCAAAGGTTTATTTAACACGTGGTTACGAAAGTTTTGGGCAATCAGATGATTTTACAAAAGCAGCTTCATTAGCCGATGCAGCTATTGCCGGACAATCGTTGAACCTTAACTTCGAAGAACTCTGGACTCCAGGAAATGAAGCCAATGAAGAGGTACTCTTTTCTGTTCAATATAGCTCCAGTTCCATTTCCACAAGCTCAACAACTCTTGGAAATTCACAGTCATCGTATTTTGGGCCATACCTGGGAGGTAACGATGTTGCAGGAGAAGCCCCCTGGCGTTCGTATAATCTTTGTCCAAATATGTACTTTTTTGATTTATTTGCTGAAAACGATAGCCGTCTTGATGCATCCATGATGTTATATGTTTATGATAATTATTACGATTATTATCGTATTGATGATCTTTCAAATACAGTAATCGATTATTATTATTCGCCAAAATGGGCAAGTTCCGATGAACAAATTCAAGCTTGGCGCGATGCTGATCCAGCAAACCGTACGAATACGATTGTTTACAAATACGAAACATGGGAAGCCTCCAAGAGTTCGGCTACCGACTACATGCACCCCTGTATCAAAAAGTTTGACGATCCAACATCCTCGTTTAGCCCAAACGGGACAGTTAGTTCACGCGATGTAATTCTGGCACGCCTCGGCGAGACTTACCTGATTGCTGCCGAAGCTTATTTCAAATCAGGTAATAACGCAACAGCTATTGAACGTATAAACGAAGTTCGCCGCAGGGCAGCAAAACCAGGCACCGATTTATCAATTTCATCAGTCGACATTGATGTTATTTTGGATGAACGTGCATTGGAACTGGCAGGAGAATACCACCGCTGGTTCGATTTAAAGCGCACCGGAACTCTTGTTGAAAGATGTGCCCTATACAACAAAGACATTGAAGCAAGTTATTTTACTGGTGTTGATGGAGCTTTAAAAATATTAAGGCCCATACCGCAAAGTGCGCTTGATTTAAATCAAAATAAAAATTTTCCACAAAACCCTGGTTATTAGGTTAGTTTGTTAGGTTTAGGCCAGTTGTGAAATTAATTTTTCTCAACTGGCCTTATTTGAAAGATTTAATTACTCTTTCTATCCATTCTAATCTAAATAATCCTTTCAACAAGTTGTTCATTCTTTAAAATCCTTTACCAATGCCTTATCTAAAAACATACTTGTTAGTATTTTATCTGTTTTTTTTCGTCCAATTTACCAGCTTTTCGAACTCTGATTCAACAAAATGGAAACAGTCAACTGAAATTCTGAATACCATTAAAAACAATGAATCTATTTTTCCGGAAAAAGAATTTAATATTCTCGATTACGGTGCAATTGCCGATGAAAAAACCTTAAACACACTGGCAATAAACAAAACAATATATATCTGTTCCCAGGAGGGAGGTGGCGTAGTTGTTATTCCTGATGGTAAATTTTTAACAGGTGCCATTCATTTAAAAAATAATGTTAATCTTCATATAAGCAAAAATGCTGAATTAATATTTTCAACCAATCCTTCTGATTATTTACCAGTTGTTAAAACCAGTTGGGAAGGTATCGATTGTTATAATTATTCGCCATTAATATATGCTTATAATCAAACAAACATTGCAATTACCGGTAAAGGAAAACTAAATGGGCAAGCCAACCGTACCAATTGGTGGAAATGGAAAGGGAGGCGTGATTATGGCTGGAATTCAGGAGAAAACAGTCAACTTAATGCCAATGCCCGGCCACTGCTCGATACATTCAATAAAAACCAGACACCACTTGAAAAAAGGGTAATGGGCAAAGATGGTTATTTAAGGCCCCAATTTATTCAGGTTTATAAGTGTAAAAACATTTTATTGGAAGATTTCACCATTGAAAATTCTCCATTTTGGATTATTCATCCCATTGCAAGCGAAAATATTACTGCAAGAGGGTTAAATATAAATAGCAATGGACCAAACAATGATGGTTGTAATCCCGAATCATGTAAAAACGTTTTAATCGAAAAATGTACTTTTAATACAGGTGATGATTGTATTGCCTTAAAATCGGGAAGAGATGAAGATGGAAGAGAAGCTGCCACTCCTATCGAAAATGTTATAATCAGAGACTGTTTGATGAAAAATGGGCATGGAGGCGTTGTAATTGGAAGCGAAGTATCGGGAGGAGTAAAAAACATTTTTGTTGAAAACTGTAATATGAACAGCCCTGAATTAGACCGGGCAATACGAATAAAAACAAACGATAACAGAGGTGGTATAATTGAAGATGTTTTTATCAGGAATATTGAAGTGGGCGAAGTAACTGAGGCTGTGGTTAAAATAAATTGTTCATATGACCCTTCCGAGGGGAATGGAGACCATAAACCTCTGGTTCGTAATATTTATATTTCGGATATAAAATCCCAAAAAGCAAGTTATGCCCTATTCTTCCAGGGAATTAAATCGTATAATTGTATTAAGAATATTTACATTAAAAACTGTATTTTTAACGGCGTAGAACGAAAAAACCGTATCTATTTTGTTGAAAACCTGCAATTTCAGAATGTGAAAGTAAACAGAAAACTTATCGATCCAGAAAAGACAAATTAATTAAAATACTATGAAATCATTTTTCCAGATACTCAGCTTTTGTTTGTTAGTATTAATTCTTTTCCCTTTGGCAGGGATTGCTCAAAATAAAACCCAGGCTGTCCTCGGCTTAAAAGAAGGTGGTGAGTGGGAATGGGTAACCAAATCGAATGGCACTGAACAATATGAATACAAAGGTGGTGCGTTTAAGCCTGTAACTTCACTTAAAGTTGATAAAAAACATACCGACCACTCTTTTGACATCCAGATGGAAGGGCCAGCCTGGGAATCAGATAAAGTAGGTTACCGCATTTACCTCGACTGGCGTAATGCCATTGATATTTTTGGAAAAAAAACAGATAAACCGGTTTTGCACAAAGTTGGGCTCGATGGATTTGATTCCTACCACGAAATGTCTGATTGGGGTGTTGATGTGTTAAAAGTTGGATCATCGTTAGGCCTAGGGTCTATCGCTTTTTGGGATGGAGAAAAAGCCAACAGAGTTGCTAAAACTGATAGTTTATTCAGTAGCATAAAAAATTTGCCAACTGAAGCACAGGTTAATATAATTTATAGCGGCTGGGAAACAGGGCTAAATAAACTCGACTTACACACTCAATTATCAATAAAACAAGGCAGTTACTTCACAAAATACGACCTGAACTTATCAAAAGAATTACCAAACCTGGCAACGGGAATTGTCAAACTTCCAAACACAAAAATAATCTCGCCCGAAGGGAAAAAAGGGGAATGGAATTATTTCGCCACATTTGGCATTCAAACATTGCAGGATGATTATTTAGGAATGGCAATATTCTTCAAAACCGATGATTTAATTGCAAAAACAGCTGATAAATACAGCCATGTTCTGGTCCTTAAACCAGAAGGTAAAAAACTCACTTATTATTTTGGGGCTGTTTGGGAACACGACGCCTCAGGAATTAAAACAGAAGAAGCTTTTGTTGAATTTTTGGAAAAAGAAAAAGAAAAACTTACTAAATAATTCGTGCAATAAATTATAATTATTCCTATAAAAACTGGAAAAACATATTCCTTTTTCAACACTTCGTTTTGATTTATACAAAAAACCAATACAGCAGTTCGGGCAATAACTGAAAAGGATAAAACTCCTGTTTTCACAAACTGGCGGCATAAAATATTTTTGGATAAATTCATTAGGGTTGCGTTTATTTCCCAAAACGTTTAATTGCATCCTCCAGAATAGTAACTGTGGCAGTAGCTCCGCACCGAGTACTTCCTGCCTCTTTTACTGCAATCAGCTGATCAAGTGTGCGTACACCTCCAGCGGCTTTAACTTTAACGTTTGGTCCAATACTTTTTTTCATCAATTCCAGTACCGGAATAGTTGCTCCTTTATAATTGTAATAGCCATTTGCCTGTTTTACAAATCCAAAACCCGAAGAGGTTTTAACATAATCAGCTCCCACGTTTGTGCAAATCTGGCAAAGTTTAGTTATGTCATCTTCGTTTGTTACATAATCGGTTTCAAAAATCACTTTTACAATTGCCCCGTTTTTATGACAAACACCGGTAACAGCTTTTATTTCTTCTTCAACGTATTCCCACCTACCTTCCAGTACTTTTCCAATATTTACTACCATATCAATTTCCACAGCGCCATCATCACATGCAATTTCTGCTTCAAAAACTTTTGTTTTTATAGTTGAATTCCCGGCCGGAAAACCAATCACACATCCAACCAATACATCTGTCCCTTTTAATAATTTTACGGCTTCAGGAACCATGTATGGTTTTACACACACCGATGCAACATCGTATTTTTTAGCTACTTCACATTCTTTTCTTAAGGCTTCGTCTGTCATTGTAGGATGAAGAATTGAATGGTCTATCATTTTTGCCAGACCGTATATTTTTTTATTCATTCTTAAACTTTTTTAATAATTATATCTGATTTTGAAACAAGTATACAAAACTCTACTTGTACGTACAAGTATGCAGGAAATAAATATTATAAACTTCATTCAAATTTAACTTTCGAATTTCGGCCGGAAGGTTATAAAAACACAAATACATTTTCTACAAATGATAACTGTTCCCAACAGGAAACTCAGAGGTGTTACAATACAATTCACTGTAAATGTGCAAATTGGCATTACTGGTAAAAAACTTAACTGAAATGTGCAATACCGGCGAACCGGTTTTTATTTGTAATAATCCTGAAGTTTTACTATCGGCTGATTCAGCCCGGAGTTCATGTTCAGACCCGGTAATTTCAATGAGGTATTTCTGGCTAAGGGTTTTAAAAAATGACCCGTCGATAAACTGATTGGTAGTAAAATGAGGCAATGGCAATGCCGAAAACCAGTTTTTTTCTAACATTACAGGTTCATCACCCACACACCGTAATCTTTCAAAATATATACACTCCTCTTTTAATTCTTCTTTTTCAACATGAAAAAATAATTGCCTATTCCAGTTTATAACTATAGGAGATTGTAAAAATATTGTTTTTACATTCTGCCCTATAGCTTCCGAAAAACCCTTTACATTTAATAATCCCAATGATTGCCGACGTTCCTTTACCCTACTTCCTTTACCGCGCTTTTTCTCAATAAATCCTTCTTTCAACAACTCATCCAGTGCTTTTCGGACGGTTGTCCTAGTAATACTAAAGGTGTTACATAACTCATTTTCGGAAGGTAAATAATCACCGATTTCATAAACTCCCTGCTGAATTTTTTCCTTAAGCATAAACTGAATTTCCTGATAACGGGTAATTTTCATCCTTCGAAACTTTTATATTATACCTTCAAAGGTAAAAAATAACTTGTGTGTACAAGATGTTATTCATTATGTACCGCAATTATATGATCAGATGATTTTCCTCACAGTTGAGTTATTGAGGAATCAACAAATTGAGTCAAATTAAATTTTATTGTATGGTTTGCATTGATTGGACAAAAGTCAAAAAAGCCTGTAAATCAGTAGACTTACAGGCTTTTGGGGTTTTTTAATAACCCATTATGTCGGGGTGAAGAGATGAAACCCCTACCCTATAAATCTTTATATAACAATGCTTTACATCGAACAATTTCAAGTTAACTCACCTATTTACTCACATAGTTTTTAACTCCATTTGAGCCACTTTGGATAATTAAAAATACAAAAAATCAAACTGAATTACAACATAAAATAAGTCTTGTTTTTTAATATTTGTAATAAATTTAATTTACTTATCAGGAATTATATCTTATTAATCTACCCCTTTTGTCCCCTCCAACAATTCCCTGATATCTACATCCAAAACCTCAGCAATCTTTTTAAGAGTTACCAGCGAAGGTTGTTTTTTATTATTACAATAGTTTGTAAAAACAACATAACTTTTACCAACTTTTTCTGCCAACCAGGTTTGCGTTCGACCCTGTTCTTTGAGAATTTCTTTTATTCGATTCATTCAGATTTCTGTATTCTAATACTTTTATTTACTGTCATACAATATAAATAAATAAGTACATTCGATAGGATGAAAATATAATAAGCAATTTATATAATAAATAACACTTGTAAAATATCAAAAAATATTATATTTTTATATTGTAATATATGATGTTTGTAATGTATTTTTACATTTATGAGATAACGTGAAAAATTAAATTTACTGCAGAAGATTAATAGTCTTAAATGCTTGTTCATTTATTATGAAAACTAATTTTTCCGTTTTTATTTTAACTTTGACTCAAAGTTTTTATTAAAAATTAACAAAACTTGACCACAGAATTTAAACATATCGATTACCTGGCAGTAAAAAAACTTAAAGAAGGAGATGCCAAAGCATTTGATGATTTGTTTAAAAAATACTCTCAACGCCTCTACAATTTTTCTGTTAAATATTTAAAATCCAATGAAGAAGCAGATGAAGTTATACAGGAAGTTTTCCTATATATTTGGGATAAACGTGATGGTTTAAAACCTAACTATTCATTTAATGCCTACCTGTTTACTATTGCATTTAATATTATTAAAAAGCATTTTATTAAAAAAACAAAAGATAATGCTTTTAAAGATGGCCTTATCTACGAGCTTCTAAAACAAGAAAACAACCTTGATAAAATTATTGATTATAAATTTTTACTTGAAAAAGTTGAATATATTATTGATTTATTACCCCCCAGGCGTAAAGAAATTTTTATCAAAAGAAAATATTACGATCTTTCAATAAAACAAATTGCTGAAAAAATGGGCATTTCCCCAAATACTGTTGAAAATCAATTGGCATCAGCCCAGAAACAGATCATGGACGAACTAAAAAATGAAAAATTAGCAGGTTTATTATTTTTTATGCTATTTATTTCAATTTAATTTATATTGTCATTTTGCTGAAATATAGCATCTTATAGTATGTTGTTAATTTTTTCTATCATTTATTTATATTTAGGATAGTGGAAAATTACTTTTCAAAGACATTACTTATAGGATGGAAATTAATCAGAAAATAATAAAACGTTTTACTTCAAGTAAATTCTCATTTAATGATTATTTATCGGTATCAGCTTATTTTAATTCTGAACAACACTCCAATGAATTAAAAAAGGACCTGGAAAATGACTGGAACACTACAGATAACTCCGATGCCGATACAAAACATCTGGGACAGTTGCTCGACAGCCTCCATCATCAAATACATCTTGATCAGGAAAACAAGGTCATTACTTTAAAGACGTTTTATAGTATTTTTTCAAAAATTGCAGTTGTTTTACTTATCCCAGCATTAATTACTATTGCTGTTTTGTTTCAGTTAAGGAATAATCCTTCTCAAAACAATGAATCCTGGGCTGAAATTCATTCACCCATCGGATCCAGGACAAAATTTCAATTGCCCGATGGATCAACAGGCTGGTTAAACAATGGTTCATCCATAAAGTACCCGGTTAATTTTTCACAAAATCGGAATGTTGAGATTTCAGGAGAAGCCTGGTTTGATGTTGTTCACCTAAATTCTCAGGAATTTAAAGTTATTACTCCATACTTTAATGTTAAGGTACTTGGTACGAAATTTAATGTAATTGCTTATGATGATGCAGCGACTGCTGAGGTTATTCTCGAATCAGGAAAAGTGCTTGTGCTTGATAAAAATGACCGAGTAAAAAATGAAATGGAACCTGATCAACAAATAATCTTTAATAAATCAACGCAACAATTTAGCAAAAAAATAATCGATTCAAAAAACTATACCAGCTGGAAAGATGGTTGGTTGATTTTTAGGAATGTCCCTATGTCTGAAATTGCAAAAAGATTAGAACGCAGATATAACATTGAAATAATCCTGCACGGTGATGAATTAGAAAAATCAATATTCAGGGCGACATTTCAAGATGAAAGTTTAGAGGAAATATGTGATATGCTAGCCATTGTAGCTCCTATAAATTATAAAATTCATGAACGAAAAATAACTGCCAATAACACCTTTGAAAAAAGAAAAGTAGAAATATGGCTTAAAAAAATATAAAACCTAAAAATATTGTGCCTATGGAATACCAATAAAAAATAACAGGGAAGTATTAGCTCTACCTCCCTGTTTAATGTTGTAGAATTAATCAAACGAAGTATTAAATCCACGTAAGAACAAATTTATGAAAAAAAACAGAACTTATGGGCTGATGGATGATATTGGCCTGTTAAAAATGATTAAGATTATGCGCTTTACCATTTTTATCCTATTTGTTTCCTTAACGCAAACATTTGCGATTAACTCTTATTCTCAGCAAACAAAGCTGAACCTTGATATGAGAGATGTAAGAGTAGAAGAGGTAATTGACATCATTGAAAAGAATTCTGAATTCTTTTTTATGTACAACAAAAATATGATTAATGTTGACCGAAAAGTAGACATTAAAGTTGCTGATAAAAGTGTATCAGAAGTTTTGGATAATGTGTTTTCAGAAACTGATGTTATTTATTCAATTAAAGACCGTCAGATTTTATTAATCAATAGTCAGATGATTGGTATCGGGAATAAAATAATAATCCAACAGAACAATACAGTCTCCGGTAGAGTCACCGATTCCTCTAACCTACCTCTACCCGGCGTTACAGTAGTAATTAAAGGAACAACCCAGGGAACTATAACCGATACTGATGGGAATTATACATTTCCTGATGTTTCTGGTAATAAGGTCTTAGTTTTTTCTTTCGTTGGTATGAAAAAACAAGAAATTGAGGTTTTAGATCAATCTGTAATCAATGTGATTATGATTGAAGAAACAATTGGTTTAGAAGAGGTTGTGGCAATTGGGTATGGCACTGTAAAAAAGAGTGACCTTACCGGATCTGTATCTAAAATTACTTCTGAACAACTTGACAAGATGCAAATGACTTCAATTGAGCAAGGGCTACAGGGAACCTCTTCGGGTGTTCATGTTGTCCGAAGTTCTGGTAAGCCAGGCGGAGATATTACTGTTCAAATACGTGGAAATAATTCTATCATGGGAGGAAATAACCCTTTATTTGTAGTTGATGGATTACCAATGGCTTCAGGTATTAATGATCTGGCTACTGCTGATATTGCTTCCATTGAGATATTGAAAGATGCCTCTGCTACGGCGATATATGGTGCCAGAGGATCGAATGGAGTGGTCTTGGTTACAACGAAAAAAGGAAAAGCCGGTGCCGATAAAATTAATTTTAGTGCGTCATATGGTATTCAACAAATAACAACAGATAAAATTGAAGTACTTAACAGTGAACAATTTGCTGCTATTGCCAATGAAGCAGCTGAAAATGACGGAATGTCAAAAGAGTTTGATTTAAATAATATGCCAAATATAAATACAGACTGGCAATCACTGGTTTACAGACCTGCTTCGAGATCAGAATACAGCCTTTCTTTTTCAGGAGGTGACGATAAAACAATTTACACAGTCCTTGGAAATATTTTGGATCAGGAAGGCATAATTGAAAAAACATATTATCAAAGACAATCACTCAGATTTGATTTAAACAAAAAAATTGCAAAATGGCTAGTGATAAACAATAATTATTCTTTCCAGCATATAAAAGAAAGAGAACATGAAGGAGGCAGCGTTGACAACAGGGGATCTTTTACTGGTTCTGTCATTGCTACTGCCCTTTTGACAGCACCGACTGTTTCGCCTTACAATTCCGAAGGTGATTATAATCGCGTTGATACTTATAATTTTAGCATGCCTGCTGAAAATCCATCGGCATATATAAATGAGATAAAACACATTAACGAAAGATACCGCTTTTATGGGAATAGCTTCTTGCAATTAAATATAATGGAAGGCTTGCAATTAAAGATAAAAGGAGGGATTGATTATAATTCAGGTAGTTCTGATCAGTTTCATTCAAAAAAACTACCTACCGCAAGTTCAAATTATGGATATATTGGATTTAGCAAATCATTGAACCTGTTGAATGAAAATATTGTATCCTACAATAAGGAATTTGGAGATAACAGGATTTCTGCTGTGGCTGGTTTTACAATGGAACAACGTACTTCAAAATGGCTTAGTGCAAGTGGATCAGGATTTCCGAATGAAAATATTGAAAACAACGACCTGTCCAGTGCAGAAACTCCCGGAATTCCACAATCCGGTGGAAATAAGTGGTCATTAATGTCATGGTTAGGGCGTGTTAATTATACATACAAAGATAAATATTTACTCACCTTAACAGGAAGGGCAGATGGCTCATCCCGGTTTGGAGCAGGAAATAAATGGGGCTATTTCCCATCGTTTGCTTTAGGCTGGAAATTATCAGAGGAAGAATTTATTCAGGAGCTTAACCTTTTTTCAAGTTTAAAAATGAGGGCAAGCTGGGGAAAATCAGGTAACCAGGCAGTCGCATCATACCAGTCTTTAGCAAGTTACTATTCTACTCAATCTGTATTAGGAGGACCATCAACTTTGGCTATTGGTTATGCACCGTCTAAAATACCCAATCCTAACCTAAAATGGGAAACTACTGCAACATCTAATATCGGTTTCGATTTTGGGTTCATGGACAACAGGATTACTTTTACGGCTGATTATTATAAAAAGCGGACTTATGATTTATTGGCTCCTGTAACTCTTCCTCCCTCAACCTCATTCTCATCTGTGATAAAAAATATCGGAGAATTGGAGAATAAAGGTTTCGAATTCTCAACCAATATTATAATGCTGTCAAATAGTGATTTAACCTGGAGGTTGAATGGCAATATCTCCCTGAATAGGAATAAAGTAACAAAGACGGTTAACCACAGCATAGTATATGGCCCAGATCTTGAGTTATTTGAACCCGTTAATGTGGTTATGGAAGGGCAACCTATATCAGCATTCTATGGATACATAGAAAAGGACTTATTAACTGAAGGCGGATTACCTGACTATGAAGACTTAAATAATGATGGAAATATCAATATTGAAGACAAAAAAATCATTGGGAATCCACATCCTGATTTTACTTACGGACTAAGTTCCAATTTTGAGTATAAAAACTTTACTGTAGATATTTTCTTCCAGGGAGTTCAGGGAAATGATATTTTCAACCAAAGTAAAATGAGGATTAACGATTGTTTTAATAAAGGGCACAATATGACTGTCGATGTATTAGACCATTGGTCGGCAAGTAATCCTGACCGCTCCGCTGCATACCCCAAAATGAGTGTTGATACCTGGTGGAAAATTTCAGACAGATTTGTTGAAGATGGTTCTTATCTGCGGTTAAAATATTTGATGATTGCTTATGATTTTAGTAAGCTAAATATTGATTTATTAAAGAACTTTGACAATTTCAAATTATTTGTAAGAGGTGAAAATTTATTTACCCTGACAAAATATTCATGGTACGACCCTGAGGTCAACATATTTGGTGGGAATAGTTTGGCAACAGGTATAGATATGCATACTTATCCCCAGTCTAAAACTTTTACAATTGGTTTAAATATTACGTTGTAATTCAAATTATTAAATCAAAAAAAATGAAAAAATATTTTATAATCATATTAATAATCCTTTTGTCAGCAGGATATGGTTGCCAAACGGATTTCCTTGAGGAAGAAGCAATTGATTTTATTGTTGATACAAATTTCTGGCAAACAAAAGAAGACGCTTTTTCCGGGGTTAATGCAACTTATAACGCCTTGATAAGTAGTTCAATCATTATGCGTTATGTGACAGAGGTGGAAATGTGGTCGGATTGCTGCGATGGAAGGACTGGAAACTCTGCATTAGCAGGATCATTTCACCACAATGAAGGTATTATGGATAGAAGGGAAGATATATGGAAGCAGTTTTATACAGTAGTTAACAGAAGTAACCTGGCAATATTAAATATTCCTGATATTCCTCAATTTGCAGAACAGGATCAACTTTTAGGCGAAGGTTACTTTTTAAGGGCATTTTGCTATTTCAATATTGTCAGGTTATGGGATGCTGTCCCTCTTCGGGTAAATCCGGTAAATAGTCTGGATGAGATTAATATTACACGGACTCCTGTAACTATTATCTACGAACAAATTATCTCAGACCTGAATGAAGCAAAAAATAAATTACCTGATTCGAATGAAATGGGACGGGTTGATAAAAATGCAGCTTTAACTCTTCTGGCAGCAGTGCATCTTAACAGAGGAAACTGGGCAGAAGCTAAATCTTACGCGAAAGAAGTGATTAATTCAGGAGCATATCGTTTAGCAGATTCTTTTGAAGTATTATTCGACGCTGATGTACCAGCAACCGAAGAATTGATATTTTTTGTCCGTATGGCAAGTGAATTGGGTCAATCAAATTATCTGGTTCCTTACTTACAACACTGGGATAATCCAGAAGCCTCTACAGGCTGGGCCGCGGATATTGGCAATAAAAAGTCTTATCTTTCAACCTGGGATGATGCAGACTTAAGGAAATCATGGAGCATTTACGATAAAACTACTCCGCTAATAAATGAAAATGGTGATACAGTTTATATTAATTCAGAAAACATTCATTTTAATAAGTATAGAGACCCTTATTGGGAAAGTGGCATTTCACTGAATTTTCCTTTTTTACGCTATGCTGATGTCCTTTTAATTTATTCTGAAGCAGATATCAAGGATGATGGAACTTTAAGCAACCAAGGGCTTGAATACTGGAATATGGTAAGAAGGAGGGGGTATGGCAAAGACATCAATTCAGTTTCCTCTATTGATATTCTAACAGGACTCAGCAAAGATGATTATTTGGAGTTGTTACTCGATGAAAGAGGAAAAGAATTTTTATTTGAAACTAAAAGATGGTATGACTTGAAACGTTTTAATAAAGTTCAGGAAAAAATTACTGAAGCTGGATATGAGTACAATGATTGGATTTTATTATGGCCAATCCCAACCGATGAAATAAACAACAATGAATTAATCAACCAGGAAGACCAAAATCCCGGTTATTAAAAATAATTAAGGGCACCTGAATTCTTTTTTGGTGCCCTTAAACTTATCTATCCTATGAAAGTTATTATTACCATTATTTTTATTACCACGCTATTGTTTCAAGGGCTTTTAGGCAAATCCAAGGATTTAAAAACTAAAAGTACATTAACTGTAATTGAAATAAATAAAGGCGATGAAATAAATTATGAGTTAAAGAATGGGAGGATTGTTAAGATAATTCTTAAGGAATGCAGGTCAGAGATAATTTTTTCAACTGTTGATCTGCCTTCCAAAGGAACAAGTAATGATGCTTCAGTTTATAAAATGGAATGCACAGTCAATATTGATGGGCAGGATATGGAAATGGTAAGATATGTCCCTGTACAGGAATCATTTTATGAACCTTATGTAGTGAATGGGTTACGCATATGGTTTGATGCATTGGGTAATTTATCAGAATTTTATAATGAAAACCATGGCGAATGCCTTCCAGTAAAAGATGCAAGGTTTGCACTGCAGGATGCCACATTACCTATTTGCCCTGAGAAAATCACAGATTGGTGCCCCATGCCGGCTGGTTTCCCCGATGTTGGTAAATGTTATAGGGGAGAAGATACCTGGCTTGGAACTTACTTCGGAACCGACTTACATGGGGGAATGGATGTAGATATGCCATCAAATACACCGTTGTGGTCTCCAATTTCTTTTGACAACAACTACTATTTCAATTCCCTGAAAGCAGGACACAACAACAACCGCTGGAGGGCACTAAAACATTGGAAAAATGGCGATACCTGGATATTACAAACCCATCATCTGAATGAATTGTTAATTCCTGAGTTCCAACCAATAAACAAAGGCGAAAAATATGCTTATACAGCTGGTATACACACCGGATATCATCCACATACCCATTTTGTTTTTAAAGTAAAGCAACAGGATGATGAAGAGGTATTAATTGATCCGTGGATCATTTTCTGGCAAATACTGGAAAACAGGAAAGCAGCTTCAAAAGAACTCAAAGCTGTTATCAACCAGTTCGAGCCAGGGAAAACAGGAAGTACCATCCAATTCGACGGGACTAACTCCCAATTGGGTTTAAGTGGTACAATACCTTATCATTACTGGTCTTTTGGTGAAGGGGGATTTTCTACTATGCCAAATCCAGTACATATTTATCAAAAACCAGGCATATATCCTGTTACTCTAACACTATTTGATGGCGAAAATTACGTAACTACAACTCAACATATTACAATCAACGGTGAGGTCGCTAGTCTGCCTGAGTTAAAAGTAAATCAGGGAAATAATCCATCCTTTGATTCAAGGAATGTTTGGGAAATGGACAGTTATGGTCATGGTAACATTTTAATTCCTAATACGATACATTTCTCTGTTCCCCAATTGAAAGACGATACTATAAAATCACAGGCAATTATTTTAAACTATCTAAACAAAAAATACTTAATTAGTAATAAATATCCAGTTCGGTTAGAACCTGTTTATAAGCATGGGAATAACTGGTTGAAAGTCAAAAAAACAGAAATTAATGATACTACATCGCTGCTTGAAATTATCCCGGATATTAATAAAATGAACAAGCACGAGGGAGAATTTGTAGCATACCTTGTAATAAATGATGATCGATGTATAAATTCTCCGGTTATGGTGAGGGTAATCGTAGATTTTATAAAAGCAAACGATGAGAAAACAATAATTATTGATAATCAGGATGTTAATTGTATAAAAAGCAATTATTATTGGTTGACAAATAAGCTGGATTTACCTTGGACTAAAGCATACAGAGAAAGCTTTTTATTGAGTTCAGGGAAGTCAGAAAATGATTATATAAGGTTTCTGCCTAAGCTTAAGGAAGGCAGGTATAAAGTTAGTCTTATGAGCCCTCTTTATCAACAGGAATTACTAGCAAAACAGATAAAAGGATTCTATGTAAATGTTAATAGTAAAGAAGGAATCAAATCTATCTGGATAAATCCTTCAGCCTCCGTAAATATTGGGGAATTTGACTTCCTTCCGGGCAACAGTTATGTTGAAATATGCAGTAAAAATGCAAAAGGAATAATTATCGTAGATGCTATAGTTTTTGAAAAAACAAAAGAAAAATGATATGTATTTTATAGAATATTTAAGGTTGTTTGAAAAAAAGAATAAAACTGAGGCTATTATTTTAAAAATCCTTTTAATAACAATATTTGTAATTACGTTTAGTTGCCAACCAAATGGACAAAATGAACAAGTATTTGATATAGTTATTTATGGTGGTACTTCCGCTGGAATCGCTGCTGCGGTGGAAACCGTCAGATCTGGTAAGTCAGTTGTAATTATTAATCCTGATGAACACATTGGAGGTTTAACTACAGGAGGATTAGGTCAAACAGATATCGGAAACAAAATGGTTATTGGAGGTATATCAAGGGAATTTTACCAACGCATAAAAAAGTATTATGAAAACCCGAATCATTGGAAATGGGAAGAAAAATCTGATTATAGTGATGGAGGACAAACACGCACATTAGAAGGAGAAGATGCCATGTGGACATTTGAACCAAGTGCAGCAATGTCTGTGTTCAGAGATTTTATTGATGAATACCAAATCCGTATAATTAATAATGAAAGGTTAGACCTAAAAAACGGTGTGAAAAAACAGAATAATAAAATTATTTCCATCCAAACCGAATCTGGTAAAAAATTCAAAGGGAAAATGTTTATCGATGCAACATACGAAGGCGACCTTATGGCGACTTCTGGTGTTTCGTATACATTTGGCAGAGAAGCTGTTTCTGAATATGGGGAAACGCTTAATGGTGTGCAAACTAAAATAGCAAAGCACCATCAGTTTGATGATGGGATTGACCCTTATATGGAGAAAGGCAATCCAGATAGTGGGTTGTTGCCAAATATAAATAAACAGCCAGGTATAGAAGGTAGTGAAGACAAAAAAATCCAAGCATATTGTTTCAGAATGTGTTTAACTGATATTTCTGAAAACCGTTTCCTATTTAAAAAGCCAGACAATTATAATGAATTAGAATATGAATTGTTGTTTCGTTTATTAGAAAATGGATACAAAGACCGTTTCTTCATTATGTCAATAATGCCAAACAGAAAAACAGATGCTAATAACTTTGGAGGTTTTTCCTCAGATTATATTGGGGGAAATTACGGATACCCGGATGCTAATTATACTAAAAGGGAGCAAATCATTGAAGCACATAAAACTTACCAACTTGGTTTATTGTGGACTTTAGCAAACCACACAAGGGTACCGGAAGAAATAAGAAAAGAATGGCAACACTGGGGATTACCAAAAGATGAGTTTATTGACAATAAGAATTGGACGCCACAATTATATATAAGGGAGGCAAGGCGCATGGTCAGTGATTATATTATGACCCAACATCATTGTGTTCAGGATTCAATCCTTGCAGATCAATCTATTGGAATGGGAGCATATACCATTGACTCCCATAATGTACAGCGACATGTAACTCCGGAAGGTTTTGTAAAAAATGAAGGCGATGTGCAGGTAGGTGGGTTCAATCCTTACCCAATTGATTACCGATCAATTATTCCGAAAAAAACAGAATGTACAAACCTTTTAGTACCTGTCTGTTTATCTTCTACTCATATTGCTTTTGGATCAATCCGTATGGAGCCGGTATTTATGGTTTTAGGGCAATCGGCTGCAACGGCTGCCTGTATTGCTATTGATAAAAGCAGTACTGTGCAGCGTGTGAAATACCAGGAACTGAAGGAAAGGCTTTTAGATAAAAAACAAATTTTATCATTCTTCAACTAAATAACATGAATCTAAAAAAAAAATGTAGTTCTACACGCAAGCTTTTTGCGAAAATTTAATTAGCGACCATTCCAATTAATAAGAAAGGAGATTTTTTTAAAATTGCAAAAAGACTATGGTTAGAACAAAAGAATAATTTGTTAGTAAGGATTAATTAATTTTAAAAATCAAACATAATGAAATTAAATCTCAATTTTCTCAGTGTTGTTTTATTATTATTTATAGCTTTTTTTATTACATATATAACAAAATCTGCTGCTCAAAGCGTCCAAAATACCAGAGTGGATATGGAAATCCCTGATATTGATGGATTTATTACATTGAAGTGTGATTTGCACCTACATACGTCCTTTTCAGATGGAGTTGTATGGCCTAGTTATCGTGTGGAGGAAGCATGGATGGATGGCCTGGATGCCATATCTATCACAGATCACATTGAATATACTCCTCATAGTGAATACGTGAAAATTGATCACAATGCTCCATATGAATTAGGAATAAAAACTGCGCTAATTCATAATATTATATTAATAAAAGGAACCGAGATTACAAAAAGACATCCCGGGCATTTTAATGCTTTGTTTATTAAAGATGCATCAAAAATTGCAAATGATGATTACAAGATTGCCATTGAAGAAGCAAACAGGCAAGGAGCTTTTGTTATTTTAAACCATCCACGGGAAGCTGTAACTGATAATCGTGACTGGTGGACAGAAGAACTTAATGCATTATTTGAAAATGGGCAGTTGCATGGAATTGAGATCTTTAACTGGAATGATTATTATCCAGGAGCTTTCGATCTGGCACTTGATAAGAATTTTACCATTCTTAGTAATACGGATATGCATAAAGGAAGTGAATATTACAAAAGTCATCTGCGCCTAAAACATCGCCCAATGACATTGGTTTTTGCCAAAGAAAGATCTGTTCAAGGAATAAAAGAAGCTTTGGACGATGGGCGAACTGCTGGATATTTTAAAAACTCTGTATATGGGAAAGAAGAATTGGTAAAAGAATTATTTTTAAATTCAATAAGAATTAAGAAGGCACACTATTCTGATACAGGTTCAGGAAACGCATTTGTTGAAATTTCAAACATCAGTGATATCCAATACACTTTAATTCCGTTAAATCAAAACAAAAAATCAGATCCTATCCAACTTGAAGCAAGAGAATCATCAATAATTTCAGTCCCAATGAAGAAAGCAGAAGAATCAATCACAATTGAATATGAAGTTGAAAATATCCTGATTAGTTCAAGTGAAAAGTTGAAAATTAATTTAGTTTTTAGGAGGGATTAGCAACAATAATCTTCAATATCCGATTTAGATTTCCCAATGGACAAAAAGAATAACAATGGCTATTTTATGAATATTCTCCATTACTTGATTTTATTGAAGATACTTATACAATTTCTTAAACGAAAAGCTTTCCTGCTATGATAGGTTGGTATATACCTTGGGAGGTTTTCCATTTTAATGAAATCAGTGAAGTTCTTGAAGCTTTGCATTGTAAAATCATCCATATTGGAAAGGAAAGGTTATCGGAATGATTAAAGCTTAATAAATCCAATATCCTGTAAGGATCGAATATTGTAGCCCATGGTAATCACGATGAACATCGGGAGTCTCCCTGAGTAAAAATATACAATATTAACCAGGCGCATCTGGTACTATTAAAAAAGAAGGACAGCCTCATGCGCCGTAATATAAGTCTATCATAAATGAAATGAATAAGAAATTGAATTTTGACAAATTTATTCACCTCATTTTCACAGGCAATACAATTCAATGTTGATTGAATAATAATTAAGAGTGAAAATAGTTTAGTTAGTCTGAGCCCCGATGCTGGTTTTTATAGAGCCGATCGGGGCTATTTTGTATTCCTTTTTACTCCATTAATTTGTAACAGCAAAAAATGACCTTTATTATGAATTTTAATCTTGCACTTGTGCTATTTTGTCCCCTCCAACAACTCCCTGATATCAACATCCAAAACCTCCGCTATCTTTTTAAGAGTTACTAATGAGGGTTGTTTCTTATTATTACAATAGTTAGTAAAAACAACATAACTTTTACCAATTTTTTCAGCCAGCCACGTTTGTGACCGGCCCTGTTCTTTGAGAATTTCTTTTATGCGGTTCATAAATATTGATCCAGAATAGTATAGTTATTTATGTTGTTCGACAATATACTTGAAAATTGTATTATAATATTTAATTATTGTGAGTAGCAATATAAAAATTATAAATTAATTGCAAAATATTAAATTATGTTATAAATTTATATTGTATTTAAATGGATTAAATTGTGCTTATGCATAAAAAGAATAATAAAGATGATTCTTTAGTATTCAAATATTTTTCAACTCTGTTTGAGCCATTTTTATAGTTTTTAATTTTTAGAAATCCAGTTAACCAATAATTTTGAAATCATATATTACAAGTTGATATTTAATTTTACATTAAAAAAAATTACTTTTGTTCATCATGAATACACCTGAAAATAGCAAACATTTTAAGAACAAACTTTTATTTAACGATGAAAGAATGTTCGAATTTGTTTTTAAAGCCTATTTTCCAAGATTGATGGCATTTGCTTTAAAATTCATTCCCAATAAAGCTGAAGCCGAAGATATTATTCAAGAAGTATTTTTAAAAATATGGTTAAAGAGAACTGAAATTGAAGAAAGTACATTCCAGTCATATTTATTTACTATGGTTAGGAATACTTGTTTGAACCATATTAAACATCAAAAAATTATAAACAACCATCTTCAGGAATTTGAAAACTCTGATAAAAGAGAAGGGCTTTATTACGCTGATTTTTTCAGTGATCCATATCATCAAACTATTTTTAACGAAATTCAGAATGAGATTACAACTGTAATGAATAACCTTCCTGAACAAACTCGAAAAGTTTTCCACCTCTCCCGGTTCGAAGGATTGAAGAATGCAGAAATTGCAAAAAAGTTGAATGTTTCACTACGAACAATTGAAAAACATAATTCCAAAGCACTACAAAAGTTTAAGGTTCATTTTTCAACACATTATGTTATAGCTATTGCTGTCATTGACCTGATTAAAGAGTTATAAAAATTATTTAGCCGAACTCCTACCTTAGGTTAGACGGGATTCCTGAGTGATAGTACCTGTTTGCCGAACAGGCAGGGAGGAATTTTTGGGATTATATTCCTCGCATCGTGATACGGATTGAAAAACAAAAGATTCCATTGAGATACCTCGTCAGTTTGATGTAAGGATTTTATTTACTTTTTTTACCAGGGGGGGGGGCGGTATATTAATTCATAATTGTATTACTATATAGAATACACTAATTATGGATAACAATTTTCAAAATAACCAGGAATTAATTCAGAAATACCTTCAGGGAAATCTATCAGAAAGTGAAGAATTAAAGTTGGCCAATTGGATTTACTCTTCTGAATCTAATCTTCAATCCTTTAAGAAATACATCACTGACAATCAGTTTTCTCAGACACATAATGATGAAACCGATAGAGCATGGCAAAGAATCAAGGTTAAGCTTGATAATAAAACTAAACAAACAGGTAATGGAAAAATAGTAGTACCCAATTGGTTAAAAGTGGCAGCTCTTGTTGCCCTTGCATTAATTTCAGGTATTCTTATTAATAAAGTTTCTCTTTTTAATTCCAAAGAATTGGTATGGAATGAAATTATTGTTCCAAATGGTGAAAAAGCACAATTAATCCTTTCCGATGGAAGTTCCGTATTTTTAAATTCAAACTCCCATTTAAAGTACCCTTCTGTTTTTTCAGAAAAAAATCGAAAAGTCAATTTATCTGGCGAGGCATTCTTTAATATTAAAAAAGATTTGTCGCATCCATTTAATGTTGAAACTCCCGGATTTGATGTTACGGTCACTGGAACATCATTTAACCTTCTGGCATATAATACAGATAAAGAAAACAGCGTAACAATGCACTCTGGAAGTGTAACTATTTCAAAAAACGGGCATGATTTTAAGTTACGTCCCGGCGAAAAATATATCCTGAACAATGAAACACAAAATTCTAAAATCATTCAGGTGGATATTAAAAAATCATCGCTTTGGAAAGAAGGTGTAATTGTAATAGAAAATCTCGATTTAAATGAAATTATAAAAATACTTGAACGAAAGTTTAATGTAAAAATTGAAATTGCTGATGAAAAGCTTAAAACCATAAGGTATACGGGGCAATTTAAGCCAAATGAAAAACTGGAAGATATTTTAGCATTAATAAGGGATACATCCCCGGTAAAATATAGTTATAAAATAAACAAAACAAACAACTTAGTGACAATAGAAGAATAAAAAAAAGCGAAGGATGTTCTCCCATCCTCCGCTTAATAATCAATTTAATTACTTAATAGTAACTAATTTAACATTTCAAATGTATGAAAAAAAAATGTAAAATGAGAGATTTTCTCATAAGGAAAAATCTCGCAAAAATTTTATTAATGATGAAATTTACGGCCTTTTTTATTTTAATTTTTGTTGTGCAATTGTCAGCAAATGTTTATTCGCAACAAACAAAATTGAAAGTAGATTTTAATCAGGCGACTATTAAAGAAGTCATTGATAAAATAGAAGAACAAACTGACCTGACCTTCTTTTTTAGTGGAGATGTATTAAACATTGACCAAACAGTAACATTAAATGAAAAGAGTATGTCTGTAGACGATATACTTGATCAGGTTAGTGAACAAACAGGCCTTTCCCTTGTCGTTCTGAGGGATCAGATTTTGGTGAAAAATACTAATCCACCAAACTATTCTGTAAACCAACAACAAAAAACTATTTCTGGATCTATCACTGATGCATCTGGCACTCCTCTTCCCGGAGTAACAATAGTAGTAAAAGGCACTACTCAAGGAACTGTTTCTAATGCCGATGGAAACTATTCCCTCTCTAATATTTCAAACGATGCTATTCTTGTATTCTCTTTTGTTGGAATGAAAATGCAGGAAATTTCAGTATCAGGGGAAACTATTATTGATATTGTTCTTATAGAAGATGCCATTGGAATTGACGAAGTTGTGGCGATTGGGTATGGTACAGTAAGGAAGAGCGACCTGACAGGATCGGTATCATCAGTAAATGTAGATGACGTTCTTGGTGCCCCAATTCAATCGATCGATCAGGGATTAGCAGGAAGGGCATCTGGAGTAATGGTTACACAGACATCTGGAGCACCAGGCGCAGTCGCTTCAATTCGTATACGAGGAACAAGTTCTTTGCAGGGGGGGAATGAACCCTTATATGTTATTGATGGCTTTCCTGTTTATAGTGGAGGAGGATTTGGAAATACAGGCGGCAATAGCAGATTAAGTGGTTTAGCTTCGCTTAATCCTAATGATATTGAAAGCGTAGAAGTATTGAAAGATGCCTCAGCTACAGCTATTTATGGAGCAAGAGCCGCCAATGGTGTTGTCTTAATCACCACAAAGAGAGGTAAGAAAGGACAGGATGTTATTACTTTTGATAGTTATTATGGAGTTCAATCATTACCAAAGAAAATAGACCTTTTAAATGCATATGAATTTGCTTTATTGACCAATGAAGCTTTTACATTTGATGGATATGCCCCAATTTATGATGAAGCAAAAATGGCAGAATTGAAAGCCAATCCAAAAGGGACTGACTGGCAAGATGAAATATACCGAAATGCACCAATTCAAAGTTATAATTTGTCCATATCTGGTGGTGATGATAAAACACACTACTCAGTCTCAGGAAGTTATTTTGACCAAAAAGGAATAGTCATAGAGTCTGATTTTAAACGTTATACAAGTCGCCTAAATTTAGACCGGAAAATTTGGGATAATTTAAAAGTTGGAACACACTCTACAATAACACGAATGGTAAATAATTCAATTCCCACATCAACAGGGAACGAGAATGGAGTAGTAAGTGGTGCTCTGCTATTTAATCCGGTTCAACCGATTTATAAAAACAAAGAACTTGGAGAATATACATTGGTAAATACACCAGGACTTACAATAAGCAATCCGGTTGCAACTGCAAGAGAATCGGTACTTGAAACAATTCAAACCCGATTTCTTGGAGATATTTATGCTGAATGGGAATTTATTGAAGGGCTAACTGCACGAGTTAGTTTTGGGACTGATATCTCAAATATAAAAGAAAATAGTTTTACTCCTTCGATTCTTTACGAAAGTGGCGGTATTGCTTCAGCTTCTGTTTCGAGTGGGTTGTCGACTAATTGGTTAAATGAAAATACATTAACATACCGGAAAACTTTTAATGAGAATCATTCTATTAATGCTTTAGCGGGTGTTACATTCCAGGGTAACCGTTATGAAGGTGTAAGTGGTTCATCAAAGGATTTTGTAAACAATGTATTGGAAGAAAACAGTTTGGAAAGTGGCGCGGTATACAATGCTCCAAAGTCGGATGCAAGAGAATGGGGTTTGATTTCTTATCTTGGACGGATTAACTATAATTTTAAGGATAGGTACCTTTTTTCTGTAAACTCTCGTATTGATGGTTCTTCCAGGTTTGGTGATAATAATAAATATGCTTTTTTCCCTTCAGCATCTTTTGCATGGAGAGCAGTTGAAGAATCCTTTATCAAGGAATTGAATACTTTCTCAAATTTAAAAGTCAGGACCAGTTTTGGCTACACAGGTAATCAGGAGATTGGATTATATAATTCACTGCCGACCCTTGGTAACACAACTTATACTATTGGTAATACATTGGTTACTGGATTCATGCCAAATAAAATACCTAATCCCGATCTGAAATGGGAAAAAACGTCTCAGTTTGACTTAGGAATAGACTTCGGATTTTTTGAAAATAGATTAAGGGTAACTACTGACTATTATTTCAAAAAAACTACCGACCTGATATATTCCGTAAATATTCCATATGTTAGTGGATTTGGTACGTCTATTCAGAATATTGGAAGTATTCAAAACAAAGGATTTGAGTTAGCTATCGAAACCATTAATATTAGTAACGGTGATTTTGATTGGATGACAACATTTAATATTTCTTTCAATCGGAATAAAGTACTTGAATTAGGAGGAGAAGAATACGCACAAATTGGTGGTGGTGAATATAAAACAGGCTCAGTTCATCGGTTAATATTGGGTGAACCGGTTAGTGTTTTTTACGGGTATGTTTCTGATGGTATTTTCCAAAATGAACAGGATTTAAATGAAGGTCCCAGTGGCCCAACAAACACAGTAGGAGGAAGAAGGTATAAAGATCTGAGTGGTCCCGATGGTGTGCCTGATGGTGTTATTGATGCTACATATGACCGGCAGATTATAGGTAATCCTAATCCTGATTTTACGGGTGGAATGACAAATACATTTAAGTATAAAGGATTTGAGCTATCTGCATTCCTACAATGGTCGTATGGCAACGATATCGTTAATTACAATCATGGTGTTCTGTATATACCTACCGGTGGGCAAAATGTATCCAAAGAACTTTTACAGCGATGGACACCGCAAAATCCTTCAAATACTTATCCAAGGGCAACAACTAACAGATCATTTTATTTTTGCGACTTATTTGCTGAAGACGGTTCTTATTTAAAGTTAAAAACCATTTCAATGGCGTACACTTTTCCTAAACTTAAGTCAAAACATATTGGAAACTTGAAGGCGTATATTACAGCACAAAACTTTTTTACATGGACAAAATATTCAGGGTATGACCCTGAAGTAAGTTATCGCGGAGCCTCGAATCTTGAAATAGGTGAAGATTTTGGTACTTATCCTCAGCCAAAAACTATTATGGTAGGATTAAAAATTGATATTAGATAATAAAATCTTGAAAAGAACAATTATGAAAAAAATATTTAAGATCTATAATTTATATATTCTTCTCTTTTTGACAGGAATATTCTCGGGGTGTGATTTATTGGAAGAGAATCCTGAAGACAGGTTTGTTGTGGGAAATTTTTATAGCAGTGAAACTGATGCCCTGGCTGCGATAAATGCTATTTATGCTAGAATTTATGGAGACTGGCAAGGTACCTATGAACTTCAATTTAGTTGGTTAACAGATTTGACTACTGATGATATGAAGAATGGGATTGGAATGGCATCCTCAACAAATCAGGATTTAGAGTACCTTAGGTATAATACAGAAAATCCGATTGTCAGGAATGTTTGGCAAGTTACATACGATGGAATAACACGTGCAAATACAGCTATAGCCGCATTACCTGATGTAACAATGGATGAAATTAGAAAGAATCGTTTTATTGCAGAAGCAAAATTTTTACGCGCATTGTTTTATTTTAACGCTGTACGTTTGTGGGGAGATGTACCATTAATCACTAAGCTTGAATCATTAGATGATGCTTATACTGTTAGATCTCCAAAAGAAAATGTATACAGCCAGGTTATTAATGATCTTACTGATGCTATTAATGATTTGCCCAAACAATATAGTGTAGACGATGTGGGGCGTGCTACTCAGGGTGCTGCAAAAATCCTCCTGGCAAAAGTGCATTTAACAAGAGAGAACTGGCAAGAAGCAGCGAATATTCTTAGTGAAGTTATTTCCAATGAAGGAGCTTATGGTTATGGACTTCATGAAAACTTCAGGGATAATTGGGAAATAGCAACTGAAAATGGGATGGAAATGGTATTCTCAGTTCAATTTATGGAATCTCCAGGCAATGCAAACCTAATTATGTATGGCATAGCACCAAAATATTCAGTTCCCGGAGGAGGAGGTGTTCCCGGAATATCAGGCGCATGGGAATCAGATATTCCAACGGAGGAAGTGTTTAATCTTTTTGATGATAATGATGAACGAAAAGCGGGTACTTTTAACCTTGATTATATAAGTCCGGAAAATGGCGAAACTTACACATCTTCAATTCCACTAATTTATAAATATTGGGAAACCGGAGAGAACATTTGCGGAAATTGTGATGTGAATTTTCATATTTTGAGATATGCCGATGCCATATTAATGTATGCAGAAGCATTAAATGAATTGGGAAATACAACAGAAGCAATACCATACATAAATAGGATAAGAGAAAGGGCGTTTAACGATTCTGACCATAATTATAGTGGATTATCTCAAGGTGAAATGAGGGATAAAATTAAATTGGAAAGACGTTTAGAATTTGTTTTTGAAGGAAACCGTTTCTTTGATTTGGTGAGATGGGGGGATTTTGTTGATCGAATGAAAGACCACGGGCAAATTGAAGCTCAAATGGCTGAACCACTTAAAACAAATATCACGAATAATGTCAAGGATTTCCATATATTATTCCCTATTCCACAACGGGAAAGAGATTTAAATCCGGAACTTACTCAGAATCCAGGATGGTAAAATCCTAATTTATTTATACATAAACAGGGGCGGGATGATTAATGCTGCTCCTGTTTATGGTATTTAATAAAATTAATTAGCATCATTATTAGAAATCATAAGTAGACATCCGTTTTTATATTAATTATTTATAATCCTTTGTATGAAAAAGATAGCCTTTTTAATTATAATATTTTGGGTTAATTATCCCTTGTTTGCACAAGATAATATCTATTCAAAAAAAAATATTAAAGAAATTACTGATAAAGTAAACAACTATCAGAAAAACCATCTTTCAAAGTATTCAAATGATAATTGGGTCAGGGGCACATATTATTCAGGTTTAATGGCAGTTTATCAGTCTACGGGTGATAAAGGCTATTTAGATAAATGTATTAAATGGGGGGATGAATTGAAATGGCAGGTGCCGAATGCCGAATCCGGTATATATGGTAGTGCGTTTTATTCGCTTATCCGCGGGCAAATCTGGATGGAGTGTTATATGGAAAAAAAAGAGGAATACATGCTGGAACCAGTTATTGATTTTCTGAACGATAGAACACTTACCAATCCTGTCTCCAATCCGTTAAAATGGTATTATGAAAACAGTGGATTGCGTTTTGTTGATGGCCTGTACACATCTCCTCCTGCACTGGCTATGTTAAATAAAATTACTGGAGACGAAAAATACCTTGATTGGATGGATGCATGTTTCTGGGATATTTATGGTGTTTTGTTTGATAAGCAAGAAGGTTTGTTTTATAGAGATATTCGATACATAAAAGGAAATCAAGCAGTTATTGCTGAAAGATATATCCGTCCAGATTCAATTCCTCATGAAGAAGCAAGGACAACCTATATGTACCAGGAAACCCAAAACGGTAAAAAAGTACTGTGGTCGAGAGGAAATGGCTGGGCATTTGGTGGATTAACAAGGATTTTAAAATATATGCCAACCGATCATGGAAATTATAACAGATATAAAACACTGTTTGTAATAATGGCTAGAGAATTGAAAAAACGCCAGCAGGACGATGGCTTTTGGCGCCCGAACCTTGATGATCCACTGGATTATAATTTAAAAGAAAGTAGCGGCACTGGTTTTTTTACATATGGAATTACCTGGGGGATAAATAATGGGATTCTGCCGCGTGAAGAATACCTACCTGTTGTTGAAAAATCATGGGCAGCCCTTGTCTCAGTGGTTAGTGAAGAAGGCAAAGTACAATGGGGACAATTATCTGCTGGTGCCCCATATAAAGTTATGCAAGACGATTCCTCTGAATATGTAACCGGAATGTTTTTGTTGGCTGCGAGTGAGATGCATAAACTAAGTAAATAATTTTTACATAAACTTTTAATTTATATTAGAAAACCACATTCTCTGAATCTGGACAGAGTCGCTTTGCATATTGATTTTAATGGATGGAAAAAATTTGGATTGCCCTTAGAATCGGTTCAGAATTTGCCTTTAAAGATTTTATGTTCAAAACTAATGGAGGCTTTTATCTATTTTAAAAAAACCAAAGTATGATTACATTTCTTCTTAGTATATTAATTCTTATTCTCGGTTATTTTATTTATGGAAAATTTGTGGAAAAAATATTTGGTGCTGATCCCAATCGTGATACACCTGCGATAACAAAACAGGACGGTGTTGATTATGTACCACTTAAACTGCATAAAATATTTTTGATACAGTTTTTAAATATAGCTGGACTTGGACCTATTTTTGGTGCTATTGCTGGTGCCTTATGGGGTCCTGTTGCATTTTTATGGATTGTATTTGGATGCATTTTTGCCGGAGCAGTTCACGATTATTTTTCAGGAATGTTGTCCATTCGTCACGGAGGGGAAAGTATCCCTGAAATTGTGGGTCAGTACCTTGGGAATGGAATCAAACAGTTCATGCGCCTGTTTGCAGTTGTTTTATTACTACTCGTAGGTGTTGTTTTTGTGAAAGGACCTGCAACTATTTTAAATGGATTAACCGGGGCAAATGTTTCGATTATAGTGGCTTTTATTTTTTTATATTACCTTTTGGCAACTTTGATTCCAATTGATAAACTAATAGGGAAAATTTATCCTTTGTTTGGTTTGTCATTATTGATAATGGCAGTTGGTTTGTTTTTTGCTTTATTATTTGGAGGATATTCTATTCCTGAGCTTAGCACAACCAACTTTATAAATATGCATTCTTTTCCAGATAAATATCCGGTGTTTCCTTTATTGTTTATTACAATTGCCTGTGGTGCGATTTCTGGTTTTCACGCAACACAATCGCCGCTAATGGCACGATGCATCTCAAATGAAGTCCATGGCAAACAAGTATTTTTTGGAGCAATGATTACCGAAGGAATAGTTGCATTAATCTGGGCAGCTACAGCCATGGCTTTTTTTGGTGGAGTGAGCCAGTTAGGCGATACTATGGCAATTGAAGGCCATAATGCTGCGTGGATAGTAAATACCATTTGTAATACCATGCTTGGTAAAACTGGTGGAATTCTGGCCATTTTCGGAGTGGTAGCCGCACCAGTAACTTCGGGGGATACTGCATTTAGAAGTGTTCGATTAACAATTGCTGATACTTTTAATTTTTCCCAGCACAAAATCACACAACGTTTAATGGTAACAATTCCAATATTTTTGGTTGCACTTGCTTTAACTCAAATAGATTTTGCTATTATCTGGCGTTATTTTGGCTGGTCGAACCAAGTATTGGCAACCATTGTTTTATGGACTGCAGTTACTTATATGCAAAAACAAGGAAAAACATTCTGGTATGTTATAATACCTGCCACATTCATCACTTCAGTTGTAATTACCTATATTTTATTTGCATCTGAAGGATTTCAATTGCCTTATTTATATTCCGTTATCCCTGGTATATTATTGGCACATGGAATTTGTGGTTTATTCCTTTGGAGGAAATTCACAAAAATAAATTCACAAAAAGAGAAAAAGCCATTCTTCAAATTAGTTTTTGAATTGGTGAATACAATGAAGAAAATATACATATCCATGTTCAGGAAGTTTGTTAAACCATGATGAATTGGAGTTTTTAATGAATATATTTTATTCAAAAGAAACAATAAAAGAAAGCTACAAAACTGCAATTATTTTCACTCGCAAAGGAGTGGGTGATGAGCCTGTAATGTTAGAGAAAAACTGGTTTTCTGCTTTACCATTGCCACATTTTACTTCACATCATTTTAGCGATGGCTCATTTTTTAAAACGCTTAGCCAAAAATACCTTATAGAAATTACCGGCTCCGACCAGGAACTCCGTGCTGAATCAGCTAATGGAAAAACAGCAGAAATGTTAAAAATCGAGGTTGGTGCTCCCTTATTACACATTTCAATTAAATTTTATACCAGTATTACGAATTTGCATATCTATAGTGAATTATATTGTAATACAACGAAATTTCCAGTTGGGAATAGCTATCACTTATAAGTTTTGAACCTGGATTGAATTGAAACATGAATTTTGGAATATGAATTAATTGCATTTTTTATTTAAATATTTCTTTTTCAACATGTACGTACAAGTTAAAATTTATATATTTGTTTAATAATTACAAATCAATTTTATTTTAAACATAGAACATGAATAATACCGTTTTGAGTTTTGCAAAAATGATTAATCATTCAATCCTTCATCCAACAATGACCGATGAAACATTAAAAAGGAATGTGAAGTAGCTAATAAATAATTTTGTCTCAGTCTGTTTAAGCTATAAATTGTTTCCTGAATAATATATGTTATCAATTGCTTAAAGAGAATAAGAATAGTCTGATTTTCTGGAAGGGGAGTTTATGAAAGAAAACCATAGTTATTTTATTTGTTTTCGCTGATCTTTAAGATTTGTGTATAAACTAACTTTATAACATTTTAATATGGCAGGAGAATTATTAACGGAAATTTAAGAGCAAGCTATTTAATATAAAACTGAACATAAAATAATTGCTATAAAAATAAAGAAGGTAATAATAATAGTCTGAATATATTCTAGTAATAAGAAGTAAACTAGTTGAAACGGAACTTTATCGCTGTATTATTACCAGAAAGGTTGTATTTCAATTTACGATGTAGTAAGTTGATTAAAATCTGATTAGAAGTTTTGTATTTATTTTGCATCTAACTAATTAGCAAAATGAAGATATTGCATGTAGACGATGAAAAAAAACTTGTCACTCAATTAAAGGGGAATGATATAAAAGCCTTTGATTCGCTCTATCACCACTATAGCCAAAAGTTGTATCAATTTTCATTTTCGATGTTAAAAAATACTGAAGATTCTAAAGAAATTGTACAGGAAGTATTTTTCCGGATTTGGAATAAACGTGAGGATATTAATACAGCAAAATCATTTAAATCTTTCCTGTTTACTATTTCTTATAACCTGATTGTTGATCAATTTCGGTTAAAACTTAAGGATCAGGAATACTTGAAATTTCTGAAGAGGTATTTCGATTCAAATACGGCTAACCAAAGTAACTTGTCTGATTTAGAAACGATTAGAAAACAAGTACAGCTTGCAGTTAATGAACTTCCAAAAAAAAGAAAAAAGATTTATCAATTAAGCCGGGAAAACGGATTAACTCACAAAGAAATTGCTGAGCATCTGAAAATCTCAGTTAAAACCGTGGAAAATCAGATTTCATTATCGCTTAAACATATTAAATTAAAACTTGGAAAGGACATATTATTAGTATTGTTGTTTCTTTATCTATTTTATTGATAATCACTTCTTAATCCTTCTGGATATTTACCTTGAAATTTATTATTTGGGGGGTAATTTATTTTTCACGTATTACTAATACATTTCCAGACTTCATGAACTGAATTCTGGGAATAAATATAGTTTAGCTTAGTTAAAAATCCCCTTTTTGTTACAAGGGGATTTTAAAACAACTTGCGGAGGTATGCAAGAAAAAACATAAAATGAACACAGAAAAAGATATAAAAAAGATAATCAGGAGGTATTTAAACGGAGAAAGCAATCATCAGGAATTGGATGATGCAATTTCAATTCTTTCTGAACCATATAATAATTTAAAGCTAAGTCCAACTCTTTTTGAACATTGGACAAATAATGAAAATAAGTCAGTTAAGGCATTGGAAAAAGAAGAACTTGGGTCGATGTTAGATCAAATACATCTTCGGATAAATAATGCTAAAGAAAAAAACATAAAATTGGGTACAAAAGGACTTATTATAACAATATCAAAAATTGCGGCAATTCTGGTTGTTGGATTCTTGTTTGGTGTTTTAATAAATAACATTTCATTCCAAGAACCTGTTTATTATACATCTGTTGCACCAATGGGTTCAATTTCGCAAATGATGTTACCCGATAATTCGATCGTTTATTTAAATTCCGGATCAGAAATAAAATATTCAATTGATGGTGTTCAAGGGAAACGTGAAGTATTTCTGAAGGGAGAGGCTTGGTTTCAGGTGGAAAAAAATAAGAAGAAACCTTTCATCGTACATACTCCATATTATAATATAAATGTTTTAGGAACAGAGTTTAATGTAAAGGCATATCCCGATGACAATGAAATAGTAACTACTCTTGAAAAAGGGAGTATTCAAATTACATCTGCCGAAAATTTTCAACTCGAAAATAACCAATTATTAGAACCTGGAGAACAGTTAATTTATAACAAACAAAACAAGACCATTCAGCTTGAAATGGTAAAAACAAAGCGATATACTGCATGGAAAGAGAATAAACTGATATTCATTAATATGAGTTTAAAAGAATTAATAACACTGTTAGAAAGAAAATACGGAGTTGATATTGAAGTTATGGATGAAACGATCCTCAACTACCATTACGATGGTACTTTAAAAAATGAAACGATTCTTGAAATACTTGAAATCCTACAAAAAACATTGCCTATAAGCTATGATATTGTGGGACAAAAAGTTGAGATAAATGCTAACTAAATTATAAAAATGGAAGTGCCTATGACCTAATCATTTTAATTAAAAAAGCCGGAAAGTGCCGTCACACCATCCAGCTTAATTTGTTTCGAAAAAGATGGTGGACAACCACCAATAATGCTATTAATCAAAACACTCAAATTTATGAAAAAAAATGGTATTAATTCTTTTCTGCGTAGCAGAAGAGGAAAAAAATTATTGTTAGCAATGAAACTAACTATCTTACTAATAACATTAAGTTTGATGCAGGTTTCTGCAACAGTTTATTCTCAGGCTACTAAATTTAATTTTAAAGTAACCGATAAACAGATTGTTGATGTATTAAAGGAAATTGAAGAAAACAGCGATTTCCGTTTCTTTTACCAACGCGAACAGGTCGATATAGAACGTCGTGTTACAGTAAAAACCAATAATGCAACAGTTGAAAAAATACTGGATGAACTTTTTGATGGTTACAACATCAATTACAAGGTTTTAGAAGATAACCTGATTTTACTAATACCTCATAACAAAAATTCAAATAATATCTCATTTTTACAGCAACAAAAATCGGTTTCCGGGAAAGTAATCGATTCCTCTGGATTACCTCTTCCTGGTGTAACAGTTTTAATTAAAGGTACTATACAAGGAATTGTAACTAATATTGAAGGGAATTATTCGCTTCCCAATGTACCTGGTAATGCAACTTTGGTTTTCTCTTTTGTAGGAATGAAAACCTTAGAAATACCGGTTGATAATCAATTGCTAATTAATGTTACAATGGAGGAAGAGATCATGGGAGTTGATGAAGTTGTAGTAATTGGTTATACCTCTACATCAAGAAAAAATGTTGCAAGCTCAGTCGTTTCTGTCTCCAGTGAAGATATTGTGGGGATGTCTACCTCTGATGCCCGCCAGGTTCTTCAGGGTAAAATGGCAGGTGTCCAGGTTGTAAATAACAGCGGTGATCCGGGGTCAGGTGCACGCATTATTATTCGGGGCATCGGGTCATTCTCAAATCCCGACCCATTATATGTTATAGATGGAATACAGGGAGGTGATATCAATTCGGTTCCATCTCAAGACATAGAAAGTATTACTGTACTGAAAGACGCTTCAACAACTGCTATTTATGGTTCTGCTGCGGCAAATGGTGTAGTTGTAATTACCACTAAAACAGGGAGAACAGGGAACGTGCAGGTATCATATGATGGCTCGGTTGGAATGGCTTCATTTACAAAACGGTACGATATGTTGAATGCTTCTCAATATGTCGATCTGGTAGCTGATATTCAACATGCCAGCGGCCTTGAATTAACTGACAAACTAAAAAGTGACTATGCTCAGGTTACCCGCACAAACTGGCAGGAAGAAATTTTCAGAAATTCATTGGTAACCGACCATAATATCCGAATAAGTGGAGGTGGCGAAAATGTCGATTATGCTTTTTCAAGCGGATATCAAAACCACGAATCAACCGTTATCGACCGTAATTTTCAACGTTTGACTTTTGGTGCGAAAATGAATGAAAAATTATTTCGTAATAGAATTCGTCTTGGCCAACATATACGTGTAAGAAATGATGTGTATAAGGGAGTACTTGCCGGTTTAGGAGGAACATTAAATATGGCTCCTTATATTCCGATATATGACCCTGATAATTTAGGTGGGTACGGCCGTTCCGACAAAGTTACAGACTTAACCGAGAATGGAAATCCGTTTAACGATGTTTACAACACTGACAGAGAAAGCAGGAATTTAAGTGTAAATATTGAACTGACAGGAGAGGTTGATTTATTTAAAGGTTTAATGTATAAAACTCAGGCCAGGCTCACAGGAAGTAATTATCATACTTCCTCCTTCGATTATCCATCGAATGGCTTTGCTTTGCAATTAACAGCTTCAACTAGTGAGAATTATAGCTTTGGTTACAGTGCATTTTTAGAAAATTTCTTTGCATACAATAATACATTTGGTGATCATTTGGTTAGTGCTACATTGGGGAATTCATGGGCACCCTCAAGTATTTATCGTTCAGTTACCGTTGGTGGTTCAGATTATACCAGCGATGCAATTCAAAATGTAGCCCTGGCAAATTCAAATTCAATAACCGGTGCAAGTGTTAATAGTGGGAAATCGCGTTTATCATATTTTGGGAGGCTAGGATATACTTTCAAGGAACGTTATGTATTTAATGCCACTGTCCGCCGCGATGCATCCAGTGTATTTGGAGCTAACAACCGATGGGGGACATTTTATGGTTTAGGAGTTGCATGGTCAATTACTGAAGAAGATTTTATGAAATCAGCTGATGTAATATCGAACCTGAAGCTTCGTGCCAGTTATGGGAAAACGGGTAATGACAATATCCCCGGGTTCCTTACTTCATCAACGGTTTGGAAAGGTACTGCCAACAACATTGTTTATTCATTTGGCGATGGGACGGATTATGCTTATGGGTCAACCGTAAATAGTGTTGCAAACCCAAACCTGAAATGGGAAGAAACAACACAATTTGATATCGGTTTTGACATTAGATTCCTAAATAATCGGTTAAATTTTATCGTCGATTATTACAACCGTTCTAACGAAGATCTATTAATTGAAACTCAGTTACCAAGTTCAACAGGATTAGGCTTAGCCGGCTCAAAAGCAACCCAATGGGTAAATGCTGCAAGTATGAAAAATACTGGTTTTGAATTTGCTATGGAATATTCCGATAATTCCAAAGATTTTAAGTGGGACATTTCCCTTAATGCAACATATAGTACTAATGAGGTAACCGCATTGGGGACAGTTGGGGATATACCGATTTCTAAAGGTGAGTGGACTACAGGAATTGGCAATTCAACCCGAACGGATATTGGGCACCCCTTGGCAGCTTATTACGGTTACATGGTTGACCATGTGGTTGCAAGCCAGGCCGAAGCAGATGAACTTAACGCTCAGGCTGTGGCTGTATCCTCTGGGGCGGTTGCCGAATATAAGGCCAATTTGAAACCAGGTGATTTTGTGTGGAAAGATATTGACGGGAATGGTTATCTTGACAACAAGGACCGAACATATATCGGAGATCCTTCACCAACATGGCAATATGGTGGTATGTTTAATGCATCTTACAAGGGTTTTGACTTACAAATACAATTCCATGGACTTGCCGATGTTGATGTTGTTAATGGTGTCCGTTACTATACGGAAGGGATGTGGAGGCCCAATAACAGTACAACAAATGCTTTAAAGAGGTGGAAGCAGGATGGCGATATTACAGATGTCCCAGCAGCAGGCCAGAACTCGGCTTCAAACCTTGTTTTCTCAGATTGGTATATCGAAAAAGGCGATTACTTAAGGGTTAAAAATATTACCTTGGGTTATACTTTGCCGGAATCCATGTTCAACAGAACCTTCTCCAAAGTGCGGGTTTATTTGGCTGCACAAAATGTATTAACCTTAACTGGCTATTCAGGTTACGACCCCGAGATTAGTACTTATTCTGCGAATGATAACGATGTTTATATATTTGCCCGTGGTATCGACCAGTATCAACATCCTAATCCAGCTATTTACAGATTTGGTATTCAATTAAATTTTTAAAACCAGGAAACAATGAAAAATAAATTTTTATATATACTTATTATCGTTTTGTTTGCAGTTGCCTGTAGTGAAGATATCCTTGATGTGCCCAATGAAAACAGCTACAACGGGTCAACTTTTTTTACTACTGTAACAAGCTATAAAGAAGCATCAACAGCGATGTATACTCCACTTTTATTCGAGGGGATGTATTGTCGTGAATTTTACTTTATTTTCGATTTACTAGGAAATGATGCCGAAAAGAATTTTTCTCTTATCGGTGGATTGCTTGAGCTTCCATTATATACACATACTCCAAATACTGGTGAATTAAGTTTTATATGGAATTCATGTTATAAAATCGTATTCAGGACTAATTTTGTTCTTGATTTAATGGAAAAATGGGAACCAGCTGATGATCTTGAGATAGCATTAAAGCAACGGATCACTGGCGAGGCAAGCTTTCTTAAATCATTGGCGTATTTCTGGTTGGTTACCTGTTACGGCGATGTCCCGCTGAAGAAAACGCTTGCCGACCATGAAATTCTTGAATGTGAAAGGGATCCTGTTGCTGAGATATGGGCTTCAATTGAAAGAGACCTTCAAAGTGCAGTAAACAACTTGCCCGTAGATTATGAATCGGATGAAGATTATGGGCGTGCAACAAAAGGCGCTGCAGTAGCATTATTAGGGAAATCATATCTATACCAGAAAAAATATAGCGAAGCAATTGCAGAGTTTATTAAATTAGAAAGTGCACCATATGATTACGATTTGACTGAAAGCCTTGATGATTTATTTGTTAATGACCAAAAAACAAAAGAAACCTTGTTTGCTGTAATGCATGGCGAATGGCAGGGTTGGGGTGTTGCGAATGCATACTACATGTTTGGTAGTGGTCAGGAAGGATGGGGAGGCAAAGCAACTCATACCGGCCGTGCTATGGAATATGGGTTTAACGACTGGTGGAATGTGTTAGTATCTGATGCATTAGTTGAAGCCTATACCTATACTGATGAATCAGGGACAAGTTATATTGATCCACGTGCTGCATTAACATATTATAGCAACGAATCACAAGGGGGAGATGTTACTTGGTGTGATGAATGTGCCGAGGGGGCAAAATCTTATCCGGATTATATTAAAGAAGGTCAGGTATCATGGAGGAAATATGAATATTATGAACGGAAGGATAAATACGGTACCCCTGATAGCCCTATTAATGGACAGATTATAAGGTATGCCGATGTATTATTGATGTTAGCCGAAGCTTATATTGAAACCGGGGCGGTTGACAATGCTTTACCTCTTATAAATAGAGTGAGAGTCCGTTCAGATGCTTTTGAATACACCTCACTGGGAAGCCAAAGCGATGCAAGGGCTATTTTAAAGCATGAAAGGCAAATTGAGTTAGCAGGTGAGCAATCAAGGTTCTTTGATTTAGTCCGCTGGGGAAGCCTGGTAGAAACTATTAATGCAGAAAAACAAGCTGCTATTGGAATACAGCCTGTTAAAAGATTTTCATGTATTATTACCTATTCCTCAAAATGAAAGGGATGCAAATCCTACGTTGAATGCACAGGTTAATAATAACTGGAATTAATATTTACTTCCATATGAGGGCTGCTATTTTTAGTAGCCCTCATATGGGAAAATTTTAAACCATGATAGTGCTGTATATTTCAAAAAAATGGTTCTCAAATTAAAAAAAAATATGTATTCGGGTTCAGATAAAAAATATCAAGAAACCTATGAAAATAACCCGTTATCAGGAAATTCAGTTTATGCTTAAAGAAAAAATTCAGCAGGGAGTTTATGATATTGGTGATTATTTGCCTTCGGAAAATGAGTTGTGTAACACTTATGGTATCACCAGGACAACAGTACGAAAGGCTCTGGATGAATTACTAAAAGAAGGTTTTATTGAAAAAAAACGTGGAAAAGGGAAGCCGTGTTAAAGAGCGTCGGCAATCATTGGGATTATTAAATGTTAAAGGATTTTCAGAAGCAGTTGGCCAAAATGTTAAAACAATTTTTTTGCAAACGCCAACAGTTAAAAACTGGAATCGACAATTATTTTTTCCTATTGAAAAAGAAGAACTAAAAGAAACTTGTATTTATTTTGAAAGGCTACGGTGTGTTGGTGATGAGCCGGTTATGGTAGAGAAAAACTGGTTTTCGGCTTTGCCATTACCTCATTTTACAAAATATCCGTTTAGTGAGGGTTCATTTTTTAAAACTCTTAGTCAGAAATACTTGATCGAAATCACTGGCTCCGACCAGGAACTCCATGCTGAAACTGCTAATGAAAAAACCGCCGAATTATTAAAAATCAAGGTTGGTTCGCCATTATTACACATTTCAGTTAAATTTTATACCAGTATCACCAATTTGCATATTTATAGCGAATTGTATTGTAATACCACAAAGTTTCCAAGTTGGGAACAGCTACCATTTATAAGTTTTGAAATGGGAATGAAATAAACTTCTGATTTTCGGAATGTAAATTATTTGCATTTTTTATTTAAATTTTTCTTTTTCAACTTGTACGTACAAGTTGAAATTTATATCTTTGTTTAAAGATTATAAATCAACTTTTATTAAAACCTATAATATGAATAATACTGTTTTAAGTTTTGCGAAAATGATTGATCATTCAATCCTTCATCCAACAATGACCGATGAGGGCTTAAAAAAGGAATGTGAAGTAGCTAAAAAATACAATGTTGCATCGGTGTGTGTAAAACCCTACATGGTTCCTGATGCAGTGAGTTTATTAAAAGGAACCGATGTTTTGGTTGGATGTGTGATTGGTTTTCCGGCCGGGAACTCAACTATTAAAACAAAAGTTTTTGAAGCTGAAGCAAGCTGTAACGATGGAGCTGTCGAAATTGACATGGTTGTTAACATTGCTAAAGTGCTAGAAGGTAAGTGGGACTATGCCGAAGAAGAAATAAAAGCAGTTACCAATGCCTGTCATAAAAAAGGGGCGATCGTAAAAGTAATTTTTGAAACAGACTATGTGTCCAATGAAAATGATATAATTAAACTCTGTAAAATTTGCACAAAAGTGGGAGCCGATTATGTAAAAACATCTTCGGGTTTTGGATTTGTAAAACAGGTGAATGGCGATTACAATTACAAAGGAGCAACTATTCCAATCCTAAAATTAATGAAGAAAAGTATTGGCCCCAAAGTAAAGGTTAAAGCCGCGGGTGGTGTTCGAACCCTTGACCAGTTAATCTCTGTAAAAGAAGCTGGCTGTGCACGATGCGGAGCTACTGCAACGATTATTATTTTAGAAGAAGCGATAAAACGTTTCGGAAACTAAAAATTCTTTCTTAGTATCGAATAGACAATAAATCAAAACTAAAGCCTTATGTATATTATAGATTCGTATGGATTAGCCGTTGTTTTTTGTTTTATCACCATGTTGTGCTGGGGATCGTGGGCCAACTCAGCCAAGTGTACCACAAATAAATGGCAGTTTCCCTTGTTTTACTGGGATTATTCTATTGGTTTAATTATTACAGCAATCATGTTTGGATTAACAATGGGTAGTTCCGGGGACGAAGGGCGTAGTTTTATTTCTGACCTGGCGCAAGCCGATATTTCATCTTTGGGATATGCCTTTCTAGGAGGCGTCATTTTTAACCTTTCCAATTTATTAATAGTTGCTGCTATCTCTATCGCCGGCTTATCGGTTGCATTTCCTATTGCTGTTGGTTTAGCCTTGGTTTTAGGAGTATTGATCAATTACCTGAAAGTTCCGACAGGCAATCCTCTTTTTTTATTTCTGGGTGTCGCTCTGGTAATTGTTGCTATGGTACTTAATGCCCTCGCCTCACATAAAGCAGCAGCATCAAAAGGGAAAACGTCAACAAAAGGAATTACTATTTCAATAATTTCAGGGATTATTATGTCCTTTTTTTACCGTTTTGTAGCTGATGGAATGACCCTGAACTTTTCCGATCCTGAACCAGGAAAACTAACCCCTTATTCTGCTGTTTTGGTATTTTCGGTCGGATTGTTCCTTTCCAATTTTATTTGGAACACCTTTTTTATGTATAAACCTATTACTGGAAAACCTGTAACTTACAAACAGTATTTTACAAACGGAACCACCCGACAACACATTATTGGTATAATAGGCGGCATTGTTTTTAACATCGGTTTCCTCTTTAGCCTGATTGCGGCTGAAAAAGCCGGACCAGCAATTTCATACGGATTAGGACAAGGCTCAACGATGATCGGTGCAGCCTGGGGCGTTTTTCTGTTTAAAGAATTCGCCGGTGCGCCCCGTTCTGTCAGGAAATACCTTGCTGCAATGTTTATTACATTTATTATCGGACTTGCGATAATTATTCTTGCTAGATTGAATTAGTTCTTTATAAAATCGAAAAATATGAATACAAAAATAGTGGTAATTGGTAGTTCAAATGTTGATATGACCATGAAAATGGAACGACTTCCTGAAAAAGGTGAAACCATTACTGATGCTGAATTTTTACAAACTTATGGTGGCAAAGGGGCAAATCAGGCAATTGGTGCAGTCCGCGCTGGAGGTGAGGTTGCTTTTGTAAATTGTGTGGGAGATGATGAATATACCTCACAAATGCTGAAAAACTTTAATACTGATGGATTGGATACCCGGTTTGTTTTTCACGAAAAAGGTATAGCTAGTGGATATGCCCTTGTTATGATTGGAGATGAAGGTGCAAATTATTTGTCGGTAGCTCCGGGGGCAAACTACAAATTATCTCCTGAAAAAATAGATGAGGCAATGCCGGTGATTGAAAATGCAGCCATGATTATAATGCAATATGAAATTCCTGATATAACTATTAAACATGTTTTTAATATTGCCGAAAAAAAGAATATCCCGGTATTATGGAATTTTGCCCCGGCTCGCGAATTTGACCTTTCTTATATAGGAAAAACTTCGGTTTTAGTAGTTAATGAAACCGAGGCTGGGTTTTTATGCGGTTTCTCGGTTGATAAGAATCAGGAAGTGGAAGATGCTGCCGATAAACTAATGGAAATGGGTGCTGGCATTGCGATAATCACATTAGGGAAGCGAGGATCGTTTGCACTTTCACTGAATGAAAAGATTTATATTCCTGCATTTAAAGTAAATGAGGTGGATACCACTTCGGCTGGAGATGTTTTTTGTGGAAGTTTTGCGGTTGCAAGAGTTGAGGGGAAAAACCTGAAAGATTCACTTGTTTTTGCATCAGCAGCTTCGGCACTTTGTATTACAAAAATGGGGGCTCAGCCATCAATACCTTTAAGAGAAGATATTGAGAAATTTTTGGCTCGAAAATCCCAACAATAAAATATTTGGTCAAATAAAATTATTACCTGATGAATCTCAAAAAAGACTTCTCACGCCGCCAGTTTGTTAAAGCCGGAATATTATCTTCTGCAGCTTTAGCTGGAACTGCCGCATTCACTTCGTGTACAATCAACAATGAAGGCTGGAAAAAGGAAGATTCATTTCCTGCTTGTACAGGGAGTAACTTTAATGCGGTTGATGGAGTAGCCGGATTACTTTTTTCACAAGTTGGATATGAACCAGGATTTCCGGTGCGGATTATTGTTCGCCTGCCTAAAAAAGATAATCTGCCTGATGATTCGGTTTGCCGCCTGATTCCTTCATCCGAAGAAAAAAATTACACCACAACATGTAACTACTGGGGAGAAATATGGGGTAGTTTTTGGTGGGTTGCCGAATTTAATAATATCAGTGAAACCGGTGAATGGGC
>CAXXYG010000004.1:0-177562 GCA_963666575.2 Prolixibacteraceae bacterium
ATCATCAGAAGTTCTTAAAAGCATTCTTAAACAATTATTCTTATTCTGAATGGCTAGATATACAAAGTTTCTAGAAGTCTTATAAATGATTTCTGCATTTGTAGTATATCTTTCTACTTCAGAGCTAATGTTCATAATTTCAGAATCAATCCGTGTGAAAAAATTAACTAGTTCTTCCGATGCACCTTCTAGATGTTGGTCAACTGTTTTTGCTATTCTTGGTTCTCTTGTTATTTTTTCTATTGTAAAACCACCTTTGCTTTTGGTTGTAATTAATTGCTCAGGTTCTTCTTCTCTTGATATTACAAGAGTGTCATTTTCATAATATCTGTATTTCCATAATTCTGCACCTAGTGATAATGCTAAACATTTATCATCTACACTATATTCTTGGGCAAAACAGAGTATTCGCGGATTTGAGAAATCAATTTCGCCATTTAAATTTTTAATGTTTTTTCTAGCTAATAATTCAAATGAATCAGGATTTTGCTTTACCCATGTCATATATCTATTTGCTTGAACAAGTTGTCCTTTTTCTTTAGTTTTTTTGTATTCAATTACAAGCGGTCTATTACTTTCATCAAGCCCTAAAGTTTCAATTCTTCCATGTTTGTCAGTTACATGCTCATCTTTAATAAACCGAACTCCAAAAATTTCTTCAAGGTTCATATCAATCAGTTGGTGTAATTCCAACTCATTTTTAAATTCCTTGGTATTTACTTTTTTCGCTTTCTTATTTTTTATCTCAAATAGTGGCATAACTCTGTTTTTTATTCACTCAGTAAATTTTTAATTCTTAGGATTAATATTTATTAAAGTATCAATATTTTCTCTCTTAATTTTAAAAGTATATCCCCAATTTTCTTTAATTATTGAGTCCCCAATTTCTATAAAATTATATAATTTATAACTTTCTTTTCCATATGGAATCCATTTATAATTAGTGTCGTTGGAAAGTTCCAGTTCTAATGTCTCGAAATTATGATTTTTATTATCTAGATATTTTGCTTTGATAATTCCTCTATACTCTTTTTGGAAATTCTCTTTTAATATAATTTGACTTTTCTCTATACCGTTTTTTTCGAAATCGAAGATATTAAAGAGAATATAAGCCAAAAGAGCAAGCACTAAAAAAATCATAATTAAAACACTTCTACGACTCATTAATTTTGTTTTTTATAACTATTGTTTTGTAATACTTAGTGTTTTTTAAAATAAAGCATAACGGTTTGTATAAGAAACGTAAGTGATTTCGAAGTACTTACCTGTCAATTTGCACTGAGCCAAATTTGCGATTAGACACAAATTTAATGTTTTAAAACAAACCGTCAAATCGCAGATTTGGCGGAGCTGATTAAATGTGCAAATGTTCCGTAAACCACTGACCCACTTATGTTTTTTATACATTGTTGTGGGTAGTTTTTCTTAATTCACCATATATAAATTTAGAGAAATTATGAAGAAGATTTTGGTTTGTAATAGGTTCCAGAAATAAGAATTGTCCCTGAGGATTAATCTCTAACCATACAATTTCTCCATTAGGTAAGATTTTCATATCAATTATACCCATTTTAAGTTCTAATTTCTTTAGCAATCGTAAAATTCTTTGTTTATCAATATCTGCCAGATTGTATTCTCTTATTGGCACATTTAAATTCTCTCTCCAATCTAATTCATCAGTTTCTATTGCTGCAGTATAAAAATTATTTCCAAACACATTTACTCTAAGATGAATACTACCTTTAATATACTCCTGATAAATAGCAGGTACAACTTCAATTGATTCAGAATTAAGATTTTCTTTATTTACAAATTGAGTGAAAAGTAGCTTTTTTTTTGTCCCATGAAGAGGTTTGACAATTAATTTTTCAACTGAGTTAACGAATTTAAATACGGCACCTGGGTCATTACTTATTAATGTTCTAGGTATCATAAAACCTAATTTGTTGGCTACATCTAATTGAAAAATCTTATTGCTAGACAATTCTGTTTTAACTGGATGAGAAATCCACTTGCCGTTATAATGGGACATCAAAATACCTTTTAAAAAAGCACCCCAATCATTATTAATTAGTTCTTGTTCACTTTCACTGTATTGTTCTATATTAACCTGACTAGCTTTTGACCTTCTCCACCAAATTAATCCTATACTATGAAGAGAAAACCTTTCTCCTTTGTCATCGGTCAATAAATAATTTCCTTTTGAATCTATGGTAACAATGCTTTTCCCTGCTTGACCATCAACACAAAGTAATCTAGTTTTCAGATTAAAATTATCATTTAAATATTTCCTAACTGCTAAGGCATGAATATCATTCGTAATACTTACAATTAAAATCTCTTTTTCCATATAACACAACTAGATTAAAAAATAAAGAGATTACATTACCATAATCTCTTTATTTTAATGCTTTCAGTCTTGGTCACAATCGTCTGCTTGACCAGCACTAGATGATTCTGTACAGGTTCCAGAAATGTTTTTTAAATCAGCTCTGATACCTACTTCTTCTTTCATTAATTTTTCCCAATTCTGAATTTCTTTAGGAGATTCTAAAACCCTGAATTCAGTTGGTTGAAACAAGAAAACTACTGGAGGTCTTTCTGTAATCTTTTTCATCTAATCTATTTTTAATTAAACATAGGGAATTAAAAAAAAAGTTACGATATTTTTTTTAGACTCAAAAATAAATTTGGACTAGCAAATATGCTCATGCTATACCCAAATTACCCACAACGGTTCGTGCATGTTGCGGAGAGGATTTCGGAGAGCGTTCATGTCCGGTAGGACTGAACGACGATGCGAGAATCCGCCGATGATTAGCGCACTGAAACCGCTCTGAAATATGCACATTGTTATGGTTTGGTTTACTCTTTTTTATTTCATTTTATGATTTTATTTGAGGGCGAAATGACAAGTTTTTAGGTTAATTTAAAAGCTTGGGTTTTTATTTTACCGACTTAAAAATCAGTTAATTCGTTTTGGTTTTTTTAATTGGCTACAATTTAATAATATTTTTTATCATAATTAATTTTCAATTGGAAATCTCATCATCAACTATAAAAATCTCATTTTTCTTGTTTAAATCTTTTGCTCAAAAAAGGGCAGGATTTTAATAAAAAGTGCGACCAAAAAACTTCAACAAAATCCATCGGATTTTAAACCCCCCGATTTTTAAATTTCAAAATTTTTTCTTTTTATTGGATAAATCATTTACAATTATCAATCAATTATACATTGAATTTAAAAACATCAAAATTCCGCCAGAATATTTTTTCGCAAAAGTTAAAACGCAGGTATTTAAATTAAACACAATCATTTTCAATCGGAAAAATCTAGTTTATAATTTTGGTTATTTCAATCGGAAAAATCATGACTTAAAAATTACCTAAAACGTAATAAATATGATTTTATTTGTCTGAAAAAGTTCCCGTTTTTGCACTAAATATCTGTTTTATTTTTCCTGGAATAAATCTGAAAATTAAAAATATTTTAGTCGATTTTGTTTTAAAGAACGTTTTAAAAATTGGTTTTTTATTTCTACAAAAATTTCTGATTTACAACTTTATTTCCCGGATTAATATTCTCTATTTACTAATTAAAATTTTGTATTCACATTAAAAATATTTCCAAAAAACACAGTTAATTTGTTCTTCTTCAAACTGAACCATAACGGTTGCGCTATGTTTTCGTTGCCGATTGCGGGTTGCTTCCCTGTCAGACCACACCGCCGTTGTTGCGGGCTAAGTGCTTTGTTGTCAGAACGAATACGGCAATGAAATATAGCGTTTGTGTGTGCCCAGCATGAGCATGTGCGCACTTCTATAAAAGCTCTGAATAAATTCGTAAAATACAAATTTTAGGGCATATAAAATAGTTGTGAGCATGAAATATTTCCAGAGGGTGTAAGTCCCTTACGGGCGGAGGTAACGCTTCGAACCGTTAGCAAGTGGCAAGGTGGTTTACCGCGAGGTATGCACTGAAGGAAGCCAACCGGCAAACTCCGGTACTGACGAACAGAAACTGAATATGAGGCTTAATAAACCGGATAAGCAAGCACATCATTGTGACGTCCAAAAGCTAGCAATGGAGCGTGTTTATTAAGTAGATTCAGCAGTGATTGGAGGAAGGAACATGCTATTACCTGGGGAGATCTCATCGGTTTGAATTAATCGGTGAGAAGTCAGCAGACGCCATAGTACCTAACAGGAAACGAGCCATTGAAGAGGTGGAGGCCTCACAAGTTAGGGAAGGGCTGAACGTTAAGTTGTCCCAAATGCTGCAAGGAAGCTTTCCGTTAACGCGGAATCTAGCCTTGCATTAAGCGGGACAGGGAAAGAAGAAACGAGGACTAAAATGATTGAGCAAGTTTTAACCAGAAAGAACCTGTTACGGGCAATGTATAAAGTCCAGAAGAACCACGGTTCGGCTGGGGTTGACCATATGCCTGTAACTAAGCTGTCGGAACTGATGTCGATTGACAAAGATGTATTGACAGAAGAAGTTCGTTCGGGGAGGTATTTGCCACAACCCATTTTAGGGGTAGAAATTCCGAAAGGGGAAGGGAAAACCAGATTGCTTGGTATTCCCACTGTAACCGATAGGTTGCTTCAACAAGCGGTTTTGCAAATAATGATGGCACGGTTCGAGTTTGGGTTCTCGGATTCCAGCTTTGGTTTCCGCCCAAAGCGGAATGTGCAACAAGCAGTTTTAAAAGCACAGGGATACATTAACGAAGGGTTTCAAAATATTGTAGATATTGACTTAAAAACCTTTTTCGATGAAGTAGGCCACTGTTATTTACTGCAATTAATTTACCGCAAAGTAAAATGCCGCGAAACCTTACGCCTAATTCGCAAATGGCTGCGTTCCCCGATTCAAATAAACGGGAGGTTGGCCAAGCGCAGAAAAGGTGTACCACAAGGTAGTCCACTAAGCCCCTTGCTGTCTAATATCATGTTGCATGAACTGGACAAGGAACTGGAACGGCAGGGTTTGCGATTTATCCGCTATGCCGACGATTTTAGTATTTACACTAAAACCAAGGCAACAGCCCGAAAGGCTGGCAATGCTATTTTTAAGTTTCTTAAAAACAAGTTAAAGCTAACCATCAATCGGGAGAAAAGCGGCATTCGGCGGCCTGTACATTTTACCTGTTTAGGATTTGGGTTTGTGCCCACCTATGTGAAAGGAGAACGTGGCAAATATCAACTGGTAATATCAGAAAAGAGTTGGAAGAAGCTAAAGCAAAAGCTAAAAATCCTTACCCGGAAAACCACTCCAATGAGTTTTGACGAACGTATCGAGAAACTCAAGGAAGTTCAGCGAGGCTGGGTGAATGCTTTCCGTATGGCAAGTATTCAAAACAAACTCAAAGAACTGGACGGGTGGCTACGAAATAGGCTTCGTTATTGTATTTGGCATCACTGGAAGAAACCTGAACGGAAAAGGAAAAACCTGATTCGTTTGGGAGTCGAACAGGGGCAAGCCTATGCATGGAGCCGTTCTCGGATGGGAGGCTGGGCAATTGCCCAAAGCCCGATTTTGGGGACTACTATTACAGTTGAAAGGTTGAAGAAGCGCGGTTATACTCCTTTGCTGGAAATCTACAATCAAATTAAACCGAACACGGTTTTGTTTCCTATGATTTAGCGAACCGCCGTATACGAGACCCGTACGTACGGTGGTGTGAGAGGTGCAGTGGCAGCCATTTGGCTGTCACCCATCTACTCGATTACCTGCCGGTGTTTGGTTGTTTAGTCATTATATGGTCTTACTTGTTTTATATAAAGTTGTCTGGTTTTTCCATCAATTTTAAACTCTACATCATAGCCTAGTCGTGTATAAGTCCATTTGTCAATATCTCCTGCATAATGTTTTTTAATAATGTCCAGTTGATTCGCAAAATTTTGAATCTCATCTTCACTCATCACTAATTTATTATCGTTGAGATTTGAATAAGTAATAACATCTATAACAATTTTATCTTTATAAATCTCATTTGAATTTTCAGGAAAACATAAAAATTGATCGCAAATTATCCCGGGGCTAGGTTTAACCACATTTTCATTTCCCAACTGGGCATTTACAAGGAATCCATTACTATTCTTTCGGTAAATATTTTTGGTTATTGCAACACCATTTACTTTTTCTTTTGGGAAAGAACGATGAACTAGAACACCCATTGCTACTTTTGTTTGATCGATATTATAAAATTCTCTTTCATAGAATGCCTGATCAGACCAGTTACTAGCCCAAACCGATTTAATTGCTTTCGCAAATGACTTCTTTTTACTATTTAATTTGCCTGCTTTTGAAGTATAAAGTCCTGCTCCTGAAAATCCATCAATATCTTCTGCATTTGTTGATGAACGAAATCTGAATTTTTTGTAATTACCATTTGCCGCAATTTTATTATTAATTGCAAAAATCAATGATTCGTTAATTTTAGTCCTTTCTATTCTATTTCTAATTCTTTTCAAATCTCTTTTAATAAGCTTTTGATTTTTAGTATTCTTCTCGATTAATCTGGTAATTAATCTCTCGGCTTTGGATTTTTCTATATGCTGCTTATAATAATAAAAGGGTATCGCAAAAGCACACTCTGGAGTTTTAAATTCAGCAGTTTTACTTAAATGATACAATTCTGCAAAATTTGCAGCCTTACTCCCAACGAATGGAAATGAGGCTGAAGTAAGATCTTCAACATCTATTAAAGAATCAACCTTGAGATTTAGTTTCAGATCAATATTTTTAGTCATGGGTCTTACAAGTTCTGTTGTGTCTAATTCAATAATAAAAGTATCTGCTTTAACTGTAAAGCAAACTTGCTTTCCGTTAAATTCTTTTAATTCTTTATTGTCAAACACTTTAGTGTAGGCACAAATTGGTATTTTTCTGTTTAAACCTAAAATTGAGATATGGCTTAAAGGAGTTTGAAATTCGGTAACAATAACTCCGGCAACAGGAGGTAAATAATTGGGGATTGATTTTAATATAAGAATATCAGTAGTATTGAACTGTAGTTTCCTGGCATTAATATCATTAATAAACCTAAGCACTCCCTTATTTGTATACTTGCTTACTGCCTGATAGCTTAAATCTCCATAAATCTCAAAAGGACTAATGGTAAGAATCTTTTCATTTAAATAGTTTTCAATGTTTTGAAGTCTTGGACTGTTGGTGATAAAAAATATATTCTCTCCAATAAAAGATGATTTTTTTACAAGATCATAAATTTGTTCAATATGATTTTGTTCCATCAAATCGGTAGGTGATATTTCTAAAACAAACTTATCATTAGATTGAAAAAAATTAAGGTTGGCTAAAAGATATTTCCTTTCCGAACCAATTGAATAATTGCGTTTTAAAAAATTACCCATCCCATCAATATAGTTAAGTTCCTTTTTACAAAACTCGTAATGGTTCTTATAATCACTTGCATTTAGGTAGTACAATTTTTTGGACTTCAAATCATATACAATCTTAACTGCTTTTACATTTCCATATTTATTTGCAAGTGGGGGACCACAAAGATTATCAAAGTCTGATTTAGAGTTTGATTGGGTCAATTGTGACTGTGAATAAACATGAGTAGTTATTAGTAGTAAAATTGAAAATAGTACAGAGAATCTTTTCATGCTTTAGATGTCGTTTTTATTGTTTTAATCTGTCTCCCTAATATGTTTGGCAGCGCATCATTACACTGGCAGGTAACGGAAAATTATAAGTTACGTGGCGGATTGCGGGTGATTTCCTGTCCAAGGAAAACATGCGGGAAACCGCAGCTGGCATACCACTGAGACCGCCATGGAATTTATAAAATGTGTGTGCCCAGCATGAGCATGTGCGCACTTCTATAAAAGCTCTGAATAAATTCGTAAAATACAAATTTTAGGGCATATAAAATAGTTGTGAGCATGAAATATTTCCAGAGGGTGTAAGTCCCTTACGGGCGGAGGTAACGCTTCGAACCGTTAGCAAGTGGCAAGGTGGTTTACCGCGAGGTATGCACTGAAGGAAGCCAACCGGCAAACTCCGGTACTGACGAACAGAAACTGAATATGAGGCTTAATAAACCGGATAAGCAAGCACATCATTGTGACGTCCAAAAGCTAGCAATGGAGCGTGTTTATTAAGTAGATTCAGCAGTGATTGGAGGAAGGAACATGCTATTACCTGGGGAGATCTCATCGGTTTGAATTAATCGGTGAGAAGTCAGCAGACGCCATAGTACCTAACAGGAAACGAGCCATTGAAGAGGTGGAGGCCTCACAAGTTAGGGAAGGGCTGAACGTTAAGTTGTCCCAAATGCTGCAAGGAAGCTTTCCGTTAACGCGGAATCTAGCCTTGCATTAAGCGGGACAGGGAAAGAAGAAACGAGGACTAAAATGATTGAGCAAGTTTTAACCAGAAAGAACCTGTTACGGGCAATGTATAAAGTCCAGAAGAACCACGGTTCGGCTGGGGTTGACCATATGCCTGTAACTAAGCTGTCGGAACTGATGTCGATTGACAAAGATGTATTGACAGAAGAAGTTCGTTCGGGGAGGTATTTGCCACAACCCATTTTAGGGGTAGAAATTCCGAAAGGGGAAGGGAAAACCAGATTGCTTGGTATTCCCACTGTAACCGATAGGTTGCTTCAACAAGCGGTTTTGCAAATAATGATGGCACGGTTCGAGTTTGGGTTCTCGGATTCCAGCTTTGGTTTCCGCCCAAAGCGGAATGTGCAACAAGCAGTTTTAAAAGCACAGGGATACATTAACGAAGGGTTTCAAAATATTGTAGATATTGACTTAAAAACCTTTTTCGATGAAGTAGGCCACTGTTATTTACTGCAATTAATTTACCGCAAAGTAAAATGCCGCGAAACCTTACGCCTAATTCGCAAATGGCTGCGTTCCCCGATTCAAATAAACGGGAGGTTGGCCAAGCGCAGAAAAGGTGTACCACAAGGTAGTCCACTAAGCCCCTTGCTGTCTAATATCATGTTGCATGAACTGGACAAGGAACTGGAACGGCAGGGTTTGCGATTTATCCGCTATGCCGACGATTTTAGTATTTACACTAAAACCAAGGCAACAGCCCGAAAGGCTGGCAATGCTATTTTTAAGTTTCTTAAAAACAAGTTAAAGCTAACCATCAATCGGGAGAAAAGCGGCATTCGGCGGCCTGTACATTTTACCTGTTTAGGATTTGGGTTTGTGCCCACCTATGTGAAAGGAGAACGTGGCAAATATCAACTGGTAATATCAGAAAAGAGTTGGAAGAAGCTAAAGCAAAAGCTAAAAATCCTTACCCGGAAAACCACTCCAATGAGTTTTGACGAACGTATCGAGAAACTCAAGGAAGTTCAGCGAGGCTGGGTGAATGCTTTCCGTATGGCAAGTATTCAAAACAAACTCAAAGAACTGGACGGGTGGCTACGAAATAGGCTTCGTTATTGTATTTGGCATCACTGGAAGAAACCTGAACGGAAAAGGAAAAACCTGATTCGTTTGGGAGTCGAACAGGGGCAAGCCTATGCATGGAGCCGTTCTCGGATGGGAGGCTGGGCAATTGCCCAAAGCCCGATTTTGGGGACTACTATTACAGTTGAAAGGTTGAAGAAGCGCGGTTATACTCCTTTGCTGGAAATCTACAATCAAATTAAACCGAACACGGTTTTGTTTCCTATGATTTAGCGAACCGCCGTATACGAGACCCGTACGTACGGTGGTGTGAGAGGTGCAGTGGCAGCCATTTGGCTGTCACCCATCTACTCGATTGTGCATAGTTTTTTTATTCCAAATTTCCATATCATTTTTTTTATTTACTAAGTAATTTTCATTTAACTTATCAAGTACATTATATTTCTTTAAGAATTCAAACCACTCTGGAATCGTATCCTCTTTGTAAATAGCATGATAGATCAACATAACCATCGCATATGAATTTAATTCGCAATTAATAACCTTTGAATAAAAGAGTTTTTCATCAAAACTAATTGTCGTTTCTTTATCCAAATATTTCAAAAGGAAAAATAACTTGCTTGTAAAAATTGAATACTCATTTTGTACCTTGTGAATAAAGCTATTATAAACAGATTTTAATTGAGTTTTATAATTTGAAATTTCCATTTCTTTTTTCCAATCAATACCGGGCATATACAAAAAGGAAAAATAAGCTCCTTTAAAAAAAAGGTGATTCTCATATAGGTTATTATTATATTCAATTTTGAGTCGATCAGTGGATTTTGTTAAGTCATGAAATAGCAAGAAAAATTTATTCTCAAAATTTAAACGGTCTTGTTCTTTTTTCTTTTCATTAAATACAACTCTGTCATTTCTAATTTCTTGTCTTTGAATGTTAATTGTATATATAATACCAGCTAATGATAAGCCAGCAAATAAAGTACTAATTGCTCCAAACATACTACCAAATGAAGCTCTCTCTTCCCAAGAATCAAATGAGAAATATAAGAAAAAGAAATACCCCAAAAGCATCAAAATTATTACGATTGAAAGTATTATTAATGTTTTAAGTCTTAAACTTTTCATATTGTGTTCTTTTATTCATCCAACATCTTTTGTCCAATCGCTCCAACTATAAAAAACGTGATACAACTAATACTGAAAAGTACAAATTGAGTCACATATGTTCCTAAAGATAAAGTCTTACTACTTAAATTAAGAACTAAAATTATAGATGAAGGAATTAATCCGAAAATTATAATAATTGAAATAACTAAAGCGACAAGTTGCCATCTTACTTTTGCATTAGAATTAGAAATACCTGATGAAAATTTTACTATTGATTGTCCGAATAAGATTAAGGCAATAATTGACCATTCAGTATTATAAAATATTGCTTTAAAATCATTCTCATAACTCCGAACAATTAATAGGATAATAATCGGCAGGAGTGTAAATAAGAACTCCGAGGTCAAAATATATTTAATTGTTTTATCTAGTTTCATGGTTTAATTGTTATGAATTACTGCAATAACTTGAATGACTTCTAATTTTTCAGATATTAAATATCCATTTATATTATACTTGGATGTTTGTCTAACAAGTACTTGCAATGAATCCCCCGGAACAACAATAACTTTTCCTGAATGAAATTGGTCAAGCCAATCTTGATGCAAAATCTTTACTATGACAGATTTCGTTCCGTGCTTAAAACTCCATGCGGAATCTCCTAAGAAATCAGGTTTCTTGATTAAATAAAATAATTCAGATTCATTTACAATTTCATTTTCAGTTAATGCATCTTCTACGGCATTAATGTCAATTTTCGGTGTTCCTGATTTAATTTCTTTTACTTCCTTATTTGCACTTTTTAATTCAAATGACTCATTATTATTTAATTTGTCGGTAGAATTATTGATAGCATTAACGGTTTCGGCTAGTTTCAGTATATCAGGTTCCGCATAATTGAATGTTCCTTTTAGTTCTTTATTCTCTGCAATATCTGAAATTGAATTTTGAAGGACTTCTAAATCTTGGACGGTTGATTTTTTTTCAGCAATAAATTTTAATGTCTCGGCTCTGGATTCTTCAATATATTCCTCAATCTTTTCTGCTTCTGGAGAATTATCTATCTGACCATCTTCACTAATCACTAGTGCATTCCAAAAACGACCAATTATTGAACCTTTCTCAATATCGTCTAAAATAATATTTGACTTTACTTTGGTATTAACGCTCTCTGCGATTAAAAAGTCTAGATTGTTTATTCCTTCAATCATTTCTGCAAAAGACCTAAATAATCTACTTGGATTTTCAGTTTCTCTTTTGAAATCAAGTTTTATTTCAAATTTGCTATTAAATTCTTTTGTCATTTTCGACGATTTAAATCTGTTGCAGTATGCTCATTAAAATTATGCACAACTTATTTATAACGGCATTTTTGTGCCATTTATATCTCTTATATCGTGTATGAAATGTGTCATTTATATCCGTATTTAGATATAAACGATACCTTTTTAATTAACATTTATAATTTCATCAATTGGATTAATTACTTTTTGCATCTCAAGCTTCGAAACATGTGTGTATATTTCAGTTGTCTTAATATCTTCATGACCTAGCAAGTCCTGGATAACTCTTAAATTTGTCCCTTGCTCTAATAAATGTGTGGCAAACGAATGCCGCAACATATGTATATGTACGCGTCTTGAAATTCCTGCTTTTTTTGCCGATGTTTTTAAAATACGAACAACACTACTACTCGAATACTGCCTTTTGTTTGGCCCTTCAAAAAGCCATTCTTTTGGCTGGAAGGCTTTAAAATAAGCTCTTAAATCCTTTAATACTCCATCGGCAAGCAAAGAATACCTGTCTTTTTTTCCTTTGCCTCCCCGAATTTTAATTAACATCCTGTTCGAATCAATATCTGCCGGTTTTAAATTTAATATTTCACTTCTTCGTAATCCTGAAGAATATATGATTTCGAGGATACATTTATGTTTTAGGTTAGCCGTGTTTTCAAATACTTTTTTTATCTCTTCTTTGCTAAGTATATCAGGTAACGACCGTCCCAGTATCGGGCGTTCGATATTATAAACCTGCTTAGTTTTTCCCAGAACCTTTTCGTAATAAAACTTAATGGCACTTATTCGTTGGTTTTGCTGGCTGGGTGAAATATTTCTTTTTCGAATTAACTCCAAAATATATTCATTGATTTGCTCCGGAGTTATTGTTTTTAGATCATATTCTGAAAAATAGGCTCTGAATTCGTCAAAATAATGTGTATACGTTTTGATTGTATTTTGGCTGTATCGTTTCTGTTGTAAAATAGCAATGTATTTATCAGCGGCCGAATGGTTTTCAGTAAAGTTTTCATAATTAATATCATATTCGGCAAAATCAGCTATAAATTTATTTAGGTCAAAATCCTCTTCCTGAATGTGCCAACATTTATTTTTTCCACTCCATTGTGCAGTGGTTGTTGCCTTTAGCCGATTTATGATTTTTTGTTCGAATTTAAATTTTATACACACAACTGGCTGTTGTCCATATAATCCATTTAAAAGCACTATTTGGGGAATAGTTGTCAATTTGGTTTTAATTAAGATTGTTCCCCGAAAGTATTCATTTTATGGTTAATTACCTAAGTCCTAAATAAGTTTTTTAACACATTATTGTTTGGACTGATTGCATAAAAATGAACCGGATTGAATTGCTTCTACTTGTATGTTCTTAATGAAAAACAAGGTTATAATAATATTTCTATTCTTATCAGATCCAGTGTATATGGTTTAAATGTATTAGATTTGATTTTCCAAAATTAACTGCTCTACTATCGATATATTACAAATCATTATTACTTCCAATTTAGTTTTGTGATTCTAATTCCTTTTAAATCAGGCATTAAAGCTGCTATGTAATAGTCATTATTATAAAAAATAACCTCAGGCGCTGAAATCGGAATAGTTTTAATTTTATACCGTTGCGAATTTATTCCAAAATCAAGTGGGTTGGCCGATCGATAAATAGTTGTTTGTTGACTTCCGGGTAAATACTCCTGTGTTTTAAACAAGTAAAATTGGCCATCTTGATGGATTACCTGAGGGCACTCTGATGAAAAGTAGGGCATTACGTTTTCATTGGTTTCACTCACTTTTATTTCGTCTCCCCATGTTATTAAATCATCCGATATTCGGCAAAATACAGCTCCTTTTGTATCATTGGGCCAACTGGTTGTCATACTACCGGTATAGTAACCATAATTGGTATTATTATGCTGCATAATCATAATATCCCTTGCCCGGCCATAAAGGTCGCACCCAAAAATTTTGGTTTTACAATTGGATTGTATGTGTTTTGTAAATGTTTTACCATCGGTGCTTTGCGCGAGGCATATTTGTGCTCCACCTCCATAGAACATATTAAAAATGCCGTCCTTTTTTACAACATAAGGAGCCTGTATCCAGCCAAATTGTTCTCCAAGTGTAGAATCAGCTTTCATAAAAATACCTTTGGGTTCCCAGAAAGTATCATTCAGGTTTTTTCCTTCCCATCGGTGCAGTAGCCTGAAGTCTCCATCTGACCCACATTTTCGGATACACGAAACCAATTGCCATGTTCCATCGGCTGCCTGCCAAATGGCAAAATCAACAGGTTCCATTGCAGCATTGTTATATTGCCCTATATTAGGTACACCGGCAATTTGCCACCAGTTGTCTACTAATTCAGGTGTTTTATTTAAAGCTTTTTTTTTTCTGCTTTTATTTATACTGCAGCCCTGCAGTCCAATTAATAAACAGGACATAACTATTTGTAGAAAAAATCTGTCCATAAAAGTTATAATAGTTTAAAATGTTTTTACTGAAGAAAAGAACCAATTACTTTACTCCAAATCGCATATCCTTTTTTATTCATGTGTAATCCATCGGAAACAAATATGTCCTGAAAAATATTGCCATCTTTATCGAGCATTTTATCCCACACATTGGCAAATCCCAGATTCTGTTTATGGCATAATTTGGCCAGGATGGTATTTAATTTGATATATTCAGGAGCTAATTTTTTGCGTTGAATAGATGGTTTTGGGGAGATTAAAATTATTTTAGTGCCGGGCATATCGGTTTTAATTTTAGTAATTAGTTTTTTGGCAGTTTTTACAATTGTTTTTGGTTTTTTGGCTGATGCAATATCGTTGTCACCTTCGTAAATAAAAATTATATCGGGTTTTACGGGTAAAATTACTTTGTCGTAGTAATATAAGAGGTCGCTGAAATGCGAGCCTCCAAAACCGTTATTAATAACATTGTATTCGGGGAAACAGGTATGAACATCTTTCCACATAACAATACTTGAGCTGCCCACAAACAAGACCAGTTTATTATTGTTCTGAAAATTGTATTCAGTTTGCCCCAATTTGTTAACCTGCTTGCTAAACCTGGTCGGGTCTTGTGCATGTAACAGATGTACAACACACACAACACACACAGTTATAACAAGTTTTAACGTTATATATTTTTTCATTTTATGGTTGGTTTATGGTTTATTTTGCTGTTTTTATAGAATAAATAATTTGTTCATTTATGATTTCTTTTTTACCTCCACTCTGAATAATAGCTTTTTCGGCCATAATAGCAATCCGGTCAACTATTTCCGAAATTTTATTATAATTTGGGAGATTATCTCTTGAATAATTAATATAAGTATCGTTAAAAGGTTTGTCCCATTTGCCGCGTGATGGTAACTCTTTAGTAAGTTTTTCGGGAATACTTTGGCTGCCATTTATTACTCCCAATAAACCACCAACTGTTGCTGCCTGGTTATCACAATCGTACCCTGAAGTTGTTGCTATTCCAACTGTTTTTGTAAAATCACCTTCGCCATACAATAGCGCCATAATACCATTTAAACCATTTATAATTGCACCACCCATTGGGTATGGGATTTTAAATCCATCTATTTCAGAAAAATAGTTTTTATGGATTAACTCGCGTGTTTTTTTCCAATCCTTATTTTGTGCATGCCATTTAATAACATCTTTTACTCCTTTTAAATAAGGGCTGTTTTTTGGCAATTTTTCCATTGAGATAGCTAGTAATTTATGAATATCTTTTTCAAAAAATGCAGCACTGTACATACTTACATAAAGTATTGTGCCATGTGTTGCCCATCCGTCGTTGGTAATTTTTGCACCCCATTGTGCCCAATGTGCCGCTTTATTGGCCATGCCCGGGTATATAACACCCCAAATTTCGTTAATTAGCTGTGATGAAATTTTATACCAATGTTCATTTAATTGTTTATTCCCTGTTTGAGGTGGAGTATAACCCTGATTAATTAGTTCGTTTACGCGTTTGTTCGACGACCATATAAACCGGTTAACATGTTCCTTCCGTAATTTGGCAACTTCTTCATACGTAATATCGAGCCCATATTTTTCAAGTCCGTGAAGCATCACAAATTCAATATCGGTATCATCATCGCTCCAGGCACCCCCCATGGCATCGGCCATAATATTTACAAAACCACGGCGGTCGTTTAAATTCATTTTTAGATTCAACGTGTCAGCATCGAGGTAATTAAAATACCGGTTGATAAATACGGGTATGGGTACAGTATCGTAAAGGTTTTCGAAGGGGAAACCAATATAGTTTCCTGCCAATTGGCCAATCCAGTATCCTGCAATTTTATCTTTTAATTCTTTTTTTGTGATATGTTTATATTTCTGGCCCAAAACGGGGCCACCAATTATTATAAATAAAAGGTATGTCAAAAACAGTTTTTTTAGGTTCATTGTTTTTATTCGCTGAGTTTATAAAAAAGGCCTGCCTGATTGTATTGGCAGGCCTTACTTTTTTGAAAGTTGATTTAGGTTAATACCCCGTATTTTGAATGATATTTGGATTCCTGTCTATTTCGTCCTGAGGAATTGGCAACACATACTGGTTTTCGCTAAAGTTTGCATGAGGTTCCAATGAATTGGGGCCTTTAAAAACTTCATCGCCTAATTTTCGACGTTTGATATCCCACCAGCGTTTAAATTCAAAACTTAATTCCAGCCTTCTTTCATCGAGTACAAGTGTGAGGAACTCTTCTTTTGAAATCCCTGATTGTACATCGGCAGGAAAATCGGTTGTAGTACCGGCCCAATTGCGGGCTCTTTCTCTAACCTGATTTACATAGCCCAATGCTTCGGCTGTTGGGCCACTTACTTCATTAAGTGCTTCGGCAGCTGTGAGCAATACTTCGGCATACCTGTAAATGGCATAGTTGTTATCGCTGTTATTGCCATTCGAATCGGCATTTCCCGGCAGGCGCCAGTATTTGGCAATATGAGGCCTGTTTACCCTGTTAAATTCAGAATAGTGCCTTAATCCATCAGGATAAGGTACACTATCAGCCAAAGCAACCTTCCGGCGATAATCTCTGGCATCCCATGTTTCAAATACAGCCAACGAAGGAACGGTAACATCCCATCCTGAACGATTTGCCCCCGTTAAACCGGTAAATGTTGGATGACTGTCGGTATTATATGGCCACGAACTTCTTTGCCCTTCAAAATCAACACAAAAAACATGCTCAGGCATACCATATTGTTTTGAGGCATCAAACAGATCCTGGTAATCAGCTTCCAGTCCATAATCAAGGTCTGATGAATTAGCGATCACCCATTTTGCATTATTATATGCTTCCTGCCAGTTTTGTAATGTGAGTTGAACATCGGCCAACATTGCATGTGCTGAGCCTTGCGAAGGCCTGTTGCGTGTATTACCCGGGTGGTTTTTGGGTAAGTTGGATTTGGCGAATTCCAGGTCGGCAATAATACCAGCATATACTTCGGCTTGTGGAGTTTTTGAAATTTCAGTTAATGCCTCGGGATCAGTAACGGCTTCATCAATATAAGGGATGTCGCCAAATAACCTTACCAGGTTAAAATAGGCAAACGCCCTGAAAAAACGAGCTTCGGCTTGCAGTTGTGTTAATTTTGTTGATTCTTCCAGAAGTGCAGCTCCGGCCAAGGCAGTATTTACAGTTCCAACAATTGAATAGGAAGCTTGCCAAAAACGGCCAATAACTGAGTTAAAACCATCGGCAACAAAATCATTTATTTGAATCCGCGCGGCTACAGTTCCTCTGTTTCCAATGTCAACCATGTCGCTGCGTAAGGTAATAGCCAGTGACATTTCGCGGCCCCAGTAATCGTCGGCTGCTATTTTTCCGATAGCACCAAAAATGGCCAGTTCAACTTCTTTTTCACTTTGAAAAAAACCTTCAGGAGCGAGTATCCCTATTGGTTCTTCATCTAACTCAGTACATGCAAATGAAAACAGTACCAGAAGTAGTAATGTATATATTTTATAGTTTCTCATGTGTTAAATTTTTTTGTTTTGGTAAACTATTGAACCTCATGATGATGATTGTTGTTTCATTAGTCAAATAGTTCAATCATGCTGTTTTATTTACCATATGTAAATTATCGTTTTAAAACTTTACCTGAATACCAATTGTATATGATTTGATGTTAGGATAACTTCCATAATCAAGTCCTATATTGGTGTTTCCTGTTGAACCGTCATATACCCTCCAGCCCACTTCGGGGTCGATGCCTGGGTAGTTTGAAATGGTCACTAAATTTTGTCCACTTACATATATTCTGGCAAAATCAAGCCCCATTTTATTTAGTATTGTTTTTGGTAATTTATAGCCCAATGAAACATTTTTAAGGCGGATAAATGAACCATCGTATACCCATCTGTCAGACGACCTTTTTGAACGGCCTATTACTGCTTTAGGTATATCAGTATCAGTATTTGTAGGAGTCCACCGGTTAAGCATCCGGGTTGTTGTATTGTTGTATCCTGTGTTTAGCTCCAATTCCATCATGGTAAAACTATAAATTTCGCCACCCTGCGAACCGTGGATAAACAAATTTAAATCAAACCCTTTGTATTCAAGAGAATTGTTTATTCCCCATGTAAAATCAGGATTAGGGTCACCAATAATCTGCCTGTCATCGGCATTGGTGAGTTGTCCATCGCCATTAAGGTCTTTGTACTTTTCGCCACCGGCTTCTTTTTCAAAACTACCGCCTTCAAGGAATGTATCGCCTTCCTGATAAACACCATCATATACAAATCCGTAAAATTGGCCCATTGACATACCTTCACGTAAAATTTGAGTATTACCAATTCCAACCATATGGCCCGGTCCTGAACTGATAAAAATATCATTGCCTTCGGGTAATTCAAGTATTTTGTTTTTGTTTTTTGAGAAATTAAAATCGGTTGTCCATTTAAGGTCACCTTCGATATTAACTGTAGTTACAGTAAATTCAAATCCTTTGTTTTCCATTGAGCCAATATTTTTGAGTGTTGACGCATAACCTGAATATTCAGGCAATGGCAAACTAAACAATAAGTCGGTGGTTTTCATTGAGTAATAGTCAGCAACAATTTGTATACGTTGGCCAAATAAACCCAGATCGAAGCCGATGTCGGTTTGGGCTGTACTTTCCCATGTAAGGTTATTATTGGCTACCGTATTGGGAGCTATTGCATTAACTGCTTCGTCGTAAACATATGTTACTGGTATGGTGCGCAGTTTGGCTAACGATTGGTAAGGGCCAATGGCCTGGTTACCGGTAATTCCAAAACTAGCCCTAAGTTTTAGCTGGCTGATTTTGGGAATTGCCTGCATAAAGTTCTCTTGAGCAACATTCCATGCAAGGGCACCAGAAGGGAAAAAGGCCCATTTGTTATTTTTTGCAAACCGCGATGAACCATCATACCTGGCGTTAAAAGTAACCATGTATTTATCCATCAACTTGTAATTTACACGCGTATAAAACGAGGCTAGTTCAGTTTCAGTAACTCCCGAATTTGCAGGTAATGCAACCGATCCTCCATCAAGATCCCAATAGCTAAAAGCATCGGTAATAAAATTTTGACTTTTAGCTCCGAATGACTCACCACGGTACGACTGGAACGAATACCCACCCATGGCAGTAATATCGTGTACTTCATTAAAATTTTTCTGATAGGTCAGGTAATTTTCATTGATTAAATCAGTACTCCTGCTACCATTAACTGTAGCACTACCACCAACTTGTTTGCCTGAGTTTAACGTAGTTGGTAAATAAGTCCCTGTTCTTCCACTGTATGTTTTGGCTCCAAAAGTAGCCCTGAATTTTAGCCCTTCCATTAATTGAATATCGGTAAAAAAGCTGGCTTGGATTGTTTCTCCAACACCTTCATTAATTCGTTCGTTGGCTGTTGCATAAGGGTTGTCATGTGGATCACCAAAATTAGATATGGTATAAGTTCCGTCTTCGTTATAAATTCCCGATGTAGGTTGCATTTTCCACGCCCCTGATAAAACGCCTGTGTTACCTGAACCTCCGGTTCCTTCTTGTGAAAGGCTACCTTGGTTTGACGACCTGCCGGTATACAAATTGGCACCAACCTGAATGTTTTTGGAGATGGTTAAATCAAGGTTACTTGTAATTGAATAACTTTTATGGCCCGATTCGATTACTACTCCATCTTGTCCACGGTATACGCCTGATAAATAATATTTAAAATTGTCGCCTCCCCCGGTAAATGATAACTGATAGTTTTTTAAAGCCCCGTTTTGTAGAATTAGATCTTGCCAATCGGTGTTGGCATGTGAACCATTAGGATCTAATTTTCCCGGATCTGTTTCATTAATAAAATCAATAAAATCAGGAGTTTTTAATAAATCGTACCTGCCAATTTCTTTTTGGTGCGAATAAGATGAATTAAATTCGACCTGGGGTTTACCAATTTTACCCCTTTTTGTGGTAATAAGAATTACACCATTGGCTCCACGTGAACCATATATGGCTGTTGCCGATGCATCTTTTAATATTTCGATGGAAGCAATGTCCTCGCTTGGAGGTGCTGAACCTCCTGGGAAACCATCAACTACGTATAACGGATCGCTCGATGAGTTTACGGAAGTTGCTCCCCTGACGCGTACTTTAAAACCCGATCCTGGTTCTCCATTTAACGACTGAACCTGGACTCCAGAAGCACGGCCTTGTAACGATTGTATGGCACCACTTGAAGGGTAAGCCGATATTTCTTCAGACTTAACGGTAGTAACCGACCCTGTAAGGTCACTTTTTTTCATGGTTCCGTAACCTATGGCAACAACTTCCTCAATACCAATGGCATCGGCTATCAAAGTTATGTTGATAGTTGTTTGGTTTGCAATTTCAATTTCTTGTGTAATCATCCCCACAAACGAAAAAACAAGGATTGAATTGACTGAAACATCTGCCAGTTGATATGAACCCTCAATGGTCGTAACAGTCCCTTTTGTCGAACCTTTAATGTGTACTGTCACTCCGGGTAAGGGTAATCCATCATCGTCCGTAACAATTCCCGAAACAGATATGGTTTGTTGGGAGGAATTCCCTATAGGCGAAATAATGATGTGCCTGTCTTTTTTTAGAAACTCGACTTTTTTTGTGTCGAAAATTTTTGGCAAAACCTCGTCGATGGCTTTCTGCTTTACATCGATGTTGATGTGTTTTTCAACGTCGATTAATTTACTATTATAGAGAAAATAAAATTCACTTTGGTCTTCTATTTCATCCAGAATTTCCTTGATAGTTGCATTTTTCATATCAAGGTTTACTTTCGCGGTTTGAGAATAAGTGCCTGTTGCAAGCACTTGAAACGCACTAATAAACAATATTATTAGAGTATTGCGCATAATAATTAGTTTTTTACTACAACTGTTTAGAAACAGATGTAACAGTTCATCATTTTTTTTCATAAATTTGAATGTTTTATTAATTACTAGTTTTTACCTTTCGTAGAGGTAGGACTTTAAAAGGAAGTGTTAGAGCACTTCCTTTTTTTTGTTTTAAGTTTATTTCATAGGCATTTTCTATAATTTTTTAGTTATGGTTATTTTCGATTTTAAAAGCTCATTTGTTTTTGCATTGTAAAAGCCGGGTTTATAGTCAATTCGAATAGTAGGCGAGCTTAGCTCTAAAAGTTCTAATACCTGGTGCAACGATTCATTTTCGAAAGTTGTTGTAAATCTGTACTCTTCAATTTCTTTATCGGAAATTGTTATTTCAACACCATACCACCGTTCTAAAGTTTTTTCCAATTCGGACATGGGAGTATTTTCAAAAACCAAAATGTTATTTCTCCAACGGATAAATTTCTCGATCTCAGTAGTTGTTATTGAAGCCTTTATAGTTTTTTTGTTATAATTAAAATGTTCCGAAGGTTTAAGCTCAATATTATTCGATTTTTTACTGCCATCCAGAATATTTAGGTTAATTTTTCCTTCTTTTAGGGTTACTTCAATGTTATTGTCTTCGGGGTACGATTTAAAGTTAAACTTGGTACCTACCACATTTACTTTTATATTATCGGACTGAATAATAAATGGTGATTTTTTATTCGGTTCAACCTCAAGGAATGCCTCTCCAATTAACTCCACCTTCCTGGTTTTCCGTACAAACGGAAGTGTATATTTAATTGTGCTTTCAGAGTTTAACCATATTTTAGTGCCATCGGGCAAACTAACTTGCGAACGCATTCCTACCGGGCAATTTATTTCCTGGACAGTTAAAATACCTGCATAATCAGTAGGTTTATTGAGCCATAAATTCCAAATAATAACAAAAGTTAATGGCAAAATAAGAATTGCAGCATATTTGCTGAATTGAGAATAGAATTGTATTATTTTATTTCCCTTGTTAATGCGGTTTTCGACCTCTAAAAAGGCACTGTTTACATTTATTTCTGAAATTTTATCAATCAGAATGGCAGTTTTAACAATATTTTCGGCCTGGGATAGCTTCTTTTTCGAATTCATAAATTCTTTAATGGGCTTGGTAGGTTCATTTGTATTCCCTCTTTTATGATTCATCAATTACAGTTTTGTATTTATATTCTGATAGATATATATTATAATTTGCATCAGTTTTACTAATACTACAAAACCCAAAGGGGCAACACGTATAAAAAAGAGATTTTTTTTTAAGAAGTAGTAATGCCAAGGAATAATAACATACCGGTAAATTCTTTTAATTCAATTTTTAAAACCTTAAGGGCGTTGCTAATATGGGTTTCAACAGTACGTTTTGAAATGTCCAGCTTTTTTGCAATTTCGTCATTGCTAAGGCCGTTAATTCTGCTTAAAATAAAAACTTCTTTGCATCGGGGAGGTAATTTTCCCATCACCTGTTTTATCTTATTTTGCATTTCCGATTCTATAAATAGATCAGGTTCGTATAAAACATTTTTATCGATTAACTCGCTAAATTGATCAATTGATGAGGGATTCGTTTTTTGTTTTTTCAGATAATTTAGTGACCTGTTTTTAATGGAAGTAAAAAAGTATGCTTTTAAAGAATCGTAATCTTTTATCTTTTCACGTTTTAACCAAAACCGCACAAAAAAATCCTGTACAATTTCTTCAGCTTCATCTTTATCCAGAACTATTTGCGATGCAAAAACAACTAATCCGGGGTAATAAAAACGAAAGAGAATTTCAAAGGCCGTTTTATCTCCTTTTTTAGTTCTGTTTATAAGAATGTTTTCATCAATACCTTTGATTTTTTGCATGAAGCTGAACAATATTGGATGGTCAATATTAGAAAAAATAATGCTCACTGCCAAAAAGATTTTATTGATAAAAAATGCTATTTAATATGTTTAGTATAATAATCATGTTATAATGAATTGGAGAACCTGTAAATGATCGGATAAAATTCAAATGCTTATCTTTGACAAAAAATTACCTAAATATAGTATTCATGAAACTGTGGGATAAAGGCTATTCTGTAAATAAATTAATTGAGGATTTTACGGTTGGGAAAGACGTTGAGCTGGATGTACATTTGGCTCCTTACGATATTGTTGGGTCAATTGCCCATGTGCAAATGTTAAATTCCATTGGATTAATTACCGATGATGAATTAACCCTGTTGGTACCTGAACTAAAAAAGTTGTACCACAATTCGCTTAAAAATACATTTGTTATCGAAGAAGGTATTGAAGATGTACATTCGCAGGTTGAGTTATTATTAACCCGCAAGTTGGGCGATATTGGGAAAAAAATACACAGTGGCCGTTCGCGTAACGACCAGGTATTACTCGACCTGAAGCTGTTTACACGCGATGCCATAAAAACCATTGTTGAAAGTACTTCGGCTTTTATCGATGTTTTGCTCGAAAAAAGTGAAGCGTATAAGGACGTACTTATGCCGGGTTATACACATTTACAAATTGCCATGCCGTCGTCGTTTGGATTGTGGTTTAGTGCCTACGCTGAGAGCCTGGCCGATGATTTAGTGTTACTGCAATCGGCTTATAAAATTGTGAACCAAAATCCATTGGGTTCGGCAGCTGGTTATGGCTCTTCATTTCCTTTAAACCGTCAGCAAACAACTGATTTGTTGGGATTCGATGCATTAAATTATAATGTAGTATATGCCCAGATGGGCCGCGGTAAAGTCGAAAAAATAGTGGCTTTTGCACTGGCAAACATTGCTTCAACATTGTCGAAATTTGCTTACGATGTGTGTTTATTTATGAGCCAGAATTTTAATTTTGTGAGTTTACCTCCCGAATTAACAACTGGTTCGAGCATTATGCCCCACAAAAAAAATCCCGATGTTTTTGAATTAATTCGTGGAAAGTGTAACAAAATTCAGGGAGTACCACAACAAATATTATTAACTATTAATAACCTTCCGAGTGGTTATTTCCGCGATTTGCAGGTAGTGAAAGAAGTGTTTTTACCAGTATTTGGTGAGTTGGAAAGCTGTTTGTCCATCGCTCAGTTTGCTGTTCAAAATATTAAAATAAACGACAAAATACTGAACGATTCAAAATACGATTTAATTTTTAGTGTTGAAGAGGTGAACAAACTGGTTCAGGATGGAGTACCATTCCGCGACGCCTATAAAATTGTAGGCGAACAAATTGAAAAAGGTGAATTTGTACCCAACAAAAATGTAGCACATTCGCACGAGGGGAGCATTGGCAACTTGTGCCTCCATAAAATTCAGGCTAAAAAAGAAACAGTAATAGCTTCGTTTGGATTTGAAAAAGTATCGGAGGCAATCGTTGAGCTAATTTCCTAATTTACACCTATACCAAAGTTCATTATTGAGTGGAATAAATGTGTAAAGTTTTCGAACTATACTTAGCTTAGCGTCGTACAATTTAAGTTAATTCTATGTTATTTAGCAGGTGCTTTTTATAAAATTGTTTGTGTAAGAAGACTAATTGGTTAAATTTGTTGCACTTCGTAAGCTATAGCTGTGTTTTGCTTACAATTTTTTAGCATTTTGTTGTTTTTTCCATATAAATTCAAATCTTTTGATTTTGAACTGGAAAGAATTAGTTGGAAAAAAATTAAAATTTTTATAGATGATGCAGACTCGATTACCTCATGCGCAGGGGCTCTACAATCCGGCAAATGAACATGATAACTGTGGAATAGGATTTGTTGCACATATTAAAGGGAAACCTTCGCACGATATTATAAAACGTGGATTAGAGGTTTTAAGTAATATGGACCACCGGGGAGCAACAAGCGCTGATAATTCAACTGGCGATGGTGCCGGTTTATTAATGCAGGTACCTCACGAATTTATTTCTGAAGTATTAAAACTTGATGTGGGTGCCAAAGGAAAATATGGTACAGGATTGATTTTTTTACCCAGAAATGAAACTGAGGCCGAAGATTGTTTAAATATTCTTACCGAAAATATAATTGCCGAAGGATTAGAATTGGTTGGTTACCGCGATGTACCAGTTGATCCAACAGTCCCAGGCGAAATTGCAAAAACCACTGAACCCGTTGTGAAACAGGTTTTTGTTAAAGGGAATCTTGAGCAGGATGCTTTAGAACGTAAGTTATACATTGTTCGCAAACTCACCGAAAAAGCTGTATTGAATTCTGATCTGAAAGAAAAAGAAGGTTTTTATCAACCAAGTTTTTCTTCAAAAATCATGGTGTACAAAGGAATGCTTACGCCCGAACAATTACGCGATTATTACCTCGATTTGAAGGACGAACGCGTAAAAAGTGCTATCTCATTGGTCCACTCACGGTTTAGCACAAATACATTCCCTACGTGGGATTTGGCGCAACCTTTCCGCATTTTGGCGCATAATGGTGAAATTAATACCATCCGCGGTAACCGCAAATGGATGCATGCCCGCGAAGCTTTAATGAAATCGGAAGTTTTTGGCGACGATCTGGAAAAACTGTTACCTATAATTGAAGATGGTAAATCCGATTCGGCATCGTTTGATAACGTACTGGAATTTTTACACCTTACAGGCCGTTCGTTGGCCCATTCAATGTGTATGATGGTTCCTGAATCGTTTAATACAAAAAATCCAATTCCCGATAGTCTAAAAGCCTTTTATGAGTACCATTCAACTATTATGGAACCATGGGATGGCCCGGCTTCAATGGTATTTTCTGATGGCAGGTACATCGGAGGAACACTTGACAGGAACGGTTTACGTCCGTCGAGGTATGTGATTACAAAAAATAATTTGATTGTTATGGGCTCTGAAGTTGGTGTTCAGACTTTCAAACCCGAAGAAATTAAAGAGAAAGGCCGATTACGTCCTGGGAAAATACTATTGGTTGATACACAATTAGGAATTATTATTCCCGACCAGGAGGTAAAAGAACAATTGAGCCACCGTAATCCTTACGAAATGTGGCTGAAGGAAAACCGTTTGATGATGAAAGATATCAAAGTTAAACAAAGGGTACCTTCAACACTGGATGATTTTGAAACTGCTTCAAAAGTGTTTGGATATTCAAAAGAAGACATGCTCGAATTAATCAAACCCATGAGCGAAGTAGGTGCTGAACCTACCGGATCGATGGGGAATGATACGCCTATTGCTGTTTTTTCAGAAAAACCAAAACGGCTTTTTGATTATTTCAGGCAGATTTTTGCCCAGGTTACTAACCCGCCAATCGACCCAATCAGGGAAGGGCTGGTTATGTCGTTAACCAACTACATCGGATCGTTACATTCAAATATATTATCCGAATCGCCCGACCATTGTAAGCTTGTTAAATTTAGTGGCCCAATTATTACTAATACTGACCTTGGGAAAATCAAGGATTTAAAAGATGAAATGTTTTCGCATAAAACAATTCATATGGTATTTGCTGCTAAAGAAGGTTTAAAAGGTTTTGAAAAAGCTTTCGATGAAATGCTTCAAAAAGCTGAAGAAGCCGTTGATAACGAAAAGAATTACATCATTTTAACCGATAGGAGAGTTTCGGAAGAAAATGCACCTATACCATCGTTATTGGCAGTTGCTGCCGTCCATCACCACCTGATTAAGAAGAAAAAACGGATGCAGGTGGGTATAATTGTTGAAACCGGCGAAGCTCGTGAGATTAATCATTTTGGATTATTGTTGGGATATGGTGCGAGTGTAATCAATCCTTATTTAGCTTTTGGTGCCATCGATAATTTGGTTAAAAGAGGTAAAATTAAATTAGAATATAAAGTTGCAAGGAAAAATTATATCAAAGCAATTGATAAAGGGCTTCTGAAAATCTTTTCAAAAATGGGTGTGTCAACCCTCAGAAGTTATCAGGGAGCACAAATGTTTGAAGCTGTTGGTATCGGGAATGATTTGATTAACAAATATTTTGTTGGTACTGCCAGCCGATTGGATGGTATGGGCTTTGAAGAGATCTGCAAAGAATCCCTGATGTTTCATTCCGAAGCTTACAAAGCTAAAAATACCAACGAACCTTTCAGGTTCGAAAATGATGGTGTTTATTCATGGCGTCAAAATGGCGAACACCACGCATGGAATCCTGAAACCATTGGATTATTACAATGGTCAACACGTACAAACGATTATGCAAAGTTTAAGGAATACAGTGCTCTAGTAAACAAAGAAAATTCAAATCCTACATTTATCCGTGGGTGTTTAAAAATAAAAAAGAATCCAATTTCAATTGATCAGGTTGAATCGATCGAAAGCATAATGAAGCGGTTTGTAACCGGGGCAATGTCGTATGGGTCGATTAGTAAAGAGGCACACGAAGCATTGGCTGTTACAATGAATACAATTGGTGGACGTAGTAATACCGGCGAAGGTGGTGAAGATCCAGCCAGGTTTGGAACCAACCGTCAGAGTGCTATTAAACAAATAGCTTCGGGGCGTTTTGGTGTAACCAACAATTATCTGACCAATGCCGATGAATTACAAATTAAAATAGCTCAGGGTGCAAAACCCGGCGAAGGTGGACAATTACCAGGATTTAAAGTCAATAAAATTATTGCTAAAACGCGAAATTCAACTCCTGGTATTACATTAATATCACCTCCCCCTCACCACGATATTTATTCGATTGAGGACCTTGCCCAATTAATATACGACCTGAAAGTTACAAATCCACGTGCAAAAGTTTCAGTGAAATTAGTTTCGGAAGATGGAGTAGGGACCATTGCTGCTGGCGTGGCTAAAGCCTATTCCGACCTGATTATTATTGCCGGTGGCGAAGGTGGTACTGGTGCCAGCCCTGCCAGTTCAATTAAACATGCCGGACTTCCGGTAGAGTTTGGAATTTCGGAAACCCAACAAACATTGGTGATGAACAACTTGCGTGGAAGAGTAAAATTGCAGGTTGATGGCCAATTAAAAAATGGCCGCGATGTAGTTGTGTTGGCTTGCCTTGGTGGCGAAGAGTTTGGCTTTTCAACATCGGCACTTATTACCATGGGATGTATTATGATGCGTAAATGCCATATGAATACATGCCCTGCAGGGATTGCAACTCAAGATAAAAAAATGCGGAAGCGTTTTATTGGTAAATCAGATTATGTAATCAATTTTTTCAGGTTTGTAGCCGAAGAAATACGTGAGCACTTAGCCGAGATGGGTTTTACCAAATTTGATGATATTGTTGGACGGACCGATTTATTAGAAGTTAATAAAGATGTACTTAACTGGAAAATGAAAAATGTCGATTTTTCTAAATTCTTATACATGCCTAAAGAAGCTGAAAAATTCGATATCAGAAATACATTACCAAATATAAAATCAATTGCTGACCACATGGATCACCAATTGATAAAAGAATCAGCACGGGCAATTAAGGGCGCCGAAAAAGTTTGGATTTCGCATAAAATTAATAACGTCGACCGTACTACCGGAGCTATGTTATCAGGCGAAATTTCAAAACGTTATGGCGAAGTTGGTTTACCTAAAGATACAATCAATTGTACTTTCCACGGTACCGCCGGACAGAGTTTCGGGGCTTTCCTTGTAAAAGGGTGTACTTTTAAACTTGAAGGCGATACCAACGATTATGTAGGTAAAGGGTTATCGGGTGGTAAAATTATAATTATTCCACCTTTGAGTTCTTCTTTTAAACCCGAGGAGAATATAATTGTAGGAAATACTTCACTTTATGGGGCAACCGATGGTGAAGCTTATATCAGAGGTGTAGCCGGCGAACGTTTTTGTGTACGGAACTCAGGAGCAAAAGCTGTTATTGAAGGAACCGGCGACCATTGTTGTGAATACATGACAGGTGGGCGTACAGTTGTCCTTGGTAAAACAGGGCGTAATTTTGCTGCAGGTATGAGCGGTGGAATTGCCTATGTGCTCGACATGGATGGTGATTTTGATTATTATTGCAATAAAGGCCTGGTTGATTTGTTGCCCGTTGAAGATAAGTCGGATGTTGATGAATTACAGGAATTGATAAGCAATCACTTATTATATACTCATAGTACTTTAGCAGCTAAAATTCTGACTCATTGGGAAGAATTCCTTCCAAAATTTGTGAAAGTAATTCCTTTTGAATATAAAAAGGTTTTGGAAGAATTGAAGTTGAAAGAGTTGCAGAAAAAGCTGCAGTTGACTGAAGATGATCCTTCACGTCACGAGTAAAAAGTAGTTTGTATGTTGAATTTTATTTTTTGAATTGATTATTATGGGAGATCCAAAAGGTTTTATAACAATATCGCGAAAGAATGGTGGCTACAGAGCTGTCAACGAGCGGGTTTTTGATTATGGCGAGGTAGAACAAACACTTGACATCGAGGACCGTAAGCTTCAGGCTTCACGGTGTATGGATTGTGGTGTGCCTTTTTGCCATTGGGGATGCCCGGTTAGCAGTAAAATTCCGGAATGGCAGGATGCGTTGTACAAAGCAGAATTTGATGAAGCTTATCAAATACTTCATTCTACTAATAGTTTTCCTGAATTTACAGGAAGGGTATGCCCGGCACCTTGCGAAAATTCATGTGTACTAAATATTCACAACGAACCGGTAACTATTCGTGAAAATGAATGTGCTACGGTTGAACAGGCTTTTGAGAGAGGGCTTATTACCGCCAATCCTCCGCTTACACGAACAGGCAAAAAAGTAGCTATTATTGGTTCGGGGCCTGCAGGTTTATCTGCTGCCGATTTGTTAAATAAAGCCGGACATACAATTACCGTTTTCGAAAAAAATGATGCCATTGGTGGATTATTACGGTATGGAATTCCTGATTTTAAATTAAATAAGGGGATAATCGACCGCCGATTGGCTATTTTTTCTGATGAAGGAATGGAGTTTAAAACCAATGTTACAGTAGGTGAAGATATTTCGAAAGAAGACCTTTTGAAAGATTACGATGCTGTTATACTGGCAATGGGTGCTGAACAGCCTCGCGCCCTTCCTATTGAAGGAAGCGATTTAGAAGGTGTTCATTATGCCATGGATTTTTTAATGCAACAGAATAAAGTTAATGCAGGCCAAAAAATTCCTGAAGGAGAACAATTATTGGCTACCGGTAAAAACGTGCTGGTAATTGGTGGTGGCGATACTGGTTCCGATTGTGTTGGGACATCTATCCGCCAGAAAGCCAAAACAGTAACCCAGATTGAAATTTTACCAAAACCGCCTAAAACCAGGGCCGAAAATAATCCTTGGCCTTATTGGGCAACAACATTACGTACGTCGAGTTCGCACAAAGAGGGCTGTGAACGTAGGTGGAGTTTGGCAACCAAACGCCTCATTGGCGAAAATGGAAAATTAAAACAAGCCGAAGTAGCCACTGTTGAATGGACAAAAGGTGACAAAGGCCAGTGGGTTATGAACGAAGTGCCCGGAACTGTTGAACTCATCGATACTGAATTGATTTTACTTTCAATGGGTTTTACACAGCCTGTTCACAATGGTTTGCTTGATAGCCTTGGCCTTGATTACGATGCCAGAGGAAATGTTAAAGTTAACGATCAGAAACAAACATCGATTGACAAAGTATTTGCTGCTGGCGATGTTGAAAAAGGAGCCAGCCTTGTTGTCCACGCTATTGAGGGTGGAAAAATGGCTGCTGCCAATGTTGATGTGTTTCTAAGAAAACAATAATAGTTGTGAAGCTAATCATTTAGTTTCATTTGTTCCGATTTTCAGAAAGGGCTGTTTTAGATATTTCTAAAACAACCCTTTTATTTTTTTATGTGAGGTTATAAAAAATCGGTCAGTACATTGTATGTAAATAATCACAATTTTGCTTGTTTTACGCAACGAAGGGGCTTTGCCCTACGCATCAGTTCATTTAGCTTTGCTGATTTCTGTTTTACTCCAATTTTTTTCCCAGATGAAACTGTCATGCTGGGAGATAAATAATTTTAATTGAGCCGGACAAATGGGCATGATTAAAATAGCAAACATACAAAACTGGACTATTTATATTTAATGACTCACCCTGATAACGTCTTCGACATTATCGTCCCTCTCTACGCGTAGAGAGGGAGAAGAGGGAGAGTCATATTACAAATATTTAATTATAGGTTGATTTTCCGGAGATCAAAATCCCGAAATTGAAACTAATTTAATTGATTGATTATTAAATATTAAACTTTATTATACAAAAGTGAAAAGAAACAAACCACAGAATACTGAATGCTTCGTGATTGTTGTGCCCGCATTTAGTTAAGAGTTTAAATTCTATATTTTGAACCCAAATATTGTATCGAATTCAGGATGAATAATTCCCTAATCTATAAGCTCAATCCCTTCGGGGCGTGTGTGTTTCCACCTACGGTGGGACCACAGGTAGTATTCAGGTTCTTTTCTGATAATTTCCTCCATTTTCCGGGCATAGGTTAATAGAATCTCTTTTTCTTCAACTTCTGCCGGATTTTTAAATAGCTCATACAATTCAACCTTATAATGGCCCCGTTTTATTTTTCGTGTATGGTGGAATACCACCGGTTGGTTTGATTTGGAGGCTATTTTTTCAGGCCCTGAAAAAAATGGTGTTTCCTGATTAAGGAAGGTGGTCCATATTTTTGTTGTAGGCGGTGGTGTTTGATCGGCAGCCAGCCATAATATCATTGGCTTTTCCATTTTGGTGTATTGTACTGCCATACGTGCCGATTTATGCACCTGTACCGAAATAGCTCCCCATCGCCCACGGTACTTTAATAAATAGTCCTCGAAGGCTCTGTTGCCCCGTACCGGATTATAAATGATTAATAATCCATGGTTAAAGATATCGGGGCCAAAACAACTCCATTCCCAATTGTTGTAATGCATGCCTAACAAAATAATACTTTTCCCTTCATTAAAATGGTTATTAATCATCTCCTGATTTTCGAAAGTAATTCGTTTGTTAAACTCTTTTTGGCTCATACTATGGGTCTTTAGAGTTTCAAAAATCATATCGCACAAATGCCGGTAAAATTTATTGCAAATAGTTTGAATTTCTTTATCCGATTTTTCAGGGAAGGAGTTTCTTAAATTGTTGATGATTACTTTTTTTCGGTACTTAAAAACATAATTAATCAAAAGGTACAGTATATCAGAAATACCATAGAGTATCCAAAAAGGCAAATACGAAATGGCTTTAAGAATTGAAACTCCAATCCGATTTATAATTTTTTGGAAAATATTTTCATTAAATCGTTTATCCAACATTTTGTAAAATCAATTATGTTTATATAAAGGAGTTCCGGTTGGCCTGGTATGTTTCCACCGACGATGCGACCACAAGTAATATTCAGGTTGCTGAACAATTATTTTTTCAATTGCTTCAGAATATTTTTGTAAAATTTCAAATTCCGACAGTTTTGAAGGCTCTTCAATCAGTGGCTGAACAACCATTTTGTATTTCCCTCTACCTGTTTTTTGCATGTATTGGAACAAAATGGGTTGGTTGGTTTTAAGCGCTAACTTCCCGGGACCCGGGAAAAAAGGAGTTTCCTGGTTTAAAAAAAGAGTCCAGAATTTGCTGTTTTTAGGAGGGGTTTGATCGGCACCCAACCAGGTAAGGGTCAAATCATTATTGTTGGAGCAGTGAAGCATTTTTTTAAATATGGCTTTTGTTTCAATTGGTAATCCGCCGTGTTTTGCCCGCAACCTGTTAAAATAATTATCGAAAACTAAATTGCGCTGTTCGTTGTAAACCAGTAGATTTGTGTGTTTCGTGGCCAATGGCATAAACTTTGTCCATTCCCAGTTTCCATAATGAAACGACACTACAATAACACTTTTGCCCTGGTTGTAATAACCGTTTAAAATTTTAGTGTCTGAAAAATCAATTCTGTTGTGGTACTTCTTTTTTTGAGGGTCAAAATCTTTTAACGTTTCAAGCAATAAGTCGCAAAAATGTGAGTAGAATTTTTTTTCCAGAAACTTAATTTCTCTGGAACTTTTTTCGGGAAACGAAAAACAAAGATTTTGATTTACAATTTTTCGTCGGTACCTAAAAATATAATATACAATTACATAGAAAAAGGTAGACATACAATAAAGCATCCAGAATGGCAATTTTGAAAAACATTTCAAAACCATTATACCTGTTTTAGAAGCCAGCTTGTTTGTCATGTCGATTAGTATTGTTATGGTAAGCTAATTTAAGGTGTTTTGAATTCCCTGAAAATTATTTTTAAATAAATAATTAAATGTAAAATGCGAAATTAAAATAAAAGAAGTTAATTTCGAATAGAAAACGATCAAACAGCAAAACAAAGTATCTATTTAAGCGTCTTAAGTTGATAATAGTAGATGATTAAAGCAGATACTTGTAGTTTAGGATGCAATTGTACAGTTATTAAAACAGAAAATTAAGCCCATGAAAACAGTGATTTTATTATTATTTATAGGATTCTCAATGAATAGTTATTCACAAACTCAATTTATAGCCCATCGTGGAGCTTCAAATCTGGCTCCTGAAAATACTGTTGCTTCGGCAACGAAAGCCTGGGAAATTGGCGCCGATGCCGTTGAGGTTGATATCCATTATTCGAAAGATAAACGAATTATGGTCATTCATGATTCTGACACAAAAAGGACGTGTAAAGGGAAAAAGTTAGAAGTACAGAAAACACCATCAATCCTACTTCGTGATTTGGATGCCGGGATTTTTAAAGGGGATGAATTTAAAGGTGAAAAAATTCCTTTTCTATCAGAAATAGTTAAAACTGTTCCCGCTGGGAAAACACTTGTTGTAGAGGTTAAATGTGATGACGAAGTATTGATTCACCTGACACGGCTTTTTGAAAAAACCGGAAAACTGGATCAGATTGTATTTATTGCTTTTAACTGGAAAACCATTGTAAAAACAAAAGAGCAGTTTCCTAATAATAAATGCTATTGGTTAAGTGCCTTAAAACCGGGATTAAAAAAACGGATGGAGCAAGCTGCTGAAATTGGATTGGATGGTGTGAACTTAAGGTACTCGATGATTGATGAAAAGGTTATGTCGCTTGCCAAAGAGCTGAACCTTGATGTTTTAACATGGACAGTCGATGATCCTGCCGAAGCTAAAAGGTTAATTTCGATAGGTGTTTCAGGAATTACAACCAACCGCCCACAATGGCTAAAAGAACAACTGGCGATAGAATAAAAGATATTGTTTCAGATGTGATCCTGAGATTATCGAAGGATGTTAGTTTTATCACGTAGCTGGAAAATTGTTTCCTACAATGCCCTAACCACCATAATACCTGTTGCTGATTTGCTGTTAAACAGGTAATCTTCCAAAGTATTTTCTGAAATAACTACCTTCATTGCCAACGATGAAGCATGCATTAAATGAATCCGTCCGGCTTGCTGAACCAATATTCCAACATGCGAAATATCGAGCCCTTTAATGTTTGTAGTAATTCCAACAATATCGCCATCCCGTAATTTTGATTCAACCGATGCCAGCTTTTCCTCAGGGATATAATATACTTTTCGGGCTGAAATTTCTTTTTCCTGAGCGGCTATTTGAGCAGTAAAATCAGGATTGTCTTTTAGTTGTTTGTAGCTGTCGGGGTGTGTGCTCATAAAACTTACACTATTTGGGAAAATAGTTTCTGCTATTTCCTTTGAAATATCGTTAACTACCTTTTTTTTTGAATTATCATAAATCCAATCGCTGAAATAATGTATGCGTGATGTATAATCGGTTATTTTACCATTTCGGTACCTGATTTTTTGAAGTTCAGAAGTAAATTTTTCCAATGTGTGTTTTTTCGATTGGAAAGTACGTGAAAGGGCGAGGCAATTTTCAGCAAAGGTGGTACAGTCCATTTCACGCAAATTAACCACCAATTGTTCGGTTTCATTAATTTCGAGTGTGTGTGCCACGTAAGGAGTTTCCATTAAAAACCTACCAATGTGCAACATCAATGTCGACATTGAGGGGTTTTTTACCTCTTCCAATGAGGCTTCGATGCGGTTGAAAATATTCTGATCGGTTTGGTTAATGGTTATTTTTTCAAGGCTTTTTTCAGGTGATTTTTTGGCCGGTGCACAGGCCATCAATAAAATAAATATGCCAATGGCAAAAGTTTGTAGTTTCATAATAGCTGTAGTTAGTTGTTCAAATTTAATAACATTTAATCAATAATTTTAAAAAGCATAGTTATTTGAATTAACGGCATACTATTTTAGGTGATAGGTGCAGTAAATGAATGTGTTGAAATTATTATATTTGTATATAACGACTTGTTTGTTTAAGAAGGTTTTTTTTAGAATTTTAAATATGAGTTATTATTTTTCAGCCAACATTAAAATTGAGAATTTCGAAGAATACCAAAAATACATTGCCGGTGCCGGTGCTATTTTTAAAAAGTACAATGGAAAGTATTTGGCTGTTGATGATACGCCACAACTGCTTGAGGGGAATTGGAATTATACACGAGCCGTGTTAATCAAGTTTAAAACCAAAACCGATTTTGAAGATTGGTACTATTCCAATGAGTACCAAAACTTGTTAAAACACAGGTTAAAAGCTGCCATATGTAATACAATTTTAATTAAGGGTAATCACGCCTGAAATTTTATAAAATGAAAAGAATATTCATTTATATACTTTTAATTTTGGTGCTTCTATCCTGCATTCAGCAAAATGAAGTTTTCCAACGGAATAGTATTACAGTAAATAATCAAACTATAGAAATACAAACAGCTTTTCCATTATTTATTAAGTATAATAATGGGCAGGGGACTTATCAATCGATGGTTTTTAAACACATTCAAAGTGAATTCTCAAAAGATGGAGAATATCAGTTTATATTGGAAACCATTAAAAATCCGCTTAAAAAAGGGAGAGATTTAAAGGAAGAAATCGAACTTTTAAGTGACATTAATTTTGCCCCTATTTTTGAGGAAGCATTTAAACTAATTTCAAAAAATCTTCCTGGTATTCACACCAAAATCCTGATAATTCCTGCCAATCCTGAATACCGGAGTTTATTCAGGGAATTAGGTATAGGTATAAATGCTGTAACAGTGGGTTCCGGAAAAGTTATTGTTTCAATCGATCCAACTTTTCCCGGATGGAAAGAACAATTACCTTATATTTTGGCACATGAATACCATCACAGTGAATGGACACACAGGCATTTTTACACCATCGATTTTACTCCACTTGAATATTTGGTGTTTGAAGGAAAAGCAGATGCCTTTGCATCAACATTGTTTCCATCGATACGAATGCCCCATGTAACTCAACTTTCCGAAGCTCAGGAAAAACATGTTTGGCAATTAATAAAACCAGAACTGAATAAGCGTAAGTCGAAGATGAACGACCTGATGATGTATGGAAACGATGAAATTCCTTACGCCAGTGGTTATACAATAGGTTTAAATATTGTAAAAGAGTTTAAAGAAAAATACCCAGTGCTTCACGATAGTATAATTATTGACATTCCTGCGGAAGAGTTATTTTTGAAAAGCAATTACAATTAGAAAAAATATCAGTTTTTGTACCTTGTAAAAAATCCAACTAAATTGATGATAATGAAAACAATTAATCGAAGGAAAGCAATAACACTTTCAGCGGTTTCCATTCTTGGTTCTACCTTGAATATATCGGCGAAAGGATTAGAGGATAATGATAGCATCAAAAAGAAACTTAAAATAATAGTGGTTGGGGCGCATCCCGACGATCCTGAAACAGGTTGTGGCGGGACGATGGCTTTATTGGCAAAAGAAGGGCACGATGTAATTTCAGCATACCTGACAAAAGGAGAAGCAGGTATTGCCGGAAAAACATACGATGAAGCCGCCGCCATCCGAACGGAGGAAGCTTTAAAAGCATGTAACATTTTGAATGTTCGTCCAAAATTTTTAGGGCAAATTGATGGTAATTGTGAGATAACAAAAGACAAGTACCAAACTATTTATGATTTTTTTGAGGAAGAAAAACCCGATATTATTTTTAACCATTGGCCCATTGATACACATCGCGACCATCGGATTAGTTCACTTCTTGTGTATGACGCCTGGCTGTATTTAGGAAAAAAGTCGTCGCTTTATTATTACGAAGTTATGACCGGGCAACAGTCACAAAATTTTGCGCCTACCAATTATGTGGATATTACCTCGTTTGTAAAACAGAAACACGCATCTTGTTTTATTCATAGAAGCCAAAAAATAGAAGAAGAATACCCAAATAGCCACGAAAAAATGGAAATTTTTCGTGGATTAGAGTTTAATACAGCTTACGCTGAGGCTTATATACAGCATTACCAAAGCCCAAAAGCATTTTTGCTTTAGGTGCGCGTTGATTGAAGTATGTAAATAGAATACTAGTAGGCTGCTTTTGTAGCCCATGCTTTACCTACAGGCAAAACTTCTTTTCCGGCTAAATCGTTTATGATTATTGCTGCCATCATGTACCATGCTGCCAGAGCACAGAATATTAATTCAAATCCAGCCACAACATTCATTTTTGGGTATCCAAAATGGCCAATAATAAGTAGGATAAAACCAATTTCGAGTAAAATAAAAGTAATAGCCATTGCTTTGTGAACATAAAATGAAGCAATCAATAGAATAAATGTATATGCTGCCCATACTACAAGATACCACCCTAAGTCTGTAGCCGATAAAGGATAAATGTTAAAGTGATTTAAAATCCAAATAATAGCCAGGCCAATCCAGAATGAGCCATAGGCTGTAAAAGCACTAAATCCGAAGTTGTTACCCAGTTTTTGCTCCATAAAACCAGCAATAAATTGAGCGAGTCCACCAAAAATAAAACCCATGGCCAATACAGGGCCTGTGCCGCATAATCCGATGTTATGAAGTTGCAGAATAAGTGTAGTTAATCCAAATCCAGCCAGTCCCACAACTGCCGGGTTACCTAATTTTTGAGTACTCATTATAGATTGGTTTTTATATTGTTAATTAAAACTTTTGCGAAAGTAGGATATATTCAGTTTTGATAAAGGAAGTATAAAGAATCAGCGGGAGTTATTAATGATTATTTGATTTTTAGGAAAAAAAGTTAGGGCTTCACAAAAGTGAAACCCTAACAATACCTGACGACTTATTACTAAAGTCTTTTTACTATTTTATAATCCTTTTATTTCAGAAACAAGTTTTTGAATGGAGCTTTTGGCATCACCAAACAACATCCGGGTTTTATCGTTAAAGAATAAGAAGTTTTCAATTCCTGCGTATCCTTTACCCATTCCGCGTTTCATAATAATAATATTTTTTGCCAGGTGGGCATCGATGATAGGCATTCCGTAAATCGGGCTACTTGGGTCATCGTAGGCAGCCGGATTAACCACATCGTTGGCACCAATAACAATTGCAACATCAACGTTTGGCATATCTGGATTAATTTCATCCATTTCTACCAATTGCTCATATGGAACATCAGCTTCGGCCAGTAAAACGTTCATATGGCCTGGCATACGCCCGGCAACAGGATGGATTGCATATTTAACCTCTACACCTTTTCCTTCGAGCAAACTGTCTAATTCATGCGCAATATGCTGTGCCTGGGCCACTGCTAAACCATACCCTGGAATAACAACTATTTTCTGTGAATAACTCATCAGAACAGCTGCATCGCTAACCGATATTTCTTTAATGGTTCCCTGATCAGAAGTGATTCCGGCAGCTCCACCACCACCAAATGCACCAACAATTACATTTATCAGCGACCGGTTCATTGCTTTACACATCAGCATGGTTAAAATCATTCCGGCAGCTCCAACTAAAATACCACCCAAAATCATTGCCTGATTGCTGTAAATAAATCCAGCCATGGCTGCCGCAATACCTGTTAGTGAGTTTAATAGTGAGATAACTACCGGCATGTCGGCACCACCTATTGGCATTACAAACATAACTCCATAAACCAATGAAAGTCCTAATAGAGTATAAATTGCCCATACCATTTCAGAGGGAGGATTAGGAGAAACTGTAATGTATACTCCCATGGCTATGGTCAGAATCAGCAAAACCAAATTTAAGTAGGTCATAAATGGTTTCATGAAGTCTCCCACTTTTCCATCCAGTTTTCCGTAAGCAATCATACTTCCGCTAAAAGCAATTCCACCAATAATTAATCCGAGCACAGTAACTACAATTGAACCAACATCGCCAGCAATAGCATTTGGGTATTCCAATAAAGCAACTAACATCGATGCAGCACCTCCAGTTGCATTGTACAACGAAACCAGCTGTGGCATTGCAGTCATTTTAATTTTGCGGGCTACCATCCAACCAATCGCAGCTCCTACGCCAATTGCACATAAAATAATCCATACGTTTGTTAATGCAATTCCAGCCCCGTTTCCATCTTTGTGTAATAAAAGTGTGGTTAACATGGCTAATCCCATACCGCCTGCAGCCCAAAGGTTTCCACGTCGAGCCGTTTCAGGGTGGGAGAGTAGTTTTAATCCAAAAACAAATAAAAGCGCGGCAATCAGGTAACTTAATTCTAACAGTGAATCACCTATGGTGTATTCTATCCCGTTTATTATTCCTATAACTTTATCCATGATTTCCTACTTTTTTTTCTTTTTAAACATTTCAAGCATCCTGTCGGTAACGGCAAAACCACCTACCACGTTTAGTGTCCCAAAGATTAAGGCTAAAATTCCTAAAACCAGGCTTAACGAAAACGATGAAAGGTCAGCATGTCCAACAAGGATTATCCCACCAATAATAATTACTCCACTAATTGCATTTGCACCCGACATAAGGGGCGTATGTAATACAGCAGGTACATTTGAAATCACTTCAATACCAACAAAAATGGAAAGCGCAATAATAAATATGGCCTCCTTATATGTGAAGAAAAATTGTAATATCTGTTCCATATTCAGTTTTTTTATAGTTTTTCGATTACTGACTTAACGCGTTCATTGTAAAGTTCTTTGTTGTGAGTAATACATGTTCCCTTTACAATATCATCCTCAAAATTGAGGTTTAAACTCCCATCTTCAGCAATAATTAATTTCATAAAATTGACCACATTTTTACCAAACATTCGACTGGCATCAACAGGCATTAGTTTTGGGTAGTTCGATTCTCCCACAATAGTAACACCATTGTGAACAACAACTTCATTGTTTTTTGACAGTTCACAATTTCCACCCGATGAGGCTGCAAGGTCAATAATCACTGAACCCGGTTTCATGGCTTCAATTGCCTTTTTAGGAATTAATAATGGAGCTTTACGCCCGGGTATTTGAGCTGTACAAATTACAACGTTCGCTTTTGCAGCATTACTGTTAATTGCTTCCTGCTGTTTTTGCTTATATTCATCGGTTTGTTCAACTGCATAACCACCGGCCGCAGCATCTTCAGTGGCTCCTTCTACTTCAACAAACTTGGCACCCAAACTTTTAACTTCTTCGCGTACCGCTGAACGTACATCGAAAGCCTGAACTTGTGCTCCTAACTTCCGTGCTGTAGCAATAGCTTGCAGTCCGGCAACACCAGCTCCCAGAATTAATACATTGGCTGGACGGATTGTACCGGCAGCAGTCATAAACATGGGAAAAAATGTTGGAAGTCGTAACGCTGCATCCAAAACCGCTTTGTAACCTGTTACAGTCGCCATCGATGATAAAACATCCATTGCTTGCGCCCGCGATGTTCGTGGGATTGAATCAAGGCTAAAAGTTGTTATCCCATTTTTTTGAAATGTTTTAACCAATTCGGTTTCCCACAGCGGATTAAAAGCACTGATCCAAACCTGGCTGGATTTAATTAACTGAATATCTTTTTCAGCAGGTGGCTGAATTTGAAGGAGAACCTCTGCCTGTTCAAACACTTTCTCTCTTGAAACTGTTTTGGCTCCTACTGATTCATAATCGCTGCTGAAAGCCTGGGCTGAGTCTCCAGCTCCTTGTTCAACTAAAACCTCTACGTTGAGGCCAACAAGGGCTTTTACGTTTTCCGGAAGTAATGCAATACGGGTTTCGTCGCCGTATTCTTTTAAAAGGCCAAGAATCATAAAATGAAGTTTAATTTTAAATTTGATGCAAATCTAACATTTAAATTTTATTCCGTGTGCGCTAACGGTATGTTTTTTATAACATGTTTTTTAAAAAGACATGTTTTTTACCACGATATAATAATTCATCGATAAGTACTTAGTTTAAACAATGGCTAAATATAACTTCTTTATTGGTTTCTCAAAATGATATAGGTTTATTTCCTTAAGAAGGAATAAATCGATTTAAACAGAGAATTTGGAAGTTTTATAGTGGAATCAGGGAAATGGGAAATTTCGTAAAAAAGAATGGCTTGTTTTGTTGCCTTTTTTTAATATTTTATCGGCTTGCTATGATCACGTTTTTACTCAGTATATTAAGTGGCAACATAATACAATATGTGATTGGAAATAACGTTTTGTTATCGATATATATGCAGCTGATACTTAAGCATAAAGCATCTATATTATTTATTAACCACCAAAATCAAAATTATGAAAAGCGTTATTTTTTTAATAGCAGCAGTATTCTGTTCAATTACTGGATTTTCTCAAAACAATCAGGATAAGGGAGTTAAGAAGTTAAAATTTGGATTTAACATGGGAACTAATTATTCAAATCTTAAATCAAAAGAAATTCTTGCAAATTATGCTCAGATTTATAATGATTATGGTATAAAAGTGGGAGTACTTATGGATTATTTTTTGTCTGAGAATATGCTGTTATCTCCAAAAGCAGAACTTTCATTTAACAAAAGTGGAGTTGATTTTACCAACAACGATGATTCAAAAACTACTTACAAGGTGTTTCCAATTACATTAAATATTATGACGCATTTCAGTTATAAAATTGGAAAAGGTAAAATGATTCCTTATTTATTGGCAGGTCCAAATTTTAAACTTCCTATTAATAACAACTCTGAATCAACTACTGACTTCAAAAACAATGCAGATGTAGCTTTTGACTTTGGGATTGGATTAGAAAATAAATTGAGTCAGTTTATTTTTGCTCCGGAATTAAGATATTCTTTAGGGCTTTTAAATATAAATGAACACCCAGGGTTACAATCTTTAAATTATCATAGTATTTCGCTGGTGTTTAATTTTAAGTAGCAGATTATTTTTTACTATATATCTTCAAATAAGCCTCTTCCACTTTTTCACGTGCCCAGGGAGTGCGCCGCAGGAATTTTAAACTCGATTTAATACTTGGGTTTTCATTAAAACAACGAATATTAATTTTGAAGCCTAAATGTTCCCATCCATAATAATCAACTAATTCATTTAAAATCATCTCAAGTTTTTTGCCATGAAGAGGATTGTTGGGCTGTTCGGTGTTTTCTTGAGATTTATTCTTCATTTTGCCTATTTGTTTTACTGAACCAGTTTTTAGGATTAAACCATGCCTTGTACTTGCTGAATATCTCTTTTCCTACTAAAAAACCACCTGAATAAAACAATACTTCGGCCGTGATAAATGAAAAGGAGGTATATTTTATTTTTGTTGATTTTTCGATATTAAGCAGCGGGATAATTACCAACAATGCAAAAAATACCAATGACAACAAAATGATAATAATTCCAATTTTAAATTTCCAGTTTTTGTTTTTCCAATCCATGTATAATTAAAGAGACAAACCGTTTAAAAGTTCAATGTATCTTTCTATTCCGGCAAAAATTTCACTTTTATAGATGTATTCATCGGCAGTATGCGACCGGGCTGAATCGCCGGGGCCCATTTTTACCGAAGGAAAAGAAATAACTGCCTGATCGGAAGTTGTAGGCGAGCCATAACACAAAATACCCATGCCAATCGCTTTTGCAGCAAATGGATGTGATTCCTGAATTCCTGATGAGTTGAGCCGGAACGACCGTGGTTTAACTTCTGCATCAATCAGGGCATCGATTATTTTAAATGCTTGTTCGTTGGGGTAGTGCTCGTTGGTGCGCACATCAACTACAAAATGGCATAGGTCGGGTACAACATTGTGTTGTGTACCCGCATCGATTTGAGTTACCGAAATTTTTACCGGCCCTAAAACTTTTGATATTTTTTCAAATGAGAAATTCTGCAATTTTTGGATGTCATTAACAGCTTTATAAAGGGCATTGTCTCCTTCGTTGCGGGCAGCATGCCCCGATTTCCCGTGTGAATAACAATCTAAAACCAATAATCCTTTTTCGGCAATAGCCACATTCATAAGTGTTGGTTCACCAATAATGGCAAAATCAATTTTTGGGAATTCTCCTAAAATACTTACCATTCCATTGATCCCTGAATTTTCTTCTTCGGCAGTTGCTGCAAAAACCAGATTAAAGGGCAAATTTTCCCGATCATAAAAATGAACAAACGTTGCCAGTAATGAAACCAATGGCCCTCCGGCATCGTTGCTCCCTAATCCCGTGATTTTGTCGCCCTCTTCAGTAGCCCGATAAGGATCATAGGTCCAGCCTTTAGCCGGTTTAACCGTATCGATGTGCGAATTAAGTAATATGGTAGGTTTATTTTCGTCGAAATGTTTGTTATATGCCCAGCTGTTGTTTCCTTTCCGCTTAAAGGGTATTTTTTCGCCTGCCAGGAATAAACGCATAATAGTAGCTGCGTTTTCTTCTTCTTTGCTTAACGAAGGCGTAGAAATAAGCTTTTTTAAAAGGTCGATATATTTTTGCATGGTTTTTCCAAAACTAAAAGTTGGTGCAAAATTATAAAAATTGTTGTTCAATAAACATCTTTTAAAGCGAACATAAAACCAGGCTTAAATATTAATCACTCACATCCTCTATATCTTCCTGAACAACATTTGATTTTCCTTTTTTTTCAGAGATATATGCTGCAATAACAATAATGACGATTAGAAAAAGAGCAATGTAAACACCCATTGGAATTGGTGGTGGTTCGCCTTGTGCATATGAATGAAGTCCGGATAAATAATAGTTAACACCAAAAAAAGTCATTAAAACCGAAGCAAATCCAACCAACATAGCTGTACTGTGGGCAAAACTTCCTCTAAATCCGGGTATTTTATGCATGTGTGTAATAAATGAATATACAATTATAGTAACCAATGCCCATGTTTCTTTTGGGTCCCAACCCCAATAACGCCCCCACGATTCGTTGGCCCAAACACCTCCGATAAATGACCCAAGCGTGAGCATAAACAATCCTATGATTAAGGCAATTTGGATAATATAAACCAATTCTTTTATGGTGAAATTTATGCGGGCAGCATTTTTTTCTGTGCGGAAGATCATTAAAATGAGGTTTAATAATCCTAATAATGCACAAATACCGAGGAAACCATAACTTGCCGTAATAATAGCTACATGGACTATTAACCAATATGATTTGAGTACAGGGACAAGGTCAGTAATTTCGGGGCTCATCCAGCTCATACCAGCAACCATTAATGCCAATCCTGCCAAAATCAATGTAAGTGACAATGTAATTTCAGACCGTTTTATAAATATTAAGCCTGCCAGGCAGGTAGCCCAACCAATAAATATCATCGATTCGTAGCCATTACTCCATGGGGCGTGGCCTGAAATATACCACCTGATTATTAATCCAAAAGTATGTGAAATAAACAGTACTATTGCTAAAATAGTTCCTATCTGTTTTAGTTTCCCCATTTTAACTTTAGGTTTAAATATAGAGATAAACTGTAGGGTCAGTAATATAAAACCAACCAGCATATAAAATTTTGATAATTTGCCGAAAATATTGAAGTTATTATAGAAAACTTCAAGTTTAATGCTGAAGGCAGGTGGAATAATATCAGCTCCGTATTTTTTCTGATTTTCTTTTAGGACTTTAAGGTAACCGTTTGGACTTCTCCAATCGCCTGAACGTTTTGATTCTGAAATAGATTGAAAATAGCTATTGATAGTAGCCTGCGTTTTTTCGGCATTTTCAGGGCCAATGATTGATAGGTTATTAAGCGAAGCCCATTTGTTATTTGAATGCCCCGGGACTGGAAAAATAGTTAAGAAATTGCCCGTAAACAGGCTCATTAAAATATTCACCCTTTCATCAACATTAATTATTTCTTTATCGTATTTGTTCCTTTCATTTGGTTTTTTCTCATAGGTTTTTTGGACCAAATCCCGGAGTTTATAATTACCTGCGAACGAAGAATTTACTATAGAATTAAATGGCACCAATTTTTCAGAAGTACCTAAAAACTTCCGCAATTCAGGATTTGCAACTTTGATTATGGGTATACTTTTCCATTTTTCAGCATTGATATGCATGTCGAGGAATACTTCTGAAGCACTCATTCCTTCGATGGAACCTTTTTTAGAAACTTTCCTTAGGATCTCAGATGCAAGCGTATTAACAGGTTCAATTCTTCCCCGGTGGTTTTGGATTAGCAGTTCGCTAAAAGCGGCTACATGGCCATTATCAATTCGTTGTGTGGGAGCGCTTATTTGAGCTACTGACGAAAAGGAAAAGAATAAACCAAAGGCTAGTATTGTAAATAATTTTTTTCGTTCGTCGCTTAATTTTGCTGAAGCTCTGATCAGTTTTTTAAACCGGCTGTTTTTGTTGAATAATGTTAATACCATACCAATTGCCATTATCAGATAACCAAAATAAGTTATGGCGGTACCTGCCTGATCGTGATTCACCGATAGGACAGTACCTTTTTCGTCGGTATCATACGATGCCTGGAAAAAACGGTAGCCATTGTATTTTAAAATATTGTTCATGTAAATGCGAAAAGGCATTGTAAAATTGTTGGTTTTATCAATCAATTCAACTTCGCTGGCATACGACGATGGACTATTGGAGCCAGGGTACCTCTCCAACTGAAATTCAATTAATTTTAAAGCAAAAGGTAATTCAATAATTTTTGCACCATAAGTTACAGAAATATCAATACCATTTATTTGGACCTGATGAGTTTCCCCAATGATTCCTTTTTTCCCATAAACCACCAGGTCGTTCGATGCATCATCCACAGTTATCCTTGCCAGGAACGCATCGTTTGAAAAGACGCCACTTTCAGGAGGATTATACATTAATTGCATCCTTCCTTTTTGATTAAATTGTTTAAAAACAAAATTGACATCTTTAGCCTGATACACTTTCTGAGTTGATATTTTGATTGTTTTTTTAGCTGGAAGTACTTCGCCACTGTTGGCCATCATTCCCGAAATAAGCAATGAATCGGTTGAAACAACTGAAACAATTCCATTTGACTCAGTAAAATTTACATCAACCGAATTTTCAGGGCTTTCGAATCCAAACCTTACATTATCAACTTTTTTGGAGGTGCCTTTGGTTAATGAAAGATTTACTCGTTGCATACCTTCGCTGACGGCTAAAATGCTGATGATAGGTTCACCATTAAAATCTTCAACAATCGTTTCGTCGGCTGAGGGTACAAATTGTAAATTTTGAATTTTGATTATTTTATTATTTATTTCCAAACTCTCTGAAAACCTGTTAGAGGTATAACCTGAAAATTTAACTTCTTTTTCAATGGTAGCTGATTGTCCGTTTTCAGTAGCGGTTAATCTAATGTATGAAGCATCTGAAGAAATAAAATTGGATGTTTCACCTTCGCGTATGTGCATTGAACCTTCAAAGCTGTTATATCGGGTTACTGCAGCACCTATGATGATAATTATAAAAGCAACATGAAAAAGGAAAATGGGCCACTTTTTTTTCGAAATGAGTTTATTAACGATAATACTTCCCGAAAGGTTTATCACCATAATTGCCAGTAAAACTTCGAACCACAATGAATTATAGATGAGTATTTTGGCTGTAATTGTTCCAAAATCATTTTCAACAAATGTAGCGTAGGCAATTCCAAGGGCAAAAATTACCAATAATAGGCCGGTGAAAAACATGGAGAAAAGAAATGAAACTATTTTTTTCATGATGATAATCTAAAAGATTTACAATGTTTGTAACAATAACTATGGTGTACTGTCTCAATTAAAGTTAAAACAACAAAAAAACTCCTTTGTTTTAATAAAAAAACAAAGGAATTTATATTATTTTTTTTTAACAAAGTTTATTCAGCTGTTGGATCAGGATGCGCAATTTTTGCCACGTATTCATCGTAATTAAATCCTTTATAATGAGGGCTTTCTTCGTTATGACAATTTTTGCAAACTTGTTCTTCAGGAAGGATCATACCCTTTGAAAGAGCTAAAGCCTGTTTTTTCATAATTGCGGCCGATTTGTAAACACTTCCCGGCCCATGGCATGATTCGCATGATACTCCTTCGGTTACTTTAATAGATGCAACAAGCCCTGCGTCAACACTGGCGGCTGTTGAATGGCATTTTAGGCATTTAGGGTCTTTGGCCTCTTCAGCACTTAAACTTTCCATTGCTTTAGCATGTGGCCCAGCCAACCATTTGTTATACTGTTCTCCTTTTGCTGCCTTATTATGACACATTTTACATTTTGATGCCCCAATATATTTATAACTCTGGGCAAAAGCAGTTGATCCAAAAAAGACTGCAATTCCCAATACGAAAATTAATTTTTTGAAATTCATAGTCATTGTCTTTTATAATAATTAATACTTCTTCTTTCTACTTTTTATGAACTACTGTTCATAAATCCTTTTTTATATGATATTCAGTTACTTTGTGTATATAAAAGTGCATCTATTTTTTATTTAAACAAAAAAAATGCCAGGTAATTTTAGTTGATATTTATCACTTTATTAATAAAGTGCAGAATGACACATCGAACAGTGCTCGGTTTGCCATGCCATATCAATATCGACCGGATGTTTAAAATCAAGTGGTTCAAATGCTTGTGAATATTCCATTTCGGTAGGTGTGCCTTGAGCTAAAATATTGTGGCACAAATTACAGTCTTTTGAAATAACTTTCCCTTCAGCAGTAGCATGCCTGTTATTGTGGCAACGGTAACAACCATCTGATTCCATATGCCCGATGTTATTGGGATAAGCTTTCCAACTCACTTTCATAAATGGGAAAATATTTTTAGCATAGCCGTTTTGTATTTCTGCAATAGCTGCCTCAATTTCTGATTTTTTGCTGAGTGATATTTCAGGGTAGCTTGACTTGTAATATTCAGTTACCTGTTTTTTTATGGCAAAAAATGCACTGTCTTTAGTTGGGTATTCCTGATTTAGTACCATCATCGAAATTAACTTTATTTCAGGCAATGTTTTGGTAATTTTACCTTCGCTCAGTGATTTGTCAATAAAATTTTGTGGGGCATTGTAGTTATGCGAAGGCCTGTTGTGGCAATCGAGGCAATCCATAACTCTGGTTTCAAGTGAATCAATTTTATCCTGGCTTAAAGGGTTCTCTTCGTCGGTATATATTTCACTTTCACCAGTTTTTAAATTGGTATATTTTACCCAAGGAATAACCTGTCTGTTGGGTGATGTAGTTTTGTATTCAATTTTAACATCGGCATTAATATGTTGATGAATCCCCTTTTCCAGGCCCGAGGCAGTCATTTTTGAACTGGTTTTAATTTTTAAATGGATAATTTGTTCAGTGTTAAGCTCATCGGACAAAAATGATTGTTTAACACGCTGTTTGTGATCGTAAAATTTCTCGGGCCAATGGCATTGTTCGCATGTTTCTTGTGCAGGCCGAAGGTTAGCAATTGGAGTTGGAATAGGTGTTGGGTATTTTTTTGCCAGGACTGAATACACCTGGTATAAGCCCGACAACTTACTTTTAACATACCACCCGGCACCTGAACCTACATGGCACTCAACACATGCCACCCGCTCATGCGATGAACCATGGTATGTTGCATATTCAGGTTCCATTACCTGATGGCATAATTTTCCACAAAATTCAACCGATTCGGTATAATGAAATGCTTCGTAACTTCCAACTGATGAAATCACCAGCAAAAATACTGTTCCGATAATAAATATTACTGAGGCGTTACGTGTTGCTACATTATTAAAATTGATTATCGGCCAGTTTTTTATTTCCCCCTCTTGTTCTGCTTTTCTGATTTTTCGCCCATATAACCTCATGCCAAAAGGTATGAGTAGTAATCCGATTACCATAAATGCAGGTAATACAATATATATTATCAGTCCAATATACGAACCACCAAAATTAAAAAGAGAATTTAATACGAATAATGAGAGAATGGTAGCCAGGTTAAAAATGGCTATTACTCCTCCTGAAATTGATACCCAGTTTTTTATGGATGATGGTAATTTCATATCATCTATTTTTACGGTAAATACAATTTATTAAAGAATACAAGTTTGTTGTTATTCAAAACAATTTTAATAGGCAATTGTAATTTATATGTGATCTATATATGTTTTATTATTAATAGTTTATATTCATTTATTTTTAGTGAAAGAGTAGTGAATATATAATTAACAGAACAAGTACTACCCCTGTAAATAAGAATACAAAACCAAAAAATTTCACCAGCCTCATCCGTTTCGATGAGAATTCAGTATCAACTGTAACGTCCTTTAATTTTCCTGATTTTTCAAGTTCTTCAAATTCACGAGGCCGGTCTTCTTTATATTCTTCGAGAGGGACATGGCCCGTAAAAATAACGGTATCCATAGGGAATGATTCGGGCCGCAGGTGGGTATTAAAAAAGTGTATTGTAAAAATAAATCCTACAGCCAATAAAGCTTCATCGCTGTGAATAATTTGTGCCACATTAATGACCCAGCCTGGTAATAACATTGTAAAAAATACTGGGAACCAAAGTACTAATCCGGTTGAACCTATAACGATAACACCCCAAAAAACAGCCATGTAATCGAATTTTTCCCAATACGTCCATCTACCATATGATGGGCGGGGGCCTTTTCCAACAAACCATTTTATTGTAGCCCAAAAATCCCTGATATCCTGCATGTTAAACATTAGCGAGTTGGGGCCAAAAATGAATTTTTTGAATGATAGTTGTTTTTTATTTTTTATTTGGAACAGGGAAATAACATGATACCCAAAATAACCAAATGTTATAACAGCGGCAAATCGGTGGATAATACCGGCAGCATATGCTCCTCCTATTAATTTAGCCAAACCTTGAGCCCAATCCATGTACGCAAATTTTAAGATCATTCCGGTTAGGGCTAATAATACAAAACTGATAATTACAAAAATATGTGTTATACTTTGCCGTTTTGTGAAGCGCCTGACAAACTTTTGTTTTCCTTTAATCTTAGGATGCCGTTTCTTTTTCCGCATCGCCATTATTGAACGTGGTAACCACAACAGAGTATGTAATCCAAAGAATAAAAATACGCTGATAAGTAAACCGGTCATAGCCCAGAAGGTATAGAATAACCATGGGAACTTACTTTTATTATAATGCGTGGCATGTGTTAAGTAACCGGCAAATTTCATGTTGGCATCTTCATGGCATTTTTGACAGGTTTTAACAATATTACGAGGCCCTATTGTTGAATTTGGGTTCGACATTTTATAAATATTATGCGCCCCATGGCAATCCGAACAGCGTGCAGCATCTAAATAACCTAACTGGTAAGCTTTGCCGTGGTATGTTTCCAAATAGGTATCTGCTAAATCGCTATGGCATTTTCCGCATTGCATGGTAATCTCAGCCATAAAATTGTCTTCATGGACATCAGATACTAGATGGGCTGAGTGGCAGGTGCCACAAGTAGGGTATTTTATTTCTCCTTCATCGGGTTTATAAGCATGGTCACTGGCAATATATTCATTGTAAATGCCTTTATGGCAATTGCCACATGTATTTGCAATATTTTTTGGATGAACCGACGAACGTTCATCCGATTCTTTTAACATAAAATGCGTGGTATGGCAATCGGTACAAACAGCCGTTGATAATAAACCTTTTTGAATCAGGCTTTTTCCATGAACGCTGGTTGAATAATCATGAAAAGCATCTTTTTCCAACAGGTCAGTTCCTTCGCCTGCTTTTCCATTTTTGCTATGGCAGTCGCCACAAAGAGTTGGAATGGAGGATTTAAAAACCGGGGAACTTTCATCCGTTTTAGTTTTTACAAGGTGTGTTCCATGGCAATCAGTACAATAGGGGGCATTTTCGTCTTTGCTAAAATAGGCCTTGCCATGCCCACTTTCAAAATAAATGTCCGATTCTTCAGCGTGGCAGTTCGAGCAATCCACTTTTCTGGCTGTTTCGCATGGACGTTCCATATTGGCGGTTACATCTGAATGGCATTTAACACAGGTTATGGTTTTATGTGCCGATTCTGCTAATTCTGTCACATTTACATTTAGCGAAATTTCTTTATTGTCCACCACCATGTGAAGAGCCTCATCTTCATGGCATTTTAAACAGGTTTTATCAGAAATAGTGGTTAAAATATTCTGCATTTCAACTTTGTGGGGAGGATGGCAGTCTTTACATGCAGGAATCGCTCCTGGTTTTTTCTCCCACAATTCTTTGTTAATTACCTTAACGTGCACATCTTCAATTCGTGCATGGCATTTCATGCAAGTAGATGCAATATTTTTTGAAGAAATACTTGAATTGATATTAGTATGAGGTAACACAAGGTGGTTGCCATGGCAGTCGTTACAAGTTGCCGTAACTACAAGCCCACTTTTAAATAATCCTTTACCATGAATACCCTGGCTGTAATTTTCTATAATATTATGTTCGGTTATGTTGTATGCCCTTGCTACAGGGGCGCCTTCCTTATGGCATTTCCCGCATAAAACCGGGATGTTCATTTTATAAGTGCGTGATTCGGGTTGGTCCGATTTTAAAATTTGGTGCGTTCCGTGGCATTCTTTGCAACTTGGGGCATTTTTATCGTCGGCTTGAAAAGCTCGCCCATGAATTCCTTTAAAAAAGTTAAGTTGTGCTTCTTCGTGGCAGATTCCACAATTAACAGGTTTTAAGGTTTCAGGGTGGGGATAATCTTCAACTGCAGCATCGGTATGGCACGAAGCACATAACACAGTTTCATGAACCGAATGTTCAAGTACATTTAGTGGTATAAATAGCGAACCTTTTTTGGCAGGATCCTCCGATACTAAATCAGGATCTTCGTGGCACATAAAACAATCTTCATTCGATTGTGCCCGTATATTATTAACTCCAATTAATAGTAATAAAAAAACAAAAATGATTTTATGAGAGAACAGACTATTAGAATAATTATTATTCGCGGTACAAAAGGCCGTTATCTTCTTTAAATTAAAAACCCATTTAAATATTATAGACTGAAAATATTCCATCATAATTCCAATATTTTTATAAACAAGATTTATTGTTTATCTATCAAACCCACTATTTTTTGTCTGTATTATCTATTATTTTGTAAATAATTTTACTGTGTCACTGTATCGTTAAATATTTGATTATCTCTATATTTTTGTTTATACATGGTGCCATCCGGTTATTATACTTTTAAAATTTGCGAGTGGGTTTTTTCCAATTGATGCAACATATAAATGTATGATCAGAAATATGGAGATAAAAAATCCAAGTGCCGAATGAAAAATAGCAGTTACAAAAATGCCACTGAAAGTATAAACTTTTTCAATTATTATTTCAGGGAATAAAAGAGCAATGCCGGTTATAATTACCAAAGGAACTGCTATATACATAACCAGTATGTAAAAATATTTCTGCAACGGATTAAATTTCCTCTTTTCAGAAAGTGGGTAAGGAGCCTTTTGCCCATGAAACATTCCCCAGGCATAATAAACAGCTTGTTTTATGGGCCGTTTTAAAAATCCTTTTGGTTTTATAATGTAGAACTTGTTGTTTTTTGTGATTAAGTTTCCAATAAAAAAAAGGAAATAACTTAAGGTTACAACAATTCCTGCAATATTATGAAGGTTTACTGCTACATTAAAACTAATAAATGAGGAACCCATATTTGACTGCATTGAAATACCTGTGATAATTAAAAGGATAATGCCAATGGCATTAAATGCATGCCATATTCTAAGCCAGATTGGATAAAAATATATATTTTTTGATTCAGCCATTTTTTACTTTTTTAAAATTCTAAACACACTATGTATTACTATCCCGGATAAAGTTGCAATGAAAATAATAATACTTAATAGTTTAAGAAAAGGACTTTGGTGTGTACCAATAATGTATGATTCGTTTGATAATACAGTATTGATAGAGCCGTCTTCGGCACGTTTCTGAAGGTTTTGGTATTTGTATAATGATGCTTTTAACCTGGAATCGGCAGAATGGCATTCAGTACAATTTTTTAGTGCTTTTTCTTTACTTTGAATATTGTGCGAGACCATCAGGCTATCAACTATTTCGGTATGGCACTCAATACACCTTACATGGTTAAAATGAAGTTCTTGGTTAGGTAACCAATCGTGTATCTGTATTAGTTTTGGATTATCATGCCCGGCAACTAGTTGGTATTTCGACATATCGTTGTGGCATGAAAGGCACATTTTATTACTGTAATCAACTATCTCAAGTACGTCACTACTAGTTCTGGCAGTAGCGGCATAAGTATGTTGACTATGGCATTTGGCACATGTAAAATTCTCGCCATAAAGTTGGTAGTGTACACTTTTCTGAAATTCTTCATCAACCTTTTCAAATTGGTACGATGCGTATGTTTCATCTCCACCATGGCAATCAAGGCAAGTTCCCAATGGTTCAAGTTTAAGATTTGATGCATGCGGATATGTTTCATATTCATACGAATGGCAATCGGTACAATCAAATTGATTGTGGACTCCTGATTTCAGCGCCAATGTATCAAGAATGTAATAAGGATTCATAAGCCTTTTTTCTTCCTTTTCCATAACCTCGTTATGGAATGAATAGGTTTGATTTGAATGGCACATTAAGCAAGGGTGGCTTTCAGTTATACTCCCTGTTTGAGCTTGAATGGTACCCGAAAGGCAGAGAATTACCAGTGAGAAAAAAAATGTAAAATGGTATTTCATTTTTAGCGCATTAATTAAATGGTGTATTTTAAAATGAATTATACTTAATAGATTATCTCAAAATACCTTTTCAGTTAGTTGTGTTTTATGTTAATGAACCGAAAAAAAGTGTTTATGTAATTTACAATTTTATTATGTCAATAAAAAATGGTAATGTCCCTGATTTTAGGATATTACCATTTTATATTAGCTAGTTTTTATTTTATCCTAAAAATCAGAACATCCATAACCTGGTAATGGTAAATCCAATAGCAAGGCCTTTGTTTGTCCAATCGTTTTGATTCCACATCATACCATCCTGAGGAAGAATTCCATCAGCAGTTCCAACATATATTTGGAATGCATGGGTAAAAGTTGAAATTTCAAGTCCTAGTGCCAGATTTGGTTTTGGGTGGTCTATCCACTCGAGTTGTTCCGAGATGTCTTTGATTTTTAATGGCACATCGTAATTAAAAATAATGGCCGATTGGGGTGAAAATTTAATCCTACCACTAACGTGAGCACCAATTTTATCATGGTCGTATACATCTCCAACAGCATTGTAATGTGAAAAGCTAGCTCCCGCCTGCAATGAAAACCAATCACAGAATTTCCGTCCTACAATTATTTGTGAAAAGTATGAAAGGCGGTCAGTGGAATCATAACCATAACCAAATACATCATCTTTACGGCCATCAATTGCTATGTTTCCTAATACAGCAACAGCAACAGGCATTGAGTTATCTTTTGTTTGCTGGAAAATAGTCCATTTGGCATTAAAGTCGGTGTATTTATTTTTTTTGGTTAAACCAACACCAACCTGAAAATTTTTGACAACTACATAGTCAAGTGCCAACCTTACATTTGCTCCGGGAGAATATATTCCGAACAGGTCAGATGTGCCATTATCCATTGTTCCAAATTTGTGTTGAATTACAAATTGCAATGTTTTGGCATCGGGTATTACAGTTGTTTGCTGATCGATTAAATAACTGCTTTCAAAAGGTGAATCAACAGGTTCACTTTTTTCTTTTTGTTCATCCTGAGCAAAAACACTTGTAAACGCCAAGACAAACAGGATTATAAATAGTACGTACTTTTTCATAATTTCAAATTTGAATTAGGTTAATTGTTTTTCGCTCCTTGTTTTATCCAACCAAGAACCAGTGCTGCCTGGGCCGCGGTGTATTTTTTATGTGTTCCACTTGCAGTAGGCGATGGTTTTGTGACAATCTCACTTAATTCAGGATCGGTAGAATTAATGTAACCTGCTATTGCTGCAAAAGAGTTACCTTCGGATAAGTTAGGAGAAGTAAGTCCATTGTGGCAGGCTACACAATCATTTGTAAAAATGGGTTGTATTTCCTGAGCAAAACTTACCTGTCTTGCATTAGGGTCATCAACATCAATAACCGGGATTTCTTCGGGTACGATAAACGTATATTCGCAAGCTCCAAAAGCCAATGCCACAATTAGTATTGAAAAAATCAGTTGTATTTTTCTCATCTTGCTTAATTTTACTAAATCAATATAAAAAAAGACTCCTATAACAGAAGTCTTTTTTTATATTCTATTTATTTTTTTACTCTAAAGCTTCAATAGAATTTGTTAAAAGTGCATTCACATATTTTGGATTGTGAGCCCCTAAGCTACGGTCTTCTTCCAATCCAACCCAGTTAAAGAATGCCCTGGCTTGAACCATTGGGAAAGTACCAACTACAGGGTGATAACCATCAACATCATCGCCAGCCACTACGCCTAACTCAATTAATTTATCTCTTAGTGTTTCAAGTTTAGCGTGAACATCAGACTGAACACCACCATAATTAAAGTTTTCTTCGGTAACATCGTGACAGCTGTTACATGCATCCTGGTTTGGATTCCATGAGTGGCCACCCTGGCCATTAGTAAATTCGCCCATGTGACATCCTGTACATGAAGCCTGGTTAAGGTGTTTCGATGTGCCAGCTACAGGATAAGTTACAGAACCTGGAATTTCGGCAAAACCAACGCCTGCAACAACATTTGCCTGTGCACCATGGTGAGGCCCATAATGTGAGCTTGTTATTCTGAAAGTTTCCTCTCCCGGATTTGTTAAATTAGGTTCGCCCCTGCGTGATTGGTGGCAATTGGCACACAGATTGCTATTGCCTAACAGGTCCATTGTTGTAGTTTTATCATATTTTGGAACCACTGGGTCTGTTAATCGTAATGCATAATCAACTCCTTCAAATGTTTTATGTAGGCCGTGGCATGTGCCACATTGCCATGCTGTTGGGCTTGTAATATCTCCAGCTACACTGCCTAACGTTGCATATTGGACAAATCCTTCGTGTGAATGGCATTCAGCGCAAGAAGCGCGCCCACCGGCGTAATCCACTGCATTTATTCCGCCAATATGTACTGAAGTGGCAAATTGCCCTTGAATAGCTTCCATTGTTGTACCGGCATGACAGACTAAGCAGGTTGTATTTCCATCTGTACCATCCGTACCATCAACACCATTTGTACCATTAGCTCCTGCTGGCCCTACAGGTCCTTCTTTTACACACGATGAAGCTAAAAATAAACACATGAATGAAAATAATGCGAGTCGAAATAATTTTACTGATTTCATAATTAGTATAATTAGATTATTGTTTGTATAATTTTGTTCGTTTTAAACCAAACATCGGTTCATTATAACTAAAACCAAATGAATGATGTATTATCTCGACTTAAAGTTAAACTTGTAGGGTAATTTGTAGCAGAAAAAATAATTGATATATTAAGTGTAGAAAAACGACATATGTCTATAGAAAACATGATATATGTCAATGCATAGGTTGATTTATGTCACTAACCGTTTTTGCTTATTTCCATAAGTGCTTCTTCATTAAGAATTTCGATGGAGTTTCCGTTGGGGCGCACAATTCCAGAGGTTTTGAACTCTTTTAATATTCGGACATAACTCTCTTTTGTCATGGCCGACATTTCTGCCAACTCTTGCCTGGAAAGTGGCATTGAAAACGGGTTTGTTTTAAAGATATTATTCTTTAAATACAGCAATGAATCGGCAACCCTTCCGGGCATGTATTTTTGTGTGAGATTTACAAGGGAGTTTAAATTGTGATTATTTTGTGTATTGTGGTGTTTTAGTAATTCAATGGCAAAAGCGTTATTTTTAGCAAATAGTTTTAACAATTTATCGGCACTTATAAAACAACAATTAACCTGGCTGATGGCAGTAACTGTAAAATGCCTGATACTATTTTCAAATATTCCTCCACCTGTAATGAAGTCATTTTTGCCAATTATTTTTAAAATGAGGTTTTTACCATTAATACCTTCAATATATACTTTGGCTATCCCCTGTTTGACACAAATTACATGCGTAGTTGATGTATTTTGTTTAAGAATTGTTTCACCTGGTTTAAAACAAACACCAAGTTTGTCATCCATTAAAAACTTTAATTCATCTTCCGATAAACTCTGAAACAAATTATCTCCCTCAGTTTTTAAGCATGAAAAACAGCAATTATCATTGCATTCTGTACATTCTTTTTCAGCTTTTTTCCCCATCTGTAAATCAATTGTTTATACCTAAATAAGTAAAGTGATTATATTTTAAAGTACACCAATAATTATAACAATTTGAATCTAATAAAAGTTTATTAATAATTTAGTATTCTGGTTAATAATTTGCATGTTGTTTATTTGATTAATCATATTGAGTAGATACGATTGGTATAAACAATTAATTCTTTAATACAAGATTAGTTCCTTTGCCCGATGAAAGATTTTCAGGATTGGTTATTAAAACCTTACTAACTCCATTGTTTAGGGCATTAAATCCATTCGATAATTTAGGTATCATACCACTTGTAATTATCTGTTTTTCGAGGTAATCATTAAAATCGATTAATGAAAGATTTGAAATTACACTGGTTTCATCATCCTGATTTATCAATACACCCTTTTTTTTCAAAACAATACACCAAAATTACCTGAAAATAATTTGAAAGTTCGGCAGCCAACCCAGAAGCAATGGTATCGGCATTGGTATTAAGCAATTGTCCTTTCCCATCGTGAGTAAGAGGTGCCACAACCGGCACAACATTGTCTGAAAGAAGTAAACGTAATTCGGCAGTATTAACTTCTTCAATATCGCCAACATAACCGTAATCAATATCTTTAACAATACGTTTGTGAGCTCTGATTGTATCAAGGTCGGCTCCTGTAATTCCTATAGAATTGCATCCAAGAGCTTGAAGCCCGGCAACAATTTTTTTATTAACCAGCCCTCCATAAACCATTGTAACAACTTCAAGCATATCTGAATCAGTTATCCTTCTGCCATCAACCATTTTGGTTTTAATGCCTAGTTTTGAAGCAATAGTTGTTGCTGAACGCCCTCCTCCGTGAACAAGTATTTTATTACCTGAAATTTTTGTAAATTCATTCAAAAGTAATTTCAGCGATTCTGCTTCTTCAACTACTTTTCCGCCAACTTTAATAATTGTTAGTTTATCCATAAGGTATGTTATTATATACTTAGGAAGTTTTTTAGAATTTGATTGCCTACCGAACTACTTTTTTCGGGGTGAAATTGTGTAGCGTAAAAATTGTCTTTTTGCAAAGCTGCACTAAACGGAACAATATATTTACAAGTGGCAGAAGTGTGTTCCCCCAAAGCAGCGTAATAGGAGTGAACAAAATAGACAAATTTATTTTCCAATTCAGGATTAAATATTGGATCTTTTAAGTTATTGATGGTATTCCACCCCATGTGTGGGACTTTGGTAGTAAATTCTTCGTTTTGATTTGGAATAAACTTCAAAACCTTTTCATCGAAAATTCCTAAACATTTTGTATTATTTTCTTCTGAAAAAGAACACATAAGTTGCAAACCAAGGCATATCCCTAAAACCGGTTGTTTCAGGCTTGGGATTAAAGTGTCAAGTCCGTTTTGTTTTAAATTAGCCATGGTTGTGCTTGCTTCCCCAACTCCGGGAAAAATAACTTTATCGGCTTTATTTATTTTTGAGTGGTCGGCAGTAATTTCGGCATCAACACCTAACCGGTTTAATGCATTATTCACTGACTCGATATTTCCTGCGTTATATTTTATTATTACAATATTCATAAAAAACACTAGTTTTTAAGCAACGAATTGATTACTTCTTTCATTTCATTAAATTCTTCCATTTTAAACAAGCGGGTCAAATAAACCATTTTTCCTGATTTGTCAACGATTATATTACGGGTAATGCCTGCCTGTTTCTCAGCAAAAAGCTGAAATATTTCTGCTCCGGGGTCAAGTGCTAGAGGATAACTTATTCCCACTTTTTTGCCAAATTCAATTACTTTATCCAGAGGTTCGTCGCGGTCGATGCCAATTAATACAAAGTCAGGATTATTTTTGTGTTTCTGCCAGATATCTTTTTCAATATGTGGCATTTCTTTTCGGCATACACCACACCAGCTAGCCGTAAATTGCAGCATAACAACTTTTCCTTTAAGCTCTAAAGGAGTGACCTTTTCACCTGTTGTAAGTGTCATTTCAAATTCGGGAAGTACATCGCCTGGTTTAATAATGTACCCATAATCTGCAGGAATATTATTTTGAGGAGTATTTGATGTTTGCGCAAAAGTGGTCATTACTATTAACATTATTAAAAGTGTTGAAAGTAAATAGTTCATAATTTCAAAGATTAATTAAAAACAACAGTTTTGTTTTTAAAAACAAGAATTTTTCTTTGTAAATGTTTATATACAGCTTCCGACAAGATTATCTTTTCGAGGTCGCGTCCTTTTCTGATAAGTTTCTGAACCGTATCAACATGACTGCAGTGGGTAACATTTTGTTCTATAATTGGGCCGGCATCAAGCTCAGATGTAACATAATGGCTGGTAGCACCAATAATCTTCACTCCTCGTTTATGAGCTGCATGGTAAGGTTTGGCTCCAGCAAAGGCAGGTAAAAATGAGTGGTGAATATTGATGATTTTATTTGGGAATTGATCCACCATTTCGGGCGATATAATTTGCATGTACCTCGCTAATACAATAAAATCGATTTTGTTTTTTTTGAGTATCTCAATTTCAGCTTTTTCCTGGTCGACCTTATTTTCCTTTGTAATCGGGAAATGAAAAAAATCAATTCCAAATCTTTCGGCTACAGGTTTTAAAAGTTCATGGTTACTAATAATCAGTGGAATTTCAACATCCCATTCGCCTGCGGTATACCTGCTGAGGATGTCAAAAAGGCAATGTGGCATTTTTGAAACAAAAAGAGCCATTCGCGGAACATCTTTTGAAAAATACAATTTCCAATTCATTTGGAGTGGCGAACCGATTAGTGTATCAAAATATTCACCAATTTTATTGGTTGGTATTGCAAAACCTTCCACTTCCCATTCAACCCTCATAAAAAATATTTTCTCTTGCCGGTCGACATGTTGGTCAAGGTAGATAATGTTCCCATTATTTTTATTCAGAAATTCGGTTACAATTGCTAATATACCTTGCTTGTCGGGGCAATGTATTAATAAGGTTGCTGTATTTTTTTTCTCTCTGAGAGGTTTTATCGTTTTCATTTTTCAACTTAAAAATACGTATTTTAAAATACTATAATTATAATGCCCCTTTAGTTGATGGGAGTTGATTGTTATAAACATCGCGTTTAATGGCCATTTTCAGTGCTTTTGCCAGTGCTTTAAAAATTGCTTCAATTTTATGGTGTTCATTTTGGCCTTCGGCTTTAATATTAAGGTTACAAAGAGCAGCATCGGAAAATGATTTAAAAAAGTGCAAAAACATTTCGGTAGGCATGTCGCCTACTTTTTCGCGTTTAAATTCGGCATTCCATACCATCCACGGCCGGCCACCAAAATCGATTGCTACTTGTGCCAGGCAGTCGTCCATAGGCAATGCAAAACCGTACCTCTCAATTCCTTTTTTATCGCCAATTGCTTTTCGGAATGCTTCTCCAAGAGCTAAAGCTGTATCTTCTATTGTATGGTGTTCGTCAACTTCCAGGTCGCCATTAACTTTTATTATTAATGAGGTACCCGAGTGCCTTGCTATTTGGTCGAGCATGTGGTCGAAAAAACTAAGGCCTGTCGAAATTTGCGAGCTTGCAGTGCTGTCTAAGTTTAATTCAACTAAAATATCTGTTTCTTTTGTTGTTCGTGTAACTGTTGCCGTTCTTAATGGAGCAGCAACACACGAATATATTTTATCCCAATCGTCGGTTACCAATGTACAGTAATTGTCTAATTTGGAGGATTTAAGGTTTTTGTTTAAACTTCCATTGTTGAGTAGAATTCCACCAGTCCCCAGATTTTTTGCTAATTCGATATCAGTTAATCGGTCGCCAATTACATAACTATTTGCTAAGTCGTATTCATTTGTTTTGTATTTTCCGAGTAATCCAGTCCTTGGTTTTCTGGTGGGTGCATTTTCTTCAGGAAAAGTTTTGTCAATTACGATGTCGTCAAATTCGATGCCTTCATTTTTAAAAGCTGAAAGCATTTTATTGTGAGCCGGCCAAAATGTATCTTCGGGGTACGACGAGGTACCTAATCCATCCTGGTTGGTTACTATTACCAATTCATAATCTAAATTTTGCCTTATATTCCATAGGTTTCGAAATACCTTGGGTACAAATTCCAGCTTCTCCAATGAATCTACCTGAAAATCTTCAGGTGGTTCTTGAATAAGTGTTCCGTCTCTATCTATAAATAGTGCTCGTTTCATTTTCAATATAATTAAATAAGCTCCTCAAATGCTTTCAGCAATAATGAGTTTTCATTTTCAGAACCAATTGTAATTCGTAAACTGTTTTCGCATAAAAATACTTTAGACCTGTTGCGAACAATGATTTTTTTGTCAATCAGATAATCGTAAATGCCTTTGGCATCAAACATTTTTACCAGAATAAAATTGGCATCCGATGGATATACTTTAATCACAAAAGGATACTTTATGATTTCAGTAACTAACCGTTGTTTTTCAGAATTGATAGTTTGTACCCATTCGTTTTTCAGATTTTCGTTTGCCAGTAATTCTAAAGCTTTTTGTTGTGTAAGGATATTCAGGTTATAGGGGTATTTGATGTGATTCAGTACCTGAATGATTTCAGAATTGGCAAATGCCATTCCTAAGCGTATTCCAGCCATTCCCCAGGCTTTTGAAAATGTTTGTAATACAACTAAGTTTTTAAAATTCTCAATTTTAGGAAGAAGTGATTTTTCAGGGACAAAATCGATGTAGGCTTCATCAATAATCACCAATCCGTTAAAATTCTCAATTATTTTCACCATTGCTTCAGCCGATAAACTATTCCCGGTAGGGTTATTTGGCGAACAAAGAAAAATCAGTTTCGTTTGAGTATCTATAATATTTAAAATATTATCAACAATAATTTCATAATTTTCGCCCAGCGCACCTTTTTTTACTTCAATATTATTTATATCGGCAGCAACCTGGTACATTCCATATGTAGGAGAAATGGTAATAATGTTATCAATCCCGGGTTCGCAAAACGCTCTTATTAGTAAGTCAATTGGTTCATCGCTCCCGTTTCCGAGGAAAATATTATCAGCATTTATATGTTTAATTGCTGATATTTTTTCTTTTACCTTGTATTGAAGCGGATCGGGATACCGGTTATAGGGTTGATTATAAGGCATTTCGTTGGCGTCGAGGTAGACAAGAGCCTCACCCGTATATTCATCGCGGGCTGAAGAATATGGTTTTAGGGATTTTATATTTTTTCGTATTAATTGTGAAATATCCATTTACAGTTTATTTTTTAATCGGGGACTTTGATACTTATTTCTTCCTATAGCCTCAAGCCTTAAAGTTACTGCATTTTTATGTGCCTGCAAATGTTCTGCTTCGGCCATGGCTTCAATAACAGGGCCTAGTTCACGTAAGCCATCGGTTGTAATTTCCTGAAAGGTTATTTTTTTTATAAAACTATCGAGGTTTACACCGCTGTACGACTTTGTCCATCCGTTAGTAGGAAGGGTATGATTAGTCCCTGATGCATAATCGCCGGCACTTTCGGGTGTTAGATTGCCCAGAAATACAGAACCCGCATTTATAATTTTCGAAGCCATTTCGGCATAATTATTTGTGCTAATTATTAAATGTTCGGGTGCATAAGTATTAATTAGTTCAATTATTTGTGTTTCATCTTCCATTACAATCAAGATGCTGTTTGAGAGGGCTTTAAGTGCGATTTCTTTTCGTGGAAGCTTTTGAACTTGCATATCGATTTGTATTTTTACTTCATCGATAAAATTGTGGCTTTTTGAGATTAGAATTACCTGACTGTCGGGGCCATGCTCGGCTTGCGAAAGTAAATCGGAGGCAACAAAGCTTGCATTCGATGAATCATCAGCGATAATAGCAACTTCTGAAGGGCCTGCAGGCATATCAATAGCTACATCGTTCATGCTTACTAATTGTTTGGCAGCCATTACATACTGGTTGCCCGGGCCAAATATTTTATCGGCTTTTGGGACTGTTTCAGTTCCATATGTCATAGCGCCAATAGCCTGTACACCGCCCAATTTGAAGAACCGGGTTACACCTGATAATTTGGCTGCATATAATATTGCTGGATTTATTATTCCGTTTTTATCGGGAGGCGAGCACATTATTATTTCTCTGCACCCAGCTATTCGGGCAGGTAATGCTAACATCAATACAGTTGAAAACAACGGTGCTGATCCTCCCGGAATATACAGTCCAACTTTTTCAATAGCTACTTGTTTTTGCCAACAAAATACGCCATGACTGGTTTCTATTTTTTTTATGTCGTGCTTTTGGAACGAATGGAATTTTTCGATGTTTTTAGCAGCAAATGAGATGGCTTTTTTTAGTTGATCATCAAGTTGTGATTCGGCCAAGCTAAAATCCTCCTCTGTAACCACAAAATCAGATAAATTTACTCCATCAAACTTATTTGTTAATTCCTTTAGAGCCACGTCTCCCCGATTTTTTATCTCATCGAGTATCGATTTGACTTTGCTGTTTAATTCTGTTACATCGAATAATGGGCGTGCCAGAATTAAAGGCCATTCTTTTTTGTCAGGATTTGTAAATAGTTTCATCTCAGTATAATTTAATAGTTTTAACAGTCTTCAATGCCTGAATGGTTTATGCATTCAGGCTAGGAATTCGCCTATAATAAACCTTTTGGGTGAAAAATATTTTCTGTTTTATTTCATCACTACATGCTATTTGGATTTTTATATAAATTCCAAAAATACAAGTGTAAGGCCAATTGCCTCATACAGTAATTAAATTGCCACATCTGTTCCAAATATAGTAAGATAAATTGTTGAAGACGTAAAATCCTGTTATGTATCAGTTATTAAAAAATCATTTTTTCAATTGGAATTACAAGTATTCCTTCGGCACCTGCTTTTTTTAGTTTCCCAATAACCTCCCAGAAATCATTTTCTTCGATAACCGAGTGAATAGATTTCCACCCTTCTTCAGCCAAAGGTACAACTGTAGGGCTTTTCATGCCTGGTAATATTGCGATAATTTCATCTATTTTATTCACCGGAGCATTTAGTAAAATATATTTTTTATTCTCTGCTCTTTGAACCGATTCCAGCCTAAATAATAATTCATCAAGAATAGCTTGTTTTTGTTCCGAAAGGTTTGGATTTGAAATTAAAACAGCCTCTGATTTAACAACTACTTCAACTTCTTTTAAACGGTTGCTAACCAGTGTCGAGCCTGAACTAACAATGTCAAAGATAGCATCAGCTAAACCAATTCCAGGGGCAATTTCAACCGAACCGCTGATAACATGTATTTCGGCATTGATATTATTTTTTTCAAGGAATTCTTTTAGAATAACGGGGTACGATGTGGCTATTTTTTTACCATTAAAATATTCTAATCCATTGTATTCAACTGATTTTGGAATGGCTAATGAGACTCTGCATTTACTAAAACCAAGTCGTTTTGCAATGGTAACGTTTTCCTTTTTTTCAAGAACTTCATTTTCGCCAACAATACCAATGTCAGCCACTGAATCTGCTACAGTTTGAGGAATATCATCGTCGCGAAGAAATAAAACTTCCAACGGAAAATTTTTGGCTGTCGAAACTAATTTTCTTTTACCAATGGTTAATTTAATTCCGGTTTCCTGAATTAATTCAAGTGTCCCTTCATTCAAACGCCCTTTTGTTTGAATTGCAATTTTGAGTTTTTCAATCATGGTTGTAAATTAAAAAAGGCTTACCAATTATTTGGTAAGCCTTTACAGTTAATATTTTTTTACAAAATACAATTACGCCCTACCTAAAATTAGATATTTCCTATGATGGCCCAAATGTAAATGTCGTAAAGTCATTTTATTAATTTGAATTGCAAGTATAATTATAAATTGTAATTCAAACAACTTTAAAAGTATTAATTTAAGATTAATATACCTTTATTAATTATGATTTAAGTTTTGATTAATGCAATCGATTGCATAAATTTGCACCATTAAATCAAAAACCTAATAATACAATAAAATCTATGAAAACATTATTGGCAATTCTAATCACTTTTGGTATTTTTAGTACAAATGCTTTTGCTCAAAATTCTAAGGATGAGAAAGTATTTAAAGCTTCTTATATTAAAAAGGCTATTAAAAAGGCTGCGTATTGGCAGTTTAAAAATCCAAAACACGAATTATACGATTGGACCAATGGAGCTTATTATGCAGGTTTATTTGCTGCATACGAAGCTACTGGATCAAAAAAAATGTATAAAGAGATATATCGAATGGGTGAAGAAACAGGCTGGGCTCCAGGACCCCGGTTGCATCATGCCGACGATCATGCAATATGCCAGGCATATATTGATATGTACCGGATTTCAAAAGAAGAAAAAATAATTACTCCTTTCGCAAAAACAATGGAAGAATTAATAAATACTCCATTTGAAGCAAAGGGTATTGAGAAGGTAACATGGTGGTGGTGCGATGCACTTTTTATGGGGCCAGCTGCATTTGTTAAACTTGGCATAACTCTTAATCGTCCTGAATATTTAAGTTTTAACGATAAACTTTTTGGCGAGTGTTATGATTTATTATATGATAAAGAAGAACATTTATATGCCCGCGATATTCGCTACAAGTGGGATGAGCCGGGAATAGAAGTTATAAAAGAGGCAAATGGGGAAAAAATATTTTGGTCGCGTGGAAACGGTTGGGTGATGGGCGGACTTGTCCGCGTTTTAGATGAATTGCCAGGCAATTATCCGAAACGTGATTTTTATGTGCAAAATTTTAAAGAGATGGCACAAAAGATATTTTCAATACAGCAGGAAGATGGACTTTGGAAGGCCAGTTTACTCGATCCTGAATCATACCCGGGTGGTGAAGCAAGTGGTTCCGGATTTTATACTTATGCACTTGCCTGGGGCATAAACAATGGAATTCTTGATAGTGAAACATATCTTCCAGCTGTTAAAAAGGCATGGAAAGGGCTTTGTTCTTTACAAAAAAAGGATGGAATGGTTGGTTGGGTGCAACCTATTGGAGCCGATCCGCGAAAAAATTTCTCGGCAAATAGTTGGGAAGTGTATGGAACAGGTGCATTTTTATTGGCTGGAAGTGAAGTAATTAAGTTGTTTCCATAAGCTGCTGTTATTTTTTTTTCATAATTCAGTATATTTTTTTGTCAATTTATTTGGTGATTAAAAATAAAATTTATTACATTTGAAGTATCAAATCGTTGAATTCCTATATTCAACGTGTGTTTGGGGGTTAACATTTTTAAAAGGGAAGCAGAGGCTTCCCTTTTTCCGTTTAAAAAATTGATAATTTATGATAAAAAAGGCTGACTCAATTGAGTCAGCCTTTTTTTACAAGTAATTTTTTTTATTCTTTTTTGTATGCAAAGTCATATGATTCATCGTGCTGACTGATGTCTAATCCAAGTTTTTCGGCTTTAGGCGATACTCTGATAGGAACGATTAAATCAGTTACCTTATACATAAGGTAGGAACCTCCGAATGTAAAAATTCCGACAATTACAAGTGCCAGCAGATGGAATAGGAATGTTGTTATTTCGCCATGGATTAAACCAACTTCATTAGCAAAAACAGCGGTTGCTAACATTCCAACTATACCGCCCATTCCATGAGCCGGGAATACATCAAGTGTATCATCGAATGAAGACTTTGACCTTAATGCAATAGCATAATTACTGACTATGGCAGCAATTACTCCGATAAAAATACTTGAGCCAACATTTACAAAACCTGCAGCTGGTGTAATGGCGACTAATCCAACAACAAGTCCTATCGACGCACCAACGGCTGATGGTTTTTTACCTTTGGCTGCATCAAAAAATATCCAGGTGAGCATAGCTGCTGCCGATGCAGTATTTGTATTCATTAAAGCCAATGCGGCGATACCATCGGCAGCTAGTGCCGAACCTGCATTAAAACCAAACCAGCCAAACCATAATAATCCTGCACCTAATAAAATAAATGGAATATTTGCCGGTTTAAATTCCTGGTGAAAGTCTTTTCGTTTTCCTAAATACATTGCTCCGGCTAATGCCGCAAAACCAGCCGACATATGAACAACAGTTCCTCCGGCAAAATCAAGCACTCCCCAATTTCTTAAAAAACCATTTGGGTGCCATGTCCAGTGAGCCAATGGTGCATATATAAAAAGAGTAAATAAAACCATAAATAACATATAAGCCCTGAATCTTACCCTTCCGGCAAATGATCCGGTAATAAGTGCCGGTGTTATGATCGCAAATTTTAACTGAAACATTGCAAAAACTGCTAATGGGAATGTTGGACTAAAATCGGGGTGGGTTGCTCCTCCAACTCCTTTGAACATAAAGAAGGTTAATGGATTTCCGAAAAATCCATACCCTTCGGTGCCTATACTATCACCAAAGGCTATACTGAAACCAACAATCACCCATACTACACTAATAATTCCCATGGCAATAAAACTTTGTAGTATGGTTGAGATTATGTTGCGTGATTGAATCATCCCTCCATAGAAAAAAGCCAGTCCGGGTGTCATTAACAGAACTAGGGCAGTTGCTGTTAACATCCAGGCTGTGTCGCCTGAATCAATGTTAGGATCATCCAATCCGATCGGAGAAGATGGCATAAATACTCCTAAAAATGCGGCAATTATTAAAAATGCTAATAATAGCCACCAATTATTCTTCTTTTTCATAATATAATATTTGAAATTAGCCTTATCGTATATCTGTATGAGTAATAATATTGTGTAAAAGTATCAAAAAAACATAAAATATAAAATAAATATGGAAAAACGACACAAAAAACTTTTAAATGGAAACAATTTGGTAAATTTGCCTTAAAGATAATTTATTTCTATAAAAAATATATTAGTAATAATCTTTACGCAATTTCTTGATAAAAAGTTGAGTTTTAGTAATTTTGAAAGACAAATGACAATATAATGACACTAAAAAATCATTTAGACCAGGTTGACCTAAAAATACTGGACGTAATAACTAAAAACGCCCGGATTCCATTTAAGGATGTTGCCAAAGAAGTTGATATTTCAAGAGCTGCTGTACACCAACGAGTGAACAGGATGATTGATATGGGAGTTATTATTGGCTCGGGATACCATATAAGCCCTAAAAAAGTTGATTTTAGGACATGTACATACATTGGTATTTTTCTTGAAAAAGGAGGGATTTATTCTGATGTTGTTGAGAAATTAAGGCATATTACTGAGATTGTAGAATGCCATTATACAACGGGGCAATATGCAATTTTTATTAAGGTTTATGCCAAAGATAATGAGCACCTAAAAAATATTCTGAATGAAAAAATTCAGAAAATACCACATGTTTCAAGTACCGAAACATTTATTTCGTTGGAAGAGACTTTTAGCAGGCCTTTGCCGGTTTATCCTTAAATTGCCCGTTGCCTGACGGCTTCATAAATTAAGATAGAAGCGGCTACGGAAATATTTAATGATTGTATTTGTCCGAGTATTGGAATTTTTACCAGGTTATCACTGCTTTCGAGCAGTACCTTGGAAATTCCTTTTTCTTCGGACCCTAATACAATAGCCAATGGAATGTCCATCTTTACGTCGGTGTAATTTATTTCAGCTTTTTCGGTGGCTGCAACAATATTAATACCTGATTCTTTTAGAAAAGCAAAGGTGTTTAATAAACTCTTACTTCGGCAAATAGGGATGTTGAATATGGCTCCTGCCGAGGTTTTTATTGTGTCAGCATTAACTCTGGCTGCACCTTTTTCAGGAATGATAATGGCATCAACTCCGGCACATTCGGCCGAGCGGGTTACTGCTCCAAAATTTCGAACATCCGAAACCTGGTCAAGGATGAGTATTAATGGCTCTTTGCCCGATTCCCATATCATTGGCAAAACATCTTCTATTTTTTGATATTCGATGGGTGATAACAATGCCACAACACCCTGGTGGTTTTTACGTGTAATGCGGTTAATTTTTTCAACGGGTACAAATTGCATGGGAACATCAAATTCCTTAATTTTTGCATATAGCTCATGAAATAATTCATTATCAAGCCCTGTTTTAATTAAGACTTTTTCGATTACTTTACCTGAGCTAATTGCTTCTGCAACCGCTCTTGTTCCAAATACAAAATCTTCTTTTCCCATTACCATATTTTTTTTTCTTTCCAGATTTCTAAATCTTCAGTTAAGTTTTCCCAATCAGTCATTGTGTGTTCCAATTCTGATTTTAATTTTTCAAATTTTGTATATAAAACCTCAACATCGGTATTATTTGGCTCTGATAGCTTGTTTTCAACATCTGTCATTTTTGACTCTATATGCGCTATTTTATTTTCAATTTCGGAAATACCTTTTTCAAGTTTTGAGATAGTACGGTTTATTTCTTTTTTTTGTTCAAATGAAAGTTGATTTTGATCCGAAATTGAGACGGCATTGTTTTTTTTAATTTTTTGCTTCGAAGGATTTAATTCAAGTTCTCGGAACGATTCAATTTTTTTCCGTTGTAAAAAATCATAGATTCCGCCTAAATGTTGTTTTATTTTTTTGTCCCTGAATTCATAAACACAATTAACTAAACCATCCAGGAATTCCCTGTCGTGTGATACAACTAAAATTGTTCCTTCAAATTCTTTTAGTGCGTTTTTAAGAATCTCCTTTGTTTGAATATCGAAGTGGTTGGTTGGTTCATCGAGTACCAGGAAGTTAACAGGTTCAAGCAACAGCTTAATCATGGCTAACCGTGAACGTTCACCCCCCGACAGGACCTTTACTTTTTTATCAGCATCTTCGCCCGAAAACATAAAAGCACCTAAAATATCCCTGATTTTTGTTCTGATTTCACCAACAGCAATTTTATCAATTGTATCAAAAACAGTTAAATTGTCGTCAAGAAGTGTGGATTGGTTCTGGGCAAAATAACCGATTTTTACATTGTGCCCAATTTTTAAAGAACCTTCGTATTCAAGCTCTCCAAGGATTATTCTGGCAAGTGTAGTTTTTCCTTCACCATTCCGTCCCACAAAAGCAATACGTTCTTTGCGTTCAAGAGTCAGGTCAATGTCGTTAAGTACATTCAGAGAACCATAGCTTTTTGAAACCGATTTGGCTTCCATTATAATATTTCCAGAGCGTGGCGCAGGTGGGAATTTTAACCGTAAAGCCGAGTTATCAACCTGTTCAATTTCGATTCGGTCGAGTTTGTCCAACTGTTTTATCCGTGATTGAACCTGTACTGCTTTTGTGGCTTTGTATCTGAATCGTTCAATAAACTGTTCAGTTTCGTTTATTAATTTTTGTTGATTTCGATACGCCGCCTCCTGTTGTTCACGTTGTTCAGCTTTCCATTTAATAAAATTTGAATAATTTGATTTTTGATCCGAGATCTTACCCAAAGAGATTTCGATAGTCCGGTTGGTTACATTATCAAGGAATGCTTTATCGTGCGAAACTAAAACCACAGATCCTTTGTAATTTTTCAGGAAATCTTCCAGCCATTGAATCGATTCAATATCGAGGTGGTTGGTTGGTTCATCAAGTAAAAAAACATCTGGTTTTTTTAATAATATTTTTGCCAGTTCAACACGCATACGCCATCCACCGCTGAATTCGCTGGTATCTCTTGTAAAATCAGTTCTTTTAAATCCTAAGCCAAGAAGGATTTGTTCTACCTCAGCTTCGTAATTATCGCCTCCCAGAAGATGAAAACGTTCACTTATTTCTGTTAAACTATCAATTAACGATAGGTATTCTTTTGATTCATAATCTTCACGATTGGCAATTAGGTGGTTTATCTCGGCGATTTGTTGTTTTAGGTTTAATAAATATTCGAAAGCAAGTGTAGCTTCTTCTTTTAAATTCCGGGTATCGGAAATAACCATGTGCTGAGGTAAATATCCAATAGTAATATCTTTGGGAACAGCCACATTTCCAGAGCTTGGCTGGTCGGTTTTTGAGAGGAGCTTAAGCAAAGTCGTTTTACCGGATCCATTTTTCCCAATAAGTCCAATTCTGTCCTTTGAAGTTATTAGAAATGAAATGCCTTTAAATAAATCAAATCCGCCAAAATTTAAAAATACGTTATCTACCGAGATCATTTGTTATTTTTGAAAGGGCAAAGATAGAAAGAAGAATGGGATAGAAAATAAAAAAACCGCCATGTTAAACAAAGCGGTTTTTTTGCGTCCATTTGTAAGCCTTAAAAGGAAGGGGGCGGGCAACTATGGACGCTTTTTGAAGATGATTGATGATTTACAAACCCCTAAACACAAAACCAATCAAATATACAGAAGTCACGCCACCCCCCTTAGAATATTTTTTACAAAATGTTCCATCCTAGAAAGTTCCATTTATATAGCGAAAATCGTTCCAGAAAACATAACGGTTTGATTAGAAGGAATATGTTGGATTCTTAGTGGAGAATTGTTTTCTCATTTTGGGAATTTAATTCCCACGCCTGTATTAATATTGGTTAAGTTAGTAATCATTATTGAATTGGAAAAATTATATTTGCACAAAAAATAACGTGGCCAGAAGAAAACAAAAACAGGTTGTATACGAGAATGTACAAATAACAGATATAGGTGCCGAAGGAAAGTCGATTGCGAAAGTTGATGATGTAGTTATTTTTACGACTCATGTTATCCCAGGCGATGTTGTTGATCTGCAAATTACAAAAAAAACGAAAACGGTACAGAGAAGCCAGAGTGGTAAAAATCCATTCTTTTTCAGATGATAGGGTAGAAGCTTTTTGCCAACATTTTGGAGTTTGTGGTGGTTGTAAATGGCAATTTTTACCTTACGAAAAACAGTTGTTTTATAAACAAAAACAAGTTGTCGATCAGCTCGTTCGAATTGGAAAACTTGAATTACCCGATTTAATTCCTATTCTTAAATCTGAAAAATCAACCTTTTACAGAAATAAACTGGAGTTTACTTTTTCAAATAAACGCTGGTTAACTGATCAGGAAGTTAAAACCGACGATTCATTTGAAGAAATGAATGCCCTCGGGTTTCATGTGCCCAAACTTTTTGATAAAGTTTTGCCCATTGAAAAATGTTGGTTGCAAGGGTCATTTTCCAATGAAATAAGGAATTTTATTTTTCAGAATGCCACTAAAAACGGATTGGAATTCTTTGATATCCGCCAGCAGGAAGGTTTATTGCGAACTCTGATTATACGTACAAGCACTACCGGTGAGATAATGATAATTGTGACATTCTTTAAGGATGATGAAGGAAAACGGACACAATTACTTCAGGCAATTAATGAACAGTTTCCACAAATAACATCTTTAATGTATGTTATCAATTCAAAGGGTAATGATACAATTCTCGATCAGGATGTTTTAGTTTTTTCGGGAAACAATTGTATCTGGGAAGAAATGGAGGGATTAAAGTTTAAAATTGGGCCAAAAAGTTTTTACCAAACCAATTCAGATCAAGCCTACAATTTATACAAAGTTGCCAGGTCGTTTGCCGATTTATCTGGTTCCGAAACAGTATATGATTTATATACAGGCACTGGCACAATAGCTAATTTTATTGCCCGTTCGGCTAAAAAAGTGGTTGGAATTGAGTATGTCCCCGAAGCCATTGAGGATGCTCATTTTAATTCAGAAATTAATAAAATTGATAATACTGTATTTTTTGCCGGCGATATGAAAGATGTATTAAACGATACATTTGTATTGGAACAGGGAAAGCCGGATGTTATTATTACAGATCCGCCACGAGCAGGAATGCACACTGATGTTGTGGATGCAATCCTTCGGATTAATCCCGAAAAAATTGTCTATGTTAGTTGTAATCCGGCATCGCAGGCGCGTGACATTGCATTAATGGATGAGCACTATTTTATAAAAAAAATACAACCGGTTGATATGTTCCCGCATACACATCATGTTGAAAATGTAGTGCTTCTGTTAAAACGTTGATTGCATTATATAGTATATTTTTTTTGATTCTGCCAACTTCTTATTTTGAATGGCGGTTTGTATGATTTTGTGTATTTTTAGCATATTATAAACACAATAACAAGCAACTTGCAGTATGGGAAAGTGGATACTTTATATTTTATTGGGTTCTGTTATTTTTAGTTCTTGCCAGTCAAAAAATCAAAACAATTCAAACCCTGAAAATTATTCCGGCTCCGAAAGTTGTATTGAGTGCCATGCACATTTTTACGAACTATGGGCTCCTTCGCATCACGGGAAAGCAATGCAGCAAATTACTAGTGAGCTTATAATCAATGATAGTATTGTAAGTAGCGATTTTTTTGAAATTGAAGGTAAAACCTATCAGGTTCTTAAAAAAGATTCGACTTTACAATTAATTGAAAACGATGGCGAATTAAGTGCTTCGTTTGATATTATTTGGGCTTTGGGAGGGAAGAATGTTTTTTATTTTTTGATTTCAATTGAAAATGGCAAACTACAAACGATACCTCTGGCTTACGACATCCGCAAAAAAACATGGTACAACAATCCAGAATCAGCAATCAGGCATTTCCCTGAAGGAATGCCTGATGAAGCATTGCCTTGGAAAGACCGGATGTACACATTTAATGCAGCGTGTTACAGTTGCCATGTGAGTCAACTAAATACAAATTATACACTTGAAACCGATTCATACCAAACAACCTGGAGTGAAGCTGGTATAAATTGTGAAACATGCCACGGGCCTGCTGGCGAGCATGTCCGCATTTTTAAAGATTTAAAAGAAGGCGAGGTTCCGGAAAGTATGGGACTGATTGTTACCAAAACATTTACACCTGAACAGCATAATGCTTCATGCGCCCCATGCCATGCAAAAATGCAACCTATTACAGCATCTTATACTCCTGGCGATCCATATTTTGATAATTTTGGTTTAACGACACTTGAAAATACCGATTTTTACCCTGACGGCAGAGACCTGGGCGAAAATTATACAATGACAGGTTGGGCAATGAATAAATGTGCCCAGAAAAGCGACTTGCATTGTGTTACATGCCATACTTCAAGTGGTAGGAACAGGTTTACTGGAGAAAATGCTAACAATGCTTGTTTGCCTTGCCATGTCGATAATGTTGAAAATGTGGGCAGCCATTCGGGCCATTATGCTGGTACTGAAGGAGCTAAATGTGTGAGTTGCCATATGCCAAAAACAGAGTTTGGAAGAATGGTTCGTAGTGACCATTCATTTCGGCCACCAATGCCCGAAGCGACCATAAAATTTGATTCTCCAAATGCCTGTAATATTTGCCATACTGATAAATCGGCTGAATGGGCGAATTCCATTGTAAAAAAGCGCGTTAATTCCGATTATCAGAATAAAACTTTGTATTGGGCGCAATTACTAAAAGAGGCCCGTGAGAATACCTGGGACAATATTGATAAAATGTGTCAACTAATAGATGAAAATAAAAATGGCGAAGTTGTAACCACTTCGTTCATACGGTTATTAATAAATTGCCCAAATGAAATAAAGTGGAAAACAATTATAGGAGCGATGAATAATACATCACCTTTGGTCCGGTCGGCAGCTGCCGAAGGGTTAACAGGGTATTTAAATTTATCAGCAAAAAATGCCTTGGTAAAGGCTTGTTCCGATGAGTACCGTTTAGTAAGGATTTCAGCAGCAATGGCTTTGGCTGGTTATCCCGAAGAACAATTTGCTGCCTCACAAAAAGAAGTTGTTAATAGTGCCACTGAAGAATATAAACTATCAATGGTTTCGAGGCCTGATAATTGGAGTTCTCATTATAACCTCGGTATTTTTTATCAGAACAGAGGAGATATACCTGCTGCTTTGGAGGCTTATAAAACTTCGGCAAAATTGTACGATCAAGCCTTGCAACCATTGATTAACAGCAGTGTCCTCTATTCGTATATTGGTGATCAGGCAAAGGCAGGTGAAAGTTTAGAGACAGCACTTAAAATTGATCCGGAAAATGAAGCCGTGAATTTAAATTATGGATTGTTACTTGCCGAACAAGGAAAAATGGAAGAGGCTAAAAATGCTTTTAAAATGGCCTTGGAAACCAATCCAAATCAAGCAGTTGCTGCCTATAATTTAAGTGTTATTAGTTCACAAAATAGTTTAAAAGAAGCAATTGATTATTCCAATATGGCGTATGGAGCAGCACCCGAAAATCCGAAATATGGATATACGCTCGCTTTCTACCATAAGGAAGTAAAAAATACCAAACAAGCTAAAAATATTCTCAACGAAGTTTTGGAGTTACACCCAGGGCATTTAGGTTCTGTGTATTTGCTTTCTGGATTGTTTATTGAAGAAGGAAAAATAGAATCTGCCCGAAAAGTGTATGAAAAAGCTCTTAAAGCTGAGATTCTTTCTGACGCTGAAAAATTGGATTTACAACAAGCACTTAATCAGTTGGGCATATAATTTAATATTTCCGAAAATAATTTATTTTTTTTCAAACCCGGAGGCTGGTAGTTTTGTTGATTTTATAATTTAGTATAAAAAAAAGCACTTATGTTAATTGTTATATCACCAGCCAAATCGTTGGATTTTGAAAGCCCGGTTAGAATAAGTAACCATTCCATGCCTGAAATGCTTAACGAATCGCATGTACTTATTGAAAAACTGCAAAAATTAACACCCCGAAAAATTAGCCAATTAATGGGAATTTCCGAGAAGCTTGGGAAGTTAAATTATGAACGATTTCAAACCTGGCAGCCTGAATTTTCTCTTGAGAATGCGCGTCAATCGGTTTTAGCATTTAGCGGCGATGTGTACCAAGGATTAAATGCAACAACATTGTCGGAGGCTCAATTGGAATATGCTCAGAATCATTTACGGATCCTTTCAGGATTATATGGTATTTTAAAACCACTGGATTTGATGCTCCCTTATCGGCTCGAAATGGGGACTAAACTTACAGTCGGGCGCAAAAAAAATTTGTATGAATTTTGGGGAAATAAAATTACTGATAAGGTAAATAGTGCAGTTACTGAAAGTGGCTCAGAGTATCTGATAAATCTGGCTTCAAATGAATACTTTAAAAGTATTAACCTGAAAAAAATAAAAGCTCCCGTTATTACTCCTGAGTTTAAAGAACTCAAAAACGGAAGCTATAAAATTGTATCGTTTTTTGCTAAAAAAGCGCGTGGATTAATGTCCCGGTTTATTATCGAAAATGAAATTTCCGATCCTGAAAATTTAAAAGCCTTTGATTACGAAGGGTATAATTTTAACCCTCGTTTAGGCTCTGAAAACAAACTGGTTTTTACCCGTGAGAATTAATTAAAACGGCAGGTCGTCGCCTCCATCATCTTCTGGTTCGGGAGGTATGTCGTTGGTATTGTATTCAGGAGGCAGGTTTGAAGGGGCATTTGATGTTGCCTGGTCAATTTTCCATGCATTAATATTGTGGAACCATTTTCCGTTGTATTCCCGCGATTCCAGATTAAAGGATACTTCAATTTCCTGCCCATCGGTTAAACCATCGGCAAGCGAGGTTTTATCACCAAACAGTGTAAAACATACTTTTTTTGGGAATTGATCCTGAGTTTCAATAATAAACTCCTGTTTTTTCCATTCTTTTCCAGCGCGGCTTACTCCTGATTCAGGGTTTAGAACTTTAAAAACTTTTCCTTTTACACTCAAACTCATTTTGTAATATTTTTGAAACAGCTACCATAAATATGTGAATTTATGGTAGCTGTTTAAATTATGCAATAGATTAATTATTCTTTTACAATTTCGAGTAATTCAACTTCGAAAATTAAAGTAGCATTTGGGCCAATAGCTCCTTGTGATCCTCTTTCGCCATAAGCAAGGTCCGAAGGAATATACAATTTCCATTTTGAACCAACAGGCATTAATTGGAGGGCTTCAGTCCATCCAGGAATAACCCTGTTTACCGGGAATGAAGTGGGTTCGCCACGTTCGATTGAACTATCAAAAACAGTTCCATCGATTAATGTACCATGGTAATGAACTTTTACAGTTTCGGTAGCTAAAGGTTTAGCGCCGGTTCCTTCCGTAATAATCTCGTATTGAAGTCCGCTGGCAGTTGTAATAACACCTTCTTTTGATTTATTTTCTTCAAGGAAACCATTACCTTCTTCAAGGCTTTTCTGGGCTTCAACCTTTGTAATATTTTCAAAATAAGATTTAATAATAGCATCAGCTTGTTCCATAGTTATTACGGTTTCTTCGCTTGCGCTACTTAATTTAAATGCTGCTGTTAATATTTCAAGGTTAATTTGATCTCCTCCCGGCGCTGTTTCCAGATTTTTTTGGATGTTAGTACCCATTTGAAGGCCAATCGCATAACTTGCTGAATCGGCTTGTGATACCAATTTTACATTGGTGTTTATTCCGCCCTGTTGGCACGACATTGTAAAAAACAAAGCGACAACAGAAATAAAAATGATCGTTGATTTTAATTTCATAATATGATTTTTTAAGAATTATATGATTTCAAGTAGTTCTATATCAAATATTAAGGCTGCATTTGGCCCAATAACACCGCCTGCGCCGTTTTCGCCATACGCTAAATCAGAAGGAATAAACAAACGCCATTTCGAACCAACTGGCATGATTTGTAGAGCTTCAACCCAACCCTGAATAACACGATTAACCGGAAATTCAGCAGGTTGTCCACGTTCAACAGAACTATCGAACACTGTTCCGTCAATTAATGTTCCGTGGTAATGGCAGCGTACTGTATCGGTCGGTTTCGGTAAATCACCATCGCCGGTAGTTTCAATTGAATATTGTAACCCACTTGCAAGCTCAGTTACTCCTTCTTTTTTACTGTTTTCGGAAAGAAATGCAAGGCCGTTTTTTAAGTTTTCATCAGAATTGTTATCTTTTGATTGTGCCAGAAAACTGTCTAAAATTTTGTTTGCTTCTTCAGGAAGAATTTTAGGCATTTCACCACTAAAAGTATCTGAAACACCGGACATAAATTTTTCGGAATCAACCTTTTTTACTCCCGACCGGATGAGGTTGCTGGCAACACTCATTCCTAATGAATAACTGAATTTGTCAAAATCCGTTACTAATTCTTTATCACTCATTTATCGTTTTTTATACTTGAGGTGCGAAGATAGTTCTTTTTTTTTTCTTTTTTAATTTTCAGCTTTTTTTTGTTCCCCGTAACATTTCCCTTTTCCCGGGAGGCCCGGGGAGTTTTTCAATTAAAAAACCAACTTCCTTTAAGTTTCTTTTTACCAGTCCTTTAGCAGTGTATGTTGAGAATATTCCCCCTTTATTTGTATTTTCAGAAATGTTTTTAATTATTTTAAGATCCCACATTTCAGGTTGTTTGTCGGGGCCAAAAGCATCGAAGTAAATAATATCGAACAAAGGTAAGTGTGATATTTTTTCAGTGGTTAAATCAAGATTGATTTTATGAACTGAGAAATACTCCGAAATAGTAACTGTTTCCCCCCATTGGGCAAGGTGAATGGCATCAAAAACTGACGCTGACTTAATCCCGATGAGTTCAGGATAATTTAACTGCGAAACCAGCTCCTCCGAAAGGGGATATTTTTCAATTGTAATGTAAATTGTTGGTGTGCGTGTGTGTTCAGCTTCGAGAGCAGTTAATAGCGTATTTAAACCTGTTCCAAAACCTACTTCAAAAACCGTCTTTTTCTTTCCCTGGTGAGAATTGTAACCATGGTTTATATACACATGTTTTGACTCGGTTATTGCTCCGTTAACCGAGTGGTATTGTTCATTTAGTTCAGGATTAAAAAGTGTTACAGATCCATCAGCCGTTTGTACTAGTTCTAAATTCATATAAAAAATTGAATTACTCATGGCAATGATACGAAATTGTATAATTTTATGTGCCAAAATTTTAAGGAATTCAAATGTTTATTAAACTGTATGATGAAAATCCCAATCCCCGGGATATTAGAAAGATTGTTGAAGTGTTACAAGCAGGAGGTATAATTATTTATCCCACTGATACAGTTTATGGAATGGGTTGTGATATTACAAATTTTAAAGCCGTTGAAAAAGTTGCAAGAATTAAAGGTATAAAAATTGAAAAATCGAATTTTTCATTTATCTGTAGCGATTTAAGCCATTTGTCTGATTTTACAAAACCTATCTCAAATCAATTATTCAAAATAATAAAAAGCCATTTTCCTGGCCCATTTACATTTATTTTAAATGCAAATAATAATGTGCCAAAATATTTTAAAGGGAAGAAAAAGACAGTTGGGATCAGGATTCCTGACAGTGAGATTATAAGGGCCATTGTACGTGAACTTGGTAATCCAATATTATCAACTTCCATTCACGATGAAGATCAAATTCTGGAATATACTACCGATCCGGAGTTGATATACGAAAAATATCAATCTATTGCCGACATTGTAATTGATGGTGGTTATGGCGAATTAGTACCTTCAACTGTTGTTGATTGTTCGGGAGATGAATTGGTTATTGTCCGTCAGGGAAAAGGCGAAATTGATATTTAATCTTTCCAGAAAGTAGGTGAAAACAAAACCAAAATTGTAAAAAGTTCAAGGCGCCCTAAAAGCATCAGAAAAGATAGAAACCATTTACCAACCGGATTTATGTGCATAAATGTCTCAGAGGGGCCAACGTTACCTAAGCCTGGGCCAATGTTTCCAAGGCAGGTTGCTACTGCTCCCATCGATGATTCCATATCGGGTTCAATTAAAGAAAAAAGGACTACACTGACGAAAAATATCATAAAATAGATGATAAAAAAGGCCAGTACATTCGAAATAATTTTTGAATCGACAGATTGGTTATTAAACCTTACCGGAATGACTGCGTGTGGATGAATCATCCGGCGCAATTCATAATAACTGTTTTTTAAGAGGACGACAATTCTCATTATTTTAATTCCTCCTCCGGTAGACCCTGCAGATCCTCCAAAAAAGAAAAGTGAAAATATAAGAAGCGTTAAAAATGGCTGCCACAATAAATAATCAGCTGTTGCAAAACCGGTAGTTGTGATAATTGATACTACCTGAAACAATGAATTCCGAAAAGCATTTTCGGTACCAAGTGAAGAGGTTATGAGAAGCCCAATAAAGATAGAAACGGTAAAAAAAAGTATAAATCCTATATAATATCTGAATTCTTCATTTTTAAGTATTTTATTAACTCTTCCGGTAAATGCACAATAAAACAATGAAAAGTTGGTGCCTGCCAGTACCATAAAGAAAATAATCACATATTGAATATAGGGTGAGTTCCAATGGGCAATACTTGCCTGTTTTGTTGAAAATCCGCCAGTAGCCATTGTTGTAAATGAGTGGCAAACAGCATCGTATAATTCCATCCCGCCAATCCAAAGTAGTAAAGTTTCGGTAACAGTAAAAACCACGTAAATAGCCCAAAGCATTTTGGCAGTTTGTTTAATTTTTGGGCTAATTTTATCAGGCGATGGGCCTGGAACTTCTGCAGCATATAGCTGCATACCGCCTATTCCGAAAATGGGCAATATAGCTAATGAAAGGACAATGATCCCCATACCTCCAAGCCATTGTGTTATACTTCTCCAAAATAATATTCCATGCGGCATTTCTTCGATATTGTTAAGGACCGAGGAGCCGGTGGTTGTAAATCCCGAGATAGTTTCAAAAAAAGCATTTGTAAAATTTGGGATGGAACCGCTCAACATATAAGGGATACTTCCAAAAACAGAAAAGACAACCCAAACAAGTGAAACTATGATAAATCCTTCACGCTTGCCAATAGATTTAGACGCATTTTGGGTCAGCAAAACCGTAAAAATCCCTAATCCCATACAAATTAATGAAGAAAAGAGGAAGGCATTTATGTCGTGTTCCTGATATAAAAGGGCTACAGCAAAAGCTAGTAACATGGCTATTCCTTCAACTAATAGAAGGAAACCCAGTGCCCTGAAAACGATTTTAAGATTTATCATTAATCTTTGTTACAAAATAAATTACTTAAAAAACTTTTCCAATTTTTTTATTCCTGTAGGTAGTGTAAACACTACTACTTTATCGCCTTCGAGGAGTTGTGTGTCGCCATCGGCAACAAATCCTTTATCGCCACGAATTAATCCTCCAACTTTAGCTTCTTTTGGGAAATCAAGGTCTCTTAATGGTTGTTGAGTTATTTTTGCATTCGGTTTTACAATAAATTCAAATACTTCAGCATCAGATGCGGTAAGGCATTTAACTTTTGATATTTCGGCATTTAATGTAAATCGGTAAATATAGCTGGCGGCAATCAATTTTTTATTAATAATACTGCCAATGTCCATATTCTCGGCTATACCTGTGAAAGCCAGGTTTTCAACTTCGGCAATGGTACGCCTAACACCCATTGTTTTTGCAAGGTGGCACGAAAGAATATTAGTTTCGGAACTTCCGGTAACAGCAACAAAAGCATCCATTTTTCCGATGCCTTCTTCTTTGAGAAGTTCAAGATTACGGCCATCGCCATTTATTACTAAAACATTTTTAAACTTTTCGGCCAATTTTTCACACCGTTCAATACTTTCTTCAATAACTTTTATGCGGTATTGGTCGCCCAGTTTTTCAATTGATTTTTCGGCTACCCGGCTACCTCCTAAAAACATGATATTTTTTATTTCAAAAGGTTTTTTGCCGGTAATTTCGAATGCTTTTTGTTGCGATGCCCTTGTAGTAATAAAAAACACAATGTCACCAATACAAATTATATCCTTGCCATTAGGAATAATTGTTTCATTTTTCCGGTTAATAGCAACAGCCATAATACCCTCATGGCTTAGTGATATTTCCTGGAGAGTTTTGTTAATTATAGGAGCATTCTCTCTTACTTTTATTCCTAGAAGGATAAGCTTCCCCTGAGAAAATTCGATTACCTGACGGGTTGCTGTTTGTTTTACCGAGGCAACAATTTCTTTGGCGGCAAGGCTTTCAGGGTAAATTAATTCGTTAATGCCTAATTTTAATAACTTGTCCCTGTAGTTTCCCCGAAGGTATTCCGAATTATTAATCCGTGCAATTGTGCGGCTAACTCCCAGAAAAGAAGCCATGGAACAGGCAAGGACATTTCGTTCTTCGAAGGGTGTTACAGCAATAAATAAATCGGCTTTCGCCAGCCCGGTTTCTTTAAGGTCGCCAAACGAATGGGCAGATCCTGTGAGGGTTAATAAGTCAACTTCGCTGCTTATTCCCGTTAATTTTGATGCATCATCGTCCATTAAAACAATGTCATGCTCCTCGTCACTTAGCATCTTTGCTAAATGAGTTCCAACTTCTCCAGCACCTGCTATTACTATTTTCATTTATTTTACGTCTTTTACCGCCGTGGCAAAGTAAACTATAAACCACATCATTATCCAAACAATATTTGAATTTTATTACATTTTTAACCTGAAATTTACGTTTATTTTTAATTTATTCGATAAACCATTGCCCCTTTTTGCCGTAAATAATGAGTTTTATTTGTGCTTTTTATTGAGTCGTTAGAAAATGCAGTCGAAATTATTGTAATATTTTGGTTTATAGCGGGTAAGTGCCTTTTATTGTTAAATAAAAATTTAGTGTTTTTTGATAATCCTTGCAGTAATTTATCATATTTTAATATTACTTCTTGTCCACAAAACGAAACAATATAATTATTTAAATATAATTTTTGATCTTCATAATTAAATGAACTATTCAGGTAAACTGGAGCTTTTAAACTCATTTTTGTACATGTATTATCTATAATTTGTTTTTCGGAAACCGTTAAATCCGGGTAGTTTCCTGAAATAATATAATTTTTTTTACCGGAAATAAAATGGAAAAGCTGGTTATTGCCACAATTATAGGCAATTATCAATTCCTGGTTAAACTGATTAATTCTATAAATCAGTTTGACAAAGGATACAACAATTAAAAAACTTAAAAAAAAGAACAGGTAAAGTTTTTTGTGGGTTGCTATAAAAAGAGAAATCCAAAAAACTCCAATTATTAGCAAAAAAAGTTGAACCTGATTTAAATTGATATTTTGAATGGTTGAATATGGCAGTTCACTAATTTGTTTTAATCCTTCGTAGACTATTGCTAATAACCATGCTGTAATTTTTGTTATAATTATTGAAATAGATTGGATTGGAGAAAATACCAATATTAATATTCCGGAAATTATAAAAAGTGTTGCCGATGGAATTACAATAAAATTTGATAGCCAAAAATAGGAAACAAATTGGTTAAAATAGAAGATACTCAGCGGGAAAGTTGTAATTTGAACTGCAATTGATACCGTAAACAAAGCCCAGAAGAAATTGGCAATTTTTGATTTAAATTTGATTAGGTTAAAAATTCGGGGTTGAAAAAACAGAATGCCCAAAACGGCTGAATATGAGAGTTGAAACCCCACGTCAAAGATAAAATTTGGATTAATAAGTAATAATATAAAGGCCGAAGCAAATAACGAATTGTAAATGTTTGAGGGTTTCCGCATGGTATCGCCAATAATTACAAAAGTGAACATGAGTGAAGCACGCAATACCGACGCTGATAAACCTGTAATAAAAGCAAAAATCCATAAAGAGGTGATAGATAGAAACACAAAAATTATTCGGCCTTTTTTTCGCCGCTTCATAAAACCAAAGAAAAAATTAAAAACTAAAAATATAATGCCTACATGAAGGCCCGAAACTGCCAGTATATGCATGGCTCCTGCCGATGAAAACACCTCTTTTGTTTCTTTGTCGAGGGCTTGTTTGTAGCCCAATGTGAGTGCCGAAAGAATAGCAAACTGGTTCCCTTCGAGTTTGTTTTTGCGATAAATGTCGAGTAGCTTTTCACGCTGTTTTTCAGCTATTATTTTTAACGAATGGCTGGGTGGTAGCTGGGTTGTTTGCCAGCAATTATTTTTTAAATAAACCTGCCTGAAAACTTTTTTCTTCGACATATAACCTGCATAATCAAATTCTCCGGGATTACCTGCATTTGCTATTTGTTGGGGTGCAGTATTAAATATAATCTGACTTCCGGTATTAATTCGGTCAACCAGGCTATCCGGTTCAAAATAGGCAATAATCTTCTCATTGGTTTTAATAACTGAATCATCTTTTAGTACCAGTCTTAACTTTAATTCAGCTTTGTATGAATTAGTTTTTAGTACAGGTTTTTCAAGTATAGTGGCCAGATAATACTGGCCAATTGCAAGAGGTTTTTTTTTGTTATATAATTGATGGATGTAAAATCCCAGGATGCTAATAGTAAGGCAAATACTTATCGATGTAATCCTTTGAAAATTAAATCCTGAAAAATTTTGTGTAAACCATAAAAACAGGAGCAAAACAAAAATTAGCAGGATACAAATGTTATCCAATGAATCGGGAAAAGTTGAAGACACAACTATTCCAATAATCAAACTGATTACGATTCGTAAAAAAGGAATTCTTTCGAGAATATTTTTCATTTTCAGGGATTCAGATTCTAAGAGAATCAGTTTTTACCTGTAAACGAAAAAAATAAATATGAGTTTCAAAAATTATCCGGGGAAAACCATTCGGTAATGCATTTTTATTTTTCCCTTCGAAATATTTGATAATTTGCTTTTGAGCAACCTTCTTTTAAGTGGTTTTAAATAATCGATAAATAGTTTTCCGTCGAGGTGGTCGTATTCGTGTTGGATTATTCTGCCGGCAAAACCGCCATAAGTTTCGGTTTTTTCCACAAAGTTTTCATCCATATATTTTATGGTAACTTCTTCGGGGCGCCATACTTCTTCCCTTATCTCAGGAAGGCTCAGGCATCCTTCTTTCATTTCCCATTCATCGCCTTTGGTTTCAATTATTTGAGGATTAATAAATACTTTTTTAAAGCCCAATAGTTCAGGTTCTTCATCAGCCCCTGTTGATGCATCAATGACAAACATTCTGAGTGATTTTCCTACCTGAGGAGCTGCTAATCCTACGCCATCAGAGTGGTACATGGTTTCCCACATGTTGGCAATAAATTCATCCAGTCCTTCGTGATCTTTTTCAATTGGTTTTGCAATTTTTCTTAAAATAGGGCTGCCATATACGGTAATAGGGTACTTCATCTTATATTTCTTTTCTGCTCTAAATATGTTTGTAAAATGAGTGTTGCACTTATTGCATCCACTGTTTCTTTATTTTGGCGGGCTTTTTTTTTGAGCCCTCCGTCAATCATTGCCTGAAACGCCATTTTCGAGGTAAATCGTTCATCGACCAACTCTACCGGTATTTCCGGGTATTTTTTCTGAAATCTTTTCAGAAATGGATTTATATACCGAACAGATTCTGAAGCTTCATTGTTCATTTGCCTTGGATAACCTACCACAAGGCACTCAATTGGTTCAGTAGCAAAATAGTTTTCCAAATAGTCCCACAAAGTATGTGTTGGCACTGTTGTTAAACGATTGGCTATAATTTGCAAAGGATCGGTTACTGCTAGCCCAACACGTTTTCTGCCATAATCAATTGCTAAAATCCGTTTCAATTTTTTTTTTGCAAAATTAATAATTCTTTATAAACCGCAAGAATAACTGTAAATAAATAGTAGTGTGTTAACGTTCATTTTATCAGCAATTTACGTTGAAGGTAAATTTTACTTTTATCTTTTTGGCACATACTTTGCAATGTTAAAATCAGTTATAACTTTATTATGTACGTGGCGCCAGATCAAAAAAAGGATAATTGATTTTATAAATTTAACTTGAAAGGCCATGCAAAAATTAAATATAAGGCTGATTGTTAAGATGGTTACTCTGGCAACAGTTATTTCAGCAATGACAATCCCTGCTGAAGCTCAACGAAGGACTAGCCGCACCGAAAGCACTAAAAAAGAAACCAGGAATAGCAACAGGACACGTTCAACACGGGAAGTTAAACAAACTCCATCAAAAAGTTATTCCAAAAATAAAAATACCGACCGGAAACGATCTACCGTTCAGGTGAATGATGCCAACAGAAATAATAAGTCTTCACGTGATAAGGCAGTAATCCGAAAAAATCCAAGGAATGATAAGCCTACAAGAAATTATGCAAATAATAGGCAAAGAGATAATTCTACCCGTAATTCAACTGACAGGAATATTAGTAGGACTAAAAGGGATCGTGATAATTCTACCAGGACTTATTCAAACAATAAAAATTACCGGAACAACCGCGGAACCTACGATATTCGAACTAATAAAAAATGGCGTGATAATTACCAAAAATACAAAATTGACAACCGCCGGTATAATCAACGATGGGCTAATAAATACAACCGTTGGGATAAAAGGTGGAATAACCACCACTGGGATAAAAACAGATGGAGATTCTATTATAAAGATTACAGGCCATTTGCATTCAGGAACCATAAATATTATTACCATCATACTTATTATGGTGACGTAATCCGAAGGTTTGTTTATGAACCATGGACGTTTTATTACAACCACCACAACTATTATTTCTACGAAGGTAGTTTTTTCAGGCACCACAGAGGTGTTGGATACGTTCATGTAACTTTACCGTACGGCACTGTTTTTCCCGACTTGCCTTATGAATATTCAGAAGTAATAATTAATGGAGAATTATATTTCAGGGTAGGCAACTTGTTTTTTGAGATGCATCCACAAGGCTTTAGATTGGTTCATTTCCCCGAAAGGTATTTATCATACAATTATTAATAAATTGAGTAATTTGAGAATGAGGAAGTCCTGCAATTGCAGGGCTTTTTTTTATGATTTTTAAATTTTTACATTTTAGAATTGTGTTAACTTTGGATAAAAATAATTGGAATGAAAGCATTGGTTTTAGAAGCATATAATAAATTTAATTTTCAAGAAGTTGAGATCCCTGAAATAAAAACAAACGAAGTTTTAGTTAAGGTAAAAGCATGTGGTATATGTGGTTCCGATGTGCATGGTATGGATGGAAGTACTGGCCGCCGTATACCTCCTCTTATTATGGGGCATGAAGCATCGGGGATAATTGAAAAAGTTGGAGGTAATGTTAAAAACTGGAATAAAGGCGACCGGGTAACTTTTGATTCAACTGTTTACCCTTTGAACGATTGGTTTACATTAAAAGGTTTATACAATTTAAGTGATAATCGAAAAGTGTTGGGCGTATCACCCGAAGAGTATAAGCTCCAGGGAGCCATGGCCGAGTATGTGGTGATTCCTGAACATATTTTGTATAAAATTCCTGATAACGTTTCATTTGAACAAGCTGCTATGGTTGAACCGGTAGCTGTTGCTGCACATGCCTTAAGCTTGGCTGATATTAAAGTGGGTGATAGTGCTGTGGTGGTAGGTACCGGCATGATCGGAATTTTTATTGTTGAGCTTCTTAAAATTGCAGGAGTGTCGCCGGTTATTGCGGTTGATATTGATGATAAAAAACTGGAAAGCGCATTCGATTCAGGTGCCGATTTTGTTATAAATATAAAATCGGAAGATGCCGTTTCTCAGATTTTTGAATTAACCGGAAGGAGAGGGGCTGATTTAGCATTTGAAGTAGTAGGGATAGAACCTACAGTTAATTTTGCTATTCAATCACTTCGAAAAGGGGGACAAGTTACACTGGTTGGAAATTTATCGAAAGAGGTTAATTTCCCGCTTCAAAAAGTTGTAACACAACAATTAAAAGTACAAGGAAGTTGCGCAATTAACGGAGAATACGAAAAGGTTTTAAATCTTTTTTCATCCGGAAAAATAAAGCCTGAAAAAATGGTTTCGGCTGTTGTGCCCCTTTCCGAAGGGGCTCATTGGTTCAATCGATTGTACAACAAAGAATCAGGATTAAATAAAGTAATCCTGGTGCCATAAATCTTTTTTTTATTTCTAATAAAATTGTTTTAAAATAAAACCAATGAAAAAATACCATATCGCTATTTTGGGATGCGGAAAAGTTGCACACCTTCATGCTAAAGCTATTCAAAACTTGCCCAATGCTGCATTAAAAGCAGTTTGGAGTCGGACAATAAGCACGGCAGAGATATTTGCTGAACAATATCAAACTACTCCGTACAGTTCAATTACAGAAATGGTGGTTTCGGAAGAAATTGACCTGGCGATAGTGTGTACACCTCATCCGTTTCATAAAAATCCGGTGGTTGAATTATCAGAAGCAGGAACAAATATCTTAGTCGAAAAACCTTTGGCATCGACTTTGGCCGATTGTGATGTGATGATTGAAGCATGTAAAAAGGCTCAGGTAAAGCTTGGGGTTATAAGTCAGCGGCGTTGGTACCCACCTGTTAAGCGTGTAAAAGATGCCATTGATAATGGAAAAATTGGTGAACCGGTATTTGGCACCATCAATATGTTAGGTTGGCGCGATAAGGCATATTACGATACTGATGAATGGCGTGGCACTTGGGAAATGGAAGGAGGAGGAGTTTTGGTAAATCAAGCCCCACACCAACTCGATATATTATTATGGTACATGGGCGAAATTGATGAAGTATATGGTTTGTGGAAAAACCTTAACCATCCCTATATCGAAGTGGAGGATACAGCAGTTGCCATCGTAAAATTCAAAAATGGTGGAATAGGAAATATTGTTGTAAGTAATTCCGAAAAACCGGGAATTTATGGAAAAGTGCAGGTGCATGGAAAAAATGGGTCATCGGTAGGCGTTCAAACCGATGGTGGGGCAATGTTTATTGCCGGTATGTCAAGCATATTGGAACCACCAATCAACGATATTTGGTCGGTGCCGGGCGAAGAAAAAAACCTTCAGAAATGGGAAAATGAAGATACCGAATTTTTTAACTCTATCGATCCGATGGTATATTTTATGGAACGGCAAATTGAGGATTTCCTTTTTGCCCTTAAAAACAATCAAGAACCATTGGTGACTGGCGAAGATGGCCGTAGGACGGTGGAGCTTTTTACGGCTATTTACCGCTCAACCCGTGATAACAAACCGGTTAAATTTCCTTTAAAACCTGAATCTGATAAATTGGATATGGACGGAAGATTATAATTTTTTATGCTGAAGGTAATGTGAAAATAAACTGACTTCCTACTCCTTCCTGGCTTTCAGCATGGATGCTACCACCATTTTTTTCGACAAATTCTTTGCAGATTAATAAACCAAGCCCGGTGCTTAATTCGCCCTCGGTCCCTTTCCGGTTGTCATTATTAATTAATGTAAATAGGTTTTCAAGAATTTTTTTGTTCATTCCAATCCCGGTATCCTTTATACAAATGCTAATATTGTTATTATTTTTAGTAAAAGAAGAAACCGATATGTTTCCTCCTTGATTGGTGAATTTTATGGCGTTTGAAACAAGATTTTGAATAATACTTTGAAGCATTTGCGTATCGGCTTTGACTTTAATTTTCCTGTCAATCTCAATTTTGATTGTAATATTCTTTTTTACAGCAACCGATTTTATCAGTTCAATACTTTCAAAAATCAAATCATTTAAGTTTAATTTTTCTGGTTCGTATGGCATAATTCCTCTGTGCAGTAACGACCATTTTAGTAAATTTTCAAGAAGGGAATACAGGTTGGTTGCTGAAGTCCGCATTTTTTGTGCAATTGATTGTATCTCTTCGAGAGACAAACCTTGCAAATTTTCTGACATTAATTCAGTAAAACCAAGAAATGAATTAAAAGGGCTTCGAAGGTCATGGGCGATGATGGAAAAAAATTTGTCTTTTTCCTCATTAATGGTTTTAAGTTGATTGTTTTGTTGTTTTATTTCTTCCCTTGCTTGAATGTTTTGTGTAATATCTTCAAATATTCCAAGCACTCCAACAATTTTATTGTCCGAATCGCGGTAGGGCACTTTTGTAACGTGGGTCCAGATTTCTTTTCCTGAAGAAATGTATTTCTCTTCAAAATCCTGAATAATACCTTCTGCCATTACCTTCTGGTCGTCGTGTTGAAATTTTTCCGCGAATTCGCGAGGAAATAAATCAAAATCACTTTTGCCTACAATTTCTTTCGGGCTAATGCCTAGATCTTTAGCATAGTTGTCATTACACAAAAGGTAATTGGAGTTAAGGTCTTTTATAAAAATAAGTTGTGGAATGTGTTTGACAATAGTTTGATGAATATTCTCACTATCGGTTAAAGCTTTTTCGGCCAGATACCTTTCAGTTGCATCAATTTGTAATTGATTGTTAATTGTTTCTAATTCTTTATTTCGGAATGCTTTTTCAGAAAGTTCATTTGCTATAAAAAAGAGTAATTCTGCAATTTTGGAAAACTGTTCCACCGACATAGTTGGTACCTCTTCCATGGCTTTTATATATTCCTCCTGATCGGCGCCTATTTCATTTGCATAACTGAGCATATTTTCAAGGTTAAGGTCTTTGTTTTTGACTTGCCCGATTAACCAATTGGCAACATGTACTCCACCAACAGTTATACTGGCTCCTCCATCCCATAAGCCACCACTGAGGCACGGCTTTATATTTGGATCCGTAGTGTTATGGTACCCAATTATAGCATCTGATTTTTTACAATTTGCGAAGCCTTTTTCAGTTGTTCTTATAATTTTTTCACACAATCGGGTAAAGTTACTTGGCTTAGTTATTGGAGTACCATCGAGTGAGGTTATAATCGACGCAACACCGGTAGCATCTGAAAAAAGGTCCTGAATATGTTGTAGATAAGTTAGTTCAAATAATTCAGTAAGCTTAAGATCAGTCATTTAAGTGTTTATATAAAGTGTTTTTAAATCTGTCCTGATTTTATAAATATACAAATCTCTGCTGCAATACATATAATTAATACAGTATTAATTTTATTAACTAATTCATTAGTTGAGGGATATTGTAATTTAATTGATTTGTTTACCGTATGAAAGTGACATTTTTATTTTGAACTGATGAATGTAGTTTAGATAACATTACAATATGTTTTATGCATTTCAATAGTGAGTAAAGAGGTATTTTTTGTTACTATTTTAGTACATTAGCCGTGGATTGGGGAATTCATAAAGATGTGTAAAAAGGGGAAAAATCAGGATTTAGAGGCTTATCTTTCAAAAGGAACAGTAACTATTTTTACTGTTTTTACTTTTGTTGGGTGTATGGGTTTGTTAGTTGATATAATTTCATTCTCTGAAGTTGTTACTGTCGTATTTTATAACAATCTGATCACATTTATTATTACACTTGCCGCATATCTGTTATTCAGGTTTTATAAACTCAATATAAAAATAAGTTTTGCCATTGTATTATACGCCGCATTTGGGAATTTTCTTGTGACTTCATTTGTTAATATGAGCCCCCTTCAGAATGTTAATTTTTTTCTTCGTGATTCCCTCTTTGTAATATTCATGTTCACGTTAATGGCTCTGTTTGTCGACAAAAGGCATATTTTTGTGCTTTTGGTTTTATATATTATTGCTGTTTCTTCGTTGGTATATATTGGTAATGATGAGTTTTTGAGGGCAAGTATTGTTTTGATAATTTTTCTGTTTAGTTTTTATTCAATTATAATTTTTTACATCGTCGAACTACTTGAAAAATCAATACTGGTTCGTGAAGAAAACAGCCGCCTGTTAAGTGAACAAAATAGAATAGTAAAAGAGACCAATTATCTGTTACAGGAAAAACAAACCAAGATTGAAAAACAGGCTCAGGAGTTGGCTTTTCAAGCGGAGGAACTTAAAGAGCAAAAGGAATTATTATTGGGAAAAAATAGTGAATTAGGCCATTTAATTCTTGCAAAAGATAAGTTTATTTCCATTTTAGCCCACGACCTTCGGAGCCCATTTAATTCAATTTTAGGCATTGGCAAAGTTTTGGAAACTGATTTTTCTGAAATGCCTGATCCAGAAAAATTAAAACTTATTACAGCTTTAAATGCCTCATCAAATAAAACATTTAACTTGTTAGAGGATTTGTTGCAATGGGCTAATTCGCAGATTAATTCCATTAAATACCATCCCAAAAAATTTAATTTGAGTCACCTGTTAAGTGAGAATATTTCATTTATTGAGGAAGCTTGTGAAGCGAAAAATATAAAAATTAGTGATAACATATATGATAAATGCTTCATATATGCCGATCAGCAAATGGTAAATACAATAATACGTAACTTGCTATCTAATGCAATTAAATTTACATCAACAGGCGGCACAATCAAAATTACCTGCCGAAATATTAATAATGAGATAGTAGTCGATATTGCTGATACTGGTATTGGAATGGATAAATATACACAGGAAAAACTGTTTAAAATAGATACTTCTTTTAGCTCATCCGGCACTCAGGGAGAAACAGGTACAGGCCTGGGATTATTGTTGTGCAAAGATTTTATTGTGAAATGCCAGGGAAAAATATGGTTTACAAGCAAAACTGGAGTAGGAAGTACCTTTTCATTCTCCTTCCCGGTGTTTAAAAAATGATTTGAATAAAGTTAGTTTTTCGAATTGTTAAAAATGTAACGATCAGCTTATACTTTGATAAATGTGCCTTTTTTAAATAAGTACCATAATAGTAGATACAAGATTCCAAATCCACCAATAGTAGTCAGCATGGGGTAATAGGCTCCAGTATATTGTTCCATGCCGTACAATAAATATCCTGCAACTTTTTGGAATGGAATAACATGCGAAAGCACATATGCAGTGATTGCATTCATGCCAATAACTTTAAACATAAATGTCCATTTTTTCCACCCTTTTACATCAATTATCCAATAGAAAGCTGCTAACAATACATAACAAATTCCTGAAAGGAATAGTACGAATGAGCTGCTCCAAAGTTTTTTGACGATAGGGTGCCATATGCCCCAAATTAATCCAATAGCAATTCCGGCAATTCCTATCAACAAAAGATAAAGGGCTACTTTCTCACGTTTTAATTTCGACTTAATTAACTCACCGGCAAACAATCCTGATAAAACAGTTGCAGTAAATCCAAATCCTGTAAGCAGCCAGGTATATTGTGTGCCGTCGTCAAAGCGACCCATAATTAAATGATCGAAATAAAGGGCAAAGTTTTTATCGGGCAAAAGTGTACTGTTGCCAACTCCCGGGACATTGGGTACAGTTAAAATTAAGGCATAAATTACCAGGCAGCCAACAAATAATATATAACGCCAATTTTTCGATAAATGAATATAAGCCAATGATGAAAAAAGGTAACCAACCGCAATTGCCTGAAGTGTATTGCTGAATACATGAAATCTGTTTATATCCAAAGCCAGAATGTTTCCCTGGCACACCCATCCCAGAATAAATAATATTACAAAACGCCTGATTAAGTGGAGGTGGAGCGCTTTTTTATCGGGATTTGATTGAAGCCTTTTTGATAATGAAAATGGAATAACTGCCCCAACAACAAACAAAAACAAGGGCATAATAATATCATAGAAATGGAATCCGAACCATTCGGGGTGGTCAAACTGTTCTGCCAAAATTTTTGTTAATCCTGCATTGGCACCGTTATTTAATGTTGAAAAAAAACGGTCGGCAAAAATTATCATCAACATATCGAATCCTCGAAGTATATCAATCGATAAAATTCGTTCTGGTTTTTGAATGGTAACATTCATGAGTAAAAAAGTTTAATTGCTACTAACTTACTAATAATTTTTACTCAAAATAGCCTGCTCTTATTTTTATCAGTTTTTTCAAAAAGTATTTTTTTCAAAAAAAAAGTAGGGTAAAAACTTTGTTGTGCGGATAACATGTATAGAAAACAATTAATTAAAATAAAAAGTCATGAGAAAAATTTTTGGAATACTGGTTTTACTTGTAGGAGTTGTTTTTGTTTCGTGTCAGAAAGACGCAGAAATAAGTACAAACTTCGATAATCTTCTTAATTCCGGATTAAGTGAAAAATCAGCTCAAATAGTCATGGATGAGATTTCGGTTGAGAATGTGATGGCTGAAATGGATTTTGAATGCGATTTTTATATTGGGGCTCAAGATGTGTTGACAGGAATGTCAAATCAAGGTAAAAAATGGGGATGGCAGAATTCATTAAGGTACAAAGTCGGCCAATGCCCTAATTTTTCTGTAGAATCGGAAGAAGGTGGTTATCCTAAAACAATTACACTCGACTATGGCGATGGAACTGAATTAAATAATGGCCGAATTTTAAGTGGCATTATTGTAATATACATTTCCAGCCAACCTAATACTGATGGATTTATGAAAGAAGTTACTTACACTAATTTTTCGGTTGATTCACTGGGAATAGCCGGGACTACTACCATGGAATTTGTGGGTGACCGCCAATCAGACAACAGCCATATTGTTTCAGCTGACTTAATTATTACTCTTGCCGATGGGACCATTATTCACCGTGTTGGCGAAAGGGTAAGGGAACGTATTGCCGGTGAAGATTCAGAATTAGACCAGAATGATGATGTTTTTAAGGTAACGGGTTATGTTGAAAATAACGTCAATGAAAGCGAAGCTGTTTATCGGAAAGATATAACCGAAGCTTTAATCAAAACCGGCGATTGCAGGTATTTTTCAGAAGGAGTAGTTGTGTTCTCGCAAGACGGGACAGTTCTGGCAACCCTCGATTATGGCGATGGAACATGCGACGAATTTGCGACTCTCACTAAAGATGGAGAAGATCCTGTGGAAATTGATTTGTCGGAAAATGAGCACCGTATGAATAAGGAAGTCCGCAACGGAGGAAAAGGACAAGGTAATGGGAAGAATAAAGGGCAAGGAAATGGACATGGACAAGGGAATAGTCAAGGCCACGGAAACGGACAAGGGAATGGCAATGGCTGATAAATAGCCCGGGAAATACTTTGGTTTTAATCATTTAAACCAAAGTATTTCTTTAGTTATTTTCATTTATCTTTGTTGAAAAGGATTAGCTTGACTAAAGAGGATTTTAAAAAATTATTCGACCAGCATTTTGATGAGCTCCGGCGGTATGTTTTTTACCGATGCGGCGACACTGAACTGGCAACGGATATTACGCAGGAATGTTTTTTAAAAATATGGGAGAAAAAAAACAAAGTTGAATTAAATAAAGTTAAGGGTTTGCTTTTTAAAATGGCTGCCGATTTATTTATCAGTAAATACCGCCAGCAAAAACGCGACCTACATTTTTTTAAACATTTTTATTTCGAAGAAGCAGATTATTCACCTGAAGAACTTTTATCGTTTAAACAATTAAAAGAACACTATGAAACAATTTTACACCGCATGCCCGATAAACAAAGAGTTGTATTCCTAATGAGCCGGATAGACGGGCTCAAATACCACGAAATTGCAAGTAACCTGGGATTAAGTGTAAAAGCTGTTGAAAAAAGGATGAAAAACGCACTTGAATTATTACGCGATTCTTTAAAATGATAAATAAAAATCAACATATCGGCAATAAAGAGTTTGGAGGCAGTCCAGAAAAATTGTTTTCTGAAACAAAGGTTATTTGGGAAAAAAGCAAAGAAGCCGTTTGGGACGATATGCTTAAAACCATTGATAAAAAACCTCAACTGAAAACCGTAAATTTTAATCAGCGCTTGGTCAGAATAAGTATTGCTGCTTCCATTATTGTTTTATTGGGCATTGCCGGATTAGGTTTTTATTCTCAAACAGATATTTGCCCGGCGGGCGAACATTTAGTTGTTACACTTCCTGATGCATCAACTGTTAATTTAAATGCCAGTTCATCGGTGAAATATTTCCCATACCGTTGGTGGTTGTCACGAAAAGTCTTTTTTGAAGGCGAAGGATTTTTTGAGGTTCAAAAGGGGAAAAAGTTTGAAGTTGTTTCAGTTGCTGGCACCACACAGGTTTTAGGAACCAGTTTTAATATTTATTCGCGCGACAATGACTATAAAGTTACTTGTGTTACCGGGATTGTGAAAGTAGCTTCAAAAAATAAAAAATCTGTTTTACTTCATCCCAACGAACAAGCATTAGTAAATAGTGATGGAGGCATAAAAAAGCTGGGGAATTTAAAAACTGATCAGGTAATTTCGTGGCGGTACAACCAGTTTTTATTCACCCGAACACCCATTAAATTTGTTTTGAAAGAAATTGAACGGCAATATAATATTTCAATATCATTTCCAATAAATACAAAAAACCAGGAATTAGCGTTAATTTATACAGGGAATTTCCGTAAAAAACAGAATGTTGAAGAAGTCCTGAATTTGGTTTGTAAACCCTTGGGAATTAATTTTGTTAAGAAGTCGGATAGAGAATATGAAATTATTCAAAACAACTAATGTGTGAGGAAGTCTTTTTTTTGCCTTTTAATAATCTTGTTAATTACTGGTGCTGTTAAGGCCCAGCCACAAAAAATTCAAATTAATGTAAATAAGCAGCCTTTAAACGAGGTGCTCCTTTTACTTCGTGAACAGTATGGATTTGAGTTGGCTTATAACGAAGGTTTGACCAGTAGATACCGTATTTCCCTTAAAAAAGAGTTTAATTCTAAAGAAGAAGCAATAAGTGAATTGCTTTCTTCAGTTCCTTTCGGTTATGAATTAGCTGATGGTGTGTTTATGATTTTGCCCGGGAAAAATAAACAGCCCAAAAAAAAATGGCCCCTAAATTATACAACATTAACAGGGCAAGTGCTTGAAGCACAAAGTTACGAACCACTACCTTTTTCAAATATCCTGGCAAACAACAAACCTGTTACTTCCGACCAGAATGGTAATTTTTCTTTTATTGCCTCGACTGATTCAGTGGTTTCGTTGCAGATTTCGCATTTGGGGTATTTTATTTTTGATACTGTTTTTAAAAACAGCAGTAATACAAAATTTTACCTGACTCCTTCGGTCGAGGAGATCGATGAAGTACAGGTGGAAGGATTTACGGTTGAGAAAGCAACGTTAATTGGTGATTCTCCGGGGCGCATGAAAATTAACCATACCATCGCTCCATACCTGCCTGGTTATGGCGATAATTCTGTGTACAATCTTTTGCGTTTAATGCCTGGAGTGTTGGCCTCCGGTGAACAGTCAACCGACCTGTTAGTTTGGGGCGGTTATGAGGGGCACAGTAAAATTGAATTTGATGGGTTTACTGTTTTTGGACTTAAAAACTACAACGATAACATTGGAATTATTAATCCTCTCCTGATAAAAAATGTTCAGGTGTTTAAAGGTGGTTACGAAGCAAAATATGGAGACAGGGTAGGAGGAATTGTGAAAGTTTTTGGGAAAAACGGAAATTTTGCTAAACCCACTTTAACATTTAATATAAACAACTCAACTGCTAGTTCATTGGTCGAAATTCCTTTAGGTAAAAAATCATCGTTGTTGGCAGCATACCGTCAAACTTATTATGAATTGTACGATCCGTATGATTTAAATATTTTTGGCCGGCGGGGAAATACCGTTAGCCAGGGACAGCAGAAAGGGAAAAATAATGTGGTGACTCAGAATATTGATTTTGTTGTTTCTCCTGAATACAAGTTCAGGGATGCGAATTTTAAATATACATATCAAGGAGAAAATAGTAGTGTGTTTTCAGCTAGTTTTTATGGAGGTGGCGACCGCTATTTGTATGATATGGAAGGTGAGGTAGGGAATTACATTCTTAAACGAAATGAAAACGAAAAAAACGATCAATTGGGTGGTTCTGTGTTTTATGGGCAACCATGGGGGAAGGGGAACAATAGTAAAGTAACCGTTAGTTATTCGGGACTGAGCAATTCAACAGAGGAAATAAATTCAACTATCAGGAATAACCGTTTTCAGAAAGAAACCATTCAAAAAAATGTTGCCATCGAAAATTCAATTCAAGAAATTTCTGCTGAATTTGAAAATACTTTGGCTTTGGTCAACGGCCACTATATTGATATAGGGCTGGGTTATAAATTGGATGATATCCTGCTGCAAAAAACTGCCTTTTTGGAAAATCAAATTAACCTGAATAGTATTGCCGAAAGAGGATATCTGTTTTTGCAGGACAATTTACCAATTGGGAAACACATTGAATTAACATCGGGGGTGAGGGCAACTTATTCAAAAGCGGTTAAAAAGTTTTATGTTGAACCACGAATCTCGGCCTCAGTAAAAATTACAGATGCTCTTAAAGTAAATGCCTCATGGGGAAAATATCACCAGTTTGTTACAAAAACATCGTTGGTCGATAGTAGTTTAAATTATACGTGGTTTTGGGTGAATAGCGATAATGTTTCTATTCCGGTTTTAGAGGCATCGCACTGGGTAGGTGGAGTCTCTTATAATAAAAACGATTGGATGGTTTGTGTGGAAGGATATTATAAAAAAACTGACGGAATAACCCGCTATTTTAATGGGACCGAACGAATTAATAAAGGTTTTTATTCAGGCAGCAGCAACAGCTATGGCATCGATTTATTTGTAAAAAAGGAGTATAAAAAAAACGTAGCCTGGATTTCTTATACTCTTAGTAAAGTGGAAGAAAAATTTCCATTTTATATTTTGGGGAATTACCGTGCGGCGCCTCACGACCAGCGTCATGAATTTAAAGCTGCCGGGATTTATAACTTAAAGTCGTTTTATTTTTCAGCGAATTATGTGTATGGTTCAGGATTTGAGATATTACGGAATTTTATTTCAGAAAATGAAAGCCTACCTATTTATAGTCGGCTTGATGCTGCTGTGACTTATAAGTTTAAAACCCGGAAAATTTTTGGGGAAATTGGCCTTTCCGTATTAAATGTAACAAACTACCAAAATATTAAATATTCCAATTTAAAACGTATTCCTACTGAAGATAGCGGATTGCTGAATGTAAATTCCGAAGCTGTTCCGTTTACTCCTATGTTGTTTTTGAAATTGAAATTGTAAAGTGTCTTTTGACAATGATTACTATTCTACTTTTATAATTTCAACTTGCTTGCCTATTCCATTTTCATTAAATGCTTCGATAGTAAAATAATAGGTTTTGTTTGTGTCCATGGCATTAAAATAATATTCGTTTTTGCCATAAACCATAATGTTAGTGTAAAGCTGACCGGGTGCCACTCCTACCAAAATATTGTAGCCAATAGCATCGTCACTTTGTTTCCATTTGAGCCAGGCATTTCGCCTTTCGGAATTGCCCCGTAGGACCACAAAGTTTTTAACAGGCTTAGGTTTTTCTCCATTTCCAAGTCCAAACACGCGGAAACCACTAATGGCAAATTTTCCGGTAGGCATGTGTTTATTTTCCAATTTCAAAAAACGGGTTTTAACGGGTTTTGGTAATTCAATATAATCGTGCGGCACATCTTTTTTATTCTGGCTTTTATCAACCAGAATTTCCCAATCAATTCCATCGTCCGATTTGTAAATGATGTATTGGTGAAAAATATCGGTGTGTTTTCCCATCAATTCAGCATCCTGGTCGGCATAGTTTATTTGAATAGCATGTACATTTGATTTTTCTCCCAGATCGGTTTGAATCCATTCACCAGCGTTGCCCGAAGTTGCACTCCAGTAGGTTTTAATATCTTCATTAACGGCATAATTAGGCATAAAACCTGCGAAGGTTGATGATACTTTAACAGGTTTGTTGTAGTTCAAAATCATCCAGCCAGTATGTTGGCTTTCGAGATGGTTAGCTCCTTTGTGAGGCAAATAATGGGGGTAATCGCCATAAGCAGTGTTGCAATATAGAGTACCATTTTTATCAAATCCGGCAGGCCAAATTCCATTACGGCCTTCAAAGTTATTTTTGGTACAAATGCCAATGGTTGAAATGTGCCACAGGTTTCCAAAGGCATCTTCCGATGTAGCTCCATGGCCAGCGCCACGTGCAAAACCGCCTGGTTTATACGAAAACGGATTATGTGCCTGATATGTAAATGGTCCAAGAGGTGAGTCGCTTAAATACACGCCATCGCCATAACCGCTAAATTCGGTTCCTGGAGCACCGTATTGCAGGTAGTATTTCCCATTATGTTTATTTACCCATGCACCTTCCATAAACGGATCTAAAAAAGTATTGTCGTTGTATTCGCCAAAGCGTTCCCAGCCATGAATGTCGCTGTGAAGTTTGATTAATTCTTTTTTCTCTCCAATTACCTGGAGTGTTCGACGGTCAACTTCCTGCCCATAAATGGGGTAAAAGTTTGATGACCCCCAATACACATAAATCCGGCCATCGTCATCCACAAAAAAGCCCGGATCCCATGCACTTGCCTGGAATGAATCAACTGCAATGGACCAATCATCAACAGTCGGATTGGTACTCATCCACAACGGGAAAGTATTGGTATGTGTGGATCCAATTACTAATAAAGTATCGCCAAGCACCAGTGTTGCCGGAGCACACAATTCATCATACACATCGTGGTATGGCATTAAGAATTTGCGGGAAATAAAATTCCAGTTGAGCATATCGCTGCTCCACCAGTAGCCCCACTGGTTTGTCGAAAACAGGTAATAATTTCCTTTAAAAAAAGTTATTACCGGATCGGCAGTAGCACGGTGTTTGCCATTTTCCACAAAGTTAGGAATGGGGCAAAAACCTTAATCAAGATTCATGGGATTACAATAGGTTGTTTGCTGTGATTGCGCTTTTGTTTCTGAGTTAAGAAGTAAAAAACAGAAAAATATCCCGATAAGGTACAACTTTTTCATTGGTTTATTTTAGGTTATTCAAAAACAAGATTACGCTTTTTCTTGAAAAAAGGGAAATGTTTAAATAAAAAAGCGAAGTACTTTGTAAAAAGGGGTGGATTTTTTAATAAGTTTAAATTGAAAAATTGGATATCAACACTTATTTTTAGTCCTTAACTATTAAACCAACTGAAGATGAAAAAACTATCAATTCTTATTGTCTCCGTAATTATAGGCTTATCACTGAATGCCCAGGAATTACCATTTCGGCTAGAAGAACTGACTGCTCCCGATTTTGTAAAAGCAGTCGAAAAAAGCTCAAAAACCTGTATTATTCCTTTAGGAGTATTTGAAAAACATGGGGCACAACTGCCTTTGGGAACTGATTTATACATGTCGCGTGAGTATAGTTTACGGGCAGCTGCAAAAGAATACACAGTGGTTTTTCCCTGGTATTATTTCAGCCAGATAAATGAAGCCCGTCATCAGCCGGGAACAATAGCTTACAGCCCGGAGTTGATTTGGAAGGTCCTTCAGGAGACACTTGACGAACTTAATCGGAATGGATTCGAAAAAATTATTATTGTAAACGGGCATGGTGGCAATAACGCATTCCTCGATTTTTTTGGAATGGCACAATTGTCTGAACGACGCAATTATTCGTTGTATTGGTTTCGTCCACAAGACGATAGGGAAGTGGAAGCCAAAGTAAAAAGTTTAACACAAGACGATATATATGACCAACATGCAGGCAACAGCGAAACATCGATGATGGCAGCAGTGAAGCCCGATATTGTACATGTCGACAGGTCAAGTCAACAGTCGGGGGTCGATCAGGAACGCATGAAAAATATGCCTTATGTTTATTCGGGTATTTGGTGGTATGCCAAATTTCCAAATCATTATGGTGGCGATGGTTCTAAAGCAACTGCTGAAGCGGGTGAACTTTTAATCAATGTGGTTGTCGATGAGTTGGTGGAAATGATTAAAACCGTAAAATCAAATACCATTGTCCCTGAATTGCAAAACCGATTTTTTGATGAATCGGAAAATCCGCTGAAAACGAAGCAGTAAAAAGTGTTCAGTAAACAGTTGCAGTTTTCAGTAACAAAACACAGTGCGAAGGGTTATGTCCAAAGTTAAGTTATTAATATAGAATAAAAACCGTTCTTTTTTTGAGAACGGTTCTTTAAATTATAAAGTAGGCTATTTTTAAGGATGTCATCCGTATATTTTATTTAAATACGGATGGCATCCTTACAATGTTCAGTTTACAGTAATCAGTGATCAGTTTCAGAGTAAATTGAATGAGAAAATATGTTTTCTTTATGATTGCAATTTTTTATAAATAGGGTAATAAGGTTTGTCAAGAAAAATAAAAGGTATATTATAAAACCTTATTTTTATTTTTTGAACCTTAGTAGCATGAAAGACAAAATAAGAGGGATGTTATCCGTATTTTAAAATAATTACACGGATGACATCCTTTTCGTTTTTATTTTTTTTCCTCCAACTCCCTCAGGTGTTCCATTTTTTTATGCTCCAAAAATTCTCTGATTCCTTCGAGGTGTTCTTTTATACGTTTGTTGCCAAATTCATAAACTTTGCTAACCATGCCATCAAGGAAATCGCGGTCGTGAGATACTAAAATAAGTGTTCCGTCAAAATCGAGGAGGGCTTGTTTTAGTATGTCTTTGGTACGCATATCCAAATGGTTGGTTGGCTCATCGAGGATTAACAGGTTAACCGGTTCAAGCAACAATTTGATCATTGCCAATCTGGTACGTTCACCCCCCGAAAGTACTTTTACTTTTTTGTCCCAGTCATCAGCACCAAACATAAAAGCACCAAGCAAATCTTTTATTTTTGTGCGTATTTCACCTACAGCTACATCATCGATGGTTTGGAAAACGGTCAATCTTTCATCGAGTAAAGAGGCTTCGTTTTGTGCAAAATAACCCACTTTGGTATTGTGTCCAAGAGTCAATTGCCCATCGTGCTCAATTTCGCCCATTATGGCTTTTATGAGCGTTGATTTTCCTTCCCCATTTTTACCTACAAAAGCCACTTTTTCGCCTCGTTGAATGGTTAAGGAGGCATTGGCAAATACAACATGTTCGCCGTAGTTTTTCGAGACATCTTCAGCAATAACCGGATAATTCCCTGAACGCGGCGATGGTGGAAATCTCAGTCTTAAATGCGATGTATCTACTTCGTCCACTTCAAGGATAGGCAGCTTTTCAAGCATTTTTACCCGCGATTGCACCTGCAATGTTTTGGAATAAGTCCCCTTAAACCTGTCGATAAATTCCTGCGTTGAGGCGATCATCTTTTTCTGTTCATCAAACGCTTTTTGTTGTTGTTCGCGGCGTTCAAGCCGTAATTGCAAATAGCTTGAATAGTTAACCTTATAATCGTAAATACGGCCCATTGTTACTTCAATGGTACGGGTAGTGATATTATCAACAAAAGTCCTGTCGTGTGAAATTACAATCACGGCTTTCGCACTATTAATTAAAAATTCTTCGAGCCATTGTACCGATTCAATGTCGAGGTGGTTGGTAGGCTCATCCAACAAAATAAGATCGGGGTATTGAAGCAAAATTTTAGCCAGTTCGATACGCATACGCCAACCACCACTAAACTCGCTTGTAGGGCGTTGAAAGTCGGAGCGTTCAAAACCCAGCCCCAGTAATATTTTTTCTATTTCGCCGTCGTAGTTAATTTCGCCATGGCTGTATAGTTTTTCACCCAACACAGAAACTTTATCTATGATCTCGGAATATTCATCCGATTCGTAATCGGTACGGATGGTAAGCTGGTGATTTAATTCATCAATATCGGCCTGCATTTTAAGAATTTGGGTAAAAGCCTGCGATGTTTCCTCAAACACTGTCCGGTTATTTTCGGTCATCAGGTGCTGAGGTAGGTAGGCAATTATAGCATCTTTGGGTGCCGAAATACGCCCTGACGAAGGAGTTTGTGCTCCTGCCATTATTTTAAGAAGAGTCGATTTGCCAGCGCCGTTTTTACCCATCAATGCAATACGGTCTTTTTCATTCACCACAAACGAAACATCTTTAAAAAGTGTTTGCCCACTAAATTCAACTGCCAATCCATCAACTGATATCATTCACGTATTTTAAAAATTAAGGGCGCAAAGATATTGAAAAGAAATAATTAAGGAAGGTGTTTTGATTAATCTCTTTATAAATCAATTAATCTTTACGGAAGATGGTGTAAATTGCACAATTAATATTAGTGAATCGAATTTTGGAGTGTTTTCCATTGTAATTATTTCCCCGGGTTCACCCCTAAATCCCCTAAAGGGGATATCGAAGCTCCGATTTGTATAATTTACAGATTTCAACTATTTGTATTTTTCAGGAAGTTAAGATTCGAATCAATTTTATTAATGTTTATGTAAATTTCATTAGCACGCAAAGCCCCTTCGGGGGTTTGGGGTGAAAAAGCAAAGGTTTGTAAGGTAAAAGAAAAAATAGTTTAATACAATCCAAATTACAGTTCCCCATCCCATTCTTTATAAAACTCTTCGAGAAATTGTTCCATGTACCGATGCCTGTGTTCGGCCATTTCCTTTCCAGTTTTAGTATTCATTCTCTCTTTTAACAAAAGCAATTTTTCGTAAAAATGGTTGATGGTTGGAGCCGTATTGTTTTTGTATTCTTCTTTTGTTTGATGAACCTGTGGTTCGATGTTTGGATTATAGATTTCCCTGTTTTTAAAACCGCCATAATTAAATGTCCGGGCAATTCCAATGGCGCCAATGGCATCTAATCTGTCGGCATCCTGAATCACATCCAGTTCAGGCGATTTAAACTCCTGAATGTGGTTTTCGCCTTTAAATGAAATATGGGTAATAATATTTTCAACGTGTTTGATTGTTGTTTTATCCACCCCAATCGACATCAAAAACTCTTGTGCTAAATGAGGGCCAATGGTTTCATCGCCACCGTTAAATTTCGAATCGGCAATATCGTGTAACAGTGCTCCAAGTTCAACAACAAAAAGGTTAACCTTTTCAGTTTTGGCAATGTGTTTGGCTAAATTCCAAACACGGTAAATGTGCCACCAATCGTGGCCTCCTTCAGCTTTTACCAGAGTTTCTTTTACAAAATCGATGGTTTTTTGAATGAGAATTTCCTGATTTATTATTTTTTCCGCCATTGTCTATCCGTCCATATTTTTTGTTCTTCAGGGTTTAAAAAAGTCCAGGCGATTATTCGGCTGGTTTTGTTTCCCTGGCTCATTGGAATTGTTTTAATATCCATTACTTCGGCTTTTTTTAAGGCCCGGTATACGCCTCTCAAGTTTGCTTCTTTTGAAATCAGGGAGGTAAACCACAAACATGAATAGGCGAATTGTTTGCTTTCTTTTATCATTTTCCTGACAAATTGTTGTTCCCCACCTTCACACCATAACTCATTACTTTGGCCTCCAAAATTAAGCGTAGGCTGTTTTACCTTTTTATGTTTTAAGTTTTTCACTTTCCGAATTGCAGCTGACTGTGCCTCTTCAGGCGAACTGTGAAATGGTGGATTACAGATACTAACCGCATAATTTTCATTCTTATTAATAATTCCGGTAAATATGTGGTGGGGTTGTGACTGAAGGCGAATTTTTATTTTTCGGGATAAGGGAAGGTTTATTTCAATGTTTTTTTTTGCTGATTGAACTGCCAGGTTATCAGTATCGGTACCCACAAACGACCAATCGTAATCTTTGGCCCCTATAATTGGATAAATACATGAAGCCCCTGTACCTACATCGAGGCATTTTATTTTCGATCCTGTGGGAATAACTCCCGCATTTGTTTCGCTCAATAAATCAGCAATATGGTGAATATAGTCAGCTCGCCCCGGAACCGGGGGGCATAAATAATCCTGTGGAATATCCCAGTTTCCAATTCCATAATAATGTTTTAACAACGCTGAATTCAGCATTTTAACTGCTTTGGGGTCAAAAAAATCAATCGATTCAGTATTGTATTGATTGATTTTTATATAAGGCCTTAACTCTGGCAAACTGGTAGCCAGAAGTTGTAAGTTGTAACGTTCGCGGTGTTTATTGCGAGGGTGAAGTGTGGTTTTTATTTTGTTGTGCTCCATTTGTTTTTCCAGAATCAAGTTGAAATAAACAACAAATATAATCAAGCAGATGGGGTTTGGCAACAATCATCATAAATAGCAAGTAATTAGGTATTTTTAATTTGATGTTGCTACCTACAATTAAGAATATTGTGTTTTATTGGTTTGTATTTTTTCCTGAATCAATTTTTCAATTTCATCCAATTGCCCAAGCGGGATGGCATTTAATGTTTTTGTAAGGTCGATTATTTTATCCGATTTGCGAATGATATTTAACGGGTGGTCAGCATCAACCTGAGCATTGTTGTCAGGGACCCATTCCATCAAATCGTTGGGAGTACAACGTAACAGCAGGCATATTTTTTCCAACTCCCTCGAATTTAACCGGAGTACCTTATTCCCTTTTATCCGGGTTGCGAAACGATCGGAAAAACCGGCTTGTTTTAAATAACTGAAGGGCCTCTCAATTCCACGGGCTTTGAGTACCCTTTGAAAATTGTAAACGATCATTTTTTTTGATTTGGTATTATACTTTGATTAAAAGTAATAAATCGGGACGAAAAAATCAACGGTTTGGATGTAAAAACAGTACTTACGCATTAAGAAAAAGTCTTTTACATTAAAAATTATGTCTCTATCTGTAAATAATTAGTTTATAACACATAGCATTGAGTATCTATAAGATTATAAATAGTTTAACGAGTAAAGAAAAATATCTCTTTATAAAGAAAAAACGTTAAATTGATTTAACGATATGTTCCTACAATAGTATAAAATATGCATAGAATTATATAAACAGTATAGAAAGAGGTATTAAAAGTTTCTATCATTAAATAATCAGTATTAAGCATAACATTATTAGTTCTTATAGTTGTTTTAAAGTGTGTTTTGAAATATTTCTGAAATATTCCTACCTGAATTTTAATAGCTTATTACCATTTTATGATTGCGGGATTATTTAAGAATTGTAAACCGAAAAGTAGTTGAAACATTTAATTCTGATTCAACAGTTATTTCACCTCCTAAACCTTCAACCAATTTTTTTACGGTAGCCAATCCAATTCCATTGCCACGGATTCCAAAACGGTCTTGATTTACGCCAACATTAAAAATATCAAAAATCTGTTTCTGCGAATTTTTTGCTATTCCTGGCCCGTTATCTTTTACAAAAAAGTGGTAGTACCCTTTTTCCTGAAGAATGCCTATTTTTATGATTGTATTTTTTTTATTGCTGTATTTTAAACTGTTTGATATGAGGTTTATAAATATTTGTTCAAGCGCAATTTTATTGGTTACTAATTTTGGGAACGAGGCAGGTAAAATAAATGTATGTTTTTTCTGTGAATCCAATAATTGGATTATCTCAGTTAAAAATAATTCGGGTTGAATTTCAGTTTTAGTTTCAGACAATAATTTATCACTTTTGCTATGTTCCAGAATCCCGGAAATCAGGCCGGTAAGTTTAAGTGATGAACTATTAATCATACGTATGATTTCCATCACCTCAGAGCCAATAGTTTCCGAAAAATCGTCGGTAATCATATAAGTTAAACTGATTATTGAGTTTAAGGGCGATTTTAAATCATGTGCGGCAATATGCGCAAACCTCTCCAATTCGGTATTTTTTAGTTCCAGGATATGTTTAGTTGCCTCAAGCAACCTTTTGTTTTTCCGTAATTCAAACAAATTGATAACCTGTTTCGATAAGAGTTTTAATGCATTAAGTTGGAAATCATCAAGAATATGTGGTTTTTTATCGATAACACATATTGTTCCAAGAGCATAACCTTCCTTGCTAATGAGTGGGACTCCGGCGTAAAAAATAACGTGCGGATCGCCTGTTACAAGGGGGTTGTCAGAAAAACGTTTATCCGTCCGCGAATCAGGTACCACCAAAACCTCATTTATATCATTAATTGCATGAGCGCAAAAAGCCACTTCACGTTGTGTTTCGGTAGCATCGAGTCCATGGTGCGATTTAAACCATTGCCTTTTATCATCAACCATGCTGATTAATGAAATGGGAGTCCGGCATATTTGGGATGCTAAATGAGTAATGTTGTCAAAATCTTCTTCAGGGAGTGTGTCAAGAATATTATATTCTCTTAAGTTCTCAAGCCTTTGAGTTTCATTTTGTGGGAATTCAGGTTTAATCATTTTTATTTAATCTATTAATTCAACTCTTAGAACAAAATATACTAAAGCATCAGATCTTTACATGTAACATAAAGATGATAAATTTATTGCTGGAATACCCTTGATAGTTTTTTATGAGGCATAAAATAAAACGATTGGTTACGGTAATTATTTTTGCATATTATGATACATAGGATTCTATTAATCATATGATATTTTGTGTTTTAGCTGGATTGTAATTTTTGTTTTTAGATAAAATAGTGTACATTAGAAGGATGCGGGGATTTGAGGGGAGGAATATGTTCTAATATTAATCCAAAAGAAAGGGCCTTTTATGATCAATTCAAAAACAATTTTCAAACTTCAAACATTTTTTTTCAACAGTCTTTCACTCATTTTTTTTCTTCTGATAGTTTTAAGTGTCCCGGTTGTAGCGCAAAATTCTAAATCGGCTCAATGGCAAAGTGCAGGTGGAGAAAAACTTTTGTCGGGAAATCACACTTTTACCGAATCGTGGTCATCCCATACTTACTCCCGACAAGATGGTAATAAATGGTGGCGGGGTGGTTTTTGGGATAAACGTGAACCACAAATCCCCTGGGAGAATACAGTTCAAAATTCGGTAGCACCTTACAAGGGGCAGATTACTGTTTTAGGGCCATGTAATGTGGGATTGTATCAGCGCGCAAAAGGGCCGCGGATTTATTTAACAGATGCTGAAACAAAAGCTGGTTTTACTGCCTGGACTAATACTATAGCCTTTTCATCGCAGGTATGGAGCGGAACAGTTAAAGAGTTTAATATAAATGGCGAATTCTGGGGTTTTATTCCCGCAGGGAAAGAAGTTACACTTGATGTTACTGCTATTATGGCGGCATACGACAACCGAAATGCAACAGGTGAAATATCATATAATGCACCTCAGGATATAGAATATGAAATCTGGTTTTTCCCGCGTGGAGAAGGATGTAAAGTAATAAGTGTCACTCAATCTTCTGCCGGATTTGATAAACCCCAGCCAGGTATTCTTTATTACACCGATAAAGACTGTAACTAATCCTAAATTAACAATCATGAACAAAATCACACTAAAATATTTAACACGTATTTTTATTGCTTTTTTATTGTTTATTTCATTTTCTGAAGTAACAGCCGCTCTCCGAACAAAAGTCAGGATATGTGCCGTTAAAGGGAACGTACAAACAGGTGCGGTTTCGGGTGATGGCGTAACTTGTCCATTAAAACAAACCTTGGGCAAAACCGAATGTAGGGTTGTAAACCAGGCTACAATGATAGAAACCGGGCCTGACGGCTGGGCTAACATTGAATACGCAAATGGAAGAAAAGTTAAAATAATGCCAAATACAAAAGTTGTATTGGAAAGAGATATTATTTACGTCCATTCTGGAAGTTCCTGGTTTAAAGTTGAAGTAAGAGGCGGTGATCAACTTCACGTTAAAACTCCCACTGCGATTGCGGGAATAAGAGGTACCGAATTTATTGTAAATGTTAAAAAAGATGGGACAACAGATATTCAGTTAATTGAGGGGAGTATTGAAGTTTCTGATGTTAATCAACAGTCAAAAATGATGCTCGCTGCCGGAATGGAAGTGACAATTCCTGCTGGTTCGTCTACCTTAAATACTGGCTTGTTGAATATAAAAGAAAAAGACGAATGGTGGACAAATTGGCCTACACTGGTGCCTATTGCTGAAATGCCTTCTGGGTTGGAAAATCCAAATACAAACACAGCCATTGTAGGAAATCCAAAGAATCCTATTGCTGATTCGCACGTTTATGCTTATTCCTATTCGAATTGGAACAAAGCCAACTGGGGCAAATATAAAATACTCGCAGCAGGTTGGAATCCTACAGGAGGTGAGAAAAGGGCATACCTAAAGTTTGACATATCAGGCATCGATAAATCTACTTTCGAAAAAGCATCATTAAAACTGTATCATTACCACACAGCAGGAGGTAATTCTGCCGAGCTTGGAGTCTATACCGTTAGAAGCCCTTGGAATGAAGGGAATGGCAATTACAAATCGGCGAATATTGCATCACCTGGCGAAGTGTGCTGGATAAGTCAGCCTCAATCCGATCAGTATCCAGTAGCTTATTTTAATCCTGGAACGCAAACAAATGATTTTGTTGAAGTTGATATTACCGCTTTAGTTAAATCGTGGCTGGAAGGAATGCCAAACCATGGATTAGCCATAAAAGCTGGAGAAAATTATTTGAACGGGCCCGAGTCGGTCTATGGTTTTTATTCCCGCGAACATGAAGATAGTGATAAACGGCCACAATTAATTATTAATGATGGAAGTCCGGTTGGAGGCACAGTAGGGCCTTCGACCAACCTTATTGTAAATGGCAGTTTTGAAACACCCATAGTTGGCCCTTATAAAAGTTTTGGGGTAGGGCAAACCATTGATGGTTGGCAAGTAATAAATGCTCCTGTTGATTTGACAGGTTCTTATTATCGAAGTTCAGAAGGAAAACAAAGTATGGATTTACATGGTTCTGGTGGTTTTGGAGGAATTCAGCAATCGTTTGTTACTTCGCCCCAAAAAAGGTACAGGGTTAGTTTTGATTTTGCAGGAAATCCTGCCGGGGAACCAAAAATAAAGGAAATGCAAATTTCGGCTGCTGGACAAAGTCAAGTGTTTAAATTCGATTGTACAGGCAAAACCACAGGAAACATGGGCTGGACTAGCCAAACTTGGGAATTTATGGCAAATAGTACATATACAACCTTAGTCTTAAAAACCCTTAGCTCATCGGGTAATGATAGGTATGGTCCTGCTATCGATAATATCAAAGTTTATGAATCAGGCAGTCAGGTGGGTAATATCGGAGTTGAATTAAATTCACCTGTTATTGCGGGAGAATGGGAAATAACCTGTAACGATGGTAATATTTACAAATACAATTTAAATTTGGTTCAATCGGGAGCTGCCTTTTATGGTGATATGCTCCGGATCAATGGCAGCGAAGCCAATTCAAAAGTGGAAGGTAGTATAACATCAAATGGTAGCATCGAATTTATCCGAAGCCGTGGAAATTGGAAACAATATTATGTTGGTAGAGTTGTTAATCAATCTGGGGGTAAAGCAATTCAACTGGGTGGAACAAATGGAATACAGGAAAGCAAGGCTTTTAATTGGAATGCAATTAAAGCAGCTAACACATCAAATATTCTGAATAATCCAATGAACAATCAAAATTCTTCTTTAATAGTGGGGCAATGGGAGTGGTTTCAAAATGGTACCGTAACTATTTACCCGGATAATACTGTAAAGGGTTCAAATGGAGTAGTGGGTGTTTTGAGTCAAAATTATGTAGGTAACCAAGTTATATATGTAATTACCTGGAGCAACGGACAATATGTTGATAAGCTAACTTTAAATGGAAATACATTAGAAGGTAAAAATCAGAATGGAACACGTGTTTGGGGGAAAAGGATTAATTCGGACCCAATAACGACCCAGATAGCTGGTCAATGGATAATTAATCAACATAATGGCTATAAAGGAACGCTCAATTTTCAGCAAAACCAATCCGGTCAACTTACAGGAAATGCAAGCTGGGATCGTTACGAAAGTGGAACAATTAATGGACAGATAACAGGCAATTTTGTAGAATTTAATATAAGTTATCCGAACGGAATTAAAGGAATATACAAAGGAACGGTAACTCAAAACGGGATCAAAATTGAAAACGGAACTGTGACGGCAAGTGATGGCCGTACTAGTTCAACCTGGGATGCAACCAAGGGTAATTTAGCTTCAATTGGAGGGCAATGGAATATAACTCAAAGTACTGGTCATTACGGAACTCTTAACCTTCAACAAAATACAAACGGGCAAATTACCGGAGCCGCCGCATGGAATGGAAATTTGAATGGCACAATTACCGGAAGAGTTTCTGGTAACTCTGTTGAATTCACTATTGCCTATCCGGGAAATGTTACAGGATTGTATAAAGGAACACTGACCAACACAGGACTAAAAATTAGTAATGGGACTACACAGGGAAGCAATGGCGTAAGAGCCACCTGGGAAGCTACGAGGTAGCTTTTATTTCAATTTTTATTGAATGATTTTAATACAAGTATTACCATGAAAATCTGGTTTCGCCGTATTTTAGCATTGGCATTAATTTCTCTCGGAATTGCCCTGGCATTTTTGCCATTCAATGATACCCGGTCTGGATCTGTTGAAACTGAAGTAGTGTATCTGCAAAAGGAAAAATTGCTTGATCCTGAAGTTGTACATGCTCAATATCCCGGAGAGGAAATCAGTGATATTACTGGTCCTGAATTTAACCCGGATGATTATCCGGAGTTATGGTCTGTGATCATTGATCTTGATGCTGAATGGAACAATAATTCTTGTGAAATTGATGAATGGAATGTTTTTGAGAATTCCTTTTTTAAGGAAAAAAAAGAATTTCGATTGATGGTTTTTCGTGATGGATTAATTTCCTGTTCAACCGCTTCCAATAATGCCGAATCGGTAAAAGTCGGGTTTTCTTTCATAGGGAGGTATAATTCTCATATCAAAGAATTATCAGAATCGGATTTGAAAAAATATTCATCTATCACCAAAGCTATTGAGAATATTAATTTTGGAAAAGAGTCATTTTCTGACCTCACCCCAATTCCAAAAACTGAATGGGACAAAATGGTCACCAAATACCTCAATCCAATTGAAGATTTACAAACATTTAAATTTGAAGGAATTTATTATGGCCCTGAATTTGAATTGGATACCATTTGGAAAGAAGGCACTGTAGCCAATTTGAAATTAATTTTAAAGGCAATTGGTGTTATTTTATTTTTAATCGGGTTTAGTTTAATAAGGCGGCTGTATAACCGAAAACGGGGAATCATGATAAACCCTCCTAAAGTGGCTGTTTTATTTGATGTTATTGTATTATTATTTGCCATTCCTTCGGCATACATGGTAGCCAATCTGGTTTTATCAAAAACCTTATTTATTACGCCCATTACCAGTGAGGAATTTATTTTATTGATGGGGACTTTTTTCTTTTGTCTGGGAATTCCATTTGTAACATTGTATACCAGCCGGTTTACTTCACAAAGTGTCTTGTTTTCTGCGGAAGGTATTTTTGTTGATAATTTGGTTTCTAAAGATTTTATGGCCTGGGAGTCGTTGGATTCCATAGAATTCTCCAACGAATATGTAATGGTGAGTAGAGTAGGAATGCCACTTCCAAAACATGTGCAAAAATGCCTGCGATTGATTGGAAAAGAGGGGCAGCGGATAATTATTAACGAACCTCAGCTAAAATCAGTAAAGAAAAAAGTTATTGCAAAATTTGAAGAGTTTTTACCTGATCATTTGAAGGAAAAAATCTTGCAGATGTTGGTTAAATGGTGAAAAAAGGATGTCATCTGTATTTTAGGTAGCCAAAACAGATGACATGCCTAAATAAGAATAGTCAATAAAATACGACAACAAGTAATTCTCATTATTAAACTGTTATGTACAATCAAAATTCGAAACCAGATACATTTTGCATTAAATATTCTAACTAACATGAAAAAGATAAATCCAATGTTGACTACAATCCTATTAGCATCCCTGCCTATAATAATTTCATTAATAGCATTATTATATTCGACAGGTGTTATTACGAAATTTAAACTGAGAATAAATATAGATGGATACCTAATACCACATTCATCATTACCAAATGATTCTGGAGTTAGCTTTCCTATTATTTTACCTTTAGTATTTACGAATATAGGTAATCATTCGGGTGTAATAGAAGATGTTATATTAGAAGTTAAAAATGAAACACTAAATGAGATTCAAATATACTCACCAGTTTCAGAAATAAATTTGCAAAAACTTATCAATGAAAAAAGAGTATTACATGCTGAAAATATAATCTCTCCAAACTTTTATCCGTTTAATCTAAATGGGAATGAATCTTGTATTAAATCATTTTTATTTACACAAGATCGGGGAATAAAAGGATTCCCTGCAATTCCAACAAAACCAGGAAAATACATAATAAAAGTATTAGTAAAAGCTAACGATAGAGATTATGAAAGCAAATTTGAATTTGCTTTTGACTTTAGTGAGAAGTTAATCAACGAATACAATAATGGAACATCGATTTACAATGGAAGAATAAATTTTCCATATAATGATTTTAAATTGCCGAAATAATTAAAAAAGTACAAAACAAAAGTTATATGTAATCCGGGAATTAGTTGGTATTTCAACTGCAGTTCTTTGTTGTAACACCGCCAATTCGTTTTTGACGATTGTCAGGAAACTTGAAATATTGAATAAACGAATTGGCTCAATGGATGATTGACATTGGAGCGTTTCGAAATCTCCCTCTAAACATACACCAACCATTTAAAATTCAAAATTTTCACTATCAATCATATCCACTCTTTTTCCCATCTTTTTCTGAATAACTTTAAAATGGTGCTGGTCTTCGGGAGTAATTAACGAAATAGCTTCACCGGGCGATTCTGCGCGCCCCGTGCGGCCAATACGGTGAATATAATCTTTGGGTGAACGGGGCAATTCGTAATTCACTACATAAGGCAAAAACTGAATGTCGATGCCGCGTGCTAAAAGGTCGGTGGTTACCAGAACATCAATTTTACCTTTTTTAAATTTGCTTAAAGCCTCTTCGCGGGCACCCTGGCTTTTTTTACTGTGAATAGCCCTGGCATTAATTCCGTTAGTAGTTAATTTGTTGGCTACATTATCCGCTTTTTTCACCGACGAAACAAAAACCAACACTTGCTCTATGTTATTTTCTTTTATCAGATACCTTAGCAATGGCCCTTTTTTTTCTTCTGAAACAAAATAGCCCACATGATTGATTAAATCGATGGTTTCAGTTTTTTGTTCAATTTTTATAACTACCGGATCATTTAATAAAATTTGATGTATGTTTTTTACATCTTTGGTTAATGTAGCCGAAAATAATAGATTTTGACGCTTTTGAGGCAGCAGCTCAAAAATACGGTTCATCTCATCCTGAAAACCAAGATTAAGCATTTTATCGGCTTCGTCCAAAACCAGCGTTTCTGTTTCGGAAAGGTGTACTGCTTTTGATTCAACCAATTCCAACAGACGGCCCGGAGTTGCAATCAGTATTTCCACTCCATTTAGAGCCATCATTTGAGGGTTTATGGAAATACCACCATATACCGCCATCGACTTTGTAGGTTGTGGAAATGCAACAGCAAATAATTGAAATACCTCATTGACCTGCATCGCCAGCTCGCGTGTGGGTACTACAACCAGAACTTTTATATGCCTGTTTTTTGAACCATTTTTCCCTTCAATGTTCATTAGAATCGGCAATACATATCCAGCAGTTTTCCCCGATCCTGTTGGGGCAATTCCCAACACATCTTTATTATTAAGAATAGCTGGAATGACTTTTTGTTGAATGGGATAGGGCTGTGAATAATTCTGCTCAGCCAATATTTTTTGTAATGAAGAAGATACTCCTAATGATGAAAATGGCATGTATTTTTTTTGTTTATGTTAATTTTTTTCTTGCACCAAAAGTACTGAAAAATGTTTGAGGAAGGGATAAAAAAAAGAATTCCATCTTTCTATAATTCATTTAAAAAGATGGAATCCCTGATTTGAGAAAATGATTTATTATTTAATCGGTACCTGCCGTTTAAAATCTATTTCGAGCGAAATAAACGTTTCGGTGCGGGCAATACCTTCAATTTCCTGTAATCCATGATCAATAATCTGTTTCAGGTGTTTGTTGTTTTTAGTCTGAATTTTAATAAAAATGGCGTATTGCCCGGTAGTATAATGGCATTCAACAATTTCCGGTATTTTGCGCAGTTCGTCAGCAACATGTGTATGGTATTTGGCTTTATCGAGGTAAATACCCATATAAGCGCAAGTATTGTATCCAAGCTTTTCGGGATTGACAATAAACTCACTGCCCGAAACAATCCCAATATTCTGGAGGCGCTGTACACGCTGATGAATTGCCGCACCTGAAACACCACATTCTCTGGCAACTTCTAAAAAAGGGATACGGGCATTTTTAGTAATAAGCTTCAAGATTTTTTCATCGAGCTCATCAATAGTGGGTAAATGTTCTGTATTATCTTTTGTTTTCATAACGATTTTGTACTATTAGCTTACAATTTAGAAATTCTAATGCTATTTTTCTACAAAATTATAATAAATCATGCAATATTGTTGCTGATAAAAATCAGATTAAAAATAAAATAGTTAATTATCTTTTTAATAGTATTCAACAATTAATTGATTTTTCCAATTTTTAGGACATCATTTCCCGATGGGGCCTGGAAAACTTTTAATCCAAATTCAGGAATAACAGCAAGTATATGGTCAAAAATATCGGCTTGAATTGATTCATAGTTGGACCAGGCTTTGTCCTTACTAAAAACATAAATTTCGATGGGTAGCCCTTTTTCGGTTGGTTGAAGTTGCCTTACTAAAAATGTCATTTCAAGATTAATTTTGGGGTGGTTCTGCAGGTACACCTCTAGGTATTTGCGGAAAATTCCAACGTTGGTTTGGTTACGCCCACTAATACGGTCTTCAGTTGAAATGCCTTTCTGTTTGTTGTAATCTTCAACTTCTTTTTCTTTTTCGATTACATATGCTTTTATTAAATCGAATTTTTGAAATTTATGCAACAACTCCTGAGAGCAAAACTCAATGGTGGACATGTCGATTAATACCGAACGTTTTATTCGCCTGCCATCCGATTCTTCCATGCCGGTCCAGTTATTAAATGATTCGGCAACTAACGAGTAGGTAGGTATGGTGGCAATGGTTTTATCCCAGTTTTGGACTTTCACAGTATTAAGTGTAATGTCAATAACTGTTCCATCTGCTCTGTGGCTCGACATTTCAATCCAGTCGCCAATTTTCACCATTTTATTAGCCGATAATTGAATGGAGGCCACAAATCCAAGAATGGTGTCCTTAAAGATTAATAAAAGGATAGCCGCAACAGCTCCCAAACCCGCAATTAAAACCGTTGGGTCTTTTCCAATCATTAAACCAACAATCCATATTCCTCCTAAAAAGAAGGCCAGAATTTTTAATAACTGCAAATATCCTTTTATCGGCCGGTGGTGTGAATAGTCGGTTGTATTATATATTTCGAGGCCTGAATTAAGCAATGTGTTAATTACGTATAAAATTATGGCGATAAAATATATTTTTGAAAGTGAAAGCAAAACTTTTCCCAGGGTAAAATAATAATCGGCTGTAAGTAAAGCCAATTCGTTGACCGGAATTTCAGAAATGGGTTGAAGCAAAACAGGTGATGAAAAGTTGGCAGTACTGTATAAAATTAACGCTGGCACCAAATGTGCCAGTCCACTAAAAACTTTATGTTTTACTAAAATATCGTCCCAGGTTGTTTTTGTTTTTTTTGCAATACGGGCAACAATTCGTAAAATAATTTTTCGAGTGACGAAGTGGGCAAACCAGGCTATTAGTACAATTATAATAATGCATAAAAATGCGGCAAGGGGCTTCGCCATAAAATCCATGGATTCAAAATCGCGTAAATGATTTAAAATAATTTTGTAAATGCTTCTCATTATTAAAACTTTTATAGTCGGTTCATTTTACAAAGTTTTGGTTTTCACCAAAAATTCTTATTCCTTTATTTTTATATTGGGAATTTTGAAAGGTCCCAAAATTATTGCTAAAATACTAAATGCGATTAATATGCGGTCAAAAGTTTTTTTTCTTTTTATGGTTTTTCCATTTTTTATAATTGCTCAACCGCAATTCAAAAATTATTTCACAAATAACTCATTACGTTACGATTTTTTATTGGCTGGAAACAATACAGATACTGAGGTATTTCCTGCTCAAATAAAAAAAGAACCCTATTGGGGAGGATCTAAAACCAATTTAATCGATCCGTTTTTATATGGAAGTTACCAGTTTAAAATTTACGATGTTAAATCGGATAGTTTGATTTTTTCGAAAGGATTTAGTACTCTTTTTCAGGAATGGCAAACAACTGCTGAAGCAAAAAAAATGACTAAATCATTTTACCAATCTGTAATTTTTCCATATCCTAAAAAACAAATACGGCTTGAAATAAATGCCAGGCAATTTAGTGGCATTTTTAAAACCATATTTAAAACTGAAATTGACCCATCGGATTATTTCATAATTGATGAAAAACCAATTATTGCTGATGTGGAAAGAATTGTCACCTCCGGGAAACCTGAAAATAGTGTTGATATTGCCATTCTTGCCGAAGGGTATACTCAATTCGAAAAACAAAAGTTTTTGGACGATGTGGCGCATCTGACGGATTATTTGTTTAATGAACCTCCTTTTCGTTCGAACAGTGATAAATTTAATATTTATGGAGTATTTACAGCGTCAATTGAGTCAGGGACTGATATTCCAGGGGAAGATATTTTTAAAAATACACATTTTAATTCATCGTTTTATACCTTCGATGTCGACCGGTATTTAACCACCAGCGATATGAAAACAATTTATGATGTAGCGGCAAATGTCCCATACGACCATTTGATTGTTTTGGTAAACAGCGAACGGTATGGGGGAGGCGGATTTTATAATTTTGTGAGTGTTTGTACAGCCAGCAATGAATTGTCAGAAAAAGTATTTGTTCATGAATTTGGGCATAGTTTTACTGGATTGGGCGATGAATATTACAGTTCGTCGGTAGCTTACGAAGATTTTTACAACCTAAAAGTTGAACCCTGGGAACCAAACTTAACAACCTTGGTTGATTTTGACAAAAAATGGAAAACAATGGTATCCGATTCGGTGCCTGTTCCAACTCCACGAAAATTGAAATTTAATAAAACGGTTGGAGTATTTGAGGGTGGAGGATATACAAGTAAAGGTATTTTTAGCCCTAAACAAAACTGCCGAATGAAATCGAACGGCGAAGATGGTTTTTGCCCTGTTTGCCAAAAAGCCATTCAGGCGACCATCGACTTTTATACCAAATAAAAAATGCCTGTTCCGAATAATTCAGGACAGGCATTTTTTATTGACTCAGATGTTTATTTTTCATCTCCCATTTTAGAGACTATAAAATAAGCTACAATTAATCCACATCCACCAAATAACAGGATGGTAGTAAAAAAGGCAACTACTTCGTCGATTACATAGGACAATAAATATCCAGTTAATACACCTACTGCCAGGGCGATTAAAAACACCCCCCACTTTATAAGTGATAACCGCGATTCGCCAGGGGCCATTTTAAAAATACCTGCATCGGCACCCTTTTCAACAAGGGCAATTCGTTCACGCGAGCGTGTAGTAAAATAGACATACAGAATGGCAAATACTGCCAGGAAAAAGGCTATTGGGACTGTTATTCCAATCATGATATTAATTTTTAAGTTTATAATTTTTATCGTTTGCCGGTATGACGCAACTTTTATCGTTGGGTTACAACTAATTTTATTTTTAATTTGTGTAACCTATCCATTATTAATGCGTCAAAGAAGCAAATGGAGCACAAAGACGATAATTATTATATTGAAAAAGTTAAAAAAGGAGAAACAAATTATTATTCTTTTTTAGTAGAAAAGTATAAAGACATTGTTTTTTCGATTGCTCTGAAAATTGTTAGTAATCGTGAGGATGCTGAAGAATTGGCCCAAGAAACATTTATCAAAGCTTATAAAGCGCTCAATACTTTTGAAGGAAAATCAAAATTGTCGACCTGGCTTTATAAAATAACTTACAATAATTGTATCTCATTTGTTAGAAAAAAGAAAATGCAGTTCAGCTCCATCGACGATGTACAAATTGAAGGTAATGTTGATGAGGCAGATTTTGAGGCAATTGAAGCTGAAAACCGGGCGGCTTGTTTAAAGGAGGCATTAAAAAAACTTGCTCCTGAAGATTATACCTTAATTTTGCTTTATTATTATAAAGACCAATCGATTGATGAAATAAGTAAAGTGACAAAACTATCAGTGAGCAATGCCAAGGTAAAATTATACCGGGCCCGAAAAAAATTGCATATTATAATGTCAGAAATGTTAAAAAAAGAAATACCCATTTTGTTATGAAAACGATAAAAAAAGATAAAGAATTAGAACAATTAATTATAGGCCTTGACCTTGAATCGCCCTCTGCCGATTTTACATCGAAGGTGATGAACAAAGTTTATGAAGAAACTATTGATGTTCGAACCACCAACGAAAAAATTATGGGTCTACAATTTTGGGTTTTTGTGGGGATTTTTATTGCTCTGGCTGTGTTGTTAGTCATTTTATCAAATTCGGGAATTGATGCAGGTTCGGGAGGACTTATTGATTCAATTAAAGAAAAATCAACTGGCACGGGATTTCAATCGGCTTTTGAAAAAATGAATGCTCTTCCAACCAGCATTGCAGGCATTTTATTAGCTACTTCAACTTTACTTTTTTTAGACCGTTTTTTAACGCAGAAAAAAATTATGAAGGAAAGTTTTTAAAACAATAAATATTAAGCCTTCGTTTTTAGCTCAAATAATACTCCTTGCATTATCAGGTATTGTGCAATCATATAGGTTCCCATAATTATAATACCTTCCTGCGGTATTTCAACCAAAAACCGGTTAAATGCAATTAATGTATCGCTAATTACAAAAAACAACGACCCAATAAATACGAGTTTAAAACTAGCAGGATGACTGTTTCCAAGGCGGTTAAGTGTCATTGATGACATGGTTAACAAAGCAACCATGTATACAAAAACACCAATTTGTAATACAATATCCAATTCATTAAACAAAATTGTATACACAGTAAGTCCGTAAGCAATAAAAATTATTAGCCAAAATGGTTGCCGTTTTAGCAATGATTTTTTCCCCGACATTTTTATCATTCGTAAAAACAACGAGATATAAAAAATCTGGGCACCTAAAAAAGCCAATAATCCAAAAATAAAAAAGAGGTCGTTGATGTGTGGGAACATCAATAATATATCGCCAAGCCACGAAAAGGCAAAAGCGGCCATTAAATACCGAAATATTTTTTTATCCGGTATTTTTGTGTTTAAAACAAAATAGAGGCCAATACAAACCATAATCAATGGTTTGAATGTATAGTCCATCCATTTTATGGAAAAATATTCACCAACTAAAACACTACAAAAAACAACGAGGGAGGCGAAATGAATCAGATAATTTTTCATAAACGGGCATCAATCTTGATTTCGGAATAAGAAAGATACGTATTTTTTCACAAAAAGGCTGCCCTACATTTATAAAAATCTGTATAGGAGTATTTTAGAAGAAGCCCTTAATAGCAAATTTCCTTTTCGAGGTAATTCGAAACATAATCATCAATACCATTCTCAAGGTCGCGAAATGGTTTTGAATACCCAATTTCACGTAACTTTTTAATATCGGCTTCGGTGAAATATTGGTACCGGTTCCTGATTTCGATGGGTGTATCTACAAATTGTATTTCAGGATTTTTATTCAGGCTTCCAAAAACAGCACGTGTTAAATCAAGGTATGTTCGGGCTTTTCCTGTACCGACATTGTAAATGCCCGAATTTTTCTGATTTTCCCAGAAAAACATCATCACCTCCGAAATATCATCAACATACACAAAATCACGTTTTTGTTCTCCATCCTTTACGTCAGACCTGTGTGACCTGAAGAGCTTCATCTCACCATTGTTTTTAATCTTATGGTAAGCATGTAATACCACCGAAGCCATGTCGCCTTTATGATATTCGTTAGGCCCATACACATTAAAAAACTTTAATCCTGCCCAGAAAGTGGGAGTTGTTTTTTGTTTCAACGCCCAAATATCAAAATCATGTTTCGACCAGGCATATAAATTTAATGGTTTGAATTGCCCTATTTCTTCATGAAGGTCAGAAAAACCTAAATTGCCATTTCCGTAAGTAGCTGCCGAAGAGGCATATATTAAAGGTACATCAAATTGTGTGCAAATCTGCCACAATTTTTGCGAATATAATAAGTTAAGTTCGTTGTAAATTTCAGGGTCCTGCCCAATGGTATCGGTCCGTGCACCTAAATGAAAAACTACTTCAACCTCCTTGTAATTTTTTGTCAACCACTGTGGGAAATCATCCCTTTCGATCAGTTGTTGATATTTTTTATCTTTTAAATTACAATCCTTTAATGGGTCATTATAAGTATCTACCAGAATAAGGTTTTTAAACCCCCTTCTGTTAAGTTTGCCAATAAAAAAACTGCCGATAAATCCTGCGGCTCCAGTTATAACAATCATCCTCAATAAGCGATTTAGTAAAAAAAAGCAATAAAACTACTCTGTTTTCTGACAAACTTGTGGCTTTCTGCTGATATAACTATTTATCTATTTTATTATTGCCTAAGTGGTAATTTTTTTATCATTTTTTTAATTCACAAAAATGTATTCCGTAAATTATTTAAGTTTAATAATTCAGGCAACCAAATTGTTCTCAAGAAAAAGACAAATCAAAAACCGTGCAATATTTTGATTGACAGGCGATAGTGTACATGTGTAATTATTTGCATGTATCAATATGCCATTCAAAACAAATTACTTACGTGATTTTTTTTTAAAATCAAATAAAGCATTTATAATAAATCGAGTGCAAAAATAATAAAATCAGGCAACCGGAACGTTGATATTTAGCAGAACCTTTAAAACAGTTAACTTTAATCCATCAAGTGCAAGTGGAATATCCCACTTTGAGGAGTCTCGGGCTTCAATAAAATTTGAGATGGAACGGAGCTGTATGAAAGGGATCCCCATCCATTTGCACACATAAAAAACAGCTGCTCCCTCCATCGATTCGGTGTGTGCATTAAATTTTGTAAATAAATAATTGATACTTGATTCCCGGCCGTGGCTTTTATTGGTGGTTAGCCCTCTGACTTTTGGTAAATCAAGACCAAAAGTATGGTCGTTGTTTCTGATTATTCCATTTTCAAATGGGAATTCATCTGGTTTGATAAATCCAGAATCAAATAATGTCAAAAACCGGTTTCTGTCTTCAATTCCGAGGTCGGCAAATTCTTCAGAAATAACATTTACAACCTGTCCAATTTTAAGGTCACGGCTAAAACTTCCTGCAATTCCAATATTAATTACTAAATCGTAGGTTGAGTGTTGTAATGTGTTTGTTAAGTGAAAAGTGGTAAATGTCATCCCTATTCCCGAAATCAGAATATCGATTTTATTGCCATTTAATTGGTAACTTTTTAAGAAATTGTTTTTTTCTTTAACAAAATTTAGTTCTTCAGCAATTAGCTTTACCTCCATTAAAGATGCCGCCACCAACAATATCCTCATACATTTTTATTTTAGTCAAATAATACATTTTTAAAAAGCTTCTATTCCTTCTTACTGATTTTATGAAAAAAAGTTAATCTTTGTAGTAAGTTTTTTTTAAACAATAAAAATGAGCTCTATTAAAAAAGATACTGGTAATGGGTATAATAAGGTCGAAGAGTTTAACGTTGACCGTACAGCAAAAATCGCCGCAAATTACAAGAATATTATTTCGCTGGTAGGCGAAGATGTAACCCGCGAAGGCCTTAATAAAACTCCTGAACGGGTGGCTAAAGCCATACAGTTTTTGCTGCAGGGATACGAAACCGATCCGGTTGCAATTTTACAATCGGCTATGTTTAAAGAAGATTACCGGCAAATGGTGATTGTAAAGGATATTGAAATTTATTCGATGTGTGAGCACCATTTATTACCGTTTTTTGGGAAAGCTCATATTGGTTATATTCCTAACGGAACCATAACCGGCTTAAGTAAAATTGCCCGTGTAGTCGATGTTTTTGCGCGTAGGTTGCAGGTACAGGAAAGAATGACATCGCAGATTAAAGATTGTATTCAGGATACGTTAAAACCTCTTGGTGTGGCTGTTGTTATCGAAGCTCAACATTTGTGTATGCAAATGAGGGGAATTCAAAAACAACATTCAATTACTACCACGTCCGATTTTACCGGCGCATTTCGAAATACGGCAACACGCGAAGAATTTATTAAGCTGATCAGTTCCAAATTGTCTTAAAACTGAAGCCTGAAAACACACCCCTCGTTGGGTTTTGTAACTACTGAAATGGTACCGTTATGAGCCAGCATAATTTGACGCGAAATACTTAATCCAATACCACTTCCTTTTTCTTTTGAGGTGAAAAACGGGACAAATATTTCAGACAACACTTCTTCGGGAATTCCCGGGCCGTTATCAGCAATAACAATCTCGGGTTTTGAATGTGAATTGATACTTCCAATTATTTTAATTTTGGGGTGTTCATTGTTTATATTTGCTTCAAAAGCATTTTTTACAAGATTGATGAGCACCTGGGTTATTTGATTTTCGTCGGCATTAATTGTAAGGCCGGGAGGAATAATTTTATAATTTATTTCAGTTTTGTCGGCATTGGGGAGTGCCGCCGAAAGAATCATTATTTTTTCAACTAAATTTAAAACCGAAAGTACTTTTTTATCGGGCAATGGTAAACGTGCCAGTTTCCGGTATGAATCGACGAATGAGATTAAACTTCTTCCCTGGTCTTTAATTACATTAAGGCCTTTGATGGTCCTTTCAATAATTTTTTCATCTACTTTTTCGGGTAAAATTGGTTTTTTGTCGACAATAAAAAAACTGCTTAAACTTTCTGATAATGAAGTAACAGGAGTAATTGAGTTCATTATTTCGTGCATTAAAACTCTTATTAATTTTAACCACGAATCCAATTCTTTTTTATCCAGTTCATTCTTAATATCCTGAACCGACAGAAGTTTTAAGACTTCCTCATTAATTTTAAAAGTTGTTGCTTTTACCGAAATCTGAATTTCTCCATTTACAGTTGATACAGGCACCACTTTTTCTTCCCTTGGTTTTATTGATTTTACAAGGTTACAGAATTTTTTGTCAATCCTTTCCAATTGGTTAACATGGGTTAGGACATCGGCCCCGATTATTTTTTTGATGGCCGAATTGGCGTGCATGATAAATCCTTTTTCATTAACCGTTAATATTCCGGTGGCCGAATGTTCCAACAATGTTCGGAAATATTGCTCCTGTTGCTGATTTTCAATTTTTGTTTGTTGTAATTGACTGTTAAATTTATTTAAATGCGAGTACAAATCCCGGATTATTCTGTTTTTGCTATCTACAGGAAAAAATAATGTTGAATCTTCATTTTTGATGGCATCAAAAAAATACGCTATTTTTCGGTTTGTTTTATTTACAAAATAGATTAATTCAAAAACCTGAATAACAAGGGTTAAGGTAAACAGGACAATAAAAAATAGCGATTTAGATTGAAATACTGACCAACCAATTAAAATTGACACTGCTGTTAGGAACAGAATACGGCAAACTAGTTTGAAGTGATACGTTTTGCTAATCATAATCGGAATTTTTTCACTTTATTATAAAGTGTTTGCCTGGTTATTCCCAGTTGTTCGGCAGCGGCACTCATGTTATTGGCATTTTTTTCAATGGCTGAAACTATCATTGTTTTCTCCATATCTTCGAGTGTTGCTTCATTGTCGTCGAACCTTCCCGAAACAATAGGTTTTAAGAAAAAGTCTTCGGGTTTTAAAACGGTATTGTCGCTTAAAATAACTGCTTTTTCAATTGTATGCTGTAATTCCCTGATATTTCCCGGCCATTTGTATTTAAGTAATTTTTCTTGCGCCTGCTGGTTAATTTTTATATTCTGTTTGTCATATTTGTAGGTGTATTTTTTAAGGAAAAAATCAGCCAGGATCAAAATATCGTCACCCCTTTCACGTAAAGGAGGTATTTCTATTTGGATGGTGTTTATCCGATAAAGCAGGTCTTCACGGAATAAACCTTCTTCAACCATTGTTTCCAGATTTTTATTGGTGGCACATATAAGCCTGATATCGATGGTAACAGGGATATTTGAACCGATCCTGCTTATTTTTCTATTTTGAATGGCCGCAAGTAACTTAGCCTGAAGATGTACTGACAGGTTTCCTATTTCGTCTAAAAACAAGCTGCCATTGTTTGCTGTTTCAAATTTGCCGGACCTGCTTTCGTGAGCATCGGTAAATGATCCTTTTACATGGCCAAACAATTCGCTCTCAAATAACGATTCGCTTACAGCTCCCATATCTACAGTGATCATAATCTCATCCTTACGTTTCGAAAATCGGTGTATTTCTCTGGCAATCAATTCTTTCCCTGTTCCGTTTTCGCCGGTAATTAATATGGTGGCATCGGTTTTTGCAACTTTCCTAACAATGCTTAATACTTTCATTAATTGTGGCGATGAACCAATAATATATTTTTGTTCCCTGTTAATTTCCGATTTTAATCCTTTTGTTTTTTGCTGTAGAACATTAATTTCTTTTTTTGATAAATTAAGCTGTAAAGCCGATTTTAATGTGCCCAGCAGTTTTTGATTGTCCCATGGTTTAAGTATAAAATCAGTTGCTCCTTCTTTTAAAGCTTTTACTGCCAATTCAACATCGCCATAGGCTGTGATTAATACTACAGAAATTTCGGGATTTAATTCTTTAATACGGTTAAGCCAATAAATACCTTCGTTCCCGGTATTAACACCAGCCTTAAAATTCATGTCGAGTAATACAATATTGTAATTAACCGATTTAATCTCGGAGAGAATCAAATTCGGGTTTGAAAGGGTTTTTACAACATCAAATTCAAATGATAAAACGATTTCAAGAGCACTTAAAATACTTTTATTATCATCAACAATTAAAATATTTCCTTTCATCCGTTTATAATTATTATTTTCAGTTGTAACGTATGGAACTCTCGATGAAATCTAATCATGCTTGTTTGTGAAATATCGCAAATTAAATTTCATGTTCGTTTCATAGTTGTATTGTTCTATGAAAATGCATTTTTCAAGCATCTACAAGAGTAATACCATTTTTAAAGATGCTTTATATACCTATCAAAATTAAGGGCATTTATGTTTGAATCCTATAGAGTGTCAATATTTTTTACAATTAGTCGTAAATAATTTTAACACAGATTTATTAAATCAAAATGTAAGTAGCAGTATATTAGCGATTTGTGTATTTGGCATTTTTATGGCTGTTACCTATTAAAAAATAAAGCGTCTTACAATTAAAAAGTTAAACAAAATTCAAACGATGAAATCTAAAATACTTATACTTTTTATAGTATTTTTTTTGGTAGATAACCAAAGCAATGCACAGGAGAAATGGAAATTAACTGATTGTATAAGTTATGCACTGGCCAATAATCTGGAAGTTAAACGATATGAAGTAGCTGAAAAAATAGCTGTTGAAAATGCCCGCCAGTCAAAAAGAAACTTACTTCCCCGAATTTCAGCAGAATCGGGTGCAGGCATGAATTATGGCCGTTCGGTCGATCCAAATACCAACGATATTGTGACCAATAGTTTTTTTAACAATACTTATTCGATTGGCGCCAATATTGATGTTTTTAAAGGATTCCTAAACCAAAATCAAATTAAATACCAAAAACACAGGCTCAAGTCGGCCGAATTGGATACGCAAAAAAACAAAGACGACCTGGCCTTTTTGGTAATGACTGATTATTTTTATGTGATTTATTATGAAGGTTTATCAAAAATAGCAGACGAACAAATTGAAGCTTCGAAATTGAGCCTGAGGCAAACTGAAATGATGGTTGAGTCGGGTTTAAAAGCCAAAGCCGATCTTTTGGAAATGGCAGCCAACCTTGAAAAAGAAAGGTTGTTTAAAATTCAAACTGATAATAAATTGAAGGATGCCAGGTTAACCCTAAAGCAAAAAATGAATTTTCCGGTTTTGGAAGAATTAAATCTTGAAGAAAATAATTTGCCGCATATCTCTCCCATAAAGGTTAAAATAAAAGCTTCTGAATTATACGGCCAGTTTTCAAAATGGTCGCCACAAATTCTTTCTTCTGTATCAGATTACGAAGCATACAAAAACAACCTGGCATTGGCAAAATCGTATTATTACCCTTCGGTGTATGTAAGTGCCGGTTACAATACCGGATATTACGAAACATATGCCGATGATAATGGGAAAACAATATCGTTTAACAGTCAAATAAAAAACAACAGAAGCCAGTATGTTGGTGCTTCCTTAAACATCCCCATTTTTAGCAGAGGGCAAATACGGTCCGATGTGTTAAAAGCAAAATTGGCTGTTGAAGAAGCACAAACAAGGCTAAAACTAAATGAACAACAATTGTATTTCGATATTGCCAACAATGTAAATGAACTGGAAGCTTCGGAGGCTGAATATATCCAGTCGCAAAAACAGCTTGATGCCGACCAACTGGCCTTTAAAGCCGCCGATAAAAAATATACCCAGGGGCTAATCAGTGTGGTTGATTTTTTTACGATTAAAAACAGGCTGGGAAACACACAGGTTCAGGCTCTTATGTCGCGGCTTCAATGGGAAACAAATAATCGGATGTTGGATTTTTATAAAGGGCAACGATTCTGGGAAAATAATAATCTTAAAAACGAGTAATATGTCGATGGATAAACAAATTGAAAAGAAAAAAGGAATACGGTTAAAACACGTTTTCTGGTTTTTAGGCGCTGTGGTGATACTTTTTCTGATTTATCAAATGGTTTTTAATCAACAAGGTTCAGTATTCAGGGCTGAAAAAGAAAAATTAACAATCAGTACTGTCGAAGATGGTTTATTTAACGATTATATTACCATTATTGGGCAGGTTGAGCCAATTTCAACCATATACCTCGATGTGGAAGAGGGTGGGAAAGTGGAAGAAATTCTGATTGAAGAAGGAGAAATGGTTAAAAAGGGTGATGTTATATTACGGCTACGGAACCATGACCTGCAAACTTCAATAATGAACAGTGAGTCTCAATTGGCGTACCATTCAAATGAGTTAAGGAATACCCAGATTCAAATTGAACAACTACAAATTCAGAACAAAAGGCAACAATTAAATACTGACCTTATGGTTGTTCAGGCAAAACGAAAATTTTTACAATACGAAACTCTTTTTAACGAAGGATTAATAGCTAATGAAGAATACCTGCAAGTAAAAGAAGATTATGAACTGGCATTGCGGGAGCGTGATTTAACCTATCAAAAAATGATTCAGGATTCGATTTTTAGGACAAACCAAAAGATGAGCATGGACGAAAGCCTTGAGAATAATAGGTTAAGTTTTCAAATGGCCAAACAGCGCCTCGATAACTTAAATGTGAAGTCACCGGTTGATGGTTTGCTGGGTTTATTAGATGCCGAATTGGGGCAGTCTATTTCGCGCGGGCAGCGCCTTGGATTGGTACACATTCTTGATGATTATAAAATAAATGCCAAAATTGATGAACACTATATCGACCGTGTGAGACGAAGTTTACTGGCTTCGCTTGAGCGTAATAATACAAACTTTAACCTTTCGGTAAAAAAAGTATATCCCGAAGTACGCGAAGGCCAATTTGAAATCGATATGATTTTTGAAGGCACTAAACCCGACAATATTCGGACCGGCCAAACTTACCATATTAAGCTGGAATTGGGACAAGCCGAAAAAGCGATTCTTTTGCCAAAAGGAAGTTTTTTCCAAAGTACCGGTGGGCAGTGGGTGTATATTCTGGATGAATCGGAGAATATGGCCACCAAACAACAGATTCGTATTGGGAAACAAAATCCGTTGTATTACGAAGTGTTGGAAGGTTTAAAACCAGGCGATAAAGTTATTACTTCGGGTTACGACCTGTTTGGTGATAATGATAGGATTGTGTTTAAATAGCAGAGGGCAAAGGGCAAAGAGTATTGCAAAGTTGATTGAATGAGTGTTTTAAATTGAAAAAAATATAAACTAAAAAGCATACGTTATGGCTCATTTTAGATTTATGGATTTAGAAATTTGGAAAGAATCAATTGATTTGAATGATCAACTTTTTGATTTCGCTGATACTTTGGTGGAGGCTAAAAGTTTTAGAGTAGCAGAACAATTAAAGGGTGCTTCTTTAAGTATTTCAAACAATATTGCAGAAGGTTCAGGCTCCTTTTCTTCAAAAGATTTTGCCAATTTTTTAAATATTGCCCGAAGATCAATTTTTGAATGTGCAAATATTTTATTTGTCATCAATCGACGAAAATACATTAACAAGGAACAACTAAATAAAATTTTGGAAGAATTAGATATTTTGAATAGGATAATTACAAATTTTAGAAAATCACTTATAAAAAACAATTAATGACATATGGGTTGGGGACTCTATGCCCTTTACCCTATGCTCTTAGCAAATAAAACGACAATGATAAAAACTAAAGAATTAACAAAAGTATTTCGTACCGAAGAGGTAGAAACAACAGCTCTGAACAATGTTGACCTTCACATTAAAAAAGGTGAATTTGTAGCCATTATGGGGCCATCGGGTTGTGGAAAATCAACTCTCCTGAACATCATTGGATTGTTAGATAATCCTTCGACCGGGGAATATTATTTTGACGAACAGGAAGTTGGGAGCTTTAAGGAGCGTAACCGTACCTTATTGAGAAAAGGAAACATTGGTTTTGTATTCCAAAGTTTTAATTTGATTGATGAGTTGAACGTTTATGAAAATGTTGAGCTACCGCTAATCTATTTAAAACTTAAAGTACGCGAACGTAAAGAAATGGTTGAAAAAGTGTTGGAACGTATGAAAATCAGCCACCGTAAAAAACACTTCCCGCAACAATTATCAGGTGGACAGCAACAACGGGTAGCTATTGCACGCGCAGTGGTAGCAAATCCAAAATTAATCCTTGCGGATGAGCCAACGGGTAACCTTGACTCAAAAAACGGCCTTGAAGTTATGAATTTGCTTACCGAATTAAATCGTGAAGGAACAACCATTGTAATGGTAACTCACTCGATGCATGATTCTGAATTTGCCCACCGCGTAATCAACCTATTCGATGGTCAGATAATTACCGAAGAAGTTAAAAAACAAATGGGTGAGGTATTGCTGTAAAACAATGATATTTAAAACGTTATTATAGCCAAACTATTTAACAAAACAACCTACAAAAGTTAGAATCATGTTTAAAAACTACTTAAAAACCGCTCATCGAAACCTGATGAGAAATAAGTTTTACTCAATGATTAATATTGTTGGGTTGGCAATTGGAATTACAGCATGTATCTTAATAATGTTGTATGTTCAGTCAGAATTGAGCTATGATAAATTTCATGAAAGGGCAGGGCGAATTTATAGGGTAAATTTATATGCCGTTTTAAGCGATGACAATATAAATCAACCTGTTACTAATCTGCCTCTGGCAAATGCCATGCAAAGTGAAATACCTGGCGTTGAAGAGGCCGTCAGGATCACAAATTTTTCACAACCGGTAATCCGACATAATGAGGATGTATTTAATGAAACGAGGTGGTTTTTTGCAGATGCCAATTTTTTTAAAGTCTTTTCTGCTTCATTTATTTACGGTACTCCCGAAAATGCTTTGGTTCAACCCAATACTGTGGTTTTAACAGAAACAACCGCTAAACGCTATTTTGGGGATACCAATCCTGTAGGACAGTATCTTACCTGGGAAAACGACCGCGATTATGTAGTTACCGGAGTTATTAAAGACTATCCTGAAAACTCGCATATTAAACCTGATTTTCTGGCTTCATTAAAAGGACATCCTCTTGATAAAAATATGGAATGGATAAACAACATGGTTTATACCTATTTCCTTATGAAAGAGGGATATACGAAGCAGGATGTTGATGCGAAACTTGAAGGATTAGTAAAAAAATATGTTGGTCCGGCAATTAAACAATACATGGGAGTTTCGTTTGAAGATGCTTTGGCTCAGGGAATAAAATACCAGTGGTATGCCCAACCTTTACGAGAAATTCATTTTGATAGAGATGTATCAGCTGGGACTGAACCATTGGGTAATCGCAGTTACATGATTATTTTTTCTATAATCGCCATTTTTATTCTCGTAATTGCCTGCATAAATTATATGAATATGTCAACCGCCCGCTCTGCCAAAAGAGCAAAAGAGGTTGGAATTAAAAAAACGTTGGGTTCAAATCGAAAATACCTGGTTGTGCAATTTTTATCTGAATCGATTTTGGTCACGCTATTTGCATTGGTACTTGCTTTGGTTCTTATAAAACTTTTGCTTCCTGGATTTAATAATCTAATTGAAAAACAATTGGTTTTTAATTACTTCGATAATTTCAAAATCCTTCCATTAATGGCCGTTTTAGGAATTGTGATAGGAATAATTGCAGGAAGTTACCCAGCTTTCTTTTTGGCATCTTTTAATCCTGTAAAAGTCATTAAAGGAGTTCATCGATCTGAAGGTTCGCACGGAAAATTGCGCAGTGGGTTGGTTATTTTTCAATTAATTGTATCAATTGTATTGTTTTCAGGAACCTTTTTTATAAGCAAACAATTGAGTTTTCTTCAGAATAAGGAACTTGGTTTTAACAAAGAAAATCTTGTTGTTATCAATAAAGCCAACTTCCTTGGAACCCGGATGTCGTCATTCAAAAATGAATTAATTGCTCAATCAGGTATTCTGCAAGTTACAAATACTTCGTCTGTTCCGGGAAGAATCTATACAAGCAGTACCTATTTTCATCATTCAGTAAACGATTCCAGAGGCATGAATAACATAAGAACTGATTGTGATTTTGCAAAAACTTACCAGGTAGAATTAAAAGAAGGCCGTTTTTTTGAAGAGGGTAGTCAGGGAAATGCCAGATCGGTTGTACTGAATGAATTGGCTGTAAAACGATTAAATATTGAAGATCCGATTGGTAAAAAATTATATCAAGGGGCAAAAACGGATGAGGCAGCTTATACCATTATCGGTGTTGTGAAAGATTTTCATTGTGAATCGTTACATCAGGAAATGAGTTCTTTGGTAATTTTTAATGGAAGTGGTGAAAATTTAACCGTAAGAATTTCAGGAGGTGATATTCAGCAAAAGTTAAAGATAATTGAACAGGCCTGGGATAAATTTGCCAACGGGCAAAGTTTAGACTATGTTTTTTTTGATGCCGATTTTGGACGCCTGTACAAGGCTGAAGTACGAACCCGGAAAATTGTTACAATATTCTCTGCGCTGGCAATTTTGATAGCTAGTTTAGGACTATTAGCCTTAGCATCTTTTGTTGCAGAACAACGTACAAAAGAAATTGGAGTGAGAAAAGTAAATGGCGCCCGAATTGGAGAAATTCTTCTATCGCTTAACAGCAATTTTATAAAATGGATTGGAATTGCCTTTGTAATAGCTGTACCCATTGGATGGTTTTTAATGCACAACTGGATAGGGAATTTTGCTTATCAAACTACTTTGAGCTGGTGGATTTTTGCAATCGCCGGATTAGCTGCAATGATTGTTACTTTATTAACCGTTAGTTGGATAAGTTGGAAAACGGCCACTAAAAACCCTGTGCAGGCTTTAAGGTATGAATAATATTTGAATATTATTATCATAAATAAAAGATAAACCTAATTAAACAAATAAAATGAAAAACCTTCGTTTTGTTTTTCGGATGTTAAAACGGAATCCATTACTGGTGTTTGTTAATTTGCCCGGATTAGCTATCGGTTTAAGCGCTTTTTTATTGTTGTCGGTTTACCTGAGGCATGAATTGAGTTTCGATAAACATTTTCAGACAAAAGACCGTGTCATGCGCTTATACAGCCAGGTTACCGAAAACAATTATTCAGCCAATTATGCTATTTGTTTGCGCGATGCATTTACCGAAATTCCTGATAAAGTGCCTGAAATACAATCCTCAGCACAAATATACCGAGGGTGGACTGTTACTCTAAAATCAGAAAATCAGCAATTTTTATCATTAGATTTATTGTATTCCGATCCCGGTTTTTTTGATGTTTTTGGATTAGACCTATTATATGGCGACAAAACCTCGGCACTTGAAGGAGATAAAAAAGTAGTACTTTCAGCATCAACTGCTCAAAAAATATTTAATAAAACCGATTGTGTTGGTGAAATGGTAACCATTTCGGAAGAACCATTTATGGTTTCAGGAGTACTTGCCGACTTACCTAAAACAACACATTTTAATTTTAATTTGTTGGCATCGATGCAAACCATCCGGCCCGAAAGGTTTGGAGGGCTGGAGTTATTTACCTATTTCCTTATCAATAAAAATGCCGATATAGCTGAGGCAGGACGAAAAATAGCCAGTGCGAATGATGTTATAATGAAACCCTGGGGCGATCAATTTAACCTTTCGGTTAAATCAGGGACTGAATTACTTTCTGATATTCATTTGTACAGTAAGGCTGATTTTGACTTATCGGCAAAAGCAAACCTTACAAGTATTTTTATTGTAGCTGGAATAGCCTTTTTTATTTTACTAATTGCCCTGGTTAATTACATTAATTTGTATGTATTGCACGGCGAAAAGCGAATTGCTGAAATTGCAGCCCGAAAGTCGCTGGGAGCTAATAGAGGTGTTTTAAGCCGTTTATTTTATACCGAAACCGGGATAATTGGTTTGTTTGCTTTTATTTTAGCAATTGTTATTACCATTGTTGCACAACCTTTTTTTGCTCAGTTAATGCAGCGCCCCATCGAGGTTTCCGATCTTCTTTCGCCATCAGGAATACTTTTAATTGTTGGATTCCTGATTTTTCTAATATTTATTTCGGGTGCATATCCAAGTTTCTTCCTTTCGCGAATTAATCTTGTAAATGGGCTAAAAGGGAAAAGTGATAAAATAAACCGTAAAAGTAAATTATCGGCAGCTTCAGTTTTAGTGCAGTTTTCGGTTACTGTTTTCCTGATTAGTTCGTTGGTTGTTGTTTATTCTCAAATTAATTACCTGAAAAATATTCCGCTCGGATTTAAAATGGAGAATGTAATTGGTATTGACGGATTTAACCGAAAAGCCTCGGTCAACAGCCGGAGCATTCAAAATGAATTAGCACAATTGCCTTTTATTGAAAGTGTGGGAAGTTCAGATCATTTTATGGGGCAAGGATGCAGTGGGCAAGGAATTCGTAAATATGGCAATCCGGCAGCCATGCAATCAGTTAATCAATACCGTGTAAAACCTGGTTTTTGTAAAACCATGCAACTCGAATTGGTTGAAGGCCGGTATTTCAGCGAAAACGAAAAAGATAAAAAAGCCATTGTATTAAACGAAGCTGCTGTAAAAATGCTTGGTTTAACTAATCCAATTGGGCAATTGGTTCAAATGCATGAAGATCCATTGGAAGTAATTGGTGTAACTAAAAACTTTTACTACAATGGCCATCCCGGCGAAGTTGTTTCGCCATTAGCGATTAACAATACAGGTGGTGGCGTAAATGTATATTATTTAAGAATGGCAGGCGAGTTTACTTCCGAACGCCAAAAACAAGTTGCAGCCATTTTTAATCAATACGATCCGGACTATATTTTCCGTCATTTTCAGCTTTCCGATACTTATCAAAATAAATTTGGTGAAGAAGAAAGGGTAATGAAGCTTGTGTCAAGTGGCTCTATATTAGCTATCCTAATTAGTTTTATTGGTTTAATGGCACTTTCTATTCTGAACGTGGCCCGCCGCACAAAAGAAATAGGCATCCGAAAAGTAATGGGAAGTTCGGAAACCGGAGTGATGTTTGGTTTGCTTCGCGAAACACTTGTATTAATTGTTATTTCAATGGCTATTGCTTTTGTAGGCGGTTATTTTGTAATGCAACAATGGCTAAATGGGTTTATGGATAAAATTCATTTGCATGCCGGCTACTTTCTGATTAGTGGAGTAATAGCCATTATTGTTGCCTTAATGGCTGTTGGCTGGCAAAGTTGGAAGGCTGCAACACAAAATCCAATAAAGGCGCTGAGGTATGAATAGCAGCAATTTATTATGATTTGAAAGAAAAATGGAAATAAAAAAAAAGAGTTTTAAAATATCTTTTAGAAACTAAAAAACCATGAAAAAACTAAATTTTAGATTAGCGTTTAGAAATATTTTCAGGAATAAATTACATGCATCAATAAATGTTTTAGGTTTTGCTGTAGGCATTGCGGTATTTATGTTAATTGTCCGGTATGTAAATCATCAGTTTAGTTTTGATAGCTTTCACAGCCAGCATCCTAATATCTATAATATTCATCTTGGCGATAATAAATCGATACCCCCTGCCGCTGCCCTTTTTTTGAAGGATAATGTAGCAGGTATCGAAAATGTAGTGCGACTTGACGAATGGTATGGAGGAGGTGCAAAAGGTTATTTAAAAAATGAAAATGTAACATTTAAAACTTCTGATTTATTATTTGTTGATAGCAGCTTTTTCAGTTTTTTCGATTTTGAATTATTGTATGGCGATTCAAAACAGGCACTAAATACACCAAATTCAATCATTTTATCGGAGAGTTTATCGCAAAAAATATTTGGAAACGAAAACCCAACCGGAAAACAAATTGAATATTTAAGTGATTACCCAAGTGCTACATATTGTTTTACTATTCAGGGAGTAATTGCCGATAATCCAAATAATTCATCTATTCAGTATAACGGTTTAATTTCAATATCAACCATTCCATACCATCATATAAGGAATGGGAACATAAACGAAGATTGGAGTAACTGGGGATTTGGAACCTTTGTTAAAATAGATAATCCGGAAGTTGCCAACCGTATAAATTCAGAATCGCCAAAGTTTTGGACTGATTTTGTTGTTGAAAGGTGGAAAGCGCCAAAAGATAGCCCTAGGGCACAGGATTATAAATTAACGCTTGTGCCGTTAAAAGATGTACATTTTAAAAGCGGTGCTAAACGCTCATCGGTATATTTAATTTTTTTGATAGGCATAATAATCTTAATTATTGCCATTATAAATTACATTAATTTATCGGTTGCTATCTCAACTACCCGGGTTAAAGAAATTGGAATTCGAAAGGTAATTGGCGCTGGAAAGGGTTCTTTATTTCGCGAATTTATTGCCGAATCGATTGTGGTAACATCTATTTCAGCAGTTATTGCTGTAATAATTATGTATCTGGCACATCCGTATTTATACGATTTTACCGGTTTTAGTGTAATTGTTGAAAAGGGCAAAATTTTCAGGGCTTTGTTGTTATTTATAGGAGGCCTCTTTTTTATCGGTTTTATTTCAGGTATTTATCCGGCATGGTTCCTTACAAATGTAGCTCCTGTTCAAAGTCTGAAAAATGAGTTTAACAAAGGGAAAAAAGGAAATACCTTAAAACATGTATTAATTACCTCACAATTTGTGGTGTCTATTTTTCTTTTAATTTCTGTTATTACCATTTCAAAACAGGTTAATTATATTAAAAACAAAGAACTTGGATTTGATAAAGAGCACATTGTTTATCTTTCGGGAAGCGCGAACCTTAACGATACATATCAATCTTTTAGGGAAACATTGTTAAAAAATCCGTCGATCCAAAATGTTGCACGGTCAAACGGAACATTTGCAGGCCACCTGAATATTGGCTCAAAACATAAAGTTAACGGCGAATATCGAAAGTATAAAGCAACAACTGTCGACCCCGATTTTATTGAAACGTTTGGTATAGAACTTATTAAAGGCCGAAATTTTTCGCGGAGCAATAAAAATGACCAGTACAACTCTGTTTTGGTTAACGAATCATTTGTAAAGGTAATGGAACTTGAAGAACCGATAGGCTCAAAGGTTACTCTATTGGAAAATGATGTTACCATAATTGGTGTGGTTAAAGATTTTTATATAAATTCTTTACACCACGAGATTGAACCATCGATGCTCAGCAATATGCCATGGAATGTTTGTGTAAACATTAAAATATCGGAGACAGATATACCAAATACCATTGCCACGATTGAAAATACCTGGAAAGAGTTTTTGCCTGAAGTTCCATTCGAATATCATTTTCTGGATGAAAATTTTGATGACTTATATAAAGCTGAAGTTGAGTTTAGTGTATTAATAAGAGTATTTTCTATTCTGGCAGTATTTATTGCTTGCCTGGGTTTATTTGGTTTAATCTCTTATTCAGCAGTTCAGCGAAAAAAAGAAATTGGAGTTCGTAAAATAAATGGTGCCAAAATTTTTGAAGTTATTTCCCTGCTTAATCGCGACTTTATAAAATGGGTTGTAATTGCTTTTGTAATAGCTACTCCAATAGCTTATTATGCCATGAATAAATGGCTCGAAAACTTTGCCTATAAAACTAATTTAAGCTGGTGGATTTTTGCCCTGGCAGGAATTGTGGCATTAGGAATTGCTTTATTAACTGTAAGTTTTCAGAGTTGGAAAGCAGCAACCCGGAATCCGGTCGAAGCCCTTCGATACGAATAGTGAGTAGAGATTTCCTGTCTGCCAACGGGCATGGATTCAGAAAGTGAAACGTATTGGGGTGGAGGCATTACTGTACGAATAATTAAAATACACAAAAATGAATTGGTACCATATTAAGCTAGTATTAAGAGGTTTAAGTCTTAAGAGGTTTAGCAGTGTTATCAAAGTTCTAGGAATTACACTGGCTTTAGTCCCTGCCATGTTAATCTGGACTTATGTAAAGCACGAATCGGGTTACGATAAACATTTTACCGATTCTGAAAAAATATTCAGGGTAATCCGAAATTGGCAGGAGGATCCCAAATTTGGTGCTTATACTGCTGTTCCTATGTTGGCGGCAATGGTAGAAACTTTTCCTGAAATTGAATCGGGTACACGAATATGGCCCATTTTCGATCAGGTGGCTCTTGTAAATAATAAGGTTTATAATGAGGAAACTATATTGGCTGCCGATACATCCTTTTTTAATACGTTTGGAATGGAGTTGCTTGAGGGTGATAAAAATACGGCCTTAAATAATTCAGGCTCAGTGGTTATTAGTAAAACGATGGCGACTAAATTATTTGGTGAAAATGATGCGGTTGGTCAAACTATTGAATTTGAAGGTTATGGATTTTCAAACGATAATAAATTATTTACGGTTAGCGGAATATTTGATGATTTCCCTTCGAATTCGCATCTAAAAGGGAATTTTATCCTGACTTTAAAATCGTTAGGTGTTTATTACCAGCCCAATGCTACCAACCATACCTTAATGACTTACCTTCGGTTAAACAGCCCCGAAAGTGAAAAATTAATTGAGCAGAAGTTCCCGGAATTTATGGCTTCGTTCTATGGCCAGGAATATTACGATTACGCCAGGACGACATACAAACTTCAACCAATTTCTGATATTCATTTAAATAGTACGGTCAATTATAACCGGTACGAAACGGCAAAAGGAAATAAATCGAGTTTGTATATTTTCCCGGCGTTGGCATTTCTTATCCTGCTCATTTCTTCATTTAATTTTGTAAACCTCACTGTATCCGAAGGGTCTTCGCGAAATAAAATATTTGGAATCAATAAAATTTCGGGGGCAGGGAAGTTCTATTTTTTCAGAATTTATATTTTAGAATCACTGATATTAACAACTCTGGCTTTAATTTTTGCAGCTGTTATTTTGCAAATTATAAGTCCAACCTTTAAAACGTTTGTTAATCGTGACCTTGATTTGGCATTTTTTACAAATCCTTATTGGATAGGGGGGGCATTAATTTTTACCATTCTCATTGGTTTAATTAACGGAATCTATCCGGCTATCCTGTTTTCCTCTAAAAATATGATTGGTTACATCCAGAATAAAACAGGTACTTTAATTAAAAGGAATTCTCTTCAACGCGTGTTTCAGGTATCACAATTTGCCATTTGTATATTTTTTATTGTGGGGTCGATTGTTATTTTTAAACAGCTGAATTATATCAATTCAAGAGTTGGGCAATCGCTTGATAAAGAGAATGTACTGATTATTCAAAATGCCGATAAACTGGGAAGTAAACAAGAGGTATTTAAATCGGAATTAAAACAAATAAGCGGAATTTCTGATGTTTCATTGTGCCGGGAAGTACCCGGAATTAATTCCTATACTCATTGGGGACATCCGGTTGATTCGGCTGCTGTTAATGCGCACATTGTGGTTTATTACACCGATGTTGATTATTTATCGACCCTGAAAATGCAACTGGTCGAAGGCCGTTATTTCGATCCAAATTTTCCTGCCGATAACAGGTCGATGGTATTAAACGAAACGGCAGTAAAAACATTGGGTTGGCAGGATAATCCTATTGGGAAACGCTATAAACTAAATGAAACATACACGGTTGTAGGTGTTGTTAAAGACATATTTTTTCGCTCATTACATCAGGAAATACTTCCTCAGGGATTTTTTCTGCAAGGACCAAATTCGGCCGATCGTACTTTAATAAGAATTAATCCAGGAAGTACGGCTGAATCGATTAAAAGTATAAAAAACCTATGGGCGCAATTTTCTCCTGAGCGCGAAATTCATTATAATTTTTTGAATGACGAGTTTGATTTCTGGTACCAATCGGAAAGTAAAACGGGGCATCTGGCTTTGATTTTGGCTGCTATTGCCATTTTTCTTTCAAGCCTTGGTTTGTTGGCGTTGGTATTACAATCCATTTCAAGCCGAATAAAAGAAATTGGTATCCGAAAAGTAAATGGTGCAAAAGCACACGAAATTATTGGAATGCTCAATTCCTCATTTGTAAAATGGGTGGTTGTAGCATCTGTAATCACAACGCCTTTGTCGTGGTGGGTAATGAATAAATGGCTCGAAGCATTTGTATATAAAACAACCTTAAACTGGTGGATTTTTGTAGTGGCGGGTTTTGCTACATTACTAATTGCATTGTTAGCAGTAAGTTGGCAAAGTTGGAAAGCAGCAACAAGGAATCCAGTGGAGGCGTTGAGGTATGAATAAGTCTTGAACTATGATTAAAATGAGGAATATGAAAACTTTGATTATGAAAAAAACCAAAAATCAAAGTCCATTAAAAAATCAGGTAAATCAAAGTTCAGATAGTTACCTGGCAAAGTTGGAAAGCGGCTACGAGGAACCCAGTCGAAGTTCTAAGATACGAATAGTGAGTAGAGATTTCCTGTCCGCCAACGGGCAGGGGTCCCGATAGTGAAGCGTATTGGTATGGAGGTTTGAATAAATAAAAATTAGTAAGGTTGAGGAAATGAAAAATTCAGTTAAATTAATATTTCGAAATCTTTTGAGAAAGCCGGTTACATCACTTATTAACCTGTTGGGACTTTCCGTAAGCCTTGCTTTGGTATTGATTTTATTAGCATATTCTGTTAGTGAGTTTTCAACTGATAAATTTCACAAGAACCAAGAAAATATTTACCTGATTCAATCTGGAAACAACTGGTTTTATACTCCAGCAGTTTTGAAGCCTTCAATTGACGCCAATATTGCAGGAGTAAAAAAATCCATCAGGATGACAGATAAATGGAATCCTCCCATTTATCAGGTTGACAAAAATGATCCGGTGGAATCTGATTTGGTATTTTCAGATAAAGATTTTTTTGAACTCTTTGATTACACAGCTGAAGAAGGCAATCTTGAAACAGCACTCGAAAATCCAATGTCGGTTGTACTTTCAAGAAAACTCGCAACACGTTTGTTTGGAGATGAACCTGCTGCTGGAAGAACAATTAAATTAGATAATAAGCATTTGCTTACTGTAACCGCAGTCCTAAAGGAGCAACCTACTAATACCATATTTTCTTTTAATTCAATCAGCAATATTGAAACCATAAAACGGGTGCAGTCAAACAAAGGTGATTTTATAAACTGGGGATGGAACAACTACCAGACTTTTGTTTTTCTGGATAGAAAAGTAAATTCATCTATTGTGCAAAACCAGATTATTAAGTTGTTCCCTGATGAAGACAAGGAGAGGCTAGAGCAACTAAGTTTACTTCCGCTCGACGAAATATATTTTTCAAACAGCAAAAATGTTTGCAGTTTTATTAAGCGCAGAAGTAAATCGCAGGTAATTTACCTTGCCATTGTAGCTTCACTAGTATTAGTTGTGGCGCTTGTTAATTTTATTAATATTTCGGTAGCTCAATGGAGAGGCAAAATAAAACAAACTGGCATTTTAAAAATTGTCGGGGCAAAACGTTTTGAGCTAGTGATAAACATGCTTCTCGAAACCCTTTTATTATTTACTCTTTCATTGTTTTTTGCTTATTTGGTTGTTAATTTGGTTATCCCTGTTATTGCTAATGAAACAGCTATAACATTTAATCCACAATTAATATATTCCATCAAATTTCTAACTGCCTCATTAATTTGTATTATTATTCTGAGTTTTTTATGCAGCATAATACCTTCGTTTCGTATTGCTTCTTCTGAAACCTTAATTAACCTCAAAAAGAAAATTGTTTTTAAGAATACAAAATCATTTGGAAAAGGAGTACTGGTATCAGTACAGTTTGTTGTGGCTATAGTTTTAATTATTTTTACCATTTTGGTGCAAAAACAAGTCGATTTCGCAAGCAATAACCTAGGTATTAATCAGGAAAATATTATTGGCGTTGAGATAACCAATCAGTTATCTAATAAAAAAGACGTATTAATGGAATCGCTACTTGAACAAGCGAATGTCGAAGAGGTAACTTTTACGCAATATTATCCCGGGAAAACCAATTCGGGCTGGGGCATGGAGCTTCAATTAAACGGCGATAAAAAGCAAGTAGATTTTAGGACTTTCAGTGCTGATGCAGGTTTCTTCGATATTATGGGATTAAAATTGCTTAAAGGTCGGTTTTATACAGATGACCTTGAAACTGATAAACACAAGGTGGTTGTAAATGAACAATTGCTTCGGGAATATGGAATATCTGATCCCATCGGAGTAATTTTGCCACGATACAAAGGACCGGATTACGAAATTATTGGTGTTGTGAAAAATTTCCATTTCCGACCAGTAAATGAACCTATTGCTCCGTTGGTAATCCGTAACGATAATTATGCATCAATAGTGTTGGTGAAACTAAAAACTGAAGATTTTAACTCGTTACGAAATACTCTTGAAAACATTCAAACTATGACTGCCGAATTATCTCCTTCATTCCCGGTTAAGGTTTCTTTTTTTAGCCAGGCGGTTGGACATTTATATCAGGCAGAAGTGAAGTTCAGGAAAGCATTTACAATGTTTTCCTTGTGTGCCATAATTATTAGTTGTATGGGTATTCTTGCAATGTCGATGTTTGCTGCGCAAAACCGTATAAAAGAAATTGGTATCCGCAAAGTAAACGGCGCTAAAGTATCGGAAATATTGGCTTTGCTCAACTCCGATTTTATAAAATGGGTGGTCATTGCTTTTGTAATTGCTACTCCAGTCGCATTTTATGCCATGAATAAATGGCTCGAAAACTTCGCCTACAAAACCACTTTAAGCTGGTGGATATTTGCTCTTGCCGGAGTTTTTGCATTGGGAATTGCCTTGCTAACCGTTACTTGGCAAAGCTGGCGGGCTGCTACAAGGAATCCAGTGGACGCCCTTCGATACGAGTAGAGAAGGGTGGACATCCCGATAGTGAAACGTATCGGGATGGAAGCGTTGAGGTATGAGTAAACAATTACAAAATAAACCGATATGTACAATCTAAAAATAATATTCCGACGCTTGCTGAAAGACAAAACTTTTTCAAGTCTTAATATTTTTGGTTTGGTTATAGGAATAACATCTTTTCTTATTCTTTTTTTATATGTAAGCAACGAAAAGAGTTTTGACAAACACTTTGATGATCATGAGAATATTTACCGTGTAACTTCAGTCCCCGTTGATCAAAACAATGCTCCTTGGGCTAGAAGTTTGGGAATTATTCATAAAGCATCAGCCGATTTTTCTGAAGTGGAATTAGCAACTCAATTTACCCATTGCGATATTGGAACCATTAAATTGAATGATAAGTTGCTTCAGCAAAAAAATATTATGTCCGTTGACTGTGAATTTATGGAGATGTTTGATGTGGAAGCTAAGGTCGGAAACTTATCAGAAATTGAAAAACCAAATACTGTATTTATTACTGAAGACTTTGCCAAGAAATACTTTAAGGGTGAAAATCCGGTTGGCAAATACATTTGTATTGAAGCCTTACAATATGTCCGAAATCTTGGTGATTATGAAATCAAGGGGATTGTAAAAAATACCCATCCGAAAACACATTTTAAGTACGAAATGCTAATTTCCCAGAATGGAGGTTTGCAAGAGCGTTTTAATCAATTACTTGAAAGGAAAATATATTGGGCATATAACTATTTTAAAGTAAAAAAGGGAACATCACCAGCTTTGCTTGCAGAAAAGCTCAAGTCTTATTATGATGCGAGTAGTTTTAAAAAAGTTCGTGGGCCACAAGAATATAATTTTTCCTTGGTTCCAATGGATGATATTCATTTAAAATCAGACTTTCGGTTCGAGCTTCGTGAGAGTTCCAATAAAATCAATATCGGGCTATTTGTTCTTATTTCATTTGTTGTTCTTTTGGTATCACTTTTAAATTTCACCAACTTAACAATTGCCAAACTCATCAAACGCTCTAAAGAATTGGGACTAAAAAAATCTATCGGGGCAAATAGAGCACAATTAATAAAACAAGTATTGGGCGAGGTTTTACTTTTTTGCCTGTTTGCCATTTTTATTTCTTTCATTGGAATAGAAATCTTAAAGCCTTTTATTAACCGCTTTTTCGAAGTGGAATTTGAAGTATATTATACAGAACCAGTGGTGTATTTAAGTATTCTTGCTGTTTTGTTTATATGCTTGGGGCTGGCAGCCATTTTTGTTGTTGTCTTTTTTCTTGGTCGAAACACAGCCATTGATATTCTTTCCAAAAGAAATAATTATTCAGGTAATTTGGTTTTAAAAACATTATTGGTAATTCAGATATGTATTGTTATTATTCTGTTGTCAGGTACCTTCCTGGTAAGCAAACAAATCAATTTTATTCTGGGGAACCCATTGGGTTTCGATAAAGAAAATGTAGTGGTACTCCAACTTAAAGATTTCTCAAAAGACCCTGTTGTATTTTCAAATGAATTGAAGAAGTTAAGCCAGATTAAGTCAGTAGGATTTTCCTTCCAGTATTTTGGTTATCCTACCCAAAGTTTACAGCTTGAGGATCTTGGTATTGATGGTCGGGCTGAATTAGTATTTTCCAATTATGATTATCTGAAAACAATGAATATTGAGTTGTCAAAGAATTGGATCAACCTATCTGATGATACCATTCAGGGCTTGATTATTAATGAACATCTGTACAGTCGACTCATGGAAAGACATGGGAGTTTGGAAGCATTTAATACCTATTGGGGTAGCCAAGAGTCAACAGGAGGTTCAAGTCTGAATTTAATTGGTGTTGCTAAAGACTTTAATTACAATTCTGCTCATCAGTCAATTGGCGATTTTGCTTTTATTCTTAATGAACCTAGAAACAGGACATGGGCACGATTTACTCATGTTCGTTTCGTGCCTGGGGATTTAAGAGCAACAATGAGTAAGATTCAAGAAATATGGAGCGATTACTATCCTGAACAAGAATTCAATTATTTCTTTATGGATGAAAAAATAGCTCAGCAATACAAAGCTGAAACCATTCTTAGCCGCATTCTTTTTGCTTTTTCAAGCATTGGCATACTGATTAGCATAATCGGTATTAGTGCTTTGGCGCTGTTTATTTCGCAGCAACGAACGAAAGAAATTGGTATTAGAAAAGTGAATGGGGCAAATGTTTCAGAAATTTTAGCTCTTCTTAATAAAGGTTTTATAAAATGGGTAACCATAGCCTTTATAGTAGCCTGCCCAATTGCCTGGTACGCCATGAATAAATGGCTCGAAAACTTTGCGTACAAAACCACTTTAAGCTGGTGGATATTTGCTCTTGCCGGAGTTTTTGCATTGGGAATTGCCTTGTTAACGGTTAGTTGGCAGAGTTGGAGAACAGCTACAAGGAATCCAGTGGATGCCCTCCGAAACGAGTAGAGAAGGGTGGACATCCCGATAGTGAAAAGTATCGGGATGGAGGCGTAGAGGTATGAATAAGTCTTGAACTATGATTAAAATGAGGAATATGAAAACTATGATTTTGGACACTGAAATTATCAAATTTTGTTTCATAATCAAAGATATAGACCAATATATTTTTTAATTTGATTTAATTAATTTGAATTATAAATTGAAAACCTATGATACGCTCATTAAAAATAATAATACGGAATATAATAAAATTTAAGTTGTATTCTACTTTGAATGTAATTGGATTAAGTATTGGACTTGCCTCAGTAATATTTATTTTTCTATGGATATTTAATGAAACGAGTTACGATAAATTTAACAACAACTATTCAAATATTTATCAAATAAATTTAGAAACAAAGGATGCAGGTCGTTGGGATGGTTCTCCGGCACCTTTTGCTCCGGCAATAATCGATAATGTATCTGCCGTGCGCTCAGCAACCCGTATTATGGAATCGCCTGATTTTGCTTTTAGCACAGGCGGAAAAATGTTTTATGAAGAAAACGGGATTATTTCTGATCCTGAAATTTTTGATATTTTTTCATTAAAAACAATAATGGGCGATCCAAAAGAAGCTTTAAATACAGTTGGGTCGATGGTGGTTACAAAATCGTTTGCGTATAAATATTTTGGCGATGAAAATCCGGTAAATAAACAACTCAGTTTGGAGGGGCGGGGGTATTTGACCATAAAAGCAGTAATTGAAGATATTCCGGTTCAATCGCACTTACAATTTGATTATATCCTTTCACACAAATTTGCAGTTGAATACCATATTTGCGGTATGGAATGGGGCGATCCAAATTTTGCAACGTATATTTTATTACATAAAAATGTTGACACCGAAAATGTATTAAGTGCAATTACTCAGGTGGCTATGGATAACAAATTCCCACATGTCTTTTATGGCGATAATACATTAGCCCTGCGGCCTTTAAAAGATATTTATCTTGATTATGTAACTGAAAGCGAAATAGGTGAATCTGGCGATGTACGAAAAGTATTTGTTTTTGGATCGGTTGGAATTCTTATTCTATTGCTTGCATGTATCAATTATATTAATCTTTCGGTTTCACTATTTTCTAAGAGGCAAAAAAATACATCGGTTCGTAAAATTTGCGGAGCTTTCCGTAAGGAAATTTTTGTGCAGTATTTTTCTGAAACATTGTTGTTAATTTTTGTTTCGCTGATTTTTGCAATCGTTTTAGTGGTTTTATTAAAACCGGCTTTTATTTCATTTATAGGAAAAGGAATTGGAATATCCTTACTAGATCCTCAAATTGTTTTATTTATTGCAGCAGTATTTTTCGGGACGATTATTTTATGTGGATTATACCCTTCATTTCTGCTTTCGGGACAAAAAAGTTTAAAGTTTTTTGAAAAGTTTAAAAGAGAAAATTCAAATAACAAGGGATTAAAAATAATGGTTGTTGTTCAGAATGCCATTTCAATTTTACTGATTGTATGTACCATTGGGATTTTTAAACAGATGAATTTTATAAGTAAAAAGAGCCTTGGATTTGATGCAGAGCAGATTGCTTATATAAGCCTTCGGGGAAATATTTCAACAAATATAAATACAGTTAAAGAAAGATTAGCCACTTATTCAGGAATCAATCAAATTGCGTTTAAAGATTGTGAGCCATTTGGCCTTCGGAATGTTACAAGCGGTATTATTTGGAAGGAAAATGGTGAAATTAAAAACACCGGAGAACAAAATAATTTCTTTTCTGAAACAACAAAAATTGATCCTGAATATTTTGATCTGATGGATGTTAAATTTGTACAAGGCACTAATTTCGAAAAAGATATTAATCCCAATATAAAAAATTACATCCTGAATGAAGAAGCTGTCAGGCAAATGAATTTACTCGATCCTGTTGGGACAGAATTTGCATTGTATGGCCAATGGGGAAGGGTTGTAGGAGTAATTAAAGACACTTATTTTAAATCTCTTCACGAAGAAGTTCAGCCTCAGGTTTTTCATTCATACCGCAATCTTGACGAGGAAAGCTATTTTGGAATTATGTATCTGAAAATTGCTGGTGATAATACGGCAGAAACTCTGGCATTCCTTGAAGATATATGGTTTGAATATAATTCTGACATACCTTTTGAATACCACTTTTTGGATAGTGAATATGAATCATTATACAAAGCCGACCGTCGTACAGCACAAATGATTAACCTTTTTTCAATCCTTGCGGTGATTATTGCCTGTCTCGGATTGTTTGGGCAATCGACACTGGCAGCCGAAAACAGGATTAAGGAAATAGGAATTAGGAAAGTAAATGGAGCAAAAATTGGCGAAGTTATAGCTTTACTAAACAGTGATTTTGTTAAATGGATGGTTGTTGCAATTTTAGTTTCTACCCCGCTTGCCTGGTATGCTTTAAATAAATGGCTTGAAAATTTTGCCTACAAAACCAGCTTGAGTTGGTGGATTTTTGTTTTGGCTGGGATGTTGGCCTTGGGGATTGCCTTGCTCACTGTGAGCTGGCAAAGCTGGAGAGCCGCTACAAGGAATCCGGTGGAGGCGTTGAGGTATGAATAAGTCTTGAACTTTGATTAAATGATGAATTGAAAATTATGATTTTGAAAGGACAAAGATCAAAGTCTTAATGAAATCAAACGAATCAAAGTCCCGGACATTTGGAAAGCGGCAACAAAAAATCCCATAGGAAGTTTGACAAACTAATAAACTTTAAAATAAAATTATAAAGCATGTTAAAATATTTTTTAAAACTTAGTTTTCGAAATATCCTTAAAAGCAAAACAAATACGGGTATTAAAATTGCCAGTTTGGTTTTAGGTATTACAATTATGATGCTAATTGTTGCATATGCTGCTAATGAGTTAAGTGTCGATAAATTTCATTCTAAAGCGGACAGGATTTATAAAATAACATACGGAAATTCGAGCCTCACCCCGGGCCCTTTAAACGAATATCTGTTGGAGCAGTTTCCTGAAATTGAACAAACTACTCACATTGAAACACGTCAGTTGTTTATTTTTTCACCTGTAATTAACTACAACAATCAGGCTTTTGAAATTGATAATTATTATTCTGCTGATCCGGGTTTTTTTGAGATATTTAATTTTGAAGTCCTTTATGGTGATTTAAAATCGGCCATCGAATCTCCCTTTTCTCTTGTCCTTACTGAGCATGAAGCTTTAAGGTTGTTCAATACTAAAAATCCCATTGGCGAAACTGTAACCTGGAAAACAACTCAGGACTTCACTTTTACAGTTCGGGCCGTTGTTAAAGATTTACCATCAAATTCTTCCATTCAATTTAATGGGCTTATTTCCGATGCATCGGTTAATGGAATGGGTGGTAGTCGTTATTCAACTAGCTGGGGGCATACTGTTTACGAAAGTTATTTGCTTTTAAAGCCGAATGTTGAAGCTATTGCCCTTGAGGAAAAATTGGCGGCTAACCTGATTACATATTACAATAATAATTTGTCGAATTCGGCAAGCGAAAACGATGCAAAAACAAATCCAATTAAACTTCACAGCCTAAAAGAAGTTTATTTTAATAAAAACCTCTCAAACGATACAACCAACCGTGGCAACAGGTTGCTTGTTAATATGCTGCTTATAATTGGTGCGATTGTTATGTTATTATCGGTAATTAATTATATAAACCTTACAACGGCACTTGTATCAAGTCGGACCAAAGAGATAGGAATTCAAAAGTTAGTTGGCTCAAACCAATACAATCTAATATTGCAGCACCTTTCTGAAACAACCCTGATTAGTTTTTTTGCAGTTGTAATTGGAACAATATTAGCCCTGGCATCAATCGACTCATTCAGCAATTTTATGAATGTTGTAAACGGGTTAAAATTTCAAGTGTGGATGTTTGTTGTGCTAGTACCAGCTGTTCTGGTATTAGGATTTATTTCAGGAATTTATCCGGCACTTATGCTTTCAACGCAAAAAGCGATTGATATCATTAAGAAAAAATCAAGTGGCCGATACAAAGGTGGAAATTTCCGTCATTCTCTAATTATTTTTCAATTTTCTGTGACCATTGTTTTGGTAGTTGCAACATTTGTAATTTACAAACAGTTAAATTTCATAAAAGATAGAGACCTTGGAATACCTAAAGAACAGATAGTTTATGCAAAACTCCCATTCCAGATTTTAAGGGGAAATAAAGAAACTTTGCGTGAACGTTTACTTACTTTGCCTGAGGTTGAACAAGCTGCATTTTCAAGTAATATTTTTGGACAAATTGAAGGATTAAATAGCATGGAAATGGATGGCAAAACCTTAAATTTTGCTACTACCTGGGTCGATGCTGAATTTCTCGATCTTTATAAATTACAGCTTAAAGAAGGACGTTTTTTCTCAAAAGAACTAAAAACAGATGTGAATGCCACAGCTTTGCTTAACGAAGCTGCTGTGCGTGATTTTGGAGTAGAGGACCCCTTTCAGATAAATATACGTGTTCCAGGCGGAAAAGCTAAAGTGGTAGGCATTGTAGAAGATTTTAATTATAAATCGTTACACAATAAAATTGAGCCGTTAGCAATAATTTATCTTCCACGGCAAGGGCAATTTGTAAATTTAAAATTGGCAGGGAGTAACATTTCAGCAACCTTAAAAAAAGTGAGTGCAGTTTGGGAAGAATTGGCCCCAGGCCTACCGTTTAGTTACCATTTTCTTGATGCCGATTTTGAAAAACTGTATAAAAAAGATGAGCAAATGGCAAAGGCTGTTACACTTTTTTCACTTATAGCCATTGTAATTGCAGCTTTGGGGATATTAGGCCTTTCAATTTTTATGGCAGGGAGCCGAATCAAAGAAATTGGTATCCGCAAAATAAACGGCGCGAAAATTTCGGAAGTGCTGGCAATGCTGAATAAAGATTTTGTTAAATGGGTGGTTATCGCTTTTGTGATTGCCACACCAATTGCCTGGTATTTTATGAATATATGGCTTGAAAACTTCGCCTATAAAACCACTCTAAGCTGGTGGATTTTTGTTTTGGCTGGTTTAATGGCTTTAGGAATTGCTTTGCTGACTGTTTCATTTCAGTCGTGGAAAGCAGCAACCAGAAACCCGGTGGACGCCCTTCGATACGAGTAGGGAAGGGTCACATCCCGATAGTGAAACGTATCGGGATAGAGGTATTAAGGTACAAGTAGGATTTATTTCGGGAAATAATGGAACTTTCAGTTAAATTGTAACATTATTGAAGAATAAACGTCGAAAAAGAATGCACCTTATATTAGGTTAAACAAATAAAACTTTTACTATGAAAACACAGACTAATTTTAAATCGTTCACCTTCATTGTATTTTTAGCATTGATGATTTCGTGCAATGGATTTTCGCAGGTAAACAAAACTCCCACTTTATCAAAAACATTTGATATGAATCAACCAGGCACATTAAATGCCAAATCATCAGGTGGAGGGATCGTCGTAAAAACCCATGATCAGAAAACAGTAGTGGTAGATGTTTTTGTTAGAAAAAACGGGAGAATTTTATCTCCATCAGATCCAGCGGTTGATGACGTTCTTGACATTTTTGATTTGGAATTGGAAAAAAATGGTTCTGTTGTTTCTGCAATTGTTGAACGTAAGGGTCGTTTTAACCTATTTAAAAATGTAGGCATTTCATTAGCAATTAGTCTTCCCCGCGAAATGTCGTGCGATGTATCATCAAGTGGTGGTGGATTAAAAATTTCTGGTGTGGCAGGGACACATAATTTTTCAAGTAGTGGTGGTGGTGTTAAATTGGAAAACACTTCCGGTACTACTAAGGCAAAATCATCGGGAGGTAGTGTAAAAGCGATAAATCATAAAGGAGATATTCGACTAAATTCCAGCGGTGGTGGTGTTACTATAAATGATGCACAAGGAAACGTTTATGCGCATAGTTCAGGTGGTGGTGTACGCCTGAATAATATTCATGGCGATGTGGATGCAGGCAGTAGCGGAGGAGGCGTAAGTGTTTACGGCGAATGTGGTTATGTGAAAGCCAAATCAAGCGGTGGTTCGGTAAGTGTGAATATTCGTAACTTAACCAAGGAGTTATATCTGGCTTCAAGCGGCGGCGGTGTTGATGCCACCATCCAAAATGGTGAAAATCTTGGCCTTGACCTTGATTTGAGTGCAGGGAAAGTTAGCATCGACCTTCAGAATTTTTCGGGGAGATCTGAAAAAAACCGTGTAAAAGGAACAATGAATAATGGTGGAATTCCTGTTTATATGCGTGCATCGGGTGGAAATGTTAATGTGGACTTTGTTGACTAGAAGGAAAGAGAAAGGTAAAATAGGCAGGAGTTTTTACGAAACATAGATTTTCAAAACGGCATGAATAAAAATAGAATCTGGTCAAGTTAAAAATTAAATTATGCTTTTTCATCACATACTAATCATTTTCAGGAATTTTAAAAGAAATAAAAGTACGTTTTTAATAAATTTAATTGGGCTTTCAACGGGTTTAACATGTGCTCTGCTGATTTACTTATGGGTGAACGATGAAATTCATGTTGACAGGTTTAATAAAAACGACAGCCTGCTTTTTCAGGTGATGCAGAATAGCCCCGATGGTTCTGAAATACAAACCACCGAATATACCCCTGGAATTTTAGCTAGGGCTTTGGCCGAAGAAATCCCTGAAATTGAGTTTGCCACATCTGTTGTGCCTGCATCGTGGTTTGACGAAAAAGGAGTCCTTGTTTTGAACGAAACTTTTATGAAAGTTTCTAGTCAGTTTGTCGATAAAAACTATTTTAATATTTTCTCGTGCGATTTTATTGAAGGAAATAAAAACCAGGTATTAAAGGATAAATACAGCATGGCAATTTCTGATGAGCTGGCGTTAAAATTGTTTAATACCACCCAAAATATTATTGGTAAAACAGTAACCTGGAATCAGGATGTTATTAGTGGAGTGTTTGAAATAACCGGAATTTTTAAAATGCCTCCGTCAAATGCAACGGCTCAGTTCGACCTGTTATTAAATTACGACCTGTTTATTGACGCTCACCCGTGGTTAAAAGAGTGGGGAAACAGCGACCCAAGTACATTTGTGGCAATTAAGGAGGGGACTGATAGCCGTGTTTTAAATTCGAAAATTGAAGGATTTTTGAAATCGAAAAATCAGTATTCCGAAGATAAATTATTCCTTCAGCAATATTCAAAAAGGTATTTGTATGGGCGCTACGAAAATGGTGTTCCTACTGGAGGAAGAATCGAATATGTGCGGCTTTTTTCAATTGTAGCTATTTTTATTTTAATTATTGCCTGTATCAATTTTATGAATCTTTCAACTGCAAAAGCTTCGCGACGATTAAAAGAAGTGGGCATTAAAAAAGCCATTGGGGCTAACAGGGAAACGCTTATTTATCAATACCTGGGAGAATCGATGTTGATGACAGCCCTTTCGTTGGTTTTGTCGGTGTTGGTGGTGGTATTATTCCTTCCTTTTTTTAACGAAATTGCCGGAAAACAACTTACCCTCTCTTTTAGTAAAGAACATATTTTACCGATTATTTGTATCCTGTTATTTACCGGGCTGATTTCGGGTAGTTATCCGGCTTTGTATCTTTCCGGATTTAGTCCTATACAAGTATTAAAAGGCAAATTAAGTGGCTCAATTGGTGAATTCTGGGCCCGAAAAGGGCTCATCATTTTTCAATTTATAATTTCTGTAGCACTTATTGTTTCGGTACTTGTGGTTTACAAACAAATTGAATATGTGCAGTCAAAAAAACCTGGGCTATAACCGTGAAAATATCCTCCATTTTAATGCCGAAATAAAAATGGAAAACGGCGAAAACTTTCTGGCCTATGGAGGAAAGTTAGAGAAAAACATGGAAACTCTTATTGCTGAAGTTAAAAATATTCCGGGTGTACTTTCAGCCTCAAATTTTAATCACGATTTGACAGGAAACCATGGCGGAATGAAAGGTATTGACTGGAAAGACGGGGACGAAGATGTTAATATGCACTTCTCAAATTTAGAAGTAGGTTACGATTTTATTGAAACTCTGGGAATTGAACTGGCTGAAGGTCGCAGTTTCTCACATAATTTTGGGAACGAAATTTCAAAAGTTGTTTTTAATGAGGAAGCAGTAAAACAAATGGGATTGGAAAATCCGGTTGGTAAAATAATAAAAGTATGGGGGCAGGAAAAACAAATTATTGGGGTAGCTAAAAATTTCCATTTCGAATCGCTTTTTGCGGAAGTAAATCCGTGTATTATACAACTGGAGCCAAGAGCCTTTAAAATTATGGTAAAAGTGGTAGCCGAAACACAAAAAGAAACCATTGAAAAACTTCAGGCTATTTTTCAGAAACGTAATCCGGGCCTTAATTTTGAGTACTCTTTCCTCGATGAAGATTACCAGGCTATGTATGTTGCCGAAAAACGGGTAGGTGTCCTTTCAAAATATTTTGCTGCAATAGCCATCCTCATTTCCTGCCTGGGATTGTTTGGTTTAGCGGCCTTTACAGCCGAAAGGCGGTTGAAAGAAATTGGTATCCGAAAAATATTGGGTGCCAGCGAATTCCGAATTATCCATCTTTTATCCAATGAATTTTCGAAAATGGTTGTTGCCGCTATTTTTATCGCATTACCATTAAGTTATTTTGTGGTTTACAAATGGCTCGAAAATTTTGCGTACAAAACCAACATCAGCTGGTGGATTTTTGTCCTGGCAGGTGTGTTGGCTTTAGGAATTGCTTTGCTAACAGTTTCATTTCAATCGTGGAAAGCAGCTACCCGCAATCCGGTGGACGCCCTTCGAAATGAGTAGAGAAGGGTGGGCATCCCGATAGTGAAGCGCATCGGGATAGAGGCACTGCGGAATGAATAAATATCGGAATCTGGATTATTTGAATGGATAGATAATAAAAATTTAAAATGGAATTTAATTTAACAATACGAGTAACATTTTGGGATTATTGAGGTCTTTCTAATAAAAACCACATTTAAATAAAAAAAACCTAACAAAATGATCTTCAAAAACTTCGCAACCGGATGGAGGAATATCAAAAAAAACGGTATTTTTTCAGTTATTAATATTGGCGGTTTATCAATAGCCATTGCTGTAGTTATATTTATAATGTTTATGGTTGTCGATGAATTAAACTTCGATAAATTCCATAAAAACCTCAACCAGATTTATACCGTGTATGAACACCAGGTGTATTCCGAAGGGCAGGAATTATTTACCGGCTGTACACCGTTCCCACTTAGCCAACGGTTAACCGAAAATTATCCTGAGGTTTTAAATGCAACCACTTATACTAATCTGGGGAATCAGCTCGTTAAATACGAAAGCAAAGAATACAAAGAGGGTCCCATAGTATGTGCCGACAAAAATTTCCTTGATATTTTTTCATTTAATGTAATCGAAGGCAATCTAAAAGCCCTTGATTCGCCCGATCAGATAGTTATTACCGAAGAACTGGCTACCATGTTTTTTGGTGAAGAATCGGCTTTAGGCAAGGTGCTTAAGTTTGATAATCAATATCCGTTTGCTGTTGGTGCAGTAGTTTCAAAACCCGGTAATAATTCTACCATCAATTTTAAGGTTATTGTTCCACTTGAATTGATGAAATCGTTTGGCGTTGATTTTACACAATGGGGAAACAATTGGCCCAATACAACCATTTTATTGGCTGAGGGCACCGATACTAAGAAGCTGGAAGCACAAATTACCAACCTCTGTAAAGATAATGGGCAGGAGAATACCTCGCTGCACCTGTTCCCCTATAAAAATGAACGCCTGTATTCCTATTCAGGAAAAAATAACCGGATACAATACGTTTACCAGTTTTTAGGCATTGCGTTTATTATTATCCTAATTGCTTCCATCAATTTTATCAACCTTTCGATCGCCAAAGCCGAACACCGCCGCCCCGAAGTAGGCATTCGTAAAGTGATGGGAGCCAGTAAAATGAATGTTTTAAGGCAGTTCCTGTTCGAAAAAGGGATAATGATTTTTATAAGTATAATTGTTAGTGCTGTCCTTGTGGTGTTGTTTTTACCGGCTTTCCGCTCTATTTCCGATAAAAATATTGTACTTGGGCAGTTGGTTAATAACAATATTCTCTTCCTTTTATTGTTGATTGTTTTTACTATCCCTTTTTTAGCAGTGATTTACCCATCGATGTACCTGTCATCCATAAATCCTGTTTTGGCACTTAAAAAAGCAGTTAATGGGAAACGCAAAAAAATCAGTTTAAAAAGTATGCTGGTTGTAATTCAATTTGTCCTGGCAATTGTCCTTATTAGCGGATCGATTATAATTTCGCAACAAATAAAATACGTTAATAATTATGACTTGGGATACAACCATGCCAACCTGATTTACCTGTCGCTTGATGGTGACGCGCGGAAAAAACATGAAGCTTTAAAACAGGAGTTATCCGGAATATCGGGTGTCGAATCAATTACGCGGTCCGACAAACTGCCTTTTTGGGGAGGCAACTCATCGTGGGGGCACGATTGGGAAGGGAAAGACCCTGAGAACAAAGTTTTAATTTGTAAAATGAATGTGGACAAAAATTATTTCAAAACCCTGGGAATTAAACTGACCGAGGGAAATGGTTTCCCCGAAATCTACGATAAGGTTTTTACACCGGAAGAAGTTACATCGCCACGTGTAATATTAAACAAAGAAGCTATCAGGCGCATGGGTATTAAAGATCCGGTTGGGAAATTTTTTAGCCCATGGGGCGATAAAAAAGGTGAAATTGTTGGAGTAGCTGAAGATTTTCATTTCGAATCGTTACGAAGGGGAGTGGAACCAATGCTTTTGCTCCCATTAATGGAAAACCCAAACTATATAATCGTACAGGTAGCCCCTGATAATTTTACCCAAACAATTGAAAAAATTAAAAAATCATGGGCAGGTATTTTGCCTCAAACTAATTGTGACCTTGGTTTTTTCGACGACCGTTTGGCCGAACTTTATAATGGAGAAGTGAAGATTTCAGGCATGTTTAAATATTTTTCGTTTATCGCCATATTTATTTCATGCATAGGCCTGTTCGGATTGTCATTGTTTATAATAGAACGGCGTAATAAAGAAATTGGTGTTCGGAAAGTAAATGGAGCACGAATCTCGGAAGTAATGGTACTACTCAACATTAATTTTGTAAAGTGGGTAATTATTGCTTTTGTTATAGCATGCCCAGCCGCCTGGTATATTATGAACCGTTGGCTCGAAAACTTTGCTTACAAAACTGACCTGAGCTGGTGGATATTCGCTATTGCCGGAGTGTTGGCACTGAGTGTTGCGGTATTAACAGTTTCCTATCATTCGTTTAAAGCAGCACGGACAAACCCGGTAAAAAGTTTGAGGTACGAGTAAGTTTAATTCCAAACCCCTGAATGGGCTTTCGAATGATTGATTAATGTTATTTTTTTCGCGCAAAGCCCGTTAAGAAAAAAAAACGCAAAGAACACAAAGGTTAAAATGTGAAAAAATCCTTTGCGCCCTTTGCGTTTTTAATTATTCTTTGCGTGAAACTTTTTTTTAACACTCCATTCAAATAATAATTTATGCCAATCAAGGATTAAATTATTATTTTAACGTGAGTTCGATCTAAGGAAGAAGATTAGTGTATTAATTTGTAAGCATTTAACTATGCGCGGGCGCGTCAAAATTGCGTGAATAGGGCTAACCCGCTTATTTGAAATACCGAAAAGCTTAATTTTGACATGATTTTTCTTTGGTTCGTTTCTTTTCATCAAGGAAAAGAAATGAACTGGGGCGTGGGGCAAAGCCCCATAATGTTTAACAGCCAGTGACTTAGTTCGTATATAGTAAAGTTTATTAGTAGCTTATTTATATCGAACTCAGGTTATTTTACGGTTTCTAAAAACGCACTGAAAGTGCAACTCAATTCAACCCAATGGCAAAGCCTTGGGAGAAAAATAGCGAGTAAATATTCGCCTTAAAAAGGCAGCTTAATTTAAATTGTCCTTTCAGGACGCAAAATTCTTCCAATACATTACCCAATGCGCTGCATTGCGCTGAAAGAAATAAGGCTTTCAGCCTAAAAATAAATTATTACAACCTTTGATTCGCATAATTTCTCATCAACCATCAGAAACATTAACAAATACCTTCATCTTTTCTAATAATAAACAGTTTCTATAAATAATTTAATGTGCCTTAAATAAAAGTTTAATGTACCTCGAATCAAATTTTTATGCGCCTCAAACTGAAACCAAATAAGCTTTAGTTGAGTAAAAGTTACTGACTAAAGAGTAATTATTATGGCACTTAAGTACAAAATTGTTTCGACTTTCCAGCCGGGCGAAGGTAAAAATGGCCGGCAACTCTGGTTTCCAAGGTTAACAGGTTCAACACAGCAAAACTTGTGGGACATTGCAGAAATACTACAACACAGGTCAACCGCCAGCAAAGCCGATGTGTACCTTATTGTTAAAGGGCTGGTTGATTTAATCCCTGAACTGTTGGCTAAAGGGCATACCATAAAACTCGATGAATTGGGCACCTTCAGTTTACATGCCTCAGTTAAAACAGCCGATTCTCCATCTGAGGTAACAGTACGGAATATTAAAGAATTACGATTGAGTTTCAGGCCCGATAACCGAATCAAAAGGGAACTTCAGGGTTTTGAAATTATTTCTGAGGGGAAATAAATTGGTTTTAATAAAGTAGAATTTTATATCTGTTAAATAATAAGACATAAAGTGTCAATTATTTTGACATGACTCAAGTCTTCTAGCATAGTAAATATGCTGATATAGAGAGTTTTACGAAACAGGCATTTTTATTGAATTGTTTGGTTTGTGTTTCGTATAATTCATTCGTAATTGGTTGGGAATTTTTTTTTAAGTCCTGGTTTTTTTTGATGTTTTATGCGTATAGGTGTTAATGAAGTTTTTTAAGCTGCACGAGTGCCACCAAGATTATTTTGAAGTTTGTGGGATGAAAATGAATATTTTGAACTAAACAATTTATTGTAAAATGAAAAGATTTGTAACTGCTATTATACGGTCGATTAAACGAAATCCGTTGTATACTACTATCAATATAACCGGATTGATTATCGGTTTTGTTTGTGTTGTTTTTATTGCTTTTTGGATCAAGAATGAATTAAGTTACGATAGGTCTCATCAAAATGCAGATCAGATTTACAGGGTGCACCGGTACTTTTACGATAATAATGGAACTGAAAACCTTCATTTACCTTATGTTGCTCCACCTATTGCTCCATTGCTGAAAGATGAATTTTCAGAAATTGAAAATATTGCAAGGGTTAGTCATACAGGAATGCTTTTTAAGTTTGACGGTCAAATAATTGTTGAACCTGAAGTCTGTTTTGCGGAACCTGATATTTTTAAGATGTTCACTTTTGAAGGATTATCTTTTGAAGATAATATGTTAGACGAACCACTCACTGCCATTGTTTCGAACAAAATTGCAAAAAAGTACTTTAAAGATGAACATGCCATTGGCAAAACGCTTGAATTTCTGGACGAACAAGGGAATAGTTACAATTTAAAAATTAACGGCACTTTTACGGCTTGGGATCAAAACAGCCATTTCCATCCCGAAATATTTATCTCCTTTTCGACTTACGAATATGCAGTGGGTGAAAATGAGTTGAAAGATTGGGGCAGCAATAATTATGAAACGTTTGCTTTGATGAAGAACCAGCCTCAATTGTTGGATTCGCGGCTTGATGCTTTTATAAACAAACAGTTTGAGAATGGTACCAGTTGGACAAAAATCAGGATGGAAAAGCTATCAGACATTCATTTTAACTGGTATGGGAGCCGCTCAAGTATCTATATTCTATTATCCATTGCTCTGTTGATTTTGTTTTTAGGAAGCATCAATTATATGAATCTGAATACAGCCATTTATACCAAACGTTTAAAAGAAATTCAGATAAAAAAAATAGTTGGGGCTACACGAAAACGGATTGTGGCTTTGCTGATGGTTGAATCGGTTCTTTTTAGTTTTGTTTCCCTGATTGTTGCTTTGTTTATTGTTGGTTTAACTATTTCTAACCTCAGTCAGTTTTTTAATAATAACCTTACCTTTTCAATCAGCAAAAACCTTGACCTGATAGTAGTATTTGTTATACTAACTGTTTTTATAGGCCTTTTATCAGGGTTATATCCGGCTATTTTTACCTTGTCGAATAAAATATCGGTTATTAGAAGTACAACGGTTCCAAAAACTGGAAAAATGGCCTTCAGGAATGTATTGGTTGTTTTCCAGTTTTTTGTTTCAATTGCCCTGATTATGTCTTTTTTATCGGTTAATAAACAATTAAATTATTTACAGACAAAGGACCTGGGGATAAATAAAGAAAATGTAATTACACTAAGTGCCTCGCCAAATATTATTGAGAAGTTGGAAGTATTTCGCCAGGAATTAAAACAGAATCCGAATATCGCCAGTGTATCTGCTTCAAAAAGAATTCCGTCGATGCAACTTGCTGATAGTAATGAAGCCAAAGTTATTGCCAATGGTAAAATGGAGCCTCTTGGTTTTCGGATGGCCAACATTCGTGCCGATGATTATTTTGTTCCAACCTATAAAATCAAAATAATTGCTGGTAATAATATATCCGATCAGGTAAGCGAAGAAGCAGAATACCTGATTAATAGGTCGGCAGTTGAGAAAATTGGCTGGGAATCGCCTGAAACTGCAATTGGCCAATTTATTGAGTATGGTGGACAAACAGGGAAGGTTATTGGAGTAGTGGAAAACTTCAATTATGAATCGTTACATAATTCCGTGTTTCCAATTATTATTTATAATGCCAGGTCCGATTTTAATCGGATTTCAATCAGGCTAAATCCGGCTGATATATCCGGTTCAATTGCTTTTATTGAAAAAACATGGCAAAATTTTAATGTAACAGGTTCTTCGTTTTCCTATCAGTTTATTGATGAACGTTTCGACAGGTTGTACCGTTCGGAAGAATATATAAAATCCATATTCAGTTATTTTATGGTGTTGGCCATATCCATTGCTATTCTGGGACTTATAGGTTTGTCACTTTTTGTAATGGAGCGGCGCACAAAAGAGATTGGTGTTCGAAAGGTAACAGGTGCCAGAGTTTCGGAGGTGATGATACTATTAAATAAAGACTTTGTAAAATGGGTAGGTATCGCATATGTTATTGCCCTGCCAGTTTCATGGTATGCCATGCATAAATGGCTCGAAGGTTTTGCATATAAAACCAGTTTGAGTTGGTGGATATTTGGACTTGCCGGAATATTGGCATTAGGCCTTGCAATACTAACTGTGAGTTGGCAGAGCTGGAGGGCGGCAACGCGCAATCCGGTGGAGGCTCTTCGCTACGAATAGTGGGGAGAGATTTGATCCCGATAGTGAAATGTATCGGGGTGGAGGCACTAAGGTATGAGTAATAAAAACTGAACTGATTTTGTAATAAAATATTGTAAACTATGAAAAGTAACATCCGTTTGGCAATTCGAAATATCATAAAAAATAAGGTAAATTCCTTCATCACGGTTGGAGGTTTAACAGTTGCGTTTGCTTGTCTTTTATTAATCTATATATATGTTTCCCAGGAGTTCAGCTATAATAATTTCCATGCGAATAAAGACAAAATTTTCAGATCGAATTATTCAACCAAATATGCAAATGGCACGGAAGGTGCGAGTCTTTTTTTTGATTCTAAACTATCCGAAATTATAAAAGATAAAGTACCACAAGTAAATAAATGTACTTCTTTTCGTAGTGCACACGGTCCAACTTTAATATTTGAAGAGAACAATTTTGAGGAAAAAGTATGTATTGCTGAACCTGACTTTTTCGATATGTTCAGCTTTAAATTAATGATTGGAAACAAAAAAAAGTTATTTGAAAACCCCGATGAAATTGTAATAACATCGAGACTGGCAAATAAATTTCAAGCTATTAATTCTTGTACCATGGAAGAATTGCTGGGGCAGCATGTTTTTTTCCAGAATACAGGAGACCAGCCATTTGTAATTTCTGGTATTATGGAAGATGTGCCTAAAAATTCGAGCATTCAGTTTGATGCGATCATTCCATTTAAATATGAAGAGGCATTTTCTATGTCGAACAATACCTTTGGTAACTCATCTCTGTTTTATGAAGTAAATCAAAAAGAAGATCCGCTTCTGGCTGAACAACAAGTTAATGAAACAATTAGTGAGTTTTATAAAGATTTGGTAACGAAACAACAAAGCAGGAATATTTTTGCAAAATCGGATGACTGTTTTGTTCCATTTTCAATCTCTCTTAACGATGTTTATCTTAGTAAGATTGACTCTGATTACGAAGAAAACAACAGTAAAACAAGTTTGTATATTCTTTCAGCCATTGGATTTCTTATACTTGTAATAGCCTGTAGCAACTATATGATGCTTTCGTTGAGCCAGGCTTATAAGAAAGTGGGAGAAGTAGGTATTAGAAAAGCTATTGGAGCCAGGCCTGTAAATATATTCAGCCTGTTTTTTATTGAAAACTTGATTTTAACCGTCTCGGCATTGGTTTTTGGCGTATTTCTTTGTACGCTATTACTGCCCATATTTAATGAATTGGCATACACCGGAATCTATACAGAAATTATTAGTATTCCACAAATAGTAGTTTTTGTTGTTTTTATACTATCGATTGTTGTTGCAATGACCAGTATAATTCCAATTCTAAAACTGATAAAAATTAAACCCAATCTGTTGCTGTCAAAAAATATGAAGGGCGGAAATAAAACTGGTATCACACAGCTATTTGTCACATTGCAATATGTCCTTTCCATTGTTTTAATCATATTAACCATATCAATAGTTCGTCAAACAAATTTTATGAAATATAAAGATCTGGGTTTTTCGGCTGAGAATATAATTGACCTTCGAATATACCATCTTGACGATAATCAGAAAATTGCACTTCGTGATGAATTTCGAAGCAACCCAGGAATTATTAATCTCACATTTACCGACAGAGATTATACCGGAGGGCGTTCTTCAAATTATATAAAAAATAAAGAGGGAGATCTTTCTCAAACCAGGTTACTTAGTGCCGATCAAAATTACATATCTACTTTGAGTTTAAAACTTACTCAGGGCGAAAATTTCACGGAATCCAGTTCCACCAGCCAATCTATAATTATAAATGAAAAACTATTGTCGTTTTTGGGTTTTATGGAGGATGCCATTGGCCAAATCGTAAGCATGGATGGACAAGATTATCGAATTATAGGAGTTGTTAAAGATTTTCATTACGATTCGATGAAAGAAGAAATTCAACCACTTATGTTGTTACCCCGAACAGAAGAAAGTAAGAGGGGCAAATTTATTTTTATCAAATATAACTCATCGCAGTTAAGTCAATTGATTCCCTTTATTCAAAACACGTGGAAAAAAATTGCACCCGATAAAGAGCTGGATTTTAAGTTTTGGGATGAACAACTCAACCAACGATATCAATCAGAAGAAAGGTGGAGCCAAATCATTGGTTATGCAGCAATAATTGCAATTATCATCTCATCGTTAGGACTTTTTGGATTAACACTAATGGTAATAAACCAACGCGTAAAAGAAATTGGCATTCGGAAAATCAGCGGTGCAAAAGTAACAGAAGTCATCTCAATGTTAAACAAAGACTTTATAAAATGGGTGGTCATAGCTTATGTTATTGCCAGCCCTATTGCCTGGTACGCCATGAACAAATGGCTCGAAAACTTCGCCTACAAAACCACGTTAAGCTGGTGGATTTTCGCCCTTGCTGGTTTATTGGCTTTGGGAATTGCATTGTTAACCGTTAGCTGGCAAAGTTGGCGGGCGGCTACCAGAAATCCGGTGGAGGCTTTGAGGTATGAATAGTTTGGAACTGTGATTAAATGATTAATTGAAGACTTTGATTAAAAAAAAGATAAAAATGCACACAAATGAAAAATACAAATACTCCGAATTAACTTCCAAAATAATAGGCTGTGCAATTGAAGTACATAAACATTTGGGAAATGGTTTTCAGGAAGTTGTTTACCAACGTGCATTGGAGATTGAATTTCGGTTACAGAATATAAATGCACAACGTGAATTTGTAATGCCTTTGGTATACAAAGATGAAGATATAGGCACAAGACGGGTCGATTTTTTTGAGGAAGAGAAAGTAATGGTTGAAATTAAAGCGATCATTCAACTTGAAGATGTCCATTTGGCGCAAGCAATTAATTATTTGGAAGCGTACAATCTTGAGGTTGGGTTATTGATCAACTTTGGAAACAATAGCCTTCAGTTCAAAAGGGTAATGAATAAGAAATATCAAAGTCCATCATTAAATCAAATAAATCAAAGTTCAGACAATTGGCGGGCTGCAACACGGAATCCAGTTGAGGCGTTACGGTATGAATAAGTCTTGAACTTTGATTTATATAATAAACTTGAAAACTATGATTAAAACCGATTCTAAAAATCAGGGCAATCAAAAAATCACAAAAATCAAAGTTAAGACAGTTAGCTGGCAGAGTTGGCGGGCAGCTACACGGAATCCGGTGGAAGCGTTGAGGTATGAATAATTAAAAACTAAAATCATGTTTATTTATTATTTAAAAACAGCATTTCGAAACTTGTGGAAGAATAAAAAGTTTTCAGTAATTAATATTAGCGGATTTGCCTTTGGCATCTCCATTTGTTTGGCAATTACACTATTCCTGATTAAAGAATATTCATACGACAGATACCACAAAAATGCCTCTCAAATTGTAAGTTTAATCAACAGCGAAGACAATACTAGTTCGATTGATTACAGGGTGAAGGATATTTTGCTTCAGAATTATCCTGAAATAGAAAATGCATGTTTGGTGCAGATAAATATTCGTCCTGTTGCAGTACAGGTTAATGAGCAGGCGACTTACGTTAATAATATCATGTCAGTTGATAATAATTTTTTTGAGGTTTTCACAATTCCATTTATAACGGGGAACCAGCAAAGTCCATTTTCAACTTTAACTTCGGCGATTATAACAAAAAGCACTGCAACATCTCTCTTTGGGACTGATAATCCTATGGGCAAGGAGATTGTTTATCAAAACAGTATCCCACTTACGGTAAATGGTGTAATTGAGGATTTTCCTGAGAATTCAAGTATATCGGCACCAATTTTGGTAAATGCCGAAAACAAAGACTTTAAATTTTCTACATGGATTGGGAACAGCAATGATTTAAGCACTTACCGCTGGCCTTTCAGAATTTATTTGCAGTTGAATAAAAACGCAAATGCTGAAAATCTGATATCAACTATCAACTTAAATACCCAGATTCTTGAACCCTACATAAAAAAGGCTGATTTCCTGACTTTAAAAGATATGTACTTATTTGATTCAACCGTGGGGAGCGCGACAAAAAGAGGAAATATAGAACTGATGCGCTTATTGGGTGCCATTGCACTTATTATCCTGACACTTGCCATAATCAATTATATTAACCTAACCATAGCCCAACAAAACAAAAGGAACAAAGCTACAGGTGTAAAAAAAGCTATTGGTGCATTTCGTCAGAATATTCTTTTGCATTTTATTTTCGAATCGGTGATTGTTTCGGTATTTGCTTTTATGTTAGCTGTTATTTTTTTACGGCTATTATTGCCGTTTTATTACTCTGTCTTCAATACAACAATCAATTTTGAGCTTCTTTTTAAGTTTCCCTATGTTTTGATTTTGATGTTTTCTGCTGTAATAATCGGAATTGTAAGCGGTAGTGGACCAGCCATGGTGCTATCAGGGGTAAATCCTGTTAAGATTCTAAGTGGTTCTGTTAGTACATTGAAGAATAAATCTGTGTTTCGAAATTCGTTAATTATTTTTCAATTTACAATTTCGATTGTCCTCATCTTTTGTGTGATAACCATCCAGCGTCAGATAAGCTATGTAAAACATAAAAATCCGGGATTTAATGAAGAACAACTTCTCAGGGTTGATGTCCCACGTGTTCAGAGAAATGACATTCAAAAAGCCATACTCCTGGCGAGCGAATTAAGAAAGTCGCCATTTATTAAAAAAATAACGGCTTCAAGTGGAGTTCCGGGAGAAGTCAGGCAATGGATGGGGTCAAATATGAAAAATACCGACAAAAACATGAGTGTTCCTTGTTTATTGGTTGATACGGCATTTATAAAAACATTCGGGCTAGAAATCACTAAAGGACGCAACCTACAACCTGGCGACGATGGTAAAGTGTGTTATTTTAACGAAGCAGCATACAAGCATTTTGAATTTGATAACCTTGAGAATAAAAGATTTAATAATTATGGCGGATTCGACATAGTTGGGGTAGTTAAAGATTTTCATTACAGTTCATTACACGAAGCAATTGGACCACTTTGTATAATGATAAGATCTAGTGTTTTACCATCTGCCATTAACCTAAAGTTGGAAGGAAACAATGTATCTCAGGGGATGAATTATATCAGTGAAACCTGGCAGGAATTATTACCGGATTATCCTTTGAAATATCAATTCTACGACCAGTGGTTCGATTCAATGTACCGTTCGGAAGAACGATTTGTCAAAACCATTAGTTTTTTTGCCATCCTTGCCATTGTAATATCCTGTATTGGAATATTAGGACTTGCTATTTTTTCATCAGAAAGAAGGATTAAAGAGATTGGTATTCGAAAAGTAAATGGTGCAAAAATATCTGAAATAATGAGAATGTTGAACAGTGATTTTATAAGATGGGTGGTCATTGCGTTTGTAGTTTCTACCCCAATAGCTTATTACGCCATGAACAAGTGGCTTGAAAACTTTGCTTACAGAACCTCTTTAAGCTGGTGGATTTTTGCTTTAGCAGGAGTTTTGGCATTGGGAATTGCGTTGCTAACAGTTTCGTTTCAGAGTTGGAAGGCAGCCACACGAAACCCAATTGAGAGTTTAAGGTATGAATAATTGAAAATGATACTATAAAATTATGAAAAGCCACTTGAAAATAATCGTTAGAAATATCTTCAGATACCCTACGTATTCTATAATTAAGATAACAGGACTAGCAATTGGACTTATATGTTTTATGACGATAATGCTTTGGATAAAGTATGAAACCAGTTACGATAAATTCCATACAAATTCTGAAAATCTGTATAGGGTGGCATTCACCAACGAAAATGGAGATTTTCATGGCTACTGGCAGACAGGTAATTTATCTGGTTATTTAAAGGAAACTTATCCTGAAATTATTGAATCAACAAATTATTCTGAAACTCAGTTTAAAATTTCTCGCGAAACAAAAGGGTTTTACGGTACTGGTAGTTACGCTGACACTGCATTTTTTAACATGTTTACGTTCCCATTTAAATACGGGAATCCTGAAAATTCTTTAAAACAACCTGGATCTATTGTGCTTACCAATTCTTTGTCGCAAAAACTTTTTGGGGATAAAAACTCAATTGGCGAAATGGTTAAATTAAACGAAGAGATGGTTTATACAGTAACTGGTATAGTAAACGATGTCCCTGAGAATTCGCATATGAATTTCGATTTTCTAATCCCTTTTTCTGATGCACACGAAGGAATGAAAAGCTGGAGTTCCAAATGGACAAACACGTATATTTTGTTGGATGATAATGCCATTACCAGCGAGGTAAACAACAAAATAGCACAGGTTATGAATAAATTCCAGCCTGCCTGGAAAAATATTCTCTATTTAGTGCCAATGGGGAAGAGCCATTTATATAACTTAAATGGTGGCGGATTAATTATTTATATTATTCTTTTTTCTTCAATGGCTATTATCATTGTATTACTTGCCTGTATCAATTTTATGAACCTTTCAACAGCCCGTTCAGAATTAAAACAAAAAGAAGTTTTCATAAAAAAAGTGATAGGATCAAAAAAATCACAGCTTGGCTGGCAATTTATTTTTGAATCGGTTTTATATTCTTTTATTGCTACGATAATTGCCGCCCTTTTAACGATACTGTTTCTACCAGCAATAAACAACCTGTTTAATACTCATCTCAAAATAATCAACCTTTCTTTTATTCCATATCTTTTACTTCTTACAATAATAATTGGACTGATTGCTGGCAGTTACCCTGCGATATACCTCTCATCGTTAATACCTGCCCAATTAAGAAAGGGAAAAATTCAATCGGCTCGTAACCGAAAATGGAACTTTAGGTATATTCTGGTTACATCGCAATTTGTAATTTCAATTTTTTTTATTGTATCAGTATTGTCAATCAAACATCAGATGAATTATATTAACTCAAAAGATTTGGGTTTTAACAAGGATAATGTTGTTAAACTTTCATCTATTGGAAAACTGCGTGAAAAGACCAACGAATTCAAAATGGCTCTTTTACAAAATCCAGCCATTGAAAATGTTACAGTTTCAAACAATAACCTGATATCATGGACCAACTCTGGCCCTCTTGACTGGGATGGACGAGACAAAGATGAATTAATTGAAATAGGTTACAATTGGGTCGATTATGATTTTCTGAAAACTTTTAACCTTAAAATGAGCCAGGGGCGTTTTTTCTCTGAAGAATTTTTATCTGATAAGGGCAATGCTTTTGTTATCAATGAAAAAGCGGTTGCCTACCTGAAACTCGATGATCCGGTTGGTATGAAAGTGAAATCATGGTTTGGAGTTGAAGGTACAATTGTAGGTGTTATTAAAGATTTTCATACAACTTCGTTACATGAAGAAATAGTGCCATTTGCATTATTATTAAGCGAAAATGGAAGCAATATATTTATAAAAACCAATGGAGAAAATACCCAAGCCAATCTACAATTCATACAGCAACAACTCAAAAAAATCGTCCCTAACGATCCGTTTGAATACCACTTTTTAAAAGCTCAAATTGATGGTTTATATAAAACTGAAATACTAACCTCCCGAATTGCTGGAATAGCAACTTTCCTGGCAATACTCATTTCATGTTTGGGGCTGTTTGGATTAGTGCTTTCGACAGTTGAACGAAAAATAAAAGAAATTGGGATCAGGAAAACAAACGGGGCTAAAACAAATGAAGTGATGTTTATGCTGATTAAAGATTTTGCATTGTATGTCTTTTTTGCTTTTGTAATAGCCTGTCCAATTGCATATTATGGCATGAGTAAATGGCTCGAAAACTTTGCCTATAAAACCACTTTAAGTTGGTGGATTTTTGCACTTGCAGGTTTACTGGCATTGGGAATTGCTTTGCTAACAGTTAGCTGGCAAAGTTGGCGGGCGGCATCGAAGAACCCTGTGGAGGCGTTGAGGTATGAGTAAATTATGAAATAGACAGTAAGATTGAAACAGTATTAAATAGTTACAAAATTAAAAAGCCATGTTTAGAATATTTATTATTTCAGCAATTCGAAATTTAAGAAAAGATAAATACCAGTCGAGCCTAAATATTTTGGGATTGACATTTGGTTTTGCGGCCTTTCTGTTTATAGCTGCTTATTTTTTTCAGGAGAATAGTTTTGATGGGTTTCATTCTAAATCGAATCAAATATACCGTGTTGTTACAAATGTAAAAATGGGTGAAACCATCGAAGATCTTTCAACTTCGGAGAATCCTATGGCATTTACTGCAAAAAAAGATTTGCCCGAAGTAATTGATGCTACTCGGATTTTTTATAGAAACAACGTAGTTGTACGGGTCGATGATAATAAATACCTCGAAAAAAGATTTTGGTATGCCGATGATAACGTATTTCAATTGTTTGATTTTAAACTTCTAAAAGGGGATAAAGAACAAGTCCTTACCAAACCCAATACCGTTGTAATAACTCACGCTTTTAGTTCTAAATATTTTGGTGATACTGATGCCATTGGAAAAACCATTGAACTGAATGAAGGTGAAATATATGAAGTAACAGGTATTCTGGATAAAATACCTGCCAATTCCCATTTGCAGTTCGAAATGCTTGCATCATTCTCCAGCATGGATTTTAGTATGGATTACGGAATACAACAATGGGGTAATTTTCGCGATTTATACACCTATTTGCTGTTAAAAGAAAATACCAATCTGGTAACCATGAATAAGAAAATACAGGATTTTACTATTGGGTATTATATCCCCATGATGGAAAAAGTTGGAATAACATTTAATGACTTTGAAAAAAGTGGAAATTATGTAGTTCACAGCTTACAACCATTAAAAGAAATTCATTTAAATACTACATTTACCGACGAAGCAATACTTCATGGAAATAAACAGTTGCTTTTTTCACTGGGCCTCATTGGGATTTTGATTATTGTGATTGCCGGCTTCAACTTTATTAATTTAAGTACCGCACGAGCAACCTTGCGCGCTAAGGAAATTGGAGTAAAAAAAATTATTGGATCAGGAAGAGTAGAAATTGTCGTTCAGCAGCTGTTCGAAACTTTTTTACAATGTATTCTGTCGTTGGGTTTGGCTATTATTTTGTTGTCTGTAAGTTTGTCAATACTAAATACCTATGCCGAAATAAATATGCAGATTGCGCAGGTTTTTACGATTCGCGGAATTATTACAATTTTTGTGATTTTTGTTTTTGTAATTGCTTTAACCGGAATTTTGCCCGCGTTTACTGTGTCCCGTTTTAATCCGATTGATGTAATTAAAGGTGCAATGATAAACAGGAATAGTAAGTCGGGTTTACGAACCATCCTGGTATCGTTTCAGTTTGTGGTTTTTATTATATTAATATTTGCCACAGTAGTGGTAAAAAAACAAGTTGGCTTATTTCACCATCAAAATCCTGGTTTTTTTAAAGAAAATGTGTTGGTTATAAAAAACACAAATAAATTAAACAATAATCGAAAATTTTTTAAAGAAGAAATTTTAAAGAATCCATCAGCAGTAAGTTCATCTTACACTACTTCATTGCCTTCAATGTTTAATGGAGCATCCAATCCATTCAGTAAAGCCGACGAAATAAACCAAATATTTCTGCTACGTGTTGAAGGCGACGAAGACTTCTTAAAAACTTTGAATATAAAACTTTTGGATGGCAGGGATTTTACAAACGATGCCAGCAGGGAAAATCTTAGTGCCATTATAAATCAAAAAGCAGCCGAAGCTTTTGGCTGGACCGATTGCAATGATAAAATTGTATATGATTTTAACAATGGGGGAAAAAATTATAATGTTATAGGCATTGTTGAAGATTTCCACATTGAATCGATGCGTGAAAAGTTGGAACCAATGATTATCAGGTATCAGGAATTTGGAGATTTTTTATCGGTGAGAATTCGGCCCGAAAGCACAATACAAATGGTAGAAGCAGTGAGTTCGCTTTGGCAGGAATTAAACGGCCAGGCACCTTTCGAATATGCTTTTTTGGATGAATCGTTTGATAATCAATACAAACAAGAAGTTCGCTTTGGTAAATTAATCAGCTTGTTTTCAATGCTGTCGATTGTTATTGCCTGTTTGGGTTTGTTGGGTTTGGTATCCTTTACACTTACACGTAAACAAAAAGAAATTGGTGTTCGTAAAGTGAATGGAGCACGTATTTCGGAGGTTTTGGTAATGTTGAATAAAGACTTTGTAAAATGGGTAACCATTGCCTTTGTTGTGGCCAGCCCAATTGCCTGGTATATAATGAACAAATGGCTCGAAAACTTTGCTTACAAAACCACTTTAAGCTGGTGGATTTTTGCCCTGGCAGGAGTGCTGGCATTAGGTATTGCCTTGCTTACTGTAAGCTGGCAGAGCTGGCGGGCAGCAACAAGGAACCCGGTGGAAGCTCTACGATACGAATAGTGTGTAGAGATTAGATCCCGATGGTGAGGCGTATCGGGGTGGACGCACTTCAACATGAATAAGTCTTGGCATTTGATTAAATGATGAATTTAAAAACTATGATTTTGGAAAGGAAGATAATCAAAATCCAGCGGGTAATCAGGACAATCAAAGTTCCGGATAAGTGGATGGAGGTTTTGAATCATAAATAATTAAAAAATACAGATGAATTTTTATTACACGATAAAATTATTTTTTCGAATTGTCTTAAAACATAAAAGGCATTTTTTAATAAATGTCGGAGCACTGGCAATTTGTATTGCCGCTTCTACAATCATTATCTCCTATATCTATTCTCAGAAAAGCTATGATTCTTTCCATGAGAAAAAGGAAAGGATTTACCGCGTAATAAACGTCCGTAATTATCCCACAAAAATTGATAAAAGTGCCGGCTGTATTGAAGTAGCTGGGCCCGAAATGAAAGCCACTTTCCCTGAAGTTGAAGAGTATGCTCATTGTGTCAGGCGGAAGCAAATTATTAGGAAAGATGAACAGCAATATAAGGAGCCCAATATTTATTATACAACTCCTTCGTTCCTGAAAATATTTACGTTCCCCTTTGTGAAAGGAAATCAAACCGATTACCTCACTAAACCGTTTACCTGCCTGATAAGCGAAAAAATGGCCGAAAAATATTTTGGCAATGAAGATCCTATTGGCAAACTACTCGATTTTGTGTACGAAAAGCCAGTTCAGATTGAAGGCATTATAAAAAATGTTCCTGCAAATTCCTATTTCAATTTTGATATTCTGGTTTCCTATTCAACCATTCATAGCCTTGGATATTGCGAGAGTTGCAACAATAAAAATACGTACCTCCTCCTTGCTGAAAAAGCTGATGTAAAAAGCCTGGAGGCAAAGTTCCCATCATTAATTAAACGGATTCATCCAAATGATGAATTTAAACGGGATTATTTGCTTCAGCCACTTTCTGATATTCATTTAACTACCATTTATCGTTTTGAGATAGGTAAAACAGATAGTGGTAAAATTTTGTCGTATCTGGGGTTAATAGCCATTCTGATTTTATTTATTTCATGGTTTAATTACATCAGTGTAAATACTATTATTTCGCTGAAAAGGTTAAAAGAAAATGGTGTAAAGTCTATATCGGGGGCTAATACTGGTAATATATATTTTCAATTGTTTATTGATTCATTCCTGGTTTCTCTATTAGCTACCGGAATGGGGTGTTTTTTGGCATTCATGGCCCTGCCCGCATTTTATGGATTGTTTCATATCGATTATTTTGTAATTCCAACTCAAGCGATTTTAATATTGAGTGGAGTTGTATTCATCGGTTCAATAACAACAAGCCTTTTCCCTTTTTTGATCTTTAAAAAAATAAAGGCGGTTAATGTATATAACCTTTTTAAACAACATAAAACCAAATCGGCAGTGTCCCGCACAGCTTTCCTGATTGCTCAAAATGTGATTGCCATATTATTAATCGCTTTTTCGGTTTTAACCTACCAGCAATATAAGTTTATGGTAGATGCCGAATTGGGATTTAATGCCAATAATTTATTGGTTGTAAACAATAATATTTCACAATCGGGCTTTAAAAATCCCGATAAGCTTTTCCTTGAAAAATTAATGGCATATCCCACCGTTGCTGAGGTAGGTTTTACCTCCTATTTAATGGGATCAGAGAATGGTGATGTTGGTGGCGGGTTCCGCCTCGAGGGAAAAGATATTGACAAGAGTATTCAGGTATATGAAGTGGCAGTTTCGGGCAATTTTTTTGATTTAATGAAAATTAAAACTCTAGTGTTAAGCGATGAATTAAAACTGAACTCAGCCCCTGTTTTTTTCGATGGAAACAGAAGTAATGACATATTCCTGAATGAAACAGCTGTAAAACAATTAGGCTTTGAAAAAAATGAGGATATTTTAGGTAAAACCATCATCAGGGAAGATTATAAATTGGGGGTTGTTGCCGGGGTAGTGAACGATTACCACCAAACATCGCTCGACAGGCCTATCCAGCCAACCTTTTACCAGCAAAAAAACTGGTCGAGGTATTTCCTCATAAAAATTCAACCCGGAACCACTGCCGAAACACTTAGTATTATTAAAAAAGAGTATAAAAAAATTGCCCCAACAGGTTTATTCGAATACTATTTTTTGAACGACCACTACGAAAAACAATACACCAGTTATACCAGCTTTTTGCAGATAATATTACTGTTTACATTATTGGCTATTATTATTAGTTGTATTGGTATGTTTTCGCTGGCCCGATATATTATCCTAATCCGCGAAAAAGAAATTGGCATTCGCAAAGTTAATGGTGCCACGGTTTATGGCATTCTGGCACAACTAAACTCCGGGCTAATGATATGGGTTGTACTAGCTTTTGCAATTGCTACTCCCATCGCATATTTTGCCATGCACAAATGGCTTGAATCATACGCATATAAAACAAATTTAAGCTGGTGGATATTTGCTGCAGCCGGAGTATTGGCTTTTGGGATTGCCCTGCTAACTGTTTCTTTTCAATCATATAAAGCGGCAACCCGCAATCCGGTAGAGTCACTGAGGTATGAATAATTTAAATTTTAGAATGAACCGAATCATTAAAACATTATGATCAAGATTTATTTAAAAACTGCACTTCGAAGTATATGGAAAAGTAAAATAATCTCGCTAATTAACATTTTAGGATTAGCCCTGGGTATTACCGTATGTCTGATTATTTACCAGTATGTTTCATTTGAATCAAGTTATGATAAGTTTAATGAGCATAAAGAACAGCTTTACCGTATTGAACGTGACCCGTTTTGTACCATTGCACCATCGTTTGTTCCCTTAATAAAAAACGATTTTCCTGAGATTGAGGAAATAGCCCGAATGACTGCTCCATTTAATGCCTATGTTAAAAGTAACAATGTAACTTTTATTGAAAAAAATATTTGTTTTGCTGAGGCTGATATTTTCAAAATTCTGACTTTTAATTTTATAGCTGGTAATCCTGAAAATGCATTAAATATAGGCCAGGCAGTGATAACTAAATCAATGGCCCAAAAATATTTCGGGAATGAAAATCCATTGGGAAAAAAACTCATTGCAAATGAAAATCTTCATTTTACTGTATCAGCAATAATCGAAGATTATCCCGATAATTCACATTTAAAATGTGATTTTTTGTGTTCATACCTGTCGCTTCGAAACAATTCTGTGGATATTGAAAATGATTATTTCCTGGGGGAAAATAATTTTTCAGATAATGTTGTTTTGGCTTATATGAAAATTAATAAAAACTCCAACATACATGACATTGAATCAAAGATGCCGGCATTTATCGACCGTTATATTCCTTCGGGTCAAGATGCCCAGGGATTGGATGTCCCTGCCAGTGCGAATATAAATTTTACACTTAATAAAGTTGAAGATATTCATTTGTTTTCGCATAAATTAAATGAAGTTAGGACCAATAGTGATATTAGTTATATTTACCTCTTTTCAATTCTGGCATTTTTAATAATTGCAATAGCTTGTATTAACTTCTTCAACCTGTCAACTGCCACAATCGATAACAGGTTCAACGAAATTGGAGTTAAAAAGGTGTTTGGAATTAAAAAACAAGGCATTTATTTTCAATTCTTAATCGAATCGTTTTTGTTAATTTTTGTATCAACTATAATTGCTGTAATTGTTAATCACTTAGCCATTCCATACTTAAAATCATTCCTTGGAATTAGTAACGAAATAAGATTAATTCAACCACTAACTTTTTATTTAACACTTCTGTTTTTGGTGTTGGTTTTAAGTGTGATAACCGGTATTGTGCCAGGTCGGTATCTGGCCCGGATGAAGCCGATAAAAATACTGAAATTAAAATCATCGTTTAAAACAGGGCATGTAAAATACAGAAACCTGTTAGTGGTATTTCAGTTTGTTATTGCTATCGGATTGTTCATTTCTACAGGTACCATTTACAAACAAATGAAATTTATTAATAACAAGGAACTCGGAATAAATAAGGATAATATTGTTTTGATTCCGGCACAGAATGAGATAATTAATAATTGGAACAGCATTTACCAACAATTACTTGCAAATTCGGATATTTCTGAAGCATCAATATCAAAAGGCACCATAGGTGGACGATTGTTAGATGCCCCCGGATTAAGCTATAAACTGGATGGGGCCTGGATAAACTGGCCAAGCAAAATACCACATATAAGAACAGACTTCAATTTTTTTAAAACCTATGGAATAAAGGTTATCGCCGGCCGTGATTTTAATTCTGAAATAACAGCCGATAATGGAAAAGCTTTTATTTTAAATGAAACGGCAGTAAAACAAATTGGGATTACTAATTATAACGATATAATTGGGAAACAAATAAGGAATGGAAATGTAACAGGTGAGGTTATTGGTGTGGTGAATGATTTCCACTATGAGTCGTTACATTCTGAAATTATTCCAATGGTAACTTATGTGTCGTTAAATGCAGCCAATACTCTTTCAATAAAAACAAATCAGGCATCAATAAATAGTACCATCGGTTTTATTAAAGATGTATTGGATAAATACCATACCGATTATCAGTTTACATATAGTTTTTTTGATACCCGTTTAGCCGATCAGTATAAAAATGAAAGTAATATGATGTTGTTAACAACGTACGCTTCGGTTTTTGCCATATTCATTGCCGGATTAGGATTATTAGGGCTGTCCTTATTTTTTACCGAACGGAAAACCCATGAAATCGGCATCAGAAAAGTGAACGGGGCTAAAATTTCGGAAGTGATGAAAATGCTGAACAAAGACTTTGTAAAATGGGTAGCTATTTCATTTGTAATAGCAGGGCCCCTTGCCTGGTATGCCATGGACAAATGGCTCGAAAATTTTGCATATAAAACCGGTTTAAGCTGGTGGCTGTTTGCCCTTGCCGGATTATTGGCATTAGGAATAGCGTTACTTACGGTTTCTTTCCAATCGTGGAAAGCAGCTGTAAGGAATCCGGTGGACGCCCTTCGATACGAGTAGAGAAGTAAAGACATCCCAATAGTGAAGCGTTTCGGGATGCATCTACTGAGGTATGAATAAAAAAAAATAAAATAGTTATGATACGATTTAAGATTAAAATGGCAATTCGTAATTTGTTGAAAGACAAAATTAACGGAGCTCTTTTAATAGGAGGTTTTGCTATTGGGTTTACTGCCTTTATTCTTATAGGCTTGTTTTATATATCAGAACAGAGAGTAAATATGGTTTTTGAAAACCACAAGAATATTTACAGGATTATTGATTTAAAACAAAACAGTGTCAACCTCGATTACGATTTGTACCCTGTTCTGGGAGAAGAATTCCCTGAGATTGTGAATTCGTGCCCCATGGAATATGTAGGCGGGTTTGCAATTACTGTTAAAGATTCTGAATTGGATTTTAGTGCCCAGCTCGACCAAATTATAACTACCACCAGTAATTTTTTCGATATGTTTTCGGTTGATGTGGTTTCGAGCCTTTCCGGTGAACCTTTTGCGGATGATAAATCAATCGTAATAACCGAATCTGTGGCTGAAAGAATGTACGGCACCGTAAATCCACTGGGGCGTACATTAAAAGCCGATTGGTTTGAAGGGACAATTTCAGCAATTATTAAGGATTTACCGTCCTCAGCCAGTTTTAAAGCCGAATTAATTTTAAATACTGCCAGCGAAGATTTTCGTTTGTCACAATCATGTAACGATG
>CAXXYG010000005.1:0-126331 GCA_963666575.2 Prolixibacteraceae bacterium
TTATGCTCAATGTTAATAATGCTTCCTTTTCGGCCGGTAACTACTTCAATGGCTTTGCCCGAAAAATTCTTCGGCAACATGAATAGTTAATAATTCAATAGGTTCGTGTTTAACTCCATCAATTTCTTTAATAATAACCTGTGGCTGGCCCAATTGAAATTCATAACCCTCACGGCGCATGGTTTCAACCAAAATTGAAAGATGAAGAATTCCCCGCCCAAACACCAATAATTTTTCAGGCGAATCAGTTTCTTCAATACGCATGGCAAGGTTTTTTTCCAATTCTTTGTACAACCTATCGCGTATATGCCTCGATGTAACAAACGTACCTTCCTTTCCAAAAAATGGCGATGTATTATTGGTAAAAACCATACTCATAGTTGGCTCATCAACAGCAATACGTTTTAATGGTTCAGGATGTTCAATATCACAAATAGTATCTCCAATTTCGAAATCATCAGGCCCTAAAATGGCACAGATTTCGCCAGCAGGCAGTTCCGTTTTAATTCTTTCCTTACCTAATCCTTCGAACCGGTACAATTCTTTAATTACCGATTTTACAACTGTTCCATCTTTTTTTATGACACCAACCTGCATGCCTTGTTTAGCTTCACCACGCATAATACGGCCAACAGCAATACGCCCTAAATACGATGAATAATCGAGTGAGCTTATTTGCATTTGGAAAGCTCCTTTTTCAAATACAGGTGCTTTAATCTGGTCTAAAATTACATCCAACAGATACCGAATATCGGTAGCTGGTTTTTTCCAATCACCCGACATCCAACCTTCTTTTGATGAACCAAAAACAGTTGCAAAATCGAGTTGTTCGTCATCGGCTCCCATGTGAAACATTAAATCAAAAACATCTTCCTGAACTTCGTCGGGACGGCAATTAGGTTTATCAACCTTGTTAACCACCACAATGGGTTTTAATTTAAATTCCATGGCTTTCTGTAAAACAAAACGCGTTTGCGGCATTGCCCCTTCAAAAGCATCGACCAATAATAAAACACCATCGGCCATATTTAATACACGTTCTACTTCGCCACCAAAATCGGAGTGGCCAGGCGTATCAATTATATTGATTTTTACATCTTTATATCGAACAGAAACATTTTTTGATAATATAGTAATTCCCCGTTCCTTCTCCAAGTCGTTTGAATCAAGTATTAAATCATCCACTTTTTGGTTTTCACGAAAAAGTTTTACCTGATGTAGAATTCGGTCAACCAGGGTAGTTTTTCCATGGTCAACGTGGGCAATAATTGCTATATTTCTGATGTCTTGCATTTTATCAACTTTAAATTTGAGCGGCAAAAGTAATCATTCAATACAATAAGAGAACTATTTTACTGCTTTCTTAACTATTAAATAGCTTTTGGCCTTTTTTGTTCATTATATAATTGATGGAAACTGAAATTTGTTCTTCACTAAATTGTTCTTATTTTAGCAGCCCACTAAAAAAAAGTAAAAATTAACCGCATGGCTCACTATTTTAACGATTGGAAACTGTTACATAATGAACTCATTATCAAAACAATTACAACAAACACCTTTAATTAGGATTAAAAAAGATGAAAAATAATATCTGGCAATCAATTTTGGGCGTATTAATTGGCGGAGTACTTTTATACTTAACCTTGCAAAATAAACCATTAGGCATAATTGCCGAAAATATTAAAAGCGCAAAACTCTTATGGGTAATTTCCAATGGGTTACTTCTTTTATGGGTATTCTGGCTACGTGCCATGCGTTGGAAACTTTTACTTGAAAATAATGGGCATTTCCCTAAACGGAAAGATATTTTTTATGCCGTAACTCTGGCTTATTTTATAAATGGATTTACACCAAAATTTGGAGAAATAGCCAGGTGTACATCCTTAAAAAAAACCAGCCAAATACCTTTGCCTGTAAGTTTTGGAACTGTTGTATCGGAACGGATTTGGGATTTAATTGTACTTTTTGGAGGGCTTATTATTCTATTCTTTCTTGAGATCAAACGATTAGGAAACATTTTATCTTCTATTTGGGAATATTTATACTTACTAATTTCATCTAATTTTTTACTGGCTACAATAGCTGTTTTTTTATTGCTAGGAATAATTTTTATTATTTGGAAAGTTTTTAAAAACCAAAATATTATTAAAAAGGCAACTGTTTTTGTAATTGAAATATCATCAACCATAAAAAAAACATTTCAACTTAAAAAAGCCAAAACTTTTATTTTCCAAACAGTTTTAATCTGGACTGCCTTAATCCTAATGAATTATTCGTGCTTAAAAGCGCTTCCAAATACCGAAAATTTAGGACTCTATTTTGCAGTAATAGTATTGTTTATTGGTGGTTTAGGATGGGCTATTCCAACGCCGGGAGGAATTGGCACAACTCATTTTGTGATTTTACAGCTTTTTCTGGCATTTGAGCTAACCGAAAATGCCGGTATATCATTTGGAATACTTTCAAATGGATTAACATTTGTTTACACCATTCTTTTAGGTGCTATAACATTTATTATTTATAATACCATTAAGGTTTTCAGCATAAATAAAAACATATCGATAACTGATAATAAGAACTAAATATTTAAATCATAACCAAAATTACTGAAAATAATATCAACTCATCTTTCATAAAAATTATTCCATTTTTATGAATAATTATTAGTTTCTTTGCAGCGAGTAGAATTTTATTGTTTTACATTTCATATTTTTCCTTCCTGATTCAATACGAATTGTTTGCAACAACCTTCTCATAAACGTATTATTTAATAAATTTTTATTTTTTTATGAATATTTTTGTAGCTAAGTTAAGCTCATCAACCACTGGTGATGACTTACTTGAACTTTTTAAAGAGTATGGCGAAGTAACATCTGCCAAAGTAATTTTCGATAAAGAAACCGGAAATTCCAAAAAATTTGGGTTCGTTGAAATGACAAACGACGACGAAGGAAATAAAGCTGTTGACGAACTTGATGAATGTGAATATGACAATAGCCGCATTGTAGTAAAAAAAGCCCGCCCAAAAAATGAATCCCAACAGAAAAGGAACAATTACGGTGGTGGTAATCGATATTAAAACTTGTTAAACCTGCATATCAAATAGCTGCCTTTGGGCGGCTATTTTTTTTTACCCATTATTATGTGCCGTATTTTATAATCGCCACTTTCAAAAAACCTGCATCATCAAAATCTCATGTAAATTTATTTAAAACCTGTTTTCTACCTAACTCCTTTTTATTTCTTAAAACCTTTTGTAATTTAGGTGAGTTAAAATTTTAAAACGCTATACATAAATAAGTAATAATAAAGCAATTAATTTACATTAATATATGTACTTAAATATGCCTGTTGCAAAAAAAAGGTTTTATTTTATTGGTTTAGTATTTATATTGATTTTCCCCTCATTGTTATGCCCATCACAAAATATAAATTACCTGTTTGAAAAATATATAAATGAAACCAACGAATTAACCATCCAAACCATTCTCCGCGATGAAAATGATTTTTTATGGCTGGGTACAACAGATGGATTATTTCGGTCCGATGGCTCAAACCTGACAATTTTTACATCCGACGATAAAACAAATAGTTTTGCTTCTGAAAATATTTTCTCGTTATTTAAATATTCAAAAGAAGAACTTTGGGTTGGGTCAACAAAAGGATTAGATATTTTTAATTACAGAACCGAAAATTTCACACATCTTGATTCCTTAAATAATTTTCTTAAATCGGAAAATGTTGAAATCAGGGACATGGTCACCGACAAAAACGGGGATGTATGGTTTGCCACCTATAATAATTTAGGATTAATAAAATACTCTCCTGCTACTCAAAAATTTGTTCAATTCCCGCCAGCTCTATTTACTCAATCAGGAAAAGATTTTAAAATTAATACGATTGAATACAACAACTCCGATATTTTATGGATTGGCACCGAAATATTTGGGCTTTTTAAAATTGAAATTAGCACAACTAAAATTGAAAAAGTTAATTTGGATGACCAAAACATCGATTTAATTATAAATGACCTGAAATTAATAGGCAACCAGCTCTGGATTGGAACCTGGAACAATGGGTTAATAAGTTATTTTCCACAAGAAAAAAAAATAGTAAAACACATCAGCGGCCAGGCCTATTCAAAAAAATTCTCAAGTAATAATGTCAGGCAGATAAGTGTTGGGTCTGATGGATTATTATATCTCGCATCGTTTGGAGGAGGAATCCAGATTTTTGACCCAAACTTAAAAACTGTTTCGGTTTTATTAAACGACCCAAAAACACCTAACAGCCTGCCCAGCAACATAATATGGACCACCTTAATTGATAAAGACAATATACTTTGGGCTAGTTCGGTAAATCAAGGATTAAGCCGCACTTTTATAAACCGCAAAAATTTTAGGTTATTAACCTTTGCCGAAAATGGTATTGATAAACCAATCCTCGACGTAGCTCATGCCATTAAAGATAACAACGGAAATATTTATATTCTAACCTATCAGGAAGGGTTATTTAAATACAACATTTTAACTCAAACAACCAAACACATTGAGATAAATAAAAACAATCCGCCCAGCGTTTACAGGTCGTTAACAATTGATATTCAGAACCGTATATGGATGGGGTGTGACCAGGGCCTTTTTATCCTTGATAATAATTCTGACAAAATAATTTACAATGTACCATCCTATACTTCATTTCTTAAAGAAATTGGACATACACCACAACTGTTATATGCCGATACCGAAGGGAATGTATGGATTTCGGGGTGGCAAACAGGAATTTTTAAAATCCCGGCAGAACAAATTAAATCGTTAAAACCAACTAATTTTAAACCTCAGCAAATTGTTATTAATAAAAATGATTCATTATCGCTTCAATCAAATAACATCATATTTATTTATGAAGACTCAAACAAAAACATATGGTTTAGTGCTGATAATGTAACTCTTAAGCTTGACAAAAACCAGATGGCTGCTAACATCGTTTCAGATTTTGATATGCGGGAATTGGCCGAAGACAGGCTTGGGAATTTTTGGATAAGTGGGCAGAAATATGGATTAATTAAGTATAACCCCAAAACAAATACATATCAGAACCTGAGTCACTTATTTGTTGATTTAACATCAATACCATCACTTATTTCTGATACAGAAAACAATATTTGGATCAGTGCCAATGATTATATTATCAGATATAATTATCAGAATAATACCACCAAATATTACAAAGCCCAAACCGGCATTTTTAATATCAATTTTAATGGTTCTACATTTCAAATTAATGAAAGCCAATTTTTTATGGGAGGCCAATTTGGTTGTTTTATTTTAACTCCTTCAAAACTTACAGGCACTTTGTTACCTAAACCTGTACTTTCAAATTTATATATATATAATAAACCTGTTCAGGTTAATGAAAAAATTGAAAACCAAATAATCCTGGACAAAATCCTGAACGACAAGGCTAAAATCACAATTCCGCCCTATACAAAATCGTTTGCAATCGAATTTTCGAGCCATAATTTTATCGACCCCGATAATACAAAATACGCTTACAAATTAGAAGGTATTGACAATGATTGGGTCTATCCCGAAAATAATATTAACAAAATAACCTATACATACCTGCCTGCAGGTGATTATACATTTAAAGCTGCTATTGTCTCCCCTTTTGAAGACTGGGAAAACAACAATAAATCTGTTTTAATAGAAATTACAGAACCATTTTATAAAACCAAATGGTTCATCGCAACGATGGTTTTAGCAATAAGTTTATTGGTGGCAATTATTATTTTTTATAGGATTCGGCAAATAAAACAAAAAAACATAGAACTGGAAGAGTTGGTCGAAAAAAGGACATATGAACTCACAAAAAGCAATCACGAACTGGAAGAAAGGCAGGCTATTATTGAAGATCAAAAAGAAGAACTTTACAGCCAGAAGGATTTATTAGAAGAGAACAATACAGCATTATCGGAACTAAACGCTACAAAAGACAAATTTTTCTCCATTATCGGGCACGATTTAAAAAATCCGTTCAACGCCATATTAGGGTATTCACAAATACTGGCCGACGATTACGATACTTTCGATGATGATGATAGAAAATCAATGATAAAATACATTCAACAATCGGCTGAAAATACATATACGTTGCTTGAAAATTTGTTATTTTGGTCGCAATCGCAAAAAGGCACCATTGATTTTGAGCCTGAATTAATAAACCTTCATGGCCTGTTTCAAACAAATCTTTCGGTGGTAAGTTCAAATGCTGCTTCTAAAAAAATTACTATCACAATCAAATCGAAGGATAAAAACTTAGAACTAAAAGCTGATAAAAACATGTTGAATACGGTAATCCGCAATTTGTTAACCAATTCAATTAAATTTACTCCCGAAGGTGGAACCATTAATATAAAAGCAGAAAAAGAAGCAAATACAACATTAATTACTATTACCGATTCAGGGGTTGGGATGGATGAAAAAACACTAAAAAAATTGTTCCGTATCGACCAAAAAATAAATTCGAAAGGAACTAACGATGAACCCGGAACCGGATTAGGATTAATATTATGCCATGAGTTTATTAAAAAGCACAAAGGCCATATTAGGGCTGAAAGCAAAGTTGGTGAAGGCACCACATTTTTTATCAAATTTCCTGACGAAAAAATAGGCGATTAATTAAACAGCCCCAATATTTCTTCGGAAGTTATTGTTTTAAAAGGATTATTTGAATTTATAAATTTATCAGACAAGGCATTTTTATGCTCCTTCAGCATTTGAATTTTCTCTTCAATTGAATTTTCAGTTATAAACCGGTAAACAAATACATGTTTATTCTGACCTATTCGGTGCGCCCGGTTAATAGCTTGATTTTCGGCTGCCGGATTCCACCATGGATCAATAATAAACACATAATCGGCTTCAGTTAAATTTAAGCCTACCCCACCTGCTTTTAATGAAATGAGGAATATTTTATTGTTTGGGTCTTCCTGAAAATTTTTAATAACCTGTTCCCTGTTTTTTGTTGCTCCTGTCAACATGCTGTATTTCCAGCCCGAAGATTCAATCTTAACTTTTAATAATTCAAGGTGTTTTACAAACGATGAAAAAATAAGGACTTTATGATCTTCAGCCATTAAATTTTCAAGTGCCCTGACAATTTCACTAAATTTACCGGAAGTAAACTGGCTGTCTTTATCAATTAAAACCGGATGATTTGCCAGTTGCCTTAATTTTGTTAATCCCTGAAGCAGTACAAATGAAGATTTTTTAACACCCTCCTTTTCAATATTTTCGAGGATGGCATTCCTGATAATCGATTTTTCTTTTTCATATTTTTCCTTCTGCTCAGTGTCCATTGTGCAGTAAGTTACCTGCTCCATTAATGGCGGTAAATCTTTTGCAACATCCTTTTTTTTCCTTCTGAGTACAAAAGGCCTGATAAGTATTTGTAATTTTTCCTGGGCTTCTTCATCGTTATGTTTTTCGATTGGAGTAATAAAATTCTGCTTAAAATAAGCCAAATTCCCCAACAAGCCACTGTTTAAAAAATTTAATTGAGCCCATAAGTCCGAAAGTGAATTTTCAATGGGAGTACCGGTTAAAACCAACCTGTGTTGAGCATTTAATTTTATTACCGATTTATATGTTTTTGAACCTGCATTTTTAATATTCTGGCTTTCGTCAAGAATTAAATAAAAAAACTCAAGGCCGTCCATTTTCTCAATATCATTCCTGATGGTTCCATAAGTTGTTAAAATAATATCATAATAGGTAGTTATTGCTTTAAGGCTAACCGATTTTTTTCGTTTTGCACCAATATATTTAAAAACATTTAAAGCCGGAGCAAATTTTTTGATTTCATTTTCCCAATTGTGTATCAACGAAGTAGGCATAACAATCAGTGACGACGGCTGAACATCAGTAATTTCAGGCACATCAAACAATCCCGGCTGAACTTCAGAAAATTGTGGGGCTACAGTTATATTTGTCCGACGTAACCTTTTTAATTTTAGAAGTAATGCAAGAGTTTGTAACGTTTTCCCCAATCCCATATCGTCGGCCAGGCAACCCCCAAGACTGTTATTATACATTTGATACAACCAATTAAATCCTTCAGCCTGATATGGACGTAATTGTGCTTGTAATGTCTTCGGTTTGACAATGGATTTTAATGGGACATAATTATCGTTTTCAAATTTCTCAAAAAACTCCTTCCCAGGTTTTTGCAGCGTATTTTTTAACAATAAATAATGGTGTTTTTTTAATCGTAAGCTGTCACCATTTGCATGAGCAAAAGGCATAAGATGTTTATATCGTGCGAACCATTCTTTTGGTAAAATTGCAATTTCGCCATTGGGTAATTCAAACTCCCTGATACCATTTAGCAAATATTTTTTCAGCTTTAAAAATGGAATTTTAAACTCGCCAAAATAAACATAGCCGTACACATCAAACCAATCCTTTTTAAAGCCAACTTCAAATTTGATATCCTGCGGCCCGGTAAAAAATATTTTTTCATATTTATTCTGCGAAATTTCAATTCCTTTCTCTAAAAACTTTGATTTATTTGCATTGATAAAGTTAACCAAAACAAACAGTGCATTTTCATTTTCAAGGTTATCCAATCCTTCAGGCAGGTAAAATCCATTTAAATCAGTTAATCCTAACAATTGCAAATCATTTAATATCTGAGACTCCCAATTTGAATTTCGTTTTGTTTTTCTGAAAATATACTGCCCATTTTCAGAACTAAAACGTACGGCAGTTTTAATAATCGATTGCGGTAAAAAAAGTTCATGGCCGTAATAAAAACGCAGCACCAAAACAGGTTCAAATTTAAGGTTTGGCTCCAATGAAAGCTCTGCCTTTGGATGTATCGATTCTTCAATAATCTGAAATCCTGATGGAATTACCTTTTCATTCCTGATGGTATTTAAAACAAAGGTTTTAAAATATTTTTCCTCAATTGTTGCTGGTATTGAAACAAATTCTTTGGAATAAAAGGGAATTAACTTTGAGGCCTTTAGGCGTTCGAACAAAAATAATTGATTCCGCCATATAAAACTGCATGGTTTGTTAGTAATGATCCTGATTGATTTATGCAACAGCCTCATTTCTTCATTTTTACGAAAAACACTAAGGCTGTATTTTGTTTCAGCTTGAAACCTTTCAAATTTAAAAACTACCGAAGCTTCTGAATTAGTATTTTTGATAATATCCTCTTCATACAGGTTCGAATATTTGGCTTCTTTTTGAAATAACCGTATTGAACTATTGGATAATAGATTAAAAACACAAACAATTTTTGATTCAATAAATGGGGTTACATTTTTTTGAAAATAATCGGTATTTAGTTTATTAAAAAATTCGGAAACACTTTTAGTCCTCGAAAATTTCCGCGCCAGATTTTCATCACTGTAACTATCAATTATTTTAATCAGGTTTATCTCTTCATCCGAAAACTTATAATCAAAACTATGAATTGCATGTAGTTTAACAAGGCTAAGCACCGAATAAAAGGCACCACTTTTTTTTATCAGGTATGGCGAAAGTATATTTCCTAAATAACGGTGTTCGGTTAAAGCTATTATAAATTCAAGGCCCATTTTTACTACAACGTTGTTTTCTGTATTACAGTCATAAATTATTTTTTGTCGAAACAAAAGAACCTCAAAACTAACATTATTATGGGTAATATGAATGGTGATTCAGAAAAATATAAGGAATAAAAAAAAATATCATTCTGTTAAAAGTTTGGGACAAAAAAAAAGCCGTCCAGATTTTGAACGGCTCTACTACAATTATTTTCTTCTATAATTCTCTAATCCAAATATTCCTGAAACTTACCGGATTTCCGTGGTCTTGTAAAATAATGCTACCAGCGCCATGTTCTTTAACTGAATACTCAGGAATTCCAATATACTCGGTTGGCCCACGTAACGAAACATTATTCTGAACCAGTACGCCATTATGTAACACGGTTACTTTTGGAGGAGTAAAATAGGTTCCGTTTTTATTGAATCTTGGAGCAGTATAAATGATATCGTAAACCTGCCATACACCCGGACCTTTACAAACATTTACCAATGGAGGATGCTGTTTGTATAAACTTCCGGCCTGGCCATTACGGTACGTGCGGTTATTGTAATTATCCAAAATCTGAACTTCGTAACGTTCCTGCAGAAAAACACCACTATTTCCCCTACCCTGGCTGGTTCCAATAACTTCGGCAGGCGAACGCCATTCGATGTGCAATTGAAAATCGTTAAACTTCCTTTTGGTTGTGATTGTACCTTTGCCACGGGCAACAGTAAGTACACCTTCTGAAACTAACCATTCAGGAGTACTATCTTTTTGGCTTACCCATTCTTCTGCTAAATTTGTACCATCGAATAAAACAATCGCATCAGAAGGTGCATCATTCACATTTTCACCTGGTGTAATAACGCTTACTTCCGGATCCCATATCTCAGTCATTTCAGGAACCATCTCTGGCCTTTCTTTTTCCTGTGCAAAAACTGCAGTTGAAATAAAAAGAATGCCAATTACTAAATTTAAAAACTTCATGATAAATTGGTTTTAGTTAAAATATTTAAATACACACTATAATCCTAGTTCTTCCATAATCGAATCAATTTTTAACTCGGCTTTTTGTTCCGCATCGTCAAATTGGTCCTGACTGGTAAGTTTTCCTTTCACTTCGAAGTAGAATTTTATTTTTGGTTCAGTCCCCGATGGGCGCACTGAAATTTTTGTCCCTTCCTGGGTAAAAAACTGTAATACATTCGACGTGGTTTTCTGTTGAATTACTTTTTCTTCACCCGTCAACAAATTCTTCTCCTTTAGCGTAGAATAATCTTTAACAATTTCGAGTAATGAACCGCCAAGTTCTTTAGGTGGTTTTGTCCTAAAACCGACCATTATTTGCTGAATTTCATCGGCGCCTGATTTTCCCTGACGGACTACATACTTCATTTTCTCTTTTGAATAGCCAAACTTCAAATATATATCAATCAGTAATTCGTACAATGTTTTACCCTGGTCTTTGGCCCATACAACAATTTCGGCCATCATGGCACATGATGTAACTGCATCTTTATCGCGGACAAAATCAGCTGGCATAAAACCAAAACTTTCTTCACCACCGCCAATATATACTTTCTGGCCTTCAAGGTCTCTGATTACTTCGGCAATAAATTTAAATCCTGTATAAACATCAAAATATTCGATGGAATTTTGCCTGGCAATTTCGGCAATCATTTCAGTTGTAACAATTGTTTTAACTATAAATTCATTCCCTTTTAATGAATTGTTCTCTTTCATTTTAGAAATGATGTAATAGATAAAAAGCAAGGCAGTTTGGTTACCATTTATAATAACATATTCACCATGCAAATTTTTTGTTGCAACGCCAATTCTATCCGCATCTGGATCGGTGGCCATAACAACATCGGCTCCAACTTCAATGGCTTTATCAACAGCCATTTTCATGGCGGCAGTTTCTTCCGGATTTGGTGATATTACCGTAGGAAATTCACCACTAACAACATCCTGTTCAGGCACATTTATAATATTGGTAAATCCATATGCCTTTAATGCATCGGGAACAAGCTTTACGCCAGTTCCATGGATTGGCGTATAAACAATTTTAAGGCCGTGGTATTTTTTAACCAACTCGGGCGATAGCGATGCAGTAAGAACTTTATCAATAAATTTTTTATCCGTTTCTTCACCCAAAATAGTGATCAAATTTTCAGGGCCGTCAAATTTTATATCTTCTGCTTTTACATTTTTAACCTCTTCAATAATATTTACATCATGGGGTGAAACAATCTGTGAGCCATCATCCCAGTATGCTTTATAACCATTGTATTCTTTAGGATTGTGCGAAGCAGTAATAATTATTCCACTCTGGCACCCCATTTCCCTAACCACATATGATAATTCGGGAGTTGGGCGCAAATCTTCAAAAAGGAAAACTTTTATGCCATTAGCGGCAAAAATTTTTGCACTTGTTTCTGAAAACAAACGGCTGTTGTAGCGGCAATCGTAGCCAATAGCTACTTTTATTTCAGGAAGAGTCGCAAAATTCTTTTTTAAATAATTACTTAATCCCTGAGTAGCTGCACCCACAGTATAAATATTCATTCGGTTAATACCAACGCCCATAATTCCGCGTAAACCACCTGTTCCAAACTCAAGGTTTTTATAAAAAGAATCGATTAATTCTGCCTGATCTTTATTGTTGAGCATTTGCTGAACTTCTTCCCTTGTTTTTTCATCGTAGGTCTCTGACAACCACGATTCAGCCTTTTTTATTACCGATTGAATTAATTCTTTATTTTCCATCTGTTAATTATTTAAAATATCTTTAACACACCTAACTAAACTATCTTTCCAATACGGAATTGGAACCTGAAAGGTGCTTTTTATTTTGGATTTGTTAAGTACACTATAATGTGGCCTTTCTGCTTCAGTTTTAAATTCTTTTGATTCAACCGGGGAAATTGCACAGCTAATCCCTGCAATTTCGTGAATAGCCAGGGTAAAATCGTACCAACTTGCCACACCTTCGTTGGAATAATGGTAAATTCCAGGGACAATTTTTTTGCTTTGAATGATTCTGAGTATTACTTCAGCCAGGTCACCAGCAAAAGTTGGTGTGCCAATTTGATCAAAGACAACGTTTAAAGCTTCTTTTTCATTCCCAAGCCTGAGCATTGTTTTAACAAAATTATTTCCAAATGACGAATAGAGCCATGAGGTCCTTATAATAATTGAATCGGGCAATATTTTCATGCAACAAATTTCACCATCAAGTTTTGATTTCCCATAAATCCCCGAAGGATTAACAACATCATCCTCAACATATGGACGATGGCCTTTGCCGTCAAAAACATAATCGGTTGAAATCTGAATTAACCTGGCGCCGTATTTTTTACACATTTCAGCCAATATTTCAGGTCCAGTTTTATTTAACAAATAGGCTTTGTCTGAATCATTCTCAGCCTTATCAACAGATGTATAGGCTGCACAATTAACAACAAAACCAGGTTGGCTTTTTTCAAAAAAGGCATCTACCGCTGTCACATTTGTTATATCCAACGTATCAAAATCGGTAAACAAAAAATCCATGCCTGAAAACTTAGATTGAATCTTTTTCAATTCACTTCCAAGTTGGCCATATGCTCCTGTAATAATAACTTTCATTTATTTTGATGCTTGAAATTCTTTTCTGCATTATCGAAAAATGGTAAAACAAGGTCTTTCTCAGACACGCTTATTTTTGAAGATCCAACCTTCCAATCAATATTAAATTTAGGGTCGTCAAAACGAATTCCACGTTCAGATGAAGCATTATAAAAATCGCTGCATTTATAACTAAAAACCGTTTTATCACTTAAAACCGAAAAACCATGTGCAAATCCTTTAGGAATATACATTTGTTTTTTATTCTCGGCACTTAGTACCAATCCATAATGTTGCCCAAAAGTTGGTGAATCTTTTCGTAAATCAACAGCCACATCAAAAACACTCCCCACAATTACACGTACCAATTTTACTTGTGAATAAGGTTCCAGCTGATAATGCAATCCCCTTACAACGCCTAGTTCTGAACAGGATTCATTATCCTGTACAAAAACACACTCAATACCTTCTGCACTTAATTTTGATTTATTGTAACTCTCAAAAAAGTAACCTCTCGAATCTTCAAATACGTTTGGTTCTATCACAAATAATCCTTCAATCGGTGTTTTTATAATATTCATTTCACAAATTTAGAAAGAGATAATTTGATTCTCGGCAAGTTTTATTAAATACTGGCCATATTGATTCTTTCTTAACGGTTCAGCAAGATTTAGTAACTGTTCTTTATCAATAAATCCCATTTTAAAAGCAATTTCCTCAATACATGAAACTTTAAGCCCTTGCCGCTGTTCAATTGTAGCTATAAAATTTGAGGCCTGCAACAAACTTTCATGAGTTCCGGTATCAAGCCATGCAAAACCACGTCCTAAAAGTTTTACCTGCAATCTTTCTTCTCCGAGGTATAATCGGTTAAGGTCGGTAATTTCAAGTTCACCACGGGGTGAAGGTTTTAAACTCAAAGCCTTCTTAACAACATCATTTGAATAAAAATACAAACCTGTTACCGCGTAGTTTGATTTAGGCTCTTCCGGTTTTTCTTCAATACTAATAACTTTACCATCAGTATCAAATTCAACAACTCCATACCTGTCAGGGTCGTTTACGTAGTACCCAAAAACACATGCGCCATCTTCCATTTTTGCCGCATCCGAGAGTATTTGTTTAAAATTATAACCATAAAAAATATTGTCACCTAAAATCAAACAAACATTATCATCGCCAATAAACTTTTCGCCTAAAATAAAAGCCTGCGCTAATCCATCGGGCGAAGGTTGAATTTTATATGATATTTTTAAACCCAATTGAGAACCATCACCAAATAATTTTTCATACAATGAGATATCATTCGGAGTTGAAATAATTAATATTTCCTGAATGCCGGCCAACATTAATACCGATAAAGGATAATAAATCATTGGTTTATCGTAAACCGGAATGATTTGTTTTGAAATACTTATTGTTACCGGATATAACCTTGTGCCCGCACCGCCTGCTAAAATAATTCCCTTCATAATTCTCTTTTTTCTAAAAATATCTGAAATATTGAATACCAATATTAACAATTTTCAATCACAATTCTGATTCATTGATTCTCGTTTGTAAGATAACACTATTCAATAAAATTAACTTTGTTCAACCAAATAAATATTTATTGCAATTTTTCACAAAAGTTATAAATCAAATGGTTTTTGTTCAATAAATGAATAATTAGCGCACCTTCTGTTTATTAATTACATCAAGTAATAAAATTAAATACAAACAAAACAACAAGCCCGCAACAAGCTGACTACCTGCGCTTTTTGCATTTAAAAACAGAAATAATCACTGGTTTTCTTAATGCTTATTTAACCTATTTTTGTGATAAAAAATCTTAATATTAATACTTTACAATATTAACTATATCATTTGTTTTAATCCGCAATAAAAAATATTTAATAACACTCAAGGTTATTTATTCTAAATACAAAATCAGTTTTTTAACCAAACCCTTTGAATTATATATAATTAGTTATATTTTTGCGCGCGATATAAACATATATAATGTCTAACTTATTAATTCAATTACATTTACATGACAGAAATTAAAAAAGAAGATCTTGAACCCAAAGACGTAAAAGCGGAGGTTGAAAAACCTGTTCAGGAAAAACAAGAAATCATTAAAGAAACAGAAAAAGCGGAAAAGGAAGTTATAACTACTGCCGAAAAGACTGAAGAAGTAATTGCCAAAAAAGCTAAAAAAGCTGAAGCCAAAAAAGCTGAAGCGGAAAAAGAAGCTAAAAAAGAAGAAATTAAAACTGAAGTTACGGAAGAAAAACCTGTTGAAGAAACAAAAACAGAAGTTCCTGAAGTAACTGCAGAAAAAGAAGTTATTGAAGCAGCCGCAGAAGTTGATGCTGTTGTCGCTGAAGAGAAAGCTGCAGAAATAAAAAAAGAAAAAACTCCTAAGAAAAAAGAAGTCAAAGCTGAAATCAAAGTTGAATATGAAGCTCCTACTGCCGAAGCCAATGAAGATTTTGACTGGGATAGTCTTTCAAAAGGGCTTGATATTTATTCAGCAACTCAAAGAACCGATTTAGAAGAGCTTTACAACGGAACACTTAACACCGTTCACGAAAAAGAGGTATTACAAGGGAAAGTAATATCGATGAACAAACGCGAAGTAGTTGTTGACATCGGTTATAAATCTGACGGAATCGTTAGCCTTAACGAATTCAGGTACAATCCTGAGTTAAAGATTGGCGACGAAGTAGATGTATACATCGAAAGCCTTGAAGATAAAAAAGGGCAAATGATTTTGTCTCACAAAAAAGCTCGTGCTACCCGTTCATGGGAACGTGTTAACGAAGCATTACTAAATAACGAAATCATCAAAGGATTTATTAAGTGCCGCACAAAAGGTGGTATGATCGTTGATGTTTTCGGAATCGAAGCATTCCTTCCCGGATCACAAATTGATGTAAAACCAATTCGCGATTACGATGTATTTGTTGGAAAAACAATGGAATTTAAAGTGGTTAAAATTAATCAGGAATTCCGAAATGTTGTTGTTTCGCACAAAGCATTAATCGAAGCTGAGCTCGAGCAACAGAAAAAAGAAATTATTTCGAAACTCGAAAAAGGACAGGTACTTGAAGGTACTGTTAAAAACATCACATCGTACGGTGTATTTATTGACCTTGGTGGTGTTGACGGATTGATTCACATTACTGACCTTTCATGGGGACGTATTTCACATCCAAATGAAATTGTTGAATTAGACCAGAAATTAAATGTTGTAATTCTTGATTTCGATAACGATAAAAAACGCATTGCATTAGGATTAAAACAATTAACTCCTCACCCATGGGATAAATTAGACGAAGCCCTTAAAGTTAGCGACAAAGTAAAAGGAAAAGTTGTTGTATTAGCTGACTACGGTGCATTTGTTGAGATTGCTCCTGGAGTAGAAGGACTTATTCACGTTTCTGAAATGTCATGGAGCCAGCACTTACGCAGCGCTCAAGATTTCTTAAAAGTGGGTGACGAAATAGAAGCTTCAATTTTAACCCTCGACCGTGACGAACGTAAAATGTCATTAGGTATCAAACAATTAAAAAGCGATCCTTGGGGAGAAATTGAAACTAAATTCAGTGTTGGAACTAAACATTCAGCCACTGTCCGCAACTTCACAAACTTCGGCGTATTTGTTGAAATTGAAGAAGGTGTTGACGGCTTAATTCATATTTCAGACCTTAGTTGGACGAAAAAAATCAAACATCCTTCAGAATTTACTGCTATCGGTGAATTAATTGATGTTTCTGTTTTAGATATCGACAAAGACAACCGTCGTTTGAGCCTTGGGCACAAACAATTGGAAGAAAATCCATGGGATGTATTTGAAACTATCTTCACTGTTGATTCTGTTCACGAAGGAACTGTTGTTGACTTAATGGATAAAGGAGCTGTAATTGCACTTCCATACGGAGTTGAAGGTTTTGCTACACCACGCCACCTTGTTAAAGAAGATGGAAGCAAAGTAAAATCGGAAGAGAAACTTGAATTTAAAGTTATTGAATTTAATAAATCAGCTAAACGTATTATTGTTTCACACTCACGAATTTATGAAGATGTGAAAAAAGCTGAGAAAAAAGTTCATTCAAAAGCGACTAAAAAAGCAGTTACTAAACAAAATGAAAGCAATATCGAAAAAACAACACTTGGAGATATTTCAGAATTGGCTGCTTTAAAAACGCAAATGCTGGCTAACGAAAAAAAGGATAAATAAATAATACATTTATTTACCATTAATTCGTATATTGAAGGTATGGCTTTTGAAATTCAGAAAAAGGAAAACTACACAGTTGTTTCTGTTTTGGTTGAAAAACTTGACACAAACAATGCGCCCGACTTAAAGTCGCAGCTTGTGATGGTTCATAACGAAGGAGAAAAAAATATAGTACTAAATCTTTCAAAGTGTACGTACTGTGATTCTTCGGGCTTAAGAGCCGTACTTGTTGCAAATAGGTTATGCGAGGAAGCAATAGGCACATTTATACTGTGTGGTTTGCAGCCTGAAGTAGAAAATCTAATTCGAATTTCGATGTTGCATACCGTTCTACTGATAACAAATGATGTTGACGAAGCAGAAAAACTTTTAAGAAAAAAAGAAAATCTGTAACAGAGGGTAACTAAACGACTGCTAAAATATGCCATTTGAATTGACAATATTAGGTAGCAGTTCAGCCCTTCCAACATCTGAAAGATATCCCACCGCCCAAGTACTTAATGTGCTTGGGCGGTTTTTTTTAATCGATTGTGGCGAAGGAACCCAAATCCAGCTACGCCGGTTAAAAATAAAAATGAACAAAATCAAACACATTTTTATTTCACACCTTCATGGCGACCACTATTTCGGATTAATAGGCTTACTATCAACCTTGTCGATGTTGGGATTTAAGAATGACCTCCATATATATGCCCATTCTGAGCTCCCAAAACTCATTCAGCCGCAATTGGATTACATGAAAGGGGAATTGGATTTTAAGCTCATTTTCCACCCGCTCAACTTTAAAAAACCACAACAAATTTTTAAGGATAAAAAAGTAGAAATATGTTCGTTTCCGGTAAAACACTCGGTTCCTACATGTGGTTTTCTATTTAAAGAATTGCCAAAATCTGCAAATATTATAAAAGAACAAATAAATAAGTACAAAATACCAATCAGAGATATTCAGAAAATAAAAGATGGATCAAATTTTACTACTGAAGAGGGAAAAATCATACTTAATTCACAATTAACAACTCCAGCACCCAATCCGCGCTCCTACGCATTTTGTACCGATACTGCCTACCACGAACCAATTATTAGAACAATAAAAGGAGTAGATTTGTTATACCACGAAGCTACATTTTTACACGACATGAATGATTGGGCTCAACAAACAAAACACTCAACAGCACAACAAGCAGCAACAATTGCTCAAAAAGCCGGTGTTAAAAAATTAATTATTGGCCATTTTTCAGCACGGTATAAAAATATTACGCCACTTGTTGATGAAGCCCGGGAAATATTTCCAGAAACATACCCTGCCCACGATGGTGATAATTTTACTATTTAGGCTTCTTCATCAAAAAAACGTTTGTTAAAATTAACAAGGTACAGTTTTTCAGTGGGCCGTGTAAAAGCGGTATACAACCAGCGCAAATATTCTTTATCTATCATTTCTTCTGTTAAATAACCCTGGTCCAAAAAAATTGTTTTCCATTGCCCCCCCTGGGCTTTGTGGCAGGTCACTGCATATGCAAACTTTACCTGTAGCGCATTAAAATAGGGGTTCTCCTTAATTTCTTTCCACCTTTTTTGTTTGTTTTTAATTTGTGCATAATCTTCGGCAACTAAATTATACAAACGTTTATATTCATCGGCCTTAAACGATGCAGATTCAATGGTGAGAGTATCCAGGAAAATTTTACAGTCCAATTCAAAATCTTTATAATCAATAAATTTTAATGTTACATCAGCGAATCTGAATCCATATAATTCTTCGTATTTATTAATACGCATTATTTCAGTTATGTCGCCATTGGCAATAAAATCAAGCTCTTCGGTTTCATCAATCCAGAAATAATTATTCTTCACCACCATTAAAAGGTCGCCGGTCGAAATTTCTTCTTCTTTATACAAAATTGAATTCCTGATTCCCTGATTAAACTGATTGGCCCTTTTATTTGACCTGGTAATAACTGAGGTTTCAAAAACTCCTGTTTTATCGTACGATTCTGATATTTTTTCAATTAAGTCTTCGCCCGAAACTCTGGCTATATCACTAAAACCCTGTAATTTAATATTAATAAAACCAGAATGAATAGTATCCGAAGTCAGGATGTGCCGGAGTTCAGTCGCATTCAACAATACACCTGATTTTTCAGCCTGCCTAACCACATCTGTTAATTCAAATTCCTGCACCTCAAACCCATATTGCCCAATTTCGAATGGCATTAATGCAGGGCTGATATTTAAACCCACTGGTGGTAATTGCGCCGTATCGCCAACCAAAATTAACCTGCAATTTACTCCTGAATAGACATACTCAACCAAGTCATCCAACAATCTGCCCGACCCAAAATTAGTACTTTCGCTTGCTTGATTAGAAATCATTGATGCTTCATCGACTAAAAAGTAGGTATTTTTATGCAGATTTTTATCCAATACAAATTTCCCCATACCGTCAGTGGACGATTTTTGTCGGTATATTTTTTTATGAATGGTATAAGCAGCACGTTTCGAATAAGCTGATAATACTTTGGCAGCCCTTCCGGTTGGAGCTAATAAAACCGACCTGATTTTAAACTTCCCGAGTGTTTTAACAAGCAAAGCCACCATCGATGTTTTCCCGGTTCCGGCGTAACCTTTTAATAAAAAAATTTTATCTCCATTTTCCGAAGCAATAAAATCGGCCAAATTTTCTATTAATTGAGCCTGCCCTTCAGTAGGAATAAACTTTAATTCATTATTTAATGTGGCATGTATGTGATTTTTAATCATAAATTCTAAAATAACAATCCAGATAGGAAAGTAATTTATTTTTTTTTATAAATTTGCATGCAACGAAATAAACTTATTAAAACTATAAAAATGAGAACAGTTCTTCAAATCCTCTTGTTTGCTGTGGCGTTGGTAATTGCTTTTTTTATTTACCAAAGTATAAAACGCCCACTTGATTTTGACAAAGCAAAACAAGAAAGATACGATATTACAATTGAGAAACTCAAAGACATTAGGAAAGCCGAAGTAGCCTACAAAGATGTATATGGCAAGTATACTAGTAGTTGGGATACTCTGATTGACTTTGTAAAATACGATTCATTAAAATTGGTTCGTAAAATTGGTATGATTACCGATAGTATGATTGATGCAGGTATTAACGAAAAGAAAGCCTTAAAAATGGGTTTAATTATCAGGGATACCATCAGAGAAAGTGTGCTTGCTTCTGTTTTTGGGCTTAATTACCCAATTGATGAATTAAAGTATGTGCCAGGTTCCAATCCTAAGAAAGAATTTCATTTAGGAGCCACTATTTTTATGACTGGTTCAGGAATCAGCGTGCCGATATTTGAGGCAAAAGCACATAACAACACCATATTAGCTGGTTTAGATGAACAGCTAATTATTAATTTAAATGACCAAAGAAGAGTTCAGGATAAATATCCCGGATTAAGAGTTGGGTCGTTACTTGAAGCAAATAATAACGCCGGGAACTGGGAATAAAATCCATGCGCGAAATTAGTTGTATTGACGAAACATTCGACAATAATTATACAATTGAATATAAATTATCCATCCAGGTTAGCCTGGATGGATTTTCTTTTTGTATCCTCGACAACTTAAGGAATAAATTCCTCCTGTTTAAACACATACCCTACCTTTTGAGTAATAACCAATTCCTGTTTCAAAAAGTTTCAGAAATACTTAAAACAGAAGAATACCTTCAGGGAAAATTCAAAAGCGTTACAATTAGTTATGCTTCTCGTGAATCATCAATTATTCCGGCAGAAGTTAACACTGATGACACATCGGTTCTATCAGGAATATATCATATCACAGAATCGGAAGGAATTAAATCCATACCAACAAAACTACCCAACAAAAATCTCGTTTTTGCATATCCAAAAGCAGTATTTGATTTATTGGAGCAAAAATTCCCTGAAAACAAAACAACACACAGTGCAATTGCTAATATTAATCAGGGTATACAAAAAGCTAAAAAAAAATACCCTCACGGTGTAATTTCAGTTCATAAAAACAATTTTTCGATATACTTATTTGAAGAAGAAAAACTTGTTTTTTCAAATGCCTATTTGTATACCAATGAAATAGATTTTATTTATTTTGCGCTTGAATCAGTTAAATCAGCCGGATTTAAAACAACCCTAATGCCTATATATATTAACGGATTTCTGGAAGAAAAGTCGGCAATTTATAATTTATTGGTGAAATACTTTTTCGATGTTATTTTTTAAAATTGTCGGATAAATACCAATACAGTTATACCTTTTCAAAGTTTGCCCCTCACCTGTTCGTTAATGCTATAAATCCTGAATAATGAGAATTGCAGGAGGACAATACAAAGGCCGGATTTTTAAGCCCGGAAAAAGCTTTAAAGCACGCCCAACAACCGATGTTGCAAAAGAAGGGCTTTTTAATATTCTTACAAACAGTTATTATTTTGAAGAACTTACTGTTTTAGACCTTTTTTCAGGAACAGGAAGTATTAGTTATGAATTTGCCAGCCGAGGGTGCCAAAATGTAGTTTTAGTTGAAAGTAATTACAACCACCTCAAATTTATAAAACAAGTTATTGAATTGCTCCAAAATGAGTATATAGTGCCCATTCGAGGCGATGTTTTTAAATTTATTCAGAAACACAAAGGTGCTTACGATATTATTTTTGCCGATCCTCCTTTTGACTTACCTAATTTTAATAGTGTTGCCGAATTAGTCCTGAATTCATCACTTCTTAAAAAAAATGGGCTTTTTATTCTTGAGCATCCTAAAAACTATAGTTTTAATAACATGCCCGGATTTTCTGAAATACGGAAATACGGAAGTGTGCATTTTAGTTTTTTTAAAGCATGGCCAGCAAAAAGTTAAGTTTTACCTCCCTAATTATCGCATAACTCCAAATGAGAGATTCCTCAACACTCTTCAATTGATACTCTTCAAGCAATTTCACAACTACGTTTTCTAATCAAAAAACTAAGTTCAATAATAGGACCATATTCCTGAGAAGCTTTTTGCAGTGACGATCCCGAATACTCTGGAAACTATCAACCCTCGGCGTGATAGGCCGATATTCTAACCAACTGAACTACGCCACTAAATAGGTAACACATTCTACATATAAAAAAGCGGCGACGATCCCGAATGCGCGGAAAACTCGCGATCTTTATTATATTCCATAAAAAAAGCTCCCCATTCCTGAGAAGCTTTTTGCGGTGACGACGAGACTCGAACTCGCGACCCTCGGCGTGACAGGCCGATATTCTAACCAACTGAACTACGCCACCAAATAGGTAACACATTCTAAATAAAAAAAGCGGTGACGACGAGACTCGAACTCGCGACCCTCGGCGTGACAGGCCGATATTCTAACCAACTGAACTACGCCACCATTTTTATTCAGAACTTCCTTCAAATAAACACAACTATGCGTTTTTAAAGGTGATGCAAATATATATTTTCTTTTTTTTTTCTGCAATACAAAAAGCTCTTTTTTTACAAATAAAATAAACTACTGATTATCATGGCATTAAACACAATACGCACTCTATATGGCTGATATTAAATGCTTTCTTTTGAGTTTTAATTCGCCATCCCAACTATATGCCATAAGTTTTTTCGAATTTGTTACACAACTATCCAAACAACATATATTATTACGAACTACAAATGGGCCCTTAAAACGGCAATAATGGCCAAAAAATACAATAGGAGCATCTTCTTGGTATGGTTCATAAGTTGGAATAATCTCCTTGGGTATTGTATAAGCCGGAAATTTAAACTTACTTTCAAACGACATCTCTTCGAATGTTTTATCTATAGGTGACTCCCACCATCTCATCCGAAACGACCTATGCGCGACTCCCTTATTGTCAAGAATTTTCAAATTTCGTGGTAACTCCAAATTAACTCCTTTCACAGTTTGCCAAATACTCTTTCCCAATACTGATTCTGAATTTTTTGAAATTTTTCGAAAAAACACCTTTTTTAATTTTATTATCAACCAATTCCGACTTTAACACATCAATGTTTGAATCAGACCAACATGCATGCACTACTCTAATTCCATCATTTTCAAAAAAAACAGGCAAGGTTCTAAACCATTGCCTAAAACTTTTCCATTCAGCATCGTGCCCATGGAATTCGCCTAATGTTTTTAAAAGTGGAAGAGAATATTTGCTGTGTTTTTTTATTAATGGCAACCCAAACTCATCTTTGATATGGTAAATTATGGCATTAATTTCATGGTTACCCAAAATTGCAAATGCATTACCTCCATCCACCATATCGCGGACAATATGTAATGTTTGGCGAATTTTATTACCTCGGTTTATAAAATCGCCAACAAATATTGCTTTACGCGATGGATGTGAAAATCCACCGATTTTTTTTGTGTAGCCAAGTTTGAGAAGTAATGATTTTAGCAAATCTGCCTGGCCATGTACATCTCCAATTATATCGTACATAACTAACTCATTGTTTACTTCACAAAATAAACAGAAAAAATCAACAATTAATATTCAAACTCAATGAATTTCCCAAATTTTAAATAGGTATTGTATAGCTGTTTATATTTAGCAGCATTTTCAGGGATTGGAATATACTCCATCTCAATGCCCCCACCCATTTTTTTCTGCGCTTCGGCCAAAGTTGGATGTACTCCGGCTGCTACAGCTGCTGCCATAGCAGTACCTAAAGCACACGCTTGTTCCGACTTCGCAACTTTAATAGGCATGTTTAAAACATCGGCAACAATTTGCATAACAAGGGGCGATTTTTTTGCCACTCCCCCTAAGGCAATTACTTCATCAATTCGAACACCCTCACTTATAAACCGGTCGACAATTGCTTTTGACCCAAAAGCGGTAGCTTCAATCAGAGCCTTAAAAATACGCGGGGCATCCGAACCTAAACTCAGGCCTGCAATGGCTCCTTTAAGTGCCTGATTGGCATCAGGAGTACGCCTGCCATTCATCCAGTCAAGCGCAACAATCCCACTTTCATCGATGGGAATTTGAGCTGCCTGTTCACTTAAAAGGGGAATCATTTTTGATTCCAGTTCTTCAATTAATTTTTCCTTTTTTTCTTCCGAAAGAATTTTTGTTTTTTTAATTATATCAACCGATGGTTTTAATACCATATCCTTAAACCAGGCATAAATATCGCCAAAAGCCGATTGCCCGGCCTCAAGGCCAAGCGTACCGGGAACAATCGACCCATCGACCTGCCCACAAATACCATTCACCAATTTATCGCCTATTTCTTCCATAGGGGCAATAAGCATATCGCAGGTTGAAGTACCCATCACTTTCGAAAGCTGATATGGGCCAATTTCGGCACCTACGGCTCCTAAATGGGCATCGAATGCTCCTACTCCTATTACAACATCTTCTGACAAACCAAGTTTTGCTGCCCACTCATTAGTTAAGGTTCCGGCAGCTACATCACATGCGTATGTATCTTTATAAAGCCTGTCTTTTAATCCACTTAAAAGTGGGTCTAATTCAGTTAAAAACTCCTCTGACGGAAGGCCTCCAAAACTTTCGTGCCACATGGCTTTATGCCCGGCTGCACAACGGCTTCGTTTTAATGTTTTAGGATTGGTATTTCCGGTTAAAACCGCTGGAATCCAATCGCAATGCTCCACCCATGAATAAGCTGCCCTAAGCACTCCAACATCTTCGCGGATAACATGTAATACCTTCGACCAGAACCATTCAGAAGAATAAATACCTCCTTCGAATTTAGTAAAATCAATTTCCCATTTTTTTGCCAATTCATTTATTTCGTCAGCTTCTTTAACACCTGTATGGTCTTTCCATAAAACAAACATGGCATTGGGATTTTCTTCAAAACCAGGTGTTAATGAAAGTGGAGTTCCTTTTTCGTCGACAGCAATAGGTGTAGATCCGGTAGTATCGACTGATATTCCTACCACATTCTCTGCAACTCCTTTGGGGGCCATTTTTAATGCTTCTACAATGGTATATTCCAACCCCTCCAAATAATCAGAAGGATGTTGCCTGAACTGGTTTTTTGCAGGATCACAATAATTGCCTTTTTTCCAGTTGGGATAATTATAAACAGCGCTGGCCATTTCTTCACCAGTAGTAACATCCACAATTAATGAACGTACTGAATCGGTCCCATAATCGAGGCCTATTGTATATTTTGAATTAGTCATATTTCTATTCTTTTATTGCCCATAATAGGCATCCTTACCATGTTTTCGTAAATAATGTTTGTCCAATAAAAATTGGCCAATTTCTGCATTTGGATTTATTTGTAATGTATGAATTGCCATTTTGGCAACTTCTTCCAGAACTACTGAGTTGTAAACTGCATTTGCAGGATTTTCTCCCCATGTAAAAGGGCCATGATTACTAACAATTACCCCCGGCATTGAATCAGCATCTATTTCCTCAAAAGTTTTAACAATCAATTTTCCGGTTTTAATTTCATAATTTGTTTTAACCTCTGATTCTGATAATTTCCGTGTACATGGAATGGGGCCATAAAAATAATCGGCATGGGTTGTCCCAAGCGCCGGAATACTTTTCCCGGATTGCGCCCACGCTGTTGCGTAAGTTGAATGGGTATGCACAACTCCACCAATATTTTCGAAGTTTTTATACAATTCAATATGTGTTGGAGTATCTGAAGAAGGTTTTAAATCTCCCTCAATAACATTTCCTTCCAGGTCAACTACAACCATATTTTCAGGACTCATATTTTCGTAACTTACACCACTGGGTTTAATTACAATAAATCCTTTTTCCCTGTCAATTCCGCTTACATTACCCCAGGTAAATAATACCAACCCATGCTTAACAATTTCGAGATTGGCATCAAATACTTGTTTTTTAAGATCATCAAGCATCATTTATTTTTTTAATTTTTTCTACCAGAAATAAATATAAAAGGCCACTGTAATTCCAATAATCATTGCTGTGTGGAATACATCCCAACCATTCCAACTGGCGCGTGTTATTGCTTTTTGTTCAGCCGTCACCGATCCAAATGTTAATCCCTGAATTTGTGCATCGGGTGCACGTTCGGTAAACCGGCTAACCACCACCACTACAGCCATACAAAAAACTAGCATCCCGCCACTAAAAAAGAGCCAGTTGGTATCATAAAACAGCATATAGTACCAATTATCAACTCCCTTTTCGGCAGCCCAAACTTTTACATCATCATAACCTGCATTTCCGGCAATAGTTGTGTACATCACTTTCGATCCCATACGAAAAACGCCAATAATAAATCCAGCCAGCATTCCCCACATACCTCCTTTGGGCGTTGGCCGTTTTGAAAGGATTCCTAATAAAAATGCCGCAGCAATACCAGGAGATAAAACTGATTGCACATCCTGAAGGTATTTATACAATACATCCCCAATATTCCTCATAATCGGTATCCATAGAACGCCTAAAACTACCACTACAACAGTCGCTGTTCGTCCCACCTTTAATAGTCTTTTTTCAGTTGCCGAAGGTTTAAATTTCTTATAAAAGTCGATGGTAAACAACATGGCAGATGAGTTAAATAATGAGGCTAATGAACTCATTAAAGCAGCTAAAATACCACAAACGACAAGCCCTTTAATACCTGCAGGAAGCAATGTTGCAACCAATGTTGGGAAAGCAGCATCGGGCGATGATAAAGTAAATGCCTGGCCATTAATAACAATTCCTTTTTGTGCCATTGCAAACGCAATCATCCCAGGAACCATAAATAAAAAGACAGGAGTTAATTTTAAATAAGCCCCAAAAATAGTACCCCGACGGGCTTGGGTTTCATTTTTCCCTGACAAAACCCTCTGCACAATAAACTGGTCGGTACACCAATACCAAAAACCTATAATTGATGATCCGATAAGCACACCTACCCAAGGAAGGTTAGCATCGCTATTACTCCGGATAAGGTTTGTCATTGTATCGCCGTATTCATTTACTTCAACTGCACTACACACGGCCATCATTTCGTCCCAGCCTCCAAGGGCACGTAATCCCAGAACCACAATTATGAGCGACCCCAAAAGCAAAATAGGAGTTTGCAATACAGAGGTATATAGCACTGATTTCATTCCTCCTATAACAGTATAAATAGCAGTTATTAAAACTAATCCAATAGCTGATATCCAGAAAAAGTCAATTCCCCATAATTGCTCAATTCCAAAAACTTCTTTAAAAACGATCCCTCCGGCATAAACAGTTACTGCAACCTTCGTAAGAACATAACCAACCAATGAAATCAACGATAAAATTGTCCGTGATTCCGAATTATAACGTTTTTCAAGGAATTCGGGCATTGTTGTTACCATCGTCCTGGAATAAAAAGGTACAAAAACCCAACCGAGGATTAAGATCATCCAACCTTGAATTTCCCAATGCGCCATTGCCATACCGCTTTCTGCACCAGCACCAGCTAAGCCTATTAAGTGCTCCGATCCAATATTAGAAGCGAATATCGAAGCTCCAATTGCAATCCATGTAGCATCGCGGCCAGCCAAAAAATAGTCGCCGGAACTTTGTTGTTTTTGTTTAAATACCCATACAATGATTCCAATTAGAACCATAGCAAAAAGCCCTATAACAATCCAGTCGAGTGTGCCCATTTAGTTTAGTTTTAGCAAGTTATTATTTTAAAAAAATATGGTAATAGACTTCATTCATTCTTAATTCTTTTTTAAATTCCGAAATTTCAGTTTTTTCATCGATCAGTAACATTTCGATATTTGCCATTTCGGCAAGGTTCTCTAAATATTCAGGAGTAATAGCCTGGCTGAAAACTGAATGGTGAGCTCCTCCAGCATAAATCCAGGCAGCAGCGCCCACTTCCAGATTTGGTTGTGGCACCCATAAAGCCCTTGCTACAGGCAACTTTGGCAAATCAGCAGGTGGTTGCACAACATCAATTGTATTTACTACCATCCTAAAACGGTTTCCCATATCCATTAATGAGGCATTTAATCCTGAACCCGTTGGAACATTAAATACCAAACGCATTGGATCGGCTTTACCACCTATTCCCAATGGATGAACCTCAAGGTTTGGTTTTGAATCTGCAATACTTTCGCAAACTTCGAGCATATGAGCCCCAAGAACCTGCCCACCCGATGGATCCATATGGTAAGTATAGTCTTCCATAAAGGATGTACCTCCTTCAAGTCCTTCGGCCATTACTTTTACAGCCCTAACCATGGCCGCAGTTTTCCAATCGCCTTCGGCCCCAAAGCCATACCCATCGCCCATCAACCTCTGAACAGCTAATCCGGGTAGTTGTACCAATCCATGCAAATCTTCAAAATTGGTTGTAAAAGCATTAAAACCACCTTCTTCCAAAAATTCTCTCATTCCGGCTTCAATACGGGCCGATTCAACCAAAGAATCATAATATTTCCCATTAGGCTGAACTTCGGGAGCCACGTTGTATTGGGTTTGATATTCATCTAATAATTGTTTTATTTTTGCTTCAGGCGCATTTTTTATGTAAGCCGCCAAGTCGCCAATTCCGTGGCCATAAACCGAAAATCCAAACTTTAACTGAGCTTCCACTTTATCGCCTTCGGTAACAGCTACTTCGCGCATATTATCGCCAAAACGGACAACTTTGAGGTTTTGCATTTCATGCCAGCCACTTGCCGACCTCATCCAAACTGCCAACTGTTTTTGTATTGATTCATCCTGCCAGAAACCAACAATAACTTTTCGGTTAATGCGCATGCGGCTGAGCATAAACCCATATTCACGGCCACCATGAGCCGATTGATTCAGGTTCATAAAATCCATATCAATTTTATCCCATGGAATTTCGCGGTTAAACTGTGTATGCAAATGTACAATTGGTTTGTTTAAAGCTTTTAGGCCTGCAATCCACATTTTGGCGGGCGAAAAAGTATGCATCCAGGTAATCAATCCAATACAATTTTCCTGATTATTTGCTGCTTTACAAGCATTATTTATTTCCTGAGGAGTTTTTAATACAGATTTAAATACAATTTTCACAGGGATATTTGCAGAATTATTAAGGCCTTCAACAATGTTTGCAGAATTCTCAGCTACTTGCCTTAATGTTTCTTCACCGTATAAGTGCTGGCTTCCTGTTAAAAACCATACTTCGTATTGACTTAAATTTGTGGTACTCATTTTAATATATTTTTAATTAAAATTTTTAGTTTTGAAGAATAAAAATCAAATAATCCGACTTATAATTTTATAATTCGCTCTATCTCTTTCACATTCATTCCCGGTTTAAAACGGTAATAAAACGCCCCCTTTTTTGAATCAGTTGCATTTTTAATTTTTAATTTTTCCAACAAACCAAGCGAGAGGATTTTTTTCCTGAAGTTCCCCGGGTCGAATGTTCGTTGATAAATAGCATCGTATAATTGACGTAACTGAATGATGGTAAACATATCGGGCAGTAAATCTTTTCCAACCAAATTATAACTTGCTTCCTGTTGTAATTCCTTTAAAGCATTATCGACAATATTTTGATGGTCGAAAATAAGAGGAGGTAAATTTGTTACCGACCACCATTGGGCGTTGTGCTCATCAGCCAATTGCTTATCGTATTTATCAATTCTGATTAAAGAAACATACGCTATACTAATTACTCTCGCAAACTCTTCTCGTTCAGGCTTTGAAAAAACCTTTACCTGCTCAAGGTAAATATCTTCTAAGCCAGTTGTGTTTTTTAAAACCCGAAGGGCCGACTCATCACACGATTCATTTTCCTGAACAAATCCTCCCATCAATGACCAACTGCCTTTTACCGGCTCAAAGCCCCTTGGATAAAGAAGTAATTTTAATTCATCATTTTCGTATCCAAAAATGACACAATCAACAGCAACATAAAATTTAGGATGTTTCTGATAAAACTGCATATTAAAAATTTAATTTTCTACAACAAACCTATAAAAGTATCTTATACTTTTATTATATTTTTTGTTAAAATAATTCAAATAATGTTGAACAACATCAAATTAATTTTCGAATCAAATAGGAAATTAAACAAAAACAGAGGGCTGTCTGCAAAATGCAAACAGCCCTATACAATTCATTTTCAATCTCTTATTTATATTCTAAAAAAAACTTTTTATGAACACATTCTCTTAGAATATTAATTAAGCTACTGCTATATTTTTATTTACATTTTTCGAACCTATCAATGCATAAAACAACATATATACTAAACAAGCAGTAATTACCCAATAGCTTCCCATATAACTGGTAATATCGGCAACATATCCTTGAAGTAATGGAATAATTCCACCACCACAAACCATTACCATAAATATACCCGAGGCTGCGGTAGTATATTTTCCAAGGCCTTCAACAGCAAGATTAAATATTCCACCCCACATAATTGACGTACAAAGGCCACAGAAAACAAAAAACATAATACTAATTGGCACATTTATCAAACCAAACGATAAGTCAGATTGAAAAACAGGCATATCAACTGTTACTGAAACTGGAGAGAATATGGCCAACAGGATAAATAAAATACCCAATGAAGAAACAAATGTTAACATAGCTTTACTGGTAAATTTCGATCCTAAGAAACCACCGAACAAACGCCCAATTAGCATAAGGAACCAATAAGTACCAACAACCGTTCCTGCAATTGTAGCATCAATACCGAGCCCACGAGTTGGATCAGTCATAAAAAGATTTAATGTACTTGGAATTCCTATTTCAATACCTACGTAAATAAAAATAGCAATTGCACCAAATTTAAAATGACGGAAAGAAAGTGCGCTGTATTTATCTTTAATTTTATCGATTACCTTATCTCTAATTAAATGAGGTTCAGGTATATCTACCATTAAAAGAACAACAAATACCAAAGCAAAAATTCCCATGGCAATAAATAATGCAGGATTAGCCTTTTCGATGGTACGGCCAGCAATATCACCCATTAAGTAACCAACAAGCACCGGAGTAATTGTTGCTGCCACTGAATTTAATGAACTTCCGAACTGTAGTAACTGATTTCCTTTTTTACCTTCACCACCCAGAGTGTTAAGCATTGGATTAACAACAGTATTTAACATACACATTGAAAAACCTGAAACAAATGCTCCCATAAGGTAAACAGTAAAACTTTCAACATTTCCTGAAAGGTATTGGATTCCAACTCCAACAAAACCTACAACAACAGCAGCAAGTGCAGTAACTTTATAACCCCACTTTTTAAGCATTAATCCCGCAGGGATTCCCATAAAAGCATACGCCAGGAAATTTGCAAAAAATCCGAGTTGGGACTCAAAATTTGATGCGCCAAATTGTTTGGCAACAATAACACCCATTGGACTTGGCAGGCCTGTTACAAAGGCTACCATGAAGAAGAGCGCAAACATCATTGCGATTGGCAATGCGTAACTTTCTTTTTTTGATAAATTCATAATTAGTTTTATTTATTGGTTGATAATTCTTATAAGTCAAGTTTAACAGAACCTTTGGCCCTGATAAACAATTTGTGGCATTTACCTTCACCGTATACATGCTCAAGAATGCGAACGTACTCATCCAATTTTTCCTGAGGCACAAATGCCTGGATAGTGCCACCAAATCCACCACCGTGAACACGCCATGCACCATGGCCTTTTAATACCATTTCGCTTAATGCAAGTGCTAAAGATACAACTTGTTCATCTTTATGCACTACATCAAATATATTTTGATTGTACATATATGAACTATATCCCGATTCAACAACCATTTTGAGGAATGCCTTGAAATCATTCTTTTCCAAAGCATCTACCTGGTCAACAACCCGTTGGTTGTCGCCCTGGAAATGGTAGGCACGAAGAATTGCCCTATCTCCTGTTTTTTTACGTATTTCAGGAATTTTATCAACAATTTGTTCTAAAGTTACTTTCCTCAAAACATCAACACCCAATTCAGCAGCAACTGCTTTCATTTCGGTAGGCAACGATGCGTACTCTGCCTGCGAAGCAGGATCGTCATGTCCACCACCAACATCGGTAATTACCAATGAATAGCCTGTTGCCACAAAGTCAAAATCAACTTCTTTAACTATTGGATTTGCTGGATCTTCAAAGTCAATGGTAATTAATCCACCAACCGAACATGCTGTTTGGTCCATTAATCCGCAGGGTTTTCCAAAGTAATTGTTTTCAGACCATTGCCCAATGATGGCATTTTCAACACCACCCATTTTCCCACCATTAAAAAGGTGGTTTACAACAGCTCCTACAAGCACTTCAAAGGATGCTGATGAACTTAATCCTGAACCTTTAGGCACACGTCCTTCGACACATGCATCGAATCCACCTATTTTATAGCCTACTTCTTTCATACGGGCACAAATTCCCTGAACCAATGCAGAAGAAGTATAAAAGTTAGACTCTTCAATTTTCATATCTTCAAGATTAACCTGAAATTCAGGGTAACCATGTGATTTAATGCGAATAATGTTTGACCCATTTGGAGCTGCAACTGCAATCATATCCAGATTAACAGCACCCGCCAGTACCCGCCCATAATTATGGTCGGTATGGTTACCTCCAATTTCGGTACGTCCAGGAGAACTAAATAATTCAACATCTTCGTTATTATATGTACTTTTAAATTCATTCATTAAAGCAGTATAACGATCAGCCTGTTCATTTAAAACTGATTCATCAAAACCGTATAACTCCTGAAACAATGGATTAACTCCATTATTAATTTTTTCAATTAAAGAATTAATAGTTGCCATAATATTTTAATGTTTTTGTATTTGATTTATTAATTATCTTGTTTATAGTGCGTATCAGGTAAATCACATAACCGCTGTGCAGCCTGCTCTGCAGTAATATCTCTTTGTGGTGTGGCTAACATTTCGTAACCAACCATAAATTTTTTAACGGTAGCCGACCTTAGTAATGGCGGATAAAAATGCATGTGTAAATGCCATTCAGGATAATCCTCACCATCAGCTGGTGCCTGGTGTAATCCGGCAGAATAAGCAAATGAAGCTTTAAATAAATTGTCATACTTCACAGTCAGTTTTTTATAAATATCTGCGAATCCTGTTTTTTCATCATCAGTTAATTCCAAAATATTTTGCACTGGCCTACGGCTAATAATCATTGTTTCGAACGGCCAGGTAGCCCAAAATGGTACCAAAGCAACAAAATGATCGTTTTGTACAACTAACCGTTCCTTCTTTTTTAACTCTGCTTTTAAATAGTCGCCCAATAATGTTGCGCCATTCTTTTCGAAATGTTCTTTTTGGGTTAAACATTCTTTTGCCGGTTCAACCGGAATTGAGGAAGAAGACCATATTTGCCCATGTGGGTGCGGATTTGAGCAGCCCATTATTGCACCTTTATTCTCAAAAATCTGGATGTAATTAATTAAGTCGTTTTTACTCAATTCAGCAAATTCATCGCACCATACATCCACAACTTTCCGAATATCTTTAACTTCCATTCCAGGAATGGTCATGCTATGATTTTCGCTGAAACAGATAACTTTACAAATCCCACTTTCGCTTTTAGCTTGAAATAAATCGCCTTCATCGACACCACCATCAGGAGTGTCGGTTAAAAGTGCACTAAAATCGTTTGTAAAAACAAACGTCCCTCTGTAATCAGGATTTATCTTCCCTCCTGCCCTTTCGTTTCCGGCACATAAATAACAATTTGGGTCATATGCAGGCCGTGTATCGGCAGCAGCCTTTTCAACCTGTCCTTGCCAAGGCCTTTTTGCACGGTGTGGTGAAACCAACACCCAATCGCCTGTTAATGGATTTTTTCTTTTATGCGGAAAGTCTTCAATATTAAAATCACTCATAAACTCCTCTGTTAAAAATAATTAATCGGTTAAAAAAAATATTCAATACCGATTGTGTTAAAAAAAACAAACCTACCATTTGATTCTCCAACTAGTAGGTACTGGTAGGTACAAATTTATAATTATTTTTATCTTCTAAAATTCAGGAAAAGATGTTGTAAAACACAATTGCGTTACAATGAACTACGCTTTATCAAAGCGGCAGGATTTCTATTTTTTTCCTTCCTTTTCGACAAAACCATATCGGCCAATGACGATCCCATTTGTTTAAAATCAGTTGATATGGTAGTAATTCCACCACCCACAACTTGTTTTAATATTGTATCATTAAACGATACAATTCCGAAATCGCTTCCTAAAGTGAAATTTTTGTCTTGAGCCATGTTTACCAATGAAACCAAGTGCCTGTCGTTAATTACGAAAAAAGCCTCATGTTTATTAATTTCAACACCCTCCACCGATTTTAGTATGGAATGGACTATTTTATATTTTTCGCAAAACCTCCGAAAACCGGTTTCGCGTTGCATGGGTTCTTTTCCGCCAGGATTAACTAAAATCAGCTTTTTATATTTTTGCAAAAGTGAAATCCCGTCCTCCATAGCTTCAAATAAATCATTTTCAAAATCTTGATAGATTACCGGATAAGCTTCCAGGTCTTCTTTTAAGCGGTCGAGTATATAAACACGCTCTTTGGGTAATTTTTCAATTAGATGGATTGTTGTATCAAAAGTAGCAGGCATTATTACATACGAGGTATATTTCCCCACACTTTCAAGAATCAGGTTTTTAAAAACATTGTAATTAAAATGGTGAAAAAATATATCAACTACACCTTTTGAATTGATACTTTTTAAAAAGGCATTGTACAGGTCTTCTTTAAAAGAATTAAACTCTTCGAACAATAAAAAAACCTTTTCTTTTTGATTAAAATCGGTACTTTTTACATAATAGCCCTTTCCTGGTTGGCTGATAATTATGCCCTTGGCTTTTAGCTCATTAAACGCCATCATTACAGTGTCACGACTTAAACCATACTCTAAACAAATTTGATTTATCGAGGGTATTTTATCTCCTCGCAATAAATTTTTATTCTCGATAGCATTAAATATCGAATTAATAATTTGCCTGTATTTTGGAACTGATGAATTTTGATCTAACTGGATTATTTTAGCTACCATTGAATAGTTCTATTAAAAAAAAACTGAATACCAAAGCTAAGAAAAATATACTGTGCAACAATACCGGTACCTACCAGTAAGGATTAATATTTTTTTTTTGCATTTTTGTATTTTCATTCAAAAAACAAAAAAAGATGCAAATAAAAAAATCAATATTTGGAAAATTACAAAATGGCACTGAAGTTTTTCTGTTTACACTCAAAAATGACAATGGGATAAAAATGTCGGTAACAAATTATGGTGGAATTGTTACTTCCATTAATGTTCCTGATTCAAAAGGAAATATTAAAAATATTACTTTAGGATTTGAAAAACTGGACGATTATATATCAGATGAATACCTTGGAGGATACCCATACCTGGGAGCTATAATAGGAAGAGTTGGCAACCGTACAGCCAAAGGGAAATTTACCGTTGATGGCACTGAATACTCTGTGGCTATTAACAATGGAGGAAACCACCTGCATGGAGGAATTATTGGATACGACAGGGTTGTATGGTCTCCTACAATAATTGAATCGGAAAATGAAGTTGGAATAGCGTTGGAATATTTAAGCGTGGATGGCGAAGAAAATTATCCCGGCAACCTAAAACTTAAAGTAGTTTACACCCTCAATAACAGTAATGAATGGGGCATCGAATATTTTGCCGAAACCGACAAGGCTACTCCTGTCAACCTCACTCAGCACGCCTATTTTAATTTAACAGGCGGCGAAGAAAACATTTTAGGGCATGAACTACAATTAAATGCAAAAAAATATACCGAATCGGTTGATATGATTCCAACTGGAAACATATTACCGGTTGATGGATCTCCGTTTGATTTTACTTCACCAAAAAAATTAGGTGCAGATATTGAGCAATTAGCCGAAGGATATGACCTAAACTTCGATTTGGAAAATTATGATGCAAATTTAATACAGGCAGGAACACTTTCCGAGCCTAAGTCGGGGCGTAAAATAGAGGTTTTTACAACCCAAATTGGAATGCAACTATACACTGGTTTTTGGTTGCCCGAATTAACGATCGACGGTGAAAAAAAGTTTGGCAAATATACTGGTGTTGCACTTGAAACACAACATTTCCCAAATTCTGCCAATGAATCAAAATTCCCAACAATACTTTTAAAACCAGGAGAAGCTTACAACGAAAAAACTATTTATAAATTTTCGGCATTATAGAAATTACATTTAAAAGGAGGGCATTTATCAGTTAGATATAATGCCCTCTTTTTGTTTTAGCGAAAATTACTAAATTTGGTACTATTATAAATAATAGGAATATAAAGCTTATGAAAACAATCATCGAACTTTTTGAAACCAGCGTGGCCAAATACCCCGATAATATTTACTTGTGGGAAAAAAAAGACGGCAAATTTGTAGGAACTACTTACCGTGAAACAAAAGAAGAAGTTTTAAAACTTGGTGCCGGTTTAAAAGAGATTGGATTGGAAAAGGGCGACCGTGTAGGATTAATTTCAGAAGGACGAAATGCCTGGATAATAAGTGAACTGGCCATTTTATATGCCGGAGGAATAAATGTTCCTCTTTCAGTAAAACTTGATGCCGCCTCCGAATTAAAATTCAGGTTACAACATTCGGGTTCCAAAATGGTGATTGTTTCAAAAGGGCATGCCAAAAAAATCAAACAAATCAGGAAAGACCTTCCTGATATTGAAAAATTTATTTTTATTGATGGTAAATCAAATCCGGGAGAAAAGGATATTGATTATTCAGAAATAATTAAGATTGGTGAAGAAGCGTTAAAAACAAAAACAACTGAATTTGAAAATATCTGGAAAAACATTCAGCCCAACGACTTGGCCAACATCTCATATACCTCGGGCACTACAGCCGACCCAAAAGGAATAATGCTTTCGCACCTGAATTATGCTGCAAATGTAATTCAGGGAAATACCCTCATGGAAATTACTCCTGAGTGGAAAACCCTGGCCATTTTACCTTGGGACCATGCTTTTGCACACACTGCCTGCCTGTATTGTTTAATGTATAACGGGGCAAGTATTGCGTCGCTTGAGGTTGGGAAAACGCCTCTGGAAACAATTAAAAATATTCCTAAAAATATCAAAGAAATTCAGCCATACATACTAATGAGTGTACCTGCACTAGCTAAAAACTTCAGAAAAGGCATCGAATCAGGTATCAGGGCTAAAGGGAAAACGGCTGAGAAACTTTTTAACCATGCTTTAAAAATTGCTTATAAATACAATTCGTATGGTTTCGACCGTGGTAAAGGGTTACGTTTTATTTACAAACCATTATTAGCTATATACGATAAAATACTTTTTTCAAAAATCAGGGAAGGTTTTGGTGGCAACCTCCAGCTTTTTATTGGTGGCGGTGCTTTACTCGACATTGAACTCCAACGCTTCTTTTATGCAGTTGGAATGCCTATGTGCCAGGGATATGGCCTTTCAGAAGCTGCACCGGTAATTTCATCGAACGCATTACATGCCATTAAATTTGGTTCATCGGGAAAACTGGTAAAAAACCTCGAACTCAAAATTGTGGATGACAAAGGAACTGAACTTCCTGTGGGTGAAAAAGGGGAAATAATTGTTAAAGGCGATAATGTGATGTTGGGTTATTGGAATAATCCTAAAGCTACTGCCGAAACAATTAAAAACGGTTGGTTGTACACAGGCGACATGGGATACATGGACAAAGACGATTATTTGTACGTGTTAGGCCGGTTTAAAAGCCTGCTAATTGGTAACGATGGCGAAAAATTCAGCCCCGAAGGTATTGAAGAAGCGTTGGTTGACCAATCGCCTATTTTCGACCAGGTAATGTTATACAATAATCAAAATCCATATACCGTTGGACTGGTTGTACCTAATATTGCCGCAATTAACCGTGAATTGGTAAAACGGGCCATTCACCCCGAAACAAACGAAGGAGACCGTGAATCGTTACGTATAATTCAGCAAGAAATTAATGAATATAAAGTTGGCGGAAAATATGAAGGAACCTTCCCCGAACGTTGGTTACCTGCCAACGTTATGGTACTTAGCGAAGCTTTTACCGAACAAAACGGATTGGTAAACAGCACCATGAAAATTGTCAGGGGTAAAATTGTTGAACGTTTTGGAAAAGAAATTATGTTCTTGTACAGCCCGGCAGCTAAAAGTATCGACAACACATTAAATATTGAAGCAATAAAAAAATGGAATTCTTTATAAAGAAATTCTAACATCCTCAGAAAATGATAATTGAAACTTTTTCATACCCCCGGGCCGCAGTAATTGGCAATCCGTCTGATGGCTATTTTGGCAAAACCATCGCCTTTGTTTTTTCAAATTTTATAGCCCGCGTACAATTGTACCAAACACCCGAATTGGAAATAAAACCCCAGCGGCTCGATGGCACACATTTTAACAGCATCGAAGAATTGGTTGACGATGTTAATCTTGCTGGTTATTACGGAGGCATGCGGCTGTTAAAGGCGGCCATAAAAGTTTTTTACGAATATTGCCGGAAAAACAACATCCCTCTTAGCAAAAAAAATTTTACGATTCGCTACAACTCAAATATTCCTTTGCGCTTAGGGTTAGCTGGCTCAAGCGCCATAATTACTGCCGGAATGAAAGCTTTGGCACAGTTTTTTAAAGTTAAAATTCCAGCTCCTGTTTTTGCCAATTTAGTACTTTCGGTTGAAACAAATGAGCTGGGAATTGCTGCCGGATTGCAGGACCGCGTAGCCCAGGCTTTCGAAACTCCTGTATTTATGGATTTCGACAGGGATGTTATGGAGGCCCAGGGATATGGAAATTACGAACCACTCAATTTTGACAATTTTCCACCTTTTTATATTGCTTATCGAAGTAATCTTTCGGAAGGAACTGAAGTGGTACATAACAATTTAAAAGCCCGTTTCGAAATTGGTGATCCTAAAGTTTTACAAGCAGTGTTGCGCTGGTCGCAAATTACTGAAGATTTTAAAAATGCAGTTACTAAAAATGACTGCGAGGCAATGCATAACCTTATTAATGAAAACTTCGATTTAAGAGCAAAAACCGTCCGCATTTCAAAAGGAAACATTGAAATGGTAGAATTAGCCAGGTCGGTTGGTGTAAGTGCCAAATTTACAGGAAGTGGTGGAGCAATTATTGGAACCTACCAAAATGAAGAAAACTTCCAAAAATTACAGAAAGTAATGAAACAAAACAACATCGAAGTAATAAAACCCAAAATAGTAACCAATTACAAATGATAAAAAAAGCAGTTATTCCAGCAGCCGGTTATGGCACCCGTTTTTTGCCACTTACCAAATCGCAACCTAAAGAAATGATTCCTATTGTTGATACACCCGTGATACAATACGTTGTTGAAGAGGCCGTAGAATCAGGGATTACTGATATATTAATGATTATTGGAAAAGGGAAAAGGGCCATCGAAGAACATTTCGACCGGAATGCGCTATTGGAAGAATCATTGAGGGAAAAAGAAAATTTCGAGATGTTGAAAAAAATAAAAAAAATCTCGAACCTCGCTAACATTCATTTTGTATGGCAAAAAGAAATGAATGGATTAGGCGATGCTATAAAATATGCAAAGTACCACGTCAACAACGAACCATTTGCACTGCTTCTGGGAGATACTTTACTTAAAGGTGAAGGCAAGCCTGTAACCAAACAATTAATGGAGGTATACGACAGGTATAAAAGTTCAGTTGTTGCCTTAGAAGAAGTTAAACCTGAATTGGTAAGCCGATACGGAATCCTTGATGGGAATGTAATGGAAGACAACGTTTATATTGCCCACGATTGGATTGAAAAACCATCAATTGAAGAGGCACCTTCAAATTTAGCAGTTGCCAGCCGCTACATTTTTACTCCCGATATTTTTGATTACCTCGAAAAAACAAAAGCCGGCAAAAACAATGAAATCCAGTTAACCGATGCCATGCGCGATTTGGTGAAAGACCAGGCGATGTATGGCCTTAAATTCGATGGAAAACGTTTTGATATTGGTAATAAAATGGGATTTTTAAAAACAAATCTGGTGTATGCACTTGAAGATCCTGAAATTGGAGAACCTCTGAAAAAATGGCTTAAAGAATTTGTGGGCAAATACTAAAACTATTGATTATAATGCTCACAAACAATAGTTATAACAACAAAAACCAAATTTTAATACATCAGAAAAAATATTTATATAATATAATCGCCTTTTACCTGCTATTTATTCCACATAAATTTCGAATTCTCCCACCATTATTTAGGGAAATCCCCGATTTACTTGTTTTTGCTTAAGTACTACATTTACAATATAATTTAATAAGCAAAAAAATGAATTTTTCTTGGATACATAAAGCAAGTCAACTAATTCTAATATTAGTTTTGGGCATAAGCTTTTCTGCAATTGCCAGGTCAGATAAACAAACAAAAGAAACTGATTCATTTCAAGTTCCTGTTAAAATCCTAAGTCCAAAAGATTTACCAAGTGAGGTTAGGAATATAGAATATAAAAAGGAATATTTTATTCAAATTTTCCCAGAATCAGAAACACCTGAAATTATTGATGCCAATTTGGAAACAGTAAAAAGTAACAATTTAGAAAATACTGATTCGGAATTAGCAGAGGAAATTGTTTTAAAAAACAATGGAGGCAGAAATGGGTTCAATACTGACAAATAATTAATAGTCTAAAATATATTGATATCATTAAGGTAAAATATTAAAGGTACTCCTTTCCTTTATTAAATAGAAACTACACTAAAATACACTTCCCCCAAAAAATTTTTATCATAATTATACTTTTCAACCCAACAGCCTTCAAACCATACAGACTGAATACCATCAACTTCTAAAACATCCTTTCAAGCTTATATAATAAATTTTATAAAATAGGGAAATCCCCCTGATGATATAAGGTAATTCCTGATTTCCTCCACAGACATCCTAAGTTAAATTTGATAAATAAAAGCAAAACTAGATTATGGGTTATAGAAGATTAAAAATAGCAAGTCATTTTTTTTTATTTCTAACATTATGTATTAGTGTGTCAGTTCTTGGTGGAACGGGAAAAAATTCAAAAACAAATAAGTTATTCAGAATTCCGGTTAAAATACTGAGTACCGAGGATTTACCAGAGGTTTTGCGGCATGGAGAACAAAAAACAGAATATTTCATACAATTATTTCCGGAAACTATAGCAGAGGAAAAAAATAAACCTAATGAATCAGGGTTACACGAAATAGCGCTAATCGAAGAACCATTTCCTGAAGAAATGACTGAAATAGAGATAAATGAGCTATTAGACGTTATGTTCAAACACCAAATAAAAGCCCAATTTCAGATTATAAGTGGAAGTTTTAGAATTAAAGCCAATGCCGAAAAATTATCAAATAACCTTAACAAAATCGGATATGAAGGAACCTATGTCCAATTCTTCACAAATAAAAATCTGTACAGGGTTATCGTTCAGCAGCACGACAAAGAATTGGTAGCCAGGCAACACTTGCAACAATACAGAAAAGAAAATCCCAACCAAGAGGAGGCATGGCTATATTTAAGTACAATATCACAAGAACAAGCTTTTTCTGAAACTTCATTTATTTATGAAAATTAACACTAAACCTTTTATAACGTAATGCCTTTCAATATACTCACAGTTCTATAATAAATAGTTCCAAAATGAAGAATAACTAAATACTACTCCGAATATTTTTTATCTAAAACTCTGTAAAACTCCTGCCAATCAGGTAATCTTTTACGAAAAAACAGAGATTTCCTTATAAAAAATCAACATTACATTTCATAAGTTTGTTTAAAGGTTAATAATTAGAGCTATACAACAATGGTTAAGAATATAAAAATAGTGGTAATCCTTGCTTTTGGCCTCTTCTTTTCACCAGAAATGTTACAGGCAAATGAGGGATTTGGAGTTGGAGCAGATATAAATCCAAATGCTGTTAGGCTAAGTATTCGTAACTGGTTTTCGAAAATGAATGGATTTGAACTGGGATTTGGGCCTTCTGCCAAATTCGAAGATTTTATATTTGACGACCTGAGTATTCAGGGAAAATACCTGAAAGGATTAAAATACGACCGATTTAAACGCAGCTACATTGGAATAGTTGCCCGGTATACAATGGTAAAAGATCCTTTTTTTGACCGTAATTTACCTTCGGGTGGTGCTTTTGGTGGAGTAGAGTGGTATATGGGCCGGTACCGCAACCAGGGTGTTGCAATCGAAGGTGGAGTAATGTACGGAAGAGTGGTGCAAAAGGGATACGTTATTGGGCCTAATGTTCAAATTGACAAGGAATACAAAGAATTCCCATTGTTTTTGACTTTTAGTTATAAATATTATTTCAGATAGAACAATCCAACCTAAATCCAAGTTAACTTTATTTCTCTCTCGAACTTCTGGCTATTTTCTACAAATATCAATTCGCATAATAATTTCCTTTATCTTTGGTTGGAAGGATCTATTAAATCATTTATTATGAAACTTGAATTGTTTTTAGGAGATATTGCAAATTACAAAGACGATGAAAAAGTTATTAAACAAACTGCTGAGCAGATCATAAAAGATTTTGGAATTTATAACATTGAAATACAATTTCCTTCGGACCTGAATTTTGCATACGACCAACTATACGACCAATTACATAATCAAATTCAATCACTGTTGTCAATCGACGAGTTAAAATTAAAATCATTATTGTACACCATCGACTTACCCGAAAAAACCATTATAAAAAAAATGAAATCTTCGAAAGAAAAAGAACTTTCAGAAATAATTACAGAACTTGTCCTTGACAGGGAATTTAAAAAAGTATTAACCCGTCGTTACTTTAAGGAACAAATGGGTACACAAGATTTCCGGGAATAAAAATTAAGAAAATAAAATCCGATGATAATTCAATTACTGATTTGAATAACAAAAAAGAGCTGGAAAAATCCAGCCCTATTTATCATATATTATTTCATTTTAAAATCCTAAACTATCAGGTAACCACATCGAAATCTCAGGAAGGTAAGTCACTAACAATAAACATATTATCATAGCAACAAACATGGGCAATAGCGGTTTTACTACCGTTTCGATTTTAACCTGGCTAACACTACATCCTATAAACAATAATGAACCCACCGGCGGAGTTCCTAAACCAACACTAAGGTTTAACACCATAATTATTCCGAAGTGAACAGGATCTAAACCCAAATTGGTAACAATCGGTAAAAAAATTGGCGTAAAAATTAATACTGCCGGAGTCATGTCCATAAATATTCCCACAAAAAGTAGGATTAAGTTTATAATCAGCAGAATTACAAATTTGTTATCGCTTAATGAAAGTAAAACATCACTCACATTCTGTGGTATATTTTCGTAGGCCATAATCCACGAAAGGCCAATACAAGTTGCAACCAATAGTAACACAAAGGCAGTTGTTTTAACCGAGCGTAAAATTACATCAGGTAAGTCTTTCCAGGTCAATTCGCCGTATATAAAAGCCAAAACCAGGGCATATAAAACAGCTACAGCTGAAGCTTCAGTAGCAGTAAAAAAACCTCCCACAATTCCACCAATTACAATTACCAACATCATTAAACTAGGGAAGGCACGTAAGAATTTTTTAAACGCATTTTTGGCGCCAACTTTATGTTTTCTGGCATAATAGGCAAATACGCCAATAAAAGCAACTCCTAATCCACCATATATTAAACCTGCCAATCCAGGCGAAAGCAAAGCTTTTACTTTTATTATACCAATAACTACCAGAGCGATGGAAGCCAACACGGCGAAAAAACCACCCAAATTGCGAACCATTCCGCTGAAGCCAAATTTTTTATAAGTAAACATTCCCATTGCCATTGCCATAATTGACAATCCGGTTAAAATACCAGGGGCGTAACCAGCGAGAAAAAGTGCTGTAATTGACACACCTCCACTCGCCAACGAATACACAATAAGAATATTACTCGGAGGGATTGACAATCCCGTTGTTGCTGAGGTAATATTTACGGCAGCACTAAAGTTTTTATCATACCCTTCTTTATTCATTTCGGGCATCATAATACTACCTATTGCTGAAGCCGATGCAGCTGCCGAACCCGAAATTGCACCAAAAAGCATATTGGCAAACACATTTACAAACGCTAAACCTGCAGGTAACCGCCCCACCAAAACACGGGCAAAATCGATAAGCCGCATGGCTATTCCACCCTTATTCATTATGTTGCCGGCCAATATAAAAAACGGTATCGCCAAAAGTGCAAAACTATCTAAACCGGTTGCCATTCGTTGTGCAAAAGTTGTTGCTGCCGGAAGCGGCATAATGGTTACTAACATGGTTAATATCCCCGAAATTCCAATACTAAATGCAATGGGTACACCTATTACAAGTAAAATAATGAAACTAACTACCAATACTATTACTCCTAAAAATTCCATTATTCTTCAGTATTTATATTTAATGAATTATCTATTGTATAATATATTATCAGGATTCCGCTGATTGGAACAATCAAATAAACATATCCTAATGGAAGCGCTAATGCTGCTGAACTTACCCCCAGGTAAAAACGGGTATAAACCAACCATGCTCCGCCAAATACCATAACAAAAAGCGCAAACACCCCTACAATAGTGTTGATGAAAATTTGAAGACGTCGTTTTTTTGCTCCTTTCGTTTTTTGAAGTAAAAGATCAATAGCAAGGTGCTCGTTTTTACCAGCCACATAAGCAGCGCCAAGCAGGCCAACCCAGATAAGTAAAAATCCGGCCAACTCATCGGTAAACGAACTTGGTGAAGCAAGTACATACCGACTAAACACTTGCCAAAGTACGTCGAGTACCAATAAGCTCATAATTGAAATCAATACAAACTCAATTATTTTATCTATTTTTTGTCGAAAAGTCATAATCATATGTTTAATGCTTATTTAACTGCCTGAATGCGTTGGATTAAATCACCCAAAACTTCATCTTCTTTGTACTTATCGAGAAGTTCCTGCACCTTATCGGCAAACAGTGTTTTATCGGGGCGATTAATAACAACTCCATTTTCCTGAACAATACGCAATGACTCCTCAACCGATTCGTCCCAATATTTTCGCTGAATAGGAACCGATTCATCGGCAGCTTTCTGTAACCATTTTTTTTCTTGATCAGAAAGGGTATTCCACACTTTTGTACTAATAATTAACACATCGGGAACACAAGTATGCTCGTCTAATGAATAGTTTTTACAAACTTCGTAGTGGTGTGAAGTATATAAACTTGGTGGATTATTTTCGGCACCATCGACTACCCCACTTTGCAGAGCCGTGTACAACTCTCCCCACGAAATTGGAGTAGGCGAACCGCCCAATGCTTTTACCATTTCCATGGCAGTTTGGCTTTTCATAACCCTGATTTTCATCCCATTTAAATCGTCGGGTGTATTTATGGGTTTATCAATGGTATAAAAACTTCTGAATCCAGCATCGTAAAAACAAAGCCCACGAATCCAGAATTCCTGAGTTCCAAGTAACATTTCTTTTCCAATTTCGCCATCAAACACATTAAATGAATGTTGCTGCGACCTAAAAACATAAGGTAAACCAAGAGCCTTAAATTTAGGAGTAAAACCTTCCATTATTGCGGCCGAAACTTTAGTAATAGCCAAACTTCCAATTTGAAGAAGTTCAACACATTGTTGCTCCGACCCCAATTGGCCACTTGGATATATGTCCATGGTTAGTTTACCACCTGACTTTTCAGCCAATTTTTCAGCCATAAACTCCATTCCCTTATGAACAGGGTGTGTGGGATCGAGGCCATGCGCTAATTTTAGAACTTTATGTGTTCCTGAATCGGCACATCCTAACAGAAACACCAATACAAGAGATAAAGAAAGGATAGTAAATAAGTTTTGCTTCATTGGGTATATTTGATTAATTATTCTCAGATTTTATGGTTCGGGTTATGATTTTATACGACTAATGATTTTTAGGGCTTCAGAACATTTATTGGTTATATATAAATAATCGCCTTTTTCCAGAATATCCTTCGGAAATAGTTGAGACCCCATTCCAACGCATGTACATCCTGCACCAAACCATTCTTTTAAACTTTCCTCTGTTGGTGCTACTCCTCCGGTTGGCATAATACATGTCCAGGGCATAGGCCCTAATACGGCTTTCACAAAACCGGGGCCTCCAACTTGCGAACCAGGGAATATTTTTATAATTTCAGAACCCAGCTCATGGGCTTTGGTTATTTCTGTTACTGAACCACAGCCAGGGCTCCAGGCTATTTTGCGTTTGTTACAAACCCGCGCAGTAGCTTCATCAACTATTGGCGAAACAATAAAATTTGTTCCCAAAGCAATGTACATAGCTGCAGTACCTTCGTCAATTACAGAACCTACACCCATAATCATATCAGGACATTCTGAAATGGCCCATTTATTCAATTCGGCAAAAACAAGTGTTGCAAAATCGCCACGGTTTGTAAATTCGAAAACCCTGGCACCACCATCGTAACACGCTTTTACTACCTTTTTACAAACCTCAACGTTTTTGTTATAAAATACCGGAATCATCCCGGTTTCTTGCATTTTAAGAGCTACTTCTATTCGCGTAAATCGAGCCATTATTGTAGTGTTTATTATTATATATTCAAAGAATAAGTTTTTATCAAATTAGGTAAAATATTCAGTGTTGAGTGTTCAGTGTTCAATGTTCAAACTGGAGAATAACACTGCCAACTGAGACTGCCAACTGCTTACTTCTTACCTGGCAACTCTTCCGGAAGCATCGCCATCCATTAATTTTTCAACTTCATCAACCGTAACCTGATTAAAATCGCCATAAATGGTGTGTTTTAAACAGGATGCTGCTACGGCAAAACTTAAAGCCTTTTCATCATTATCAGGCCAGGTTAATAATCCATAAATTAACCCGCCCATAAAGGAGTCTCCGCCTCCTACCCTGTCAACAATGTGCGTTATTTGATAGGTTGGAGAATCGTATAGTTTTTTTCCGTCCCATAAAACCCCCGACCACGAATTATGATTGGCATTTACTGAACCCCTTAGCGTAGTAATTACCTTTTTACACCGTGGATATTGTTGCATTATTTGTTTTGAAACCGATTCGTATGCCGCACCACTAACATGGCCTCCGGTTACGTCAACTCCTTCAGGTTTTACTCCCAGAACTTTTTCGGCATCTTCTTCATTTCCAAGAATTATATCGGTGCCGGCAACCAGCTTGGGCATCACCTCTTCAGCCGATTTTCCGTACTTCCATAAATTTTTACGGTAATTTAAATCACACGAAACTGTAATTCCCATTTCGTTGGCTTTTTGAATAGCTTCTAAACACACATCGGCAGCACTTTGCGAAATGGCAGGAGTAATACCGGTCCAATGAAACCACTGGGCATTCTCAAACACTTTATCCCAATTTACCATTCCAGGTTTTATTTCAGAAATGGCTGAATTAGCACGGTCATATACCACTTTACTTCCACGGCTTACAGCTCCGGTTTCGAGGAAATAAATCCCTAAACGTTCACCACCCCAAATAATATTGCTGGTACCCACACCATATTTTTTCAAATCCATTTCACAGGAACGTCCGATATCATTTTTGGGCAAGCGTGAAACAAAATCGACGGGCAATCCATAGTTTGCCAGCGAAACGGCAACATTGGCTTCACCACCACCAAAAGTAGCAGTAAACTGATTAGTTTGATTAAACCGTAAATAATCGGGGGTTGCTAAGCGCAACATAATTTCTCCGAAAGTGACTATCATTTTTTTCATCTTAAATTGTAAAGTTAGGATTTTATGCAATCGATTGCAAAAATAATTAACTAACTTATAAAACTATCAAAAATCATTGGCAATAACTCTTTATTTACCCAAAATTAAAATACGCTTTTGCATTGTTAAAACTTATATTTTCAACCATTTCGCCTAGCTTCTCCATATCGTTAGGCAATTGCCCGCTCTCAACATCCTTTCCAATTAAATTACACAAGGTCCGCCTAAAATACTCATGCCTTGTGTACGATAAAAAACTTCTGGAATCGGTAAGCATACCAACAAACCTACTTAACAATCCAAGGTTCGAAAGGGCATTAATTTGTTTTTCCATACCATCTTTTTGATCGAGGAACCACCAACCCGACCCAAACTGCATTTTGCCGGGAACAGATCCATCCTGGAAATTCCCAATCATTGTTCCTATCAATTCGTTATCGCGTGGATTCAGATTATAAATGATTGTTTGTGAAAGTTGATTCTCCATATCGAGGCGGTCGAGTAATTTTGAAAGAGGTTTTGCAATTTCAAAATCGCCAATGGAATCCAAACCAACATCGGCACCCAATTTATTAAACAACCTTGTGCTGTTATTACGAATCGCACCAAGGTGGAATTGTTGTGTCCAGCCACGTGAATGGTCCATTATCCCAAATTCGTAAAGCATTGCTGATTTAAATTTGGCAATTTCTAATGTATCAAGTGAACCACCTCTCCTTATTTTACTAAATATCTTTGAAATTTCGTCTTCGGTATAATCTTCGGCGATGATTGTTTCAAGTCCATGGTCGGACAACCTACAGCCATTATTATGAAAAAACTGGTGACGGTTATCCAAAGCATCCATAAAGTCAACAAATGTTTTTATTTCTACATCAGATGCTTCGCCCAATTGATCGACATAAGCATTGTATGTTTTTGCATTTTCTACTGCCATTGCTTTATCAGGTCGCCAGGCTGGTAACACATTAACATCAAAACCATCGGCTTTTATTTGCTGGTGGTATTCCAAAGAGTCAACCGGGTCATCGGTTGTACAAATGGTATGAACATTTGCCATCCGAATAATATTCCGGCAACTGTATTCCGGGGTTTGAAGTTTGGCATTACATTCATCCCAAATTTCTTTGGCAGTTTCGGGACTCAATATTTTATCGATGCCAAAAAAAGCTTTTAACTCCAGGTGTGTCCAATGAAACAACGGATTCCGGAAAGTATGTTGAACCGTCTCAGCCCACTTCTCAAATTTTTCCCAATCAGAGGCATTACCGGTACAATACTTTTCATCGACCCCATTTGTGCGCATTCCCCGCCATTTATAATGGTCGCCATACAACCAAATTTGAGTGATGTTTTCAAATTGTTTATCATCAGCTATCTCTTTGGGAGAAATATGGCAGTGGTAATCAAAAATGGGCATTTTTGCCGCATGGTTGTGATACAATTTCTTCGCTGTTTTTGTTTCTAACAGGAAGTTTTTACCCATAAATTTTTTCATTATTCCGATTTGTTTAAAAATACGTTCACGCAAAGGACGCCGAGAAAATTATTAAGAACACGAAGCAAATTACTACAAAAAATCTTTGCGCCTTAAACTTAGCGTTCTTTGCGTGAAATTTTAATATTATAGGTCAAATAAACGTTTTAAGTGGCGGTCGTAAATATTTTCCTCAACACAACCACCTACAACATCGCTGTATTTTTTCAGAAGCCCGGTATATTTATCTCCCATTTCGGCAGCTACTTTATAACCTACATGAATTAATTGCCTAAAATTTGAATTATAATCGGGATGCCCCGGAATATGCCTTAATGTATTACCAAATTTTTCACCTGTCCAGCCAGCAACTCCCTCAGCAGCTGGTAATTCATCATCTTTAATATCAATCACATCGGCGTATGGTGCGCACAGTTCATCTTTGCGGGCTAATGCCTGAATATAAATTTCTTTGGCAACAACCAACCCTTCATCGCCCGAAATGGCTAATCCAATCACCTCTTCGAGCCAAGTGGTTCCGGCAGTTTTTACGTGCAATCCTTTATCATATTTTTTGATAATATCAGCCATAATTGGATAAATGGTAAACTTATCACTTCCTGAGTGGACACTTAATTTTAAATCTTCAGGAAGCCCAAATTTTTTAACAGCATAATCAATTACCAATACATCCTGTTCAAATTCTTTGGCAAACTGATCAACGTCGCCAACATAATCAACACCTTTATTAAAACGCCCTGTAAATTTTGGGGCGATGGTTTGTGCCGGTATTTTTTGATCGGCGATCATTTTCATAATAAAAAACATGTCAACCGGAGTTTGAGGTTCTTCCACCTCATCCATTGAAACTTCAGTCACAAAATTCCCTTCGCCTTTAACACTTTTAATATGTTGGTATATGTTTCCAGCCTCTTTAACAGCAGCCAAATATTTTCCGGCAACAGTTTCCAACAATTCATCAGTAATACTAATTGGTTCAGGAATTCCGGGAATCACAACCTGTTTGCCCAAACTTTCGCATGATTTTTTAAAAGCAACTACTTCTGAGGCTTCAGAAGCATTGCCAATATAAACTGCTACGTCGAGGGTAAAAAAATCAGAAAAATCAATAAACCGGTCGACATTTGAAAGGTTAATATGATCGGCATCAACACAATACGGGCCTTCCCAACCAAGGTTTTTTACAGCTTCATCAGCCTCTTGCCGGGTTCCTTCCGGTTCAGAATGGACAACATTGTGTTCCCTGTTTGATTTGTTCCATACTGGTGTTACTTCAACGCCGTTGGCATTGGCTTTAATAAGTGCTTTTAATTGAGCCTTCCCTTCATGGTTAAAACGGTCGCCTATTCCAAAGCTGTATTTTCCAAGTTTCATATTGTTTGATTTTTTTAGATTTATTTCAAGATAAATGTTTCCGTGTACGAACACGAAAGTAAAGATATATTTTATATCTCCAAAAAAATAAAACGTGTTGTACATCAAGTTTTATTGCTGAAAGCCAGAAACTACTTTTGCAAACATCTCACATACAATTACTTAAAACGAATATAAAAATCGAAAATTTATTAATGACCTACTTAAATTGCCTCTAAATATTCAACTTCAGTAAATTTCGCCATGCAAGAAGTAAAAAACGCAATTGTTATCTTTCATACGAGAATACCAGCCTATCAGAATGATGATCAATTTAATTGGCAACAGGCTCCATTTCATTTACAAAATTGATGGCCAAAGAAAAATTCGGAAGCTATTACAAAAATACCATTAATGTCAAACTTCCCATAAAACATCATTCGATGATTTGCCGCATAAATCGGGGTTTTATTTCAGATAAATCATTTGCCCCGATTCTTCCAAAACATCCGTTTTGATGTGGTATATATAAGTCCCCGATTTTACATGCCTGCCACTATTATCTTTCCCATTCCACACTGCCTGGTTATTTCCCGAAATTTGCACTTCATCAATTAAATCAGCCACTTTTTGCCCCTTCAAATCATACACAGCAATATTTACTTTTTTTGTTTGTGGAAGATTGTAATAAATTGTTGTGGATTGGCTGAATGGATTTGGATAGTTATAAAACAACTCCGATTCCAGTGATAGTATATTTTCTACATTTGAAGTCAACAATTCATTTAAACCATAAAAATAAGCTGAGCCACAATTAAAGGAGAAGTTATCATCGAGGCTGCTTCCAACAATCAACTCATCACTGTCCATATCAAACGATAATCCCAAATGGTCGTTAGCTTCCAAATCGTCAGGAATAATTTGCCCTGCCTGAGTCCATCCAGCCTCTTCGTTTTTAAAAATGAATACTGTACCATGATCAAGGTCTTTTTCGGAATTATCCCATTTGGGACTGCCAACCATTACCACATTATTTTCGATGCACACTTTTTCGCCAAAATGATCTTGTTCTTTTGGAAATTCGGGTATAAACCGATTGGCAACATTCCAAACGCCATTATCCTGAAGTTCGTATAAAGTGGCATCGCCACAATGAATAGAATCAACTACAGCTTCCATACATCCAACCACCAATTTCCCGTTGGAATAGTCGATGGATGAACCAAACAAAATATCCGCTATTCCATTTTCATGGGTTAGTTTTTGATTCATTGCCCAACCCGAAGCTGATTTTATAAAAGAATATACGGCTCCTTCGCGTTCAACCTTACCAGTTCCACGAGGAGCTGAAACTACCACATGATTATCGGCCACAATCGAAACATGCGCACCAAAAAAATCATCAACACCACTTTCTGGTGAATAAATTTTTTCTTTCAGAATCCATAAATTATTAATTTTTCGGAAGACATAAACAATTCCTGAAGTATTTATATCTTCATTTGACGACACCGATGTCACATAAGCCTGTGAATCATTACAATCGAAGGCTGTACCAAACTTCTGAAACCAAATGGGGAAATCGGGCCGAAGTAGTTGTTTGTATTCCCACATTCCATCCTTTAACTCATATACATAAACCACTCCCGATTTTGCATACTGCCCGGGAGCTCCAATAAATAAAGTATTTGAATGTATTTTCACAAAAGCTCCAAATCGCATCAGGTGTTCTGGTTCGCGCGGATTTATTTTTTGAAAGAACTGCCACTCGTCTCCAATTTTTTGATACAAATAAACCACACCTGTTTCTTTGCCATTAACGGGCTCCATGGGAGCTGAAATAGCTGCTTGCCCATCAGAAATAGAAGTTGCCCAACCAAACTGGCTATGCTCAGGCGGAGTAGAAATACCGGCTCCTGACAGTTTTAAATTAAAATTCCGAACAATCATTCCGCCAGTTATAACTTCTCGTTCTATTGCCAACAAGTTGTTTGAAAAAAGAAGTATTGAATAAATGAATAATATATAAAGTAGTTTCATAACTGTTTTGTTTATTGTTTTTTACGCAGAATAATTGTTCCAAAATCATACTTTCCAACATCACCACCATCGGGATATGGAACTGTATATCTTTTATTTATTTCACTGTCAGAAGCAGGATCCCACTCATATCCAAAAGGCATATCAACTCTTAAAATAATTTCTGTTTCAGGCCTGATGCTTTGAGTAAAACCAAATTCTCCATTTTTATTTGTTGTTTTGCCGTTCCCATTAATAATATGGTGCCATTTCCCAAATTGTTTTCCATCATACATTACCAAATTAGCAGCAATATTTACATTAATTCCCGATGCACAAGAATCGGGTTGGTTAGCCAATTTTATTTTGCCTTTTACAGGGAAGGGTATTTCAATTTTATTTACTTCAGAAAAAACAGGGGCGTTAACTCCATCCTCAACAGATACTTGCATATACATGGCATCACCAGGATTAAAATCATCAATGCTGGGCCACCAAAACTCAATAGAGTTTTTAAGTCCATTAATATTTTCGCTCGTAAAGTTTTTAGATCCAATTTTCGTAAAGTTTATACTGTCTGTTGAAAAATATGCATGGGCAACATCGTTTTGAGTATGATAAAATTCTGCTTCAACATACCAGTTAAATAATAAATTCTGTACAATTGCCTCCATATCACCACCTGCTGCTTGATCATTTAATACATCAGTGTAATATGAGGTAATTGTAGGTGTATCATAAATTTTATGAACCTCAATCGATTCTATTAAATTATTGGTTTTACTATTACTTAAATCAACCCAATATGAACCGGCCTCTAGTTTTGATTTTTTGTCGGAATAATTAACCGGTAAAATATAAAATGTTATTTCACCTCCGGGATTGGTAAATCGTTTAGTTGTGTTGGCTTCCAGCATACTAAAATTAATATGGTCTTCAGAAATTTCATCAATTCCATCAACAAAATAACAATTAGCATAACCGCCAAGATATGGTACTGTTGAAGTAACATCGGCGTATAAAACATCAATATTTTCTTTGAGAGTGATTTTGACCTGCATAAAATGGGGCAAATCTTCATCAGAATCTAAGGTGACATTGGTTTTTTCAGTATAAAATGGATTAGTTCCAGGCAATTCTTTTGCACTCGCTTTGAGGGAAGTAATAGCTTTAGCCCCAACTATAGAAATATCCTTCTCTTTAAAATTATATTTTACACCTTTTTTAAATTTATGAAAAACCAGGTTTACATCAACCCACCCAGCAGCGTAACTCGCCGAATCAGTTTTATCATAATGAACAGCCCCATCCAAGTCACCAAATTCATGCCCTCCAATTAATGGTACCGATTTAGGAACCTTCAGATGAACTTCGGCCAAAGCATTAAAAGCCCCTGAACTTGAAAGGTGGGCATCAATGTCGGCAGAGATTATGGCGTTATTACCACCTGGCACATTTATATCACCCGAAAAGGAATACATGTTGCCCCATTTAAAATCAAGTTTTATTGTTGCATCTCCCAATAACCCATGCCATCCTTTTGAATCTTTATATGTACCAACCTCTGCACTGGCATCAATTTTGAGTTCATCGCGTGTAATTTTAGCATCTGCTTCGATATAGACAATTGCTACGTCATGGCCATCAATTTCGAAAGGGCCACCAAAAGCAACTCCTACATCACCATTAAATTCAAAATTATGGGGATCATCAAAATTTGCTAAGCCGCCTTTAATTTTCATAATCTCACCCCCTGTTCCCGGAATTTCTATGGCATCGTCGAGGGTTTCAGCTTCCCAGTCTATTTCAATACTATTTAATTTATGATTGGCATCAAATTTTAAGTCGGCATCTACTTCCCAACCCGGAGGAAACGATACATCGGCATTTACTTCGGAAATGGCATCATCGGCAATAGTGAGTTTTAAATCTTTCATTTCTAAAGCCCCCAGGTCAATATTCCCCAAATCAATACTGGCTTTGTCAATTTTAAATTTTGTTTGGTTTTGCACTGTTTTAAGTGTAATTCCCGAACCAGGACTATCGCCTAAATTAATGATGGCTTTCCACAATTCTTTCACCAATAACTTTCCGTAAACCTGGTATTCGCCACTAGAATGTTCCACCGTAAAATCATCAGTAATAACTTCTAAACCACCAAAATGAAGGTCGTCGCTTGTACCAATTTTGTATGATGTTATTTTCCCATTATCAATTACCAACCCTGGTTTTGCTTCTGTGCCAAACGAAAAATCTACCTCATCTTCGTCTAAATCTATTTTCACATCTCCAAAAAGATGGTACACATCACCACTTAATTCCGATTGCCATGAAAAACCAAGTGTTACAGTTTTGATAGCCAATCCTTTTAGATTAAAATTTTCGGTAATCCCAAAAGTAACTTCCTGCAACTCATTATTCCTTATTAATATTCCCGGGCTTTGCTCCGTCCCTGCTGAAATAAGCAACTTATCGTCTTCCAGCATTAAAGTTGCCCCACCGTAAATACTAAACGACGAATCAGCAGCGACATATGCTAATGTAAGATTGTCGGGTATTATTTTCATTGAATGCAGGTTAAAAGTATCGGTTATTGCCGCAGAAAAACTAACCTCCTTTTTATTAAAATCCAGATTTGTAATTCCAACAATACTTTGAGCACTATTGGAGAAGTAACAAAACAGGAAAAATAAAATAAGCAGGAATTTAAAATCGAATAAGAATGGGGGGGGTGTTCTTTTGATCCCGGGGGAAAAATTTTTCATATTCAGTAAAGGTTAAAAAGTTAATCAATATTAACATATTCGTTTGCCAATCATTTAGTCCCGGAAATAATAAAAACACCTAAGAACAAGTCAAAAATTTGTTCCTATTATTTAAATTGAACTATTGTTGGAAAATAGTTATTTCTGACTAACCGGCCTTAAGGAAATACCTTAAATAAACAATGCAGTTAATTATATTAATTAAAAGAATGCTCACATAGACACTATTGCCTGAACACAAACCTATTACCATACCAATCATTCAAAACATGAACAACAAATATGTTAAGTAACATAATGAACTTGAAAAATTATTTAAAGAAATAGAAGGACTAAATATTAAAAACTTAGCAGCACTTTTAAATACTTTTCTTTTCCTTTTTGCACCAACTCAAAAGCTTCTTGAATTTGTGACCCTTGCATTACTTTGGATATGAGGGCATCGGGTTTTAAAGTCCCTGCATTCAAGTGGTCAATCACTTCGGTAAATTCACCATCGCTCACGCGGGATGTTACAATTTGTGCTTCTTTCCAGATTAATTCTTTAAATACTATGGGAGCCGGATGGTCAGACAACCCTAATACACAAACTTTACCTCCACCCCGAAGGCTTTGAATACAACTTCGAATGGGCGTATAAACTCCCGGAATATCCTCGGCATGCCCAACTGCTTCAAAGGCAATATCGACCCCGTGCCCGTTTGTGTGTGCCTTAATTACTTCTACCGGATTTTCCTTTTTTGGATTGATTGCCACTATATTTTTATAATTCTCTGCAGCTATTTTGAGCCTGTTTTCCAATGGATCAACAATAAAAATTGGTTCATCGGTTTTGGTTCGGGCGGCTTGCAAAATAACTTGCCCTACCCTTCCGGCGCCCCAAATGGCAATAACATCGCCCACCTTTGTTTGTGCCCGGTTATTGGCATGAAAACCTATCCCGTAAATTTCAACCAATGCTACGTGTTCGTCGGGTAAAAAAGGTGCTGTTTTAAACAACATGTGGGGAGGTACTGATATGTACTCACAAAATCCACCATCCATATCAACACCCAACAATTTTAAAGATGTACAAGCCGGATAATGTTTGCGTTTACAAGCCGGGCAATTATTACACCAAATAATGGGGTCGATAGCTACTTTATCGCCCACCAAAAAACCTTCAGCTCCTTCACCAATTTGTTGGACCACACCACCCATCTCGTGGCCTGGAATAAAAGGCACAGGTGTTCGAGGATGAAAATCGCCCGGAAAAATGTGCATATCAGTACCACAAATACTTGCAAATTTTATTCTCACCAAAACTTCACCTGGTTTCACTTCGGGAGTTGGAACTTCTTTCCATTGAAAATTATTGTATGATTCAAGAACTGCAGCTTTCATAGGTTTTTTTTTCGAAAATACATTTTAATAGCGATGAAATCAAATTGGTATTAGAAATTTAAAACCAGATTTTATCAAACCTTTAAATAAGCAAATAAGAATATGACTGTTAACTATTTCAGAACACAAAACAAAAACAACTTTTAAACAAACTGTAACCCTCTAATAACCAATACAAGTTGGGAACATTTTAAAAATCAACTTAAAGGATTAGATTAATTACTACTTAAAATTTCTACTTTTATAGCATGGATCAAACAAATAACCTAAATAACAACTGGCGGAAAGTAGCTGCCACAATCTATAAAAAACCCCTCGATTCAAAAATATATGGTACTGTTGAATTAGATGTAACAGACCTTGAAAAATTTATTGCAAAAAAACGCCAACAAGGCATCAAAATCACTCTGACTCATTTTATGGTATTAACAGTAGCAAGGGCACTCAAAGAAAAAGTTCCCGAATTAAATACCTATATACGCAGGGGCAAGGTTGTTTCGCGGCCACAAATCGATGCAATGGTGAGTGTGTTGTTACAAGGTGGCCAAATGGGGTCGGTTAAAATCGAAAAAGCTGACACACTCACTCTCAGTGAACTGGCAAAAACCATGGGCGAAAAAATAAAAAACTCAAGGCAGGGAAACGAAAACAAAGCAATGCAGTCAAAAAGTATGCTCTCATCCATCCCATGGCCTTTCCGAAATTGGCTTTTCAGGCTGTATAAAATGGTAACTATCGATTGGGGAATATCAATACCTTTTGTTGGCTTGTCGTCTGATAGTTTTGGTTCGTATGTTATTTCAAACATTGGAAGTTTAGGCCTCGATACAGGATATCCGGCACTTATGCCAAGCTCAAATGTTTCGATAGTATTGGTTGTAGGCGCTGTTTACAAAAAACCAGCTGTTGTAAACGACGAGATTGTCCCCCGCCGAATTATGCAATTGGCTGCCACCCTCGACCACCGTGTTGTGGATGGATCACATGGAGGTATCTTGTTTCGGTACATTCGGCATATGATTAAAAATCCGCAGAATTTGGATATTAAACCCAAAGTTGAGTGAATTACGCGGTTTATTAATTGAAACTTTTTTTTATTCTAAATTGTGTATGTTTTTCGATCAAACTTTTTATTAAAATCTGGTCGATTGGTTTCGAAAAAAAATCGGTACATCCGGCTTCTATTGCTTTTTCATTATCACCTGCCAAACCTATAGCTGTTTGAGCAATAATAATAACATTGATGCCTGATTGCCTGATTTGCCTGGTTACATCGTATCCATCCATTTCAGGCATATTAATATCCATCATTACCAAGTCAATTTCATTATCATTCAGAACTTTTTCAACAGCTTCAGTTCCTGTTTTTGCATGTAGTATTGTATGGCTGATATCCTTTAGTGCCAATGTTAATAGCAAATCTGAAGTTTCATCATCTTCAGCCACAAAAACTTTTAGCCCTTTGGCATAATTTATACTTTCCGAAATTGATTTATTCTTTTTTTGAAATACTTTTTTTTTCGGCAGTTACATGGTATGGAATTGTAAAATAAAACTCCGAACCAATTCCAATTTTACTTTGTACCCAAATTTTTCCGCCAAGCAATTCCACATAGGCTTTACTGATTGTTAAACCCAAACCAGAACCATCATAATCGCCCGACAGTTTGTTATCTGCCTGTACAAAACGGTCAAATATATTTCCTAGTTTTTCAGTAGCAATTCCAATACCATTATCAATAACATAAAATTCCAGGTACTTATTTTTAAGCCTGTAACCCATTTTAATAACGCCTTTTTCCGAGAATTTTATGGCATTTTTAACAAGATTTGTAAGGATCGCATATATTTTTTCACGGTCAATATTGATGATTGCTTCATTATCAGGCAATTCATTTTTAAAATAAAGCAGAATTCCTTTTTGGTCACATTCAGATTTAAAAAAAGTATAGATATATTCAACTTGTTGATTAATATTAGTTTCCGAAATCGAAATTTCCATTTGCCCCGATTCCACTTTTGAAATATCAATCAAGTCATTGATAATATTCAACATTCGCGCTCCGCTTTTCTCAATAATCTCTATATAACTTTGTTGTTCTTCACCTGAAAGCAGAGGTTTCTTCAATAATTCAGCAAAACCCAATATGCCGTTCATAGGAGTACGTATTTCATGGCTCATATTTGCAAGGAATGCTGATTTTAAGCGGTCACTCTCCTCCGCTTTTTCTTTAGCTACAATTAAATTATTTTCAATTTTTTGCCTGTGTTTTATTTCTTCAGAAAGTTTTTTATTTCTTCGATTAAGAAGTTTGGTACGTTTTTCCACCAAATTTTCAAGATTCTGGTTAATCAACGTAATTTCTTTTTGTTTATCAGAAAGGGCAAGCCTTCGATTAAAATCAATGCGCTCTAAATATTCGATATTATACAAAGCAATCATTGCAATAATGTTCGCTGATATATAAAAAGTATTTGTAATCAATAAATAGTCATATTCAATATGATACATTGACCTGAAAAAAAACGCCCCAATATTATAAGCAATGATCAAAATTATTCCTGAAATTAATGCTGCTAAAAAACGGAGTTTTATAAAAAAATAACCCGCCATAAATATCAGGAACATTCCACCATAATAGTAAATATTTTCAGGATTGCGAAGCAACATATAGATAATGCCTACCCCTCCGGTTACAAGGCAAATTGATAATAAAGTTTGCCAGGCATATTTAAAACAGTTATGATATGAAAAGAGGAAAACACCTAACAGTAAAGGGAATACAACACTATACCGAATAATAAAAAATTCTTTATAGTAATTTCCTGATGTAGTAAAATCAAGGTAACCAAATGCGGAATAGAGTAAAATTACGGTAACAAATGAGATCCGGAAACTATTTAATGATTTTTCGAAATATTCACTTCTAAACTTTGCCTCAATATTTTGATCTGAAAAATTTAATGTGAACCTATTAAAATTCAAGATGGAAGCATCACCATTAATTGCATTACTATCGCCTAATCTCCTTCTCATTTCTAATTGTCAATGTGATCGAAAAACAATTATCCCATTCGACCAAAAGTTCGGATTAATTAATATTAATTCCAAATATCCTGTTAAATATATTTATATGAAATGTAAAACAATAAATAACATTCGAAATAAAACAACTTGTACAATCTGCAAGCTGCACATATACAGCTCATTAACCAGTGTCAGAAGAAGCTGCGACACAGGAGTAATTTCTAAACTATATTAAATGCAGTTATCTAATAATTAGTAAATAAACAGGTAATCTACAGAGATTTACTCAAGTATCACATTTTTTACCCGCCCTACTTCTCCGGTTTCCAACAAAACTTTAATTCCATGTGGGTGGTTTGGTGATTTTGTGAGAATCCGTTTTACAAAACCTTCAGTTAATTCGCCACTTTGCTGATGCTGTTTTTGGACAATTTCGACACAACAGCCAATTTCAATATTTCTGCGGCTCCTGCCATCTTTTTTATTCTGTTCCATTATTCTTAATTAATTCAATAGCGGCCAAAGTTAAATGTTTTATAATTATAGTACCACGTTAATGTATAGAATGAATCGATCAATAATAAAGGGCTAACTTTCTAATCAATCCGAACTTCTAAAAAAATCATCAAAATATGTTATTAAATATTTTTACCGTGTACGAACACGATAAATTAAAAAAAATATTTAGATTTGTGTCAACCAATCATTAAATATAACATATAACACTAATAACAAGTAAGTTATCGAAAACTATAAACAAATACGGATAAAAGACATTGCCGAAAAAGCGAAAGTTTCAATTGGCACTGTCGATAGGGTTCTGCATAACCGCGGAGAAGTGGCGATTGAGACAAAACAAAAAATATTAAGGATAGTAAAAGAGCTGAATTACCAGCCAAATATTCTAGCAAGTACACTGGCTTCCAAAAAATCAGTTGTATTTGCAACTCTGCTTCCTCAACCACCCTCGCCCGAAGGGTATTGGAATAAACCATTTATTGGGATTCAAAAACGTATTAATGAATTAGCTCAATACGGTGTTCAAATTGAGCCATTTACATTTAACCAAAGTGAACCTCAAAGTTTTGCTATTGAAGCCAATAAAATTTTGAAACTCAAACCCGATGGTATTGTTTTTGCCCCGTTTTTTTCAAAAGAATCTAAAAATTTCATTTCGCAACTGAAAGAAAAAAACATTCCTTTTGTATTTATCGATTCAGAGATAAAAGATGCCGGGCAATTAAGTTACATTGGCCAGAATTCATACCAAAGTGGACTGGTTTCAGGAAAGCTACTCGACTTATTAACTCCCGCGAATACAGGCATCTTGGTTATCCACTTTGCTAAAGAAATGGACAACCAAAACCATCTGGTGCAACGTGAAAAAGGTTTCTACAAATGGTTTAAAAACAATGTCCCACTTAAAAATAAACTACATACAATTGAAATTTGTGATGCTGAAAATGAAGTATGGTTGGACCAAATAAGAACCACCATTGAAGAGAAAAATATTTCAGGAATATTTGTAACAAATTCCAAGGTCTTTTATATTGGCCGGCTTATCAAAAAATACAACCTGCCGAATGTAAAACTAATTGGGCACGATTTACTTAAAGAGAATATTCAATTCTTAAAACAGGATGTCGTCAACTTCCTAATTTGTCAACGCCCTGAAGAACAAGGCTATAACGCCATAAACAAAATATTCAGGAATGTAGTTCAAAAAAGAGATGTATCAACTGAAAACTATACATCTATCGATATAGTCACAAAAGAAACTGTAGACTATTACAAAGAATTTAAATAAACAAAAAAAACAGATTACATGGAAAATATGTCATTTAGCGACCTGAACAATAAGGTTTGTGTAATTACCGGAGGAGCTGGTGTACTTGGGTCAGAACTGGTAAAAGCCATGGCTTCGGTTGGAATAAAAATTGCTATTGCCGATATAAATAAAGAGGTAGCTGAAAAAGTTGCCGCCGAAATTTCTACCCAATTTAACGCCGAAGTTATTGGTATCGAAGCCAATGTTTTAGACAAAGAATCGTTGCAAAAAGCAAAATCGGAGATCAACAAAAAACTGGGCCCTATCGATATCCTTATAAATGGTGCAGGTGGCAACAGCCCGCAAGCCACTACCAAAGTGGAACAAATGACCCCGGAAAATATGGATAACCTGGAAGATACTTTCTACGGGCTTGAAATGGAAGGTTTTGATAAGGTTTTTGCCCTAAATTTTAAAGGAACATTGTTACCAACAATGGTTTTTACACAAGACATGTTAAAAAATAAAAAGGGGGTGGTATTAAATATTTCATCCATGAATTCATACAAGCCGCTCACTAAAATTCCGGCTTACTCAGCTGCCAAAGCTTCCATAAATAATTTTACAGAATGGTTGGCTGTTCATTTGGCAAAAGTTGGAATTCGGGTCAACGCAATTGCTCCCGGTTTTTTTATCACCAACCAAAACCGTTTTTTGGTAATGGATGAAAAAACAGGCAATTTCTCTCCCCGCGGCCAAAAAATTGTAGATAATACACCAATGGGGAAATTTGGCGATCCCGAAGATTTACAAGGAGCTTCCTTGTTTTTATTATCTGATATTTCAAAATTTATCACAGGTATAGTTATTCCTGTCGACGGGGGATACAGTGCCTTTGGAGGAGTTTAAAAACTAAAATCTAACTATAATGAAAAGACGAGACTTTCTAGCAACAACAGGTGCAGCCGTAGCCGGATCCGTTTTAACTAATCCAGTAAGTGCTTCTGTTAGCAGTTTAACTAAAAAACGAGTTGTTTTAGTCGGAACCGGTATACGCGGAACTTCCTTTTGGGGCCGCAATATTCAACGCCAATATGCCGACCTTGTTGAATTTGTGGGTTTATGTGATGTTAACCCCGGGAGATTGGAATTTGCTAAAAAATACATCGGCATTAATTGCCCCGTATTCACCAATTTTGATGAAATGATGGTGAAAGTAAAACCTGACATGGTGATGGTAACTACCGTTGACTCAACACATCACGAGTTTATCATTAAAGGGCTTGAATACGGCGCTCAGGTTTTAACCGAAAAACCAATGACCACTGATGAAGACAAATGCCAGGCAATTTTGGATGCTGAAAAAAAAGCAGGTAAAAAAGTTATCGTTGGATTTAATTACCGTTATGGAACCCAACCAACAAAGATCAAAGAATTATTGGAGGAAAATGTGATTGGAAAAATGACCTCGGTTGATTTTCATTGGTACTTAAATACGTATCATGGTGCTTCATATTTCCGCCGCTGGCACGGACATAAAAACAAAGGAGGTTCATTGTTGGTTCATAAAGCCACGCACCACTTTGATTTATTAAACTGGTACATTAACTCCGATCCGGTTGAGGTATTTGCTTATGGCGACCTGGAACATTATGGCAAAAATAATAAATTCCGTGGTGCCAATTGCCGTCAATGTGCTTATACAAAACAATGTAAGTTTTATTGGGACATCACAAAAGACAAACACTTGATGGACCTTTATGCAAATAATGAAATTTACGATGGATATATTCGTGATAACTGCTTGTGGCGTGAAAGTATTGATATTTACGATAAAATGGCAGTTCAGATAAAATATGCCAACAACGTACAGGTAAGTTATTCATTAACTACTTATTCGCCGTACGAAGGGTGGCGAATTGCTTTTAATGGTATGGACGGAAGATTGGATTCATGGCAGGATATTCCATGGCGGACTGACGAACAGGTTAATCAAGCCGAATTGCATGCCCAGGAAATGAAACAAGGCGAAAAAGACATTGAAAAAGAATTTAACGAAATAGTCGTCATGAAAAACTGGAACGACTATAAGTTGCATAAGGTGTCAAAAGCAGGTGGCGGCCATGGAGGTGGTGATGTCCGCCTTCAGGATAAAATATTTAGAAACCCTGATATGGCTGACCCTTTAAAACATTCGGCAGGTACTCGCGATGGAGCAATGGCATGTTTGATTGGTATTGCTGCGCGTAAATCAATTGAAGAAAAACGAGCTGTGAAAATTGAAGAATTAACAGATATAAAACCTCACTTGACAAGAGGATTATAAAATTTAAGAAATAAAGCCGGATTTTTTTCGGCTTTAAATTATTTCAATTCCGTTAGCGCACCCGAAGGAATTATAATAAACGTTATACGGAATTAAAGGTATAATTTGTTAAAAAATAAGGTAGATTAATAATTAAATTCTCAGGAACATGAGTTTAGAACTGAAAAGAGGCTGTAAATATTCGATGGTAGTACCCACAAGTATGGGCGTTCGGATTACACCCATAAATGGACAACCTGTGCATAGCAGCGATACTTTTAAAATGCAGGCAACCAGCGCCGAAACCAATGTTGCAAGTATTTCTTCCTTCCTTGGACTTCCGGTAAAAGTTTTGACCACATTTGTAAAAGGAAGCCCAATTGCCCAAATCATAAAAAGTAACCTACGAAGTCGTCACATGGAATACGAAGGCCCCGAGGTAGAACAAGGAAATCCATGGGGTTACCGCCACCAGTTTAACATTGCCGATAGTGGTTACGGCTCACGTGGCCCACGTGTACAAAACGACCGTGCCGGGGAAGTAGGACGTACTTTAAATGTAAAAGATTTCGACCTTGAACGTATTTTTGGTGAAGAAGGTGTTCAAATTGTGCACCTTTCAGGCTTAATTGCAGCCCTTTCGCCCGAAACAAGTACATTTTGCCTTGAAATTGCCAGGGCCGCTAAAAAACATGGCACGCGCATTTCATTCGACCTGAATTACCGTGCATCATTTTGGGTAGGAAGAGAAAAAGAATTACACGATAATTTTAAGGAAATTGCATCTGTATCTGATATTCTAATTGGAAACGAAGAAGATTTCCAACTTTGCCTTGGTATTGAAGGACCCGAAGCCGGTGGTGAAGGTATTCAATCAAAAATCGAAGGATTTAAAGAAATGATTAGCCGCGTGAAACAAACATTCCCAAATGCCTCGGTTTTTGCAACAACTCTTCGCGAAGTTGTAAGCGTAAATGAACACCTGTGGGGTGCAATTATGCTTGAAGGCAATACCTGGCAAGTAATAGAACCACGTTCAATAACTATTCTCGATCGTATTGGTGGTGGCGATGGTTTTGTTGGTGGTTTATTGTACAGTATTCTCAAAGGTTGGGCGCCCGAAAAATGGCCACAATTTGGATGGGCTACAGGAGCAATGGCAACCACCTTCCTCACCGACTATGCACAGCCTGCCGACGAAGATATGGTTTGGAGTATCTGGGAAGGAAATGCGCGCGTTAAACGATAAATACAAGTTGGCAGTGTTCAATAGTCAATTGACAAATGAATACTGAACGTTGAACACTGAATACTAAAATATGATATACTACGAAAAAGGCTCTCCAACTACAATACTTTCTGCCCCCGACCTAAAACAAGGAATGCTTGAAGCGTTCGAAAAAATGGGTCAAAAGCAAAAAGTATTGGCAATACCTCCCGATTATACACGGTTACCGTCGCGAGCCGGTGAATTGACCGAAATCTCGTGGGAATATTATGGCGATAAACTGACTGATATTCTTCCGGCATTGGGAACGCATACTCCTATGACTGATCCTCAAATAAGCCACATGTTTGGGAAAACTCCCCGGAAATTGTTCCGTGACCACGATTGGCGCAATGATGTAATTACGCTGGGTGAAGTTCCTGCTGAATTTATTAAAAAAGTTTCGGAAGGGGCTGTTAATTATACCTGGCCGGCACAAGTCAATAAACTGTTGGTTGAAGGCAATTTCGATTTAATACTTTCTTTGGGACAAGTTGTTCCACACGAAGTAGTGGGAATGGCCAACTACAACAAAAATATTTTTGTAGGAACAGGTGGTTCCGAAGGCATAAATAAAAGCCATTATATTGGGGCGGCTTACGGAATGGAAAAAATGATGGGCCGTGCCGACACGCCTGTCCGTAAGGTGTTTAATTATGCCTCGGAAAATTTTTCAAATCACCTGCCAATTGTTTATGTACAAACAGTGGTTGGCCTTAATAAAAAAGGCGAATTACAAACGTATGGATTGTTTATTGGCGACGATTTTGATGTATTCGATAGGGCTGCCAAATTATCCTTACAAGTCAATTTTGAAATGGTGGACAAACCACTTAAAAAAGTTATTGTTTGGCTCGACCCATCCGAATTTAAAAGCACATGGCTTGGTAACAAAAGTGTGTATCGCACGCGCATGGCATTGGCCGATGAAGGTGAATTGATTGTTTTGGCTCCGGCATTAAAGGAATTTGGTGAGGATAAACAAATTGATTTATTGATTCGAAAATATGGCTACTTTGGAACTCCTCACACCCTAAAATTAGTTAAAAACAATGAGGACCTTAGGAACAATTTAGGGGCAGCTGCTCACTTAATCCATGGTTCTTCTGAAGGAAGGTTTAGTATCACCTATTGCCCTGGAAAAGAGCCCGAAAACCTCACCAAAGAAGAAATATTAAGTGTAGGTTTTGAATATGCTGATATTGAAGAAGTGATGAAAAAATACGATCCGAAAAAACTAAAGGATGGTTTTAATACTATGCCAGATGGCGAAGAGGTTTTTTATATTTCAAATCCGGCAATTGGCCTTTGGGCTTTTAAAGACAGGTTTGAGTATTAATTATTTGGCTCAAATCAAAAATCACAATTCAAAAATGGAAATCCACTGGGGAATAATAGGTGTAGGCGATGTAACTGAGGTAAAAAGCGGACCGGCTTTTTACAAATCAAATCATTCAAAACTGGTAGCAGTTATGCGTCGTAATGCTGAAAAAGCAGCCGATTATGCACAGCGACACAACGTTCCAAAATGGTATTCAGATGCTAGTAAACTGATTAATGATCCTGAGGTAAACGCTATTTACATTGCTACACCTCCCGACTCACATGCCAGCTATGCCATTCAGGCAATGAAAGCAGGAAAACCGGTGTATGTTGAAAAACCAATGGCTCGTAATTACGCTGAATGCCTCGAAATGTTAAAAGTTTCAGAAAAAACCGGAATGCCATTATTTGTTGCTTATTACAGGCGAACATTACCAGCATTCCTGAAAGTAAAAGAGCTGATAGATGATGGTATTATTGGTAAACCATTGATGGTAAATATCAAATTATTTAAAGCCGCCAACGAAAAAAACCAATCGCAGGAAGAAATGCACTGGCATGTTTTTCCAGAAATAGGTGGAGCCGGCTATTTTTTTGATTTGGCATCGCACCAGTTCGATTTCCTTGATTTTATGCTGGGACCTATAAAAGAAGCCAATGGGTTTGCAACCAATCGGGCAGGATTATATCCGGCGGAAGATACAGTTTCTGGAAGCTGGCTGCATGAATCAGGAGTTGTTGGCACCGGCAGTTGGTGTTTTATTACCGATGAATCAAATGAAGTGGATTCCATAAAAATAGTTGGTGAAAAAGGGCAGATTAATTTACCCTGTTTTATCCATGGCGATGTAAAACTAACAACCAACAAAGGAAAAATTTCTTATTCGTTTAATAATCCGGAACATATTTCTCAAAATCTGGTACAACAGGTTGTGGATGACCTTCGTGGTAACGAAAAATGTATCAGTACTGGAAAATCAGCCGCCCGAACAAATTGGGTTCTTGATCAAATGGTTAAAAATTATTATTCAGAATAAAAAATATTTAATATAACAAATAAAGTATCAGTCTTTTTTATATCATTAAGTATAAAATTAACCTGATTACAAAATAAAATGAAAATTATAATCGACGATAAAATCCCATATATTAAAGGCGCTTTTGAACCTTTTGCCGAAGTTATTTACCTTCCGGGAGGAAAAACAACACCCGAAATAGTAAAAAATGCCGACGCCCTGATTACCCGGACCCGGACCATTTGCGACGAAAACCTATTAGCCGGTTCTTCGGTAAAATTTATTGCTACAGCAACCATTGGATTTGACCATATTGATACAGAATTTTGCAAAAAAAACGGCATTAAATGGACCAACGCTCCCGGATGTAATTCCGAAAGTGTGAACCAATACATAGCTTCTGCCCTATTTTCGTATGCTTTGCGAAAAAGGTTAAAACTGATAGACATGACTATTGGAATAGTTGGTGTTGGCAATGTAGGTTCGAAAGTAGCGCATTCTTGTAAAGCTATTGGAATGAAGGTTTTATTAAACGACCCACCACGCCAAAGAGCTGAAGGCACATCTTTATTTACTGATATCGAAACAATTAAAAAGGAAGCCGATATTATTACCTTTCATGTCCCGTTAAATTACAACGGAATTGATCAAACATACCATCTTGGTGATGAAACTTTTTTTCAAAACCTGGAAAAAAACCCGTTAATAATTAACACCTGCCGAGGTGAAGTTATCGATACTGAATCGGTGTACAATGCTCTGGAGGCAGGTGACATTGTTGGTTTTATTGCCGATTGTTGGGAATGCGAACCCGATATCGACCCGGAACTTCTAAACTTTGTGGAATATGGAACTCCCCACATTGCCGGCTATTCAAAAGATGGGAAAGCCAACGGTACCAAAATGAGTGTTCAGGCTATAAGCCGGTTTTTTAACTTGGGAATCGACAACTGGGAACCTTCTGGAATTGAAGAACCCGCCAACCCAATAATAACTATTGATGGTTCTCAAAGACGAGAAGAATCGATTATTGCTGAAGCAGTAATATCAACCTACGATATCGAAAATGACGACGATGCACTCCGCGAGGCTCCTCACCTATTTGAAAAACTCAGAGGCGATTATCCGGTCAGACGAGAGTTTGGATCGTATACTGTTAAAGCTGTTAATGTGGCAAATGGAACATTGGAGAAATTAAGGAAATTAGGATTTACTGTAGGAAAATAATTATCATTCCTGCTTTTGCAGGAATGACATAAATAAACAAACATAAAAATCAATTTATATAATGAAAAAATTAGCAGACATAGGTTTAATCGGGTTAGCCGTAATGGGCGAAAATCTGGTATTAAACATGGAAAGTAAAGGATTTACAGTAGGCGTATTTAACCGAACCGTTTCAAAGGTCGATGCCTTTATGGAAGGGCGTGGAGCTGGAAAAAACTTCATTGGAGCCCACTCCATCGAAGAATTGTGTGCCAATCTTGAAAGGCCTCGTAAAGTAATGATGCTTGTAAAAGCCGGCCAGCCGGTCGATGATTTTATCGATTTGGTAATACCACACCTCGAGCCGGGCGACATTATTATTGATGGTGGAAATTCCCATTTCCCTGATACCATTCGTAGAACTGAATATGTTGAAAGTAAAGGTTTATTGTTCATCGGCACAGGCGTTTCAGGTGGTGAAGAAGGTGCTTTGTTGGGGCCTTCAATTATGCCTGGAGGATCTCCCGCTGCCTGGCCCGCTGTAAAAGATATTTTTCAGGCAATTTCAGCCAAGGTTGAAGATGGTTCACCATGCTGCGACTGGGTTGGTGAAGGTGGTGCCGGGCACTTTGTAAAAATGGTGCATAACGGTATTGAGTATGGCGATATGCAAATCATAACAGAAGCTTACCAGCTAATGAAAGAATTGCTGGGAATGAGTAATGATGAAATGCACAAAGTATTTAAAGAATGGAACGAAGGTATTCTTGATAGTTATCTCATAGAAATCACCCGCGACATTTTAGGGTACAAAGATGAAAACGGTGAAGAAACTGTTGAAATGATTTTGGATACCGCAGGCCAGAAAGGAACTGGTAAATGGACTGGCATTTCTGCCCTCGACTTGGGTATACCTTTAACTTTAATCGGCGAGTCAGTTTTTGCACGTTGCTTATCGGCTCAAAAAGATTTGCGTGTAATAGCTTCCAAAGCTATTAATGGGCCAACGCCTAAATTCGAAGGTGACAAAACTAAATTTATTAACGACATAATGAACGCTTTACTTGGAGCCAAAATTATTTCGTACGCCCAGGGCTATAACCTTATGATGGAAGCTGCCAAAGAATATGGATGGAAGCTGAATTATGGCGGAATTGCCTTAATGTGGCGTGGTGGATGTATTATCCGGTCAGTATTTCTTGCCGATATTAAAACAGCTTTTGATAACAATCCGGACTTACCTAATTTATTGCTTGACCCATTCTTTAAAGGGAAAGTGGAAGAAGCTCAGGCTGGCTGGAGAAATGTTTGCGCAACAGCTTTAACACAGGGAGTTCCTGTGCCTGCTTTAACATCAGCTCTTTGTTATTTCGACGGATTCAGAAGCGAACGTTTACCTGCTAATTTATTGCAGGCTCAGCGCGATTATTTTGGTGCTCATACATACGAAAGAATCGACAAACCTCGTGGTGAATTTTTCCACACCAACTGGACAGGCCGTGGAGGCGATACTGCTTCATCGACTTATGTGGTTTAAAACAAACTTTAGTTTTGTAAAAAGTCCGGTACCAAAAAGTGCCGGATTTTTTATTTTCTAAACTTATTCATAAATTGAATTACTAATTTGTATTATCGCTGACAATAATGTACTCAAACTTAACGTTCGTATCATCTATCATATGAAAATAAAACTATCATTTATACTCATTTTGATGTTGAATTATATTGTTAGTTTCTCGCAAAACGATACAATTCAGCATAAAACAAAATCCTATAGATTAAATTATGTTGTTGATATACCTATTACTGTTGCCGGACTGGTAGCCAGCAAATATGGCACCGATTATTTAAGAGGGCGAGAGCCAAAAAACCTAAGCCAAATACCACAATTAAAACCCCAAGATATCTGGTGGTTCGATCGGGGAGCTACTAAACAAAATCCTTCAGAAGCCGAAAAATATTTAGACCGATCAAATTTATTTATGCGAGGCGCTATGTTTGCACCAGCTCTTATGTTTATCGACTCCAAAGTACGTGATATATGGAAGGAATACACCGTACTTTACTTCGAAGCTCAGTCGGTAAATGCAGCAGCCTATTTAGCCGGTGCCATGCCAGTTTCACGCATGCGGCCATTTATGTATAACACAAATGAAAGTTTGGAGCGAAAGTTAGGCAGGAATACTACTAATTCGTTTTTTAGCGGGCACACTTCGGTTGTTGCAACTTCTACTTTTTTTATGACAAAAGTATATTTTGATTTACATCCGTATGCAAAAAACAGATTGTTATGGTACGGTTTAGCATCAATTCCTCCTGCTATTACAGGATACTACCGGTATAAAGCGGGTAAACATTTCCCAACCGATATTTTAACCGGATTTGCAGTTGGGGCATTAACCGGGATTTTAATCCCCAAATGGCATCAAACAAAATCAGGTTTGTTCGTTTTTTATCCAACAGTGATTGAAAATGGTGCAGGGCTTTATGCCCGAATTACACTAAAATAAGGCTAATTTTTTTATTAATTTGAAGTAAAAACCAATTTGGTAATTGCCAGATTTTTATGGCCTTGGTTTATTTCTATTTGCCACCCACGTTTTTTTAATTCACGTTTTATATCAGCAATAAGATAACCATGAGCTACTAGGACAATCCGTTGATTATCTGCTGCTCGTATAACTAATTCATCGGCTGCAAGTTTCATCCTTCGTTTGGCTTTTACCCGGCTTTCACCTTTTGTATTTAAACGGGTAATCCAAAAAACACGCGAAAGAAAGGTCCAGGCATCGTAGGGAAAAAATAATAACGGTACAGTTACCATCGATAGCTGGTATTCATTAAAAAGTGTTTCTGATGGTATACTATCGTACTCCGGGAAAAGTAATCGAGCAGTTTGTATAGCTCGGGGAAGAGAACTTGTATAGACCTTTATTGGGGCTGTACCAAATAAATGCTTTATACTATCAGTCTCAAAATCAATTATAGGTAAATTGTTATAGGCTTCCAATAATTTTTTGGCTTTTGAAGAACTGCACAATACCGGCTTCGACATATCAACAGCTGCATGCCTCACCATAAATATTTCCAGATGAGAAAAATCCTGCCCACTTAATGTGTTGCAAAAACACATTACTAAAATGGTATAAAATAACTGTTTTATCAAACCAGAACAATATATTACTGTTTAGCAACCTGTTAAAGATACCTTTTTTTTGGTTTTAATTTTCTCAGACTGAAAATCATTTCCGTTTTCAGGAAATACAGCATACACACCAACACGCTTACTTTTACCTGTAAGAGGGTCGTGTGTTACCCATTCAGTTTTGTACCCTTGCGAAAAAGGCTTAAACTTTTCAACAAAAGAATCGGTGACCAGTAAAGATCGGTCGTAGCTTTTACATTGTTTCTGTATGCGTGCAGCGGTATTTAATACATCGCCATGAAAAGCAATTTCACTTTTTACAGTTCCAACTTCAGCAACCATTATTTTGCCTGCATTAATCGAAGCCGTAAAGCTTGGAATTACACCATATTCTTTTTTAAAAAACCCGGCTTTTTTACTGAGAAGAGCTTGAAATTCATAATAAAAATTAACCGCATACCTGAAGTTTTTTTCTTTATCGGCCGACCAGCTTAAAACAACTTCATCGCCAACAATCTGGTATTGCATTGCACGGTATTTAATTTCAAGAATTCCAAGGTGCTTAAAGCATTCCTGAAGAAAAGCACTGTACTTTTTATGCCCCAATAATTCGGCATAGTGAGTGGATGATATCAGGTCGATAAAAATAAAAATCCGGTTTTCTTCTTTAGGTTTGCGGTAATAACCGGAAATTATTCTGAAAAACTTTTCGTAACCCACTTTCTGCCGGATAGCTTTAAAAAAGTTGATCCCTATTGAAATAATAATTCCAATCAGAAACAGATAAACGGTGGTCCTGTTCAGAAAAAAACCTTTTAATAAAATCAGGTACTCAGAAATATCAGAAAAAAATGAAGATTGGTAGTGATACACCGTAAATAACAATAATACAAAAGCCAGCATTATTACTATGAAAAAAAAACGAATAATAAATAAATTCCCTAATCCTTTTCGGGAAAGGTATTTATAGAAAATAACATCTTCGAATAACCATGAAAAACCAGCTACCAATGAGGCCATTCCTGTTAACACAAAACCTCGTTCATGCGATATTTGAAAAATTTTAGCGCCTGAAAATATTAAATCGGGATTTATCAGATAATTTAAGAAAAAGAAAACCCTTAATAATACATTCCATGCCAGTAAATTAAAAATCAGTTTATCTAACAGTAATATTATTCGCGGCCCTATGTTCCTTAAGTTCTTATCAGGTTCTATCGTTTTCTTTTTAAAATTCATAGATTTTTATGTTTCCCTACTCCATCAATGTGGAAAGATAATGATTTTATTGTTTTTGGATTTTAAAGAGGCATGTTTTAAACTCCTATTCAAAACGTTTAAAATACACCCCAAAAACCATATTTTCTTTATCAAATAGGCTACAGCCTGAAATAAGGAGGTAAACACTCTTTTTTTTGCGGTTAAAACTTTTATTAAATCTGACGTAAAAATTCTTCATTATTTAAAAAACTTACAATTCCTGATAAATTATCCATGGAGTAAATAATAAAATCATCGCCTGGTTTTAATGAATAAACACGCTGAAAAAGTAGTGTTGTTTTTTATATCGCGGGAATTTTTATCGGCGACATTGCCCGGTTTTACATTAGGTTTCTGTTGGTCATATTCTCTATACTAATATAAACTAATTACTAAGTAACAAAATCCACCTTACAAAAAAATCAAGCCCCTGCAACCAGCTTATACTGACCGATAAACAGGGGCTATTTACATCTCCCCACAAATTAATTCTCCAATCCTCCGGTTACTTTTTTATAATATACCTGCTTGATTTGATAGGTGCTTTTAGCATCCACCATTCCATCGTTGGCTTCTTGTTTAATAGCCTGGGCTTCCAACATATCAGATGTTGACATAATACCAGCCCGGTAATTATCGGTTACAACCTTCAGGTGCTCTTCGGCTTCCAAAACAACAGCCTCAGCCACTTGAATTTGCTGGTAACTCTCAGTCAGTTCTTTGTAAGCTTTTTCCATCTGTAGGAATAATAATTCTGATTTTTCGTCCAGGTTATTTTTTGCAATGTCAATTTTAATAGTGTGTTCTTTAAGTTTATAAGCCCCACCCCACCAATCAGAAATAGGAATAGACAAGCTGGCAAAAGCAATTCCATATGTATTACTTTGATCGGCCATATCGAGGTACTGCCCTTGAATTCCAACAGCAAATTGAGGTAAAAATTCGCCCCTTGCCAATTTTTTCTGAAGCATTTCAGCATCCACAGCCTTATTGAGCAAGTGGTATTCACTTCGTTTGGTTAGAGCATTTATTGGTTCCGTATATAATATAATCGGAGCAACATTGCTAAATTCGGTATCCTGTACTTTTACGTCATCAGAAAAATCAATTCCAATATGCTGGCAAAGTGCCATTGTTACCAGTGTTATTCCATTGTCCAATTTTAATTTATTGGCAGTAATTTCATTGAGTTTTAACTTCACTTTTAACAAATCACTTTTCTGGATTAAACCTGCTTCGAACGATACCTGGACATCTTTTAGCAGGCTGTTTAATAGTTTTTCATAACTACCTAGTGTTTTGCGTTTTGTTTCCAGCATTACCAAAGTCCAATAATACTCTTCAGTTTTAACAATTACTTCGTTGGTGCTAAGGTTTAATAATTCCTCATTAACTGTTTTCCCTAAAAAAGCCAATTCGTAACCGGTACGTATCCTGCCGCCAGCATATACCGGCTGTGTGGCAGTAACCATTCCAATATTTAAATAATCAAGAGCTTTAATTTCCATTCCCGGAACGTAGGCAAATTCAGTTGCTGCTTGCAAATTTGCTGGATTACCATCGTACACAGGCAGGTTCATTTCGGGTGTTTCAATATTCAACAGGTAATCGTTTGAGCGCATAGCAAATACCTGAGCATTTACTTTAGGAAAAAAATTGGTATAAACATTTTTCCTGACTTGTTCCGATTCGCTTACCTTAAGGCGTGCTTCTTTTATGAGTTTGTTGTGTTCGAGCGCATAATTTTTGCTCGATTCAAGCGATAAAGTTTGAGCTGTTAACTGAAAAGTAAAAACAGTTAAACACAATATCAGGCTAATATATGGTTTCATCATTCTATTTTTTTGTGTAAATAAATTAAATTGCAGTCAGGCTTTCTTTAGATGGGCCATTTCCTGAGACTTTCCAATACAATACAGGCAAAATCAGAAGTGTAAGAATCATGCCAACTATCATTCCAAAACAAATTACAGCACCCAATGGGCCCCACAATGGCGACTGGCTGATAATCATTGGAACAACACCTACAGCTGCAGCCATCGATGTAAGAAATATGGGACGCATACGTCGTTTCCCCGCAGCAACTGCAGCTTCTTTGTATGAATATCCTTTGTGGGTTACCAAAAACATAGCATAGTCAATGAGTATAATTCCGTTGCGGACAACAATACCAACCAATCCTATTATTCCAATAAAAGAAGTCATCCCAAATGGGTAACCGGTTATTTTTAATCCTAAAGCAGCTCCTAATACACTCATCAACATTGTTGACATAATAAGTAAGGCTCGCCGGGTGGTTTTAAACTGAATAAGAAGAATAAAAAAGATTAACAAAATACTCACCGATAACGAAATAGCTAATGGAATCATATTATCGCCGGTTGCTTCAAAATCGCCGCCGTATTCAATTTTTGTTCCCTTTGGTAGTTTTACCTGATCAATTAATGGCCTTACTTCGCTAAACACATTCGAAGGGATCTGATCGCGTTTAAGGTCGGCGTTAACAGTAATTGTCCGCACTCCATTTCTTCGGGCAATAGTCCCCTCGGTCCATTCGGGTTGTAATGTTGCCAACGACCTTAATGGCAATGCCTCCATAGTTAGTGGCGATGAAATATATTGATTTTTAAGGCTGCTAATAGTATTTAATTGTTTTTCTTCTTTAGTAAGAACAACACTTACCGGATAATCGCCTTCCCAAATTATAGTAAGCGGCAATCCATCGAGCCCAATCATTAATGATGATGCAACTAAAGTTTTTGCATATCCCAACTGATTGGCTTTGTTCCTATCTAATTGTATATTAATTCCGCTAAGTTTTTCACCCCAATCATCGCGAACCCATGCTGTATTTTTATTGGTTTTAAGAATTTGCCCAACTTGTACGGCTACTGTTTTAAGGTCGGAAATATTGTCGCCCGAAATGCGTACTTCAATTGGCGCTTTAAAATCTTCCATTGCCAATTGTTTCCATTTAACTACAGCTCCAGGAAAAGCATTACTGTATTTCTCTGAATATTCATCGAGAACTTCAATAGTGGCTTCATTCGAGATTGTATTCACCATCAACTGCCCGTAGTTTTTAGCAGCCATATGAGGAGCATACAAATCGTTAAAGCGTGGCGAACCAGCACCTACAAAGCTTGCAATATTAGTAATTCGACCATCGCCCGAAAGAATTTGCTCCAGGCTATCAATTACGGCTTCAGTTTTAGCAAGTGATGTCCCTTCGGGTAAGTATACTTCAACCGGGAACTGACTGCGTTCCATTGCCGGGAATAATTTTTGTTCCACAGTAGTAAATAGCAGAATTCCTAAAATCACCGATAAAACGCCAAGCCCAATCGTTAATTTTGCATTTCTGAACGTCCTATCTAACGTCCTGTTATACACAGACTGAACCAGATCTAAAAAACTTTTTTTCGATTTATCCGATTTAATTTCTTTTTTATGAAGCCCCTTTTTGATAAAAATGTAACACATAAAAGGAACCAAAAATACAGCTACCAACATTGAAACGCCAAGCGCAATTCCAATGGTTAAAGGGAATGTACCCACAAAATCGCCAGCCATTCCTTTCAGAATAAGCATTAATGGGAAAAAAGCAGCAACAATTGCCGCTGTTGCCGATAGAACAGGAATTACCAATTCAGTAGCTGCTTTCCATGCAGCATTCCAGGGTGATTCGTTATGATCGAGTTTTTCAAGGTGGTTATCAATCACTACAATGGCATTATCCACAACCATTCCCAGAACAACAATTAATCCGGCCAAAGAAACAATGTGCAACTGTATGCCAACCATTTGCATAATCCCCAGGGTTATCAATATTGATACCGGAATTGTTACTCCCGCAACCAAAGCCACCCTAAAGGGCAATAAAATCATTGTTACAATAATAACAGCGATTATTGCAATGAGCAATTCAATCATAAAGTGAGAAATACTCTGATCGACAACTTCAGGCAAATTTGAAATGACATTTGTTTGAACATCATCAGATGTTTTTTCCGAAAACTGTTTTAATACTTCCTGAATATCTTCACCAAATTGTACAATGTTATTTCCTTTCTGCATTTCTAAAGATAAAAGCAGAGCATTGTTGCCATTGTTTCGGATAAAACTTTCAGGGTCTTCATATCGGCGTTCAACAGTTGCTATGTCTTTAAGCCTTATAATATTCCCCTGAGGATCGGAATACACAATTTGATCCATTAAATCTTCTTCAGATTCAAAACGTGGCGGGACATGTACCGGTAAAACCAGTTCTCCATTATCTAAACTGCCTGAATAATTTAGTGATTCCTGAAGTTTAAAAACAGCAAAAATGGTAGTTGGATCAATTGCATATTCATTCAGTTTTTCTTGTTGGACATTGATATAGATTTTTTCATTTTGTGTCCCGAAGCGTTTGATTTTTGAAACCGAACTTATTTTACGAATGTCAGATTCCAACATTTTCATAACTTCTTCCAACTCACGGTATGTTTTTTTATCAGACGACATGGTGATAAGTAAAGCTGAAGTATCGCCAAAATCATTGCTACCAACCAATGCCAATACACCGGTTGGCAATTGCATTTTTAACTCTGACAAACCAAGCCTTAATTTTGACCAGAATTTATCAGCGTTATGTACATTGTCATTGAGTTCAACATAAACAATCATCCTCCCTTCTTTTGATTCAGAATGGGTTTTACTTTTATTAATCTCCTCATAACCAAAAATATAATTCTCAACTTCGGAGGTTAATTGTTTTTCAACTTCGGCTGAAGTTGCACCCGGATAAACACCAACAATAACTCCTTGCCTGATTGTAAATTCGGGGTACTCGCGCCGAGGCATATTTTTTAAGCCAACGATCCCCAGAAGCATCATCACCAAAACAAAAGCCAATACTATTTGTCGGTGTTTCATGGCTGCTTCAATGATATTTATTTTTTTATTCATCGTTTTTTATTTTATACAAAAACTCAATCCTGGCCTTATTGGGTTTTACCAATAAAACAGGCTTATTAATTAAAACTTACTTTAGAGTTATTTGATAATTTCTGAACTCCATTTACTACTATCCACTCACCTGGTTTAAGCCCCGATGTAATAAAAAGCTGGTTGCCTACAAACTTACTCGTGAGAATGTTACGACGACTTACTCTTTGATTTTCTTTGTCAACAACAAACACATAATTTACTGCATTCGCATCGGTCATAACCGATTGAACAGGGACGAGAATACCGGCAGGCCCAGTATTCAAAGGCAGGCCAATATTGCACACCATGCCTGGTTTTATCTCCCGATTTTTATTATTAATCCGAAGTTTAACTTCGTAGGTTTTTGAAATTGTATTCGCTACAACACCAACTTTTTCAACTGTACCTTCAAAAACTTTTCCTTTAATGGCAGGTAATGTAATTTGAGCTATTTGCCCTTTTTTAATGTTATTGATCTCGTTTTCAGGAACTGAAACACGCGCATAAATTTCGTCAATAGAAATTAGTTTAAAGGCAGTTATTCCCGGAGTTGCATTTGAGCCAACTTCAATGTTACGGGCTCCAACAATCCCTGAGATTGGCGCAAGAATGCGGCAATTATCCACGTTTTGTTGTGCTATTTGAGCTGTTGAATTGGCTTGTTCCAATTTTGATTTTATTTCTTCCCATTTAATTTCGGGCAAACTACCATTATCATAAACCGTTTTGAGCCTGCCATAAGCATCTTCAGCTTGTTTTTCCATTGCTAAAGCTGCATTATATGTACTCTGATACATGGTTTTGTCCAATTCAGCCAAAACATCTCCTTTATTTACCCTATCGCCTTCTGAAACATAAATGTTGGCGATTGCTGCTGGCAACTTAAAACTTAAGGGAACTGTTAAAATTGGTTCTATTTGACCACTAAAATAAAGTACCCCATCAGTTTCCTGACTTTCCACTATTTTAATAGCCACCCGGATACTTTCGGGACTTTCATTGCTACTTGATTGAACTTCTGCTTTTTGTTTACACCCCAAAACCGCAAGTCCAATAACTAATACACTGATTAATTGTTTCATACTAATTGCTCTTCGTTTAAAATACATATATTGTTTTCTGGTCTATTTATCTTCAAAAAAAAGGGGCCATAAATTTGCCCTGTTCCTACATAACACATTTTTAAATTCCTTCTTATAATTCAACTACAAAACACATATACCACAATACTTATTTTGTTTTTTAGTCGAATCACAAGCAAAAAAAATTTAACAAAAAGTGCGTGGCACTATTAGCTCAACTGTTTTTGTCATTTTCTCTTCATCGTAGAAACCATACGTTTCAACATTATACATAACAACACCATAAAATGCAGCCAGGAATATTTCAGCAATCCAGGGGATATCTTTCCTTTCAACACTGACATATTCTCCCGAATCATACCCATCTTCCATAATTCGTATAATATAGGATTGTTCAAACTTCATCATTTCAACAAAGTGCTTCTGAGCTTTTAATTCAGTGATATTATTCCCTATCATTATCCTGTAAAGGTTGGCCTTATTTATTACCTCCTTATGAAATACTTTTACATAAGTCATAATTTTGTCCTGCATATTTTTATGCTCCTCCACCCTGTTTTTTACATACTTACGTAAATTAACCATTTCCATTTGCACAACTCCATCAAATACCTCTTCTTTATTTTTAAAATAATGGTACAAAGTACTTTTAGCTTTACCACATGCAGCAGCAATTTCATCCATTGTTGTTTTTTTAAGACCAAATTGCTTAAATAACTTTTGAGCCTGAAGAATGATCTCCTCCCTAATTATTTCATCTTTTGATTGTGCCATTTTTCGACTAATTTCGTTTTGTAGTAGCAAAAGTAATGATTTTTATATTATCACCAACTTTTATTTAAAAAATTTTCCTTCGTAAATACTTGACAGAGGTAAAATAATTATTTGGTGAATCAATAACTTGCTTATACTTTTATCAGGTAGCATAAAGCTACTTTTGTTTATTGGAAATTTTAATGAAGAATTACCTTTACCATATACAGCTGTTTTTTTGCCGTTTTGCTGTAGTCTTGCTAGCTTTTAGCATTTCAAGGCTCATTTTTTATTTATTTAATATCGATTACTTTGACAACATTAACAATTTAGAGTTAATCAAAATTTTTGTTTCAGGTATCCGATTCGATATTTCAGCTCTATTTTATTTTAATCTACTTTTTATCCTCTTAAGCCTGATTCCAGGGAATTTTAAAAACAAAAGACCCTACCAAACCATTGTTTTTTCAATTTTCCTGATTGTAAACTCTGTTTTACTTGCTACTAATTTTATCGACACTAAATTTTTTGACTTTCAACATGCCCGGTTAACGTTTAATATTTTTTCTTCAGTATGGCTGGGCGAAGATTTTGTAACCTTACTGCCACAATTTATTTTTGATTTTTGGTATCTGATTGTCATTTGGATTATATCCATAATTCTTTTATTCAAATTTTACCCACGGTTTAAATACAACACATACCAAACTCAACCACTAAAAATAAAAGCATTATTCTATCAATCAATACTATTCATTGTGTTATTACTAGTTGGTTTGGTTGGAGGGCGGGGTGGATTGCAGCTAAAACCACTCAGAGTTATTCATGCTACCAAATATACATCATCGAAAAATATCCCATTAGTCTTAAATTCACCTTTTACCATAATGAAGACCATTGGTTCAAAATCGTTTGAGCCAAACAAATATTTTACATCCGAACAATTGGATTCGATATATTCACCATTACAAAAACCAGCTAATCAGATTCAAAAAAAATCTCCAAACATAGTTCTCATTATTATGGAGAGCTTTTCGAAAGAATATATAGGTGCTTTAACCGGGAAAAAAGGATACACTCCATTCCTTGATTCACTCATAACTAAAAGCCTTGTTTTCCCCAATTCATTTGCCAATGGCAAACGCTCCATTGAAGCCATGCCATCGATAATTTCGGGCCTGCCGGCACTCACAGAAGAAGCATATATTACCTCTTCATTTTCGACAAACACCATTCACTCTATCCCGAATCAACTAAAAAAAGAGGGATATTATACAGCCTTTTTCCATGGAGGTAAAAATGGGACAATGGGATTTGATCAGTTCGCACAAATTGCAGGATTTGACAACTATTTTGGAATGAATGAATACCCGACAACATATGATTATGATGGCCGATGGGGAGTTTATGATGAACCGTATTTAAACTATTTTGGAAACACACTGAATAGATTTCAAGAACCGTTTTTTGCATCGGTATTTACACTTACATCGCACCATCCTTATAAAATTCCAGAAAAATATAAAGGCAAATTTCCAAAAGGGACTTTAAACATTCATGAAAGTATTGGATATACTGATTATTCTTTAAGGCAATTTTTTGAATCGATTAAAGATAAAAACTGGTACAACAACACCTTGTTTATATTAACAGCCGACCATACAGCCCAGGCAGAAAGCCCGTTTTACAAAAATAAGATTGGGAACTATGCTATCCCTTTATTATTTTTTCATCCAAACGATTCAACTTTTATGGGGCAATCGATAGTAATTTCTCAACACACAGATATTTTTCCGACAATAATGGAATATTTAAAAAGCAATCAACCGTACGTTTGTTTTGGGAATAGCTTATTAAATGATTCTGCAGCCCATTTTACAGTCAATTATATGAATGGCATATATCAACTATTCGAAGATGGTTATTTGCTTCAATTTGATGGTAATAAGCCGGTTGGTTTTTTCGACATAAAAAACGATAGCCTTTTACAACAAAACCTTATCTCCAACTTCCCAAATATAAATGTATTTGAAAACAAACTCAAAGCAATAATTCAATCGTACCACGGACGAATTGCCACTAATAATTTAACTATAGGGCCAGCAAACTAATTCGATGTTTGAAAAAATTTTATAAATCCCTTCATAAACTTTGTGTAAAAAAACGGATATGAACCAATACAAATAAGTTTTCCCACATAAGAAATATGTAAATTTAGCAAGAACTAAAAAAAAGAGACAATGGCTAAAGAATATACAAACGAGCTAATGATTGATTTTGGTGAAAATGGGGAAAAACTTATCCCTGTTGTGACTCAGGATTTTACAACCAAAGAGGTATTAATTCTGGCATTTGCCAATAAGGAAGCCTTCGACGAAACACGTCGGAGTAAATATGCAACCTACTATAGCCGTAGCCGTAACGAACTCTGGAAAAAAGGATTAACATCGGGCGATTTATTACGTGTGAATGAAATCAGAATCAACTGCGAACAAAATTCATTGCTTTACATGGTTACTCCTGAAGGAAAAGGAGCCTGCCACGCAAAAAATGATAATAACAAACCATATAATTCATGTTATTACCGAAAAATCACAGATTCAGGTGATTTAAAAATTGTTGGCGAATAAATATCAAAAAAAAATGAACGAAGAAAAACTTGTGATAGGAATGCCAGCCGGGTCGTTGGCAAATCCCAAAAGAGGAGGAAATTTAATTCACCTGCTAAATAATGCCGGATTTGAAACCAAAGGTTATGAATCAGGCGGACCAACAGAATTTAAAGCCATGAACTATTTATTTGGGTGGGATGGGCGCCCGCAGGAATTCGGATCGCAATTAGCTGTCGATGAACTGGATGTGGCAATTGCTGGCGACGACTGGATAAAAGAACGTGTGTTGGAACTAAAACTTGAATACAATACTGAAGCTAAAATTGAAAAAATACTTTCGCTTAACAGAGGTGGAGTTAGGTTAGTGGGTATAGTAAATAAAGAGGTAACCGGTTCAGTAACTGATTATCTACTCCAATTATGCCAAAATAAAAACATCATTACGGTAGTATCTGAAATGCCATACATTGCCCTTGATTGGATTCAGGGAAAATTAAAAGAAATTGGAAAGTTTGATGAATTTTCAGCATTCAGTGTCCAAAAATACAAAACTCCCCCCAAAATCTCAAAGGGAATTATTATTTATGAAACCTGGGGTAAAACCGAAGCCAAAGTTAAAAACCATGGAGCTGATTTAGGTGTTGAAATAACACAATCAGGTGGAGCTATCAGAAATTATGGATTAACTATTTCGGAAGAAATTATGTCATCAGAAACCGGAATTTATATTAACCCTAAACTAAAAAATGACGGCAAAAAAACGGAGCTTCTTAAAATGTTCTTACTCAATTTATATGGAAGTGTTTATGCTGAAAACAAAGTGATGATTTTGTTTAATGTAGCAAATGAAAATATTCCGGAAATTGAGAACTATTTAAAAACCAACAACCTCTTCGCCGATGAGCCAACTATAAGCAAAGGGCTTACTCATGCGCAATTCAGTATTCAGGTCGATATTAAAAACCAAAATTTACCATTGGCAAAAATCAGATTCGAACTAGCTACAAAAAAAGCGGTTAATATTGATACAATACCTATTGAATCGTCTATTCCAAGTATTGATGTTTTAGGATTTTAAATTTTCGCATTGAAAAACATTACATAACCTGGGCTTTTTTTAATATAAGCTCAGGTTATTCGAATACTTCTACTATACATTTCCAGATATTATATTCAACCAAACTGTAAATTCAACAATTAGTTACTCTATAACTAATCCTCCAGCAAACGCCTATACTTCTGAATAAGAAACACTTAACCCAAACAACAAAATTTCAGTAAGGCATTTTATTCAGAAAAATCAGGTTTCCCCTTATTCTTTTTCAATACACTCCTCCATATATTTGTTATAGAAACAAACAACCAGAAGCTTTTAAAGTAAAACACTTTTGGTAATTTTAAAACAAAAAGATTATTCAGCAAATAATAAAGACAATGGGTTTTAGTGTTTAATGTTTTTAGATTTTTTTTCATAAATAGTAACAAAGGCTCGGTTTTCCGAGCCTTTGTTATTTAAAACACAACATTAAAATACTTTACCTCTCAAAATAAAAAGCCGAAAAAAATATTCGATTTATTGGATAATAAATAATTCGAAATTGAAAAAACATAAGCCGCTTTTATTTGTAATAACTTTAAAAGTTATTTGTTGTAACGAACCAAAAAAGCTTTTTTTTCTATCGGCGAAATATTGAAAACAAAAATTATTAATTTTTAAGAATGGTTTATTGCTCACCAGTAGAATATAAATACATATGATCCTGCAACTTAACTAAATAAAGACCTTGTTTCGAGGATAAATACAACTTCCTTGATTTTGTTGATTGGAATGATTAATTTTAGCTATAGTATGAGTATAAAAAATGAGGTCAATTTATTTATTTTTTATATCTGCTCATTGAATTTTTTATTTGAGAAGAATTTGGAATAAACAATTTATAAAGAAGATTATTGAATTCTAGTAAAGATATGAAACTCAGAAAAAATAAATCAACCAGCATTAAAAAAAGTGTTTTTTATTCCCTAATATCGATTATTACAATATCAATAGTGTTGTTAAGTGCCATATGGTATTTTAATAAAAAACAAGAATTAATCAATACTACGGAATACATTAAATCACAACAATTAAACCAACAAAAAGAATACCTGAAGGAAGAAGTAAACCGCGCAATTGACTACATCACTTTTACCTTGGAATTCCATCCACAAAATAATATCGATACGCTAAAAAACGAAATTCTGGAATATCTGGCCAGAATTAGGTTAAAATACAGAGGGTATATTTTTGTTAATACCATCGAAGGGCAAGCACTTGTTTTTGATGGGTATAAATTAAATGAGTATAAAAATATTGTGGATATGACTGATCCTGATGGCATAAGGCTATTTGACCTGGAAAAAAAAGGCTATTTTTTACCCGATGGGCTTTATTTTGATTATTCGTTTAAAACAATTAATTCAAATATTCCTGAAGCAAAAATTTCGTATGTTAAAGGTTATGAAAATTGGGGTTGGATAATTGGTGCTGGTTTTTATAAATATGAACCTACTCAAGAAATCAATTATATTGAAGAAGAATATAAATCACGATTCAGAAAAGATGGATTATTCATTCTTCTGCTTTCAATATTCCTAATAGTTGCCAGTTATTTTATTGTCCGCCACATCGATTACCGTTTATTTTGGCAAATTAATATTTTTAAAAGATTTTTAAAAGATGCTGCAAAAAGTGACCAGTTAATTGATTTGCAATCAATACAATTTACTGAATTAAAAGCTATTGGGAAATCGATAAATCAAATGATAATCGAGAAAAATGACTTGACCAACCAAATAATTGAGAAAGACAAAAACCTAAAATCGATATTTGAAGCGGCCGACAATATTGGATTTATTTTTACTGACCTTGGCGGCGAAGACACAATTATAAAAGAATTTAGCCCGGGAGCCGAAAAAATATTCAAATACAAAAAGGAAGAAATAATTTCAAAGAAAATTGCCCTCCTACATCCAGCCAAAGATATTCCCAATTTTTTAAAAATGCAGGAGTTATTAAAAAAAGGACTACATGGTTTTCACGGAGAAACAACCCTTATCCGAAAAAACAATAAGCCATTTGATGCATTTTTTACAATATACCCGCACTTTAAAGAAAATAAGATTGTTGGAACAATAGGTATAACAATTGATATAACTAAACGCAAAACAGTTGAAAGGGAACTTGAAAAATTAAAAAAGAACCTCGAAAAAATAATTGAAAAAAGAACTTTAGAGCTGGAGTCAAAAAATGAAGAATTGCTTAAATCCAATAAAAAACTCGAAAATTTTAATCAACTATTTATTGGCCGCGAATTCAGAATAAAAGAACTAAAAGACAAAATTAAAATACTGGAAAAACAAATTAAATCCTAAATTAATTCAACCATCTGCATTTGTAAACATTAAAATACTGACAATTATAACGTGCAGATTTTTGACTCCTAAAAACTACTTCCAATTACTAAAAACACAAAGCTTTATACAAATACCTACCAATTTTTGCCATATGCCAAACTGATTTTATCCTCCGATTCCTTAAAATAACGGGCATATTTATTTTATCTACCGTTAAGAGCGGAATTAAAATAAATATTTCATAATTTAAAGTCAATTATTAAGGAACCGTTTTTATAATTTTCATAAAAATGGAAAATGAATAGCTGCATGAGAGCATCAAACAAGATAAACGATATATTTTTTTTAATTCTCAATATTTCTCAATTAAAAAAAGAGGAAGATATTTTACGCATTTTTATCAACTCCATAAATAATTTTTGGAAAGGAGTAGAATTTAATTTTTCTTTAACCCCCTCATCTCCTGATAATTTTGAAATAGTACTTTCTGATACTGTTTATGGATATATCAATTATACAAAACATACTGAGTCTCTCGATTCTGGTGACCTGGAATTAATTCATAATGCCTGTCGAATGGTAGGTGTTTTTCTTCAAAAACTAAAAAATGATGGCGAACTGAACAAACAAAGGATTGAACTTGAGAAGTCGCTTGAACAAACTTCACAAGACCTTCTACAAAGTGAAAATTACCTGGAGCTTTTAGCCGAAAACATGATTGACTTGGTAACTATTCACAACATTGATGGTACCATACTATACAATAGCCCTTCGATTGAAACAATTCTCGATTACAGGCCAACTGAATTGTTAGGTACAGAGTATTGTGAACTGATCCATATTGATGATAAACAACGTTTTAAAAATTCATTGAACTCAAAAGTACTGGCAGGACAACCTGTTAACAATATCATCTACCGAATTCAGAAAAAAAACAACGGTTATATTTGGTTTAATTCTAAAACCCAACCCATATTCAATAAAAAAGGAGAAGTTGTTAAATATCAATCGTTATCACGCAATGTAACTGATTCAAGAAATAATGCATGGGAAAATCAAAAAATTCAAACCAGGCTATTGCGGGCTGAACATATAGCCCGTTTCGGAAACTGGGAATTTGATTTAACAAACAATACTGTTGAAACATCGTTGGGAGCCAGGAACATATATGGGTTATCCAATAGAAAACATTCAATATCCCGGATCCAAAAAATACCGCTTATTCAGTACCGAAAAATTCTTGACCATGCCTTAAATGCACTAATCGAAGGGAATAGGCCATACGATGTAAAATTTAAAATCAAACGTTTAACCGATGGCAAAATACGTGACATTCACTCAATTGCCGAATATAATAAAGAAAGGAACATTGTATTTGGAGTACTCCATGATATCACTGAACAAATCAAAACGGAACAAAAATTCCTTAAAAGTGAAGAGAAATACAAATCGCTCTATAACAATGTTCCGGTTGCACTTTTTAGGTCAACTATTGATGGAGTAATCTTAAATTTAAATCAGGCCATGGTAAAAATGTATGGCTTCCAAAATACCGAAGAATTATTAAATACTCCGGCTTCCAATTTCTATGAAAATCCAAATGACAGGGAAACAATGTTGGCCCTACTCAAAGAAAAAAAAGAAGTTTTCGGATTTGTTACCAAAGAAAAAAAGAAAGATGGTTCAATTATTTGGGTTGAATCTGACTATAAGGCCCATACTGATTCTCAGGGAAATATCATTTATTTTGATGGGGTTGCATTTGATATTACAAATTCTAAAAACGCGTCCGAAAAACTGCAAAAAAGCGAAGAACGTTTTAGGCAATTATCACAAACTATACCAAGTATTATATCAATAATCAACTTAAAAACCAAAAAATATTTATTTGTAAATAATGCATGGCACAAACTATTTGGATATTCGGAAGATGAATTGAATGAAATTGAATATTTAGATATTATCCACCCTGATATGCGGGATAAGATTATTAAACAATCAGAAATGCTTATTAATGGTATAAAGACTGCACCTCGCAAAAATCTGAAATGTATCACTAAAAACAACAAAACAATTTGGCTCGACTTATCAACAGTTTTGTTTCCTACCGATGGCGAAAATGTTATAATTGCCATAGGAAACGATATTACTACCAACTTAAATATTAGCCAACAACTTAAAGAAAGCGAAACCAAATACCGGCAACTAATTGAAAAACTGCCCGATGCTATAATAATTTTTGTAGACAATAAAATAAGATATACCAACAAAGCTGCCCTTACTTTATTGAACGCCAAAACACCTGAAGAATTTTATGGGCACGACATTATTGATGTTGTGTATCCCCCCGATATTGAAAAAGTATTAAACCTTTTTGATTCCATAAACAAAAAAGATAAGATTGCCTTCCCTGTTGAATTTGAATTTATACAATCAGACGAAAAAAACATATTTATTGAAGTATTTGCTGAACTAACAAAATTTGAAGGGAAAGAAGCAATTCAAGTATTAGTACGTGATATAACAAACATAAAAGAAGCCAATAAACTCAAAGAAAAATATTACAGTGAATTAGAATTAACGGTAACCGAGAGGACACGTAAATATGAAGAAAATGCCATCCGGTTAAAAGACTCTCAAAATGCACTAACCTACCTTCTCGAAGATGTGAACGAAGCAAGAGTAAAAATTGAAGGTGCCAATAAAAACCTTGAAGAACTCAACAAAGAACTTGAATCCTTTACTTACTCGGTTTCACATGACCTTCGAGCACCATTACGGGCCATCGACGGTTTTTCAAAAATTGTCCTCGAAGAGTACAAAGATAAACTTGATGAGGAAGGAATAAGGTTGCTTTCAATAATTGTTTCAAGCACCACCTCAATGAAACGGCTAATAGAAGATCTATTAGCCTTTTCACGCTTGGGCCGTATCAACGTTAGTTATTTTAAAATAAATACAAACGAAATGATTCGCAACATTATGGAGGAAAACAATATAGCCTTTAATACTGGTAATATTATCTGGGATATAAAAAAAATACCCAATATTGCAGGTGACCGAACCATGATAAAACAAGTATTTGTTAACCTCATGTCGAATGCTGTTAAATTTACTAAAACCATTAAACAGCCTAAAATTACAATTGAAGGGAAAAACCTAAAAAACCGGGTAGAAATTTCAATTTCGGATAATGGAATAGGTTTTTCAATGAAATACGCCAATAAAATTTTTGAAGTTTTTCAACGCTTGCATTCAGGCGATAAATTTGAAGGAACAGGTATTGGCCTCGCCATAGTAAAAAAAGTAATCGACAAACACCATGGAACCATAAAGGCAGTTGGAGATACTAATAATGGCGCTACTTTTATCTTTACATTACCATTAAAATAAAACAACAACAATAAATAGCAACATTTTATATGTACCAAAACTATACTTGAAACAAATACCATTTAAACAGACAATTAAAATGCGGGCTAACAAAAAATGCCATAATTTAAGTTCAAATAACTATATTGTAAATAAAATAAGTGTGTACAACTTTTATTAGAATAATTATTCAAATGCATTTTTATTAATTAAGGCTTTACCATCAACAATCTAAAATTTATTATAAACGATGGATAAAAATAAAAAATTAAAAATACTTCTTCTTGAAGACTTACATACTGATGCAGAACTGGTCAGAAGAGAACTGACAAAACAAATCCCCAATTTTGAATTAAAGCATGTCGAGAATAAAGAAAGTTTTATTAATGCAATTGCAGATTTTGCCCCTGATATTATATTGTCAGATTTCCAACTTCCCGGATTTGATGGACTCGAGGCATTAAAAATAACCTTATCAAAAACTCCTGATACGCCATTTATTATTGTCACCGGTTCAATAAACGAAGAAACAGCAGTTGAATGTATCAAAGCCGGGGCATCAGATTATATTTTAAAAGACAATTTAATTAGGTTGGTACCTGCATTAGAAAGCACCATTTCAAAATATAATTCTATTAAGGAGAAAAAAGAAGCCGAAAAAGCACTTTTCGAAAGCGAAGAACGGTTCAGAAGACTGGCTATGAATGCCAAAGACATGATATTTCGATTATCACTTATTACTGGCCAGTATGAATTTGTAAGCCCTGCAGCTAAAACCATTTTTGGTATTTCTCCACAACAGTTTTATAAAAATGCCCGAATAGTTTTTAAACAAATTCATCCCAAATATTCAAATTTATTTAAGGAATCGTGGAGGAATATGAAAAAAGAGATTTTACCACCATTTTTCGAATACCAAATAATCGACTTAAATGGCAATATAAAATGGATTAACCAACGAAGTGTTTTAATATATGATAAAAACAATACGCCTGTTGCCATTGAAGGAATACTTACTGATTTAACCCATCAGAAAGAAGCTGAACAAAAATTAATTGAAAGTGAAAAAAAATTCAGGGAACTGGCTGATTCTTTGCCTGAAATAGTGTTTGAAATAGATAATCAAGGGCAGTTTGTTTTCTTAAACAAAACAGCTTATAGTAAATTTAATATCCAAAAAACAGATATCCCTTTTTCAAAATTAAGCATAAAAGATTTTGTCCATCCTGATGAATTGGGGCGATTGCAAATTAACTTCCAAAAGGTTGTAAAAGGTGAGATTATTTCAGGAAACGAGTACAAATCAATTTTAAATACAGGAGAAACAGCTTATTACCAAATTCTCAACACACCCATTGTTAAAGACAATCAGGTTATTGGAATCAGAGGAATTGCCATTGATGTTACAAAACGGAAAAACATTGAAGAAGAACTCCTGAAGCATAAAAATAATCTGGAAGAGCTTATTGAAAAGCGGACCGAAAAACTTAAAAACCAAGCAGGATTACTCGAAGATTCTCAAACTGCATTAACCTCACTACTCGAAGATGTGAATGATTCAAGGTTAGAGCTTGAAAGGTCAAACAAAGAAATTGTCAAATTATCATTAGCGCTTGAACAAAGCCCAATAATTGTTATGATTACTGACATAAATGGAAAAATTGAATATGTTAATCAACATTTTAGCAAAATTACCGGTTATTCAAAAAACGAAGTGCTTTCTGAAACTCCTAAAATATTAAATTCAGGTACCCATCCAAAAGAATATTTTCAAGATTTGTGGCAAACCATTGGGTCGGGCAAAATTTGGCATGGCGAATTTTGCAATAAAAAGAAAAACGGAGATTTATACTGGGAATTTGCATCTATTTCACCCCTTCGCGACAACAACAACAACATTACACATTACATAGCTGTTAAGGAAGATATTAGTGAACGAAAAGAAACTGAGGAACAATTAAAAAGCTATACTCAGGAACTTGAAATGTTTAACAAAACAATGGTCGACCGCGAGCTGAAAATAATAGAAATGAAAGAAGAAGTTAATAAATATTGTGAAGAACTTGGACGAGAAATTAAATACCCACCTGTTTGGAGATGATTTTAAAACGTTTAAAAAACAAGAAAAACATTGAGTCTATAAATTTCAGTATTTATAATGAGTTACCTCTTGGGGTTATTTTAACAAACCATGAGGGCAATATTGTTGATACTAATCCTGCATTTCTGAAATTATTGGGATACGATTCGAAAAAAGAATTGATAAATACCAATGCCATTAACCTCTACCTTAATACTGGCCAACGAAATGAATTCCTCGAACAAATTAAAAATGGTTCAATTAAGGATTATGAATTTTTAATGAAGAAAAAAAATGGTGAAAATATTTGGGTTTCAGTTAATGCATCTACATTTATTTTCAAGTCTTCAAATTATTTTTTATCATTTGCTTCTGAGGTAACAAAACGAAAACTTACCGAACAAAAACTAATTCATAATGAAAAAAGGTTCCGTACTCTATTTGAGAAATCGATAGATCCAATCCTTCTTATTGAAGATGGCATTTTTACCGATTGTAATGAGAATACTGCCAAATTCCTAAAGTACGATTCAAAAGATGAAATTATTGGAAAAACACCCGATGAGCTTTCTCCTGAGAAACAACCCGATGGCCAATTATCAAAAACAAAAGCCATAAAAAAAATAGAGACAGCTTTAGCTGATGGAAGTAACCGTTTCGAATGGGTTCATCAAACAAAAAATGGAGAAAACCTGTGGATTGATGTAGCCCTTACGGTAATCACTGAAAAAGGAAAAACTCAAATTTACACATTTTGGAGAGATATAACTGTTCAGAAAGAAGCAAAAAAAGAACTTCAGGCCAGTGAAGCCAAATTTAAAAAATTAATACAAAACCTTCCCGATGCAATTTTTTGTCAGCGAAATAGGAGGAAAGGAAAAAGGGAAAATTATCGATGTTAATTTTTCGGCCGAAACCCAAACAGGATACACCAGGAATGAATTATTAGGGATGCACTTAGGCGAAATTATTGCCGATTCAGACGAGCAAGAATTTTTAGCCAATGAAAAGAAACTATTAAATGGTGAAACCATTCGATTAGTTGAGAAAAAACGTCGTAAAGATGGAAGTACCTACTGGGTTGAAGTGCAAATAACCACCATAAATTATGGAGGTGAGAAAGTCGCTTTATCTGCCAACCGCGATATTTCAGAAATAAAAAAGAATGAAGAAGCACTTAAAGAAAGTCAAAAGAATATTTCATTAATCTACGATACTGCCGGAGTTGCTTTATTTCACATTGGAGTTGAATCTGATGGTAACTACCGGATTCTTTCGGTAAATAATACATACCTCAACATTTCGGGGCGCAAAATCGAAAATGTTATTAATAAACCAATTGAAGAAGTTTTAGATAAAAATTCATTAAAACTCGCCAAAGAAAAATACAGTCAGGCTATTAAATTAAAAAAATCGGTACAATGGGAAGAAACCGGCACTTATCCTGCCGGAATCAGGTCAGGGTTGCTAACTATTACTCCTGTTTTTAACGAAGCTGAAAAATGTACTAGCCTAATAGGGGTAGTGCATGATATTACCGATAAAAATAAAATGGAAGAAGATTTAATTAAAAATGAATCCATTTTAAAAGAAGCTCAAAAAATTGCAAAACTGGGGTATTGGGAAGTTGATCTTGTCAAAAACGAGGTTAAATGGTCTGACCAACTTTACCGTATTTGCCATATCGACCCTAAAAAAGTCAGCCCTTCGTTTGAAGAATTTTTAAAAATAATCCATCCCGATGACCAGGATTTATATTCAAAAAAAATTAATGCTTCACTAAAATCTGATCAGGAATTTGACTTTGAATACAAAATTATAATAAATAAAAATAGAAATAAACACCTAAAAGATACCTGGCACACCGATTTTGATGAGGAAGGAAAACCTTACAGAGCTATTGGGGCAGTGTTGGATATTACTGATCGAAAAATTGCGGAAGAAAAAATTAAAAAATCACAAGAAGAGCTTGAAAAAATTGTAATTGAAAGGACTACTGACCTTACCAATTCGCGTAAAGCAGCCATAAACCTGTTGCAAGATACAACTATACAAAGGCAACGTGCCGAGGAAGCTTTAATAAAACTTGAAGAATCACATCAGGAGATTAAAAAACTTTCGCAGGCAGTTGAACAAAGTACAGCAGCTGTGGTAATTACTGACATAAACGGTAATATTGAATATACCAACCAAACTTTTGTTGACCATACAGGTTATTCAAAAGCTGAAAGTATAGGTAAAAATCCGCGTTTTTTAAAATCAGGGAATACACCCGATTCCGTTTTTAAATCTTTGTGGCAAAAAATCACCTCTGGCGAAAGTTGGATGGGTGAATTTAATAATAAAAAGAAAAATGGCGATACATATTGGGAGTCAGCTTTTATATCGCCAATATTTAACGACCAAAAGGAAATTGTTAATTATGTAAAAATTGCTCAGGATATTTCAGAACGCAAAAAACTGGAGGAAGAATTAGTTATAGCCCTGGAGCAAGCCGACCAGGCTACAAAAGCAAAAAGTGAATTCCTGGCAAACATGAGCCACGAAATAAGGACTCCGATGAATGCTATCCTTGGATTTTCTGATTTATTATCATTAAATATTAAAGAAGGCCAGGCAAAAAGCTACCTCGATTCTTTAAAAATGAGTGGGAAAAGTTTACTAACCCTTATCAACGACATTCTGGACCTTTCGAAAGTTGAAGCCGGCATGCTTCAACTAAATTATGATTTTATAAACCTATCCCAACTTACCGATGAAATAAAACAAATATTTTCCGGGAAAATAGAAGAAAAAAATCTTAAACTAAACGTAAAAATTGATAAAGACTTACCAGCCAGTATTTACCTCGACGAATCACGGTTAAGGCAGGTGCTTATCAATTTAACGAGCAACGCCATTAAATTTACTGAAGAAGGGCATATCAATATTTCCTTGTCATTCAAAAAAGCAAAAGAAAAAACCAATATTATTTCGAATAAGAGTATTGATTTAACTATCATCGTTAAAGATTCAGGGATTGGAATCCCAAAAGAATTTCATACTACTATTTTCGATTCATTTACTCAATATGAAGGGCATGTTACCAAAAAATATGAAGGAACAGGTTTAGGCTTAGCTATTACCCAAAAACTGGTCACGCTAATGAAAGGAGAAATCTCACTTGTATCAGAACCAGGAATAGGTAGTACATTCACGTTAACTTTTAAAAACACACCAATAACATCTGAAAAAATCACAAAAGGAAAAATCCAAAATTTATCATTTGACGATGTCCAGTTTCAACCATCTTTAGTATTAATTGTCGACGATGTCCAAAATAACCTGATGTTTTTAGCCGGCATCCTCGAATATGCCGGATTAAAAACCATTACTGCCGAAAACGGTAAAGAAGCACTTGATATTCTGAAAACTAAAGATCCAAATCTGATTATTACTGATATTAGGATGCCCGTGATGGATGGTGTCGAACTATTAAAATCTATACGAAATAATCCAGATTATAAAAACATTCCAATAGTTGCTGCTTCGGCATCGGTTATGAAAGAATCACTATTAAAAATCCAGAAATATGATTTTGATGGGGTAATGACAAAACCAATCCAAATACCGGAATTAATAACTGAACTTTTAAAATTTATTCCTTTCTCAAAATCAAATATAATATCCCCTAAAATTAATGTTAAACATTACAATTTTGAAGTAAATCCTAATATTTCCAATCTGGATATACTAGCCTCGCTGGAAAAAAAATGTTCCCCATTGTGGCTTGAAATAAGTGAAAGGCAACCAGTTAGAAAAGTTGAAAAATTTGGGAAACTCTTAATAAAAATTGGAAACAACATGAGTATTCATATGCTTTCAGAATATGGGAATGATATACTCATTGCCCTTAAAAGTTTTAATATTGAAGGGATGGTGAAATTAATTAAGCTTTACCCAAAATTAGTACAGAAAATCAAGAACAAATCCGATAAAAAATAAGGCTATGTCACACAAAAAACACACTATTCTGATAGTCGACGACAACATGAATAACATTCAGGTATTAGCCAATATTCTTTCCACAAATAACTACGATGTTGAATTTGCAATGAATGGTGTTGATGCATTGGATTGGGTAAAAGAGGAGAACTTTGACTTAATATTATTAGATGTAATGATGCCAAAAATGGATGGTTTTGAAGTATGCGAAAAAATTCGTTCCCACAAAAAAAATAAAGACCTTCCCATCATTTTTTTAACAGCTAAAACCGACAAAGAAAGTTTACTTCATGGTTTTGAACAAGGAGGAAACGATTATATCACTAAACCCTTCGACCAAAAAGAATTACTTGCTAGAGTTAATACGCATATCGAACTAAAAACCAGCAAAGACAAACTGGCAACGATGAATGTGCAGCTTGAAGAGAAAGTGCTTGAAAGAACAGAGGAACTGAAACTTGCACTCGATATTGTGAATGATTTAAACAAAAAACTATTAAGCCTTGATAAAGCAAAATCAGAATTCCTTAAAATTATAAGCCACGAAATAAGGACTCCCCTTAACGGTATTGTTGGTTTTACTGAAATAATAAAACAAACAAATAAAGACGAACCACTGGTTGAATTAATTGGATTACTTGAAAAATCAGTAATTCGACTCGAAAATTTTTCGATCAACGCACTGCTGATAACATCACTGCGGTTAGGGCGGAGGAAAACTGAAAAACAAAGTATTCTACTCCAAAAATTGGTTAACTCAGTAATAAATACATTTAATATTTCATTAACTGAGAAAAACATTGTATGCAAATTAAATATTCCAAACAATTTAATAATAAACGCCGATAAAGAACTATTGGAATTTTTCATAAGAAATATTACTCAAAATGCGATTAAATATACACCTCCCTATTCCGAAATAATAATCAATGGTAAAAACACCGGCGATTATAATGAAATAGAAATCATTGACAGCGGTACCGGCTTTTCGAAAGATGCTTTAGATAACCTATTTGATTCATTTTATATGGAAGGTAGTCATCAGGACCAACATGCCGGACTAGGACTTTCTCTTGCAAATCAAATAGCAATCGCCCATAATGGACAAATTAAAATAACCAATCCTGAAGGTAAAGGAGCAGCTGTTAAGCTTATCATTCCAGTTTAATAAAAAAATAATAGCGATTTATAATGCCCAATAAAATATTAATTGTAGACGACAATACTCAAAACATTCAGATACTTGCAAGTATTTTAACCAATAATAATTACCAGGTAGAATATGCATTAAGCGGAGCTGAAGCCATTGAATGGTTAAGCGATGAAATATTTGATTTGATTTTATTAGATATTATCATGCCCGAAATGAATGGCTTTGAAGTATGCGAACAAATAAAATTGAATAATGACTGGAAAGAAATACCAATCATTTTTTTAACCGCAAAACATGATCCCGAAAGTATTAAAAAAGGATTTGAATTGGGAGGTGTTGATTATATTACTAAACCCTTTTATACTGAAGAACTTTTAGTTCGTGTAAACACTCAACTTCAACTTAAAAACTCATACGACACGATTAAAATTCAAAGTTCGGAACTTAGAGAACATATTATAGCACAGGAAAAATTCTTTTCGATAATTGCACACGACTTAAAAAATCCATTAAGCGGATTAGTACTGGTTGCTAAACAAGCAGCACAACGTGGCCAAAATTTAAGTGATGAAGTACTGAAAAATTTTCTGGATTTAATTCTTGAAGCATCCGAAGAAAGTTTTGAGCTTCTTAAAAATTTACTCCATTGGTCCCGGGTCCAATCAGGTATTTTTAGTTCTGACCCTGAATTATTTGAAATAGAAAAAATTACAACCAGTTGTTTTAAGCTACTGCAAGGGAATATAGCACAAAAAAACATAAGGCTGGAAACAAATATTGATGAGAATGTTGAAGTTTATGGTGATATAAAAATGATTAAAACTGTTATCAGAAATTTATTAAGCAATGCCATAAAATATTCATATAACGGAGGATTAATTAAAATCAACTGCAGTAAAAAAAATAATTTTGTCGAGTTTGACGTAATCGATGAAGGAATTGGCATAAAACCTGAAATCCTAAAAAATATTTTTAATATTGAAAGGAAAGACCTTCAAAAAGGGACCGAAGGAGAAAAAGGTACCGGATTTGGTTTATTACTTTGCCGCGAATTTATTGAAAAAAACGATGGAAATATTAAAATCACCAGTACTTTAGGAAAGGGCAGTAAGTTTAGTTTTACTGTTCCCTCAAAATCATTATTCAATCGGGATTAATTATTTTCGGCTATAAAAAATCTCTTTTTTAGCTCATTGCCATTTTCATCAATTAAAAACAATAAATGCCAGCCTTTTTCGGCCGAAATAAGCATTCGGTGCTCCGATAAAGTTTCACCCAAATACTGCTCATCTAAATACCAAAACAACTGTATTTCATGGTTTTTATGAACAGCCTCAAAAAGTACTTTACCTATAGTCCCATCTAATTGAACAGGTAAAAATATTCGATCCATTTCACGCGGATAAATTAAATCCATCACCGAAGAACCAGTGCCGCATCCAGGCAAAAAATCAGGCAGGTTTTGGTATTGTAAATGTTTTTTGCCGGTAATAATATTCTATAACCGGAGGCAATACAAACCACGATTTAACAATCATATTCCCGGGGCTTTCACAATCACTAGTTACCCTGTATTTTTCTGTATTATCCAAAAAAATCCGTTTGTGATATGGGCACATTAAAACATGGGCTCCTTTTGGTAACAATACTGTATCTAACCGGTCACAAAAAGTGGAAGGTAAAAAACCTGAATGGTGGCAAAGTGCTACTTTTTCCATTTCGTCAGATGGAGCCATAAACCATCCAGATTGTGGCAATCCGCCAAATATTTCAAACAGTAATGGTGCTGCAGCTGTCACACCAGTGAGCCCGCTCCTACCCTCGCCGTCGGCATTTCCTGCCCATACAACTACCGTATAATCATGTGTTATTCCAACTGCCCAAGCATCTCTGAAACCAAAACTGGTGCCTGTTTTCCATGCAATTTTTCGCGAAGCTGCAAATGATTCCCATCCTGCTTCATCCTCCGGGCGTTTTACATTCAACAATGCCGATAAAGTTTGATATACCGAAGCCGCCTTTAATTTTGGTTGGGAAGCTTCATTTTCCAGAAAATGATTTTTGTCTGAGCAAATCCAGTTTAATTTCCGAAAGGGTGATGCTGAGTAAACGCCATCATTTTGTTCATACTCAACCAAAATATTTGCCATTGAAGAATACATTCCTCCCAGGTCCCACATAGTTGCTTCACATCCGCCCAAAATTAAAGACAAACCATAATGACCGGCAGGTTGCGACAATGTATTCATTCCAGCCTGTTTCAGAAAATCATAAAAAGGTTCCACACCAAACTGCTGTAACATACGTACCGCTGGTATATTTAATGACCTTGCTAATGCTTCGCTGGCTTTTACTGCTCCATCGTATTTTTGATCGAAATTAACAGGTGTAAAACCCCCAAACCGGGAAGGAATATCGGGAACCAACATGTTCGGAGTAAGCATACCCCGGTCGGTCATGGCAGTATATAAAAATGGTTTTAAAATACTACCCGTACTTCGGGGTGATTGAATAATATCGTTGTGGTAACCATGTTCCGTATCGTTTAAATCAGAAAAATTGCCAACATAAGCCAATACATTTTGAGTTTGAGTTTCGATGACCAGAACTGCCACATTATGTACCTGATTGGCTTGTAATAGTTGATGATGTTGAGCCACTTTTTGTACAACGTCATACTGTATAGATTTATTAATTGTAGTACAAATTCGTTTCCCTTTTTTTTCCTGATTTGCCCGTTCAACCAAATGGTAAGCATTTGAAGGAAGCACATAAACTTTTTCGGGCACTGGTTCTACAACCGACAATTGATATGTAATGGAATCAATTTTTTCAGAAACAAATAATTTATTCAGAAGCCGATTCCGTTTTGTCATCAACTGTTGATTTTGTTTTCCGGGATACATCAGTGACGGGGCATTGGGTAAAACTGCCAGCATAGCCGACTCGGCCCACGACAGTTGCGTAGGAGGCCTGTTGTAATACCGCCATGAGGCAGCTTCGAGACCCACAACATTACCTCCAAATGGTGCATTCGAAGCATATTTTATAAGAATTTCTTCTTTCGAAAAACGCAACTCAAGGTTTAATGCCCACACCATTTCAACCAGCTTATTATAAATATTGCGGCGTTTACCTTTTCGTGCCAAACGGCTCAATTGCATTGTAATAGTGCTGCCTCCGCTTACAATTTTTTTAGCTTTTACATTCCTACCAAATGCCTTTACTAACGAAACCGGATTTATTCCCGGATGGTAATAAAAATAGTGGTCTTCGAAAGCCAGCAAGCATGTTTTATATTTTTCAGGAATTGAATCAGAAAGAGGAAAACGCCATTGCCCGTCGTCCGCAATTTTTGCACCCAAAAGCTGCCCATCTTTACTTTCAACAACCGTTGAATATGGATCGGAAATTAAAGGGCGCGGTACTACCAACCAAAACCATATCAGCAGCCCACAAATTAAAAAAAGCAACACATAAATACCTTGCTTTTTTGTAATTACTGTTTTATGAGAGAATAAACTCAATTACTGTTTTATTATTTCGATCCACATACCTGGTGTACTGGCATAAATGGCATTATTATACATCGCTTCGCAAACAACCGGTGGGAAATAATACTTGCCTTCGTATGCTGTATTCACTTTAAACTGAAACAATTTTTTATTTCCCGAAGGAATATCAAAATAGGTCATAATCCGGCTATCACGAACATCCTGGTACTCAAAACTATTGCCATTTTCAGAAGGGATATCAAATAACCGCTGGTTTAAAATTTCGAAACCTGAGGGTAAAGCGGTTGTCAAAGCCATCTCCTCATAAGCACCACGGTTTCCGGGGTGTACAACCTCAACATTTAATACCACATCATCGCCTTGATAAAATATATTATTTTCTATCTTTTCGCCCGATTTATTAGCCAACCACACATTCATATTTAGCTGCCTGTCCTGTGTTTGATAATCTCCCTCAATCGGGATGCCTTTAGCAACAAGCCTTGCATAAACCAAATTATTATTTCGATTTTTAAATTCAATATTTACACTTCCTTCCTGATCAAAATCAACAGGCATTTTAAGTACAGGTAATTTTGCACTAATATTTTCGGTTTTGCCATTAATTTTCAGTTGAAAATTAATTCCACCTTCAGCGACCATTTTATCTACAAATTGCGAAGCGCTATAAAAACACCACGCCGCAGTTTGTGTACTCAACCACGATTTTTCATTTAATTCCTCCGAAATTTCTTTTAATAAAACAAAAGCTGCCTCTCTGTTTTTCTGAAGGATGAGTGTTTCCAGAATCATGGCTTTATCGCGAAGGGCATTGCCAAATGTCCCGCTTAACTCAGTGTATTCGCCAACACTATGAGGAATACCATTTATTAATTCTTCGGCAGCTTTTGTTTGTCCTGCCAAACCATAAGCAGCTGCTAAACGCCATTTAGCTGCGGCTGATTTTACCTGCTCCCTGAACCGGTTCATGGCACCCATTTCAGCATTTCCCAACAACGCAAGTGTATATAACCGGTAGGCTTGATCTAATTCGTTGCTATTATTAACTAAACCTTCTGAATTGTTAACTTTCGATACCCAGTTTTTTGCTTTGTAGGTTTGAAACCGCAACCAGTTTTTCTTAATCCCAAAGGGTAGACTATAACCTTGCTGTTCAGCCAAAACCATAAAATGCCCGGCATAACTACTTCCCCAACTATGCGAATCGGAACTTCCGGGCCAATAACTAAATCCTCCATCCTGAAGTTGAAATACCATTAACCGTTTTAAGGCAGAACGAATATTATCCTCAATGGTGCTTTTCTGATAATCATCGAGTTCTGCCATTTTGGGTAGGAATAATTGCGCCAAAGCAGCCGACACTGTTTGCTCAATACACCCATGTGGATAATTAATTAATTTTTCGAGGTGGTTACTCAAATTAAGCGATGGAATTGCAGAAACTTCAAACCAGGCCTGATTTGTCCCTTCCATACCCGGTTTCTGAATTTTGGCTTGCCAATCAGTGCCAGGCTGAACTAATGCATTTTTATCGAGAACCAACGGAGGATTTGGATTCGTTACATTTATATCGGTTTCAGAAGACGCCTTTTCGCCACCACTACTGGCTTCAACTGTAATTTTTACTTGTCCTGTTTTATCTTTAACCTGTAATTCAAAATATACAACTTGTTCTCCTTGTTCATCAAAAGTAATTTCTTTTTCGAGAAGGGCACTTTTTTCAAAAAAAGCGTTTGTTTTAACCTTTAGCTTTACTTTTTTGATGGTATTTTTATAAGCAAATACAGTTACAGGGAGAACCAGCTTTTCTCGAGGCGCTAATACCCGTGGCACAGTTGCCAGCAACATTAATCCTTTTCTAACTTTTACAACTTTATCGGTATTTCCATAGGCACCATTATTACCGGCTACTACCATCACTTTAACAGAACCTATGTAGTTTGGCATTTTTAAAGTATGTTTCTGACTTTGCCCTTTTTGCAAAGAAAAAGGGCCAATAAACTCAACTACTGGCTTAAACCGGTTAGCTTTTTTCTTTCCACGGTCTAAAAGATTTTCATCGCCCCCCACTGCAAATGCTTTTTCGAGCCTTGCGCCATAAGCTCCGGCAACCATATCGTACAAGTCCCAGGTTTTTACACCTAATGCCTCACGTGCGTAAAATGCCGAATGTGGGTCGGGAGTCCTGTAATTGGTCAAATCAAGCAATCCCTCATCAACTACTGCCAAAGTGTAGGTCATTGGGCTGCCAATTTTCTCTGATACTTCAACCTGGTAATCTTCTTCAGGTTCAATTTCATCTTTAACAATTATCTCAGGGTTTAAAACTGTTTTAGGATCCTTAATTAATACAGGCGTTACACCATATAACCTAAGTGGTGCATCATTTTTTGTTTGCCCATAAGGCTGAATCAAACTAACATGTACAAATACATTGGGAGCCATTTCGGGTAAAGCATCGAATTCAAAAGTAGTTGCCTGAGCTGTTGTTTCAACCCAGAAAATATCTTTAACAACCGATCCACTTTCAATACTTACCAAAGCCCTGCTATTTTCCGACGAAGGGATGATTACCTTCACTTTCTCGCCTGTTTTATAAGTTTCCTTTTCAGTTTTTATACTCAGCATGGTTGCTCCTTCGGCAGATTCATCGGCTTGCCAGCTTCCCCACTTCGACATATAAAAAGTTACTCCGGAAGCATGCCCACCATTTACGTCCTTTACTCTGAGTAGATAACGCCCATTGTCGCGCCAATCGCGGTACTTCACATTAATTTTTAAAGCACCCTTTTTATTGATGTTGTTTATTTTCCACTTCGCAACCGGCTTCTGATAGCGGCTATTTACATAGTGTGCCAAATTATCATCGCCTGATTCCCACCACCATCGCCAATCAATTTTAAACAATTCGGCTTCGACTAAACCTGTATTTACGGATTCACCATTTGCATCAACACAAACAATTTCAGCCTTATAATCAGTTCCGGTTTTAAACCAGTTGTCTTCTGAATCGGGCATTTTAACACCTACATATTTTTTATAAGGCGAAATTTTAGCCGTTTGAACATTGATGCTAAAATCGCCACCTTCTTCAAAAACCTTTGTTGTAAAATACGCTTGAAGCATTCCAGGCGCCTTCTCTATTCCTGAAAAATTAACCGGAACATCAATGTTCCCTTCTTTATTTAATTCACCCTTAAAAAATTCCTGCTCTTCAGTATAAAATGAGCTAGCCAGGTCGGTGAATGAATACTTTTCAAATCCTTCAAATTTTGTAGTTCCTTTTGTAAGGTTTAAATCGATTGTTGTTTTAAGCGATTTTGCCGGAGTGCCATGCAACCACTGTGCGTTTAATTCGATGGATTTTGATGAAGAGGTTTGAATTAATTCCGGAACCTTCAGATTAATTTTAAGCCTGTTGGGTTTTACAGTTTCTATTTTCAGGCGTTTCGAAAACAAAGTACTTCCCACCTGCACTTCAGCATTCCAATTACCTGTAGGAGCATCGTCTTCGGTTTTTATTTCAAATTTATAAAAACCGGTATTATTTAAAGGCACAATTCTTTTTTCAACTACCTGCCCACGGGGGTTTATTAATTTGAAGATGACCGGATGGTTTTCAGGCAACTGTTGTAACTTATCCTCCAAAACAAAGGTTAAAAACAATTTATCGCCAGGCCTCCAAACGCCTCGTTCGCCATATATAAATCCTTTTAATCCGTGTTGTACTATTTCTCCCGAAACATCAAAATTACTTAACGATAACGCTGTTCCGTCATCTAATCGTAAATAACCGGTTTGGTTCCCTTTTTCAGCGATGAGGACAAATGGTTTTTTAGCTAAATAAACTGAAACTATCCCATTGTTTCCTGTTTCCAATTCTTCCAATAATTGATTCTGAAAATCGTAAACCTTTAATTTTACACCTGCCTCGGGCTGACTGGTTATTAAGTTGGTAACCACAAAAATCATCGAATTACCTTTTCCTTCCTTCGCTATAAGCCCAAGATTTGATGCAAAAATATTCCGGGTTTTAAAGTGTGACTGATTGTAATATGACTCAGAACATGGATTATTCCGTTGTTGCCAATCGTAATTATCAGGGGTAATAATAATCGTCGTACCAACCTGGGCTGTCCCACGTTTTTTGATCGGCCTCAAAGGCAAGTTTTTCTTCTTCCTCAGAGAATTCAATATCTGGTTCAGATTCTTCACACCCATAGAGCGAATAAGCTTTTTTAAACCGCATTTCGACGCGGTAAAATGGACCCTGTTCAAGTTCAACATAGTCGCCAATATTGATTTTATATGTATTCCATTTATAAAAGCCTGCAGCATTATCGGGTTTTAAATCTACTTTCCCTGAATAAACCAACCGCCCCACTTTTTTTAATTCGTTACTTCCATCGTAATTATTATCCTGCAAAAACCGAAACATATTTTGAGTATAAACCTGAATAATTCGCAGGTCAATTGTTTTTAAACTAACCGCTTCGAAAGGCATTGATAATTGGCCATCCTGAGGAACAATTACTCCATTCCCTATTAGTTTAATTTCAGGTTTAATATTCTCAAATACCATTAAAAAACTTTGATCTTGTTTTAACGAATAGTTCATGGCATTTTCAATTCCCTGAAAAACTGTTAATTTTCGCTGCCCCGACAACTCTTCACCTGGCCAAACTTTTAGTAGGTTTTGATCGATAGAAAATTTTAAGTTTTCAAAACCTTCCAAAGTAATTAATCCGTTTAAATTTTGAGCGGAATTAAGTGGGTCCGAAAATGTAATTGCAACACACAATTGCGGGCTGTGTTCAACAGAAGCATCAATCACCTTAAAATCATTTAATGCAGGAATAGTAAAGGTTTTATTGCCTTTAGCATTGCTTCCAATACTTTTACCATCCCATTCAACAACCATTTTTTTTGAGGCGGCGTTATCCCGTTTTAGACTGTCTACTCTAAAAAAATGTTTCAGTTGGCCCGGATCATGCGACCATGTTATTTGGTTTTTATTGTTTTCAAATTTTGCATTGATAACAGCCTCAATCTTTTCAGGAGAAATTACATCGGCAGTAAAAACAGAACCTTTATAAAACATGTAACTAAAGTCGGTGCCTGAATACGTTTTTAATCCTTCGTGAGTTATTTCAAACGATTGTTTTATTGTAGAAAAACTAAAACTAAATTTTTCCATTTTTTTTCCAGTCGAAATTATATCACCCAATCGAAACTTTGCATAATACAAAGTACCGCCTTTCATAGCTGCTTCAGGGATAAATTGAATGGTACTATTGTCAATCCAAACTGTTTTCCCATTTATTGAAGGTTCAAAATCAAAAAGTGTTTTTTGCACTTCCGCTCCTGTTTTCCGCTCCTGTTTTACCGGAACAGTTAATTTTACAACAATGGGCGATTCCACCGAAATAGTTCCGCTTGTAAAAGCTGAAATATAAGCTCCAAAATCGGAATCAGGGATCAATTCTTTTTTAGGAGATTTACTACATTGGATAAAAACCAGAAAAAAAACTACAGTTAAAACAAGGTAAATTCTCTTCATTTTGTAAATCTTTTGACGAAAAAATAAAGGTACAAAATCTGTGTATGCAAAATTTATTAAATTACTGAAAAAACAGATTACCAAAAATCAAAACAAAAAAAAGGATTTCCTCTATTCAAAAAATAGAAAAAATCCTTTTTATACAGATGAGAAGTTTAATTATAAAATCTCAAAAGCGAGCTTGCCAGTTTTCCCTTGCATCTGATCTTTACAATCTTCAGTAACTATTTCTTTGTCATTTTTATCAAGAGCTTTAATTTCCCAATTAAATACTCCCGGAGGTGAATCCATAGGAATTGGTGCAGTTATTGACCATACATTTTTACCGGCATCAGGATTTTGCTGAAGCTCAAGGATTGGTGCCATATCGGGGTACTCAACATTATAAAGCTTAATGGAAGAAATACTTCCTGCTTTTTTCGAGAAGGAAAGATTAATAACCAGCTCCGATCCTAATTTTACTTTTTCGGGAGATACCTCAATTTTTTTCAATTTTGGCTGACCTGCAAATACAACCGATGCCATAAGTAAGATTCCTAAAAACAAATACAATTTTTTCATGTCAAAATTTATTAGTTTACTGTTTACATAAATTATATCAAATATAGTAGATATTAAATTCATTTAAAACCTTTTAAAAAGCATGTTTTTCATAATTTCAGAAGGCATGTTTTCTGCCTGAAAATCCTTAATGTTAATTTCATATTGAAAACTATTCCTTAAAACGTCTACCGGGTATTAACTATTTTGCTGATATTTGTCATTATATTAAAGCAGACAGCAACCAAAAATTCAACCAAATGTTTAAAATTCTAACTCTTAATGAAATTGACCCTAAGGGTACCGGTAATTTTCCAGTGAGTGATTATGAAATAGGTTCTGAGCTATCCGATCCGGATGCCATTATCCTCCGAAGTTTTAAAATGCACGACTATGATTTACCTGAGTCGGTAAAGGCCATTGCCCGTGCTGGAGCAGGAGTAAATAATATTCCCGTTGATAAATACACAAACAAAGGAGTGGTCGTATTTAATACTCCTGGCGCCAATGCCAACGGTGTAAAAGAATTGGTTTTAGCTGGTTTAATGCTTTCGTCGAGAGATATTATTGAAGGAGTAAACTGGGCACAAACCCTAATTGGTGAAGGTGATAAGGTACCCGCATTAATTGAAAAAGGCAAAAAAAATTACGCTGGGCAGGAGATAAAAGGAAAAACTTTAGCTGTAATCGGTTTAGGTGCTATTGGCGTATTGGTTGCCAATGCAGCCCAAGCTTTAGGAATGAAAGTTTTAGGTTACGACCCTTACATGTCTATAAAACAAGCATTGCGTTTGAGTAGAAATGTAGAATGGGCTAATGGCCTTGAATCATTATTAGCAAACGCTGATTATGTTACCATCAATATTCCATTAACACCCGAAACAAAAGGGTACATCAATAAGGATAAATTTGAAATGATGAAAGATGGTGTTCGCATTTTAAATTTTGCCCGTGGTGGTTTAATCGACAATGCTGATTTGGAAGTGGCCATCGAAGCAGGTAAAGTAAAAAAATACATTACTGACTTCCCCGATGAAGAATCATTAAAGATTAAAAATGTTATTTCAATTCCTCACCTTGGTGCCTCAACTGCCGAATCGGAAACAAACTGTGCAATTATGGCAGTCGACCAAATGCGTGAATACCTCGAGAATGGAAACATTATCAACTCAGTTAATTTCCCACAGGCTGAGTTGGAACGTAATGGAGGAGCACGAATTTTAATAGCTAACAAAAATGTGCCTAATATGGGTAAGCCAAATATCAACCATATTGGCTAACGAACATGTAAACATCCATCACATGTTAAATAAAAACCGGAACGAAATAGCCTATAACATCATCGATGTTTGACCACGATACTATTGACGACCAGGTAAAAGAAAAACTTCTGGGGATAGATGGAGTATTTATGGTTCGTATTTTAGAATAGAAATACAAAAACATACAGGAAGGGGCCAGATAGTTGGTCCCTTTTTTTTTCGTATTTTTGGAACAAATTCAAAAAAACCTTTAACTACAGATAATATGAATTCAAATCTTTCGATTAAAGCAGCCGATAATATTCGAATTTTAGCTGCTTCGATGGTTGAAAAAGCCAAATCAGGACACCCCGGTGGTGCAATGGGTGGAGCCGACTTTGTAAACATCCTTTACACCGAATTTTTAAACTACGACCCATCAGATATGGGTTGGATAAACCGCGACCGGTTTTTCCTTGATCCGGGTCATATGTCTCCAATGCTATATGGCGTTTTATCGTTGGCAGGATTTTATTCAATGGAAGATTTGGCCAATTTCAGGCAATGGGGAAGTGTTACTCCAGGGCACCCCGAGGTTGATGTTAACCGTGGAGTTGAAAACACATCAGGCCCACTAGGGCAAGGTCATGCAATGGCTGTTGGTGCTGCAATTGCTGAACGTTTTATGGTTGCCCGTTTTGGCGAATGGATGGCTCACAAAACATACACATTCATTTCAGATGGTGGAATTCAGGAAGAAATTTCGCAGGGTGCCGGACGTATTGCAGGCCATTTAGGTTTAAACAACCTGGTAATGTTTTACGATTCAAACGATATTCAACTTTCAACCGATACCGATGCTGTTACAACTGAAGACACAGCAAAAAAATACGAAGCATGGGGATGGAGTGTTGTTACTGTTAATGGTAACGATAGCGATGCCATTAGAACAGCCCTAAAAAACGCTCAAAAAGAAACAGAAAAGCCTACATTGATTATTGGAAAAACAATAATGGGTAAAGGTGCTGTTACCGAAGCTGGTGACAATTTCGAGCGACAATGCTCAACGCATGGACAGCCATTATCGGGAGCTGGAGCTTCATTCGCTAAAACCATCGCAAACCTGGGAGGTGATGCCGAAAATCCATTCCAAATTTTTGATGAAGCCCAGGAACTCTATTCAAAACGAAAAGAAGAGTTAATAAAAGCAGCTGCTTTGAAAAAAGCAGAACAAACAAAATGGGAAGCGAGTAATCCGCAATTAGCGGCTAAAATGAAGGCTTTCTACGCCAATGTAATCCCGGCAATCGACTACAGCAAAATTGAACAAAAAGCAGGCGTGGCAACCCGTGGTGCTTCGGCAGCTGTACTTTCGGTTTTCGCCAACGAAGTTGAAAACATGGTCGTTTCTTCAGCCGACCTTTCAAACTCCGACAAAACAGATGGTTTCCTTAAAAATACTACTGCGTTTACAAAAGGTGACTTTTCGGGACAGTTTTTACAAGCAGGTGTTTGTGAACTAACAATGGCTTGTATAATGAATGGAATGGCATTACACGGTGGAATAATCCCTGCATGTGGTACCTTCTTTGTTTTTAGCGATTACATGAAACCTGCAGCGCGTATTGCTGCCTTGCAAGAATTGCCTGTTAAATTTATCTGGACTCACGATGCGTTCCGAGTAGGAGAAGACGGGCCTACCCACCAACCTGTTGAGCATGAAGCGCAAATTCGTTTGATGGAAAAATTACAAAACCACAACCATAAAAATTCAATGTTGGTACTTCGCCCTGCCGATGGTAACGAAACAACAATTGCCTGGAAAATGGCCATGGAAAATGTTGATACACCAACAGCATTGATTCTTTCCCGTCAGGGAATTAAAGATGTAACAACTTTTGAAACAGCCAAAGGCGCTGAAAAAGGAGCCTATATTTTACAGGATTGTGAAGAGACACCCGATATTATTTTACTGGCAAGTGGTTCCGAAGTAAGCACATTGGTTGCCGGAGCTGAACTTTTAGCTAAAGATGGTATTAAAAGCCGTATTGTTTCAGTTCCTTCCGAAGGATTATTCCGCACACAATCGAAAGAATACCAGGCTGAAGTTTTACCAGCTGGTGTTGCTAAATTTGGATTAACTGCCGGACTGCCTGTCACACTCGAAGGACTGGTTGGTGCCGACGGTAAAGTTTTTGGGCTTTCTTCATTTGGTTACTCAGCACCTGCCGGAGTTTTGGATGGTAAACTTGGATTTAACGGCGAAAACGTTTATAAACAAGTAAAAAGTATTTTATAAAATACACCGACTTATATTTTAAAGGTGCCTTAAAATGGCACCTTTTTTATTTTCCCCCTATTAAGTAAAAGAAGTTTGGGCCTATAGCTAAAAGCTTTTTTACAAAAAAAATAGCTTTCCCCTTGTTTGTTCCCCTGTTTGTTCCTTCCATATTTATTATATTTATAGAATTAAATCAATTCTTATACAGGCAATCATGACTACAACTAACAGACGATCGTTTCTAAAAACTGCCACAGCTGCTGGCGCTGGCATAATAATGGCGCCTCAAATTTCAACCGCCGGCACTTCACAAAGAATTAAAAAAGAAGGTGATGTAAACATTGCTTTTATTGGCGTAGGAGGCCGTGGAAGAAGCCACCTATGGAGAGCATCAAGGACCCAAGGTGTAAAAGTGACTGCTTTTTGCGACATCGATCCCGAAGCAGTGGTAAAATCGCAAAAAATATTAACCGACCAGGGCATTCCCGAAGCAACAGTTTATTCCGATGGAGAGTACGCTTTCCTCGAAATGCTTAAACGCGATGAAATCGATGGAGTAATCATTTCAACCCCATGGCTTTGGCACACTCGTATGGCTGTAGCTACAATGAAGGCAGGAAAATATGTTGCAATAGAAGTTTCAGCAGCTAATACCATTGAAGAATGCTGGGACCTTGTTAATACATCAGAAGAAACTGGAATACCGTGCATGATTTTGGAAAATGTGAACTACCGCCGCGATGTGATGGCCGTGATGAACATGGTGAAACAAGGAATTTTTGGTGAAGTTGTTCATGCCAGGTGTGGCTACAGGCACAGCTTGCTGAACATAAAATTTAATGAAGACCTGAAATTTGGAGAAGGAGCAAAAGGCGAAGCCCGTTGGAGGACACAACACTCGTTAAAGCGTAATGCCGATGTCTATCCAACCCACGGACTAGGCCCTATTGCAGCAATGCTCGATATTAACAGGGGCAATCGTTTTCTGTACCTCACTTCAACAGCATCAAAAGCTGTGGGTTTAAAAGATTATATTGAAGAACAAGGAGGCAAAGACCACCCACATGCCAAATTACCATGGAAACAAGGAGATGTAATTACATCGACCATTAAGACCACCAATGGCGAAACAATAATTGTTACTCACGATTGTAATTTGCCTCGCCCTTATTCTCTCAATTTTCATGTAGCCGGAACCGATGGTGTTACTGATTTTGATTCGGGCAACCGCCGCATTTTTGTTGAAGGACATACAGAAGGACATGAGTGGGAAAAATTCCAGGCCTGGCAAGATAAATATGACCACCCACTTTGGAAAAAATATGGTGACATTGCCGATGGTGCAGGCCATGGTGGTATCGACTATTTTGTGACACGTGAATTCATAAACGCTGTGAAAGAACAACGCCAGCCTGTAATGGATGTATACGATGCTGCTGCCTGGAGTTCAGTAACACCTCTTTCAGAAGCATCGATTGCTCAAAATAGTGCACCTCAGTATTTTCCCGATTTTACAAGAGGTAACTGGATACAAAGAAAACCTGTTACTTTTGAATAGGATATTAAAATAAAAGTATTCAGAAATGGATACTTTTATTTGATTTATTTAAGATTCATTTATACTAAAACCTATGAGAGGAAGACTAATAATAAGCCTGTTAATTGTTTTTTCATTTGCCACTTCTGCTCAACCTCAAAAAAACACAGCATTGCTTTTGATCGATATTCAGGATTTTTATTTTCCGGGAGGGGCTGTTGAATTATATGAACCACACACAGCAGCCAACAAAGCCACCCTGCTTCTTAACTATTTTAGGAACAACAAATATTTGGTGATTCATGTGCGGCATAATTTTGAACCCGGAGGGGCTATTCATCAAACAGTAACCCCAAATGAAGGAGAAAAAATTATTTCGAAAGATGAAATAAATGCTTTCAAAAATACCGATTTAAACAAATACCTTCAGGAGAACAAAATAACAGACCTGGTACTTTGTGGCATGCAGACCCACATGTGCCTCGAAGCAGCTACACGTGCCGCCAGCGATTTTGGATATAACTGCACAGTTGCAGAAGACGCCTGTACCACCCGCGATTTGGAATATAACGGACATACAGTTAAAGCAATGGATATCCATTATTCCACCCTAAATACATTAAAAAATTATGCTAAAATTGTAACTACTCTCGAATATATGGGCAATAATTAATTACCCCAAGGCATTTAAATTAAGGAGTACATTCTTTCACCATTTTGGTGCGATGTTTCACCATTTTGGTGCGATGTTCCACCGTTTTGGTGCAATGTTCCACCGTTTTGGTGCAATGTTCCACCATTTTGGTGCGATATTCCACCGTTTTGGTACGATGTTCCACCATTTTAGTGCGATGTTCCACCGTTTTGGTGCGATATCGCACTGTGGTGATGAAACAGTGTATCGCTTTACTGCAAATTTCACTCTGACAGTGTGTTCACATACACCGCGGCGATAAAAACAGATTCAATGAAATAAAATCTGAGAAATCTTATTATTTGGCATAAAAACCAAAAATTACCAAAAGCCTTTCAGCATTTTAACACTGTAAATAAACAGCAACGAATACACTACACCACAAACTTAAGCCAGGCCTCAGCCATAAGTTGTGCGCCAGCCATCGATGGATGAACACCATCGGCTGTCCAGTATGTTGGAGGGGCAACTTTAACAGCTTCATCAAAAACCGCCTGGTAAGGTACCCATATGGCCCCAAATTCATCAGCCATTTTTTTGGCTACTACCTGGTATTCGTTTACAGGAGCCATCCAACTTTCATCAACCGATTTGGTATCTTTCACTGCAAATGGCTCACAGATAACCAGTTTTAGATCGGGGAATTTATTTTTTGTTTCTGTCAGAAGTTTACGGAAGTCATTTTCATAAATTTCGATGGTACCATCGTAATGGCCATTTCGTTTGTGCCAATAATCATTTATACCAATCAGAATACTTAACAGGTTTGGCTTTAACAAAATACAATCTTTCTCCCACCGTTCAGCTAACTGGTATACTTTGTTGCCACTTATTCCACGGTTATAAATAGTCAGATTTTTACCGGCAAAATCGTTTAATAAAACCGAAGCAGCCAAAAACGAATAACCGGTACCAAACGACCAGGGCGAATTGGGTAACTCCCTCTCTTTTTCCCTTCCGGCATCGGTAATTGAATCGCCTTGAAACAAAACAACATCATTTAGGTTAAATACGTTTTTTGTTTCTTTTTTTTCAGAAGTAACACACGAAGCCACAATAGCTGGTATACTAACTATTGCTACTGCCTGTAAAGGTGTGTTTTTTAGGAAATTTCGGCGCGATAAAGTCATAATAAAAATTGGTTTTGGTTTATTCCTAAAAATAATCAATTATTTCTTTTTAGACATAAATCAAGGTTGTTTATTCATAATTTTTAAATTCCTACGGATAAAAACAGCAAAAATACTTTATTGTATAAATAGTACAAATGATCACAAAAATCCATTACTATTTTTTCATTAAAACAAAAACAACATTTACTAAGGTTTTTAGAAGCAAATAATACTGAAAACCACTACTGGAAAATCATATAAAAACCATAATTTTGAGATAAAAGGGCACAAAATAAGGGAAGAATTTTAAAATTACACGTAAGACTAATACAGAACAACAGGGCAAAAAGCACAACAATGGGTTGGTTTTAGAAAACCATTTTTAAATTACGCAATGATTTTGAGGTTTTTTTTCCCTTTTTTATCCACATTTGAAATTTTAATAACTGTTCAAATTGTGAATATCGTGTAGATAACTGTTGCCGTGTTTACTGCATTATGGGTCGATTTTTACATATATTTGAGATTACGCTGTTGGGGCAGCCAAGATAGGACAAGGGTTACAAAAGGGGTATATAAACAATTGAAAGTTAACAAACTATTTAAACTAGCATTTTATAGCATGGTAAAGTATTTTACCGATGCAGTTAGTTTTATGACTGGATTTTTCAAAAACAATGCTGCCAAAAGTCTCAAAAAACTTTTATTAATAAATATATTCTCCCTCATTACTGTTGCTGGATTAACTCAGGCAACTATTTGGGAAGAAGATTTTGAAAGCTATTCAAACAACACAGGAGTTCAGGGCTCAGGTATTCAAAATATTGGCGACTACCCAGGTTCTGTATCAAAATGGACAATTGATGCTAGTGGCTGCACACTTGCAGATAATAATGATTATTTAAAAGTAACTGGCAACAGGTTTGAGGCAGATGATATTGATGGACCAGGAATATGGACTACAGAATCAATAAATATAAATGGCTATTCAGATGTTTCAATTTCTGTTGATGCTGGTGAAAGTGGAAACCAAGGGAACAATGACTATATTTTACTTGAATATATTATCGATGGAGGTGCTCCTCAGCAATTTGGTTATCAGGTCAATGATTTTTCTACGCAAACCTTTACTGCAACAGGATTATCAGGTTCAACTCTAATCATTCGAGTAACCATCAGAAATGACCAAAATAATAGACCACATTGGATTGACAAAGTTACAGTTTCATATATTCCAGCAGGTTATTGTACAGGCAATGCAATCACAGTAACCTCTCAATCAGGAGTACAAAATTCGAATAATGCACTAGGGCCAGCTGATAATAACCGTGCCCGTTTAAGAGATACAAATGACCAAATGGTCCTCGACCTAACCGGTGGCGATTTTTTGGACAGTGGTGGCTCTATTGATATTACCTGGAAAAGGTCAAATGGCACACCTTCAATGCTCATTGAAGTTTCAACCGATAATTCTAGTTGGACAGATGCTGGCACCTATTCTGTAACGGATTGGTCATATACTGCCCAAACTATAACTCTTCCGGCTGCAACCCGCTATATACGGATCACTTCATTGAACAATAGCGATCTTGATTTTGATGCTGTTTCATATTACACACAATGCTCTCCTCCTTGCACTGCACCAACCATAACAAATACAACACCTGGAACCCGATGCGGCACAGGAACAGTTACATTAGGCGCTACAGCATCGGCAGGTACAATTAACTGGTATTCATCTCCAACAGGAGGTAGTTCTCTTGGCACAGGAACCAGCTTTACTACACCTTCCATTTCAACAACCACAACCTATTACGTGGATGCTACTTTAAGTGGATGTACAACAACTTCGAGAACTGCTGTTACTGCTACTGTAACTACTACACCAACTATTACGGGAACAACACCCGGATCGAGATGCGGAACAGGAACAATAGACTTGGAAGCATCTGCTTCGGCAGGTACAATAAACTGGTATTCTGCCCCATCAGGAGGTAGTTCTTTAGGGTCAGGAACCAACTTTACAACTCCATCTATTTCTTCAACTACAATATATTATGTTGATGCTACAAACAATGGTTGTACCACAACATCACGAACTGCGGTAACTGCTACAATAAATACTATTCCAACAATTACCGGTACAACACCTGGTTCACGCGTTGGCCCCGGAACTGTTAATTTAGTTGCAACTGCAAGTGCCGGAACAATTAATTGGTATACATCCTCATCAGGAGGTTCTTCAATTGGAACCGGGAATAACTTTACAACACCATCTATTTCTTCAACAACCACTTATTATGTTGATGCTACAAGTGGTGGGTGCACAACCACTTCGCGAACAGCAGTGATTGCCACTGTAACTGCACCTGCAGGATATTGTGTTGGAAATGCCATTTCTGTTGTTTCTGAATCGGGCGTCAACAATGAAGATGAAGCATTGGGAGCACCTGATGGAACAGGAGCTCAACTTTGGGACCAAAACGATTGGTTAATTTTAGAATTAACAAATGGTGATTTGTTAGATGCAGGCGGTACTATTGACTTACGTTGGAGAAGAGCTTCGGGCACTGCATCAAATCCTGCAATCAGAGTTGATATTTCGCCTGATGGCTCAAACTGGACCACTGTTAACACATATACGGTTACAAGTTTATCATTTACTACCCAAACCATCTCCTTAAGTGTTGCAACAAGATATGTAAGATTTTATGACACTAATGTCTATAACCTTGATTTAGATGCTGTATCTTTTAACACGCCATGTACTCCGCCTTGTACCGATCCAACCATTACAGGAACAACACCCGGATCAAGATGTGGGACTGGAACGGTAGAACTTGGCGCAACAACCTCGGCAGGAACAATCAACTGGTATTCAGTGTCAACAGGTGGTAGTTCTTTAGGAACAGGCTCCAATTTTACAACTCCTTCCATCTCTACAACCACAACTTACTATGTTGATGCTACCGATAATGGATGCACTACCGCTACACGGACAGCAATAATTGCAACCGTAAATGCTATTCCCACAATTATAGGAACAACTCCGGGATCTAACTGTGGAACCGGAACCGTAGTTTTGGGAGCTACTGCTTCAGCAGGTACCATAAACTGGTATTCGGCCCCTACCGGAGGAAGTTCACTAGGAACTGGTACAAGTTTTACAACACCATCCATTTCAACAACAACTACATATTACGTTGATGCTACAAACAATGGATGCACCACAGCGTCGCGGACTGCGATAATAGCAACAATAAATACAATACCGACAATCACGGGAACAACACCCGATTCTAATTGCGGAACAGGAACTGTAACTCTTGGAGCCACCGCTTCGGCAGGTACTATTAACTGGTATGCAGCAGCTACAGGTGGTAGTTCCTTGGGAACAGGAACCAGTTTTACAACACCGTCGATTTCATCAACTACAACTTATTATGTTGATGCCATAAATAACGGTTGCACCTCTAGTCCGAGGATTGCGATAGTAGCAACAATTGATGCCCTTCCAACTTTTGATTTAGGTGCCAACAGGTCAATCTGTATTGGCGACACTGCAATGTTTGACTTGCCAAATGGTAATACATATGATTGGAGCCCTACAACAGGAGTTACACAAGGAGCCGATGCCACCATTTTTATCATTGATCCTTCTTCGACCACAACTTATACAGTTACGGCAACTGCTCCTAATGGTTGTGATCTTGAGGATACATGGACAGCCACTCGGATTGATTGTTCACCTCAAAGTGCAACTCAAACCCATTGTTTGGCTTCGGATGTAACAATTTATACAACTATTGCCCAATTTATTGCAGATGGGGGACAGGTAAATTTCCCTTGTGCATATAATGCCAACAATATCACTTTAATAAACACCGAAACAGATGGTAATTCATGCCCCGAAATAATTACCCAGACGTATGAAATATGGGATAACTGTGGCAATATTGTCGAAAGTGAGGTAGAAATAACCATTGATGATACGGAAGACCCGGATTGGACAACTGCTGCCTCAAACCTTGTTTTAGAATGTGATGGAACTCCTGACCCTTCGGGTGCTATAGCTGCCTGGCTAGCCGCTTATGGGGGGGGAAATGTTTCTGATAATTGTGCAACAGTTACGGTTACAAATGACTATTCAGCCTTAAGTAATTTATGCGGCGCAACCGGAACAACAACTGTTATATTTACGGCCACCGATATTTGTGGCAACACGGCAACCACATCTGCCACAGTAACCATTAATGATAATGTAGCCCCTGTTATCGATCCGTCAGCTACTGACTTTGTTACGGATTGTAACGGATCAGGCAACCTGGTCGAACTAAATGCCTGGTTAACCAATAACGGCGGCGCCGTGGCAACCGATGTTTGTGGTACTGTAACATGGTCGAATAACTACAGTGCAGTAAGTGATTTATGTGGTGCTTCAGGAACGGTTTCTGTAATTTTTACAGCCACCGATGAATGTGGTAACAGTACAAGTACTCCTGCTACGTTATTTACCATTCAGGATACTACCAGCCCTATTATTTCTGTGGAAGCCAGCAACCTCACAGTTGAATGTGATGGAAGTGGCAATACTACCCAATTAAACACATGGCTTACAAATAATGGTGGTGCCACTGCAACCGACGCCTGCGGCACTGTAACCTGGTCAAATAATTTTTCCAGCCTTTCCGACGATTGTGGAGCAACAGGAAATGCAACTGTTATTTTTACAGCTACTGATGAATGTGGAAATAATTCAACCACAACCGCTACATTTACCATTGAAGATACTACAGACCCAACTTTTACACAACCCGCAAACCTAACCATCAGTTGTGAACAAGATCCTGATAACCTCACATTAACAGGCGACGTTACAAACGAAGCTGATGCTTGTAGTTCAGCACCGGAAGCCACTTATACTGATGATGTTTCCGGATTAACTGGATGTAACGGTACTGGCACCATTATCAGGACCTGGACATTAACCGACGATTGTGGAAATAATGCAACTCATACTCAAACAATAACTGTTACCGATAATGTAGATCCAACAATTTCATGCCCCACGGCACTTAATCTGGTATGTAATATCCTTGAAAGCCCTGCACATACAACTCTTGCATCCTTTCAATCGGCAGGTGGGATAGTTTCCGACAATTGTGCAATTAATGCTAGTAGCTTTAATCTTGTGAGCGAAGTAAGTGATGGTAATTCTTGCCCCGAAATTGTAACAAGAGTTTACGAAATTGAAGATGTTTGTGGAAATTCAGCTCAATGTACACAAACAATTTCCATAAATGAAACATCAACTCCGTCCATAAATTGCCCTCCGGCATTAACAGCAGTTTGTGACATTGCGGAACAAACACCTTATGCGGGATATATCGAATTTATAACAGCCGGGGGGAGCGCCAACGATAATTGCGGTATAAATGCCACATCTTTTGCATTCGTCAGCGATGTAAGTGATAATAATACCTGTCCTGAAGTTGTAACACGTACGTATCAAATCACTGATTTTTGTGACAACATAACCACTTGTACTCAGTTAATTACAATTGACGATCAGATTGCTCCAACCTTAACTGCACCTGCAAACCTGACTGCTTCATGTAACATATCAGAGCAACCTGCCTATTCAAACCTGGCAGCATTTATAGCTGCAGGGGGAGATACAAGCGATAATTGCGCCATTGATGTGGCATCGTTTACACATGTTGGTGATGTCAGCGACGGCAACACATGCCCCGAAATAGTTACAAGGACTTACCGTATTGCTGACCTTTGTGGCAATACAGTAACCACAACTCAAACAATCACTGTAAACGACACTGAAGATCCGGTTATTACATGTCCGGCAAATCTTTCTGATGCTTGTGCTGTAGGTACACCAGCTTATACTTCTTATGCAGAATTTATCACAGCAGGAGGAACAATTACTGATAATTGTAGTATTAATGAAAGTTCATTCACTTTATTAAGTGAAACTGAAGATGGGGCAACTTGCCCGAAAACCGTTACCCGAACCTACCAAATAGCTGATGTATGTGGAAATACTGCAACCTGTACACAAGAAATAACCATCGATGATGTAATAAATCCAACACTTACATGCCCTCCATCATTTCAGCAGTATGTAATATTTCGGAACAACCTGCTTATGCAAATTATGCGGCATTTGCTGCTGCTGGAGGAAGCTCAACTGATAATTGCGAAATTGATCAAACATCATTCAGGTTGGTTTCTGAAACAAGCGACAACAACTCATGCCCCGAAACTGTTACCCGCACTTATGAAATTTCTGATTTATGTGGAAATATTGCTACCTGCACTCAAATCATTATTGTTGACGATAATATAATCCCTTCCATATCATGTCCTTCAATTATAACAATCGAATGTGCAGGCGACATTCCTGAAGTATATGCTGATTGGGCAGCCTTTACAACAGCCGGAGGTACAGCAACCGATAATTGTGGAATTAATCAAGCAAGTTTTACGTTTATCAGCGATGTAAGTGATGGAAACACATGCCCCGAAACAATTTCACGGACCTATCAAATTGAAGACCTGTGTGGTAATCCAGCTACATGTGTTCAATTTATTGTAATTAATGACCAAACTGCCCCAACGGCTGATGCACTTCCACCTCTCGGCCCTTACAATTGTTTTTCAGAAATTCCGGCTTCTGATATCACCGTTGTTACTGGACAAACTGATAATTGCGGCGGCGCTGTAACTGTTTCATATATTGGAGATACCGGAGGTGCCGGTTGTTCTGAAACAATTGTCAGAACCTACCGCCTTACCGATGTGTGTGGCAACTTTGCTGACATTACTCAAAATATTACCATTAACGACACAACTCCACCAACTGCCGATGCCCTGCCCGACCTTGGCCCATTTGAATGTTCAGTCATTCCGGCAGCTGATATAAATGTTGTTTTAAACGAAGCCGATAATTGTGGAGGAACAGTTACTGTCACCTTTGTTGGAGATACCGGAGACCCGGGATGCTCAGGCACTATTGTCAGAACATACAGATTAACAGACGACTGTGGCAACACTGCCGATATTAATCAAAATATTCTTATTAATGATAATATTGCCCCAACAGCTGATGCACTTCCTGATTTAGGGCCATTTGCTTGTTATACTGATATCACTGCTCAAAATATAAACGATGTAACCGGCGAAACTGATAATTGCGGTGGTGCAGTTACGGTTTCTTTTGTAAGTGATGGTGCTGACCCGGGATGTTCCGGAACTGTTATAAGAACCTACCGGTTAACCGATGTATGTGGAAACACAGCTGATATTACCCAAAATATTTTTATTAACGATAATGTTGACCCGACATTTAATGAAGCCCTACCTGCCGATGTAACAGTAAGTTGTTCAACCATTCCAACAATTGCCACCCTTACAGCTTCCGATAATTGTGGCTCAACAACAGTCACTTCTTCGACCGATGCTTTTACTGTTGATAATTGTAACGGGTACACTATTGTTTACAGGTGGGTTGCAACCGATGATTGCGGAAACACAACCAATCATGCCCAAACAATAACCGTTATTGATAATGTCGATCCGGAAATAACATGTCCACCAACAAGTAATATCGAATGTAATATCAATATTCCGGCTGCTTTTACAACGCTGGCTCAATTTCAAACTGCAGGAGGTAGTGTTTCCGACGATTGTGGAATAAATGCCGGTTCTTTTACACTTATAAATGAAACAACCAGTTCATCCTCCTGTCCAAAAACAATTTCCAGAACATATCAAATTGCTGATGATTGTGGAAACACTTCAACTTGCGTTCATACTTTAAATGTTACTGACACACAAGCTCCGGTTATTCACGATGTACCAGCCAATGTTAATTTCCCTTGTTCTGATTGTATCCAATCCTTCTTAAATGGTGGATTTGAAGAACCTGTTCAAACACCCACATCGTGGAGTGAACCTTATTTTATATCATGGGGAGGTTTTGGGAATTGGATTTATTGGCATGAAGATGGTGTTCCCGGTTGGGAAACAACAGCAACTGATAATAGGATTGAACTACATCCTTCAGGTTTTGATAATATTAATTCGGCAGAAGGATTACAACATGCTGAATTAAATGCTCATCAAAACTCTGACCTGTTTCAGGTATTTTGTACTGTTCCAACAACGTCAATAAATATCACTTTTGCTCACGCAAAAAGAAGCAAACCAAATAATACCTCTCCGGATATAATGGTGGTACTGATTGGTGATGCAACCCTTCCGGAGAGCACCTATACAACTTTTGGGCCATTTACTCAAACTCAGATGTCAACCTGGACTTACCATTTAATTGATTACCCAATTCCGGTAGGGCAATCTTCAACAAAATTTATATTCAGGGCTGTTCAGGGAAGTTCTGCCAGTATTTTAGAAGGAAACTTAATTGATGACATTGATGTAGTAACACTGTTTGACCCTACAAATATTCCTTACGCTACTGACAATTGTGATTTTAGTTTTACTCAAACAGAACAAAAAATTGACGGTTTCTGCGATGACAATTACCAACTTATTCGCACATGGACAGCAATTGATGGATGCGGAAATCAAACAGTAGCTACCCAGGAAGTAACTGTTGGTGATTTTATTGCGCCTGAATTAATTGGTGTTCCCAATGATGTAACTGTTGATTGTGATGCTATTCCTGATCCACCTACCGTAACGGCTAACGATAATTGTGATCCTGATGTTCCGGTAACCTATAGTCAAAATATTATAGGAAGTGGATGTACTTATACCATTCAACGTACATGGTCAGCCACCGATGATTGTAATTTAACAACTTCTCTAACACAAACCATTACCGTCCAGGACACAACAGCACCTGTATTTGTTGAGGCCCTACCATCTGATATAACTGCTGAATGTAGTGCAATACCAACACCTGCAACCTTAACAGCTACCGATAATTGCAACAATGCAACTGTATCGTTTGCTGAAGTTAAAATTGACGGTGCATGTTCAGGGGAATATACACTTGAATGGACGTGGACCGCCACCGATGATTGTAGCAACGCTGTTTCTCATACTCAAACTGTTACTGTTACAGATAATACAAACCCATCAATCACTTGTCCAGCTAATGTTACAGTTGAATGTAGGGCTGATATTCCTTCTCCTGATACTTCTGCTGTTACAGCTACTGATCTGTGTGGAATTGTAACCAAAGTATTTGTAAGCGATGTTTCTGATGGAAATACCTGTCCCGAAGTTATAACAAGAACATACCGTGCAACCGATGATTGCGGAAATTCTGCCACCTGTACTCAAACAATTACAATCGACGATATTACTGATCCGGTAATTAGCTGCCCGCCTGACACATCTTATGAAGGCTGGTCAACTGATCAGGTATTATCATTTACAACATTAGCTTATTCAACTTCATCAGTTACCATTTCAACAGCACAATTAACCACTGCAAACGGAAGCTCCAGCGATAATTGTGGAGTTGAAACAATTACTTATACCGATGTTCAAACCGGCAGTAACCCAATAGTTATTCAACGCACATTTGTAGCCATCGATTCGTGTAACAATACAGCCCAATGTATTCAAACTATTACTATTGAAGATGTTACTCCCCCGAAATAAATTGTCCACCAAATTTTACGTTTGAATGTTTGGCAGATGTACCAGCTCCTTATGCTAATTTTGCAGCCTATGTTGCTGCAGGAGGTTCAGCATCTGACAATTGCGGCATCGATCCGAGCACATTAACAGTGGTTGAATCAGCAGTTGGCTCATGCCCTATAGTAATAACCAGAACCTATTCAATTCAGGATTCATGTGGAAATTCAAATTCATGTGCTCAAACAATAACAGTTGAAGATATTACTCCTCCGGAAATAACTTGCCCTACTGGTTTAAGTTATGAATGTGTAACCGATGTTCCTGCACCATATGCCGATTGGGCATCATTTGTTTCAGCAGGAGGGTCAGCCACTGACAACTGTGGTATTGATGCTTCAACTTTTGAAGTGACTCAAACATCTTTAGGCTCGTGTCCAACAACCATAACAAGAACTTATTCAATTCAGGATTCATGCGGCAACAAAGGTTCATGTATTCAAACAATTACCATCGACGATGTTACACCCCCTGTAATCAACTGCCCTGCCGGAGCCACTATTCAATGTACCGATGACCTGCCACCATTACAATATACTTTATTTGATTTTAACCTTGCCGGAGGTTCAGTTTCCGACAATTGTGGAATTATAAACGGCAGCTATGCTGTTCTTGAAACTTCAAACCTTGATATTTGCCCAGAAACCGTTACACGAACCTATATTATTCAGGATTCTTGTGGAAACCTAAGTCAGTGCGACCAGGTTATTACAATTATTGATACAACTGTACCTGTTTTTGAAACTCCTCCCGTTGATATTACCATCGAATGTATTGCAGATCTTCCTGCTCCGGTTGATCTTACCTGGACGGACAATTGTGATGGAACGGGAACCGTTACCAGTTCAGACGTTGATAATGGCACAACTTGCCCCAAAATTATTACAAGAGAATGGACATATACTGACGATTGTGATAATTCTACTACTGTTACGCAGGTAATAACCATCAATGATGTAACCAACCCAACAGCCAGTAACCCAACGCCGGTAACAATTCAATGTATAACCGATTTACCGGCTCCAGATATTACAGTGGTCACCGATGAAGCGGATAACTGTGGTACGCCAACTGTTGCTTTTGTTTCGGATCTGTCCGACGGCAACTCATGCCCCGAGGTAATTACACGGACTTACTCGGTGACGGACTCCTGTGGCAACAGCATTAACGTCACCCAAACAATCACCGTCGATGATGTAACTCCACCTACAGCCAGTAACCCAACGCCGGTAACAATTGAGTGTATTACCGATTTACCAGCTGCGGATATTACAGTGGTGGCCGATGAAGCAGATAACTGTGGTACGCCTACCGTTGCTTTTGTATCGGATCTGTCCGACGGAAACTCATGCCCCGAGGTGATTACACGGACTTACTCCGTTACTGACTCGTGTGGTAACAGCATTAACGTCACACAAACAATCACCATCGATGATGTAACTCCACCTACAGCCAGTAACCCGGCAGCAGTGAATGTGGAGTGTGTGGATGATGTGCCGGCTGCGGATATTACAGTGGTGGCCGATGAAGCAGATAACTGTGGTACGCCGACTGTTGCTTTTGTATCGGATCTGTCCGATGGAAACTCATGCCCCGAGGTGATTACACGGACTTACTCGGTAACGGACTCCTGTGGCAACAGCATTAACGTCACCCAAACAATCACCGTCGATGATGTAACTCCACCTACAGCCAGTAACCCGGCAGCAGTGAATGTGGAGTGTGTGGATGATGTGCCGACTGCGGATATTACAGTGGTCACCGATGAAGCGGATAACTGTGGTACGCCGACTGTTGCTTTTGTATCGGATCTGTCCGACGGCAACTCATGCCCCGAGGTGATTACACGCACTTACTCCGTTACTGACTCCTGTGGTAACAGCATTAACGTCACACAAACAATCACCATCGATGATGTAACCAACCCAACAGCCAGTAACCCGGCAGCAGTGAATGTGGAGTGTGTGGATGATGTGCCGGCTGCGGATATTACAGTGGTCACCGATGAAGCAGATAACTGTGGTACGCCAACTGTTGCTTTTGTATCGGATCTGTCCGACGGCAACTCATGCCCCGAGGTGATTACACGGACTTACTCCGTTACTGACTCCTGTGGTAACAGCATTAACGTCACACAAACAATCACCATCGATGATGTAACCAACCCAACAGCCAGTAACCCGGCAGCAGTGAATGTGGAGTGTGTGGATGATGTGCCGGCTCCAGATATTACAGTGGTCACCGATGAAGCGGATAACTGTGGTACGCCAACCGTAGCTTTTGTATCGGATCTGTCCGACGGCAACTCATGCCCCGAAGTGATTACACGGACTTACTCCGTTACTGACTCGTGTGGAAACAGCATTAACGTCACACAAACAATCACCATCGATGATGTAACCAACCCAACAGCCAGTAACCCGGCAGCAGTGAATGTGGAGTGAAGTGTGGATGATGTGCCGGCTGCGGATATTACAGTGGTCACCGATGAAGCAGATAACTGTGGTACGCCAACTGTTGCTTTTGTATCGGATCTGTCCGACGGCAACTCATGCCCCGAGGTGATTACACGGACTTACTCCGTTACTGACTCGTGTGGTAACAGCATTAACGTCACACAAACAATAACCATTAACGATATTACTCCGCCTACTGCTTCCAACCCGGCTGCAGTAACAATTGAGTGTATTACCGACCTGCCGGCTCCAGATATTACAGTGGTCACCGATGAAGCGGATAACTGTGGTACGCCAACTGTTGCTTTTGTATCGGATCTGTCCGACGGCAACTCATGCCCCGAAGTGATTACACGGACTTACTCCGTTACTGACTCGTGTGGTAACAGCATTAACGTCACACAAACAATAACCATTAACGATATTACTCCGCCTACTGCTTCCAACCCGGCTGCAGTAACAATTGAGTGTATTACCGATTTACCTGCTGCGGATATTACAGTGGTCACCGATGAAGCAGATAACTGTGGTACGCCAACTGTTGCTTTTGTATCGGATGTGTCGGACGGCAACTCTTGCCCCGAGGTGATTACACGGACTTACTCGGTAACGGACTCGTGTGGCAACAGCATTAACGTCACACAAACAATCACCGTCGATGATGTAACTCCACCTACAGCGTCCAACCCAACGCCTGTAACAATTGAGTGTATCACCGACCTGCCGGCAGCGGATATAACCGTGGTGGCCGATGAAGCGGACAACTGTGGCACCCCTAC
>CAXXYG010000006.1:0-154848 GCA_963666575.2 Prolixibacteraceae bacterium
TTTAGTGGTTTCCCTTTTAAACTAAAAACCGCCTGCGTATTTACATCGCGCGACTTTGTGATTGACCCACTGGCCGAATCTCCCTCGGTAATGAAAATACTGGAGTCGTCTTTCTGTTTGTGGTTGCTGTTATAATTTACACGGCAATCGCGTAATTTTTTATTATGAAGGCTGGTTTTTTTTGCCCGTTGTTTAGCCAGTTTTTTAATTCCTGAAATGGCTTTTCGCTCACGTTCCGATTCCTGAATTCGACGCAAAAGCATTTCCGAAATCTCGGCATTTTTATGCAGGAAGTTATCCAGTTCTTTTTGCAGAAAATTCCCTACATGCATACGAACAGAAGGCCCTTCGGGGCCAATATCTTTTGAACCCAGTTTTGTTTTTGTCTGGGACTCAAAAACCGGCTCTTCTACTTTTATGCTAATTGCCGCCACAATAGAAGCCCGTATATCAGAGGGATCAAAATCTTTTTTATAATAATCGCGGATGGTTTTAACCAATACCTCACGGAAAGCCTGCAGATGAGTCCCTCCCTGAGTGGTATGCTGACCATTCACAAACGAATAATAATCTTCGCCATATTGGTTACCATGGGTAATAGCAACTTCAATATCGTCGCCTCGAAGGTGAATAATCGGATACAAAGGCTCATGGTCGATATTTTCAGTTAACAAATCACGCAATCCATTTTTCGAGATATACTTTTCGCCGTTAAACTCAATCACCAATCCGGCATTCAGAAAGGTGTAATTTTTTAACATGTTCACTACATAATCGCTGATGTAATGAAAATTTTTAAACAATGATTTATCGGGCCGAAAAATAACTTCGGTACCATTTTCTTCATCAAGCCCTTTTAAATCTTTTTCGGAAGCTTTAACTCCCTGGTGAAACAAAACTTCTTTGGCTACACCTTCGCGTATAGCCCGAATGGTAAAATCGGTTGAAAGGGCATTCACCGCTTTGATACCAACACCGTTTAATCCCACCGACTTTTTAAATACTTTAGAATCGTATTTGGCACCGGTGTTCATTTTACTTACTACATCGACCAGTTTTCCCAGAGGAATTCCACGTCCATAGTCCCTTATAGAGACTATTTCCTCATCGATGTTGACTGTAATTTTTTTTCCAAACCCCATCATGTACTCATCAATGGAGTTATCGAGCACTTCTTTCAACAACACATAAATTCCATCATCAGCCGACGAACCATCACCCAACTTCCCAATATACATACCAGGGCGCCTCCTGATGTGCTCCTGCCAATCAAGCGTCTTGATAGTCCCTTCATCGTAATTTGCAGTCATATATCCTTAATTTGCAACAAATATAATTAAAACAATGAAGGTTTTACGTAGATTAAAGGCATCAGTAACTAACATCAAATAGTTGAAAACTATTAATAACAACCATCTTTAAACAGAGCCAATTCAAAAAAAATCACATGATTTGAATATCAACAGAATAAGAGATAATCACAGGTTTATAATGCTTGTTTTTTCTGTAAAACAAACTGCCTGATTCTCTATTAATTCATTTTTAATATGTCGCTTTTAGGAAAATGCCAAAAGGCAAAAGTGTGAAAAAACAACTATGATTAACCTTTACTCGCCCAAAACTCTTACCGTAGGAGGTTAAATCAAATAATCCCCATTTTTTTCATCAAAAAAGTGGCATTCATGGTTTGAGTCACACCATCGGAAAGCTTGTAATCAAAAACCAATTCTTCATTTTCTATTTTTATTTCGAAACACTTATTTGATACCTTATCGGGGAATTCCTGTTCCATTTCGCTTAATTTTAAATCGTGCGTGGCTATTAAGGTAACTGATGTAAGCTCCACCAGTTTTCGGATAATTTCTCGCGAGCCATTTAATTTATCAATGGAATTGGTCCCTTTTAGCATTTCGTCTAAAATAACAAAAATAGCTTCACCATTCCTCAATCTATCCAACACACCTTTTAACCGTTTTAATTCAGCAAAAAAGTACGATTCATCTTTTAAGAGCGAATCGGTGGTGCGCATATTGGTATATAAAACTATTGGTGTAAATTTCATTTTTGTGGCACACACAGGAACTCCTATCCCTGCCAGAATAAGATTCACCCCAACTGTCCGGAGGAAAGTACTTTTGCCTGCCATATTTGCACCCGTAATAATTGACACTTTTGACCATCCTGAAATTTCAAAATTATTTGCAATACGTTTAATAGGTTTTAAAAGAGGGTGCCCCAAATTTTGGGTGCTAAATACAAATTCATCTTCACCGATTTCGGGATAAACAAATTCGGGGTGGTTGCCGGCATAATTTGCCAGGCTTATTAAGGCATCAACCTCAGCAATAACCATAAGCCACTGTGCCAGGTTTTTATGGTGTTTCGTGTGCCACATCCACAATTTTACAACACACCTAACATCCCACAAAAGGAATGAATTTAAGAGCGCGCCAACCACCATGTTTTGCCGGTATTCAAACTCTTTCACAAGGCTTTTTAATTGACTAAACACCTCGCTTGATTTTTGAGGAAGTACTATTTTATTTTGTATTTTTTGTAAATAACCAGACTTAAAATCCGCTTTCTCAATAACATTAAGCAACTGCATATACTTGCTTAACAGCTCCGATTTTTTGCCAAAAAATTTAAAATACCGATTTATTTGTGGCAAATTAAAAATAAAAACAACCCATTGCGACAAAACAAACAACCAAATAAAAGCAGCCGGAATTCCTACAAAAGAAAGAACAACAGATAGAACCGTTAAGGATGGAAGAAACCAAATCAGCAATTTTAACAACCTGGGACGTTTAATTTCTAAATCCATCGCAGACCAATTCAACAACTCTTTGGCCTGTTCGGCTGATTCATGAAAAAGTTTCCCCTGAGTTAAAAAATCAAGTCGCCATTTTATTTTTCCCGACAGTTCACGAACAGCCTCCTGCCGGTTTAAAATATCCTGTTTTATTACAAGAGGATTATTTAACCAAACTGCCAATTTGCTTTTACCACTCACTGTTGATGCCCGGTTCAGAAATTGAAACAGCGAACCTTCTCCAAACAGGTCAAGATCGTACGAAAAATAATGATCCGGATCAATAAATTCGTTGCCATTTTCGAAATGTATAAACTGATGGTCAAGGGCTTTTATCTCTTCTGAAATAAGTTTATTAAGCACCTCCTGGTATTTTTTTTGTTTTTCAAGTCGGCTATTTTTTTTAACCAGAAATAAAAAAACAATTAAAAAAAGCATACACACACTAAAAGCCAGCCAGTTTATTGCAGAATATAAAAACACAGGTAAAAAAATACCAACAAACGAAACAAACCGATACAAAGCATACCATTTTAAACGGTTGCTTAAAAGTTCAATTTTGGATTCTGTTTCAGTTTTTTGTAGGGTGTAAAATTGGAGATTAGTAAGTGCCATTTATAAAAAATTGTAATAAAATAAATTCCTTAAAATAAGTAGCATTGTTGCCATCATTATTACAATTACAATATAAATAGTTCGCGAATGACTCTCTTTGAGCTTTTCGTGAGCAATTTTAGGATTACTACCTATTAAAAAATGTAGCTCAACAAACATCACAAGTTTATGCATTAACCAACCAAGGAATATGCCCAACAATGCACCCCCTAAAATATCGAGAGGGTAATGAACACCCAAATAAATTCGTGAATAAGAAATAGTTAAGGCCCAAATAAAAAACAGTATCGAGTAGGACCGATTGCGAAAAAATAACTTTGTAAAAGTATAAATAGCAAACATGTTGGTAGCATGCGATGAAATAAAACCATGTTGCCCGCCTTTTCTAAAAAAATTATGCACCAAATGTTCGATAGATGGTTCATAAACAGGCCTTAAGCGTTGCACTGTTTCTTTAATTAATACCGAAAGCTGATCGCTTAAAAGGATTAAAAGTGCAAATGCTATAATAATAACTATGCTTTTCTTCCTGAAATTTTTTATCAGAAAAAATAAGACCACAATATACAATGGAATCCAGGTTTCTTTCCTGGTAATAAAAAACATAAGATAATCGCAGAATTCACTATGAAAACTGTTTAAATAAAGAAATAACTCCTTATCTAACTCTACTATTTTCTGTATAAATTCCATTTATATTTAACTATTCAGGATATTCCAGATCTTATCTTTAAGTTGAACGATATTATAACCTGTAACCGATGAAATAAACATATGAGGTAAGGTTTTTAATTCGGCACTGATCTCATCCATTAATTCCTCATCGAGCATATCGGCTTTACAAATTACCAGGAACTTTTGTTTATCCAATAATTCAGGATTATACTTTTCCAATTCGTTTAGAAGAATTTGATATTCTTTCAGATGGTTTTTACTATCGGCCGGCACCATAAACAACAACATTGAATTCCGCTCTATATGCCTTAAAAACCTCAATCCAAGGCCTTTCCCTTCATGTGCTCCCTCAATTATACCGGGAATGTCGGCCATTACAAAAGATTGATTACTACGGTGTCCAACAATTCCTAAATTAGGAACAAGTGTAGTAAAATGATAGGCGGCAATTTTGGGTTTCGCAGCTGAAACAACCGATAAAAGAGTTGATTTCCCGGCACTTGGAAAACCTACCAAACCAACATCGGCAAGTACTTTTAATTCAAGGATTTTCCACCCTTCTTCACCTTCCATACCTGGTTGGGCAAACCTAGGTGTTTGGTGCGTTGAAGTTTTAAAATGGTCGTTTCCATATCCACCCTTACCACCCTTTGCAAGTATTTTAGTTTCATCGTGGGCAGTAATCTCAAACAAAATCTCCTGAGTTTCAGCATCACGGGCAATTGTGCCCAAAGGCACATCAATATATATATCTTCGCCATCGGCACCAAAACTACGTGACTTCCCCCCGGATTCGCCATGAGAGGCACGAATATGTTTTTTAAATTTCAAATGAAGTAATGTCCACATTTGAGTATTTCCTCTCAAAATTATATGGCCACCCCGGCCACCATCACCACCATCAGGACCTCCCAATGGGAAATTTTTCTCGCGCCGCAAATGAGCTGAACCAGCCCCACCATCTCCTGAGGCACAATGTATTTTTACATAATCAATAAAATTTGATCCAGCCATTCTTTTCTTTACTTTTCTTTAAATAAACGAGAGGTATAAACTATACCTCTCATATTTATATTTGATATATTTCTTCTACAATTTTTCGACTGTACCCAAAAGCCTTTTAGCAATGTTTTCAATCGATCCCATACCATTAATACCAAAATGTTTCTCCTGAGCTTTAAAATAGTTAATCAAAGGAGACGTTTTTTCATTGTATGTTTTAATACGGTTTTCGATGACGTCACTATTTTGGTCATCGGCCCTTCCTGACATTTTTCCTCTTTCGAGAAGCCTGTTAATTAATTCTTCTTTTTCAACCTCGAGGCTTAACATGGCCGAAATTGGTGTATTATTACCGTTCAATAATACATCAAGAGCCTCAGCCTGCTCAACGGTTCGCGGAAAACCATCAAAAATAAACCCATTGGCATCCTGATTGGTCTCAATTTTATTTTTAATCATTCCAATCACTACTGAGTCAGGAACCAGTTCACCCTTTTCCATATAACCTTTTGCTTCAAGCCCAAGTTTTGTACCTGAAGCAATTTCACTGCGAAGCAAATCGCCGGTTGAAAGATGAATCAAACTAAAAGAATCAATTAAAAACTGAGCCTGCGTACCCTTACCAGCACCGGGAGGCCCAAAAAGAACAAGATTTAGCATAATAAATTACGGTTTTATTTAATAACAGAATAAATGTCGATTAAATTTCTTCCCCTACTATTATAATCCAACCCAAAACCCACAATAAAATCATTTGGAATCTCTATTCCCAAATAATCTATTTTCACTTCAATTTGTAATGCATCCGGCTTTAAAAGTAATGTTGCAATTCTTATTTCAGCCGGTTCCATACCTTCCAATTGATTGATAATATTATCAATCGTAATTCCGGAATCAATTATATCCTCTAATACAACAACAGTTCGCCCGCGGATATCCTCGTTTAAACCTATTAATTGTTTTACCGAACCTGTTGATTTTTCACCTTTGTACGAAGCCAATTTTACAAATGTAACCTCCGATTCAATAATATCGATTCGTTTATATAATTCGGCAGCGAACATAAACGAACCGTTTAAAATACAAACAAATAAAGGTTCTTTACCAGCCAACTCTTCATTCATCTTATCTGCAATCGCCTCAATAGCTGACCTGATTTTTTCGTATGGAATAAACAATTCAAATTCCTTATCATGAATTTTTACTCTCTTCATTCGTTCTACAATTTAATTTTCGTTTATGATTTTTTCTAACTAAATATCTTTATTTTCGCTCAATAAAGGGTACAAATTAACAAAACATATCGGTGAGACAAAAATTAAATATATAAAAGATAGTGTAACCTGTGTATGATATAATAATTGAGACACATACGAGTAAAAACTTTCTTTTAATCCACACCAAAAACGGGCCTTTTAAAAGCTGAGATACACATATTAAATAAGTTACTAATAATAATCTATTAAAAATTAAAATAAAAGCAGATGAAACCAAAAGTAAGTATAATTATGGGCAGCACTTCCGACCTTGCGGTTATGGAAGGTGCCGCAAAACTCCTTGAAGAATTTGAAATACCTTTTGAAATAAACGCATTATCGGCGCACCGGACACCCGAAGAGGTTGAAAAATTTGCTAAGTCGGCCAAAGACAGAGGCATTAAAGTAATTATTGCCGCAGCCGGAATGGCAGCACACCTGCCCGGAGTAATTGCTGCTATGACCCCTCTTCCAATAATAGGGGTACCCATTAATGCCACCATAGGAGGAATTGATTCCCTTTTGGCAATTGTGCAGATGCCTCCCGGAATTCCAGTAGCAACAGTAGCCATAAATGGAGCAAGGAATGCTGCTATACTTGCAGTACAAATGATGGCAGTAGGCGATGAAATGTTGATGGCAAAACTAATCGAATTTAAAGAAAACCTAAAAGAAAAAATTGTAACTGCCAACGAAGAGTTATCAAAAGTTAAATTTAAATTCAAAACAAATTAATTGACTGATATTTAATAATTTCGTAAATTGTAAACAGGTGTATCATTCACCTGTTTTTTTTTGCTTGAAGACCATCATAATTACTTTGAAAATAGGAGCTTTATTTATATGATGTTTTTTCTGCCTTTACCGGTAGGCTAGTTAAAATTAGAACATTAAAAATATTAACCCGTGAAAAAGAAAGTATCCCTCATACTATTTTTTTTCGTAATGTCGCTACAGTGTTTTACGATTGAAAACCCAAAGGCAGGTGCCCGGTCTGTGGCACTATCGCATGCTTCCATTTCAATATCCGATATTTGGGGCACTTTTCACAACCAGGCTGGTTTAACATCAATCAAAACCATTTCAACCGGGATTTTTTACGAATCACGATTTCAGCTCAAAGATTTATCGTTGATGGCAATTACAACTGTTTTACCAACTAAAACCGGTGTTTTTGGTATAAGTTTCTCACAAATAGGAACAGGTACTTTTAAAGAAAACAAAGCAGGATTGGCTTTTGCAAAAAAACTTTCACCCAAAATTTCGGCAGGAATTCAGTTCAACTATTTCTCTTCCATTTTACCTGAAAACAAAGCCACTAAATCTTTTTTTACGTTTGAAGGAGGATTAATTCTACACCCAACTTCAACCATCCATTTGGGAGCTCATGTTTTTAATCCTTTGGAACAAGGTATTACAACACTTTCCGGAAAAATAAAAACACCGGCGATATACCGAATTGGGGGGAATTACCATATTTCAAATATATTTTTAATTAGCGCCGAATGTGAAACAAACACAATCAATCCTCTAGTTATTAGAGTTGGCTCTGAATTTTCTGTAATCGAAAAATTAGTTTTCCGAATTGGTGTAACAGAAAATCCGTTTAACTACAGTGCGGGAGTGGGCTATAAAACAGGAAACCTAACAACCGATTTTGGCTTTAGTTATTTTAGAAATCTGGGGCTGTCGCCTTCCGTCTCCATTTATTATACCATAAAATGACATATGCTAAATACTATATCGTTTTACTTTTTGCCCTTTTATTTGGGTTCCAAAACCAGGCACAGGAATTTCAACAGAAAGCAAACACCATCGAAACAATAATGGAATCAATTTCGGAAGAATTAGAAGGAGATGCCGATTATAGTTTGATACTTGATGACCTGGAGGAACTAGCTGAAAATCCGCTCAATATAAATGCAGCAACAAAAGATGATTTCCGGAAACTCCACATGCTAAATGAAGCTCAAATTTTAAACTTGATTGAGCACAGGCAAAAATTTGGCAGAATACTTACAATATATGAATTAAAAACCATAGATGGGTTTGACCGTTCAATTCTTGAAAAAATATCGCCTTTTGTACTTTTCGGTGAACTTCCCGATACTGAAACAAAAATGCATGCGGTTGCAAGGCACCAGCTATTCCTACGTGCTATTCAAAATTGGCCAACTTCTGAAGATTATCAAAAAACAGACAATGAAGCCCCAAGATTTGAAGGTTCTCCAACTAAAATATATACACGTTACCGATTGGAATACGGTGATTTTTCGTCGGGGATAACTGCTGAAAAAGATCCCGGCGAAGCTTTTTTTACTGGCTCCAACAATACAGGTTTTGATTACTATTCAGGATATTTAAACTTCCGTTTTAACTCCTTTTTAAAAAATATAGTAATTGGCGATTATGCAGTTAAAGCCGGACAGGGATTGGTAATTTGGCAAGGATTTCCAACACGAAAATCATACGATGTAATAAACACATCGAAAATAAATGCAGGGATAAAACCTTATTCTTCGACCAATGAAAATAAATTCTTCAGAGGTTCAAGTGCCACGTTTGGAATAAAAAATATGGATTTAACAGTGTTTTATTCCCGGAAAAATATGGATGCCAATATTGTTTACAGTAACATTGATTCGAGCTCGACTCACTTTACAAGCCAACAAACATCGGGGTACCACCGAACTGCTTCCGAAATCGAAGATGAAAAAAGTATAACTGAAATTAATAAAGGGATAATTCTGAATTTCAGAAAAAACAGAATAAAAATTGGGGCAACAGTTTTACATCAGAAATTTGGATTGCCCTATATGAGGTCCAAATCTCCATCAAATCAGTTCAAATTTGAAGGGACTGAAAATCTTAACATAGGAATCAATTACCAATATTTCGTAAATAAATATCAGTTTTTTGGCGAAGCTGCAATTTCAAAATCAACAGGGAAAGCATTTATTCAAGGACTTATTGCCCATATTCACGACAGAGCGGCACTTTCGCTGTTATATCGGAATTTTGATAGAAATTATCACTCTCTGTGGGGCAATCCGTTTTCTGAAAACTCCGGAACAATAAATGAAAATGGAATATATGTTGGGCTTAGTTTACTACCGGTACAACATTTTAAACTTTCGGCATATGCCGACTATTACCATTCCCCCTGGATTAATTTTACAACTATGGCACCAGCAGGTGGAAATGACTATTTAGTCCAGCTTGATTATACACCATCTAAAAAAATTCAGTGTTATATCAGGTATAAAACTGAAAACAAAGAAACAAAAACAAAATTGGACTACAAGTATATCAACGAAACAGTTAATACTAAACATCTCCGTTTCCAAATTCAATACACTCTTTCCGAAATTCATTCATTTCGAACACGGGTTGAATATTCAGGTTTTAATCGGACAGAAAATGGTAAAATTATTTTTCAGGATTTTATATATAATCCGGCAAAAATTCCATTTTCAGCAAACTTTAGGTTTGCATTATTTGATACAGATGGCTACAATACCCGAATTTATGCCTACGAAAATGATTTATTGTATAACTACTCAATTCCGGCATATTATGGCAAAGGCTTTAAAACTTATATTAATATAAAATATAAAATTTTTAACAATTTTGTAACATCTTTAAAAATCGCAAACACCTCATTTACTGCAAATAATACTACTTCCACAACACCAAGCACTGCGTCTAAAAAAACCTTAACAGAAGTTAAATTTCAAATAAGGTTGAAGTTTTAAGACATTATTTCGTTAATTTGCGCTTTGTTATAAAAAATTCTGAATGGAAGAAAATTATAATTACGACGATATCAGGCCCTATAGAAATGACGAAGTCAAAGAAAAAATTCAACTTCTATTAAACGACCCGGTATTCGACAGAGTTCTTTTAGTCCTTTTTAAAACACCCGAAACAGTAGCAGTAGTCAAACAAAATTTATCGGCTGTTCGAACCATTAAACAACTTCAGGAATCGTTTATTGTTGATTTGTTGGAAATGGTATTAAAAACATCATCGGATGGATTAACTGTTAGTGGGCTAAACAACCTCAAAAAAAATAAATCGTACCTGTTTATTTCAAATCACCGCGATATTATCCTCGACTCAGCTTTATTAAATTACCTATTGGTGCAAAACGGCATGAATGCCACACAAATAGCTATTGGTAGTAACTTGCTGATTTTAGACTGGATTACTCATGCAGTAAAACTAAACAGGAGTTTTATTGTAAAACGAGATATTGCTGTTAGGGAATTATTGGAGGCATCGCAAAAAGTATCCAGTTTTATTCGCGATTCTATTACAATAAACAACAAGTCGGTATGGTTAGCCCAACGTGAAGGGCGTACAAAAGATGGCAACGACAAGACACAACTGAGCCTTCTTAAAATGCTCAATATGAGTAATAGCAACAATTTCGCTGAAGGTTTTTCTGAGCTTAACATTGTACCTGTTTCTATTTCGTATGAGATTGAACCCTGTGGTGTTTCAAAAATTAAGGAATTAATTAAGAAGGAACAAAACGAGTATAAAAAAAGGAGCAAGGACGACATGAAAAGTATGGCACGGGGAATGCAAAATAACAAAGGTCGCATTCATTTTTCTTTTGCCGAACCAATTACTGCCGAAATAAACAAACTCGATATTACCCAAAGGGCAAACGACCTTATTCCATTGGCTGCCAATTTAATTGATAACCACATACACAGCGAATTTAAACTATGGCCCAATAATTACGTTGCCATGGACATGCTTGCTGGCAACAAAAAATACAAAAAACATTATAATCAGGAACAAAAAGCTGCTTTCGAATTGCTTTTAATTGAGGCACAGGCAAACATCGGTGGCGATGAGCAAACAGTTACCGATATGTTCTTGAAACTTTATGCCAATCCGGTACTGAATGCTGAGGCTGTAAAAGTAAAGGCCCTTGAATGTGTATCCGAACTATAATTTGGGATTGGAACGGTACATTATTGAACGACATTGATTTATGCGTTCAAACCATTAATGTTTTACTAAAAAAAAGAAACCTCCCTTGCCTTGATAAAAAAAGGTATAAGGAGGTTTTTTCATTTCCTGTTAAAGATTATTACCAGGCTGCTGGTTTTGATTTTTCAAAAGAAAATTTTTCTATCCCTGCTAGTGAATTCATAAACCAATACAATGCCCGTGTAAACAATTACCATTTGCACCCTGGAGCCATTCCATTTCTCGAATATTTTAAATCTGTTGGAATACGCCAGTTTATACTGTCGGCAATGAAACAGGATAAATTAGATGAGACCGTCCTTCACCAGAATTTACTTACCTATTTTGAATCGATACATGGGCTTAATAACCACTATGCACATTCAAAAGTTGAGGTTGGAATTCAGCTTATGAAATCAAAAAATATTCTTCAAAAAGAAACATGCATTATTGGTGATACCATTCATGATTACGAAGTTGCACAGGAATTAGGCATAAAATGTATTTTAATTGCTGATGGGCATCAATCAGCGGCGCGACTCAAAACAACAAATACTACAGTAGTTTCGTCGCTTGGTGATCTTAAAAATCTAAACTTATTTAAACTTCGCCGATGATAATCGGCTACATTTTACTGCGAATATCGCGAATGTACAATTGAAGGTTTGTTTTTCCCCTGAATTCATTTTCAACTATCGAATAACAAATATCAAAAGGGAGGCCAGAAGTAACAATGTCAAATTTATCGGAATGATTAAAAGCAATGGCCGCAAATATTCCTGAATTAAAGTCCGGTTCTACCAAATCGAGTTTAATGTGTTCTTCATTTTTCCCAACCAAACGGCTTGATCCTGCGTCAAGAACATCTTCGGTTAAAAAAACAGGAAGCATGTTATGAGGGCCAAAAGGTGCAAATTGTTTTAAAACCCGATAAAATTTAGGAGTAATAAGATTAAGCATTATTTTGGCGTCAATATCAATTGAATGTATTCGTTGCGCTTCAGTTAATCCATTGGCAACAATTTCCTCAAACCTTTCGGCAAAAGCGGGAATATTTTCAATTTTCATTGTTAATCCTGCAGCATACATATGCCCTCCATATGATTCCAACAAATCGCTGCATGACCCCACTGCTTCATACAAATCAAAATCTTTCACCGACCGGGCCGATCCAGTAGCCATGCCATTCGATTCGGTTAAAATAACAGTTGGGCGGTAATAATATTCAGTTAGCCTTGAAGCAACAATACCAACAACTCCCTTGTGCCAATCGCGGCTATATAAAACAGTACTTTTTTTCTGAAGGTAATAGTCGTTGTTCTGAATCATATCCAAAGCTTCCTGGGTAATATCCCTGTCAAGCGTTTTCCTTATTTCATTAAACGAATTTATTTCATCACCCAATTCAATGGCTTCAGCTTCTTCCTCAACAACTAAAATTTCCACCGATTTTTTACCATGCTCTATTCTTCCTGAAGCATTTAACCGTGGCCCAATTTTAAATACAATGTCACTAATAGTAATTTCTTCGCCCCGTAATCCCGAATAATTAATAATCGTTTTTAATCCCCTGCTTGGGTCCGAGTTTAATTTTTTTAGCCCATAATGCGCCAGTACCCTGTTCTCTCCAATTACCGGAACAATGTCAGAAGCGATACTTACCACAACAAGGTCCAACAGGTCATATACCTCGTTAAGAGGAATGTCATTATTTTGGCAGTAACCCTGAGCAAATTTAAAACCCACACCGCACCCCGATAATTCTTTAAACGGGTAATCACAATCGGGACGCTTGGGATCGAGAACTGCTACAGCATCCGGTATTTGATCGTCAGGATTATGATGGTCGCAAATAATATAATCAAGGCCGCGGTCTTTTGCATTCTTAATTTTTTCAATGGCTTTTATTCCACAATCAAGCACAATCACCAATGTAACATTTTCTTCGATGGCATAATCGATACTTTTGGGCGATATACCATACCCTTCCGAATATCTGTCAGGAATATAAAAATCGAGCTCTTTAAGACGGTTTTTTAAGAACATATACATAAGAGCCACCGAGGTAGTACCGTCAACATCGTAATCGCCATAAATCAAAACTTTCTCCTGATTTTTAATGGCTATTTCAAGACGTGCCACAGCCTTATCCATGTCCTTCATTAGGTATGGATCGTGGAGGTCGGATAACCGGGGACGGAAAAAAGCTTTTGCTTCAGAAAAGGTTTTTATCCCCCTCTGCACAAGTAGATTAGCAATGGACATCTCAACATTTAAAGCAGCCGAAAGATGTTTGACATCATTACTATCACCATGTGATTTCATTTTCCAATTTCTTTCCATTCCACCTAAATATTTGATAAATTACCGGACATCAAAAGTAAGCTAAATATACTAAATTGCACTCTTTAATAATAACAAACCAAATTATACTTAACATTACTTATTAACACCAGCTTTAATCCAATTGTTACCTGTTACATACAGCCTTTTCTTATGTTTTTACACTAATTTTACACGTAATAGGAAATTAGCCTTCCACTTTTTTTTCTTTTTCTATCTTTGCAAAAAATAAATACAAAATTGGGCAAATGAGCACAGCTGAGTTAAGTGAACAGGAAATAATAAGAAGGAATTCATTACAAAAACTTCGCGAAGCAGGGATAGAACCATACCCTGCTGAGCAATATGATGTAAATACCAATACCAAAGAAATAAAAAAGGCATATAACGCTGATAGCAATAATTTTCAGGATATATGCCTGGCAGGTAGGTTAATGAGCCGCCGGATAATGGGGAAAGCATCGTTTGCTGAAATTCAGGACCACGAAGGAAAAATTCAGTTATACCTCAACAGGGATGAAATTTGCCCCGGAGAAGACAAATTAATATACAACGAAGTATTTAAAAAACTACTTGATATTGGCGATATTATTGGCGTTAAAGGGTTTGTTTTTATTACCCAAATGGGTGAAATCTCTATCCATGTTAAAGAATTAACGGTATTAAGTAAATCGTTACGGCCACTGCCAATTGTTAAGGAAAAAGAAGGCAAAACATACGACGCTTTTACCGACCCCGAACAACGTTACCGTCAGCGTTATATCGACTTGATTGTTAATCCGCATGTAAAAGACGTTTTTATTAAACGGACAAAAATAGTAAATACCATGCGGGCCATGTTTAATGAATATGGCTATTTTGAAGTTGAAACTCCCATTTTACAGCCTATACCGGGTGGAGCAACAGCCAGGCCATTTATTACACATCATAATTCGCTGAATATGCCGCTGTACCTGCGAATTGCCAACGAACTGTACCTTAAAAGATTAATTGTTGGTGGATTTGAAGGTGTTTATGAATTTGGAAAAGATTTCCGTAACGAAGGAATGGACCGAACTCATAACCCAGAGTTTACTGTCATGGAAATTTATGTTGCCTACAAAGACTACATATGGATGATGGGATTCACTGAAGAAATTTGTGAGCGTGTGGCTATGGCATTACACGGAACTACTAAAGTTCAGGTGGGTGAAAACCTCATCGATTTTAAAACTCCTTACCCAAGGGTAACAATGGCAGGAGCCATTAAAGAACATACCGGTTTTGATATTGCCGGAAAATCAGAAGCTGAATTACGCGAAATTTGCAATAAACTGGAAATTGAAACCGATCCTTCAATGGGAAAAGGAAAACTCATTGATGAAATTTTTGGTGAAAAATGCGAACATACATACATTCAACCAACATTTATAACAGATTATCCGGTTGAAATGTCGCCATTGACTAAAAAACACCGCAGCACACCGGGTGTTACCGAACGGTTTGAATTGATGGTTAACGGCAAAGAGTTGGCAAATGCCTATTCTGAACTCAACGATCCCATTGACCAACGCGAACGGTTTGAAGAACAAATGAAATTATCGGCAAAAGGTGACGACGAGGCCATGTTTATCGACCAGGATTTCCTGAAAGCATTGGAATATGGCATGCCTCCAACATCAGGTATGGGAATGGGTATCGACCGCCTCACTATGTTTATGACCAACAGCTCATCGATTCAGGATGTATTATTTTTCCCACAAATGAAACCTGAAATTAAAAAAGTACAGGTTGAATTAACCGAGGATGAAAAAATGGTTTTTGAGATTCTAAAAACCAATTCACCAATTGGATTAGACGATTTAAAAACACAATCGGGGCTTAGCAATAAAAAGTGGGACAAATCCATTAAAGGGCTTACTAAAAACAAAGTGGCTTCGGTTACTAAAACCGGTGAAAATTTATTGGTGGAATTGGTTTGAGAGTAAAAATAGGAAGTCGTAAGTAAAAAGTAGTAAGAAAAAATATACGAGCCTCGGAGGAATCCGGGGCTTTTTTTGTAGGTGAGGCGTTGTTTCAAATCTTTTCCAAAGTTTAAAACTTTGGAAAAGATTTCTTCATAGACAAAAGAAAACAATTATCAACAATTAATAATATTTTTATAATTGCAAACTTTGACTCACGAAAAATGACTTTTTAAATCTTGTAAAAGTGCATGGTAAATAGGATTGCACATTTCGGCAACACCGCCTTCTCCCGACGACTTCCACTCTGTGGTCCATAATACAAAAGATGAATTATTCTCAGATACCGAAAATACTGTTACTTCTCCAACATATCCCTGAACATTGTCCTTCGAAACCGGCCCAGGTCCATCATCAATACTATACTGAAACTTTTTTGCATCGTTGTCTATTGCCAAAAGAGTTTCTTGAAAAGCATCATTTATTACCCTTTTTGCGCCAATTTCATTGGAAGATTTATTTCCAACAATCTCAACTTTCTCAACTACATTTTTACTCCACGACAATTCATGAAAATCTTTCAAAACATCCCATACCTCTTCGGCTGGGGCATTGATTACTACTGAATTATAACATCCCATTTTAATAACTATTTATAGTTAAATTTATTTATTCTGTTTATTCACCTAAAAACTCAATTAATGAGTCTCAATTCAAAATTTTTAAACTAATCAGTTTAGTTTTTACGAATGTGGTTTTTGATTTTTTATTTAGAATGAGTCTAAAGATAGCAAAATTAATTAAAGACACTAAAGTATTTTATAGGAATAAAAAAATTAAGCCAAAGAGCATATAAGGAACTTTTCATAGGTAAGCCATTTGAAACCGCCTTGTAAAATTGCGGATTGACAACCGCAACATCCAGTCAAAAATTCAATTGTAAACTTAAGCCTGCCGAATTTGATTGAAGTTGATTATTCGAATTATTTATAAAGGGTTTGAAATTAAATGAAACACCCAAATCACGAAAAGCCATATTTTGAATTTTCGCCACCTTAACAGCATCAAAAAAATTCCAGATATAAATTCCTACAAAAGATAAAACACCTCCAATCATCATAGGTGCCCCTAAATCACTCCCTCCATAACCAATTGCAAATCCTACAGTAGTTATCAACAGAGAAGTACTCATTCCACCCAAAAAAGCAACTCCCCGAAGTGGTTCATTGGCATATACATGCCCGGCACCTGGAATTATTGCCAAAACTCCTGCCATTGCAGGTTGAAAACGATCTCCCTCTTTAAAAGAATAGTTTTTCACATCGTAATTATTTTTATACGTTCTGTACTGAGCGTTAACCTTAGCCGTTGTGAAAACCAGGAAAAGTAAAACTATAACACCTTTCATCATATTTGTTATTTTGTTAATCGCAACACGATACTGTGAAGCAACAGTAATTACAAACAAAAAATGGCTTACAATGTTTTACTCAATCGGCACAACCTAATACCAGACATCGTCAACTGGAAAATTTCAATTAATTCACTCTCCCTTTTATTTTGAAAACTAAAACTTCTTCCTTAATTTTAAAAAAAATAGATTCCTCCTAAATGAAAAAGGCAGTCGGCATATTGTTACTATTATTGACTACTTCCTATTTTGCTTTAGGCGATGTTATCCCCGAAAATCATCATCCCATAAATCGATGTGTAAAAATCACCAATTCCGATCAATTCGAAAATGTTTCGATTGTAGCTTATGTTAGGCCAATGGGAAATAAAAATTATGCCTATGTTGTACAGCCTGATGGTTGCCTCCATAAAGGGTATAAATTTAATTACCTGGGATTGTTTGCAATTGACACAAAACACCTCGATGGAAAAGATATAAATAACATCGATTTTAATGCTAACTTAAATGCTTTTAAATCAAACATCGCCATTGACTGTGCAGGTGGGTGTGCCCACGACTCAACAGCCATTTCAAATATAAATAGCTATTATGAAATTATTGGATTCACAGATACAAGTTTTGTTTTACATAAATGGAAAGAAGTAACCATATTCGAAAACGGGCAACCCGATTTGATTGTTTTGTATGAATATCAGGGCAATGCAAACCAATACAGCATGGCATTATCAGCTCAAAGAGAATTTAAATTTGAATCAAAAATTATAATATCACCCAACCCTGCAACAGATTATTTTAACTTTAAAATAACCAATAACTATATTGGTGAAGTAGATGTTGAAATATTAAGTTCAACCAATTTCTTGGTTCAGACAATCAGTTTTTACAAATACAGAGCTGGTACCACCCGAAACCTAACACTTTATCTTAAGCAGAATACATTTTCAGAAGGTTTGTATTTTGTCCGTTTTAGATTTGGAAAAAATATACAAACCAAAAAGATAATCATTCACAGATAAATGTATGGATTACGAATTCGATTTTTTAAAAGCGTTACTACAATCCATATTTTTAGAAACCTTGATTTTAATTGTATTTTTTAACCTCCCGTTTTTTTCCAAAACTAAAACACCAGTTTCAACCATTCTTCTGGCTGGCCTTGTGTCAACAATCCTAACTTTGCCTTATGTTTGGTTTATTATTCCAATGTTTGTTACCAACAAAACGGTTTTTATTTTTACAAGTGAAATAATTGTAATAATTGTGGAATCGCTGATTTATATTAAGTTCTTCAAGCACAAATATTCAGTTCTACTTTTAGCCTCTGTGCTGGGAAATATGTTTTCATTTTTAGTAGGGTACTATATTATTTAAGTGCCCGTTTTTTTCCGCAATTATTTTTTTCCACAATCATAAATTATTCGAAAAGGGGCAAGGCAACTTCTAATCCCACCCTTAACTGCACACTATTCCCTTTAGGGTAAATCACATCGCCATTGGCCTTAAAATCGCCAAATTGAAAAAATGCAAGTCCTGAAAAAACGCTCAAATCCAATACCCGACAGGGTAATTTGTAACCAGCCAAAGCACCAACCGAAAATCCATGTGCTGTTGGATCTTCCATTTCAGGATAATCATTTAGGCTTTTATCATATACCCAGGCTGCTTCGCCTGCAACCCAAAATTTGTCTTCATTGCCTAATGAGCGCCGTCCCTGAATTCCCAATTGAAGCAAGTTATCATGGCCTCCTGTATATGAATAGTTATGATAACTTGCCAATCCATAAACGGTTGTTTTTTCATCAGGAAGTTGTTGCCCTACCAATCCGGATACTCCCCATCCATATTCTGTTTCTGTTCTTTTCAATCCTGCATCAGCTAAAGCGGCAACTTTAGTTCCGGTACATCCGGTTAGGAAAACAGCCATATTTACAACCACAAAAACCATTACAATACAACGAAAAACAAAGGTTACATTCTTAATTTTTTTTGATTTTTTCATTTTGAGTGATTTTAGTTTATATTTCATTTCGCTTATACAAGTTACAATGAATCTATCATCATATCAACACTTTACAGGCCACTCAAAACCTTCTAGGCAAATAAACATTCTAAACTATTAGGAATAAAAGGGTATTTAAAAAAATCCAAATCAATAATTTTTTTTCAATATGATTCTATATTTACAATATGAATTAACAATATATAGATTAGGTTTGATTTGTAAAGAAAATGATGTAATGAAAAAAACCGTTTCAAACAAATGAAACGGTTTTCGCGAGAACAAAATAAATTTACCAGCCACCTAACCCGGCATGATCGGGGCTTATATATTGCCTGCCATGGTCACCGGTACATGGATCATTTGAAACTTCCTGAATGACTGCAAAATCTCCCCAAATTACTTCACCAATTTCAACACCATCAGAATTAAACCAAACTCCTCCATCAGCATATGCATCGGCAGGAGCAGCAACAATTTTACAAAAGTAGTTCCATTTGCATACGTTTCCCTCTCCATCTTCATAAACACCCGACATATGGTTTGTCAACCAGGCACCAGAGCCTCTATAAGAATCAAAACCAAAATGACGGTCAAGCAAACCATCACCATCACAATCCTTATTCGACAACCAGGCATTGTTCCATTTCATCATCAAATAATCTTCTTTATAATCCTGGCACCAGGAAGCATCACGGTATGCATCGCAATAACCACCTTTAAAAAGCCGCCCTTGATAATTGTAGCCCCAATCATCGAATCCCAGTTCAATTACAGAACCATCAGAAGCTAACAATTCACCACTTTTAATGGTTTTGCATTCCACTTTAGTTTTACCCTTTTTTAGCATCAAATCATCCTGCAATGATTCATCAACAGGTGACTTTTCACAACCCCCAATCATAACAATTGCCATCAGAAATAAAATAATTTTTTTCATAACATAAGGTTTTAAATTTAAAAAAAGAAAGGATAAAAAAGTTACAAATTTACTTTGATAAAACCAAGTAATAATTCATTAAACTTCAATACAATACACTGAACTACAGACATACTATGATAATCCAAACCCTCTCTTTTTAATATTGTTTTTTATCTGAATACTTCTCAGGAAATAGCACATAAAATAAAACGACATAAGGAATAACGCCTAAACAATCTTTAACAAAAACCTAAAATAATAGGGTTTCCCCTATACTGGTTTTTAAACAAAAGCCGTAAATTGAAAATTGATAAATTGGAAAAAAAATAATGATTCAAAATCAAAAAAAATTATGGGCATGGGGGATACTTGTATCGTGCCCTTATGGTGAACCAATGGATGACTGCCCTGCAAAGGAGCTCAGAAAACTATCATTGGAAGATCGTTTTTTTGCACTTGAAAATTTATCAGAAAGTGTGATTGATAAATTAATAGACCATCATAATATTTGCCTGGCAAGTAGAGAAAGTGATGATATAAATCAAAAAGATAACCTGGACAAATAATCCAGGCTTCCTACTCAAGGAATCATATTTTATTAATGCTGGAATTTTTTAAATTAATCTCTAAAATACTTTATTTATTTAATTGAGGTAATTTATCAGGAGATAAATCAAAGTAGCGCAACCGGCACCAAAAAAAGGGCCAACTACAGGAATCCAGGCATAACTCCAGTCAGTATTGGCTTTGTTTTTTAAAGGTAGAAGAGAATGAATAACCCTGGGGCCAAAATCACGTGCCGGATTTATACCATACCCTGTAGTACCTCCTAAACTAAGGCCAATAGCAAGAACCAATAAACCTACAGGTAGGGCTTGAAGTGATCCTAATCCTACTTTAGCGCTTTCTACTCCTGCCATTTCAAGTTGGGGAAGTTGAAATAACAAAACAGTCAAAACCAAAACAAATGTACCAACAGCTTCTGAGAAAAAATTACTTTTATAATTCCTGATTGCAGGTGCTGTACAGAAACAATTTTTTTTGGCATTCGGATCCTCTGTTGTTTTAAATTGATCGCGGTAAAAAAGGTAAACAAACCAGGCACCTAACATAGCACCTAACACCTGAGAAAGAATAAAAGGGATTACTTTCACCCACTCAAATAAACCACTCAAAGCCAGCCCAATAGTAACCGCAGGATTCAAATGCGCCCCACTATACTCTGAACTAACCACAACGCCTACAAACACAGCCATTCCCCATCCAACGGTAATCACAATCCAACCACCATTTCCTCCATAAGCATTTTTTAAACTCACATTAGCAACTACACCATTACCCAATAAAATAAGTATAAAAGTCCCCAAAAATTCCGCAAAATATTCGATCATTCCTGTATTGATTTTATGTATTTATAAAATAATTTGATGCTGTTTTATTAAACCCGGCAATTTGTTCTTTTTCCCATTTTTTATCTTTTCCTAATTCAGAGGCTAAAATAGAAGCTACTTTTGGCGCAATTCGTATGCTTTCACGTGCATCAAGAAACAATGCCCTGGTCCTACGTGCCAAAACATCCTCAACAGTCCGGGCCATTTCATTCCGTACAGCCCAATAAATTTGAGCGTTTAATATTTGCAATTTATCACTGATAAACTCATCGCTCTCATTAATCTCCGATTTTAATGAAATAATATTCTCTTTATCGACACCATAAGGTGCCATCGGATCGGTATATGGATCAACATCACGTGTATAACCATGAATAGGTAAATGATGAGTAATACATTCCCTTTCAGGCAATCCACCCACCATCATTGCATTGTCAATGGCATCCTGAGCCATTTTTCGATAAGTGGTCCATTTTCCACCAATAGTGGTTATAAGCCCCGATATTGAAATAAGTATTTTATGGTGGCGCGAAATTTCTTTGGTAGCTACTTTATCATCCTCAGGTTTTGCCAATGGCCTCAATCCGGCAAAAACGCTTAAAACATCGGCACGTGTAGGATCTTTTAATAAATATTGGCCGGCGGTTTCCAGAATAAAATCAATCTCTGATTCCAATGGTATTGGTTCAAGCGAATGTGTTTCGATAGGTGTATCGGTAGTTCCAACAACTACATGATTATGCCAGGGAACAGCAAACATTACTCTGCCATCGGGGGTACTTGGTACCATTATAGCATGTTCTCCAGGCAGAAATTCTTTACTTAAAATTAAATGGACCCCCTGGCTAGGAGTAATCATATCTTTTTTGCCGGGTTCATCCATTTTAATTATTTCGTCGGCAAAAACACCTGTAGCATTAATAACCACCTTCGAGCGGATGGTAAATTTTTCTCCTGTTTCCTGATCAATGGCAGTAATACCACACACCAGGCCTTCCTCTTTTATCAACCCGGTAACTTTAAAATAATTCAATACTGTACCACCATAATCCACACAAGTTTGTGCCAGGCTAAAAGCCATTCGTGAATCATCAAACTGCCCGTCGTGGTATATAACTCCACCTTTTAATCCTTCCTGCTCCACGTTTGGTAAAGCTTCGATAGCTTCTTCGCGCGACAATAATTTTGATGGGCCCAGGCCTAATTTGCCGGCCATCATGTCGTACACCTTTAAGCCTACTGTATAAAACGGGCTCCCCCACCATTCGTAAGTAGGAATAATAAACGACTGGTTGGTAACCAGATGAGGAGCATTTTTAAACATTAATCCACGTTCTTTTAACGCTTCAAAAACCAATGAAACATCTCCTTGCTGAAGGTAACGGACTCCACCATGTACCAATTTTGTACTTCGGCTTGACGTGCCTTTAGCAAAATCAACCTGTTCTAACAACAGTGTTTTATATCCGCGAGATGCAGAATCAACAGCAGTCCCTACACCAGTGGCACCTCCACCAATAATTAAAACATCCCATGGCGACTTCTGATTCCGAACCTTATTAATTAACCTTTTACGTTTCATTTTTTTATTTTTTAATAGAACTGTACCATTTTTTACTTCTTTCAATTGCCATATTCCAATTTGAAACGACATCTTTAAAACCCGACAAACCGGTAGCAGGAACAAATTCTTTTTCTTTTTGCCATTGCGATTTTAATGCGTCAATATTACCCCAATACTTAACTGCCAATCCTGCCAGATAAGCCGCTCCCAGTGCAGTGGTTTCAGTTACTTTTGGCCGGACAACTTTTTTCGCAATAGCGTTAGCCTGAGTTTGCATCAGTAAGTTGTTAACCGAGGCTCCGCCATCAACACGTAGTTCGGCCAGCTCAATACCTGAATCTTCGACCATCGTATTTATTACATCCATCGATTGAAGGGCAATTGATTCAAGGGCAGCACGCGCAATGTGCGATTTATTAGTACCTCGCCCAAGTCCAATTATCATCCCGGTAGCATACGGATCCCAATGAGGAGCTCCAAGGCCTACAAATGCTGGTACAAAATAAACACCTCCATTATCTTCCACTTTATTGGCCAGAGCTTCTATTTCGCCCGATGAGTCAATAACATTAAACTGATCACGCATCCATTGAACAACAGCTCCTCCAATAAAAATACTGCCTTCCAATGCATATGTAACTTCATTTCCAATTTTCCAACCTATGGTTGTTACCAACTGATGTTTTGATTTTATGGGTTGGTTCCCGGTATTCATCATTACAAAACAACCAGTTCCGTAAGTATTTTTCACCATTCCTTTTTCGAGGCACATTTGCCCGAATAATGCGGCTTGTTGATCACCGGCAATACCACTAATCGGAATTTCACTACCGAATAGATGTTCTTCGGTATATCCATATAATTCGCTGCTGGCTTTTACTTCAGGCAGAATTTCAGCAGGAATTTCAAAAATCTCTAATAACTCTTGATCCCACGACAAATTATGTATATTAAACAGCATGGTACGGCTGGCATTACTCACATCGGTAATATGTACTTTCCCTCCCGTCAATTTCCAAACCAACCACGAATCAACAGTTCCAAAAGCCAGTTTACCACTTTTGGCTAACTCTCTTGCTCCCGAAACATTATCAAGTATCCACTTAATTTTAGTAGCTGAAAAATAGGCGTCGATTATCAATCCTGTTTTTTCAGAGATTAACTTTGCATAGCCTTTTTCCTTAAGTTCGTCACAAAATCCTGCTGTTCGCCGGTCCTGCCATACAATGGCATTATATACCGGAAGTCCGGTTTCTTTATTCCATACGATTGTGGTCTCCCTCTGATTGGTAATTCCTATTGCAGCAATCTGAACTGGTTTTAGCCTCTTTTTCACAATAACGCCCTGAGCCACTTTTAACTGTGTTTCCCATATTTGTACCGGATCATGCTCGACCCAACTTTGTTCAGGATAATATTGTTTAAATTCTTGTTGAACTACGTCGATAATTTCGCCTTCGTAATTAAAAATTATTGCCCGGTTACTGGTAGTACCTGAGTCAAGGGAAAGAATATATTTATCCATAAATTCTGGTTTTGTTGAAATAGTTTGGTTTTATAAGTAAAATTGGCCTCTTTCAAAGATACCTTTTTATTCCTTTTATGCTGAGACGCAGGAAATTTAAATAGTACCCAGCCAGATATTTAACAACATTATTTTAAGCACAAAAAACTGATAAAAATCACCTCAGCCAGACGAATATTAATGAAACATTACCCAAATTCAATTAATTACAACATTTACACCCCTTAAAAAAAAACTTCCTAAATTTGTTTTCCCATTTATTATGGTTTGAATTCTTTAAAACAATAGGGGCATTAATGAGATGGATTGGAAATCAAAGAAAATTGCAGTAATTGGAAGTGGTAGTTGGGCAACAGCCCTCGCAAAAATCCTTCTTGAAAATTTACCAGAAATAAACTGGTTTATTCGCAAACCTGAAACCATTGACCTTTTTAACAAAATCAACCACAATCCCCGATATTTGCGAGATGTAGAGTTCAATACAAACAAAATTCATTTTTATTCCGACATCAATAAAATAACCGAAGATTCTGACATTCTTATTCTTGCTGTTCCATCAGCATTTTTAGGCAAGGTTTTTAGTTCACTAACAACCGATATTTCGGGCAAATTTGTTTTATCGGGTGTTAAAGGAATGGTGGCTGAAAAAGTAATGGTTGTAGGCGAATTTATGAACATTCAATACCATGTTCCATTCGATTCGATTGGAGTTATAGCCGGACCTTGCCATGCTGAAGAAGTAGCTCTTGAAAAACTTTCGTTCCTTACTTTTGCATGTCCTGATGAATCAAATGCTCAAAACATTGCCGATTTGTTTCAATGCGATTACATCCAAACAAAAACATCGGACGATATCTGGGGCACTGAATATGCTTCTGTCCTAAAAAACATAATTGCAATTGCAGCAGGAATTGCTCACGGCTTAAGATATGGCGATAATTTTCATGCTGTTTTAATTTCCAATGCCATTCAGGAAATAAAAAAGTTTGTAGATACTGTCCACCCGATTACACGCGATATTAAAAGCTCGGCTTATCTGGGCGACTTACTGGTAACAGCTTATTCACAATTCAGCCGTAACAGGCAATTCGGGACAATGATAGGGAAAGGATATTCGGTTAAAGCAGCTCAACTTGAAATGCTAATGATTGCTGAGGGGTATTATTCAGCCAAGTACATTAATGAAATTAATGAAGCATACAATGTAGGTATGCCAATTTCTGAAGCAGTGTATCAAATATTGTACAACAATGCATCGCCTGAAAAAGAGATTACAAAACTCACTCAAAAATTAAGTTAAAAACAATAAAGCATATGAAACTCAATTTAAACCGCGTTTATAATTTTATTTCCAAAGAATCCATCGATTCGTACAAAACTGTTGTTGAACAAAACAACCAGAAATTACACGATAAATCGGGTAAAGGGAACGATTTTTTAGGATGGGTAAACCTTCCATCTTCAATTACCAAAGCTGAACTTACTGATATCGAAGAAACAGCAACAAAGCTAAAAGCCAAAAACATCGATATTATGGTAGTAATAGGCATTGGTGGTTCATACCTGGGTGCAAAAGCCGTAATTGATGCATTATCTGATAGTTTTTCGATGTTAAAAAACAACGGTAATCCGTTGGTTTTATATGCAGGACATAATATTGGAGAAGATTATTTATTCGAACTTCAGGAATTATTACAAAATAAAGAGTGGGCCATTACGGTTATCTCAAAATCGGGGACTACAACTGAACCAGCCCTTGCCTTCCGTTTATTAAAACAAGACCTTGAAGACAAATACGGAAAAGCTGAAGCCAAAGAACGTATTGTTGCCATTACCGATGCCAAAAGAGGTGCATTACGCTCGCTGGCAACTTCTGAAGGGTACAAAACTTTTGTTATTCCCGACGATGTTGGTGGACGTTATTCGGTACTTACACCTGTTGGATTAATCGCAATTGCTGTTGCCGGATTTAATATCAGGGCATTGGTAAAAGGATCGGTGGATATGGAAGCTCAAACAGCAGCCGATGTCCCCTATGAAAATAACCTTGCGGCCCAATATGCTGCTGTACGGAACGAATTGTATAAAAATGGCAAACTGGTTGAAATACTGGTAAATTACCACCCAAAATTGCACTTCCTGGCTGAATGGTGGAAACAACTTTATGGCGAAAGTGAAGGTAAAGACCAAAAAGGCATTTTCCCTGCGGCTGTTGACCTTACAACTGATTTGCACTCAATGGGGCAATACATTCAGGAAGGTGAACGTACATTATTCGAAACCGTAATTTCAGTTCAATCGTCTGATAGGACTGTAACAATTCCAAAAGATGGTGCTGACCTGGACGGTTTAAATTACATTGCTGGAAAACGTGTTGATGAAGTGAATAAAATGGCAGAATTGGGTACAGCTATCGCCCATGTCGATGGAGGAGTTCCAAATATTCTCATTGAAATTGAAAAACTTGATGAATACAATTTAGGACAGCTAATTTACTTCTTCGAAAAAGCTTGTGGAATTAGTGGATATACTTTGGATGTAAATCCTTTTGACCAACCCGGAGTTGAGGCTTACAAAAAGAACATGTTTGCTTTGCTTGAAAAACCTGGTTTTGAAGAAGAAACAAAAGCAATTAAGGAGAAATTATAATACACCTTATTTTAATAAAAAAAATAGTGAGAGCGGGCAACATAAAAGTTGCCCGCTCTTTTTCATAAATTCACGATTCAATTTTTGCTACATTTGTGGCCATGAAAACTGATTCATTAAAAGGATATGCTTTTGCACTAATTGCCACCCTGGCATTTTCGAATGTTTACATATTTAGTAAGGCAGCCCTCAACGAAATCCATTTAACACAGTTTGGACTTTATTGGTTTGCTATAGGTGCATTATTAAGTTTTCTATTTGCCGCAAAAAACAAAAAACTAGGCCAGATAAAATCACTCACAAAAAAACAAGTAAAAATCCTGATTACTCTTGGCATACTAGAAATTTTAACAACTACTACCTTTTTTGTTTCAATTAATATTATTTCAGATCCTTCAGTTACATCCTTCCTGGGAAATATGTTCCCGGTTTTAGTGACTTTGGGTGGTGTAATAGTCCTGAAAGAAAAATTTGGATGGATTGAATCGGTTGGAGTTTTACTGGCTCTGGGGGGGGCTTTTATTATAAGCTACAACGGAGGTACCTCGCTAAAAACCTTCTTTATTAAAGGAACAGGTATTGTATTAATAAATGCTATTTTGGCCACAAGTGCTACGCTTGTAGTAAAAGTAAATGTAAAAAAACTGAGTCCCGAATTGCTAAACCTGAACCGCACAGTGTGGTTATTGGTGTTTTCTATAATCATGTTTTTCATTTATGGGTATTCAATAATTATCCCGGTATCTGTTATAAAAAACATTGCAGTTGGAGCTATACTCGGACCATTTCTTGCTATTCTCACGGTTTATTATTCATACCACTATATTGAAGCATCGCGGTCATCGATTGTACAAAGCCTCAAAGGGATTTTTGTATTATTAGGCGCTTTCCTGTTTTTTAAAACTTTGCCCTTGCCACACCAACTTTGGGGAGGTATGCTAACTGTAACAGGTGTATTAATAATGACCCTGGCCAAATCAGGAGTTTTTAAGCAGAAAAGTAAATCTATAAGTTAAAACTGATAAATGCTGTTTCACTAATTTTGTTGTATGCTACCTGATATATATTTATTTAATCCAACCTGTGATTTTGCAATTGGGAATGGGACTGTTTCGTGGAAACCAAATCAACGATTACAGCAAATGGAATCGGACCTTGCAACATTACCTATGTTTTTTGCAAAACCAGGCGATTATGTATTCGTTAATAAGATACCTTCCAAAACTTTTATTAATTCATTTAAATCGTTGGGATTTGAATTACCCAATTTTATAACCATCAATCAGGCTCTAAACGACAACAACTTTTTAAACTTGCCTAAAGGAAGTTTATACCCCTGGGGCTGGAGTCCAGCCACCCACCATTTACTTAAACCTTTAAAAAAAACATGCTCTTTTACTTTTTTATCTCAGCCCAATTCGGAATGGCATTCATCGTTGAAAGAAATGTATAGCAAAAAAGCTGTAATAGAACTTTTAAACAAATTATTAGCTTCAGAAATTCACGAATATTTATTGCCAACAAATTACATCCCTGAGGTGTGTTCTTCTATTTCAGAAATTGAAAAACTTTATAAAAAATGGGGGAAATTAATGGTAAAAGCTCCGTGGAGTTCATCGGGACGTGGACTACAGCCTGTTTCCAAAATACCCATCCACCTATCAATAAAAAACCGCATTTTAGGAATAATTAAAGATCAGGGATATGTTATGGTCGAACCATTATTGGATAAATTATTGGACTTGGCATTTTTATTCAAAGTTGAGAATAAAAAAATAATATACCTTGGAATACAATATTTTTTCACTGATTCCAAAGGCCAATATCGGGGAAATTACCTAAATGGATTACCTGTTGGCACAAACCAGGCAAAACTCTCCTTTTTAGAAAAAATAAATGAAAAACTCATCCCAAAACTTTTAGAGACTTTACAAAACAATCCTTTAGTAAACAATTACAGTGGAAATTTAGGTATTGATGCCTTACTCTATACCGAGAACAATCAATTTAAAATACACCCTTGCCTCGAAATCAATTTACGTTTCCCAATGAGTTTGATAGCTCAGCGGGTAGAGAGATTTGTGGCTCCAAATAAAAAAGGTGTTTACAAAACATTTATTGACCAGGAATTATCGTTTGCCCAATTTACCTCTGAAATGAATAAAAAACATCCCCCATTGTATAAAGATAATAAACTGTCGCAAGGATTTTTCCCTTTAACTGATATAGAAAATTCCGCAAAATTTGGAGCTTATTTATTGGTTGATTGATAGTGTTCAATAACTTTTATGCAAAGAATCTGTCCCGAATTCTATTAATTTTCTTAAATTACATAAGTATTTTACGATCATTATAAGGGAGAGATTACCATGGATAATAATACGGAACGAAAAAAACTACCCAATAAGCTTTACGAAGAAGAATTAAACAAACTTCAAATTGAATTAGTAAAACTTCAGGAGTGGATTAAACACAAAGGATTACGAGTGGTTGTTATTTTTGAAGGGCGAGATGCTGCGGGTAAAGGAGGAACCATAAAACGAATTACTCAGGTATTAAATCCACGAATATGCAGGGTTGTGGCTCTTGGCACTCCAACCGAGAGAGAAAAAACACAGTGGTATTTCCAGAGGTATGTCCCGCATTTACCAGCTGCCGGAGAAATGGTATTGTTCGACCGGAGTTGGTACAACCGTGCCGGAGTTGAAAAAGTAATGGGATTTTGTTCCGATGCAGAATACTGGGATTTCCTACGGTCGTGCCCCAATTTTGAGCGTATGATTATCCGGTCTGGTATAATTTTAATTAAATACTGGTTCTCGGTAAGTGAAGAGGAGCAGGAAAAAAGATTTGTTTCGCGAATAAATGATCCAACCAAACGCTGGAAATTGAGTCCTATGGATTTAAAATCACGGGAATTTTTTCAGGAATATTCCAAAGCCAAAGATGAAATGTTTGCTTATACCGACACAAAAATATGTCCCTGGTATGTAGTAAATGCCGACAATAAAAAACGAGCTCGATTAAATTGTATCCACCATTTATTATCTATGATCAAATACGATGACCTGACTCCGGAACCATTTGAATTACCTGACAAGGTTGAAAATAAAGGGTATGTCAGGCCTCCCATCGATGAGATGACTTATGTACCCGATGCATTTTAATTATCGCGTGTTTTGGTCATGTCGAATAAATGTGCTGCCTGTTCGCCCAAAAAGCCTGAAAATAATTTTTCTTTGCCATTTTCCGTTATCATGCCCCTTTGAGCTAATTCGTAATAGGCATAAGTCCATTTTATATTTTCAGGATTTCCCTGATCATCAACAACCACAACCTCCTCTTTAACTGCCTGGGTTGCAGATTGCTGTAAAATACTGTCTTTTTCGCCTTCAATAGTCTCTTTCATTGGGACACCAGCTTTTTTTAATCCTTCACATGTCGATGCCAGATCGGGCCACTCTTTTACTTCATGAAAATTAATAAATGCCGTAAAATGATTAATAGAATTGCCATGTAACAAAACCCAGGCTGCATATTGAGAGATATCATTTAATTTTAATATAAACTCTTTTTTGGGAGGGTCCCAGGGCCGCCTAAAATAACCTGCCAATTCAGCAATCAATATTTCAGCAGCTTCAATTGGTAAGCTTTTTTTATCATGTAAAATGTTTAACAAATTAATTGCTTCATTTGAAATTAAATAGGGTGTATCAACAACCGTCTCTGAAATTATTTTTTGAGCCCAATCGGGCAATTCAGTAACTTCCAATTGACTCACAAATATTTTAGGAAATTCAGGATTGGGATGCTCAAAATGGACTGCTGTTAGTTTTTTCTTCGAAAATTTATAGGAGTCTTTCGGAGAATAATTCAAAAAATTTAAAATATGTTTAATGGCATTAATCCCTTCAGGCTGTTCTCCTGTATGCGTATTTAACGTTCGAATAGCAATATGATCATTGATTACTTTACCTCCTTTGGCAATTACTAAATCAACGTAAGTTTGGGCATAATTTACTCTATGAATATATGCATCCCACAACTCCGCCAGCAACATTTCTGTAATTTTATTCACTGAATAATTCATAATATATATTTTTATACTTAAACACAAAAAATGGCTGCTTTGTTACCAAAATGAATATGTTAAAAAGTATTGTTTATTTATAATTTCCTGTATTTCTTACAAATACACAATAATAAAAAACGATTAAGGACTACTTGCTTAAACACAATGCCTTATTTTTCGTATTTTTATTAATACTTTTTACACTATTTATAATTATAAACACATACTATCTCAGCAACCAAAAAAGCAGACTCATAAAATATTATGAAGGAAATATGAACTTAACATGACAATTTTTAATTATTTTGTGCTTGTATAATAAAACAGGGCTGAAACAAAATATAAAACTCTCGGAATATAATGGCTAATTTTTTAAAATCAGGTACAACACTTGAAAGGAGTGAAATTGAAAACAAACTTAAAGAGAGTGAGTATTTGTTAAAAGAGTCACAGCGTATTGCCCGTTTAGGATCTTATCTGTACGATGTAAAAAGTGGCAACTGGACATGTTCAGATGTATTGGACGATCTTTTTGGCATTACTGATTCATACCGTAAAGATTTTGGTGGTTGGATTCGGATAATACATCCTGATGACCAAAAAAAAATGAAAGATTACCTTACAGAGGAGGTACTTACTGAACGGCAATTTTTTAATCAGGAATACAGAATAATCCGAATCGATAATCATGAAGAAAGATGGGTACACTGGTTAGGTGAATTAAAAACCGATGCAAGCGGACTACTTATTTTTTTAGTTGGAACCATTCAGGATATTACTGAACGAAAACAGACTGAAGAAGCACTCCGCGAATCGGAAGAAAAACTAAGAAACCTTACCGATTCTACAAACGATTTAATTTTCAGAATTAGTAAAAACCAGGTACTTGATTATATAAGCCCAACAATCGAGAAACTATACGGTTACAAACCTACGGAGATTGAAGGAAAAAAAATCAACAATTTATCGGCTATAATTGAATTACCCAAAACCCTCGAAGGATTTACTTCATTATTGGCGGGAAATTCATTACGGAACTTCGAAATTAATTTTACTGATAGGCACAATAAAATATTTCCAATGGAAATCAATGCCGATCCTATTTATAAAGATGAAAAAATTGTTGCTGTTCAAGGAATCATGCGTGATATTTCGGACAGGAAGAAAGCTGAAAATCAAGTATTAAAAGAAAGAAACTTAGCCCAAAGATATCTTGATATAGCAGGAGTCCTTTTAACCGTTCTTGATAAAAAAGGAAATATTGTTTTGATTAACAAAAAAGGATGTGAAATTTTAGAATACAACGAATCTGAAATAATCAATAAAAACTGGTTTGATTTATGTGTAGAAGAAAAAAATAAAAACGAACTTCAAACCGTTTTTAATTCAATCATTTCCAATCCGGAAAAATCGTTTGAACATTTTGAAAATGATATAATTACAAAATCGGGCAAACAAAAAACCATTTCGTTTAACAATACAATTATTACCGATTCAGAATCAAATATTACCGGAATTTTATCGTCGGGTGAAGATGTAACTGAAAAAAAACAAGCCAAAGAAGAACTCCAAAATATATTCGATAATTCCTTGGATATGGTTGGTATTGTTGACCTTAAAAACTATTCATTCAAAAAAATAAATCCTGCATTTACAAAAATATTAGGTTACGAAAAAGAGGAAATATTAGGTAAACCTTTTTTTACATTTATCCATCCACAGGACCTGGAAAGAACCCGTGACATGATTGAAAACCACTTAAAAAAAGGCGAAAAAATAACTGATTTTGAAAATAGGTACATTGCCAAAGACGGTACTTTTAAATGGCTTGCCTGGGTTTCGAACCCAATTATAGATAAAGGTTTATCCTATGAAATTGCACATGATATAACAACCCGCAAAACAGCTGAACAAGCACTAAAAGAAAGTGAAGAACGTTTTAAATTTGCATTTAAAGATTCAAATATCACTGTTTCGAATCAGGATACCCGCTTAAGGTACACCTGGATATATAATCCGATATCGATTTATAAAAAAGAACGAATTATTGGAAGGACAGACGAAGAACTATTTTCGGAAGAAGATGCCTCTGTTATAACCCAATTAAAAAAGGATGTCCTTTCAAGTGGGAATTCGATTACAAAAATTGTACGGTTTTCAGATAATAATTCATTCAGGTATTGCCAGATAACTATAGAGCCATTATTATCGGTTAAAAATAAAATTATTGGTATTTCAAGTACATTAACCGACATTACCGACCTCGAAAATACAAAACTCAAAGCTCAGGAAAGTGACCAACTAAAATCTGCTTTTCTAGCTAATCTGTCGCATGAAATCAGGACTCCAATGAATGCTATTCTTGGTTTTTCAGAGATATTAACCGATGAAGACAGCTCGGATGAAAAAAAATTACAATATTCAGAATTAATTAATAAAAGCAGTAAACAGTTGCTTCATATTATAAACGATATTGTAGATATCTCAAAAATTGAAGCTGGCCAGATTGATTTACACAAAGATAAAATCAATTTAAACAATAAACTAAACGAAGTATATACAATTTATAAACCTTTAACAGCCAACAAAGGAATAACCCTAAAAACAGTACTCCCCTTAAAAGAAGAGGAAAGTGTAGTTTACATGGATTCAACCAAGTTTCTCCAAATAATAAATAACCTTGTGAGTAATGCCGTTAAGTTTACTTCTACAGGTGAAATAGAATTTGGATATAAAATTATTGGGGCAAACATTGAGTTTTATGTAAAAGATACCGGATTAGGCATAAAACCTGAATACCAAAATAAAATATTTGAACGATTCAGGCAAGCTGATATTGAATGGAATGAAAAATATGGCGGAACCGGCTTGGGTTTATCAATTTCGAAGGCTTATATCGAATTAATGGGTGGTAAAATATGGGTTGAATCGGAATTTGGTGTTGGTTCAACTTTCTATTTTACAATACCATATAATCCTGTAAAAAACAGTGAACCATCTGAAAGTCCAATTAAAAATAAAGTAAATGTAATTGACTTAACAGGTAAAACTATTCTGGTAGCCGAAGATAATGACCTTAATTTTTTCCTGTTGAAAGAATTATTATCTAAAACTAACGCTACCCTCATACACGGTAAAGATGGATTAGACGCTGTTGAAAAATTCCAGTCGGCTGAACATATCGATATCATTCTTATGGATATAAAAATGCCTAACATGAATGGTTATGAAGCCATTACAAAAATTCGCAGTATTGATTCCGAAATTCCAATTATTGCACAATCAGCTTTTGCCATGTCGGATGAAACAACAAAAGTACTTGAAACCGGTGCTACTGATTTTATTAATAAACCAATTAAACGGAATGTCCTGTATCAGATTATTGCCAAATATTTGAATTTAAAATATGACATTTAAATACCTTCGATGAATAATGCCTACCATTCTACGAACACTAAACATGTAAAATATAATTCTAAACACCGAGTTCTAAAATTTACTATATCCTACGTAATTAACATTGTAGGCCATATTCGATTGGTGAAGTAAAATTATTCCTCTACAATATTCCAAATAACCAGCTCCCTATTAGCATGTAAATAAAAAGCCCTAAAATATCATTCATTGTAGTAATAAATGGGCCAGTTGCAAGTGCTGGGTCAATCTTAAACCGATTTAAGATTAGTGGGATAAAAGTACCAAAAACTGATGCAAAAATTATTACAATAAATAACGATAAACTAACCGCATAAGTAAGATTTAAGCTATCGGAAAAATAATAATTATAAGCAAAAATAAGGCTTGAGAAAACAATAGCCGTGATAAAAGCGACCGATAACTCTTTAACCAGTTTTTGACTGGTTGTATGTATATCTTTACCCCCGCTGGCAATTGTTTGTACCACTATAGAAGATGATTGAACTCCCACATTTCCTCCCATTGCAGCAATTAACGGAATAAAATATGCAATTTCAGGAATTTGACTCAATGCACCTTCATATATACCCAACACATTTGCGCCTAAAATACCTCCTAATAATCCAATAAATAGCCACGGAATGCGTGCTTTTGTTAAAGGCCAAATACTGTCGGTTGATTCTACATCGCCTGTAATACCTGAGACCATTTGATAATCTTTTTCAGCTTCTTCGCGAATGATATCAATAACATCGTCAACCGTTATCCTTCCTTTTAACCGGCCAATACTATCAACAACAGGCAAGGCTACTAAATCATATTTATCAATAATATTAGCAACTTCCTCCTGTGGTGTATCGGTACTTACAATTTTTATATCAGTATTATAAATGTTTGAAATTTTGGTATTGGTATTAGTTGAAATCAGTTTCTTTAACGAAAGAATGCCTTTAAGAACCCCGGCATTATCAACAACATATACGTAATATATTTCATCAATTTCTTCAGCTTGAACTCCAATTTCCTTGAGGCAGGTTGACACTGTCCAGTTTTCGTTAACTGAAACCAGCTCTTTGGCCATAATCCCCCCAGCCGTTTCTTCATCGTATTCCAATAAATCAACGATATCGCCGGCCTGTTCAACATCTTCTATCTCATTTAAAACCGATTGCTGAATTTCTTCATCAAGGTCACCAACAATATCAGCAGCATCATCAGAATCCATGTATTCGATAAATTGCCGGGCAATCACTTCAGGTGGCAATGATTTTAAAAACCGTTTTCTATCTTGTTCAGGAAGCTCCAATAATACATCAGAAGCTTTTTCACCGTCAAGCAATAAATAAATATACTGAGCTTCTTCAAGCGTTAACTCTTCTAATATTTCTGCAATATCGGCAGCGTGTAAGTCAACTAAAATAAACTGAACCTCCTTTTGAGATTCGTCAATTATCAATTGCTTAATATTGTCAACAAATTCCTTAGTTAATTCGAACTGCATAACAACTAATTTTTAGTGTGGTTTTCGATTTGTATAGCTAAAGAAATAAACATTTCTACACTTATTTGTTCCGGCCTAAGTGTACTAAACTCATCAGCAACATAAAAACCATATGATTTTAAAGAATTACGAAGCATTTTCCTACGTTGATTAAATGCAGCTTTAACAACTCTTATAAAGAGGGATTCGTCGCACCCGATACTCACCCGTGAATTTCGTTTTAACCGTATAACAGCTGACTTAACTTTGGGAGGAGGGATAAAAACATCTTCGTGAACAGTAAATAGATATTCAATATCGTAATATAACTGGAGTAAAACACTTAAAATTCCATACTTTTTAGACCCTGGCCCTGAGCTGATTCGTTCAGCAACTTCTTTCTGCAACATTCCCACAATTTCAGAAATCTGCCCTTTTAATTCAACTACCTTAAAAAAAATCTGCGAAGAAATATTATAAGGGAAATTACCAATAATTGAAAAATTGCCACTTGAAAAATCCGACAGATTATACTGAAGAAAATCGCCTTCTATTATATTTTCCTTTAATGCAGGGAAATTTTGTTTAAGAAATTCAACTGACTCTTTATCAATTTCAATGACTTTAAAGGAGTGAATCTCTTTTTGAAGTAGAAAGTGAGTAAGGACTCCCATTCCCGGTCCAATTTCAAGTACTGATGTTGAAGAATTGATACTGAGGGAATCAACAATTTTCTGAGCAATATTTTTGTCCTTCAAAAAATGTTGGCCAAGTCTTTTTTTTGCCTGTACATAGTTCATTCCTTCCTTGCTCCTCCATTTTAATAATAACTAAATTCAGGTTTTTATCTTCCAATACAAAACAAATTTATATTTTTGCTATCAAAGTATGGTATTGGGATAAATCAATATTATGTAACGGACGCAAAAATACGAATATTTTTTGGTATGTGCCGTTTCCAAAAAACTAAATACACTAAACACTGAAGTTTTGAAGAAAAAAATTCTGAATGTTTTAAAATTCCTATTATTTTTTGTTATTGGTGCAGTCATTTTCTGGCTGATTTATAAGGACCAGGATATTAGTAGAATTAAAAGTATTTTACAAAACGATGTTAACTATATTTGGATTTGGATTTCGTTAATATTTGGGCTTTTGAGCCACATCAGTCGTTCCATTCGCTGGAACCTAATGATAAAACCACTCGGGCACAAACCACGTTTATTTAACACATTCTTAGCCGTAATGGTAGGTTACTTTATGAACCTGCTTATTCCACGAATGGGAGAAATTTCGCGCTGTGGGGTACTTTCGAGGTACGAAAAAATTTCATTTACCAAACTTGTTGGAACAGTAGTTACAGAGCGTATTATTGATTTAATTATGTTACTTATCCTGTTCTTCATAGTATTGGTTACACAATTTGGCCAGGTATTGCGGTTTTTAAGTAAAAATCCTGAAATAGAAGAAAAAGTAACAGGAATAATCACCTCTCCCTATTTATATGGTGGGCTTATTTTTGTCATCATTATTATTATTGTATACCGAAAAGCATTTCGTGACAATGTAATTTTTAAAAAAATTAATGAAACCATTAATCAATTTAAAGAAGGGCTGATTTCCATAAAAACCATGAAAAAGAAAGGCAGTTTTATTGCCCATTCTGTTTTCATTTGGCTGATGTACTACCTGATGCTGTATATTTCGTTTTATGCATTCGATTTTACAATTGATTTATCGCCTTTTGCAGGTTTAACCACATTTGTAATGGCTAGCTTTGGTATGGTTGCTCCGGTACAAGGAGGCATAGGTGCATGGCATTTTATGGCGAAAGAATCATTATCGTTATACGGTGTAGCAAATGAAAACGGAATTATTTTTGCCCTGGTTGTACACACTACAATGACCTTTATGATTTTTATATTAGGTGGACTTTCATTAATGGTTTTACCTTTTATTAACCGCAGAAAAGAAAAAAGCAATTAGAGCATACTAACCAAATAAAAACTGGGCTTGTTCGTTTTTAATCATTGAGTAAAGTATTTTTGTGGTATAATATTTTTGAATGAACACTGAACTATTTATTGCCAAACGCTTATTTTTTGATAAAAAATCATCAAATGGTTTATCAAAACGAATAATTAACATTGCACTTGTTGGGATTGCACTTGGTTTGGCAGTAATGATACTTTCGGTTTCAATTGTAACCGGTTTTAAAAATGAAATAAGGGATAAAGTAATTGGATTTGGATCACACATTCAAATAATAAATTTCGATTCAAATTATTCATACGAAACCCAGCCTATTGAAAAAAATCAACCTTTTCTTTCAAAAATAAAACAAATCGAAAATATTTCGAGTATTAATATTTTTGGTACAAAACCCGGAATTATTAAAACGGAAAACAGTATCCAGGGAATTAATTTTAAGGGTGTAAGTGAAGATTACAATTGGTCATTCTTTGAAAAACACCTTATTCAGGGCACAATTCCAGAATTCGATGATACAGCCCGGTCAAACAAAATTCTTATATCACAGAAGGTAACTCAATTGCTGAAATTATCGATTGGAGATCCTGTAGTAACCGTTTTTATTAACAAAGATGAACGCAATCCGAGGATAATGCAATTTATTATTGGGGGAATCTACAATACGGGGCTTGAAGAGTTTGATAATATTTTTATTATTGGCGATATAAAAAACATACAACGGCTTAACAATTGGGATCAAAACCAGGTAAGCGGATTTGAAGTTAGCCTGGTTAATTTTGACCAACTTGAACAATCAGAAAGCCAAATAAGAGATTTGGTAATTAATTATAACGAAGACCCGGGAACGGCTTTACGAACAATTAGCATCCCTAGAAAATATCCACAAATTTTCGACTGGTTGGCAATTCTTGATATGAATGTATGGGTTATTTTAACGCTTATGGTTTTGGTTGCTGGTTTTAATATGATTTCAGCATTGTTAGTATTAATCCTCGAAAGAATTTCGATGGTAGGTATTTTAAAAAGTATGGGCAGCCCAAACTGGAGTATCCGGAAAACATTTTTGTACCTTTCGGGATTCCTGATTTCGCGTGGATTAATTTGGGGAAATATTATTGGAATTGTTATTCTTTTGCTTCAAAAGTATTTTAAAATAATACCATTGGACCCTGCTTCCTATTTTGTTGAAGTAGTACCCGTTAATTTTTCGATACCCGATATTCTGCTCTTAAATATTGGCACAATGACGATTGTCTTAATCATTTTACTGGTGCCAAGTTATTATATTAGTAAAATTTCACCTGAAAAAACAATTCGTTTTAATTAACTTTTTAAAACTTAATTGTTTCACATTATAAATTAAAATCATTAGTAAGAAAGACACTTTAATAACGTTTACTTAGCAATGGAATTATGTCATCAATATATTCATCAGCTAAAAAAAGAGTTGTTGCAAACTCTTCCCGGGGAAAGCTCACATCGGAAGATGATTCCACCAGGAAGAGAACAGTTTCCTTCAGATTCTGATATTTATCAAACAAAAAACAGCAGCGTTTTGGTTTTATTTTATCCAAAGGATAATGAGTTATTCCTTTGCTTAATAAAACGCCCCGGCACTATGAAACACCATGCCGGGCAGATAGCATTTCCCGGAGGCAAAGTGGAAGAAACTGATTTAAATGTTGTTGATACCGCACTTCGGGAAGCAAATGAAGAGGTAGGTTTAGACCGTGAAAAAGTTACAATTCTTGGCACCTTGTCCAATCTTTTTATAAGTGCCAGTAATTTTTATGTTACTCCTGTTGTTGCATGGGCTTCAAGTCAACCCTCTTTTCAGATTGATCCAAACGAAGTGGATAACCTTATTCATTTCCCAATCAATAAATTTTTAACCAGCAAATCAATTCAAAAAGAAGAAATTGAAACATATACCGGAAAAATAACTGTTGCATGTATTAAATTTGAAGGGGAGACTATTTGGGGAGCCACTGCAATGATTTTATCAGAACTTATTGATGTGATTAATCGATTTTACTAATTTGAAATCACATTCAAATAATGTTCGTAGGTATTAATTACTTTTAATACATAATCATAGGTTTCTTCTCCTCGGCAATAACCCCACCTAACAACAGGATCTTTAAAGTACTTTTGTGCAGATTTATTAAGTATATAAAAATCGACACTCTCGCTCCAAATATGTGGATCTTTCTTGTATTTTTTAGCCAATCGTTGCGCATCCTTTACATGCCCTAATCCAACATTGTATGCTGCCAAAACAAATTTTACTCGTTGCGAAGAATCAGCAATTGTTGGTTCGAAATAATCATTCAGCCATGAAAGCATTTTAACACCACCCTCAATATTTTGAGTTGGATCTTGAACATTTTCAACATCAAAAAAATCGGCAGTTGATGGCATAAGTTGCATTAAACCAATAGCACCAGTCCACGATTCAACTTCAGGATCAAATCCCGATTCGGTAAAAATAACTGATGAGACTAAACGCCAATCCCATCCATTTTTTTCAGAAATATCACGTACAATATCATCATAAATCGAAATTTTTCCTCCGGCAATGCTATGGTATTCGCTTACTGCCCTGATTTTTGTTCGATGACTCAAAAAATATTTATGATATATTATATTATAAAGAGCTGTTCTTTTAAATGAAATCAGCCATGTATTAATAAACTTTAATAAAAGTTCAGAGTCCTTATTTACTGCCCAGGCAATATTCTGATTAAAACTAATTGGAGTTAAAATATCGAGCCCACTATAATATGTTTGATTTACAGTTGCCACATTTTCATCGCAAACGGTGTAATCAATTTCGCCACTGGCAACAAGCCCTATTAATTTTTCAACACCATAAATAGTATCTTCAACAATATTAATAGCTCCACCAATTTCCTGCGATAAATTTAATAATCGTTGATAATAAGCTGTGTTTTTTTGGACATGCACTGTTTTCCCTATCAGGTCGAGTTGACTTCGAACAAGGGTCTTAGATACATCCTCCTGAGTCATCGATTTAAAATCATCAGGAAGACGTTGCACCAAAACCTGCCTGGTTTGTTCAAATGGTTCGGTAAAGCTTATTATTTCATTACGTTCCTTTGTAATTGTAAGATTTTTGGCAATTAAATCGTACCTGCCGTTCCTGAGCCCATCAAAAGTTTCTTGCATATTATTGCTTACAACAATTTCAAGTTTTACATCTAATTCTTTGGCTAATTCGCGCAAAATCTCATATGTAAATCCCATGGGTACACCTCGGTACACAAAATAATTGGTCGAATTGTAATCGACAACAACCTTTAGGATTTTCTTTTTGTAGATATTCTTTAATGCTTCAGGTGCCTTCTGAACGACTTGAATCTCATCGTTTTTAGGAAGTTCACTTGTTTTTTGTTTTGAATTACATGAAATAAAAGCAGACAAGCCAAAAACAAGCGCTAAGATATTTGTGATGATTTTCCCCATAAATTAGGTTTACTTCACTTCTAATCGTAAAATGCCCATGCTATTCCTAAACGAAAAGTCCTACGATTCATAGGATAATGTAATGTAGTAAAATATTCCTTATTAATAAATTCAGTTCCAATATTCATCCATTTAAAGAATACTCTTGTTCGTTTTAGTTTTAAAGAAGCATACACATCAATATAAGGATAATTCCCTAATTCTTTTTCATTCTGAAGATAAAACAATCCTGTGGCAGGATTAAATGCATCGGCATAATACTGAGTATTAAACCTGGTATCGAAACCAATTTGTGTGTACATTACTTTTGAGATGACAAACTTATAATTTCCGCCTATATGTGCCGAAAAATCAGGTAAATGAATGTAATCTTCCAATGAAGCTTTTTGCACCAGTAATTTAGTATTTAAAGTAAACCGCTTAAAATGAAACGATTTATTCAAATAGGCAGCTAAAACAAGTATTTCCTTTTTGGTTTGATCAGGAATTCCAAACTCATTATAATAGATATAATTATTTAAAAGGGCATAATTAAAACCTGTTTCAAAAGAATGTTTTGGTGCCATAAACTTTATTCCGGCAACCATTTTCTGTTCATTATTAAACTGATTTAACCATTTAAAATGGCTGGATGAAAATTTTTGCTGAAAATAATCAGGAACCAAAGTTTCGATTCGTCCAGTAATTTTTAAACTTGCCAGCGAATCTCCAAAAAATTTAATAGGTTTTGTAATTACACCTGATAATTGAGTTTGACCGCTACGGTAGCCTGTTACATAAAAACGGCCTTCGAAATTCCATTTCCAAAACTTTCCTGTCTCCTTAAAAATACCACCTCCTACATATAAATTTGCATGATGGTTAATTTTATTATTTGTAACGACAAAAGGATTTACTGTCTTAATTAAATCGCCTCCAAGGTAAGCTTGTTTCCCGAAACTGTACTTATGACCGGCAGTTTCATATTGTTTTATTTTTAAAATATTGGTTATGCGCGAATACCTGATTGAATCAAAAACAACGGTAGTATCCACGTATGTATTTGCAAAATATCCTAAATTTACTTCCTCTTCCGAAAACTGCTTAACATTATTCGACATTTCAAAAGAATACAAAATGCCAATTTTGGGTTTAAAAGCTTCAATCCCTTCTTCCTCTTCTCCTGTATTTATATAATTCCCAATCCGGTATTCAGCATTAGCAAAAAATACGTTTTTTCGAAGTTTATTTAGTGTCCCCGTGAGGTTAACGTTTATTTTTTCTAAATCCTTTTTCTCAAGTAAATGGTCATCATCAACCATTCCCCCATTCTCAATATTATTTATTCCATTTGAAATAAAACCTCCATGAAAAATCCATTCGTTTTTAATATAACTTGAATATAAAGTGACAAAATGATTTTTGCTATCCTGCTCGAGGTATTGCCCTTCAGATGACCCCTGGACGTAACGAAATGTAGCATTCCAGTATTGGTTTATATTTTGTGTATGAAGGACATTAAAACGGGTTTCATTCTTATCATTCCGTTTTTCGCTTTGGCTGTATTCAAGTAATGAATATGGCGTGGTAGTATTATAATAATTTATAGATCGCGGAGTAAGCAAATAAGCCCCGTGATTTCGTAAAAAGAAAAAATCGATACCCGTTTCCCTCTCAAAAAAATTATTGTTTAAATACGCTCCACCATAGTTCCCGGTATAGGTATTTGTAATCGAATTTTGATAAGCAGGATGAAAAATATGAAAATTTTCCTGCAGAGTATCCAAAATATATTCTTCGAGGAATAATCCATCACTTTTTAATTTCCAGGAATTAATTTTGCTTTCAACAGCTTTTATATCTTTCTCAGCATCTAATTGTTCTTCCTGCGAGATTCCACCACCGTATGGGTCACTTCCTTCTTGTCCAAATTCAGGCCTTACCTGAGCATTTAAAAAAGTAGAAACTAAAACAACAAAAATATTTATTAGCCAAATCTTTTTCATACTGAATTGTAAACTTCCGTAAAACTATAAAAAGGTTTTTAGCTACGTTCATTTAAAAATGACTTTTCACTATAATTAACAACTTTTAAACACGAAATGGCTTAAAAACAAAAAGCCCTGGCTCAAAAGAACCAGGGCTTGGAAAGGATGGCGACGGCCTACTCTCCCACATTACTGCAGTACCATCGGCGCTGGCGGGCTTAACTTCTCTGTTCGGAATGGGAAGAGGTGGTGCCCCGCCGCTATAATCACCTAAAATCTTTAAGGCTTACTCTCCGAATAACCGGAGCCAACTTTAAGTGCCTTGCGGGCGTATATACCCAATAACTTTAGGCATGCTGGAATAGCAAAAAACATGTTCAATAAATTACGAAAACCTACTTATTAAGAAAATCTACGGGCAATTAGTACTGCTCGGCTTTGCCATTACTGGCTTTACACCTACAGCCTATCAACGTAGTAGTCTCCTACGGCCCTTAATGGAAACCTCATCTTGAGGTGGGCTTCGTGCTTAGATGCTTTCAGCACTTATCCCGTCCAAACATAGCTACCCTGCAATGCAGCTGGCGCCACAACAGGTACACTAGAGGTTTGTCCAACGCGGTCCTCTCGTACTAGCATCAGACCCTCTCAAGTTTCCTACGCCCACAACAGATAGGGACCGAACTGTCTCACGACGTTCTGAACCCAGCTCGCGTGCCACTTTAATGGGCGAACAGCCCAACCCTTGGGACCTTCTCCAGCCCCAGGATGTGACGAGCCGACATCGAGGTGCCAAACCGCTCCGTCGATATGAGCTCTTGGGAGCGATCAGCCTGTTATCCCCGGCGTACCTTTTATCCTTTGAGCGATAGCCCTTCCATACGGAACTACCGGATCACTATGCCCTAGTTTCCTACCTGGTCGGCCCGTCGGCCTCACAGTCAAGCACCCTTATACCATTACACTCTGCTGGCGGTTACCAATCGCCATGAGGGTACCTTTGGGAGCCTCCGTTACTCTTTTGGAGGCGACCACCCCAGTCAAACTACCCACCACACAATGTCTCCCGTTGATACGGGATTAGGCCCCAGATAAGCAAAGGGACGTATTTCAAGGATGGCTAAACTACTCCTGGCGAAGCAGCATCAAAGCCTCCGTCCTATCCTACACATCACTTATCCAAGGTCAATGTGAAGCTGCAGTAAAGGTGCACGGGGTCTTTCCGTCCCGTTGCGGGTAAACGGCATCTTCACCGTTACTACAATTTCACCGAGCTCGTGGCCGAGACAGTGCCCAAATCGTTACACCATTCGTGCAGGTCGGAACTTACCCGACAAGGAATTTCGCTACCTTAGGACCGTTATAGTTACGGCCGCCGTTTACCGGGGCTTCATTTCAATGCTTCTCCCGAAGGATAACATCCCCACTTAACCTTCCGGCACCGGGCAGGTGTCAGGCCCTATACGTCATCTTTCGATTTAGCAGAGCCCTGTGTTTTTGATAAACAGTCGCTTGGGCCATTTCACTGCGGCCCCATTTACATGGGGCACCCCTTCTCCCGAAGTTACGGGGTCATTTTGCCTAGTTCCTTAGCCACGGATCACTCGAGCGCCTCAGGATTCTCTCCTTGACTACCTGTGTCGGTTTGCGGTACGGGCCATTATACTCGCTTTTCTAGGAAGTTAATTCACTGCTTCGCTTCGCCCGAAGGCTAAGCTCAACGTACTATTCCGTCAGTACCTAGCAGCTACAAAACTCCGTCACTTTTGTTGTATAATGGGCGCAGGAATATTAACCTGCTTTCCATCGGCTTCCCCTTTCGGGTACACCTTAGGCCCCGGCTTACCCTGATCCGATTAGCGTTGATCAGGAAACCTTAGTCTATCGGCGAGGGGGTTTCTCACCCCCTTTATCGTTACTTATGCCTACATTTGCTTTTCCAACTGCTCCAGCAAAGCTCGCGCTTTGCCTTCAACGCCATTGGAATGCTCCCCTACCTACTGAATAAATTCAGTACCACAGTGTCGGTGGTATACTTATGCCCGATTATCATCCATGCCCAGCCGCTCGACTAGTGAGCTGTTACGCACTCTTTAGATGAATGGCTGCTTCCAAGCCAACATCCTAGCTGTCTTAGCAGCCGGACCTCGTTAGTTCAACTTAGTATACACTTTGGGACCTTAACTGATGGTCCGGGTTCTTTCCCTTTTGGACATGGACCTTAGCACCCATGCCCTCACTCCCAATAATCATTTTGCAGCATTCGGAGTTTGTCTGGATTTGATAGGCGGCGAAGCCCTCGCATCCAATCAGTAGCTCTACCTCTGCAAAACTTTATTGAGGCTGCACCTAAATGCATTTCGGGGAGTACGAGCTATTTCCCAGTTTGATTGGCCTTTCACCCCTACCCACAGGTCATCCAAAAGCTTTTCAACGCTTCCTGGTTCGGTCCTCCATGACGTGTTACCGTCACTTCAACCTGCCCATGGGTAGATCACAAGGTTTCGCGTCTAGCGCTGCTAACTGTACGCCCTATTCAGACTTGCTTTCGCTTCGGATCCGCACCTTAAGTGCTTAACCTTGCTAACAACGACTAACTCGTAGGCTCATTATGCAAAAGGCACGCAGTCATCCCGATAAATCAGGACTCCTACCGCTTGTAAGCGTACGGTTTCAGGTACTATTTCACTCCCTTGTTCAGGGTGCTTTTCACCTTTCCCTCACGGTACTTGTACACTATCGGTCTCTCAGGAGTATTTAGCCTTACCGGATGGTCCCGGCAGGTTCAGGCAGGATTTCTCGTGTCCCGCCCTACTCAGGGTACCGCTAAGATTATATTTATTACATGTACAGGACTATCACCTTCTTTGGTTTACCTTTCCAGGTAATTCTATTTCTAAATATTTCTCTATGTCGCGGCCCTACAACCCCAACAATGCCGAAACATTATTGGTTTGGGCTGTTCCCCGTTCGCTCGCCACTACTTAGGGAATCACTTTTGTTTTCTTTTCCTCCGGTTACTTAGATGTTTCAGTTCACCGGGTTAGCCTTCTTTCGAATATCCCGATTGCTCGGGATGGGTTGCCCCATTCGGGTATTCATGGATTAAAGGTTATTTGCACCTCCCCATGACTTATCGCAGCTTATCACGCCCTTCATCGCCTCTGAGAGCCAAGGCATCCTCCGTACGCCCTTAATAATTTTCTTACGTAGAATTCTCGTATCTTTACTTTACTTCAACAATTTCTTGTTATCGTTTTTTACTAATATTTCCAACATGCCAAAGAACTTTATAACTAATAATTGCCTCACAATAATTACCGCCAAGTACTTTAATGTACTTTCCTGCATTACCGATTAACTTTTAGTTAAACGTGGGTATTTTTGGGCTCGAACCAAACTATATATGCCCCGGCGGCATACCCTAAATTCCATTATTTCAATTTGAACGTTGCTTTAAACTGTAACAGTTAAAGGCTTTTTTTGTTTTTCAACTTTTACCCTCTTTTTGTGGAGAATAAGGGAGTCGAACCCTTGACCTCCTGCGTGCAAGGCAGGCGCTCTAGCCAACTGAGCTAATCCCCCGGATTCCAGTTTGCAATTGCCAGTTTACAGTTTGCAGATTTTTTACTGCCTACTGCCTCTGCCTACCGGTTACTGGGCTGTAGTCCCGCCCAGACTTGAACTGGGGACCCCTACATTATCAGTGTAGTGCTCTAACCAGCTGAGCTACGGGACTGTCTTTAAGAATTGTGTGTTGTTGGGTGTTGAATTATGGATTGTGTAAAATACCTAATCCTCGTTCCCCGATCCATAACAACTATCCTCAATTCTTCAATCCCTATTATATAATAATAAGATAAAAAAAAGCAGGTAAAGAAAAAACCTAAGCAAACAAAAGCACCTTCGCTCCAGAAAGGAGGTGTTCCAGCCACACCTTCCGGTACGGCTACCTTGTTACGACTTAACCCTAGTTACCAGATTTACCTTAGGCCGCTCCTTGCGGTTACAGACTTCAGGTACCCCCAGCTTCCATGGTTTGACGGGCGGTGTGTACAAGGCCCGGGAACGTATTCACCGGATCGTTGCTGATATCCGATTACTAGCGATTCCAACTTCATGGAGTCGGGTTGCAGACTCCAATCCGAACTGGGACCGGCTTTAGAGATTAGCATCACATCGCTGTGTAGCTGCCCTTTGTACCGGCCATTGTAACACGTGTGTAGCCCTGGGCATAAGGGCCGTGCTGATTTGACGTCATCCCCACCTTCCTCTCACCTTACGGTGGCAGTCTCGCTAGAGTCCTCAGCATTACCTGCTAGCAACTAACGATAGGGGTTGCGCTCGTTATGGGACTTAACCCGACACCTCACGGCACGAGCTGACGACAACCATGCAGCACCTTGTAAATAGCCCCGAAGGGAAAACCTATTTCTAAGTTATGCAATCTACATTTAAGCCCAGGTAAGGTTCCTCGCGTATCATCGAATTAAACCACATGTTCCACCGCTTGTGCGGGCCCCCGTCAATTCCTTTGAGTTTCAACCTTGCGATCGTACTCCCCAGGTGGTTCACTTAATGCTTTCGCTAAGCCGCTTACTGTGTATTGCAAACAGCGAGTGAACATCGTTTACGGCGTGGACTACCAGGGTATCTAATCCTGTTCGCTCCCCACGCTTTCGTGCCTCAGCGTCAGTGATGGTTTAGTAAGCTGCCTTCGCAATCGGTGTTCTGTGTGATATCTATGCATTTCACCGCTACACCACACATTCCGCCTACCTCAACCATACTCAAGCTCTGCAGTATCAATGGCAATTCTACCGTTAAGCGGCAGGATTTCACCACTGACTTACAAAGCCGCCTGCGCACCCTTTAAACCCAATAAATCCGGATAACGCTTGCACCCTCCGTATTACCGCGGCTGCTGGCACGGAGTTAGCCGGTGCTTATTCCTACACTACCGTCAAGCCCCAACACGTCGGGGTGTTTCTTGGTGTAGAAAAGCAGTTTACAACCCATAGGGCCGTCATCCTGCACGCGGGATGGCTGGTTCAGAGTTTCCTCCATTGACCAATATTCCTCACTGCTGCCTCCCGTAGGAGTCTGGTCCGTGTCTCAGTACCAGTGTGGGGGGTAACCCTCTCAGGACCCCTACTGATCGTTGCCATGGTAGGCCGTTACCCTACCATCTAGCTAATCAGACGCATGCCCATCTTATACCGCCGAAGCTTTAACTAATTTGCCATGAAGCAAATAAGTACTATAGGGTATTAATCCACGTTTCCATGGGCTATCCCCCTGTATAAGGTAGGTTGCATACGCGTTACGCACCCGTCCGCCGGTCGCCATCTACCCGAAAGTAATGCTGCCCCTCGACTTGCATGTGTTAAGCCTCCCGCTAGCGTTCATCCTGAGCCAGGATCAAACTCTCCATTGTAATTATAAAAAGTTAAATATCTCTCGCTTAGGTGCTTGCTTTGTTTTACTCAAAAGGTTTTTTCTTGTTTTACCTTGCTTTTTTTTATCTTATCTCAATACTACAAAGAACTCATAAAAAATCAGCACCTATTTTTAAATAATCCTAAATGCTGAATAATCTTCCATTTTAATATTTTCCGCGACTCTAAAACCAACCGTTGTTGGTTATTTATTTTCGGGGTGGCAAAGATAGATATTGAATATTTACCCTCCAAATTTTTTGAAGCTTTTTTGAACTTTTTTTTCGACGGCTTAAAAACTCTTAAACCTCTTAAAATACTGGCCTTATACAAAAACCAATCCTTTTTTAACTCCTCTAATTACCCCCTTAAATATGTCGTAGAACTTGCTCTTAAAGCGGCTGCAAATGTAAGCACCTTTTTTGATTCTCCAAATGTTTTCTGGCTTTTTTTGAACTTTATTTTTTAACCCTGTTAATGGACTAAAAACAAAACCCTTTTTACCGTATTACAACACTCGTTACTCAAAAATGTTTTTACATCAACAACTCACAGAACTTCCAAAAGCGGCTGCAAAAGTAATCGCTTATTTTGAGTTTCCAAATTTATTATTGAAAAAAATAATGCCTTTAGCCAACCCAATACACCAACTCGCTGTAAATCAATTTTAAATGAATGAATCTTTTTAGTAAAGATTTATGGCTACACTCTTGAACAGGATGTACACTATGGTGCCGGGGTGTAGATTCATATTTTTACGCGACGCATCTGTTATCTCAACAATCATTTTTTCACCAGCATCGACCAGGCATAAAGTATGCCCGTCTTTATGAAAAACCTTTGTTATAGTCCCTTTTATCTGATTTCGAAGAGAAATTCCTTCAATACGAGACAAAGAAAGTGCAATGTCTTCTGGGCGGATTAATACTTTTACATCGTCGTTAATATTTTGCCCAGGGGCTAAAGACTGAAATAATGCCTGAATAGTAAATTCATTTTCAGCGCTTCGTAATAAAGCAATATCGCCCTCTTTATTAAAACCAAAAAGTTTTAGTTGAAATACATTGTATAATCCAGCACCCTGCAATAGTTCTAAATTCTTTTCAGAAACAATAATGTCTTGAAAATTCCCCATATCCCAAACGGTGCCATTATTCAGCAATAATAAAAAACTGGTTAGGCTCAGCAAATCGGGCAAATCATGGCTTACTACTATAATAGGTATCCTGAATTTACGATTCACGGCTATTAAGTATGGGATGATACTTTTCCGAAGCCGAACATCAACAGCCGAAAATGGCTCATCCATTATTAATACCTGAGGAGAACTTAATAAAGCACGCCCAATAGCCACTCGTTGTTTTTCGCCACCTGAACATTCGTCAGGCTTTTTTTTCAAAATTGAATGAATCTCCAAAATCTCAACAACGCCCTCAAAGCTTAAATTTGATAATCCATCATTCTTAAACCCATACATAAGGTTTTTTTCTATTGAAAGATGCGGAAACAGCTGATCATCTTGAAACACATAACCAATATGCCTATTCCGACACGGAATGTTAATTGATTTTGTTTTATGAAAAATAAAGTCGCCGTTTAATTTAATATATCCGCTTGCAGGTTGAATTAATCCTGCAATAGCATTAAGCAACGTGGTTTTGCCATGGCCTGATGGGCCAAAAACACCTGTTATCCCTTCCGGAATATCGGCTTTCATTTTCATTTGAAAATTGCCGCGTTTTAATTCAATATCAATTTTGAGGACAGGGCTCACTTCTATGTTCGTTTTTTTAATACGCGTTTATTTAAATATTCAGCACCAATCATGGCTATTAACGAAATAAATACCGAAACAAGCACCAATCGTAATGTTGATGATTCCTGCCCGGGTATTTGCATGTATGAAAAAATAGCCAGCGGCAATGTTTGTGTTTCGCCCGATATATTGCCAGCAAATGTAATGGTTGCTCCAAATTCACCAAGGCTTCGGGCAAAAGCAAGAATAAAACCACTAATTACACCCGGCAAAGCCAAAGGCAATGTGATTGTAAAAAATACTTTTATGTTTGAAGCACCTAACGTGCGGGCAGCTTGTTCGTAATTACGGTCGACCATTTCGATTGATAAACGGATGGCGCGGGTTATTAAAGGAAAGGATACAACTATTGATGCCAAAACTGCGGCATAAAATGAAAATGCGATTTTTATACCAAAATAGTCAAAAATAAAATGGCCTAAAAATCCATTGGAACCAAAAATCAATAATAATATGTAACCGGTAGTTACAGGAGGTAATACCAGCGGTAAATGCAGAATTCCTTCGATAACTGACTTACCCCAAAAACTCTTACGCGCCAAAAACCACCCAATATAAACAGCAAATGGCATGGCAATAAGAGTACAAAACAATGCCACTTTTAATGACAATTGAATGGCTGTCAGCTCTTCGGGTGTAAATTTTAATAATTCGACCATGGTTATTTAAAACAAAAAACCGTATTCTTCCCAAATTATTTTTGACTTTTCGGAATTCAAATATCTAAAAAAAGAAGTTGTTTCCCGATCTTTTAGCCCTTTTAATATAGCTGCATAATAAAATATTGCCCGATGGCTTTCGTTTGGGATTTCGCCAATAATCTTCACTTTTTTCGATTTTAACGCATCAGTTTTATAAACAATACCCAATTCAACCTCGCCTAACTCAACAACCATTAGGGCCGAACGTACATCTTTAGCAGGCAAAATGCGGTTCTGAATATTTTTCCAACATCCAAAATATTCGAGCGCTTGTTTCGAATAACTCCCTGCAGGAACATAATCAGGATCGCCAATTGACAATCGCCCTTTAAATTCAGAACTCAAATCAAATCCCTTACCTATTATTATAGTATCTCTTTTATTTTCGATAGGAGCAATCAAAACCAGGGAATTCCCAGCAACTTTTGTTTCTGTATCTTTTTCAGTTTTCTCAAGCAGGCTAATATAATCAAGCCATCTTTTATTTGCAGAGATAAAAACACCAGGCTCGGCTCCTTGTTCAATTTGCCGGGCTAAAGTGCCTGATGAAGCTATGTTCAATTTTATGATAGTTGAAGATTCTTTTTCATAAGCAGCTTTTATGTCCATCATAACATCAGTGAGGCTAGCGGCACAAAATACAACTACTTGTTTTTGTTTTGTTTTCGAAGGATGGCACGAAACAAAAACAGTTAATAATACTATAAAAAAAGCCCTTTTCATTCCTTTAATTAGTTTCCTGAATCAAAAATAGTTCATTTTCGGCCCAATCCTTTAATTGATTCATAAAAGAACACATTTTATGCAAATCTTCGTTTGTTGGTTCAATATTCTCCATCACTTCCAACGAACAAAAATTCATATAACGGTTTACCAACCGCGAATCAATAAAAAAAGATTCAGGAACATTGTGCGATTTTTTTAGCTCTCTTAGCATACTGCCAATTCCTGAATGCTGGGGCAACATTAAATCTTTCACTAATAAACTAGTTAAAAAATTTTCTAAAGCGAGGCTTATTAAATTATAAATAACCGTATTCCCTAACCGTTTTGTTGTCATCGCCCCATTGGCAGCTTTCCAATAACTAAGTGCCTCGTTTTGATATTTTTCCCAATCCATAATGCAAATTAATTTTGATGTTGTACTCATTTATTACAATCGCCAAGTTTCAGTCCCTTTAAATACCTCCCGTATCAACCAAGCCGATAAGTTCAGTAATACTTAAATTTCTTTTTTCTTTAAGGGCTAATTCCTTCACCGATTGAAGAATCCTATTCACCTCTTTTTTAGCCAAAAAAATATTTTTTTGCTGAAGAAGATGATTGACTAAACCCGACCCCGAATGCCGCCCGACTACCATTTCTGTTTTTGCGCCTATATCTTCAGGGATAAATGGTTGATACGACAATTTAGAAGATTTTAAGCTTCGGCAATGGATGCCCGATTCGTGAGTAAAAACCATTTCGCCACAAATGGGTTTAGAGGAGTGCAGTTTTCGTTGTGACACTTTTTCAACATATTTTGAAAGGCTGTATAAAAGTAATCCATCTAAATCGAACGAAGAACCATACGAATATTTTAATGCAAAAAGGACTTCCTCAAGAGCCCCATTTCCTGCCCGTTCACCCAAGCCATTTACCGTCAGGCTGATACTCTGAACCCCTGATTTCAGAGCTGTTAAATGATTTGCCGTTGCCATTCCCAGGTCATTGTGCCCATGAAATTCAAAATCGGTCGTAGGGAAACGTTCTGTTAAATCGGTAAATAATTGTGACACAGAATTTGGGTTCAATATACCAACAGTATCAGCAATCCTTATCCTTTTGGCGCCATAAAATCCTGATGCACTAATATATTCTTCCAAAAAAGAATAATCAGTACGCGAGGCATCCTGAGCTCCCACAGCAACAAATTCAAAATTATCGGTAGCAAACTGCATAATACCGGGCAGCGAATCCAAAACCCATTTTTTGTTTTTCCCGATGGCAGCTAATTGAATATCGGAAACAGGGAATGAAAGATTTATTCGAGTGGCGCCGCAATTTATAGCGGCTTTCAGGTCATCAATATTTGCCCTGGCCCAGCAGGTTGATTTAAATCTAAATCCCTGATTTAACAAACACCGGATATTTTCCTGCTCTGATTTACCCATTGCCGGAGTGCCAACCTCCAATTCAGGTATGTTTAATTCATCGAGCTTTTGGGCAATTTTAATTTTTTCATCCAGCGAAAAAACAACTCCAGGGGCTTGTTCGCCATCCCTTAATGTCGAATCAATAATGTATGGTGCCTTCATAAAAATATACATTTAAAGTTTAAAGCCTGTACCCCGATTTTATTGTTTAAACCAGGATCGTTTTAAATTGAAAAAAGAAGAGGAGAATTCGTCAAAAAACTCAATCAAAAAGTCCGCACTACTAAATGTACTTTATCAATTGTTTATTCACTTATTAAAAATTCCTTAACAGCCTCCCCCTCTTCTAATGCATCTAATATTTCATCGATTTTTTCTTCGTTAATTCCACCGTACCAAAAATTATTTGGGTGTATAACCATTACCGGGCCCTGCGAACAAACATTGAGGCAGGCAGTAGACGAAACGGCAACATCTAGTCCGCGGTCGTTGCATTCTTCCATAATATATGGTATAAAATCGGCTGCTCCGTTTTTGTTACAGAAACCCTTGGCGTCGCCGGCAACCCGGTATGAGTTACACACTAAAATATGGTAATTTGGTTTTTTCATAATATCGTGTTTTAATTATCCATTTAAATTTATTCTTCTGTTTTATGTTTAATTATCATGAACCACAACAGGCACGTTAGGAAATATAGGTTTTGAACTATCCGCAACCGGTTCCTTGTCCTGAGCATTCTGAACCACAATTAAAAACATCGGCTTTTTTTAGTGTTTTTAATTCTTTGCCTTTATAAACGGCATCTAATCCTTCGTCAATAAGCCCTGCCATTTCCATAATTTTTATTCCCGACCTCCCAATGATAGAAGAGGGAGAAGGGCCAATTCCTCCCACAAGCAAAGCGCGGCAATCGTCAAGACTATTTGCCAATAATTTCCACCGGTTATTCCCTCCTCCGGGAATAGGCGTTGCCCGCTGTTCAACCAGTTTGTAACCGTTAGGTGTTTCCTTAAAAATGTACAATTGTTGGGCCTCGCCTAAATGCTGATTCACTAATAATCCTTCGTAACTTGAAACGGCTACATATGGTTTCGATTCATCCAGACTTACCGATAAATTTGAAACTTCGGAAAGGATTCGTTTAGCTTCGGGGTCGTCCTGCCCCAGTAAACCCACTGCATCGGCACGGCAGCGCGTGCAATGTGTCATTGGAGGCAGGTGTTTTTCAACTTCCTTCCGAAGTTCTTTCATAAATTTGGAGGTTGGTTCTTCCACATTTTCAAAAGGGGTGCCTTCGACCGGATAAAGCGGAATGGTATTCATAATATCAGCGCCTAATTCTTTTACTTCTTTGGCAATTTCAGAAATCAACGTATCATTTATTCCAGGTACTACTATCGTATTTATTTTAACGATAAAACCTTTGCGTTTTAAAACCCGGATGGCTTCCAACTGATTTTTTAATAGAATAGAAACGGCTTGTTTCCCAAAATATCCACGTTTTTCGAAACGTACCCATTTATATATTTTTGAAAGTGTTTCTTCATTTGTTCCATTAAAAGTGATAGTAACATGGCTCACTTCCAGTTCTTTTAATTCTTCGATGTATGGCAAAATATTTAATCCATTGGAAGAAAGGCATAAAACCATTTCGGGAAATTGTTTCCTGATTAACCGTAAAGTTGACATAGTTTGAACAGGATTGGCAAACGGATCGCCGGGGCCTGCAATTCCCACCACCGACAGATGCGGCATTTTTTCTTTCAGCCTGATTAAATACGTTAGCGCCTGTTCGGGCGATAATACTTCGCTGGTTACTCCAGGGCGGCTTTCGTTTACACAATCGAAACCACGCTTGCAATAGTTACACTGAATATTACACAACGGTGCCACCGGGAGATGTACCCTGGCATATTGCCCTTTGGCTTCTTTATTAAAACATGGATGTGTTTTTAGGTCTATCATATCTTTTGTTTTTAGATGTGAGTTATGAGTAGTGAGTAGTGAGAAAAAACAGTTTTAGAGCTTCATTTTTACAATCTGTCAACTAAATCAGACGGCAAAGGATAACTTTTTACTCTTTACTCATGACTTACTACTCACAGCTTACTACTCATTTTACATATACTTATAGCCCACTTCCGAGTTGTCTTGTTTATATTCGATCAGGGCATTTACAATTTTGTCGAAAAGTTCTTGCGTTCCTTCGTATCCAATATGTTTAATTCGTTGTCCCCCAATTCGGTCATGTACCGGAAATCCAACCCTGACAATGGGAATTTTTAACTCGCGGGCAATGTAATACCCTTTGCTGTGCCCTATCAGAATGTCAGGTTTGTTATTGAGGCACCATTCTCGGATGCGTTCAAAATCAAACCCTTCACGTACTTCAACGTTATCTTTATTTTCGGGACACTGTTTAAAAATTTCATTTTTAAGCATCCCACTTTCTCCTCCCGAGGCAGCCAAACCAATTTTAATTCCTATTTCATCGAGGAAAGCACACATTGCAACCACAAAATCTTCTTCGCCGTATACCACTGCTTTTTTTCCAAAAGCATATTTATGGGCATCGACATATGAATCGACCAGCCTCCCTCGCTGTTTTTTATATTTTTCAGGTGTTTCTTTTCCCGATATTTTTTCCAATTCTTCAAAAAAACGGTCGGTATTGATAATACCGATAGGAAGAGGAAGGTTAATAAGCGGCACATCCATTTCTTTTTGAAGGTATTGAGCGCCAGTATTCGATAGGTTTTTGTTTTTCACCCGGCCAACCAAATTTCCTTTATTCTGTATTGTTCCAAATTCAATTGAAACTTTTGCCGAGCCACTTTTTTCTATTTCTGAAATGGAAGTCCCTCCTTCAGGAATACGTTTGTATGTTTTCCAGATGGGATTGTCCAATGTTTCGGAATAATCAGGCAGGACAATCACTTCAATGCCAAACTCGGTTATAATTTCTTTCAAAAACCGGATATCTTCAGTTGAAATAAATCCTGGAAAAAGGTTAATATGGTTTTGAGTTTTACCTGATTTGGCAAATTTCCGGACAACAGATGAAACCGCTTCATGAAATCCATCGATATGAGTTCCCTGATAACTAGGCGTTGACGCCAAAACAAAATCGGTGGATATTTCAGGATTATCATTCAAATAATGGTAAAGAAATACACTTACATCATCGCCAATAGTTTCGCTTAAGCAGGTCGATGCCACACCTATTATTTTTGGTTTATATTGATGAATTATATTTTCGACGGCTAACCTGAAATTTTCATCGCCTCCAAAAACGGTAGCTTCTTCGGTAAAATTTGATGAAGCAATATCGATGGGTTCTTTGTAATGACTGATTAAATAACGTCGAATGTATGTGGCGCAGCCCTGCGAACCATGGATTAGCGGCACACATCCTTCAAATCCTTTAAAGGCAATACTTGCGCCCAATGGCGAACACAATTTACACGCATTTTGTGTTGCCTTGTAATTCTCCGTTTTTTTTATTTTAGAAGTGATTTCGAACATGATTTTTTATTTTACAAATTTCCAAACAGGGCTTGTTACTGAAGCAAAAACTTCCTGCGCAAAATTGAGCATCCCCACATAACCTGCCAGCGCTTCCTTTCGTTCATGATTATGGTCGCAAAATCCGAGTCCCAGTTTATGGGCGATGGGCCTTTCTTTCACACCTCCAATAAAAAGGTTAGCACCGGTAAGTTTTACAAATTCGGATAATTCATTTGGGTTTGAATCATCAACAATAATGGTCCCGTCGTCGCACAACTCTTTTAACAATTTATAATCTTCAGCATTACCGGTTTGTGAACCAACAACTACTGTTTTCATTCCCAATAACCGAAGAGCTTTTACCAATGAAATAGCTTTAAAAGCACCACCAACATAAATAGCAGCTTTTTTCCCTTCCAGTTTTTCACGGTAAGGTTTAAGCGCCGGCAATAATCGAGATATTTCAGAAGTAACCAGCTCTCTGGCATTTTTCATCATTTCGTCATCTTTAAAATATTTGGCTACTTCGTACAAAGCATCCGACATATCTTCAATTCCGAAATACGAAACTTTCATAAATGGAATGTTGTACTTCTCTTTCATCTCTTTAGCCAGGTACATCATCGATCCCGAACACTGAACCACATTTAAAGAGGCTTTGTGTGCCCGCCTGATTTGATCAATCCGCCCATCGCCGGTCATACACGAAATAATTTCGACGCCCAGTTTTTTATAATATTCAGCCAAAATCCAGAGTTCACCTGCCAGGTTAAAATCGCCCATAATATTGATGGAATACGTTGAAGGTTTGTAAGAATGGTTTGTCCCTACCAATTTTGAAAGCGCTCCACAGGCAATTTTATATCCGTCTTTTTTGGTACCGTTAAATCCTTCCGACATCACCGGAATAACATCGATTTCATTTTCGCGCGACACCTGACGGCAGATTGCTTCCACATCGTCGCCAATTACGCCCACAATACAAGTAGCATACACAAAAGCAGCCGCCGGTTTGTATTTTTTTATCAATTCGGAAAGTGCCAGGTATAACTTTTTTTCACCTCCAAAAACAACATCCTTCTCCCTTAAATCGGTAGTAAAACTCAACCGGTGTATTTGGGGCCCGGATGAAAGTGCTCCCCTAATATCCCAGGTATACGATGCACAACCTACTGGCCCGTGGATTATATGTAACGCATCGGCTATGGGATATAGCACCACCCTGGAACCACAAAATACACAAGCTCTCTGACTAACTGAACCGGCAAGGCTTTTTTTCTCGCAGGCTATTTCAGCTTCATCGATCCCCTTTGTAATAATTTGAGTTTCCCTATTTTTCAGATGTAAGTTCATTAGCGAGGTATAATAGTCCCATCAGGTGTTAAAAACCTGATAGGATTTATCAAAAAATATTACATAACTAATTCAAATGATTCTTCAGGAGTTGTGGCATCCATTTTATCCATAATTGCACCCAGTATTTTTTCGAGCAATCGCATTGCTCCCTGGTAACCAACCATCGGAAAATAGCTGTGCCCAATCCGATCGATTATTGGAAATCCTACCCGTACAAACGGAATACCTTCGTCGCGGGCAATGTACTTGCCATAGGTATTTCCAATTAATAAATCAACAGGTTCTTCTTTTATCCATTGATGAATCAGAAACATATCGGCATTGGCGCCATTTTTAAATTTTGCTTCAGGAAGGCGCTTAGTTACCAATTTTTCCATAATTTTTTCGAATCGTTTCCCCGGAGTCCCTGAAACAATATAAACAGGCTTCATATCCATGTCGAGTAAAAATTCGATTAATGGGATCAATGTATCGGGATCGCCAAAAACTGCCACGCGTTTTCCGTATAAATACTGGTGCATATCGGTAATGACATCAATCAAACGGCCTCTTTCTTCAGAAATAATTTCAGGAATTGATACTTTTCCGGCAGAAGACAAAGCCTGAACAAAACGGTCGGTTGCACGCAGCCCAACAGGTACTTCAATTAAATCGAAAGGCACCTTACATTTGTTGTCAAGCATTATTGCTGCTTTTTTCGAACACCATTCGCCCATGGCGATGGTACTCATACTATCACCCATACTTGCCATTTCCGGAATGGTTGTCCCTCCTTTGGGGTACATTTCATATTTTCCGGTCATTGGCGTATCCAACACATCGGACGTGTCGGGCAATAAAACCGTTTTGATTTTCATCAATTTGGCAATACGTTTTATTTCGCGCATATCGGAAGGTTCAACCCATCCTGATAAAAGATTTATCTGCCTCAATTTCTCATCGGTTTTGAACGAAAAATATTTTACAAATGCTTCGAGCATATTGGCATAACCGGTTACATGCGAGCCAACATAACTTGGCGTTGAAGCCTGAACCACATGTTTCCCTTCCGGAATTTTACCATCGTCGAGTGCTTTACCAACAATTTGCCCAAGGTCGTCGCCAATGGTTTCAGACAAACATGTTGAATGGACAGCAATAATTTCAGGCTCGTAAATAGCAAAAATATTATCGATGGCTTGTAACAGGTTGGCTTGCCCGCCAAAAACTGACGATCCTTCGGTAAATGAACTTGTTGCAGCCATAACCGGCTCTTTATAATGCCTTGTTAAGGCACTTCGGTGATACGAACAACAGCCTTGCGAACCATGGCTGTGTGGAAGGCATCCGTGAACACCCAATGCAGCATACATAGCCCCAACAGGCTGGCATGTTTTTGCCGGGTTAATTGTCAGCGCTTTCCTCTCTTTAACTTCTTTTGTTGTATGTCGTAATAACATTTTATATCCTCCTTTATTTTATGCGTCAATTGTCATACTTCCCACAATCTCAGGTTCGTGTTTCCATGGGGCATCCACCATTTTCCAAATATTGGTTGCCAGCATACGTTCCATTTCCCTGTAAAAATTAATTGAACCTCCAAAGGCAGCATACGGGCCTCCGTAGTCATAAGAGTGTAATTGTTTTAACGGCACACCGTATTTTTGCACCACATACTTTTCTTTGATTCCGGCACAAAAAACATCGGGTTTATAAAACTCAATCAGTTTTTCAGTTTCCCAATGGTTAATATCATCAATAACCAGGGCATTTTTTTTCATTTCCGGCATCATTCCATGGTAGTCTTTAAATTCATATCCCGATTTTTCAAGCTCCGCTTTTTTAGCCACTAAATCATCGCGAAACCTTGTTTCATCTTTGGTAACCACCAAATCTTCAATGTTCCGTGTATCGGCATCAATTTTAATATCAGGAATTACTTTTCGTCCCTCATAATCGTCGCGGTGGGCAAATTCATATCCGGCAGAAATAGTCCTCATTCCCAACTCAGCAAATAATTCCTGATAGTGGTGAGCCCTTGAGCCACCAACAAACATCATGGCTAATTTGCCTTTCAGTTTAGGTTTTATTTCTTCAATAACAACTGAAACCTTTGCCAATTCGCGTTCTATTACTTTTTCTACATTCGCTTTAAGTTCTTCATCACCAAAATAATCAGCAATTTTTCGCAGCGATTTAGCAGTTGCATCGGCCCCTATAAAATTGACTTTCACCCATGGCACACCATATTTTTCTTCCATCATTTCGGCGATGTAGTTAATCGAGCGGTGGCACATTACCATGTTCAGGTCGGCGGTATGCGAATATGCAAAACTCTCAACTGTTGAGTTTCCGCTATAAGTTGAAAGTAGCGTGATACCAATTTCTTCGAACAAAGCTTCGATTTCGAAAGCATCGCCGCCAATGTTATATTCACCCAACAGATTCACCTGGAATTTTCCGGTTCGTTCTCTATCAGTATTTCCAACTACATGCTTAAAAATTCCGTTATTGGCAATGTGATGGCCTGCCGATTGTGATACACCACGGTACCCTTCGCAGCTAAAACCAAAAATATTGATGCCCAATTCCGCCTTCATTTCGCGGGCAACCGCATGAACATCGTCGCCAATTAAACCCACCGGGCAGGTTGAAAAAATACTGATCGCCTTTGGTTTAAAAATTTCGTATGCTTCACGAATAGCCATCTTTAATTTTTCTTCGCCACCAAAAACAATATTTTCATCCTGCATATCGGTTGAAAAAGCGTAGGTTATAAAATTCTCTTCTTCGAGCGACGGCCTTGTTTGATTCCGACGGGTTAACCAGGCATAAAAACTACAGCCAATTGGCCCATGGACAAGGTTAACAATATCGCGGGTTGGGCCTAAAACCACTCCTTTACAACCGGCATAGGTACACCCCCGCTGAGTAATAATTCCCGGAATCGTCCGAATATTTGCCAAAATCTCCTGGTCTTGATCAGGATCATTGACCACCATCGATTTGGCCCGTTTTTTAGCCACTTTGCGTGGATATTTTTTAAGGATCTCTTCACGTAATTTTAAGGGATCCGGCAATCCGTTTGAATAATCTTTTTGCTTCATAATTTTATATTTTAATCAAGCGTCACATCTCCGACTTCACCAGTCCGTACCTTAATTGAATCCAGGATTGGTAAAACAAATATTTTCCCGTCGCCGGGTGTAGGAGTCTGGTTTACTTCAATCATTGTTTCAACCACCGTATCAACTTTATCATCGGGGACAACCACAGTAACAACCCTTTGCGGGCGCAGGCGTGGTTCGGTTCCCAAATGTGTTATCGCTTCGGGCATATCTTTTTTAGCGCCTTCCATAACCTTAGCATCCCAAAAACCTTTTCCTCGTCCAAACACTTTCCCGGTAGCAGTCATCGATGTAATTCCTGCCTTTGTTAAAGCTCTTTTTGTCCGGTTCATTTTATCGATCCGAATAATTCCCATTACCATTTTCATAGTTTTTTCTTTAAGGATTTATAATTCTTTGGAACCACGGCTAATCGTATAAGCCTCATCAACAGGAGAGATAAATATTTTACCATCGCCAAATGCACCTTTTGGTTCGGTGCGGGCTGCTTCCAAAATGGTTGTAACTGCAAAATCTTTGTCTTCATCCTTTACAACGATGATGAGCATTTCTTTGGGAAGTTCATCGTAGGTTACATCACCTATCTTAATACCCCGCTGTTTTCCACGCCCTACAACCGGAATTTTTGTAACGGCAACATAACCGGCTTCAAACAGGGCTTTTAATACTTTACTTGATTTTTCGGGGCGTATAATTGCTCTTATCATTAACATAGTGTATCCTCCTTTTATTTAACTGGCAATGCCAAAATCGATTAATAATTTCTCCAAAACTTCCATCTCCAAGGGTTCAGGAATTACAAACATTTCGTTTTCATCAATGGCTTTTGCCAGGGCTCTGTATTCATCAGCCTGGTTATGCTCGGGTTTAAATTCGATAACTGTTTTCCGATGAATTTCGGCTTGTTGAACCATGTTGTCGCGCGGCACAAAATGAATCAATTTTGTTCCCAACTGTTTGGCCAGCTCTTCAATCATTTCGCGTTCATTATCTACATTCCGAGAGTTGCAGATTAAACCACCCAACCTGACAACGCCCGCCTGTGCGTATTTTTTAATTCCTTTACAAATATTATTTGCAGCATACATGGCCATCATTTCGCCTGAAACCACAATGTAAATTTCTTCGGCTTTCCCCTCACGGATTGGCATTGCAAAACCACCGCAAACAACATCGCCAAGCACATCGTAAAACGTATAATCGATTTTGTATTTTTCATCCCATGCACCTAATTGTTCTAAAAGGTTAATCGAAGTGATAATACCACGGCCGGCACATCCTACTCCGGGTTCGGGCCCACCCGATTCAACACAACGTACACCGCCATATCCTTCTTTTACAATATCGTCTAACTCCACATCTTCACCTTCGAGGCGCAATGTATCCAAAACTGTTTTTTGAGCCATGCCACCTAAAAGTAACCTGGTTGAATCTGCTTTTGGATCACATCCCACAACTTTAATTTTTTTTACCTGCTTCAACAAGTCCGGCTACTGTATTTTGGGTGGTGGTTGATTTACCTATGCCACCTTTCCCATAAATTGCGATTTTTCTCATGATTTTATTTTTGAGTTGATTATGTTTTGAAAGGCTATTACGAGGAGTATGCCAAAAACATGCTGAACAGCAGAAAGCAATCACTGAATATCCTATAACTGTTTAATTTTCAACTCGGATAAAAAAAAAATAAAATCATCTTAATAAATTATTACACAAAAAATCCTACATTTTTGTAGGATCAGATCTGTTTTGAAACATTTGTGTAAACCGCCAGTTAATAACACATAATCAGCAGCTTAAATCCAATTAAGATAGATTTAACATACATTTAGGTAAGAATGGGAAACTGGATTTTCAGGAAGTTTTTAATGGCTTTTGGAGAGTATTAAGTATAAAATAAATATCCTCACCCCAGTTTTTTCTCCCAAAATAAATAGGAAGGATTTCCGGAAGAAAAACCCACTTTTTTATACAGGTTTTTGGCTTTAATATTATCGTCTCTTACTTCAAGCGTTATTTTAGCACACCCCTCAGCCAAAGCGTATTCGGCAATTTTATCTAACAAAAATTTCCCTATTCCTTTCCGGCGAAATGCGGGATTAACTATAAAATCGTGGATATTAATAAGCGGTTTAGCCGCGAATGTTGAAAATAAATAATTACAATTTGCCAAAGCCACAAATTCTGATTTATATTTTACAAAAAAACCTAAGTAAGATGAATGATTTTTGAGCCCGGCAATAATCCGCGGGCCAAGGTTAATGGGCATTGGTTTATTGTTGCCCATTATGTCTTCCATATACAAATTCAACAATTGAAGCAATTGTTGGCAATGGCCTTCATTTTCAAGGTCAACTTTAACAAATACTTTTTCGCCCATCAGAATTAAACTTTAAACCGCCAGGCATCAATGTTATACTTTTTTAGCCTGATGCCCAGCATACGTTCAGTAATATGCAAATTTTCAGCGGCTTTGGCAATATTCCCCTGCATCGAAGTTAATGCTTCCCTGATTAGTTGCTTCTCAACCTGCTCAAGGGTATACACCATGCCACCTTTGGCTCTGGTATTTGTTGAGTCGGCAGTTTGAAGCGAAGGTGGTAAATTATAGCTGTGAATTACATTATCGGTACTTAAAATACACGCCCGCTCCACACAATTCTCCAGTTCGCGAATATTCCCTGGCCATGAATAAACCATTAACATATTCAGGGCAGAAGTTGTAATCCGCTTTATTTTTGTATTGTTCCCTTTATTAAATTTTTCAATAAAATGATCGGCCAATAAGGGAATATCATTTCGCCTATCGCGCAAGGGTGGTATAAAAATAGGAAAAACATTAATCCGATAATAAAGGTCTTCCCTAAACTCACCGTTTTCGATCATCTTTTCCAGATTCCGGTTTGTAGCAGCGATAATCCGGACATCGGTTTTTATAGTACTAATCCCGCCAACCCTTTCAAATTCGCGTTGCTGAATTATTCGCAGGATTTTCACTTGTGTTGAAAGAGGGATATCGCCAATTTCATCCAAAAAAATAGTGCCGCCATTGGCCAATTCAAACCGGCCTTTCCGCTGACTGTCGGCCCCGGTAAATGCCCCTTTTTCGTGGCCAAACAGTTCACTTTCAATCAGTGATTCAGGCAAAGCCGAACAATTCACTTTTATAAAACTATTTTTTGCCCGTGTGCTTGAGAAATGTAAAGCATCGGCCACCAATTCTTTCCCAATTCCACTTTCACCCCTTATTAATACTGTGGAATTGGTTTTACTAACCATTTCAATTAATGCATATACATCGCGCATTTTGCCCGAATTGCCAATCATATTAATTACCTGGTTATTACCTGAAATTTCCTTTTGTAACGACTCATTTTTTTGTTTTAAAAGTTCAATTTCTTCAATACTCCCCTGTTTTAAGCGGACAGCCCTTGCAACCATTGCACCTATAATCGACAGCATACGGATATCTTCGTCGCACGTAATTTGTGGATTATAAATCCTTATTACGCTTAATGTTCCTGCTACTTTCCCCTCTTCAATAATTGGTACACAAATAAACGATAATTCCTTTCCGTTTTTACATAAATCCTGTTTGGTTTTATTCAGGAATAACGATGATTTTGAAATTTTTTCAATTATAACCGGACGTGACATTTCTACTACTTTACCAATAACTCCTTCTCCCAGCTTATATTTTCCACGAGCCTGTTGTGCTGAACTTAATCCATAGGCCGATTCAATGACAATTTTGGAATTTTCACGGTTAAAAATGGAAAGAAAACTGCGTTCGGCATTCATATATTCAACCACCATCCGAAGGATTACAGAAAGTTCATCTTTTAACAATTTACTTTGAATTAACCGTTGACTAATGTCAAAAAGCAAGACCATCTCTTTTAATCCATAACATTCATCTCCTGCCTTTTTACATTTTATCTCCATATCTCTTTTCTTACATTTTGAGCCATTAAAACCCTATTCAATTTCTTTTTGATGCTAAATTCGCAATTATTTAACCACATGGCTCGTTTTTGCGATTTTTATCAACCATTTTAATACAAGATTAACAACTGTAAGTTTTTAACAATTGTATTACACAACACAAAAGTTGTTCTATCAACCCTTGAACCAGAGCCACAAATCCATACATCCATAATATGTTTAACAGTAATAAACTAGGTTGATTCTCAAAAAAAAACTATTTTTAAACAATTCATTTCTCAATTATAAAACCTGACTAATACGACAACCTATGGAACTAAAAAAATCAATCCACTGGAATTCATTCATACTTTCGCTAGTGCGAATAGCCATAGGTTGGCATTTTTTGTATGAAGGTATTTCAAAATTAGTAGCTGAGAACTGGACATCGTACAATTACCTGATGAATACCAGCGGATTTTTATCGGGGTTTTACCATTGGCTGGCCGGAAGTGAAGGATTATTAAAAATTATCGACCTTTTAAATATTTATGGACTATTACTCATTGGATTGGCTCTATTTATTGGATGGTTTGTAAGGTATGCCGCCACCGCAGGAGTTTTGTTGTTAACCATGTATTATTTTGCGTACCCTCCTTTTGGGACTTCATTAACAACTTTTGCTTCGACAGAAGGAAGCCTTTATATTGTGAACCGAATTTTTATAGAGGCAGTGGTGCTGCTTTTAATTGTTTTCTCAAAAAACCTTGGATACGGGATTGATAATTTAATCACTGTTATAAAGAAAAATAAAAAGTCTGATTCCAAAAAAGACGAACCATCTGAACCTTCGTTAAATTCACGAAGGGAGGCCCTAAAAAATCTGGCTACAATACCGGTACTTGGAGTTGTGGGATTTGGGGCATTACAGAACCATAAAAATCAAGGTATTGATGTAATGTCGGGGGCCACTATTCAAATTAAACAAGCAGCCCTTGGCGAATTAAAAGGGAAACTCCCTCAAGGGAAAATCGGTGGCCATTCCATCAGCCGATTGGTTGCCGGTGGAAACCTGATTGGAGGCTGGGCGCATGCCCGCGACCTGATTTATGTGTCATCGTTGTTTAAAGCATATAATACCGAAAAAAAGGTATACGAAACACTCATGCTGGCTGAACAATGTGGTATAAATACCATTAACATTGGATTTCCTTCAAATCCGTTACTCACCAAATACAAAAAACTGTTTGGCAGTAAAATAAAGGTCATTAGCCAGGTAGCTCCAAATATGGAAAACGGTGATATTTATGAACAAATGAATCAGGCCATTGATTATGGCGCTGATATACTTCAGGTTCAGGGCAATTGGTGCGATTGGCTGGTTCGTGACAATAAAATGGATGTAATTGAAAAAATGTTATCACGTATCCGGGAACAAGGTTATACTGCCGGATTAGCATCGCATACAGTTGATGCTTTAATTGCCTGTGAAGAACAGGGAATTATTCCCGATTATTACATGAAAACCATGCACCACGACCAATACTGGTCGGCCCACCCAATGGAAAACCGTGTGCCTTTTGAAGTGGATGGGACCAATTACCTCGACCACAATAAATTCCACAACAATATTTTTTGTTTATTCCCTGATAAAACTATTGAGTTTGTTAACCGGGCAACTGTTCCGGTAATGGGATTTAAGGTTTTGGCTGCCGGAGCCATTACTCCCGAAGATGGATTCCGCTGGGCATTTGAAAATGGTGCTGATTTTATTTGTGTTGGTATGCTCGATTTCCAACTGGTTAATAATGTAAATACCAGTTTAGATATTCTGAATGATTTAAATAAACGAAAACGCGATTGGTTTGCTTAATCATTAAATGAATAAAAACATATTTATAATTATTTTGATACTCAATTAATAAGTTTTTAACAAATTAGCAGAACTGCTAACAACCAGTTTTTTGTTCGCCCTAAAAATCCTAAATTAGCCCAATTAATACAAAAGCTATGACTGTAGAAAAAAGCCTGGTTATTATACCAACCTATAATGAAAAGGAGAATGTTGAGAAGATGATTCGTAAAGTTTTTTCTTTGCAAACACCTTTCGAAGTATTAATAATTGAAGATAATTCACCAGATGGTACTGCAGACATTGTTAAAAAACTGCAGGAAGAATTCACTGAAAAACTTCATATTGTTGAACGAAAAGGAAAATTAGGATTAGGGACTGCTTACATTGCCGGCTTTAAATGGGCTATTGAACGCAAATACAATCTTATTTTTGAAATGGATTGTGATTTTTCGCATAATCCTGATGATCTGGAAAGACTATTTGAAGCCTGTACCTCCGGAGGTGCTGATGCAGCTGTAGGGTCAAGGTATGTTTCAGGAATTAATGTTGTAAACTGGCCGCTTGGCAGGGTACTCATGTCTTATTTTGCTTCAAAATATGTGCGGATGATCCTGGGTATGAAAATTAATGATACTACTGCCGGATTTATGTGCTATAAACGAAAAGTACTTGAAACCATCGACCTTGATAATATTAGAATGAAAGGTTACGGTTTTCAGGTTGAAATGAAATTTACGGCATGGAAATTTGGCTTTGAAATTAAAGAAGTCTCTATAATTTTTATTGACCGGCAAGAGGGCACTTCTAAAATGAGCGGAGGAATATTTAATGAAGCATTCTGGGGAGTTATAAAGCTGAAACTCAGAAGTATGTTTAAAAAATACGAACAGAACTAAAAAATATATAATTCAAAAAAAATCCAGCTTCCTGAAAGGCTGGATTTTTTTTGCCCTTTTAAACTCAAATTAAGTAACTTTGTTATAATGATGGTCTGAGGGATTTAACCCTTTCTAAAGCTTAACAAAATGAAAACACTAATAAAGAACGCCAGGATAATTAACGATGGATTAAATTTTGAAGGCAGTGTTGTAATAAATGGTGAATTCATCGAAAAAATATACCCCCACCATTTACCTCAGGAAATGAATTGGCGCGACTTTAATATTATTGATGCCAAAGGCCTTTATCTATTTCCGGGAGTTATTGATGACCAGGTCCATTTTCGTGAGCCGGGTTTAACTCATAAGGGTGATTTAACTACTGAAAGCCGTGCTGCAGTAGCCGGTGGAGTTACATCTTTTATGGAGATGCCAAACACAAATCCACAAGCTGTTACTCAGGAACTATTGGAACAAAAATACCAACGTGCTGCCGAAGTATCACCTGCCAACTACTCTTTTTATATGGGTGCTACCAACGATAATCTGAAAGAAGTCCTAAAAACCGACCCAACAAAAGTTTGTGGGATAAAAGTTTTTATGGGTTCGTCAACCGGAAATATGCTGGTTGATGATGAAACCGTTTTATCAGAAATATTTAAACATGCCCCCACTTTAGTGGCTACTCATTGCGAAGATGAAACAACCATAAAAACAAACACCGAACGGGTGATTAAAAAATATGGCACCGAAAATATCCCTATATCGGCCCATTCGCGCATCAGAAATGATGAAGCCTGCTACATTTCATCATCAAAAGCAGTAAGCCTGGCTACAAAATTTGGAACTCGCCTTCATGTCCTTCATTTATCAACTGCCAAAGAAATGGCTTTATTTCGGAGTGGAAAAGTAGAAGATAAAAAAATTACTGCCGAAGCCTGTGTCCATCATTTATGGTTCGACGACCGTGCATATATTGATAAAGGGACAAAAATAAAATGGAATCCATCAATAAAATCGGTTGCTGACCGTGTAGCACTGATTGAAGCGTTAAATGATGATAAAATTGATGTGATTGCCACCGATCATGCACCTCATACGTTGGAAGAAAAAAACAATACTTATTTAAAAGCTCCTTCTGGAGGGCCAATGGTTCAGCATTCGCTGGTTGCTATGCTTGAATTAAGCAAACGCAGTTTTTTAACCATTGAAAAAGTGATTGAAAAAATGTGCCATGCTCCTGCCCGATTATTCAGAGTCGATAGAAGAGGGTATATCCGCGAGAACTATTATGCTGATTTAGTATTGGTTGACCCTACAAAAAGCTGGGCGGTTTCAAAAGAAAACATTTTATACAAATGTGGATGGTCACCTTTTGAAAAAGAAGGTTTTAGCCACAAAGTAACGCATACATTTGTTAATGGAAATCTGGTTTATAATAATGAAAAAGTGATTGAAGGGACAAAAGGGAAAAGATTAAATTTTAATTATTGACAGTTTGATATTTTTGATTTATATTTTATAAATACTAATCAAAAAACAATGACTACTTTCACCAGTACACTTCCCGATGACCTTTTATTAAGGTTAAATGAGATGGCTAAAAAATTAGCCCACCCCAAAAATAAAATTATTGAAAAAGCTCTACAGATTTATCTCGATCAATTGATACGTGCCGAATATATCAATTCCTACAAACAAGCGAATGGCGATACAAATATCATTCACATAGCTGAACAGGGAATGGAAGATTATTTTAAACAGTGTGATTAATGAAACAGTGTGAAATTTGGTTTGCTGACCTAAAACCTGTAAAAGGCAGTGAACAACAAGGTTTTAGTCCGGTTGTCATTATTAGTGGTAACATGCTCAACAAATATCTTCAAATTGTTATAGCCTGCCCGCTTACTTCAAGAATTAAAAATTACAAAGGGAATATTGTCCTCGAACCAATTAATCAAAACGGTTTAACTGAAAAATCGGAGATATTAACTTTTCATTTCAGGTCAGTTTCAAAACAAAGGTTGGTTCAAAAGATTGGAACAATTACTCCAGAACAACTTTCAGAACTAAAACAAGGGCTGGATGATATTTTGAGGTATTAAAAAACAGATCTGTTTATAATTTCCATAAACTTAAAAAATCGATTCATCTGTTTTTTTTCCTTAATAGTTTCCAAGCAAATGATACTAACAATTTCAGGTAAAGTGCATTTTTTTTTGTTTTTTTGCTTCCTGAAAATATAACGAATGAAAAAAATATTATCCTATATCCTAACTCCATTTTATTTAATGGTTTTTGGATTACTATTATTAGTCTTTCATCCGATACAAATTATACTTAGGTTTTTCTGGGGGTATGAAGCCCGCAAAAAATCTGTGGATATCATGAATTTTTTGATAATGAAAAATTTGTGGATTCTAGGATGTAAGGTTACCTATATAGGATTTGAAAAATTGCCACACGGCCGGCCTTTAATAATTGTTTCGAACCATCAAAGCACCATGGACATTCCCCCAATTGTGTGGGGATTCAGGAAACACCATCCAAAATACATTTCTAAAATTGAACTGGCAAAAGGCATTCCCAGTATTTCGTATAATTTACGCCATGGTGGCTCAGCGCTTATTGACAGAAAAAACAGGGGTCAATCGGTTAAAGAAATTATTAAACTGGGTAGGCATATTGAAGAAAAAAAATACGCTGCAAGCATTTTCCCCGAAGGAACAAGAAGTAAAACTGGGAGAGTGAAAAAATTTCAGGAAGGTGGAATTCACACGCTTTTAAAAGTTGCCCCATCGGCAATTGTAATTCCATTTTCGATTGATGGGAACTATAAATTAATGGGGAATAAAATATACCCTATGGGAATTGGCCTCCATTTAAAATATATTGTGCATGACCCAATTGATCCAAAAGATTATACAGCTAAAGAAATTGCTGAAATGTGTGAGTCGATCATTAAAAAGGAACTTGGACAAGAATAAAAACAAATGACATCCTTTAATATTAAAAGATGCCATTTATCTATTCAGATAATATTTTTTACCTAAAAATCCACATTATATCATTATATGTAGGCTGTTGGTTTTCGCCATAGGCTACACCCACATCGCGGAATGCCTGAATACGTAATGATTCAAGCATAATTTGATTTTCAAATGCTTTTTCAAAAAATGCCCAATCACGTTTTTCATCCTGAAGGACTTTGCTGGCCATTTTTTCAATAATCCCTCTTGATTCGCCATAACAACGCGAATCTGGATCGATATTGGACAACACTGCTCCGGCTTTCAGGGCACCATTAGAGGTGGGCTCAGCGGCAAAAACAGCTGAAGCCACATTTACCATTACCTGGCAATCGTGGTCGATATAATCCTGATAAATAGGGCCAATAGCATCGAGGCATTTCATGTAACAATCTTTACACACTTCAGGAACAGTGGATAATGTATTTAAAGCAGGCCCAAATTGATTTTGTGCAGCCAACGAATTCGCCCTGGCAATTACAAAGTCACACCGTGAATTATAATACTCTATTATTTTGCGTTTACCTTCCTGTAAAAAGCTTTTCACATTTTGATTGCGCAAATTTATTGGCCGGAGTCCATTGGTATATGCTTTATTGGAATTACTGCCTGCTCCTTTTGTTGTAAAAGATGTTGTTGATAAGATGTTTTGATCCACAAAATCAACAATGTATAGGTATACTTCAAATGTGTAAGCTTCGACAGGAGGCACAGTTGGTGTTACATTTTTTGTAAGTAACTCCATTTTAGCCGTTAATAAAAACCGAGGACTAATGCCTGCCCCACCCATTCCACTTTCAGTAACAGCTTGTGTTAATTTATTTCCCAAAAGACTCCTAGCATGCGAAGGAATATTTTCAACCTGATCAGGAATAAAAACATTGATGGCAATCCGGTCAAGGTCATCAGCTTTCCCAAGGTTGTTTTGAGAGAAACCACACAACGGGACAACAATTATTAATAAAATAAATAAGTACCTCATTTCAGATAATTTTTAAAATTATTATTTCTCGCCAATAATCAGCCACACCTCCCCTAATCCACGGGTATATATTTTACATTCCTGATTAAAAGGAGCTTTCCCAAGCAGGGAACGCAAATCTCTCATCCAGCGGCGGGTATCATTTGCCCTTCCACGGTCATCGTAAAGGGGAATTCTAACCTGTTCAAAACGTATAACATTTTCAGTATAACTCGACGTATTATAGCGGCCTTCAACAGTATTATCATACACCCAATCTTCAATAATTTCACCCAATTCAAGGGTTTCTCCATTAAAATCAAATTCTTCTTCTAAATCGAGCATTGAAACATCCCAAACGCGTGTTTGAAATACTACTTCGCGGCCATTAGCAAACATATCATCAAAATGCTCCTGCAAACGTGAATTAAAATTATCGATATGCGACAGGACAGCTTCTTCGAGCAAGATTGGTGTTTCGGTTGCAAACGAGGGCTCCCCGGTTCCTTGCGCTCCAGCAATTTGTTTATTGGAATAAGCATCAAGCCCTTGTAGCAAAAAAGTTATTGAACGTTGGGGGCCATTTCGATTAACCACATAAGTTAACTGCATAATGATGTCGGCATTTGCCGTACGTTTTATTATATCAATCGGGCTCTCGGCAATTTCACCTCCCGACTTGCTTGAAAGCATTGCCACTTCAGCACTTTCCTGCTCAAGCGTACGAAGCACACTTTCGAGGTTCTTTAAAGGAAAACCTCGGTCGGCCATCATTGTATTTATTTTGCTAATTGTCATCAGCAAATCTGTTTCGTTTTGAAGGGCCATTTTATAATCAGGGAGGGTTTTTATAGTCCCCATTTCATCGTAGTTTATGGTATACCCATTTTTTATGCACCAGTTATCGCTGGGAACAACCATAATAGTAGGTTTTTTTGCCTGGGCAAAACCGCTAATCGTATAGCCCACTAGAACTATTAAAATCAATATATTTTTTCTCATCATTCCCAATGTTTTAAAAACCACCACCTAAACTTTTAATTATTCCAGCTGTTTCGAGCTCACGCCTCAGCTGCGAATGCATAACCGAAACCACCACTCCTACTTTGTACTGTTTTTTTGAAACCTTCAGCCGGTCGACGCTTCCATCACCTGTTTGTGATACAAAACTCAAATACCTTCCACCTTCGGAGAAAAAAGCATTAAAATAATCGCTGTGCTGTACCTGCGCACCTGGTTTTGTTACCAATGGCCGGCGCATACAACCGGGCTTTCCACCTAATATACCTTTAAATATAACAGCATGAACAGCATTTTTTTTCGCCTGGTAAATTGCCTTTTGAGGTTTTTTGCCAAAGCCCCAAACTTTTACTAACTGGGTACCGTCCATTCCAGTCCCCATACATTCAACCTCATAATTGCTGATTAAATAACCAGCCATCTTTTTCTGCTTTTTAGTTTGCCCCTGAACTGAAATAGCTGCAACCAATAAAACAAGCCCAATAAAATATCCAATTTTTTTTATCATAACAGTATTCTATTAAAACATAAATCGTAAACCAAAACTTAACGTCTGCCCCTTGCGGTCAATAAATTCTCCAAAATAATCGAATTCAGTATTGAATTCTGCACCATCTTCATCAAGTTCTTTTGATGTAAGAATACTTTTACTACCTACCGAGCCCATTAACTGAATACCAGGAGTAAGGTTAACACCAATCCTCACCCCATATTCAATAAAATCAGTTGATAGCTTATGTTCCGAATTTGTCCTGGTAGCTGATTCTATTCCATAGCCAACAAATAATTCAGAAAAAGCAAAATTAAAGGCATAAAAATCTTTAGCCAAACCGGCACTAAAACCGGTAAAAGAATAATCATCTTCACTGTCAGTACCTGTGAAATATGTTTTTTCATTGAACCCAGCTTCAGCATACATTTTTACAGATGTTAAAGCCGAAGCATTTTTGCCTTTGGCAACAACATCGTACAATTGCCTCGAAATATAATACTCGAGTCTGGCTGAGGGACCCTCAAAACCTTTAGCAGCATAGTTAAGGCAAAGGTTTACTCCAGCATCATTTTTCTGTTCGAGGAACATCCCATAGTTATCGACTTTCCCACCAGCAATTTGGTAAAACAATGATGACTCAGTCTCGCCTGAAGTTACAGTGCTATTATTCACCACTTTCATTGATTTTACAACAGCCCGCCGCTTCGAAACAATATTTCCATTACGTTTGCTTACATTCTCATATACAAAATAACGCTGGTCAAATTTTAAACCTTCTTTAGTCCCTATTTTTGCTCCAATGGGTCGGACCTGATTAACCATAGCTTTAACTCTAAAGTCAGCGTTCTGATTTTCAACAACAGTAAATACTTTCTCCATTGAGATTTCAGTTAACATCGAAAGTAATTCATCCTTAGTTTTTTGAACTTTCGGAGCCAAAGGTTGACCTGCATTAAATTGAGTTCCTTGAACATTACGCATTACGTTGTTAACAGCTATAAATGGGAACGTGGCATTCTGAAATGCTTCAACTTTAGCAGCTTTATCCGGATCATTAGCACTAACCCAATATTTTTGAAAAAACTCAGCAGCTACTGCCTCATTAAAATCAAGCTTATACAAATACTCATGAACAACAGCTTTATACCCATTTAATGGCCTGTTTTTAACTGGTATTTCATTTGCAATGTAATATTCGGCCATGGTAGAAATTTCAGGGAAGTCAAATACTGCAACGTACGACTTATTTACCAAAGGCAAACCCATATCCATTAAAGCTGACTGGCCTCGTTTTGACGCTTCTGCAATAATTAAATCATCATCGTTGGCATTAAACAATCCTCTTTTTTTAAGGCTTTCCACATTAAATGAACCATCAGGCTGCTGGTTAAACCAAACTGAAAGAATCTTTTGCCCTACTTTGTTATCATTTAATAACTGAATTACTTTTTCATTAGAAAGAACCTTCATCTTATTTCCAAAACTTTCCCTGCCATCTGGAATTTTCAGAATTTTTGGGGACACAGAATTGTCATAATACTTTTCTGGAACTGACATTTCAAAAAAATGGTTCAATACTTCGCCACTATGGCTTTCTGAAAAATCAAGCCCTATTAATGTCATGGCGTTTCGATCATATTCCGAAGAAACATAATTTTTTTGAACTTTTTTGGCAGATTGAATAACATCTTGAGCACTTGTACTGATGCCAAATGCAATTGCAATTAGAAGCAAGTAATATCTTTTCATAAAGGTTGGATTTTAGCTGATTAAATTAATAAATATTATTATGAAAAGTTACCACTGAATGTTAAATGGAAACATTCTATTTAACAAGGTATAGCATTTGTTAAAAACAAACAAGGGTTCGCTATATACGACCCCTTGCACCATTAATAAGATTTATTCCGTCCCAGTACGGAAAGATCATTTACATAATCTACTTACTAATCAATTACAATTAAAAGGTATTTTGAGGCTTTCCAGAATTCTTCAGAATTTTGGATATAAAGTGTATCTGCCGTTTTTTCACCACTTAAACGATACGAAGCTTCGGGATGAACAGTAAGTATTCTCGCTTTTTTCGCATTAAGAGGGAGCTCTTTAAATTTTCGTATATCTACTTTTGTAAAATAATAGCGGTTAAAATCTTTTTTTATTATAAGGTTTTTACTAATTCTCAAAATACCTCCCGATTTTTCAGCTACATCATTGCTAAGTAATTCTTTGGCTGTGCCATAAGCATAAAAAGCTGTATTTAACTGCGAGATTTGCGATTCAATGACCTGTGATTTTTGATTACTTTCTTCCGAAACATCCTCAATCTGCCGGTTTAAGGTTTGAATATTAGAATACAATTTTTTAACCTTATCATTCAGTTTTTTAATATCCGCATCTTTTTCATCGATGCGTTGTGTTAGAGTAGTAACCATTTTATTAAACTCAACAATGGTTTGTTCTAACTTCCCAATCTTGTAATTTGAATTATTTAACTTTTGCTTAAGCGATGCAATTAAAGTTTTATTCTGTTCCAATAAATCCTTTAGCATTCCAATATCATGGACAATTCTCCTTTTTTTGCTTAAAGTCATTTCAACTCCGGTTTTCTGGTCAACCGAAATCAGTTTTTCCATTTTTTTTATGGAATCAAGGTTTTGCTGAATTTCATTCAAATCGGTTAAAAAGCCCAGAATTGCTGAATCTTTGGTGATACTTTCAGTCATTAAACTATCCTGGACAGCCTGCATTTGAACTACTTTTTTTTTGTTATTCTGGCATCCAAATAAACCAAAAACAATTACGAATAATATTAAATATTTTGCCATTTTGAGTAGTATCAATGATTATTATATTTTATAAACGACAAGTTGTTGTTTAAAATTATAAATACTTTCAGAATATCATTCTTAAAAAAAAAGAATAATTTAGCACCACCCAATAATACTGGTTATTAATTTAAAAGTTTCCTTAATATTTATTTTTATCCAAAATAATTTCCTTGTGCACAATAGTGCTTCCAATATTAAGCCTAACAATATAAATTCCACTTACAAAATCAGATAAACTAAATGAAATCAATTCTTGTGGTTCAAATTCTTTATTCAAAACCATATCACCCGTAATTGAATACACTTTTATACCGATTTTCTCTTTGGGCTTATCTGAAAAATGAAGGTTTATTTTTCCTGATGTCGGATTAGGAAATAATTGGACCTCTAACTTATTTGCCATCAAATCAATATCTGTAATAATCGATTTTTCCGGCCAAATTGTAAAATTAATACCTTCGACATTCCTATTTTCATGACTTAAATTTATCTGACAATCAACTTCCTGTACAAATTCTTGATATTTTACAAATACATGACATATTGCTGCAGGTAAATCCTCAAACAAATAAAATCCTTCATTATTGGTTCGTGTTGAGTCGATTAATACTTCCATTTCTCTTAACTCAACCAAAACTCCAACAGCTGGTTCTCCAGCGTTTCCTCCCTGTGTAATAACTCCAGATTTTTCACCTCCGTCATAATTAAAGAAAATATATCCGGATAGTTTATGATTATATTTTACTTGTAATTTAAACGTATCAGTTGCCTGTGCGCCTCCATTATCAGTAACTGTTACAATCAGGTTATATTTACCTACATGGACTAACTGGTTTGGAGAACAAACAATTGAATTATCAGTTGCATTATATACAATCCAATCAGGTAGGGGCTGCCCGCCTTCTAAAGTTATGTTGTAAGTGAGTATATCATCAGTGTCCGGATCAAAAAACACACCATCCAATAAAATTGTATCAATAGTTTCAACATATACTTTTACTTTTTTTATCGATTCGACCAGAACAGGAGGATCATTAACCGGAGCCACTGTAATATCGACAATCCCCGTGCTACAAGCTCCCAAATCGTCACAAACTGAATAGGTAATTATTTCGGTGCCATTAAAATTTGTAGCTGGCGTATAGCTTAATTCAAATACTGAACTCAAGATTGCATTGCCTGAAATAATTCCTGTGGTAAGGTTATCACTATCCACATCTGAAACATTTCCAAAAAAATCAATTAAAACAGTAGTTGTGTCCTCCGGAATTGTTACGCTCAGCGGAATAGCAAAAGGTGCATCATTTACAGGATTGATTGTAATAAAAATAGAATCGGGTTTACAGGTTGTCCCTGGTATTCCCTGATCGCAAATTTGGACCACAGCTAAATCAGTACCTGAAAAATTAGGATTTGGAGTATATATATATTCCCCATTTGAAACCACAGTTATTGTACCATTAGTAGGAGCCACCAACGGAGTTGTAGTAGCTAACAACTCTGTTCCATCCGGGTCGTAATCACCTGCATCAGTCAAATCGCCTGTATAACTGATGTCCTCATCCGTTATAATGTGTTCATGGTCTACCACAAGCAAATCATTTATTGGATTAACTGTAACATATACGTTAGCTGTTGCACATTTGATTGGTGCCAAACCATTATCGCATATCTGGTATTCAAACACATCAGTACCAAAAAAACCAGCTGGTGGACTATAATTAATTTTATTTGATGCGACTATTGCTACCCCTCCAGATACAGGTGGACTAGTTACAAATAAACGTAACCCATCCAAATCAACATCACTATCGTTAGCTAAAACATCGATCTGTGCATCACTGTTTTCCCATGTAAGGATGCTATCGTTAACAGCTACAGGAGCATCGTTAACAGGTGTAACAGTAATATACACAAAAGCTGTATCGCTGTTGCCATCCAAATCACTCATTTTATACCTTATTGTATCATTCCCGAAATAATTCAATTGAGGCGAATAAGTAATTATACCAGTCGCGGAGACTAAACTTAATCCCCCGAATTTTGTGCTATCTAAAATCGTTACCGAGGTTGTATCTATGTTGTTATCTCCATCCCAATCATTACCTAAAGGATTAAATACTAACGGAGTGTCTTCAGCAACAGAATGTATATCATCTACAGCTATCGGAGGATCATCAACAGGTGTTATTGTAATATAAACCATCGCAGTATCTTTTAGGCCGTCTAAATCGCCCATAGAATATTGCATGGTATCAGAACCAAAATAGTTTAGTATTGGAGTATATGTTATTTGACCAGTTGCCTGAGTTAATACCAAATTCCCGTTTGTAGTACTGTCGAGTATAACTACAATTGAACTATCTATATTATTATCAACATCAAAATCGTTCACTAATGGATTAAAAGTTAATAAATTATCTTCGGCAATTGATAAATTATCATTCGTAGCTATTGGTTTATCATTAACTGGAGTTATTGCAATAAATACTTTAGCTGTATCTTTTAAGCCGTGTGTATTACTTATGGAATAATACAGGCTATCGCTTCCATTATAATTGAGTGTAGGTGTATATACTATTTCCCCTGTAGCCTGCGCTAAAACCAAAAGGCCATTATTTGTGCTGTCGAGGATCGTTACCGAGGTAGTATCAAGGTTTCCATTCGGATCTGAATCATTATCTATCGGATTGAATGTTACAGAAGAATCTTCATTTGTAACAGCTGAATCATTAACAGCAATGGGTGGCCCATCATCGTCTGCAATTGTTGCAATATGCGTAGTAATTGCTCCCTGGGTTGCATTTGTAGGTGTTCCCATTTTTACAATTACGGTTTCATCAGGTTCTACAACAGTTTCAGAAACGATTGTTACTATTATTCCATCACTTAAATCCCCTTCATCTATTGTTAAAGGGCTTGCATCAATGGTATAATCAACTCCGCCTCCTGTGGCGGTGCTTAAACCATTTATTGTAAACGGTACGATTACATCTGCACCACAAAATGCTGACAAAACAGCTGTAATTGTTAATGTGCCCGACTCATCATTACTACTTTGTCCAGCTGAAGTAAATGTTACGGTGGGTTTTGGATCATTATCCGAAATGGTTACAGTATCTGTATTTACGGCTCCTGCTAAAACTCCTGATACGCCAGATAAATTTCCTAATGAAGCAATCGCCGTCTCAGTAACTTCAAACAAAACATCTTCAGCTACATCTATGGCTACTGTTCCGCTAGTAGTGCTATTGGCTATACTTATTTGTGAAACAGAAGCATAGTCTACTCCATTGGCTGCAATACCACTCATAGTTATGGGTATAATAATGGCCGATCCGGTATTGTTGGTACTTGATATGGTTGCGGTAAATTCGCCATCATCACTGCCACCCTCGGCAGCAGTGGCATCAGTAGCTGATAATCCTACAGTTACAGCATCGGCAGCATCATCACTAATAATTACTGTATCTTTGGTTGGAGTTCCAGAGGAAACGCCAACTATTCCAGTTAAACTTCCCAATGTAGCAATCACCGTTTCTGTATTCTCGAATAAGGCATCATCCGTAACATCAACAGCGACAGTTCCCGTGGCTGAACCATTTGCAACAGATATTTGTGTAATGGAAGTATAATCAGTCCCCTCAGTTGCCTGCCCACTCATGGTTACAGGAATATTAATTATTGATCCTGTATTATTAGCACATGTTAAAGTGGCGGTAAATTCGCCATCATCAGTTCCACCTTCAGTAGCCGAAGCATCTGAAGCTGATAAACCTACAGTTACATCATCTGAAGAATCATCACTAATGGTTACTGTATCTTTGGTTGGAGTTCCGGCAGAAACACCTGCCACTCCCGTTAAATTTCCCAATGTTGCAATAGCTGTTTCCGTATTTTCAAATAAAACATCTTGTGTTACCTCAACTGTAACTGTCCCATTGGTTGCCCCATTAGCAATACTTATTTGTGTAATAGAAGTATAATCTGTCCCATTTGTAGCTTCACCACTCATGGTTACGGGAATGTTGATGGTTGAACCGGTATTATTGGTACTTGTTAAAGTGGCTGTAAATTCACCATCATCGGCTCCTCCTTCGGTTGCAGTATCATCAGTAGCCGATAAACCTACTGTAACAGCATCGGAAGAATCATCAGCAATAGTTACTGTATCATTTGTTGGAGTTCCGGCTGAAACGCCTGTTACAGCTGATAAATCGCCCAAAGCAGCGATTACGGTTTCGGTATTTTCAAACAACCCATCCTGTGTTACATCAACAGCAACTGTTCCCGTAGCCGAACCATTTGCAACAGTTATTTGGGTAATCGATGCATAATCAGTCCCATCGATTGCCTGCCCACTCATAGTTACTGGAATAGTGATGGTTGAACCGGTATTGTTAACACTTGATAAAGTAGCAGTAAACTCACCATCATCGGCTCCCCCTTCAGTAGCGGCATCGTCCGAAGCTGTTAAGCCAACCGTTACCGCATCAGCTCCTTCATCATTGATGGTTACCGTTGCATTATTTGGAGTTCCGGCATTCACCCTATCAACAGCCGACAAACTGCCTAACGTGGCAATTACTGTTTCGGTATTTTCAAACAAGGCATCCTGTGTAACAGCAACAGCAACTGTTCCGGTAGCTGAACCATTTAAAATGGGGATTTGTGTTATTGAAGTATAATCAGTGCCGTTGGTAGCCTCGCCACTCATGGTTACAGGTATATTAATGGTTGAACCTGTATTATTCACTTTTGTGATAGTAGCTGTAAACTCTCCATCATCGGCTCCTCCTTCGGTGGCAATAGCATCAGAAGCCGAAAGGCCAACGGTAACCGTATCGTTATCAGTAATAGTATACGTATGCACTGTATTGGTTCCTAATGATGCATTTCCCGGGTTCGATAAGGTAACAATTACTGTTTCGTTGTCTTCAAAAAGGGCATCATCCACAATACCAGCAATAGTTATAGTATCGCTGGCTGCATTTGCAGCAATAGTTAAAGTCCCGTTAGCCAAGGTAAAATCAGTTCCACTGCCAGTAGCTGTGCCTGTCACTGCATAGTCAACAGTAATGGCTAAACCACTTGTTGATGATAGGTCAACCCGTAAATCAGCACTACTTACCGATTCCAATCCATTCGAACTGGTTGAAGTAAAAGCGACTGTAGGGGCAGTCCTGAAATTTAAGGTAGTGTTATCTAATATTCCGGCGTAACTGTTCCCATTACTGTCATCGATGGCTGTAGCTGCAATTTGAACCACATAATTGGTATTGTCTTCCAGGCTGCTTGATGGATTTAAAGTAAGTGTATTGGTAGAAATAGATGCCAATGCACCTGGTGAAGCCGCATCAATAGTAACTGTACTCGAATTATCATCCAGGTCAATTATTTGAATATTGCCTGTGCCAAATACTATATTTTCGCTAAAAGTTAATGCGATGTTTGCAGCTGCTGAAATACCTGTGGCATCATCAACCGGGACACTTGAGCTTAATGTTGGATTATCGCGGTCGACAGAATGAACACTACCTGTGGCAAAGGCTGCCGGAGGCGTGTTTGCCGAAGCATCAGCAATATTTGTTGCGGCATTTAAATCTAAGCGTAAAGTTCCGGTACCTGTAATACTATTTACAGTAACATTTATACTTGTCCCTGCAGAAGCACTAACTGAAGCAATCGTACCATTGGCAGTCCCTGTTTTTGTCATGGTAAAATCGTTGGTACTCACATTCACAACAGCCTCGGTAAAAGCCACGACAAAAGTTATGGAGGTTGCAGTAGCAGCAGGTGACCCACTAATGGTTATGCCGCTTATTTCAGGATTAGTAACATCATTTACCTGTACAGTTGCCTGCACGGCACCAGTACTTTCGGCACCATTATTATCAAGTACCGTTGTAGTAAAAGCATTTTGGGTTCCAAAAACACTGGCTGCCGGAGTCCAATAGGCTTTATTGGTGGCATCAATTTTTTTATTTGTTGAGGCATTAAAAGAAGTTGCTGTTCCTGAACTGGCACCAATTTTCAGAGTTCCGGTACTTACAACATTTACAACAAAAGTATCTACCGTCCCGTCAACATCGGCTTCGTTGCCCTGTGCTTTTAATTCAGCCAGGGTAATTTCAACTTCCGTATTTTGGGTGGTTGTATCCACATCAGTGGCGAAGGTGGTTAAGGTAGGGGCATCGTTGTGTGCAACTACCGTTACAGTTGAAACAATTGAAAGGGCAGCAGTATCATCACCGCCATTAGCAGTTCCTCCATTATCCCTTATTACTGTTATTGTTACTACCCTATTCGAAGTATTTGGTGTATTATTGGTATTCCGGTAGGTAATAGCATTTATTAATGTTTGCATCAATGAAGCACTAATTCCGGCAGTTTTTGTAATAGTTACTGTAGCATCTGTGCCTGATACACCAACAACCACTCTCATAGAATTGGTTGATGTTGAACCAACAGTGGTTCCATTGGTAAGAGTAACATCACTGCCATCAATGTTTAAAATTTCATCTGCTCCATCGTTTACATTGGTTACTGTTAATATTAATGAATCAAGTGTTTGCCCGCTTTCAACAGTTGAGGCAGCAGCGTTTGTAAACAAAACAGCCGCCGCACCGTCTTCAGTAAAAGTTGGGCTTGCTCCTGTTGCTGTTAAGGAGGGTTCATCGTTAACTGCTGTAATATCAAAACTAACCGTAGCAGTATTTGAATTATCCGTCCCATCGTTCGAAACAAAAGCAATTGTACCCGCACCTGTTCCACTCAAGTTTGGTGTTGGGGTAAAAGTAGCTGCATCAAGCGCAGTATTTATTGTAGCTAAAGTACCGGCTGCCGTAAAACTTGCTGAACCGTTTCCACTGCCACCAAATGAAATTCCAGAAGTACCCAAAGTTACTGTGCCCCCGGTAATGGTAAAAGTTACCGTTTGGTTTTCGCCATCGGCATCTGTTACCTGGATATTATCCGCCAATGCAACATTGGTTTCATCTTCTGTAACTGTGGGGGTGCCTGGGGCTGTGGCAATTGGGGCAGAGTTCAGACCTGTTCCCTGAATTAAAAAATTGTAGGTACTTTCATTAGCATCATTATTATTAATAGTAATAGTATCAGGAAGAACTCCTATTGAAGAGGGATTAAATTGAACATTAAATGTTGCACTACCTCCTGCAGCTACCGCCGTTGGTAAAGGAGACGTAGTTATTGAAAAGTGTGCGCCAAACGACAATGCAATTCCAGAAATTGAAAGTGCTTCACCTCCTGTATTTTGAATGGTGAAGGTTTTTGTAATCGTTCCTGAAGCTATGTCTGTTTCACCAAAATCAGTATCGTCGGTTGTTGAAGGAGAGACATCGTTATCGATAATTTCATTTCCATTTCCTTTTACTAAAATTTCAGGGCCGCTGTATTCTACTTTTGGAGTTCCGGCACTTCCTGATACAACAATCCAACTAGTAACATTAACCGGAGAAGCATTTTCACTATTATTATTTGAATAAAAATTTATAGCACTGTCATCTGTATTGGTATCGATGTTCCAATAACGATCACTTCCATCATGATCGTTGTAAATGAAATAATTCAAAGTTTCGTGTTTCCAATATTGAAATTCATTTAAAATTCCCTGATGGTTGTATCTTCCATTAGCGGCACTTGGTGTTGTAATATCAGAAACGTCTAAGTTTTTTGGGGTAAATCCATCGCCCTGAATGGTAAAGGTATATGGATTTTCATCCACATCGTTATTGGGAATTGATATAGTGGCCGATTTTGAACCTTCAGTAGATGGATTAAAAGTTACAACAAAAGTAGTGGAACTATATTCTGCAATTACAGAAGCAGGAGGTGTAGTTACACTAAAATCGGAAGAATTAGTCCCACCCAGAGTAACAAAGGGCGAAGAACCAGATAACGTTAATGTATCCCCACCCGTATTTTGAATTGTATAAGTCCTGGCTCTTGATCCTGAAGAAATATTAACTGAACCAAATTTTGTATCTTCAGAAAACATAGGTGTTGTTTCTCCAAGGGCTATATTCTCACCGCTCCCTGTTACATTAATGTTTGCTTTGGGGTCGGCTGCTGCTAACAAAGGTGTGCCAGCTCCAATATCTAAATCCCAACTATTTACTTCAAGTACCGAAGGATCATCAACATGGTCATGTGCATCAAACAATGTTGCAGTGTTTGATTGATTGTTATCGATACACCAAATATTATTATAGCTATAAATATAATAACCATTTGCACTTTTCCAGTATTCATAATTTTCATAAACTCCCTGGTGAACATAACCAGTATTGGCCGCGACATAGGTGCCTGTAATACCCGATACAACAAGGTCTTCAGGGATAAATCCATAACCATTAATATTAAAATTAAATGTGCCTTCATCGCTATCGTTGTTGTTAATGGTAACTGTTGCAATTTTAGTCCCTACGCTTGATGGGTCAAAGGTTACAGTGAATGTTGTTGACCCACTTGCAGCTACGGTTAAAGAAGATGGGTTAGTTTTTGAAAACTGATTGGCATCTGTTCCACTCAAAACAACACTTGTAATTTCTAAATTAGCAGTACCACTATTAGTTATGGTAAAGGTATGAACAAGAGTAGATGAGGTATTTACAGAACCAAATTTTGTATCATCATTAAACGAAGGAGTGGTATCGCCATCAGTTATATTCGTTCCGCTGCCAGAAACAGAAATTTCGGGAACAGGTGTGGCTGCTTCTTCCTGAATAATACTATAAGTATCAACCCCACTATTAAAAGTTCCATTTTCTTCACAATAATCCATAATATGACTACCGCCCGTATCATAGGGTTTATCAGTTTCTTCTGCCTCACAATCATAGAATAAACTATATTCATCATCATTTGTATCATAGTCGATGTACCAATAACTTGTGGTTGCATCGTATATCGCATAATAAACATAAAAACCTCCATTTTCATGTACCCACGAGTCTTTTCCATTTATTGTTCCATTAGGCACATAAGTTCCATTTGCTCCTGAAGGGGTTGCAATTCCAGAAACAATTAGATTTTCTGCATGAAGGGTAAAGTTACTTATCAGTATTATTATAAATACGAAAAGAAACTTTTTTGAATTTACATAATGCTTTTTCATGATGGTTTTTTTTATATGCACAAATATGGATTTTTCCAACCCGAAACACATTTGGTATGAATATCTTCAAAAACCGAATGCGAATATTTCATAGCTTCGCCCTGCTCAACAATAAATTTTTTAGTACTCAGTGCTTTTAATGTAATTTTTTCAACTTCAACAGGTGGCTTTTCATTTTTATTATCAATCCAAAAATTTCTTAATCCCCTTGGCCCTTTAATAGTATATCTCTTTAAAAAATCAATTACAGAATCAATTTCTGCCTTTTGTAGTTGTGTTAAAATTGGTAAAAATGCTAATCCCATTTCATGCCCCATAACTCCAAAAACATTCGCTTTTTTTCCCGAGAAAGATTCAAATTGATTTATAAATAGTTGATTTAATTCTTTTTTATCATTGTAATTCCAACCTGATGTGGAATAAAAACTTAATCCTAAATTTGTAATTTTCGACAACACAACTTCCGATGCCATATGAGGTGAGACTACCAGAGGCAACTTTTTATATAATCCAGTCTGTTTATACATACTAAAAAAATCATGTGCTTCGGTTCCACAAAATAAAGCATGCAAGTAGTTAACTTCGCTTTTTTCAATTTTATCAAAAAAATGTTTTAGTAATGGTTGAATATTATTTAATTCAGGTTCATATGGTACAATATGCATATCTATTTCAGTTGCCCCAGCATTTTTTGCCCCTTGCCAAAAGGCGCTATGCATATGATAACCTACATCGTATGCAGACGTTAATATTGCACCTTTTCCTCCAAAATTCTTTTGAGACCAGTTTCCTAATCCGTACTCCAACTGCCAAAAATTATAACTGTTAAAAAAAATAGTTTCCGGCAGGTTTTGCAAAGGGGGTAAATACTCTCCCATATCAAAAAAGAAGCATAGCTTGTTTTTTTTTGATATTAGTGGAATAATAGAAGGTAAAAGATTGTAACTAAGGAAACCAGATAATACATCAACGTTATGGAACATTAATAATTTATTAACTCCCATTGTTACTTCCGTATCATTACCTAAGTTAACAAACTCAGGATAAAACTGAAAACAATTTCTAAACCTTGCGGGAACAGAAGAAATAAAACCATCCATAACATCTTGCGACATTGCCGGATGTATAGAGGAATATGGAACTAAAAACCCAATTTTAATAACTTTATTCATTTAATACCAGAATTAACCCGGAGAATAAATTCTCCGGATATTTTTTTAGTTACGACTTGGAAAGATGCCTTGAGTTAAAATACAAGGATTTAATACTAAATAGGGTTGCATATTACTAAAGTACTGAGATGAACCAGCAGGGTTAACAGTAACAGCACCTGTAATATTATTATCACCTATATTAAGATCCACATCAGGAGTACCTTGTCCATAAATCTTAGCTGCATTATCAGCTATAGCACACAAGGTCTTGTTTTTACCACCAGGCGTATTTGATTTTCCATCATCAGCGCTAGCTTTAATTGTTACAGAGTTATTAGCAAAAGTAAGCGAAGCATCATGAGTATGCTGAGGTAAATTTCGCACAGAAAGTGTTGTAGTTTCGTTTCCTCCCATACTTCCAAAAGGGTGTTGAGGAGAGCCTTGTCCCATCATAACTTTTCCTCTTAAATCGGGTAATCCAAAAGTGGATCTTGAATCACCACCAAAATTTGTTCCCAACAAAGAGTAAAGAGCTGTGTTTTCTGCAATAGCTACTAACTGCCCTTGACAAAACATGTAATTGCGAGGGCACCAATTAAATCCAAAAAAACTGATTTTAGCCATGTATTCATCCATAGTTTAAATTTTAAAAGGTTTATAAATAAAAAATTAATAATTATTAATCCTGACAGGGTTTAAAACCCTGTCAGGATTGTATTTTTGTTTTATTTTTTATTCGTTTGTTGTTTCATCGTTGTTTGATTTGGTTTTTCGCCCATGGCGTTGCGCAAGCACTGTTTTGTAATTATCGATACGCTGGTTCATTTCAGTTACAAAATCAGCATAGACTTCTTCGCCGTTCACTTCAATGAGGGCATTCATACGTTTCACAATGGCACGGTAAGCCTTATCGGTTGCCAAACGGGCTTCTTTCAGGTTTTGAGGCGGTTTGGCCGCGTTTTCGGCATAACGTGTATTTTTTAAGGTGTCGAAAGCCAGGTTTTGGTTTTTGAGTTCAATGACCCAACCTGTAATTCCCAGCTTGGCCACATCGGCAGCATAAGGCCCTTCCAATTCGTCGACAAGTTTTATAATTGCAGCTGTTTCCTGGTCGTAAGGTTTTGTTGAGAGATTACCGTAAGTATCCAGAAGCAACTTAAGCCGGCTCGCTGCTGCCCTAATTTCAGCATCATAATGGTTTAAAGCCGATTTGATTGTTCCCGATAAACCACTAAAAAGCGTATCGCGTTCATTATCAACAACCGAAAGTTCATCGGTAATAACACTCCCCCGCACCACATTTAAGGCGGCAGTTTCTAACTCAAATGCAGCATTATACGCCGGATACAAAGCCTGAATACCCAAAACTTCGGGAGTAAAGCGGGTAACTAAGTTCACAAAATCGAGGTTAAACATGTTGTGTTCCTCGTTTCGAAGGTTCTTTAGTTTTAATGTGCCTAGTTCCATTTTTTAACATTTTTGAATTGATTATACTGTTTAAGTTGCTAATTCTCTGATTTCGCAATTCTATTTTATTGGTTTTAACCTGTCCCCGGCTGTGGAAAATCAATCGGGGTGTTTTTAAAGTTTCCCCCGGTGGAGGAAAACCAACCATCTGTTTTGTTGGCCCCTTCCCCGGTAGTGGAAACCTGGCCAAAAAATGGCTTTAGCTTTTCCCTGGTGGAGGAAAACATATTTAAACACTTGTGCTTATTTTCCCCGTCGAGGGGAATAAAGTGGCTTACGATTTTTTGTCTGGTGACCTCAAATACGGGTTCGGTGTTTTTATATTTATAACGAATTTCCGGAACTTCTCCCTGTTCATACCAAAACAGGAGGGTTCTTATACCAACATTATTTTTGCAGGCAAGAATTTTTTGTGTAGTTTTTTTCAGTATTAATTGGCTCATTTTATGTCATTTTAGGAAAAAAAACATTCTGAAGGACAGCACTTTTATTGTATTCCTCCTGAAAAACATCAATGGTATTTTGCTTAGGAGGTGCAAAAGGCCCTCCAAAAAAAACGCGGTCCTTTAATTTTTTAGCATTCATCCAGTGGTGCATTTGTATTCTTGGCATTTGAAAAGTAGAACCATAGTGGTGTGGCATAGCGTACATCCCGTAAACTAAAACAAACCGTGTTCCCGGTGCTTTACGGACCACCCCTCTGTGCCAGGCTCTTTGGTCGATAAGCAATGCATCTTCCATACGTAAATAAATGTTCTTTTCTGTTTCACCACAGTTTGGTTTCATTTTCACATCACGGTGTGAACCGGGAATAATCTGTGTAGGCCCATGATTTTCGTCGATATCTTCAAAATAAAAAGCCAAAAAAACATCTTGGGCATAGTGGTATTCTTTCCCCGGCATTCCATCGGGCTGACGGTCTTTGTGCCAATCCGGGGCATACTGGCCTCTTGTTTCATCCGTTTCGATTACAATAATAGTTGTATGTATTGCAGGCATTGATTTAGCCACTGAGTGCGATAAGGCACCGGGTAATACCTGGCGCCCCCGTGGAGCAAGAGCAGCAGCAATGTAATGGGGCGAATCGTCGGGTATGGTATATGAATTACCATTAAAATACATCATCTTTTCCAATTCTTTTTTAAAATCTTTAACCGATTTCCGTTCAAAAACTTTTGGTAAAACCACATAACCATTTTCTCTAAACTCAGAAAGAAGCGCGTTTAATTCAGAATCGGAATAGTTTTCCTGGATGTATTTTAAAGATGTTGTATTCATATATTTCTAACAAAATTCAATTTTGTTGGCATACTTTTTCCTAAACTCATAATACTTTTTGTACATCTGTTTTAGCCGACTGTTCTAATAACAAAAATCTTCTTCGCACTGAAATAGCGTTTGTGTAGCACATATTATTTATTGATAATAACTATTTGGGTTCATAAAATTACGAGTGTTTGGCACTTGCATATAATAAAAATTCTACTCAATTAGTTTTTCAAATAAACTACCTCGCGGCATAGCTAACAAGGTATTATCTAAAAACATTTTCTATCGCAGCTGAGCTGCAGGGAATATGACCCATAATATCCTTCATCTCTGCTCAGTGTTCCCTTCAGACTTCAGGCAGGAGTTCGACGAACTAATTTTGTTCAAAAAATCAGAGTCCACCAATTTAATGATTAAAATAATCATATTAACTGCTACAAGTTCCTAGTATACTACTCAAACTATTAAAAACACAAGAATCAGAGCAAAACATAAAATCTATATCGCTACTACATAACAGCAAACTTTATATATTTTATAAAAAGTTACAACATTTTTACAAAACAGTATTTATCTAATACTGTTAAATAAATAATTTATAATATTTCCAGATAACAAAATTGTATTTGAGTACCATAAAAGGGCTAATTCTGATAGCTCCTCACCCCATGACCCGGGGCAAAAACATATTTCTTCGGATATGGGTTACCTACACCTCAAAACCGATGATGATTGTAAGGAATAACCTGAGTTTGTCATTTTTGTTGCAATTATTGTAAAATGTGCCTCATCTGAAATTCCGAAGCCTCAAAACAACTATCTGCCAATGGTACCCAGATAATTACACCGGTTGGCAAAAGGGTACTGTTCAAAAAAAATCCTTGAAAATAAAAGAAAAAACCATCCTTCCGGTACGGTTTGTACCAATGATTGATAGTTTGAGGAATGCCTGTTTATTCCTTTATTCATCAGGCAACCTTGAGTCACCTGATGAATATTTATCTACTAACATTATTTGATCGAAAATACATCAATCAACACCTGACAGAATTAACTATCTGAATTGTTTTATCTGTTGTACTTGTCTAAAATAATCTCTTTTACAACCAACTTATTTCCCGTTTGTAGCCTGACGATATACATACCTCCCACAAATTCTTCGAGATTAAACGAAACCGTTTTTTGTGGTTCATACTCTTTCCGTAAAACCTGGCTTCCCGAGTAAGAATAAACACTAAGCACTATTTTTTCGGTAGGTTTTATACCAAACCGTAAATTAACAATGCCTCTTGTAGGATTTGGAAAAATCTGTGTGTCAATATTTTGTTGCGGCAAATCAACATTGGTAATCAAGGATTTCCCGGGCCAAATGGTAAAGTTTATTCCCTGGGCATATTGATTGTCAGAATCTAAAACTATTTGAAAAACAGTATCCTGGACAAAATCCATATATTCAACATATACTTCATAAGTTGCTGCAGGTAAACTATCAAAAACATATTGCCCTGCATTATCTGTCCTTAGTGAATCGTACACTAAATTGTTTGTCATAAGCACCAAAAGTACATCTTCAGCAGGTTCTCCATTTACCCCTTCCTGAGTAATAAGCCCTGATTTAGCCCCACCATCATGATTGATAAAAATACTTCCTGAAAGAGAGTACACCGGATTAACAGTTAAAGTAAAAGTACTTGATATGTTTGCACCAGCTAAATCAGTTGCCACTACCTGAATAACGTATTTGCCCACATTCGAATCGTCAGAAGGTGTTAACGACACAGTATTTGTTGCTGAATCATAAACCATCCACGCAGGAATTAAACTTCCTCCATTTACAGTTATTCCATAAGTGTGTCTGTCTCCATCATCCGCATCTGAAAATATACTATCCAATAATATTGTCCTAATTGAAAACAAATCCATAGATATATCTTCAATATCGATTAATAAAACAGGGGGGTCATTTACAGGTGCAACTGTAATATTAACAAAACTTGTATCACAAGCGCCCATATCGTCACAAACAAAATAGGTAATTACTTCAGTGCCATTAAAGTTGGCAGCAGGACTATAATTTATTTCGAATGTCGAATTAAATACAGCCGAACCTGAAATAATTCCTGTTATTAACCCATTATTTTCAACATCAAATACATTTCCTGAAATATCGATGAATACATTCGTTGTATCTTCAGTTACTGTTATACTCAAAGGAATAGCTTCGGGCGCGTCATTAATGCTGTTAACTGTAATATAAATTGAATCGGGTTTACAGGTATTTACAGGAGTACCCTGGTCGCATATTTGAACAACAGCCAAATCGGTACCGTTAAAATTTGGATTGGGAGTATAAGTATACTGCCCATCGGCTAAAACCTTAAGTACTCCATTGGCCGGAGATACTACCGGACCTGTTGTAGCAATCAATTCAGTACCATCAGGATCGTAATCACCAACATCGGTCAAATCGCCCATGAATTCGGCATCTTCGTCTAAAACAATGTACTCATGGTCAATAACTATTAAAGCATTTACTGAATTCACTTTTACAAATACTTTTGCTGTAGCACACTTGATTGGTGCCAGGCCATTATCGCACACCTGGTATTCAAAAACATCGTCGCCCGAAAAATCTTTTGGCGAACGGTAAGTAATAATATTTGATGCAACATAAACAGTTCCTCCTGACTCAGGCTGTTTGGTTATAAATACTTTTAAACCGTCCATATCAACATCCGAATCATTGTCTAAAACATTAATTGTTGCAGGTGTATTTTCCCAGGCACTTAAACTATCATTATTGGCTACCGGTGCATCATTTACTGGTATTACGGAAATGGATACCATAGCAGTATCTTTTAAACCATTCAAATTACTAATATAATAAAGCAATGTATCATTCCCGTGATAATTGAGTACAGGCGTATATTCAATCTGACCGGTTGCCTGCGTTAAGGACAACAACCCATAATTTGTACTATCAAGGATAGTTACCGATGTTGTATCAAGATTATCATTCAGGTCATAATCATTGTACAAAGGATTAAAAGTAAATGGCGTATCTTCATTTGTTGTTTCAAAATCATCCACTGCGAATGGGGGTCCATCGTCATCAGGAATTGTGGCAATATGCCTGGTAATAGCTCCCTGAGTAGCATTTGTTGGTATGCCCATATCTACAATTACTGTTTCATCAAATTCTATATCAGTTTCTTCTGTTATGGTAATTGTAATACTATTACTTAAATTACCTTGTACAATTGTTAATGGGCTTGTGCTGATGATATAATCAACTCCGCCTCCTGTGGCTGTACTTAATCCATTTACAGTATATGGAACGGTTACATCGGCACCGGAAATTGCTGACAAAACAGCTGTAATAGTTAGGGTTCCTGATTCATCACTACTACTTTGCAATGCTGAAGCAAATGTAACTGATGGTTTTATATCGTCATCGTCGATCGATACGGTATCAGTTGTAGCGATTCCTTCAGAAACACCCGGTAAACCTGATAAATCTCCCAATGAAGCAATAACCGTTTCGGTAACTTCAAACAAGGCATCCTCTATTACATTTACAGCAACAGTTCCGGCAGTTAAACCATTGGCGATGCTTATTTGTGAAACAGAAGTATAATCGACACCATTAGTAGCTAAACCACTCATGGTTAAAGGAATAATAATTATTGAACCGGTAGTGTTGGTTTTTGATAAAGTAGCTGTAAACTCACCATCGTTGCTTCCACCTTCTGCGGCAACCGCATCAGAAGCGGATATCTCAACCATTGCGGCATCAGCAATATCATCGTTAATGGTAACTGTGTCGCTGGTTGGAGTTCCGGCTGAAACACCTGTTAAACCCGCTAAGCTTCCCAGTGTTGCAATGACCGTTTCGGTATTTTCGAAAAATATATCATCCGCAACATCAACAATAACCGTTCCCGTGGCTGAACCATTTGCAACAGTTATTTGTGTAATTGAAGCATAATCTGTCCCATCAATTGCCTCACCACTCATGGTTACAGGAATAGTAATGGTTGAACCGGTATTATTGGTACTTGTTAAAGTTACAGTAAATTCACCATCGTCGACTCCTCCTTCAGTAGCAGAATCATCTGATGCTGACAAACCAACAGTAACAGCATCGGAAGCATCATCGCTAATGGTCACTGTATCTTTGGTTGGTGTTCCGGCAGAAACACCTGTTACTCCTGATAAATCTCCCAAAGTAGCGATTACAGTTTCTGTATTTTCAAACAACCCGTCTTGAGTTACCTCTACTGAAACAGTTCCACTGGTTGACCCATTAGCAATACTTATTTGTGTAATGGTAGTATAATCAGTCCCATTAGTCGCCTCACCACTCATAGTTAAAGGAATATTAATTGCTGAACCGGTATTATTGATTTTTGTGATAGTTGCGGTAAACTCCCCATCATCACCTCCGCCTTCTATAGCTGTATCATCAGTTGCCGCTAATCCTACAGTTACAGCATCGGAAGCATCGTCACTAATAGTTACTGTGTCATTTGTTGGAGTTCCGGCAGAAACACCTGTTACACCTGACAAATCTCCCAAAGTAGCGATTACGGTTTCCGTATTTTCAAACAACGCATCTTGTGTAACATCAACAACAACTGTTCCGGTGGCTGAACCATTTGCAACAGTTATTTGTGAAATGGAAGCATAATCTGTCCCGTCAATTGCCTGCCCACTCATGGTTACCGGAATGTTGATGGCTGAACCTGTATTATTGGTACTTGATAAAGTAGCTGTAAATTGGCCATCATCTGCTCCTCCTTCGGTAGCGGCATTGTCCGATGCTGTTAAACCAGCCGTTACTGCATCGGCTCCGTCATCATTGATAGTTACAGTTGCGTTGTTTGGAGCTCCGGCGTTGACCCTATTCACCCCCGACAAACTACCTAATGTAGCGATTACTGTTTCAGTATTTTCAAATAAGGCATCCTGTGTAACAGCAACAGCAACTGTTCCGGTAGCTGAACCATTTAAAATGGGGATTTGCGTTATTGTTGTATAATCTGTCCCGTTTGTAGCTTCGCCACTCATAGTGACCGGGATATTAATGGTTAAACCTGTATTATTCACTTTTGTTAAAGTTGCTGTAAACTCTCCGTTATCACTCCCGCCTTCGGTGGCAGTTGCGTCAGAAGATGAAAGGCTTACAGTTACCGAATCGTTATCAGTAATGGTGTAAGTATGAACTGTATCGGTTCCTAATGATGCATTTACCGGATTCGACAAAGTAACAATTACTGTTTCATTGTCTTCAAAAAGGGCATCATCCACGATAGTTGCAATAGTGATAGTATCACTGGCAGCATTGGCAGCAATAGTTAAAGTCCCGTTAGCTAAGGTAAAATCGATGCCACTACCGCTTGCTGTGCCTGTTACGGCATACTCAACTGTAATGGCATAACTGCTTGTTGACGAAAGTCCAACCTGTAAATCAGCACTGCTTACCGATTCCAATCCATTTGAACTGGTTGAAGTAAAAGCAACTGTCGGGGCAATCTTAAAATTTAACGTTGTATTATCCGAAATTCCGGCATAGCTGTTACCAGTCGTATCATCGATGGCTGTGGCTGCAATCTGTATAGCATAATTGTGGTTATCGACAAGGTTACTGTTAGGGTTTAAGGTCAAAACAGTGTTTGAGATTGATGCCTGAGCTCCAGGTGAAGCCGCATCGATGGTAATAATATTAGCATCATCTAAATCAATAATCTGAATATTACCTGTTCCAAATACTATGTTTTCGTTAAACGTTAAAGTAATATTTGCTGAAGGCGATACCCCTATTGCATCATCAACCGGGTTACTTAAACTTAATGTTGGATTATCTCTATCAACAGTATGTACACTCCCTGAGGAATAAGCTGCAGGTGGCGTATTGGCTGAAGCATCGGCAATATTGGTTGAAGTTTTTAAATCTAATCGTAAAGTTCCGGTACCCGAAATGCTGTTTACAACAATATTTATACTTGTTCCAGCAGCAGAACTTACCGAAACAATTGTACCATCAGCTGTACCTGTTTTAGTTAATTCAAAATCGTCGGTACTCACATTCACAACAGCTTCACTAAAAGCTACAACAAAAGTAACAGAGGTTACAGTAGCAGGATGTGCTCCACTTATGGAAATGCTGCTAACTTCAGGATTTATTACATCATTTACCTGGACATTTGCCTGGACAGCACCTGAACTCTCGGCACCGTTATTGTCCAGAACGGTGGTGGTAAAAGCATTTTGAGTCCCAAACACATCATTTGCAGGTGTCCAGTAGGCATTGTTTGTGGCATCAATTTTATTATTTGTGGAAGCATTAAATGCTGCTGCGGCCCCTGAATTTACACCAATATTTAGCGTTCCCGAGCTTACTGTATTTACAACAAAAGTATCTATTGTGCCATCAACATCAGCCTCATTGCCCTTAGCTAACAGTTCCGCAAAAGTGATTTCAACTTCAGTATTTTGGGTGGTTGTATCAATAACACCAGAATAGCTGGTTAAAGTTGGGGCATCGTTAACAGCCACAATCGAAACAGTGGCAGAAACTGAAAGTGTAGCTGTAGCATCACCACCATTAGCTGTTCCCCCATTATCTCTTATTGTTGTTAAAGTTACTACCCTACTATTTGTGGTATATGGATTATCATTTTCATTATGGTAAGTTATGCCATCAACCAGAGTTTGCATTAAAGTTGGTGTTATTCCTCCCGGTTTAGTAATTGTAACGGTAGCTGTTGTTACGGAAACAGCAACAGCTACTTTCATTCCGTTGGTGGTGGTTGAAGAAACCGTGTTCCCGTTTGTTAAAGCAACATCGCTTCCATCGATAAAAAGAATTTCGTCAGAACCATCATTTACATTTGTTACGGTTAGCACCAACGAATCAATTGTTTGCCCACTCTCAATGGTTGAAATAGTTACAGTAGAAAACAGGTCTGTAGCCGAACCACCTTCAGTAAAAGTTTTACTTCCTCCTGTTGCCGTTAAGGTTGGTTCATCGTTAACACCGGCTAATGTAACAGAAACATTAGCAGTTGAGCTAGCCCCACCATCGGCATCTGTAACTGTTATACCAACTGTCCTGGTACCCAAAGGATTCTGAGAATCATTCGTATAAGTTATATTCTGTAATAGGGTACTAATCCTGGCATCTGTAGCATCAGTGTTTAGTGTGATAATAAGATCCGAAGCATTTTGCCCGGTTCCGCTGGTAGCAATTGTACCTATTGAAGTTCCACTTACGGAAACGGTACTTCCAACTGTCATTCCAGCCGACAAAGAAACGCTACCTGCAGTACTGATTGAAATATCTTCATTAGCTGTCGCTCCGGTAATTGAAGCAGTAACATTACCGGTGTTATACCCGGTTGCATCCGGATCGGTAACACTTGCATTTGTAAGAGAATCAAGGATTAAGGCAGAACCACCTTCGGTAAAAGTACCAGAATCGCCGTTAAGGTTGCTGATTGCAGGAATAACATTCATTGTATATTGAAAATTATCGATAAAAAGATACATATCATTGTCATATCCCCCGGTACCTGTTGTAGCGGCATAAACTATTAATTCAATCTCATCAACACCATTCCAACCGGTAGGAGAAAATATAGCGGTAAGAGGGCCTGCGCCGCCATTCCATTCAAGACTAAAATCCTGCGTATAAAGAATATCAGGCCCATTCTTTCCATTTACACGTATGTATTGATCTTGAGGGCCTGCCTCGAGTTTAATCCCCTTAAAATTAAAATCAGCTCCATCTTGTCTGGCTATTGAAGCCTTTGCAGATCCAAGTGCCCCATTAGGACCAGTTTGAAAATTCACCGTACCATCGCCCCATGTATGAATATTAGGTGAATTACCTGATACTGTTAGAGTCCATGTTACCAAATTTTCTATATGATTAAAAGGATTTGCCTGATCAGTATCGGCTGTAAGTGCATTAAAATTTACAGTTGTTTGGGCAACTATAGTATTCGTAGTCAGAAATAAAGCTATAAAAGCAAAATAAAACAATTTTAGTTTTATAATCCCAATCACATTATAATAATTGATGTAATTTTTTTTCATTTGAGTTTTTATTAACATTTTAATTGCATAAAATTAAGAGTAGTCAATAATTGAATCTTTAGTAATTGAATTCCCTATTTTGCATTACACTTAACTTTTTTATATCATGGGAAATGATGCTAAACATGGATTAAGCCAACCTGAAACATTAACAACTTTATTTCACAAATAAAAGTGGCAAATCCTTCAGCCATTTTATGATTCCATTGAAAAAATAAATTGAAATATAGAAACCTGTTTTTGATAGTATTATTTATACACTAACAATGGTTCTAAAAAAAATAAAAGCTTTGAAGCATTGAGTCTCCAAAGCTTTTAGATGATCTTAATTAACTCCTTGAAGGAAATATTCCATTCAGGGCTATTATATAGTTTATTACTGTAAAAGGCTGAACGTTAGTTACAGGCATACCGGCACCAGCCATATCAACATTGCCAGATAAACTTCCGGTTTTGGAATTTAATGTTACATCAGGATTAACTGAATTATAAACAGCAGTACCAGCTGTGCGTGGAATAACAAGCGCTGCAACCGATGAGCCGGCAGCAGGTGTAGCTTCAGTTCCTGCTCCTGAATTTACTTTAATCGCAACCCCCACGGCTGAAGTACCATGAGTATGTGCAGGCATTTGATTCGCAGATAGTGAAACTGTTTCAGAGCCTCCCTTGACTCCTTGTCTGTAAGTACCAGTTCCAGGTGATTGCCCGGCACCTATGGCAACTCTCCCCCTTAAATCGGGTAATCCAAAAGTTGTTCGGCCATCGCCGCCATACTGTGTTCCCAACAATGAAAATAGTGCTTGATTTGCAGCAATAGATAAAAGCTGTCCTTCACACTTTGCCCAACCACGTGGGGCAAAATCAAATCCTACAGCCATAATTTGGCCAATAAATGGTTCCATAATTTTTTAGTTTAAATTGTTTATTAAATAATTGAGTTTTATATACAAATTGAAAAATAGAGACTTGCCAAAAATTCAGATAGACATTGCCATATGGCAAGTGCAAAAATCCAGCTACTGCGTTTGTCCTTTCAGGAAATAAGGAAGTTTTTGTTCCGGGTATATAATCCACCTGATAAGACAATGGGTTTTTTTTGCCGGAAATGTTTTCTTTTCAAAAAAACATCTGCTACTCTTGATTTAACTATTTTAACAACATACCTTAAATTCGCGCTCATAAAATTTAGTTCTATAATAAATTTTACTTTTATGTAGACTAAATAAAAACTACTACTCTTTTAACAGCATATGTTTAAAATTGTTGAATTTAGTTCACCTATATACAGCCATATATACTAATATAGAAAGCATGATATTATGTTAATAGCCTTTCTTTGCGCTGACTTTTAATGCCTTACAAAAAAACTACTGGTGCAAAATAGAGAACCTACTAGAAACCTGTTTTTACACTTAACTTCTATATTGAATTATTCTAAATAACGAATGATCACCAACAACTATATATAATTAGTAAAAAAATATTTTCTATTCAACAGAAAAAAACATATGGCAATAAACCGAACAATCCTTTATTTAAAACTTTTTTCTCATTAAAAAAAAGCCTGTAAAACAGGTTAAGGAGGTACTCTATTTTTATAAAAATCTCAATATATGAGGCTTACTGTTACTGGCAATATTTTCCTATATTTGCCCAAAATTATTCTGATTGGAAGCTACTGAGTTTCTAAAATATTTTGAGGGGCACACCCAATTTGCCAAGTTGGCAAAACTTAAGGTCACCCCCCCAGGTGGAAAATTTCACCTGCAGGGATTGATAGGTTCATCAAAACAAATTTTTACTGCGGCACTTTTTAAATCATTTAAACAACATTTTATTGTTTTACTTAACGACCGTGAGGAAGCAGCCTATTTTTACGACGATTTAAACAATCTTGGCTTTACAGAAAAAACTCTCTTTTTTCCTGGCTCCTACAAACGTTCTGTTCAATACGGAAATCCCGAACAGGAATTTATTTTAGCGCGTGCTGAGGTTTTAAATAAACTTATAACGGCAAACAAAAAATACATTATTGTCACCTATCCCGAAGCAATAGTTGAAAAGGTAGTTTCACCTTCTGACTTAAAATCAAACACACTTCCGCTATCCACCGGCGATAAATTGTCCATTGAGTTTATCAACGATTTTTTATATGAGTACGGATTTCAACGCGTTGATTTTGTATATGAGCCGGGCCAGTTTTCGGTTCGTGGAAGTATTGTCGATATTTTCTCATATTCGCACGAAGACCCATTCCGAATCGATTTTTTTGGCGACAATGTGGAATCTATCCGAAGTTTTGATGTAGAGAATCAGATTTCGAAAAACAAATTTGATTCTATAACCATTGTGCCGAATATTCAGGAAGGAATGGGCAATGAGAATCGAATTACATTTATTGATTTTTTCCCCGAACAGACCTGTTTTATTGCAAATGGATTAGAGTTTTTCCTCGACAACATAACACAAATCAATCAACAAACTATTCTTTCGAACCCTGAAAATAGCCTTCATAATTTTATCACTTCAGGAAATGAATTAAAAAAACAACTGGGCAAAAGAACAATAATTGAATTTGGAAATCAAAACCTTTTTGAAGTTCAGAAAGTAATACCATTTTCAAATTCAAAACAACCCGTTTTTAACAAAAACTTTGAATTATTAGGTAATAATCTTACTGAATTCAGGAAAAAAAGGTACCAGGTACTTATCCTTTCGAATAATAAAAACCAAATTGAAAGGCTCGAAGCAATTTTCCACGATACAGACATTAAAGTTAAATTTACACCGGTACTTTTTACCCTTCACGAAGGATTTATCGACCATGATTTAAAAATATGCTGCTATACTGACCATCAGATTTTTGAACGGTACCACCGGTTTAAACTCAAATCGAAACAAAAACAGCGCGAAGCTTTATCAATAAAAGAACTCAATAAATTACATCCCGGCGATTTTGTAGTACACATCGACCATGGAATAGGAAAATTTGCCGGCCTTGTAAAAACCGAAGTAAACGGAAAGATGCAGGAAGCCATTCGGTTGGTCTACAAAGATGGTGACTCTTTGTTAATAAGTATTCATTCGTTGCACCGTATTTCGAAATACAAAGGCAAAGATGGTACTGAACCCAAAATGAATAAATTGGGAACAGCTGCCTGGCAAAAAATGAAAAACCGCACCAAGTCTAAGGTCAAGGACATTGCCAAAGAACTGATTGCCTTGTATGCCCAGCGTAAAGCAGAACGTGGTTTTGCCTTTTCACCCGACACTTACCTTCAGACCGAATTGGAGGCATCCTTTATTTACGAAGACACTCCTGACCAGGAAAAATCAACGTCGGCAGTAAAAGAAGACATGGAAAATACCATTCCGATGGATCGGCTGGTTTGTGGTGACGTAGGTTTTGGCAAAACAGAAATTGCCATTCGGGCTGCGTTTAAAGCAGTGGCCGATAGCAAACAGGTAGCCATTTTGGTTCCAACAACAATTTTGGCCCTTCAGCATTTTAAAACTTTTTCAGAAAGGCTTAAAAACTTTCCCGCAAATGTAGATTATGTTAGCAGGTTAAAATCAACTGCCGAAATTAAAAGCACCCTCAACTCATTAAAAGCAGGGAATATTGACATCATAATAGGGACACACAGGTTGGTGAGTAAAGACGTTCAGTTTAAAAATCTGGGATTATTGGTTATTGATGAAGAGCAAAAATTTGGGGTTTCGGTAAAAGAAAAACTCAAACAAATAAAAGCAAATGTTGATACTTTAACACTTACAGCAACGCCTATTCCCCGAACCTTACAATTTTCGATGATGGGTGCCCGCGACTTATCCATAATTCAAACGCCGCCACCAAACCGGTATCCCATAAATACGGAGTTGCATGGATTTAACGAACAATTAATTCGTGAAGCCATTACATATGAAACTGAACGTGGAGGGCAAATATTTTTTATTCACAATAGGGTTCAAAATATTTATGAAGTTGAAGCCACCATTAAACGAATTGTTCCGGGAGTAAAAACAGTAGTTGGCCATGGGCAAATGGACGGACCAAAATTGGAGAAAGTAATGCTCGATTTTATCAATGCAAAATATGATGTATTAATTGCCACAACAATTGTAGAATCGGGATTGGATATTCCAAATGCCAATACAATTATTATTAATCAGGCTCAAAATTTTGGATTAAGCGATTTACACCAATTGCGTGGACGAGTTGGGCGGTCGAACAAAAAAGCATTTTGTTACCTCATTGCACCTCCATTGTCAACCCTAAGCCCCGAAGCCAGAAGGCGTATGAGAGCCATCGAAGAATTTTCGGACCTGGGAAGTGGATTTAATATTGCCATGCGCGACCTCGATATCAGGGGAGCAGGAAACTTGCTGGGCGCCGAACAAAGTGGTTTTATTGCCGATATTGGTTTTGAAACCTATCACCGTATTTTAAATGAAGCCATCCAGGAGTTAAAACAGGAAGATTTTAAAGAGTTATTTAAGGACGAAGAAAAACGAAATACAGATGCTTTCCTGAATGTAAAATTTGTTAACGACTGCCAAATCGACACCGACCTTGAATTATTATTCCCTGATTCATATGTCCCCGGAAACGCCGAACGTATGCAACTTTACCGTGAACTAGACAACATTGAAAATGAAGAAGCGTTGGCTACTTTTGAAACCAACTTAACCGACCGTTTTGGAAAAATCCCTGAACAAAGCTCTGAACTCCTTGAAGTTGTAAAAGTACGTTGGCTGGCAATTATTATTGGCATCGAAAAAATCATTCTGAAAAATAAAACCATGATTTGCTATTTTGTAGCCGATCAACAATCGCCTTTCTACCAATCGGCAGATTTTGTTAAAGTTGTGCAATTTGTTCAATCGCATCCAAAACAATGCCACTTAAAAGAAGTTAAAAACAAATTGTCGCTAACTTTTAACAGTATCACTCAAATTAATAAAGCCCGCGCAATACTCGAAAAAATCATCGATTCAGTTAAAAATTAATTATTGGTATAACGCAACCTTTTTTTTGTCCGACCCATCTCCACTTAAAAAGTTAGCCATATGTATTAAAGCTTATTTTAGATAATACATGTTCAGGTACTTTTTTTAAAATTTAATACACTTAAAATAAATAAAACTCTAATTAAAAGTTCGACAGATGAAAAAACTTATATCACCCATTTTAAAAACAACAGCTATTTTGTTTATATGTTCTCTTTTAAATTCATGTAATAAGAATGATAATTCAATTACGGCATATGCCGATGTTTTTGTACAAAAAAAACTGGATGATGGTATAACCAAATATTCAAAAGTGTGTTACATCACCGCATTCTCTCCCTTAAACTCAGCATCAGTCAACCTTCCTGATAATACCGATATGGATTTAAATGCCTACAAGAGCGATTATTACTTTTTAAATGAATCAAATTCAACACAATATGAAGAATCATTTCCACTAACAGGCACTTATCTCTTTAAAGCGATTTATGATGGAGAACAAATATTTGAAGCTTCAGACATACTCGAAAGCGAAGAACTTGAATTCCCGGTCTTTGTTGAAGCCAATTATGACAATGATAACGAGAGGGTATATCTAGCATGGGACAGTGTCCCAAATACAGATGGATATATTATCAGGCTTTTTGAGCAAAACGGAGAAGTTATTTTTAACTCTCCTATGCTAACTAATGATTCAAACGAATATTATTTTGGGCTAGGTACATCATCAACATGGTACGCTACTCCTTGCGCTAATACTTCATATAACCTGGCAGTTATTGCTGTTCTTTTTGATGATGACGCCACTAATACTAATTTTAGTTATAATATACAATGTCATTCAACAACCGAGACAGAAATTATATGGAATCCATCAGATTAGGCCAAATTTTTGTTTTTATTGATAAAATTTTCTATCCTTAAAAAAAAATATGCAATACTGTTCATATCAAATACTATTAATTTAAGAGAGAGAGATGCAATTACCTATCCGTTTAAAACTCCCAATTCTGTTTTTTTTAGGTGTACTAATATTTCCGTCTTGTAATGAAGATCCTAAAGAAACAAAGGAGTTTCAAGCAATTCCTGAGGTTTTTCTAATTCAAAAAGAAATAAATGACACGGTAAAATATGCATTGGCCTTTTACGCTTATTCAAATTATGCCATCGCTTCGGCAGAGGTAATAATTCCTGATGGGGATGGAATTTCAGCAAGCCTTGAATCGTTTCAGAATACCCAAACTACTTTTGCAAGGGTCCCTAACAAAAACGATTTCTCACTAACTGAACCGGAAAGCGGTCAATATTATTTTACAATTCAAAATACCTTAGGTGGTATTTTTGAAGATTACGATTACCTTCCGGCTAATTACATGACAATTCCCGAAATTACCAGTGTTGTATACAACGATGTATCAAAAACTATTAAAGTTGATTGGCTACAAACCATTGGCTCCGAAGGTTATATTGTTAATATGGTTACTTACAACGGGGATATTTTATACCAGGGATATGAGATTAATGGAGACTCAACCAGTTATACAATAAAAACAAGTGATACAGGATGGAAACAAACTCCCTATTCAGGAACTGATTATATTTTGGAATTAAATGCTATTTCGTATGAAGACAATTCGGATATGACTGAATATTATTACCATATTAATGCTTTATCTGTTGCACAGGAACCGGTAACCTGGAATCCTTAAATTTTTCAAATAAATAAACCACAACACGCTTTTTTATTCTTCGAAATCCCTGCCAAACAACATATACTATATTTATAGTAGAATTATTATAAGAATAGTTGTTTTTTAAAATTATACCTACTATGTTTGTAGTAGAATATAATTTTTGCCAAATGAAACAACTCACAAAAGCCGAAGAACAAATAATGCAAATTCTTTGGGATTTAGAAGAAAGTGTCGTAAAACAGATTGTGGAATCGTTTGATGAGCCAAAACCTGCTTATACTACCATAGCCACCGTTTTAAAAGTTTTAGAGAAAAAGAATTTTGTAACGCACAAAAGTATTGGGAATACTCACCTGTTTTCTCCATTAATCAGTAAAAAAGAATACACAAAATTTCAATTTAGCTCATTACTCAAAAACTATTTTAACGGCTCATTCCCCAAAATGGCCACTTTTTTTGCTAAAGAAAATAATCTTGGAGTAACCGAATTGGAAGAGATGTTAAAAATTACTGAAGAAGAATTAAACAAAGGAAATAAATAATCATTGTATGGAAAATTTCTTTCTCCTCCTGATAAAATCCTCCATCTCGATGGGATTATTTTACCTCATTTACTGGATTTTCCTAGCAAGGAAACGTTTTATAAAGCCAACCGGTTTTTTCTGATTTCGGCGTTGTTGATTTCAGCAATATTGCCTCTTTTCCCATTCACTTATACCGTTTTAGTAAATCCGGAACAAAGCACATCAGCTTCAAGCCTATTCACAAATACAATTCAAGATATCCGATCAGATGCAGATCAAAACCTAAAAAACGGCTATTCCATTGGTTTTATTGAAGGTATCAGTTTGATTTATTTTACAGGAATTCTGATTTTCTTATTCAGGATACTTATTCAAAGTTTTATTTTAGTTTCTCTTATTTTAAAAAATCGAATAAAAATAATTTCAGGCATCCGCATTGTCGAAAACAAAAAATATGGATTGCCATTTTCATTTTTTAATGTTGTATTTATAAATCCGAAGTTTCATACACAGGACAACCTGCCGGAAATTCTGGCTCACGAAAAAGTGCACATTTGTGAGAACCACTGGTTCGACCTGCTATTAATAGAACTGTTAACAGTCATCTTTTGGTTCAACCCAATTATTTGGTTCTTTGAACGATCAATTAAACAAAACCATGAGTACCTGGCCGACAAAGGTGTCGTTACACAAGGGCACAATGTTGGCAGGTACCAGGCACTTTTATTAAACCAGTTAATGGGCATGCAGATTATTGGAATCACCAACAACCTGAACTTTGCCCTAAACACAAATCGATTAAAAATGATGACAAAAAAGAAAACGCCTAAAATTAAAAGGTTTAAGTTCGTGTGGGCATTACCTGTTATTGCTTTATTGCTATTTGCTTTTGCCAAACCAGATTACAGAATGACTGAAACAAAAAACGGTACTTCAGTTATACCTCCTGCTTTAAAAGGAGAAAAAGAATTTGTTATTAGCGGTACGGTTACAGAAGAAAAAACAGGAGAACCATTACCCGGAGCTACCTTAATTATTAAAGGTTCCCCAATTGGTACAGTTGCCGACATTAATGGGAAATACACATTAACTGATCCCAGCCCTGTTTTTGACCAATCAACAGGAAGTTACACTTCAGTAATTGTTGTTTCATTTGTGGGATATCAAACCGTAGAGAACAAAGTTACTGCATCGGGTGAAGCATTAAAGAATGGAAAATTTTCTTTCAAACTTAAAAGAGAACTGGTTACATTTGATCCGGATCTTTTTGTCGATGCATCTACCGCTCCTCCACCGCCACCACCACCTGCTTTAAATATTGACGAAAACACGGAAGGGTTTTATATTGTTGAAGATATGCCGCAGTACCCGGGTGGCCCTTTTGCACTAACAAAGTATATCAATGAAAAAATTGCAGCGTATAAAAACTCACAAAAAATAAGCGGCGAAACAACGGTAACTTTTACCATTAATGTCAAAGGGGCAGTTACAAATATTAATGTTGTTAAAAAAGATAATGATAATGCGGCAAAGGCTGCTTACGTAATTATTTCAGAGATGGAAAATTGGACCCCTGGAAAACAAAGGGGAAAACCAGTTTCAGTTGATTATGTTGTACCTGTAAATTTTTAAACTACCCTTATCCCAATATTCTAAAAGGCGCTTTAAGTGCCTTTTTTTATTTGAAAAATAAAAGGCTGCCCTACGACAGCCTTTTCCGCCGGTAACAACACCGACTAACCTAAACCAACTAAACCTAATAAACCACAAGATTACCTGAAAGGTAACCTCCGGTTCAAGATTATAATGCAAATTAACAATTTTTAAACCGAAGTTGGATGAAAAAAAGTAGTTTTTTAATCACAATAACCAAAAGATAATAGATACAAATCATCTGATTTGCAAGTACCTTTTTGGGGCACAATTATCTAAGTCGCTGATTTAAAAAAAATTAATCTAAATCCTGCTTCTTAAAACTGCTGCCTTTTATTAATTAAGAATGATTTTTAATAAAATATTAACGGCCTTCTAATGAAGAATTAGCAAGGACTTTTTGAACCGAACCATGAAGTAAAAGTAACCTGCGAGCCTTTTCTTCAGGATAACCAAGCTCGTCAATAATCATACGGGTACCTCGCTCGACCAATTTATTATTTGAAAGTAACATGTTAACCATTTTGTTACCCTTAACTTTCCCCATTTGAATCATTAATGTGGTAGTAATCATATTCAGAATAAGTTTCTGAGCTGTCCCTGATTTCATGCGGGTACTTCCGGTAACAAATTCGGGCCCTACAATAGCTTCAATGGGTATATCCACATTTTTCGAGAGTTCAGAATCAGAATTACTGGTAATACAAGCGGTTAGAATCCCCTCTAACCGAGCCTGTTTTACAGCCCCAATTACATAAGGAGTCCTTCCCGAAGCAGCTATTCCAACCACAGTATCCAAATTATTGATGCCTAAATCCTTCAATTCTTTCCATGACAGTAGGGCATCGTCTTCTGCCGATTCAACAGCTTTTCGCATTGCCTTGTCACCACCTGCAATTAATCCAATTACCAATCCATAATCAACACCAAAAGTTGGAGGAATTTCCGATGCATCTAATATACCAAGCCTTCCGCTGGTACCAGCACCAACATAAAATAACCGTCCCCCTTTTTTCATTCTTGGAACAATTTGTTCTACCAATTTTTCAATCTGAGGAATTACCTTGCCTACAGCCGGAAGTATTTTTTTATCCTCCTCATGAATATTTTCTAAAAGTTCCTTTACACTTTTTTGCTCCAAATTGTCGTAATTCGATGTCGACTCAGTTATACTTGCCATATATTATTTGTTCTTTTTTGAATGATAGTGAATAAGTCCTTCCATAGGGTCCTTTAAAAATATTCCAGGAATCAAAAAACGGCTGATTAAAACTTCCTTCAAAATATCCTGAAAATAATAACCAATTGATCCCACTGAATTTACAGGATATTTTGAATGTTCGGTATACGATAGAAGGTTCCGATCGGCAAACAACTCAAATTCATTCCTTAGAAAATCTGAACAATATTTATGATCAATGTTTTCGTAAATAAATGAAGTAAATCCGGCCAGGAACCAATTAGCGCGCTCCTTTTTATATACTTTTTCCAGAATTTCTTCCCATTTAAAAGGATACTGAATGGCAAATTTTTTCCTCAACTCTTGGGGCATCATTTTTTTCAGAAAATCGCCCAACAATTTGCGGCCCATTACGGCTCCACTACCTTCGTCACCAAGAATAAATCCCAAAGGTGAAACATGTTCAATAATTTTTTCACCATCGTAAAAGCACGAATTTGAACCGGTTCCCAAAATACAAGCTACCCCTTTCTGATTTCCACATGTTGCCCGGGCCGAAGCCAATAAATCACTTTGTGTTTCAATAGCAGCGCCAATAAAAAGTTTCTGCAATATCGATTCTAAAACAGCACCTTTCTCTGAATTGATAATTCCTGCACCATAAAAATGAATTTCGGTTATTCCTCCTCCTATTTGCGGAACCAACTCCTTTTTTAATACATCAAAAATACTTTCGGCACTTCTAAAGAAAGGATTGATACCTTCTGTTTTAACTGATTTTTGAACCTCATTATTATGAAGCAATGTCCAGTTTGTTTTAGTCGAACCGCTATCTGCAATTAAAATCATTTGTCAAAATTAGAAAGTATCTTGTTTTAATTTCAAAAAAGGTGAAAAAATTCTGTTTTGAAAAAGTAAATGGACTAATTTTACCAATCAAATCTGAATCTATGAATTACAAATACCTATTTCTGATTATTATAATTACCCAATTTTATTTTCCCGAAATAACGGCACAAACAAATGCTCCCAAATATGAATTTAGAGGCGTGTGGGTGGCAACTGTGGCTAACATCGACTGGCCTTCAAAACCCGGACTAAGCTCCGAAACCCAACAAAGAGAAGCTATTGCTATTCTCGATTCATTGGAAGCCCTTGGAATGAATGCGGTTATCCTTCAGATCAGACCTTCTGCTGATGCTCTATACCCTTCGGAACTGGAACCATGGTCGCGCTATCTAACAGGGAAATCAGGTTTAGCTCCTTCTCCTATGTATGACCCACTTAAATTCTGGATTGAAGAAAGCCACCAACGAAATTTGGAGTTTCATGCCTGGTTAAATCCGTTTAGAGTTGCCCAAAAATTTGATGAAGAATTGGATAGCAATCATATTGTTTTCCAGCATCCTGATTGGATTCTGCAATATGGCAACAAGCTGTATTTTGACCCTGGATTACCACAAGCGCGGGAATTTTTAATAAAAGTAGTTACCGATATTGTAACTCGTTATGATTTGGATGCCATTCACTTCGATGATTATTTTTATCCTTATCCAACAAGTGAGGAATTTCCCGATACAACCTCGTTTAAAAATTACAACAGAGCATGGCCATTAAAATACAAAGCCGATTGGCGGCGTGAAAATGTGGATATTACCATAAAACAACTCAACCTTGCTATCAAAAAAACCAAACCATGGGTAAAATTTGGTATCAGCCCATTTGGTGTTTGGCGTAATATTGCCGATGACCCAAATGGGTCAAACTCAAAAGCCGGAACGTCCAATTACGATGGTTTATATGCCAATATTATTAAATGGCAACAAAAAGGCTGGATTGATTATTCGTTACCCCAATTATATTGGCACCTCGGCCACCCTGCTGTTGATTTTACGATGCTTGCCGAATGGTGGAAAAACCACAGCTATGGGCGAGGTATGTATGTTGGGCATGGGATCTACAGGGTTGATCCCGGTTCATCAATCAAAGAATGGACTGAACCAACACAACTTTCGAAACAAATTAACATTCTCAGGGATATTCCTGAAATTTCGGGAAGTGCATTTTACAGCAGCAAACATTTTAACCGCGACATTTTAGGTTTTCAGGACACTTTAAAAATGAATTATTACCAACATCCTGCCCTTGTACCCCCTATGCCATGGATTAATAATACACCACCATTTAAACCTGAAAAATTTAAAAAACGAGGAAAAAAAATTAAATGGCAGGTCCTAAAAAATACAAATCCTGCCGATATTACCAAAAGGATAGTTATTTATGTAAATAAAATCGGGCAAGAATTTGAACCATCAAACGGAGAAAACATCTATAAAATAATTCTACCTTCAGCCACCAAATATAAATTTAGCCGTAGAAATAAAAAGAAGGTTAAATATGAAATCAGAATTTCAGCCCTTGACCGTTTAAATAATGAAAGTGAACTAACTCAACCTGTTAAAATTAAACTATAATTCAAATATGAAAATTGATTGTTTTATTACATATACCGATGCTAAAAATACGCAACTAGCTGTTGATGAACTAAAAAAAGAAAAATGTGTTAATTCCGTTTATATTTTAGGAAACACCTCAAATTCATTTTCAGGTGCTAAAGTGCTGAATATTAAAAACCTTTATTCAACCGAAACCATTAAAATAATTGCTAAAAACTGTCAGGCTGAATATGCGCTTATTTCATTAAATGAATCAAAACAAAATTTTGGGCAATTTGCGGTTGAACGTATGCTTCAGGTAGCAGAACAAACTGGTGGGGCTATGCTTTATGCCGATTATCTGGAAATAAAAGATGGAAAACAATTAACTCACCCTGTCATAGATTATCAGATCGGAAGCTTACGTGATGATTTTAATTTTGGACCGGTTCAGCTTTTCAGAAATGAGGTTTTAAAATCGTTTGATGAAGAAAATTACAAATCGGCAGGGTATTATTCTTTACGGCTCAATGCATCCCGTTTAGGGGAGCTGGTGCATATACCTGAAACGATGTCTACCCTGGAGGAAATTGATACTCGGAAATCGGGCGAAAAACAATTTGACTATGTGAGTGCCAATGCCCGCGAGAAACAAATTGAAATGGAAAAGGTATGCACTTCGCACCTTAAAAAAATTGATGCCTTTTTGCCTGCTAAAAAACAACTGGTCGAATTATCGGAAGCTGAATTTCCGATTGAAGCTTCGGTAATTATTCCGGTACGAAACCGGATTAAAACGATTGAAGATGCTGTAAAATCGGTATTAAAGCAGAAGACAAATTTTAAATTTAATTTAATTGTTGTCGACAATTTTTCGACCGATGGAACTACTGAATTATTAAAATCATATGCCAACTCACATCAATTAATTCATATCATTCCCGACCGTAAAGACCTGGGCATTGGTGGCTGTTGGAACGAAGCCATTTTTGATTCGCGATGTGGAAAATTTGCTGTTCAACTCGATAGTGACGATATGTATTTGAATGAAAATACATTGCAAAAAATAATCGATAAATTTTATGAAACACAATGTGCCATGGTTATTGGTTCCTATCAAATGACCAATTTTGCTTTGGAAGAAATTCCTCCGGGTATTATTGACCATAAAGAATGGACCGACGACAACGGTGCAAACAATGCTTTAAGAATAAACGGGCTTGGAGCACCACGCGCTTTTTACACACCAATTCTCAGAAAAGTTAAAGTCCCTAATGTAAGTTATGGCGAAGATTATGCAGTGGGGCTGGCCATTTCGCGCACCTGGAAAATTGGGCGTATTTATGATCCTGTTTATATCTGCCGCCGTTGGGACGATAATACCGATGCATCGTTGGATATCGTAAAACACAATGCACATAATTTATACAAAGACAGAATCAGGACAATTGAATTGAAAGCCCGATTAAAAAAAGTAGCCAGTTCTCAGTCACAATAGGTAAAAATCCAATCAAAAAAACAAGTGACAAATAATGATTGAGCAAAAACTTTTAAATATAAACGACCTTATACCATTTGGCCCGGTAATAACTCTTTCCGAACGGGCCGAAGCATTGGTGCAACAACAAAAAGCTACATGGAGTTTAGCCAATCAGAATTACAAAGGTTTAAATAATATTCAATTAAAAGAATTCCTTTTTGATGGATTTAGAATTACAGTTCAGTTTAATGCTGAGCGTATCCGTTCATCAGCTGCAAAAACTGATGTTAAAACCATTTCGGAACGCCCCTGCTTTTTATGCTTAACAAATTTACCCGACGAACAAAAAGGATTACTTCTATTTGAGAAATACCTGATTTTGGCAAATCCCTTCCCAATTTTTCCGGTACATTTAACCATTTCTGAAATAAATCATACCCCACAATTAATTGATGGCAGAATAAATGACCTTCTTGAAATAAGCAAAACTTTACCTGAATTTACTGTTTTTTACAATGGGCCAAATTGTGGTGCTTCGGCTCCCGACCATTTTCATTTCCAGGCTGCCATAAAAGGGCACTTACCCATCGAAAAAGAAATTTCTGAACTTACATTAGAAATAGTTTCGATTTCGGAAAATATTAAAGTTTACAATAGTAAAAATTATTTACGTAGCTATATATTAATCGAATCGGATGATAAAAACTTAATTAATACGAAATTTATTAAAGTGTATAAAACACTGCAAAAAAATAATGGCCCTCTCGAACCAATGGTAAATATCCTTTGCAGTTTTTCAAATGGAAAATGGCAATTGGTGATTTTCCCCAGAGACAAACAGCGGCCAAGTCATTTTTTTGAAGAAGGAAACAAACAAATAATTGTTGGGCCTGCAGCTGTTGAATTGGGAGGATTAATGATTCTTCCCCGAAAAGAGGATTTCGAAAAAATAACACGTAAAAATATCATCGACATATATAACGAAGTAACCATTAATGCAGAAGATTTTAAAAACTTAGTTACAGCTTTAAAATAAAACCTCATTATGAATATCCAACCTACCATTGCCGTGGGAATCATGACCGAAACAGAAATACAGTTTTTATTAAATGGTATTTTTAAATTACCCGATGGAACACCATTAACCGGAAAAAATACGGCTTACTCGTCTGATTCTGTGATAATTATTAAAAATGAAGAAGGAAAATCTTTTTCATATAAATCAATTGAACTTGCTCCTGAAAACAAAGCCGGTTTTTTTGGATTAAAAAATGTAACAATTGGCATCAATTTTCATTGGGAACAAAAAGAAAACCAACAATTTAAAGGCAGCCTGAAGCTCATTTTGGAAGAGGGGAAAATTAGATGTATTAACATTGTCCCATTAGAAGAATATTTACGAAGTGTTATCTCTTCTGAAATGAGTGCCACCAGCTCGGAGCATTTATTAAAAGCCCATGCGGTAATTTCACGCAGTTGGTTAATTGCGCAAATTAATAAGGCAAATTCCATTCAGGAATCAAACGATACATATCAATCGGTTAATCAAACCGAAGATGAACTAATCAAATGGTACGACCGCGAGGACCATGTTGATTTTGATGTGTGTGCCGATGACCATTGCCAACGTTATCAGGGAATAACAAAAATTATTTCCGAAAAAGCATTAAAAGCAGTTGATGAAACTTTGGGGGAGGTATTAATATCGGATGAAAATATTTGTGACGCCCGCTTTTCGAAATGTTGTGGTGGTATATCCGAAAACTTCGAAAAAGTATGGGAACCAATTCGTCACAAATACCTTACAAAAGTTGTTGATTCTGAATTTGCCGATACAACTTGTGTTGACCTGCGCCTGGAAGATGAAGCGGAATTATGGATCAGGAACAAACCTCATGCCTATTGTAATACTTCTGATCAAAAAATACTATCGCAGGTATTGCCCGATTTTGACCAAACAACAACCGATTTTTACCGGTGGAAAGTAGAATACACCCAACAGGAAATTTCAGCTCTATTATTAAAACGATCGGGTATAAATTTTGGTGAAATTATAAAATTAGAAGCCATTGAACGTGGCCATTCTTCCCGATTAATTAAACTAAAAATTACAGGCACTAAAAAAACACTTACCGTTGGTAAAGAGCTTGAAATAAGGAAATGGCTGTCGGAATCGCATTTATATAGTTCGGCATTTGTTGTTGACCATTTAGATATAAAAAATGGAATTCCGCAAAAATTTGTATTAACCGGCGCCGGCTGGGGGCATGGTGTTGGCCTTTGCCAGATTGGCGCTGCTGTAATGGGTGAAAAAGGTTTCGATTACCGTAAAATCTTAAAACACTATTTTACAGGAGCCGAACTCAAAAAAATGTATTAATTTAAATAAGTAAAGTCCTGATAAAAAAAAACGGAAATCAATTAACATTTAAGTTAGGTACAACTTAGAAACAACCTATGAACAAAATTTCAAATAATAGATGTAACGCAATATCAAACAAGAATCAGCAATGTAAAAATAAACATTTAAAATTTTCACCGTATTGCCTTCACCATCAACCAAAAGTAATTCCAATTTTAACCTTACTTCTTGGAGGATTTATTGGTTTAATAATGAATGTAACGTGGAATGAAATATTTCCACCTAAAGCTGAAAAAAGAAGAGGTGATGTAGTTGAACGAATTTCAATTGAAGCTTCTGGAGCCATAAAATACACTGATTTATTTTTACTTGAATATTTAAATGCGACTGGCAAAAAAAATCTATTGAATAAAACAGAAAACTATCTTTTAGACGTAGATAGTTTGTTTTTTAATAGCGAATTAGATAAAGGACTTGAAAGCATATTTCAGAATAAAAAAATGTTAGAAGGAAGTAATTCTTATAATTCAAACGGCAAACAAATTGCGTATATCGCGAATCTCCTATGGAATTTGAAGAACACAAGAATTGCCTTAGATGACTTTCTTAATAAATATGGCTCTGTTGATCATGAGATAGTTACAAAAGTGACCAAAATGATTAATATGGCAGATGTTGTAATTATGATTCTAGATTATGAATTTAAAAATCCTAAAGGACTAATTAAAAAATTTGACGAAGGACAAATGGATCAATTCGCAGACTTTCTATCAGTATATTATTTTCATCAGATAGAATGTAAAACACTAATAAATCAGGAATTAATTAAAAGAAGATAAATGCAGCGCCTAATATTTTATAAATTCCATAATGAGAACCAATTGATATAATGTTTCACCCCATATCACTAAAGGGGCTTATGCTTTATCAATGCATATGTGCTCAGAGTGCAAGTCCCTATAAGTTCCCGAAAATTCAGGGTAGGGGGTTAAAAAGTAGTGCAACATTATTTCATTCTATCTAATTAAATCGCTAATATAAATTCAAATTTTCAAGTTTGTGAAAAATAATTAAAACTATTTTTTTTTTTTAATTCTTTAATCCTATTTAACACAATAATTAAACCCGTTTCACGTACTTTGCTCTGAACAATTATTCCAAACATATGAAACTAATTACAGCCATTATTCCACTTCTAATTTTTTCAATTATTTCATCCGCCCAGGGAATTAAAGGCAAAATTATCGATGACCAGAACCAACCGGTTGCCTACACAAACATTTACGTTCCTGCCTTAAAAACCGGCACCACCTCAAATATTGAAGGGCAGTTTGAGTTAAAATTACCCGAAGGTAATTGGGAAATATTATTTCAATACATCGGCTATAAAACATTTACCCAAAATTATGATATCGTTAAAAATACAGTGGGAGTTTCGGTTGTACTACAGCCACAAAGCATTAAAATAAAAGAAGTTAAAGTTCTGGCATCGGGCGAGGACCCGGCTTATTATGTGATGCGTCACGCCATTGCCATGGCCCCCTATTACACCAACCAGGTAGCCGAATACGATTGTAAATTATACCTGAAAGGAACCGGTGTAATAAACAAGATTCCACGGCTTTTTAAAAAACGAATGGAAAAAGAAGGCGTTAAAAAGGATAAACCATTTGTATTGGAATCGCTGAATAAAATCCATTTTGAGTTGCCCGACCACCTCGACCAGGAGGTAATTGCCATGCGATCGACCGGCGATGACAGGGACACAAACCCAATGACCATGATTACCACAAACCTTTACAACGTCTCGGATTATGGTATTACCTCTCCTGTTGGCCGAAATGCGCTAAAAGTATACCGCTTCGAACTGGCAGGAGTATTTGAAGACCAGGGTAAACTTATCAATAAAATAAAGGTCATCCCAAAAACAAAAGGCAAAGGGACATTCGAAGGGATTTTAAATGTTGTAGAAGGTTCGTGGAACATTCATTCGGCCGATTTAGATTTTTCAATGCCATTTACAAATGTTACCATGCGCCAATTATATAGCATGATTGAATCAAATACATGGATGCCAACCAGTTTAAATTTTGAAATGGATTTGAGTGCTTTTGGTTTTGGTATGAAATACAATTATGTAACCTCTTTTTCAGAATACAAAGTAAAACTGAATGACCAGTTAGACCATTCTTTTCTGCAAAAATTAAATCAAACCAATCAGGAAGAAGCAGGAATAATGGATTCAATTTCACAAAATGAAATAGTAAATACAAAATCGATTCCAGCCTCAAAAACCAAACAAAAAATAAACTCACTTCTCGAAAAAGATAATTTATCGACACGCGAAATGTATAAACTTGAGCGGTTGATGGATAAAGATATAAAACGAACTCTGCCTACTGAGCCACTTGAAATTCCTGAAAGAGTAAAAACAGGGAAAAATGCCATTAAAAATGATTCAGCTTATTGGGCAGAAGTACGTCCAATTCCTTTAATAAATTCAGAAGCTATTGAATTTGGGAAAAAAGATTCCATAACAATTGTTCACAACACTCCTGAATACAAAGATTCTATTCGCGATATTAACGTAAAATTTAGAATAAAAGACCTGATTGTTGGCCGCCGGTACAGATATGAAAAAGACAGTGCCCGGTTTCAGTCCAACTTTTCAATCCCGGGAATTATCTATACTGAAGGGCTCACATTTAATACTGTCGACGGTTTTAATTACACCATACCATTTAGCTATAGTTTATCAGATACATTGGGGAAACGTTTTTATGCCAATGCTGAAATTGGGTATGCTTTTGCTCGGGAAGATTTTAACGGAAACCTATCCTTTCAGTATTTCTACAATGGTATAAAACGACAGTGGGTAAGTTTATCAGCAGGAAAACAACTCGAAGACTTTAAAAAAGGGCAAGCTATTAGCTCTATGGAGAACGACATTTATACCCTTTTCATTGAAAACAATTTTCAGAAATTTTACGATAACCGTTTTTTAACATTTAATTGGGGAACTGAAATATCCAATGGTTTATTGCTAAAAACAGGCCTTCAAATTTCATCGCGAAAACAAGTGGCAAACCATTCTGATTATAAGTTTATCGATTATAAAAACAAAGAATACACACCAAATTATCCAAACATCAGTTCACTCGAAAACTGGCAACTGGCAAACAACAATGCTACTATAGGTACTGTTGAGTTAACGTATACACCACAACAACGGTACCGCGTCCGAAACAACATAAAATACCCTGCCAACAGTAAATTCCCAACCTTTAAATTACTCTTTGAAAAAGGTTTTAATTCATTCATAGGCAGCAATGTTGATTTTGATTTTGTAAGTTTTTCAGTTAACCAAAACCTAAATGTTGGGTTCGATGATTATTTAAGCTACTCCATGGAGGCAGGGAAATTCCTTAACAAAAAAACACTTTATGCCTCCGATTTTAAGTTTTTTAAATCGAACAACCAGGAACTACTTTTTTCAAATACTTTAAATCAATTTTATTTAACCAATTATTACGAACTTTCGAGTCAAAAACAGTATGTCGAAGGGCATGCTTCTCTCAACATGGATAAATTTTTGATCAAACGGTTACCCTTCATAAAAGGGACCATGATACGTGAAAAATTAAAATTAAATTACCTCACAACTGAATCAACCTCAAACTACATTGAGTTAAATTATGGATTAGAAGATATTTTTTTGATGATTGATATTGAATTTATTTCAAGCTTTAAAAATTGGGAATACCAAAGTTCAGGTTTCCGTTTGTGCATAAACCTGAATTAATTCTTGTTTTTTAAAAGGTTCGGCAATTGTAAATTGTGGCTAAAACACCTATCTTAACAAAAATTATAAAAACCATTTATTTGCCTAAACCATTCAGATGAAACGGACCACAAAACGTAATCCATGGGCATGGATTCCATCACTTTATTTTGCCGAAGGACTTCCTTATGTTTTTGTAATGACCGTTTCGGTAATTATGTACAAGCGCCTCGATATTTCAAATACCGAAATTGCTTTGTACACCAGTTGGCTGTATTTACCCTGGGTTATAAAACCTCTGTGGAGCCCTATTGTCGATATTTTAAAAACAAAAAGGTATTGGATTGTTGTAATGCAATTGTTGGTAGGCGCAGCATTAGCCGGAGTTGCTTTTACCATTCCTACTGCCACTTTTTTTCAATATACATTGGCATTTTTCTGGCTCCTGGCTTTTAGCTCGGCTACCCACGATATTGCTGCCGATGGCTTTTATATGCTGGGATTAAACCAACGAAACCAGGCATTTTTTATCGGTATCAGGAATACATTTTACCGCATAGCCATGTTAACCGGTCAAGGGTTAATTGTAATACTTGCCGGGTATTTGGAAGAGTTTTCAGGTAACAATCAAAAAGCATGGAGTTTTACATTTTTTATTCTGGCAGCTTTGTTTGTCCTGTTTTTTGTCTGGCACTCATTTATTTTACCTCACCCTACAAGCGATGTTAAACGAAATGCTGAATCTGTAAAAAAAGTTTTTGCCGATTTTATTGAAACTTTTGCTTCATTTTTTAAGAAAAAAGGAATAGTTGTTGCCCTTTTATTTATTTTGATTTTTAGGCTTGGCGAAGCTCAGTTGGTGAAACTGGCATCGCCCTTTTTATTAGACAGCCTGGAAAAAGGAGGTTTGGGTTTATCAACAAAAAACATTGGTTTTATATATGGTACTGCCGGAATGATTGCCTTAACACTTGGTGGAATTCTTGGTGGCATTGTCGTCTCAAAAGGAGGCTTAAAAAAATGGATGCTTCCTATGGTTTTTGCCATGAACCTTCCAAATTTAGTTTATGTGTTTTTAGCGTTTTTGCAGCCAACTGAACTATGGATTATTACCAGTGCGGTTGTAGTGGAGCAATTTGGTTATGGATTTGGTTTTACTGCTTTTATGTTGTTTATGATTTATCTTTCAGATGGAGTGCACAAAACTGCGCATTATGCACTTTGTACAGGATTTATGGCTTTAGGCATGATGCTTCCGGGAATGGCAAGTGGCTGGATTCAGGATACAATAGGGTACCAAAACTTCTTTATCTGGGTAATGATTTGTACTGTCCCCGGATTTATCATTATTAATTTTCTGAAATACGACCCAAAATTTGGGGCGAAAGAATCTTAACTAATACTATAAAATTACTTTTCCAAAATTATGTTCAGGGCGCTAAAACAGTAAACGGAAACCATGGTAGGTTCCGTAAAATCCAAAACAGGACAACAATCGCCAAAATAACCCATGGGGTATATTTTAAATAAAACAGGTTAGGCAATTTCAAGTTAAACTTTTTATTAAACACAGGATGTGAGTAGTGATACCCAATTAATAAAAAAGCAGGAATAAATAAAAAGTTATTGCCCACAACTCCCATTAAATCGAGATGCAACAAACTATGAATAGCACGTTGCGAACCACAACCAGGGCAATGATACCCCGTAACTGAATGAAATATACACTTTGGGAATATTTCGCTTTTATTGGGATCGATTACAAAAAAAAGGACTGCTAGTCCGAGTAAAAAAACCAGCAGTCCGTATTCAAAAAATTTATTCTTCATTACAAATTAAATCCATCAAATTCTCCCGACATTACAGCGGCAAATATACCTATACCGAATATTGCTAGAGCAAGTACAATCGATACAATCCAAATTCCCACTGAAACCCAAATCCAGATTTTAGCATTTTTACTGGCTTTTTGAGCACCTTCCCTATCTCCTGCCTGCCACTTTGAGTTAACCATAGCGGCATAAATAATGGATACAATTCCTGATATCTGGCAACAAAAAATAGTTGATAAAATAGCCCATACTAAATAGTTTGCAGGGGGGCTTTGCTGTTGTTGGTCAATTTGTTCCATGTTAATTAATTTAGTTATGTTGAAGTATAATTTTCGTTTTCATAAAGTTACCATAACAATTTGAAAAATAAAACCTTCTTTTTAAAATCCCTTGATTAAATAAAAAAAATTCTTAAAATTGACCAGCCCCATGGCAAACCCCAAGGAATTGTTCAATTAAACACCCTTTTTTGACATTTTTTATAAAATGGAAAAACTCCATGTCTAAAACTACCATTTTAACAAATCAATAACATCTAAATTCCAGGCGGAAACATACAGATTTACTGACACTTACACGCATTAACAATCCGTTAACACAAAACCTGTTAAACCAATTAAAGACTAATTTGTCTGAATACATAATTAAACAAAAAACTAGAATGGAATGAAAAGAATCCTTGGAGTAATCCTAATAAATATTGCCCTCATAACAAATGGTTATTCAAAACCAGCTATTATTAACCCTGTAAAAGGAGAAGAAGCCGCCGGAAAAATAGTAGGAAGAATAATTGATTTTGATACAGAGCAGCCTATGGAATATGCCAATATTGCTATATACAACAAAGTTGATTCTACATTGATCTCCGGGGGCATTACTGATCCAAAGGGCGAGTTCGAAATAGAGGGTGTTTCATATGGTGAATATTACCTCGAAGCTAATTTTATAGGTTTTACTAAATCACAAATTGTAGATATAACCCTGAACCGTAAAAATCCGCTTTACGATGCAGGAAGAATAAAATTAAACGTCGCATCCTTAAGAATTGGAAATATTGATGTGGTTGCTGATAAAAGTGCCATAGAATATAAACTCGATAAAAAAGTAGTAAATGTCAGCCAGGTAATAAACGCTGCCGGAGGTACTGCTGTTGATGTATTGGAAAATACTCCATCTGTACAGGTCGATATCGAAGGGAATGTGTCATTGCGTGGCTCATCGAACTTTACAGTTTTAATTGATGGGCGGCCAAGTGTTTTAAGCGGTACCGATGCTCTCAGGCAAATACCGGCTTCAGCACTCGAAAACATTGAAATAATCACCAATCCCTCAGCTAAATATGAACCCGATGGTATGGCAGGAATTATCAATTTGGTGATGAAAAAAAATTCATTGGGTGGAGTTAGCGGAATTATTAATACCTCTATTGGTACTGGCGATAAATACAGAAGTGATATCACATTAAATTTCCGGACTAAAAAATACAACTTTTTTGTTGGTGCCGATTGGCGCGATGAAACAAATTATGGAAGTATGCTTTCAAAACGGGAATCGTACATAAACGATACTACCGATTATTTAAACATGGATGGTGAAAGGAATTTTATCAGAGGTGGATACAATTTTAAATCTGGAATCGACCTGTTTTTAACTGGAAAAACAACACTTTCAATTTCAGGAGAAATAGGTAAATCAAAAAATAACCGTGGTGGTGGTGGCTCAACACATTCATTTACTCTTCCGCAATCTGAAGATATTTATTCGGTAAATGAAGAAATATCCGACAGGGAAAACAATTTTTATAGTGGGAATATCAACCTGCAGCATAATTTTAAAACCAAAGGCCATAAAATTGAAGCCATGGCTTTTTACTCTGACCAAAAGGGAAGTGATACTGAAGAAGAAATTGAATTTTTATCCAATTCACAATACATAAAAACAACTGAATACCTCGACAGGGTTTTTACTACTGAGAATGAAAAAGAAAAGGAATTCAGGTTTAAAGCCGATTATACCCTTCCGCTTAATGAAAACAGCAAATTTGAAGCTGGTCTTCAAAGCCGCATGGACAAAGAATATGAAGATATTTTATTTAAAGATTTTGACCAGGCATCCAATTCATGGGTAACCAATGACAATTATTCAAGCTCAACTGATTTTAAACGTGATGTCCATGCAGTTTATTCAACCTATAGCAATAAAATAGAGAACTTATCTTACATGGGTGGGCTCCGTGGTGAATATACCAATCGGTCGATTGGTAATTCAAATGCTACCGAAACAGCCAATTTAAAACGTTTTGACCTATTCCCTACCCTTCATTTATCGTACAAAATAAGAGAAACAAATGAACTGATGGCCAGTTATAGCCGACGGATAAACAGGCCTCGCGGACGCGACCTCGACCCGGCTCCAAATTATATGAACCGTTTTTCCATCCGAACAGGAAATCCAAATCTTAAACCTGAATATACCAATTCATATGAAATTGGTTTTATGAAACGTTTTGGAAAATCGTATTTATCGCTTGAAGCATTCCGAAGAATCACCGACAATAAAATTAACCGAATTGAAACACTGGGTGACGATGGTATATTTTACCAAACATCCGACAATTTTAATAAGGATTATTCAACCGGACTGGAATTGATGGGAAATATCAACTTCACAAAATGGCTGATGGTAAATGCAAGTATTACCTCATTTAATTATCGGATTACAGGTGAATTAAATGGCGAATCAATCAACCAGGAAAGCACCAACTGGAGTGGCAGGATGAACACTACCTTTAAATTTTCTTCAAACTCAAGGATGCAAATAATGGGATTTTACCGTGGAAAATCGGTATCAGTACAAGGCGAACAAAAAGCCATGTTCTTTTCCAATGTTTCCTACAAACAAGATTTTATGAAGAAAAAACTGACAGCCACACTTAGTGTTCGTGACCCATTGGGAACAGGTAAATTTGAACGTGAATCATTTGGCAACGATTTTAAATCATTTTTCCGCTGGAAAAGAGAACCCAGAGTGGTTATGCTAACATTAAGTTACAAATTAAACAACTTCAAATCCGACCATCGCGATGGTAACCAAGGTGGTGGTGGAGAAGGTGATATGGGAGGAGAATTTTAATTTCAATTAAACATACACGACAGTATCAAACAAAAATGCTGCCTTAATGGGTAGCATTTTTTGTTGAAAATCACAAAAAACTGAAAATTCAGTTATGTAACTGAAATTATAGTTGCATAACTGAAATTTCAGTTGTATGTTTGTTTCAGATTTTAATACAATTTTATTGGGCATTCAAAAGAAGCCTACATCAAATGAAAATAGGATAAACTAAAACAAAGTTTTATGAGACGCACATTACTTCTTGTCTTTTTAAGTTGCATAGTACAATCTGCCATTTCTCAAAATGTAAACGTTCTGATTAGGGGAAAAATAGACATTGCACAAGAAGGAGATATTATCCAGTATTCTAAACCAATTCAAAGATACTTCAATGTTTTCTTTGTAGATGATAATGAAAATTGCACTGTAAAAAAGAATAGCTTCTCGAAAGAATTACAAGTTGCAAAAAACTCCTTTATTCGGTTGCAAAGTAAAGGACTTCCAAAATTTGTCTGTTATGTAGACACTGATGGAGAGATTGGTTTTGAAGTAGTAACCGACTCGATTTCAAAAAAACAGAAGGTGATTTTTTATGGTAATAATGCCAAAGCAAATGAATTATTTGTCAACAGAAAATTACTAAATGACGGTGGCGAATCTTATAAATTAATTTCCAGTATTATCAATAATTCAAAAAATCATATTCAAGCTTTAGATAGCCTAGATAAAGTTTTAGCCCCTTACAATAACCTATTAAAAAATATACACGCAGAAAATGGGATTTCTGAAAACTGTTTATATGATTTCATCGCAGAGACAGAGCAACGTCTTTTATTTTGGACAACAAATCCAATTAGTGAGGGTTTTAAAAATCCTCGCAAAACAAAAATGAATGAGGACGAACTTTTAAAACTAACAAAACAACTACTCATAAAGTATGACCCATTTTCTGAGAAATATATTTCAAGCACTGTAGTTGCAAATACTGCGGCTTTCAAATGTAATTTAATAAAAGAAGGGAAGGTGAAACCAACTGATGCTAAATATGAAAAGATTTGGGCTGAATATAAAAACTACTTTTCGGCTGTGGATGGTCAATTTGCCGATTACGGATATGCTCCATTCAAAGTGCAAGAATTTTTGATCGGAAACGCAATAATGACAGCTATGGCATTTAAAGTGATGACAGACGAGGACTTCCTAAAAGTCTTTAAAAGTTATCAAGCAAAATTTCCTTATAGCTCCTACAATTCTGTGATTATGGAAAGTCTATTTAAAAATTTTAGTTCCTCAAAAAAGGTTGAAGAAACAACGAATCAGTTTTTGGAATTAGACATTCAGGGGAGATTTGTAAAATATGAAGTCGGGGAGTACAAAGATATATCAGAACTAATTAAAGAAAACTTCGCAGATAAAATGGTATTTGTGGATTATTGGGCAAGTTATTGTACGCCTTGCATTTATGAATTTAAACATAAAGACAGACTTGCAAAATTTCTAAAAGAAAATAACATTGAAATAGTTTATGTTTCGCTCGATAATGAAGGAAGTGTTGAAAACTGGAAGAAGTTCATTAAGAATTATAAACTTTATGGTTATCATTTTCTAACGAATAAAGCAACAAAGGATTTATTAAATACTCAATTTTCAAGTATTCCCCGTTATATGATTTACAATAGGAAGGGAGACCTTGTAGAGGATAATGCTTTTCGTCCAAGTTCTTATGAAAAATTAATTAATCAGTTGAAAGAATTATTGTAAATTTTAAATGATGAAAATAGTTGAACACCTTATAACGATTCATATAGCGGATAAAGTGCAAATCTCAGTTCTGGCATCTGCGTTGGTGTGGTCTGACAGGGAATCAATCCGTAATCCTTTACATGCCATACAATTCACCGATAAGTAATACAAAATTTAAACTGTCATCCTTATAATTATAGAAAAACATTAACAATGAACAAATTAACACGCAAAGAAGAAGAACTGATGAAAATTTTATGGAAGATGGAAAAAGCTTTTGTAAAAGACATCGTTGAACAATACCCCGATCCTAAACCACATTACAATACCATTTCATCGTTGGTCCGGTTGTTGCAAGACAAAGGATTAATCGGGTTTACGCAATATGGCAACACCTACCAGTATTTTCCACTCCTTACAAAAGAAGAATACCGCAAACCATTTATGAAACAGGTAGTCAGCGATTATTTCGATAATTCATATAAAAGTGCAGTTGCCTTTTTTGTAAAAGAAAAAGGGCTTTCGGCCGAAGAATTAGAAGAATTAATTCGTTTAATTAAAGACAAAAAATAATGGAAGCGTTTATTTTTTACCTTGGCAAAGTAGCCCTGGCAATGGGCGCTTTTTATTTAGTTTACTTATTCCTTTTTGAGAAACAAAAACAATTTGTTTTTAGCAGGATCTACTTGCCGGCATCAATGATTATTAGTTATCTGATTCCACTGATAACAATTACTCTCACTAAAAAGATTGAAGCTCTGCCTTCTGCTTTCAATTTTAATGTTGACGAGACAATTACACCTGGTTTGACATCCACAAACGTCAGTTACGATTGGTTCCACATCCTTTTTACACTTCTGGTAGTTGGAGCAATGGGATTTATCAGCCGTTTTTTTATCGGCTATTTTAAAGCATTAAGTATTATCCGAAAAAGCGACCAACAGAATAAAATTGGATTTGGAGTTTGTATTTCCAGCGATGATATCCACCCATTTTCCTTTTTTAATAAAGTAGTCATTTCAGTGAAAACACTTCAACACCCACACCTCAATTTAATACTTGAGCATGAATTTATCCACAAAAAAGAAAATCACACTTTCGATATTTTAGTAGCCGAGTTACTGTTTTTTATGCAATGGTTTAATCCGTTTGCCTGGTTATTAAAAGATGCCGTTAAAAACAACCTTGAATTTATTACTGATGATTATATCACCCAAAAAAACGACCGCGAAACATACCAACTAGCCATGGTTTCGTTAGCCGATAAAAAGGGGATAGCCCCATTCCTGAATGCATTAAATGGATCACAACTAAAAAACAGAATTATCATGATGAAACAGAAAACAGAAAACAAGTATGCCATTGTCAAACAATTGGTAATTATCCCGGTACTGACAATTTTAATTATCGGGTTATCGAACAAAGAGTTTAAAGCTGAAATTCCTTCGGTTTTACAAACACCCGAAACAATACAAAACACTTTAGCTGGAACCAATACCTCTTTCGAAAAAATGACTGTTTCAGGAAAAATAACAAATGAAAGTAGTGAACCTCTTTCAGGAGTTGCGGTACTCATAAAAGGAAAACCAGTTGGCACAATTACTGATCAAAATGGTAATTACGAATTAAAACTTGATAAAGGAAATTCGGACATCATTTATTCAAAGGCTGGATTCGAAAAACAAAACATTACTGTTAATGGAAACTTTACCAATAATGTTGTCCTTAAAGAAAACAAAACCGCACCATCAGTTACAATTCAGAAACAAGAAGAATACACACAAACAATTTCCGGACAGATCACCAATAAACAGGGCGATCCTCTTTCATCGGTCAATGTTATAATTAAAGGTAAACCTATGGGTACCATTTCAGATCCTGATGGTAATTATGTAATTGGACTGGAAGAAAAAAATGAAACACTGATTTTTAGTCTGACAGGCTATGAAAAAGTAGAAATACCAGTAAAAAAGAAAAATAAAATAAATGTAACTCTTAAAGAAAATGAAGAATCTTCTTCTTCAGAAATTAAAGACAATGGTTTAACCAATCTAGATCCTAATTCTTATTTAAAAATCAGAAGTATAGGCGGTAATTTAGAACCACTCGTTCTCCTTGATGGCACACCTATAGATAATATGGATGATATTAATCCGGACGATATTGAATCAATCGATGTTCTTAAAAATGAATCAGCTAGTAAAATGTATGGCGAAAAAGGGAAAAATGGAGTTATAATTATTACTTCAAAAAATAAGGAGAAAATAAATATCAGGAAGACTAGCGAAAATAAATCAAACGCACCTGTAATAATCAAAACTGCCGATGGAAGAATGGCTGAGCCACTTTATGTTGTCGATGGTGAAGTTGTTAAAACAATAAAAAATATTCAGCCCGATAAGATGGATGCCATTTCGGTATTAAAAGACGAGTCAGCTACAACATTGTATGGCGAAAAAGGGAAAAACGGAGTGGTAATAATAACTACAAAAAAAGCTGCCAATAAAAAAATGGACAAAGCATTGGTAGTTGTCGATGGAAAAATTTTCAATTCAATGGAAGAAGCCAATATCAATCCTGATGAAATGGCCAGCATGGAGGTTCTTAAAAATGAGTCGGCAACTCAACTTTATGGCGAAAAAGGGAAAGAAGGTGTGATTATAATTACATCAAAAACTAAATTTAATGCAACAGATAAAAATCCACTTTTTGTTGTTGACGGCAAAATAACAGATCTAGATATCAAAGAAATTGCTCCTGAAAAAATTCAAAGTATGAATGTAATTAAAGGAGAAGCAGCAATTGAAAAATACGGAGAAAAAGCTAAAAACGGAGTTATTGAGATTACAACAAAAGAGTCAGGAAAACAATAATCATAATATTAAATAAAATAAAAAAGGAGCCTCTAGCTCCTTTTTTTTGTGTTATTCACCGGTTTAATAATTCACCGGTATTGAAGGGATCCAACGAACAAACTGTTTGTTGTAATATTATTAAAGCAATTTTGCTTTTAATTCAATTGTAGCCGTTCCGCCTGCATATAACCTCGAAATAGGGCATTTTTCTTTAGCAGCAACCGATAGCTCAGCAAATTTCTCCTGTGAAAGTCCTTCGCATTTTACTACAGTATCCAATGTAATATTTGTAATTGCAGGGCCTCCGTCAACTTCGCCCAAAGTAACTGCAGCTGTGGTTTCAATACTTTCAGGATTTAATCCATCACCACTAATAAGTGCCGATAAAAACATGGAATAACATCCTGCCTGAGCCGCTCCCACTAATTCTTCGGGATTGGTCCCTTTGCCATTTTCAAAACGTGATGCAAATGTAAATGGTCCACTATAACCTGTGATATCCATTTTCCCATTCCCATCCTTTAGTGTTCCATTCCAAACCGATTTTACTTTTCTAACTGTCATGATTTTGATTTTTTTTTTGTTATTTCAAATTTAAGGAAAATAAGTTACAAAATAGCTTCTCCCGGTTTCCAATCACAGGCGGTTAATCCCGGATTTTGCGTAGCTTCCAGAGCCCTTAGCACTTCTGCCACATTTCGGCCGGTAGCATCATTATTGGCATTCACCCACTGAATTACACCTTCAGGGTCAACAATAAAAGTTACCCTATAAGCCACTTTTGAAGGTTGAAGGATACCTAGTTTTTTACTTAGCGATTTTGAAGTATCGGCAATTAAAGGAAAAGTAAGCCCGCTCAATTTTGGGTCATTTGTCCGCCATGCCAAATGAACATCTTCTGTATCAGTCGATGCACCATACAATTCAGTATTTAAAGCCTCAAATTTACTGTGATTCTTATTAAATTCTACAATTTCGGTTGGACAAACAAAAGTAAAGTCTTTAGGGTACCAAAACATCACCATCCATTTATTTTCACTTTTATGGTCGGTTGATGTTATTTCTCCAAATGATTTATCAGCTAAAACTGCTGTTTTTTTAAATTCCGGGAATTTATCTCCTACTGTTTTCATGGTTTTTAATTTTTATGATTTTTGCTATTATTTAGACTTATTAAAAATTATAAAACAAATATAGAGGACATCCTAACAGAAATCAAATAGAAAATTTTTAACATAAATAGAAAAAAGCTATAAAAGTGTAAATTTATATGTCTGGGTAATGTTCTATCTGAAAGGCACATTGTAATTTAATCAAAAAGTATTTTATTTTATAACCTCCAAAATCGTTGTCTGATTTTTGCCAGATGCTTTAATATCCCTATATTTATGTGTTTTTTAAAATACTATTCCAATTTTAATCTAATAACTATGAGTAAAAATTCTAACAAAACAAATGTTTCCAGAAGAGCTTTCCTGGGAACGACTGCAGCAGCAGCTGCAGGAATTTCAATCATCCCAAGCCATGCGGTTGCTGGTTTAGGGCATAAAGCTCCCAGCGACAAGATGAATATTCTTGGTATTGGTGTTGGCGGGATGGGTTTTGCTAACCTTAAAAACTTAGAAGGTGAAAACATCATTGGTTTATGTGATGTTGACTGGGGTTATACTGGTGGAAACGGCGTTTTCGATAGGTATCCTAAGGCTAAAAAATACAAAGACTGGCGTATTGCTTTAGATGAATTAGGTGAATCAACTGATGGTGTGCTGGTTGCAACTGCTGACCATACTCATGCTATTATTGCTTCACATGCTATGACCATGGGAAAACATGCCTATGTTCAAAAGCCATTAACTCACACAGTTTACGAATCAAGGTTATTAACCAAACTAGCTGACAAACATCAACTGGCAACTCAAATGGGAAACCAGGGTTCATCAGGTGAAGGTGTTAATTTAACTGCTGAATGGATCGCTAACGGCGAAATTGGGGAGATTACTAAAGTTGAAGCTTTTACTGATCGTCCAATATGGCCTCAGGGATTAAATACACCTGAAAGAGGTGACTGGGTTCCTGATACTTTAGATTGGGACTTATTTACCGGTCCTGCTCGTATGAAACCATTTAACCACGTGTACCACCCATGGAACTGGCGCGGTTGGTGGGACTATGGCACAGGCGCTTTAGGCGATATGGCTTGCCATATTTTACACCCGGTATTTGTTGGCCTTAATTTAGGTTATCCAATTCATGCTCAAGGAAATTCAAGTTTATTATTAAATGATTGTGCTCCTACTGCCCAGTCTGTTAAATTGACTTTCCCTGAAAGGACACCAACTAAAAACATGAAAATTAAACTACCTCAGGTTGATGTATATTGGTATGATGGTGGTATTAAGCCAATGCTTCCTGAAGGATGGCCAGATGGCAAAAATCCTAATGATTCAGGCGGTGGTGTTATTTTCCATGGAACAAAAGACACATTAATTTGTGGATGTTATGGTGTAAATCCTTGGTTATTATCAGGCAAGAAACCAGAATCTCCTAAATTCAGAAGGAAAGTTGAAAACAATATGCGCGGTGGCCACGAACAAGATTGGGTACGTGCATGTAAAGAAACTCCTGAAAACAGAGTAGAAACTGCTTCAAACTTTGCCGAAGCTGGCCCATTTAATGAAATGGTTGTGATGGGTGTTTTAGCCGTTCGTTTACAGTCGCTTAACAAAGAACTTGACTGGGATGGCGAAAATATGCAATTCACAAATATTGGTGATGATGAAAAAATCAGAACTGTTATTAAAGATGGTTTTGCTATTCATGATGGTCATCCAACTTTCAAGAAAGACTGGACAGAACCGGTTTCAGCAAAAGAATTTGCAGCCGAACTCATTAATCATAAATACCGTAAACCTTGGAGTTTACCTGATATGCCTGCATAATCAGCTAATTTTAAATCGTAAAAATTATCTTTTCGATAATATTCAAAAGGGCTTCTGTACATACAGAGCCCTTTTTTTTTTATAAATCTGGCACCATTAATCTGTTAAAACATGCTAATAAAATATATAAATATTTATAAGTCGGATTTTAGCTTAGGTTAAAACTTATATTTTTTCTAATTTGCCGAATAATAAAACGGACAAATCCCGATTAAAAATGAAACATAAAACCAACTCACAATTTAATTCTTCAAGACGCGAGTTTATAGGCAAAAGTGCCACTGTTTTTGCTGGAATCTCTTTTCTCCCAAGTAGCGTTATAGCCGGTTTGGGGCATAAACCTCCAAGTGATAAATTAAATATTGCAGGAATTGGAGTTGGCGGAATGGGCTACAATAACCTGTTAAATATGGCAACCGAAAATATTGTTGCATTGTGTGATGTCGATTGGGATTATGCCGGACGTAATTCTTTCAAAAAATGGCCAGCAGCTAAACAATACAAAGATTTTAGGGTAATGCTCGAGCAGCAAAAAGATATTGATGCTGTTTTGGTTGCCACACCCGACCATACACACGCTTTACCAGCATTGGCAGCCTTAAAAAACAACCAACATGTTTACGTTCAAAAACCACTAACCCATTCTGTTTATGAATCACGAATTTTAACCGAAACGGCAGCCCGGTATGGTGTTGCTACCCAAATGGGTAACCAGGGAAATTCCAGTGATGGTATCAGAGACATTTGTGAATGGATTTGGTCGGGAAAAATTGGTGAAGTTACACACGTTGACACCTGGACCAACAGGCCAATTTGGCCACAAGGAATGGAACGACCAAAAAAAACAAAACGTGTTCCTAAAACTTTAGATTGGGATTTATTTATTGGCCCGGCACAATGGCGCCCTTATAACCCAATTTACACGCCATGGAATTGGCGCGGTTGGTGGGATTTTGGCACCGGAGCTTTAGGCGATATGGCTTGCCACATCCTCGACCCGGTTTTTAAAGCCTTAAAACTTCAATATCCATCATCGGTACAGGGAACTTCATCGCCTGTGAATACCGAATCCTGCCCAAATTCTGAATTTATAAAATATGAATTCCCCCGGCGTGACAACCTCCCCAAAGTGGGTATGCCCGAAGTATCAGTACATTGGTACGATGGTGGTTTAATGCCTCCCCGCCCCGATGAACTTAAAGATGGCGAACAGATGGGTAATAGCAGCGGTGGTTGTATTTTTTATGGCTCAAAAGGGAAAATTATGTGTGGCAGTTCGGCTCAAAATCCAACGTTACTACCAACCAGCAGCATGGCCAATTTTAAACAGCCCGAAAAAAGTATCCGACGTATTTCAAATGCCATGGAAGGCGGGCACGAACAAGATTGGATCAGGGCTTGTAAAGAAAATAAAGAAGGCAGGCTTGAAGCTTCTTCTAATTTTAACTACTCGGGGCCATTAAACGAAATGGTAGTGATGGGCGTTCTGGCTGTCAGACTGCAAGGTCTTAACCGAAAACTTATGTGGGATGGTCCAAACATGAAATTTACTAATATCACTGATTCTGATGAATTAAAGATTCTAGCCAAAAATAGTTTTGAAATTGTGAATGGTGATCCGAAGTTTAATAACGAATATATCACAGTACCGGCTAAGGCAAGTGCCGAAGAATGGATCAGGCACACTTACCGCGATGGGTGGGAACAAATTTGATTTATTCCAGACACTGTTTCACAAAGTGTGTAGGTTGAAAATACCGAGGGTTTAGCTTTTTATAGCTGGACCCTTTTTTTATACAACTCAGTGAAATTAATATTTGCGACTGACCAATTTATTCATCTCCAAAACAACTACCATTTTATACTTTTTAATCTTTCAGCTCATCAGGCTTTAAATCTTGAATTATTTTTGCATCCACCCAAAATATTTCGCCATTACCATTCTCTCTTCTACTAAAAAATAAATATTTCCCATCAGGTGATACAAATGCTGCAAATTCAGTTTTTGTTGAATTTATTGTTGGGCCCATATTAATAGCCTTTGACCAGAATCCATCCTTGTTTTTGAAGCTAATATACAGCTCGGGTTTACCCATTCCTGTAACCTGTGAATCAAATATGATATAACTTTCATCAGGGGCAATAAATGGATGTGCTCCATCAAGTGAGTTGATTTCTTCTGGTAAAAATTCAATTAGATGATAACCATTTGCACTATCCTCCGACTTGAATATCCCCCGTTTCCCGCTAAAAATTCCTGAAAAATATAAAGTTCCACTTTTAGACGAAGATACTGTCATAACATATTTTTTATTGACGGGGCTTGAAAAAAAATGTGCTTCTAAAGGATTTTCTCCTTTTCTTTCCAAATACCATAAATCCCCATCGTAAATATCATTTCTTAAACCTTTACGTCCAGAATAAAAATATAATCTTTGGCCATCAGGAGTTAAAAATGGTTCAAATTCAAACACATCTTTTGCGAAAGGTGCTAATTGAGGTTTTTCCCATTTATTATTTGTAAAACTTGCAGTAAATATTCTATTTGCCGAGCCCTGATAAGTTGGACGTCGTGTAAAAAAAAACTCTTTGCCATCGGGCGAAAAACTTCCACCAAACTCGTATGCTTCGGTTGAAACTATCCCGGCAGCAAAAACCTCAGGGATATTCCCTGGAAGTTTTTGACCGAGATAAAGGTTGCTTTTACTTTCGAAATTGCTATTGTTTTCCTGGCTAAATGCTAAAATAAAATTTGATGCTAAAACACCAATAATCAACACGAATATCCTCATTATTTTATTGACAGTGCGTTAAATATATTTGTCGAACCTATTAAAAAATATCCTTTTATTCCTTAAGGTTAGCGTCTTCTTTTTCAATCTCTTCTTCTACCTCAACATTCACTTCGATTTCTTTTCCATCGCCTTTTTTCATTTTTTTGATGCGAATAATTTTCCCGTCTTCTTTAAATTCATGGACACCTTCTTCCAATCCCTTAAATTCAAACTTTTTAAGATCTCCATCTTCAAGTATTTGAATTAATCCACTATCATCGCTAATTACTTTTATCCTTTTTTCAATATGAGGTGAATCGGCATGAATCATATGGAGTTTATCAGGGGCATCAATAAAAACATTAATATCTTCTTCAAAATTTTCTTCGACTTCATTACGAATTATCTCTATTTTCTCGCGTCCCCCGCTTAATTTTTTCTTTTTGAAAGAAATAATTCCAGGATCACTTAAATCAATTACATTCCCTCTTATTTTTTTCCTGACCACCTTTGTATTATGAGCTCCAATGGGCATCGAAATATCTGAATCATCACTAAACCACATCATATGTGGGGCATGTTCTTTGTCGCCCGAAGTACTTTTCATAATAAACACATTCTCTCCCTTTTCATCATCCGACATTCTAATATCAAATTTGTATTCTTTTAAAGAATCGCCAAATTCCATGTTATCCGATGAAATCCATTTCATTTTGTGCCCGACTGTATCACCCATCCAAACAAATGGCTCATCGCCTTCCAATAGTGTATCCAATTCAATTTTTTCTCCATCAACAACTTTTACCATTTTAATATGTTTCTTTTTCCCACGTGGTGGATCCTGAGGATTTTCCCTTAATGAAAAAGAAGATAAAAAAATAAACGCTGCGGTAAATATTCCAATTAGTGACAAAACTCTTTTCATAATACTATTTTTTTAGTTTGTTTTTCTGAAACAAAGATAGCTGAAACACAAGCTTACAATTAGTTATAGGCTGGTTAAAATCTGTTAAGGAAAAGTTAAAGTCTCAATTCACCCTTCATAAATAGTTATATTTGAACCATGAATAAAAAAGTATTCACCGCACTAATCGTATTAATGGGGATTTCAATCCTGGGGATTATCTCTGTTCAATTAATATGGATGACCAGTGCCCTAAAAGTAAAAAATGAATTGTTTGACCGGGGAGTGAGCGATGCCCTCTCGAATACCGTCAATAGCCTGGAAAAGATTAATGACCTCGATGTTGTCAATGAAATGGTGTTTAGCAATGACCTAATATGGGTTGACAATGAAGATCAAAAAGCACCACCTGCCCCAATTTTAAAATACAGAGGAAACACTTCCAAACAGCCGGTAAAAATTATCAGGCAATACTCAAAACCTAAAAATACCAACAAATTTGAAATCAAAATCGACAATAATGGCAATTCAACCGAACTGTATGAATACCGATTTAGTGCTGATAAAAAAAACACCGAACATATTATAGTGAATAGCCAAAAATCAATTAAAAATCAACCGGGCAAAAATACAGTTGAAACTTCGGCCGATGCCGACGTAATGTTTATATATAGCGACAGCCTGGTTGGAGATATTGATTCGCTTTATACATTAAGTTTTGTACACATCGATTCATTTGTTTCAGAAATTGATACATTACATGAACTTGTTCCAGGTATATCCAAAAGAGTAAGAATTAAAGCAGACAAACTAAAAAGCACTGCCAATCAGCTTGTCACTGAGATTAGCACCTGGGATGTTAGAGAAATTGACCACCAGCTAATTGCCGATGTTTTAAAAAATGAATTAAACAACCGAAATATTCCCATAAAATTTGATTTTGCTGTTATCCAGGATTCATTAATATCTTTTATTTCACAAAATGGAGATTCGATTTTGCTGGCTTCCTCAAAATACAAAGCCAACCTTTACCCACACGATATTTTTCAAAAAAACATTCAGTTGGCTCTATTTTTCCCGGGGCAAAACAGTTTTATTTACCGGTCGGTAAATTGGTTACTGTTGGCTTCCTTTATTTTTTCAATGATTATATTAATCACTTTTGCCACCAGTATCTTTTATATTCTGAAGCAAAAAAAGATTTCGGAAATGAAATCGGATTTTATTAATAACATGACTCATGAATTTAAAACGCCCATCGCAACCATTTCGGTGGCAGCCGATTCAATTGTAAATAACAAAGTAATTACTGATCCTGAACAAGTAAGGTATTTTACTTCAATGATTAAAAAAGAAAACATCAGGATGAACCGTCAGGTAGAAGATATTTTAACCATTGCTTCGCTCGATAAAAAAGATTTTGAATTTAAATGGGAAGCCCTCAATGCCCACGATATTGTAAACAGTGCCATTCAAAGTATTTATTTACAGGTTAAAAAAAGGGGCGGAACAATCATTACTAAACTCGATGCCGGTAATGCTGTAATTACATCCGATAAAATTCACTGTACAAATATCCTCTATAACTTACTTGACAATGCAAATAAATATTCAGATAAAGCTCCCGAAATAAAAGTATCTTCAAAAAATGATTCAAAAGGAATAATTATTTCAATTGAAGATAACGGAATTGGAATGAATAAGGCAGTGCAAAATAAAATTTTTGAACGGTTCTACCGGCAATCAAGCGGAAACATTCATAATGTAAAAGGGTTTGGGTTAGGCCTGAGTTATGTAAAAGCCGTTGTCACAGCCAACAAGGGTTCTATTTCGGTAACAAGCGAACAAGGGAAAGGCGCAAAATTTGATGTATTTTTACCTTTTGTACGGGAATAAATAAACAATGAAAACACAAACACACCTGTTTTTAGTTGAAGATGACCTGAGTTTTGGGTCCGTATTAAAATCATACCTCGAATTAAATGACTACCAGGTTACCTGGATTGATGACGGGAAAAATGCTGTTTCAAGTTTCAGGAATAATAAGTTTAGCTTGTGTATCCTCGATGTTATGCTCCCACATGTTGATGGTTTTACAATTGCCAGCGAAATCAGGAAAATGGACAAACAGGTTCCTCTTATATTTTTAACCGCTAAAGCCTTAAAAGAAGATATTTTAAAAGGGTACAACCTTGGTGCCGATGATTATATTACCAAACCTTTCGATACCGAAGTTTTATTGTGCAAAATAAAAGCAATTGTAAAAAGGCAGGATTCTGAGGGAATAAATGAAACAACTGAATTTATTATCGGTAATTATACCTTCAATTACAACATACGAAACATTTCAATCAACAATCAACATCAAAAACTTTCGCCAAAAGAAGCCGACCTTCTGAAACTTCTGTGCCTTCACAAAAACAAACTCCTTCCGAGAGAGACAGCATTAACAACCATTTGGGGCGAAGATGGGTATTTTACCGCCCGTAGCATGGATGTGTACATAACAAAACTCAGGAAATACCTGGCTAAGGACTCTAATATTGAAATCAAAAACCTGCATGGGAGTGGATTTCTTCTCGAAATAAAAAACAAGTCCTAAAATCCCACTCATTTTACAGCACAATAGTGTTGACAAAATGCACACATTGTTTTATCTTTATAAAATGAAGTATTTTAATTGGGATACTAACAAAAATGATTGGCTGAAAAAAAACAGGAATATCTGCTTTGATGATATTGTTTTTTACATCTCTAAAAACCTGATTTTAGATATTATTAAACACCCCAATCGGGACAAATATCCTAATCAAAAAATCTTTATCATTGAAATTGCAGATTATATTTATCTTGTACCATTTGTTGAAAATGAACAGGAGATTTTTTTGAAAACGATTATCCCAAGTAGAAAAGCAACAAAAAAAAGGAGGAATAAATCATGAGCATTAAATTAAATAAAGAGGAACTGGAAATACTAAATTCAATTCAAAATGATGAATGGGAAAGTATAGATAACCTGGAGGAGAAAAAAGTTGAATATGCCTCTCTGGCAGCAAAAACACTTAAAAAAGAAAAGAGAATCAACATCCGAATATCAAACAGAGACCTTAATGAGCTTAAAAGAAAAGCAGCATTTGACGGTATCCCTTATCAAACCTATGTTTCGAGTATATTGCATAAATTTATTAGTGGAAGGTTAACTGAAAACCTTTAATATGATTAGTTAAATTTTTGATGAAACATTCCAGCAAAAAAAATAGTATCTATCCTCAAAAAAATTTGCACAAACAGGTTTCTTACAGAAGTTAGTGATTAGCTGATTATCTTTATTTTTGGTATCTTTAAATGCCATTAAAAACAACAACAATGAGTCCTCAGAAAGTAGCCATTATTACCGGAGCCAGCCGTGGTATTGGTAAAACAGTAGCCACCGGATTAGCCCAAATGGGTTATCAATTGGTACTTATATCACGATCGGAACAAACACTCATAGCACTTTCAGAAGAATTAAAAACACTTCCGCCGCAGCAAATTCAGCCAGTGATCTTTGGATTTGATTTAACTGATTCTGAAAAAACAAAATCAGCCATAAAAATGGTGAAAGAAAAATTTGGTAGGATTGATCTTTTATTTAATAATGCCGGAATTTTCTACGATGGTACACTTTCTCTTTCAGAAGAAGATTTTAAAGCCATGTTAAATACCAACCTGATGGCTCAATTTGTAATTACTCAGGAAGTAGTTCCTATCATGAAAAAACAAAAATCGGGTTACATACTTAATTTGGTTTCACGCTCAGGAAAAATTGGATTTGCCGGAAGTGGAGGTTACAGCGCTTCAAAATTTGCAATGTCCGGACTAAATGAATCATTATACCGTGAATTGGCAGAATTTGGTATATCTGTGACAGCCATCTGCCCCGGTTGGGTCGATACAGAAATGGCATTCGCAGCCGGAACTCCTCTCAAAAGTGAAGAAATGATTCAACCCAGCGACATTATGAAAACTATTAAAATGTTGCTTAACCTCTCACCTTCTGCTCGCATAAAAGAAATTATTATTGAACCTGCAAAAAGTATTGTATGAAAACTATAGGAATGATTGGTGGTACCGGTTGGGTTTCCTCATTGGAATATTACCGCTTAATAAATGAACATACCAATAATAAATTGGGAGGATTAAATGCTGCAAAATGTATTTTATACTCCGTGAATTATGCCGAAATAGATGCTTTTAATAAACAAAACAATACTACCGGAGTTTTTAAAATAATATTAAAAGCAGCAAAATCCCTTAAAAAAGCAGGAGCCGAATTCTTAATTTTATGTGCCAATACCATGCACCAGTTTGCCGATGTTATCGAAGCTGAAGTAAATTTGCCTTTAATTCATATTGGTGAAGAAACCGCCATTGAAATTGGGAAATATGGATTATCGAAAGTTGGATTGCTTGGAACTCTCTACACCATGGAGATGGATTTTTACCACAATAAATTATCCCAGGAAGACATAACATCTATTGTGCCGAATAAAAAAGACAGAGACTTTATAAATCAGGTAATTATGGAAGAATTATTACTTGAGAAGTTTTTCCCTGAAAGTAAAAAACGTTTATTAGGTATAATTGAGCAATTAAAACAAAACGGTGCACAGGGAATTATTTTAGGATGTACCGAAATCCCACTATTAGTAAAATCAGCCGATGTTCACCTACCACTTTTTAATACAACCGAAATTCACGCAAAAGCAGCAGTAGAATTTGCCACAAGCTAAAATCTTATCGAACATAATTTCACTTACGCGAAACAAATATACACTACTATCGTAAATAAAATTTTAACACTAAAATCTTATTTATGAAAACAAAATTTATAAAAAGCAAAAAATGTTTGTTTACCCTGGCATTCCTATTTTTCCTTTTTATGGATCAGTTTAAATTTCTAGGGGAGTAAAAATTAATTCTCATCTTTGCTGTTTAATTTTTTGATATAAATGAATTCACAGCAAAGTCAATATAAAGTATTAGTAGAAGCATTGCTTCCAACTGAATTGTTTCAGTATTTTGAGATTACCGATGTTCAGTTCACAGAGAAAGAGATTCACGTTCATTTGGATGAACTAAACAATCCTCCAGCCTCACACAAAAATGTAAAGCTACTTTCAAAAGGTTTTCACGCCCCTGTTATTATACAGGATTTTCCGATACGCGAACGGGCAGTTTTCCTGCACGTGCGGAGGCGTAAGTGGAAAGAGGAGGCTAGTGGCAAAACAATAAGTAATAGCTGGGATACCACAGCTAAGGGTACGCGCTTCACAAAGGGTTTCGCGTCTTTTTTAAAAGAATTATTTGGACAATTACCCAATCAGCAGCAACAGCCTGGAGAAATTCTACCACATTGATGGAAATCAACTAGGGCAAAAATACAAGGAACACCTTAGCGATTATAACAACTGGGCACAGCGGCCACATGCCGATGACTGGATGACTTTTCCGAAAAATATTGGTAGCCGGTTGAGTATTGACGAAACCTCTTTGTCTAATGGAGAGCTTTATACGATCCTTACCAACAAAGCAGCTAAGGGCAAAAAAGGGGTGTTAGTAGCTATGATTAAAGGAACCAAAGCAGAAGATGTGATTGAGGCATTAAAAATCATCCCGCTCAGGCAACGCCGGAAAGTTAATGAAATAACCCTTGATATGGCTGGTTCAATGGGGCAAATTGCAAAGCAATGCTTTCCCAAGGCTACACGTGTTATTGACCGATTCCATGTCCAGAAGCTTGCTCTTGATGCATTACAGGAAATACGTATAAAGCACCGTTGGGATGCCATCGATGAAGAAACCAATGCCAGGGATAACGCGAAGTGGGACAATAAAATATATACTCCTTTTCGCTTTGACAATGGAGATACAAAGAAACAGTTACTAGCCCGAAGCAGGTATTTGCTATTTAAATCGCCTGAAAAATGGAGCCAGTCTCAAAAACAGAGAGCTAAAATCCTTTTTGCTCAGTACCCAGATCTAAAAAAAGCATTTGGACTGACTCATGACTTACGACTAATCTTTTCGAAAACCAAAGATAAGAATGTGGCTTATACAAAACTTGCGCACTGGTATAACAAAGTTACCGATTCTGGTTTTCGTTCGTTTAACTCAATATCGGCAACAATACATACACACTACAGAGAAATACTAAACTTCTTTGAGAATAGAAGCACCAATGCATCTGCTGAATCCTTTAATGCGAAACTAAAAGCATTCAGGGCAGCATTAAGAGGCGTAAGTGATATTAAATATTTTCTTTTTAGGGTAGCAAAAATTTTTGCTTAAAAAATAGAAATCCCCCAGATTTTTGAAGTGATCCCTTTTTATCAATGCCGGTTTTGTCACTGAATCAATTCAAATAGAAATTGATGTATCTCCAAATGTTTTAAACCTCGACAATCAGGCCACAATCGTGACAGTTCATACCGATATTTCCTATAGCATAGTTGTTGGCGCAACTGTTACACTCAATAATGTTGAGATTGACTATTGGAAATCGGATGACCGCGGAAATTTTGTAGCAAAATTTTTAGCATCTGATGTTAAAGATTTGCCATTACAAATCGACAAAATGAACACCCTAACCATGACCGGACTTAAAACCGATGGCGGAATTTTCTGGGGTGAACAAGCTATTAAAGTTATTAAAGTGAGTGGGAAAAAATAAAACATCCAAATTAATGATCAGAAAGGGGAAAGTAAATTTATTTTCCCCTTTTGTTTTTTTATTGATAAATTGCTTCCTGAAACTAAGCTAAAATGATACAAAGAAGAGATTTTCTTAAAAAAACACTTGTTGTACCAACACTATTCACTGCTCCGTTATGGAACGGGTTAAAAGTTTTTCAACCCGAAAAAACAGAATTTAGCCACAAATTTAAATCCAGCCTGAATGTTTATTCATTTAAAACACCCCTAACTGAAGGGAAAATGGATTTATTTGATGTCCTTGATTTTTGTGCCAAATACAATTTTGATGCGTTGGACCCAACGGGCTATTTTTTTCCTGGTTACCCCGATTTTCCCACCGATAAATTTATGAACCTATTTAAAAAGAAAGCTTTTTTATTGGGCCTTGACATTAGCGGAACAGGTATCCGGAACGATTTTGCCAATCCCGATCCCAAAAGCCGCCAATCAGACATTACGATGATAAAAAAATGGATTAAAGCTGCGGCAAAAATGGGAATCCCTAACATACGTGTTTTTGCCGGAGTAAATGAACACGAGGGCTATTCGCGTGACCAGGTGTTTGAGTGGATGGCAAAAGACATCAAAGAGTGTTGCGAATACGGTAAAAAATTTGGGGTTATTATTGCACTTCAAAACCACAACGATTTTATTAAAACTGCCGATGATGTCCTCCGCATTTTTAAAATGGTAAATTCAGAATGGCTGGGACTAAACCTCGACATAGGCAGCTACCGGCAAAGCGATCCGTATGAAGAAATTGCCCAAACAGCTAAATATGCAGTTACCTGGCAGCTCAAAGAAAATGTGTGGATTAATGGTGTAGAAACGCCAACCGACTTTGTTAAACTTTTAGAAATTATAAAAAAATCGGGTTACAGAGGTTACCTACCTATTGAAACCCTGGGCGTCGGCGATCCTTTCAAAAAAATTCCTGCTTTGTTCGAAAGAGTAAATAATGCCCTGGATCAAATTTAATCCTAAGTGAAACAATCAAATATGCCTGAATTAAAACAACAACCAAATTTATCCGATTTTCAGAAATACGTAATTGAACTCGAAAAAGAGAGGGGATTTTCGGATCAAACCATTATTGACAAATGCCTGTTATTAGGCGAAGAGGTAGGTGAATTGTTTAAAGCCGTCCGAAAATCGGAAGGATTGGTAGTTGATGCCAACTCAAATTTTACTGACATTGGCGATGAATTGGCTGACATTCTGATTTATGTCTGCGCAATTGCCAACCGCAAAAACATCGACCTCGAAAAAGCTTTCCTGAAAAAGGAAGAAAAAAACAAATTGCGTAAATGGGAGGTTTTAAAATAGAAAAGAACCTTAGAAAGGAACCGTTCTCTCTTTATTACTAAATAAAAAGAACGGTTCCCTCACGAATAAAGAGAATAGTAAAATAAGAAATCGTTCTTTATTTAAGAAAACGGTTTCCTCTAAAACAGAATAAATTGGAACAATTAAAAATACCCTTTGAAAAAATGAAAGCAGAGTTTGAACGTATTCTGTTAAAACATAATTTCACTCCTGAAAAAGCAAAAACCTGTGCCAACATATTTGCCACAAACAGCCTCGAAGGTATCTATTCACATGGCGTAAACAGGTTCCCCCGGTTTATTGAATACATTCAGAAAGGATATGTTTCGGTTCATGCCGAACCCGAAAAAATTCACTCGGCCGTTGCACTCGAACAATGGGATGGGCACATGGGCCCGGGCCCTCTAAATGCTCAATTTTGTACTGCACGGACTATGGAACTGGCTGATAAATTTGGAATTGGCTGTGTAGCCATAGCCAACACAAACCATTGGATGCGTGCTGGAGCTTATGGTTGGGAGGCTGCCCAAAAAGGGTACGCGTTTATTGCATGGACCAATACCATGCCTAATACTCCCGCCTGGGGTGCCAGTAATGTGAAGCTTGGGAATAATCCGATGGTATTTGCTGTGCCATATAATAACGAAGCCATTGTACTCGATTTTGCAATGACTCAATTTTCGTACGGGAAAATGGAGGATACAAAAATGGAGGGGAAACAACTGCCATTTTCAGGAGGTTTTAACCGGGCTGGAGACCTAACCACCGATCCGGGTGAAATCCTTGAAACCTCTCAAGCGTTAACAATAGGTCACTGGAAAGGTGCCGGGCTTTCATTATTACTCGACATCCTGGCAACCATTTTATCGGCAGGATTATCGACTTCCCGTATAGGAAAACGGGACCCGGAATATGGTGTTTCACAAGTTTTTATTTCAATTTTACTTTCAAAACTGAAAAATTTTCCATCAATCGAAAATACAATTACAGAGATAATTGCCGATTTTAAAAATTCAGTCCCGGTAAATGAACAAACTAAAATAAGGTACCCTGGCGAACGGGTTGTTGAAATAAAAGCCAAAAATATGGCTAATGGAATTCCTGTAAATAAACAGGTTTGGGACAAGATATGTAATTTATAAAGCACAACTTCTCTATAATAATCACAAGTAATTGTAAGAACCTTTATCCTGTATAGTTTATCCTTCTTCTTTTCTGATTTTTTAAATTGGTTTTTATAATAATTCCTAATATTGTTATCGTTCAAAACAATTATTCAGGAAAAAGAGTTTAAAACAAAATACTAATAGCTGAACTTTTCGATAATTTTAAGAGGAACACAAAACCTTCCTTTTTATTAATAGAATAATTTTAACCATTCAACTCATACAGTCTATTCTAATATATCCCATAAAACAACAAAAGGTTCCCTCTTTCATAATATGTTTTAAAACAATCAGAAGAACTATTTCCGTAACACATTGATATTATTCGACTTAATATCGCATAGAGAAGGGGGGGGGGCAAAAATATTTTTTCTTTTCTCAAACAATTGTTTTAACTTGATACTAAATATAAACATGTTACACCTTTTTCGAACCCAAATAAAATTGTATTCAAATAATCATGCAACAATTAACTCTTAAAGGAAAAAACAAGTTTATTGGGTAAGCCTCCCCGGGAGTGAGCCCATGCTTTATTTTGTTCCCGGCCCGGGGATGCAGGCAGTTTTAAAAACCACCCATGTAAAACACCCATCCGGGGATGACTTTTGCAAATTGGCAATTGTAAAAATGGGGTATTTAGCCATTTGTTTAACATTCATATTTTAAGATCATAAAAAAAATAAGAAAATTATCTTTTATAGTAATTTTTATATTGGGTTTAAGTTTTACAAGTTCTGCTTTGATATGTCTAGGTGTTGACATTATTTGTGGTGGTGGAGCTTCTTGGACTGGAAATATGTGTGGAGATGACCTATATCAAATAATCGAATTTGCAATGGATTTTGCAGCGTTAGCATGCTGATAAAATTACATCAATATGGGCCAGTGTTTTCTAGCCCATATTGATTACATGAATTAAACTTCAAAAAAAATATAAATAACCAGTCATGAAAATGTATCTTATTACTCTATTTATTTTAACAACCTTTTTAGGTTTTACTCAAGAATATCAAACAATTGATTCGGTCAAATATAGTGACGCATATTTTTATGAATTTCAGCAAGACTCAACCAGGAAATATTCTGTAAAAAGTCAGGAAATGATCTTACAAATTGGCAATCGGTATTCTCGATTCACCAGTGTAAACAAATTGTATGCAGATTCGGTAATTGGGATATACAAAGATGAACCTCCCACCACAGCCCTTATGGCGAAACTAATGCCTCTGGTTGTAGGATCAACCACTCATCTATACTGCAAACATAGTATTTACAAAAACTATCCGGAAAAAGGGACTGTAACATTTACAAGCGGAATAAATAAACAATATTTTAAAGTTTCGGAAACAACGCCCTTACAATGGCAATTAATACAGAATTCAGATACTACACTCCTTGGTTACTCCTGCCAAAAAGCAACAACTTTTTACGGTGGCCGTAAATACACTGCATGGTTTACTATGGATATCCCCATCAGCGATGGGCCTTATAAATTTTATGGATTACCCGGATTAATTATTAAAATCTGTGATTCAGAAAACCAACACCGATTTGAATTAACCGCTTTTAACAAACAAACAAATCCAAAACGTATATTTATTATAGAACACAAATTCATAAATACCAGCCCTCCCGACTATGTAAAAGCACTTAACAACTATATGGAGCTATTATTTAATACAATTCAACGAGGTGATAAAGTTACTATGAATGACGATACAAAAGCCAAAGCACTAAATAGAATTAAAACACGAAATAATTTTATTGAACGGTATTAAGCTTGTACCATCAAAATATAAGATTTCCATCAAAACATTATTCTAAAATTCAGGAATATTTTATGATCAAATTGTGGTGTTTTTTAATCCTCTGTTTTTTGGCAAGTATGCTTTCAGGACAAACAGTTTTTAAAGGTGTTGTATTTTCGTCTAACATGGAAGTTTTGCCCGGTATTAGCCTGATAGTGCATGCACAAAAAAAATCGGAAACAATTATTGCTTATGCTATCACCGATAAAAACGGGGTATTTTTGCTTCAATTTGAACACCCTACTGACTCAATAGCCATCACAGCCAAATCGTTAACACATAAAGATACAACTCAATGGATAGCCAATAAAAGCCAGAAAATTACCTTCACTCTGCCTCTTCAATACCATTCTATTAAAGAAGTCAGTATTGAAGGGCATCCCATTTCAGCAAAGGGAGATACCATCACTTACAATGTTAATTCATTTGCCCGAATGAAAGACCGTTCAATAGGTGATGTGATCAGCAAAATGCCCGGATTTGAAGTTGACGAACTGGGAAAAATATTCTACCAGAGACAGCCAATTCAGAAATATTACATTGAGGGGCTTGACTTGCTGGAAAAACGGTATGGTATAGCTAACCGGAATCTTCCTCATCAATCAGTAAGTTCGGTAGAAGTTTTACAAAACCACCAGCCAATTAAAATGTTGGAATCAATAATAGCTTCAAATGAAACTTCATTAAATATAAAACTTAAAAACAATGTTGCCATAACCGGCACCATGTATACCGGAAGTGGGTTTTCTCCATTTTTGCGCGACATCAACTTAACCCCCATGCTTTTCCAGAAAAAACAGCAAATTATAGCCTCCTGGCAATCGAATAACATCGGCGATGATTTAAATACGCAACACCAACCTCTCGAATTTAGTATGGGAGAGTTAAAAGGAATAAATAATCGGAAACCTGAATTAACAGGCATTTCCTCAATCAGCCAACCCCAAATTGAAACCAATCGGTACCTGGACAACAATGCCAATCTGCTCACTTACAACCACCTGCTTAAAATAAATCCAATAACCGAATTAAAAATAAACAGTAGTTATTACCACGATTTGATTGGCGAAAGAGGCAAAATTACAACCAGTTATTTTCTGAGTGGACAAACCTATACCATCAACGAGAATACAATAAACAACTATTATAAAAAAAGTTTTACTACCAACTTTACATTAACTCAGAATGAAAAAAACAGGTATATAAAAAATATCACAAGCATCAACCGGTTTTGGGATAATGAAGAGGGGTTGATTCAGTCGGATATTAATATAATACAAAAAGCACAAACACCACATTTTTCGCTAGCCAATGAATTGGACGTACTGCTCCAAATAAAAAGAAACTTTATCCGTTTTTATTCTTTGGTTGATTACAACAATTCTCCGCAGGAATTATCAGTTACTCCCGGTGTTTTTAAGGAAGAATTAAATGGTGGGAAGAATTATTCGTTAACTACTCAAAATTATTCAATTAATAATATTGTCAGCCATCATTATCTTCAATTTTCACTGGCCCAAAAACCCTGGGTTTTAGAAACGGAACCTGGCATTAAATACGAAAAACAACATCTGAAAACATTTGTTAAAACCGACGATACTGTTTTATTAGCCGATAGCCTTAATAATCAACTTGATTGGAATTATTCTGAATTATACCTCACCGAAAAACTCAGGTTTGAAAAAAACGAATTCCGGGCAAGGTTAGAACTACCCTTTCGGGCAATTGTTTACCATATTGACGACCAGTACCATAATATCCCCGATAAAATTCAGAAATTATTTTTTACACCTTCGTTTTATTTAAAATTCGATTTAAACAGTTATTTGTCTGCCCGGATTTCAGCAAAATACACCTCATTACTTGGCAATGCCAATCAGCTAACAAAAGGGTATATTTTATCGAACTACCGCCATATGAAACGTTTACCCGAAAAACTATCTCAAAAAAACGGAATACGTTATAGTTTAGGATTAGAATACAATAATCCAATATCCGGCTTTTTCTCTACCTTTTTATGGTTTGGTAATCGTACTACCCATAACTTACTACTGCATCAAAAAATCAATCAAAATGGATTATTGTATTACGATGCTATAACACAGGATAATCAATCCCGGTCAAATAATTTTTCGGTAAAATTGAGTCAGTTTTTATCCGGTTTGCATACAACCATCGATTTGAAAAGCAATTATAATTTTACTAAAAAAGAATACCTTTTTAACAATACAAAAGGGTGGCTAACCAACCGGGTATTTATTCTTCACCCGGGTTTAACCATCAATCGCTGGAGGTTTATTGATTTGGAATACAGTTACCAATTTCAATTATTCAGGCAAAATACCATACAAGCAAACACCTCAGTTTTTGAGCAGAAACATAAAGGAAGTATTTTTATAACACCCAGCAAAAAACACCTTGTGGGGATTAATTGTGAATATTATAAAACCAAACAAAAAGATCGGAACAACTTCAACGTTTTTTTTGCTAATTTAACGTATCATTATAAGCCCAAAAAAGGAAAAATTCAGTATAAATTACAAGTAAACAATCTTTTTAATCATTCAGAAATTATTCGTTACTACAACAGCGACATTTCCTTAGTAAGGACAAGTTATCAAATTCGTCCAAGGCAATTAATTGCCACAATATCAATAGGACTGTAGCAAAAACATGAATACCTATTGAAGTAGTGACCCAAAAAATTTAGTCAAAACAAAATACAAATGGCTGAATGTTTTCATTTATGTTTTCACTCCCACTGGAGTTCATTTAACTAGTCGCGGCTGCCAATAAGACAGTTACGAATGACTTAGAGGCAGTTGTGGAGTAGTTTTAACGAACATTGGAATAGTTTTAACCAATTCCCAAGTAGTTCTAACAAATAGCGAAGTAGTTTTAATCAACCTCATACTGGTTTTAACTAGTCCCGAAGTAGTTTTAATTAATCTCGTACTGGTTTTAACAAATAGCGGAGTAGTTTTAACGAATAGCAGAGTAGTTTTAATCAATCCCCATGAAGTAAATTAAGGAACCGTTCTCTAAAAAAAAGAACGGTTCCTTAATTATTTACTCAAACTCCTGAATAATAGTCCCGGTCATTCTTAGCAATGACGTATGGGTATCGATAAAGTTATAAATAGCACCCAGTTTTTGTTGGGCAGCATTCAGGTATATATTTTGAACATCGCGGTAGTTAAACGAATTAATGGCACCCGAATCAAATTTTTCTTTCGAAATCTGAAGGTTCAGTTTGGCGGCTTCCAAATTTTCGTTGGCCACATTTAACAACTCTTTCCGCACCAGGTAGAACTCGTACAAATTCGACAAGCTGTTGGTTAAATCATGTTTGCGCTGGTCAATCTCCACCAGTCCAATACTCTCATCAATTTGTGCTATTTGCACCGCACGTTTCCTATTTCCACCACTAAACAAATTGAGGCTCAAAGTAAAGTTGCCATAAAAGTTGGCAGAATTGGCCCATGATGCATCAGCATCACCAACTTTCGAACGAGTCCGGGAAGGAGCAATTCCACTATTAAAATTTAAGGTAGGCATATAATTGCTTTTAGCCGAAGCCATGGCATTTTCGAGTAACCGTTGATTAATGTACTGATTCTGCAAACTTTTATTGTTCTCGAACATTTGTACCTGTAAATCAGCAACGGTGTACTCAACCGGAAGAGCTATGAACTCCTCAGTTAAATTATAACTCACACCGGCTTCTTCAGCCATTAAATAATTCAGGTCACGCAAGGCGTTTTTATAAGCTACTTGTTGCAATAAAAATCCGGAGCGGTCGGCCAAATACGCATTCTGAGCCTGAAGCACATCGTAAGTAACTGCCGTACCAAAATCCTTCAAATCTTTTGCCCTATTGTACCGGCTTTCGGAAAGGCTCATCACCTCTTCATATACACCCAGCTTCTCTTTTTCAAGAAGGACTGAATAATAGGCTAAAATGACCGATTGAATGGTCCCCTCTACCATGATGGCAGTATTCTGTTTTGAAAGTTGTTCCAGTTCTTCAAACCTTTGTTTGTTAATCCGAACCGAATATCCATCAAACAAAGTCCAGCTTAAACTGGCACTTGCCGAAAGACGGTTAGTCATTACATTATCACCTGTTTTTACATTCTCAGAGTTATCGCTACCTAACGACATATTGATGTAAGGATACCTACCGGCAGTTCCCCAATTATTAGTGATTTCCGCAATACGCTGATTGTCCTTAACAACTTTTATGTCGTAATTATTTTGCAGTGCTTTGCCAATGGCACCAGCTAAATCCAGCTTTTCCTGCCCTTGGGTGATAATACTCACACTAAGCAGTATTAAAAGTATTTTTATGGTTCTCATTATTCTTCCTTTTTTTCGTGACTTCCATTATCAATTTTACGCTGGGCATGCAACCATGCTATTTCCACATGTTCGCGCTCAAATGTTTTACCTGTCCACAATTTTCTGAGGCCTCTCCGTACATCGTTTAAAACCATTATTAATGCCGGGAAAAACAACAGGATAAACATGGTTCCAAAAAATACTCCATATACCAGTGAAATAGCCATAGGAATCAGGAACTGAGCCTGAAAACTAGTTTCTAATACCAGCGGGAACAAACCAAACGATGTAGTCAGTGTAGTTAGTATAATTGGCCGCAGCCTTGCTTTACCTGCTTCAATTATCGCTTGTTTTACTTTGTGCCCTTCTTCAATTAACAAATTATATTTTGCCAGGAATACCACCGCATCATTAACAATTACACCGGTTAATGCCACAACTCCCCACAAACTTAAAATTGAAAGTGGTTTACCATGAATACCGTGACCCCATATAGCCCCCAAAATTGAAATAGGGATCATAATCAGAATAATCAGCGGTTGCTCAAACGATTTAAAATTAATCATCAACAGAAAAATAATCGCTAAAAATGCCAATGGGAAAAGGATTAATAAATCAGACATATTACGCTGACTTTCTCGTTGTTGCCCCTGAAATTCAATATTAACACCCGGATAGTGTAATTTTAATTCAGGAATAATCTCAGATTGAACTTGTTCCAGAATTTCTGTCACAGAACCATCCGGATCAATCAAATCGGCATTCACCCTAATTTCGCGTTTTCCATTAAAACGCTGAATATTTACCGGGCCACGTTTTAATTCATAATCTACTAACTCAGTTAATGGAAATTCGCCCCCCATGGTTTTAATTTTCATGCGTTCTAATTGCCCAATACGTTCACGCCCCTCGGCCGGAAAACGCACCCAAATTCGTAATTCATCACGCCCTTCCTGCAAACGTTGAGCTTGTCCACCATAAAATCCCTGGCGCACCTGGTTGGCTAGAGCCGATTCATTTAACCCAACCATATATGCCTGAGGTTTTAACTTTAACAAAACCTCCTGTTTCCCTAAAGAATTGGTATTTACCACATCCTTAAGCTGAGGTAATGACTCCAATTTTTCCATTAAAAAATCACGGGCAAGCTCCAATTCCTCTATATTCCGTGATAACAAACCAATTGAAACCGGGTCGCCAAAACGGTTACGTGCACCGATGGTATATTTTGCAGCTTCAGGAATAGGGCCTATTTCTTTACGAAGCATCTGGATAATTTCAAACGAACTAATCCCTGTTTCTTCAGAGTTCCGTGGAGAAACATCAACATTTCCGGCATGTGCTCCACTTTCTGACCTATCGAATGCTGAACCTAACTGGATTATGCTATTTTCAATGATATCAATAGAATCGCCGTATTTTTCTTTTAAGTCGTCATTTACAGCCCACACAGCTTTATCAAACCGTTCAAGGTAAGCCATTGTTTGTTTTTCGCCCGAACCGGGAGTAAAAGCAACATTAATATTAAAAGAATCAAACTCCATCCGCGGGAAAAAAGTGGTTTTAATAAACTGCCCACCAATTAAACCAAATGTAATTATCATCATAGCAACCGGTATTCCAATTACTATAAACCGCCATTTAAGAACTAATTGTAATACCCTGTCGTAAGCGTAATTCCGCAACCATGTAAAAAAGCGTTCGGTATATTTTTTTATTCCTCGTGGTTTCCTACTTAATAAATTTGGATTTAAAACCTTTGGATTCCCTAAATGCGCTGGTAAAACAAAAAATGCTTCGAATAATGAAAAGAATAAACTTAACGAAACGATCACAGCCATTTCGAACATCATTTCCATTCGCCCTGTTATAAAGAATAATGGAGAAAATGCAACAATGGTAGTAAACACTGATGTTAAAACAGCCGGAATTACCTCAACTGTACCATCAACAGCAGCCCGCATGGGGCTTTTCCCCCGTTCAAAATGCTGAAATATATTCTCACCAATCACAATCCCATCATCAACAAGAATCCCAATAACGAGGATCATTCCAAACAACGACATCATATTGATAGTTACTCCAAACAATCGAGCAAAAATGAACATGGCTAAAAATGATGCAGGAATTCCCCAGGCTACCCAAAATGATAACCGGATACTAAGCATAATCCCAAGTGCTAATAGAACAAGGAATAAACCTTGTCCGCCATTCACAAGCAACAAGTCCAACCTGCCTTTAAGAAGGTCTAAAAACGACCTCGATATTTTTATTTTAACACCAGGATTTTTATCATTAAAGTCGGCAACATATTCTTTTATGAAAGCATCAATTTCTGACAAATCTTCAGAAATAAGTTTGCTCACCATAATATAAATAACAGGTTTCCCGTTTTCAATCGTTTTATTGGGAGTATCTGAAAACTTCTTTTTTACCAGAGCAATATCCCTGATTCGTATAACACTCCCGTCGGGGTTAGCGCGTAAAATTATGTCTCCAATTTTATTTGGGTCAGAACTTCGGGACCTTAACCGAATGAGCATTTCCTCTTCCACCGACCTAATTTGCCCGCCTGATACATCGCGGTTATTTTGCGAAATGGCATTCTGAATTTCACTAAAAGTTATGCCATAACGTAACAGATCTTCTTCTTTTGCTTCGACTGAAATTTCAAGCTGCGGGAATCCCGACAACGAAACCTGGCTAATTAAACCCGATGATAAAAATTCTTCTTCGATTTGCTGCCCATAAGCTTTAAGTGTCAACAAATCGATATCGCCGGTAACCAATAACTGCATGGCAGGTGACGTTGTTCGCTGTTTGTTAACAATGGGGCGCTCAGCTGCTGTTGGAAATGAAGAAATTCCATCAACAGCATTTTTTATTTCAATTAATGTCTCATCAATATCAACGCCTGGATTGGTCTCAACACGCACACTTGCGCTGTTTTCCGACGATGTAGATGTTATTTCATATATTCCGGGTATTCCCCTTACTGCCTCTTCAATTCGCGAAGTAACACCTTCCTCCATTTCAACAGGCGATGCTCCGGGGTACGATACCCTCACTGAAATATACCTCGATTCCCTTTCAGGGAAAAAAGACTGTTTCATGGAATACATGCTTATTCCACCAACAATTATCAAAAAGACAATGATCAGGTTGGCATAAAACGGAAACCTGACAAATAATTCAACTGCTTTTTTCATGTGTTTATTATTAATGTTTTTTATGGTAACACATGGAACTCGCCAAATTTATGCATTTGTATCACATAAACATTTTAGAATGGCTCGTTTCATCTTTCCGATTTATTAATTTGCTTTACCACTTCCTGAACCTTGCTGCCTGGCAGGCTGTTCTTCTCCAACAATTCCAACCGGACTATTTTCCTTGGCATTTATTAATGACTCAGAAACCACTTTTAATCCCTCTTCAAGGCCAGTAAATATTAAGGTTTTTTCATTCCATTTTAGAATGTCAATTTGCCGCTTTTTTAGTTTCCCATCCACAACAGTAAATACTTCGTTGCTATTAAAAACTGCACTACGGTCAATTTCCATGGCATTTTCAATTGTTTGTCCGGGAAATTCCACCAAGTTATATTCACCTGACAATAATTCACTTCCACCCAAATTCTTTAAATCAACAAAAATACTCCTCATTTGTGTATCCATATCCACAAAATCAGCTTTACGCACTACTGTCCCTTTTCGAACAATGTTCCGCTTGGCTGAAAATACGTTTACTTTATCGCCAATTTTTATCCATTCGCTTTGCCCAACCTCTACAGGAACTTCAATTTCAAGATGCCCGGTTTTAATCATTTTTGCTATCTGCCCTCCGGTATTAGCGTAAGCACCAACTTCAAAATTAACCTGCGAAAAAGCCCCGTCAAACGGAGCATATAACTCATGCCTGCTTAGTTTTTTCTCATCTTGCTGAATACCATAATATTCACTTATAATGTTCCGGCTAGCCAAAAATATTTTTAATTTATCGTTGTGATACTCCGGCAATTCTGGCAATTTTTTATCCATATCAATTGAATTCAAAAATTGAATAAATGAAGAATATTCATTTTGAAAATCAACTTTCAGGTCGGGCAACATAGTAGTAAATGTTGTCAGGAACCTACTCTTCCTGGCTTTTAAAGCCAACTCCACTTCATCCTTATAAATTGTGGCTAATAATTGGCCCTTTTTAAACGAAGCTCCTTTTTTTAATGTTACATCACCCTTTTCAATCCTTCCTGATGCTTCGGCAACCAACATAACTTCGCTTCCCGAAACCACACGTCCTTCTCGCGATACAGGTGATTTTAACTGAGAGTATAAAACCGTTTTGGCATTAACATACCTTACTAATTCAATTTCAGGTTTTCTGGGCGGTTCTGGTTTTAATGACACAAATAAAAGTGACAATGCTGCGGAACCACCTAGTAAGATGGCTAATACAACAATAATAAAAGTAATCTTTCTCCAACTCATTGTTATTTTCTATTTAATCTGTTTTACATTTTGTATTTACAAAATCGAATTCCCAATTTAAACTCTTCATAATAGCAAACATTACTTTGCGCATTATTTTTAAATCGGTTTTATCCAATTCATCCTCTAATTTTTGATTACTGCTTTTTAAGACTTCAATAATTTTTGATTTTATTTTTTTTGATTTTGGTGTATAACATATCAATTTTTTCCGACGGTCATTTTCATCCGCCTTCCTGGTAACCAATCCATTTTTTTCAAGTGTATTTATCAACCTTGTTATTGTTGTTTTGTCTTTATTTGTGATTTTCGCCAACTCTTGCTGAGTTAAACCATTGCTGTTAAAAATCTCAAATAATACCGGCCATTGTTCAATGACTATAGGAATTCCTTTAGCCTGAAAATCGGCATTCATGTTAAAGTGTAACGCCCGCTGGGCTTGATAAACCAAATAACTTAAAGGAATACTCTCAAAATCTTTTTGCATAATATAATGTCAAACAAACAAAAACACAAATAGTTGTATTACCAACTTTCGGCTGCAAAGATCAAAAAATATTATAATTTCTATTATTAATTATATCAAATTTTTGATAATAAACCTTTAATCTTATATTGCATACCGGCAAATAGGATATTATGACTGTGGAAATAAAAAATAGTTTAAAATGTTTAAAGAAAAAATAAAAATTATTGGCTTTGATGCCGATGATACACTTTGGATTAATGAGCCTTACTACAAAGAAACTGAAGACAAACTATGCCGGCTTCTTAAAAATTATTCCTCACCCGAAAACACTTCAAAAGAGTTATTTAAAATTGAAATCAAAAATTTAAAATTGTATGGTTATGGTGCAAAGGCATTTATTTTATCGTTGATAGAAGCAGCCTTACAAATATCCCATAATAAAATAAAAGGTTCTGAAATTGAAAAAATAATTGGTTTCGGGAAAGATCAAATAAACCGAAAAAATGAGTTGCTTCCAGGTGTGGAAAAAGTGTTAAGTAG
>CAXXYG010000007.1:0-75091 GCA_963666575.2 Prolixibacteraceae bacterium
CATTAGATACTTTCAACCAAGATATTATTTTTGAAGTTATTGATACAGAAGAATTAAGTACAATAAAAGGTGGAACCAAAGAAAAAGATATTTGGGAGCCGGATTTAGACTAAATATTATAATATCATAAAACTTCAAAATCAATATAAAATGAAAACAATAGATAATTTTGACCAAGATATATTTTTCGAAGTCCTCACTTTAGAAGAGTTAAACACTATAAAAGGTGGAACAAAAGAGAAAGATATTTGGGAACCAGATCTTGACTAATTATTCAATAGCTTTTTGCTTTTCAAACCGTTTACCTGCGAATAATTCATATTTGCGATAACTACACTGCAACGATCCGTTGTACAACAAAAATTTATTTGAGGGTTTTAACCCTATTTTATTCAGGCATTCTTTCGACGACGAAATTATCCAGGCTTCATTTCCAGGGTAAAAATGTTTCAAACGCTCCCCAATTAATTCATACAATTTTTCAATTTCCTCAACTTCAATACGTTCGCCATATGGTGGATTAATTATAATAGTTGCTCCATTTAACTGCTTTTTTAAGTTTTTTATGCTTGTAGCTTCAAAAACAATAGTATCTATTACTTTGGCTTTTTTTGCATTTATGCGCGCCGCATTAATATTTCGGATTAAGAGGTCGGAGGCATAAACTGTTTTTTTAAACTCACGTGGCTTAATTTCTTCTTTAACCTTTTTAAATAATTCAGGATCAAAGTCATTCCAGTTTTTAAATGTATAATGATCTCTGAAAGCCCCCGGAGGCGTATTTGTGGCAATTAACGCAGCTTCGATAGGCAGTGTGCCTGACCCACACATGGGGTCCAGAAAATCGGTTTCTCCCTTCCATCCCGATAATAAAATCATTCCGGCGGCTAATACTTCACTTAGAGGTGCTTCACCAATTAGTGTTTTGTAGCCACGTATGTGGAGGGAATCGCCTGAGCTGTCGAGCGAAATAAAACACCTTTTATCGGTAATATGCATGTTTATAACAATATCAGGCTCTTTTGTATTTACGTATGGGCGCCTGCCAAATTTGTCTCTGAAATAATCGCTAATGGCATCTTTTGCTTTTAACGATGCAAACATCGAATTTGTAAATTCTTTTGAGTTAGCAACTGTGCTATGAATTACAAATGTTTGATTGATACTAAATATTTCTTCCCATTTTACATTTTTACACTTATTGTAATAATCCTCAACCGATCGAAACTGAAAAGTATATATTTCCTTGAGAATCCGAACAGCTGTTCGGAGCTGATAATTTGCCTTGTATATAATTTTTTTATCACCCTTAAAATAAACAGCCCGTTTGGCCGGTTCAATATCTTTGGCACCTAAATTTTTTAATTCTTCGGCTAATACGCCCTCAAGGCCAAAAAGTGTTTTTGCAATTAATCTGTTATTTTCCAATAGTCTTGTTGTTAATTATTTTTAAATACCCGCTCCGTCGGTAAATGATGATTCTTTAGGTTTTGACTGGACTAATCGTGAGTTTTCAGGGACGTTGCGAGTTACCCAAACATTTCCACCAATAATTGAATTTTTGCCAACTGTTATTCTTCCAAGAATTGTTGCTCCGGCATAAATAACAACATTGTCTTCAACAATCGGATGCCTTGGGATCCCTTTAATAGGATTCCCATCCTCATCAAGAGGGAAACTTTTAGCACCAAGTGTAACTCCTTGGTAAAGTTTAACTTTATTGCCAATAATACAAGTCGATCCGATTACAACACCCGTGCCATGGTCAATTGTAAAACCTTCGCCAATTTGAGCTTTTGGATGTATATCAATGCCGGTTTCGCTGTGTGCCATTTCCGAAATAAATCGTGGAATCAGCGGTACTTTTAACTTCAATAGTTGATGGGCTACTCTGTGGTTTGTAATTGCCCTTATTGCCGGGTAACAAAAAATAACTTCGCCAAAATTTCTGGCAGCAGGGTCACCAAGGTAGGTAGCTTCAACATCGGCTACTAATTTTTGACGTATTTCAGGTAAAAATTCAATAAAATCGAGGGCTATTTTTTTTGCTTCTTGTGAATGTTTTTCAACTTTATTGGCCGAATTGTCGGTACATTCAAAGCACATGCCTGCCAGAATTTCTTCGCTAAGCAGCTCGTATAGCTCATCAAGGTATACACCCATGTAATACTGAGTGGTATTTGGACGCAGTGATGTATTCCAAAATAACCCGGGAAAAGTATTTCCCTGACCATCTCAATTACTTTTTCTAATTTAGGAATGGAAGGTAATGGTTCTCCCAACCTGTGTTCGTGGCATACAACATCGTAACTAGCCGGATCGGCTAATTTTTTGATGGTGGCACTGATTTTATTTTCAAATTCTTTATTGATCATCTTATTGGATTAATCATATCGTTATATAAGATTTTTCAAATTAATTGTTGTTCAACAAAAGTAATAGCATTTTCCAATCTTTTTTTACCATTTCCACTAATAATACAATACTTCTTACTAAAAAGTTCGAGATTCTTTATGTACTCGTCATGAAGCATCAATCTTTTATCTCCTCCGTTTTCTCTAACATCATCTGGTTTCCAGGGGATATCAGTATCACAAAGTAAAAAAGAATTAATTTTTGCATTTCGAATCTCATTCACTAATGTATTGGGAAACTTATTATAAACTACTTCAAACCAGACTTTTGTAATGATTAGCCAAGTGTCGACAAAAATTATTTTTTTATCTGAATGAAGCAGGTTGTTGTATTGGCCGATTTGTTTTTGCGCAATTACCTCAACATCACGATAATTATAAGGTCGGTTTAAGGCAGTAATATAATTTCTTGAATATTCGGGAATAACGATTGTATCAAAATGGTGTGCCAGATTTTCTGCAAGGGTTGATTTACCTGTTGATTCAGATCCTGTGATGATAAATATTTCGGGTTGGTTTTTATTCATTTCGCTCTGCTTGTAAATCTTTTTTCCACTGAATATATCCTAAAACAGCCATTCCTGTGTAGATAACAAAAAGAATGGTAGTTGGCCAGAGTTCTTTGTAAATATAAAGGCCAGCCGAAAATAAATCAACAAATACCCAAATTATCCAATGTTCAATTATTTTACGGGCTAACATCCAAGTAGCAACAATTGAAAAGGCTGTTGTCAACGAATCCATATAGGGTACAGGTGAATCAGTATAATTAAGTAAAATTTGCAGAATAATGAAATAAATAGTTGCTGTAATAGGAATTAGGAGTAAGAGTGTGTGTTTTGTAATTTGGGTTACTGCAACTTTCTTTGTTGATACTGTTTTTTTTCCTTTTATCCAGTATATCCATCCGTAAATACTTATTCCAACATAATACAGTTGTAGCGACATGTCGGCGTAAAACTTCGAGCTAAAAAATACATAAACGTATAAAATTGATGTTAACAGGCCAGTTGGCCAAGTTAGTATTTTCTGTTTAATTGAAAAATATATATAGATAGTACCAAAAATGGCTCCCAATAATTCTATGTAATTATGAGAGAGCCAGTTTATGAGTGGGTCCGACATTGTTTGTTTTTGTTACTTTGATATTAGAAGACTGGTGTACTCCTCTTGATTTTTAATTACTTCAAGTGCTTTTTCGATGGTTTTATCGCCATTATTTATTACCTGAAAGTAGTGGTGCCTGGTAAATAAATCACGAGCTAGCAATGCTTTGATATCTTTTTTAATGATGCCTTTTGTATTTTTAAGGCTTTCTTCGTTTTTCTCAATTCCTTCTTTTTCACCATCGGCTACCAATTGATCTACCAGTTTATCTTCAACTTCAAATTTTTCATTAAACTTTTTGAAAGTATCGTATTTTTTCACCAGTTGTTCTCTTGATTTGTCAATATAATCAAGTACCAACGGGTATACTAAGTTTGCTCCGCGTAATCTATTATAATACGAATAGTTTGATGATGTATCCATTGGAATAAAAATATCGGGCATGATTCCACCACCACCATACACCGTACGTTCATTTTTTAGTGTTTGGTATTTTTGAGAATCATCAAAATCAATGCTATCGGCATTAAATAATTCACCATGGTCATACCGGCTTTGAAAGTCACCTCGGTAGTTTTCAACTCCTTCATACGGTTTTTGAATGCACCTGCCACTAGGGGTATAATAATGAGCAGTTGTAAGCCTGACAACCGATCCATCGGTTAAATTAAAAGGCCGTTGTACCAATCCTTTTCCGAACGACCTGCGTCCAATGACGATTCCCCTGTCCCAGTCCTGAACAGCACCCGAAACAATCTCACTTGCTGAAGCTGTGCCCGAATTGATTAATACTACTAAATTTCCTTCTTCAAATTCACCTTTGCTGGTTGCGTTAAATTTACGTTCAGGTTCGTTTGTCCCTTTGGTATATACAATAAGTTTTTTCTCACCCAGAAACTGGTTCGAAATATCAATGGCAGCATTTAAATAACCTCCACCATTTCCACGTAAATCCAACACGAGATTTTTTAAATTCTGAGTTTTAAGTTCAGCAATTGCTTCTTTAAATTCGTTATTGGTAGTAGCCGAAAAGCGATTAATTTTAATATAACCTGTAGCATCGTCGATCATATATGAGGCATCGAGGCTGTACATCGGGATTTTATCGCGGATAATTGTGAAATTGAGCATTCCTTCGGTGTTTTTGCGCAAAATCTGAAGGGCAACTTTTGTGCCTTTGGGCCCTTTTAGCAAACGGAATACATCGCTGTTTTTTAGCCCTACTGAGGCAATGTTTTCGCCATCAACATTAATAATCCTGTCACCGGGCGCCAGGCCAACTTTTTCAGATGGCCCACCTGGAATGGTTGTTGTTACAAGCAATGTGTCTTTGAAAATATTAAATGTGATGCCAATTCCATTAAAACTTCCTTTAAGTGGTTCATTCATTGCATCAACTTCATCTTTCGATATGTATGCTGAATGTGGGTCCAATTCACCTAAAACTTTAATAATTGCCTTTTCTGTTAAATCATCGATGTTTGTTGAATCGACGTAGTAACTATCAACAATCCGCATAAGCCTTGCATATTTTAGCTGATTTTTTTGGACAGCACCCAATTCATTGACCTGTGCAAAACTGTTTATTCCCGAGAAAAGTAAAACGGCTAAAAATAGTCCGCTGATTAAGTTTCTAATTAATATCTTCATATTGAATATCTTTCTAAATACAAGTTTACAAATTTTAATAGATAATATTGCAAAAAATAAATAGTACCTAGTATATAAACTAACTAAATACCCGGAAGTTTAACCGGTATTCATTTGTTTAGGAAAGATTAACATTTCATAAGTTTAAATTGTTTGTTCGTATTTGTAACTTGCATGAATAATTTAAACTTACATTTTGATTTTTTCAAACCACGCTCGTTTCAAATGTATTTTTATTCCCACTCGATTGTAGCAGGTGGTTTTGAGCTAATATCGTAAACTACCCTGTTAATTCCTCGTACTTTATTGATTATTTCGTTTGACATTTTTGCCAGAAAATCATATGGAAGGTGTACCCAATCTGCTGTCATTCCGTCGGTTGAAGCAACTGCCCGGAGAGCAACACAATTTTCGTATGTCCGTTCATCGCCCATTACACCTACCGATTGGACTGGCAATAACATCACGCCAGCTTGCCAAACTTTGTCGTACAATCCCCAATCTTTTAATCCATTTATGAATATAGCATCAGCTTCCTGGAGAATTCTGACTTTTTCAGGCGTAAATTCTCCTAAAATACGGATGCCAAGCCCCGGACCTGGAAATGGGTGACGCCCCAGCAACGATTGTTTAATTTGTAATGCTTTACCAACTCTCCGAACTTCATCTTTAAACAATAAACGCAGAGGCTCAACAACTTTAAGTTTCATTTTTTCTGGCAATCCACCCACATTGTGGTGCGATTTGATGGTTGCCGAGGGCCCATTTACCGAAACCGATTCAATTACATCAGGATATATAGTTCCTTGTGCCAGCCATTTTACATTTTGTATTTTGTGTGCTTCAGCATCAAAAACTTCAATAAAATTACGTCCAATTATTTTTCGCTTTTGTTCCGGGTCGGAAAAGCCGGTTAAATCATCCCAGAATTTTTTACGTGCATCAACACCTATTACATTTAATCCCATGTCTTTATAAGAATGGAGGACATCTTCAAATTCATTTTTTCGAAGTAAACCATTGTCTACGAAAATGCAGGTGAGGTTTTTACCGATGGCTCTGTGAAGTAAAACGCCTGCTACTGATGAATCAACACCACCAGATAAGCCCAGTACTACTTTGTCATTGCCAAGTTGTTGCTTTAAGCTTGCAACCGTCGATTCAACAAACGAATCGGGTGTCCAATCGTGTTTGCATTCACAAATGTCGGTTACAAAATTATCAAGTAATTGTTTTCCTTCTGTAGTATGGTAAACCTCGGGGTGAAACTGTATTGCGTAAGTTTTTTCGTTATCGATTTTAAAAGCAGCGAAATTAACATCTTCTGTCGAGGCAATAACTTTATAATCGGCAGGCATCTTAACAATGGTATCGCCATGCGACATCCACACCTGTGTATGTAAAGTAATGTTTTTGAAAAGCGGGCTGCTGTGGTCGATATAACCCAGATTTGCACGCCCATACTCCCGCGAGTCGGAAGGTGCAACTTCTCCACCAAAAAAATGAGCCATATATTGTGCTCCATAACAAATTCCCAGGAGTGGTATTTTTCCTTTTATTTTTTCAAGATTTGGAATAGGAGCATTTTTATCGCGCACCGAAGAAGGGCTACCCGACAGAATTACACCTTTAATACTCTCGTCAATTTCGGGGAAATGATTATATGGATGTATTTCGCAATATACATTTAACTCACGAATTCGACGTCCGATTAACTGTGTGTATTGTGAACCAAAATCAAGGATTAATAACTTTTCCTGCATATTTAGTATGATTTATTTTGATGGGGCAAAGATACTTAATTCATTGAATGGCGAAAGTAAAAATTTTAAAAGCCTCAACATAAAGTAATAAATTAGCTTTTAAATAATAGTATATGAGTTATACTTTTATGATTCTATTGGATGCAAAAATTATCTTTTAAGAAAAATAAAATTATTTTGGGCAATACACGTTTCAATTAAACGGATAGTGATAATTTATTACCTTTGGACGAAATATAAATAGCCTGATTTTAATGAAGATTCTATACATATTTACGGTTGTTTTGACATTAAGTTTGTTGTCTCTCTCTACTTATTCACAACAAAAAATTGAAAATGAAATTGTAGTTATTAAGGGTGAAAAATATATTCTTCACAATGTACGAATGGGCGAAACAATCGTTTCAATTTCAAAGAAGTACCACGTAACCAACAAAGAAATTATAAGTAATAATCCTAAATTGGTAATGGGATTAAAGGCAGGGGATATTCTACAAATCCCATACAGTGACGAAGTTAAAATTGATGAAGTGCGACCAGAAATGAAAAAGGGTGCACCAACTGATTTTATTACACATAAAATTCTACGCCGCGAAACCCCATACTTTGTTGCCAAAAAATATGGTATTACTATTGAAGAAATTAACTTATATAACCCAAAATTAAAGCGGTTCAGAAAAGGGAAAACCATAAATATTCCTCAATGGGAAATAAAGGAAGTTATTAGTGATAAAGTTACAGAAGAAGTTACTTTGGCTGATAATCAAGAAGATATTGAAAACAGACAAAAGGAAGGTATGTTTTTGCACCAGGTAAAACCGGGCGAAACGCTTTATTCTCTTTCAAAAAAGTACAACAGGTCTATTAGCGAAATATTATTTTATAATCCATTGGCACAAAATCCGGCAATAGGAATGGAGATATGGCTGCCAAATACATCAACATTTGAAGCAAAAATTGAAAGTCCGGATGTAAGGCAAAAAGATGGGATTTTTCTTCATCGGATCGAAACCGGCGAAACATTATATGGGCTTCAGAAAAAATACAATATTAGCGAAGCCGAATTGATGCAGTTAAATCCGGTCCTTGAAAGTGGTTTTCCGGCCGGAGTGCTATTGGAGATTCCGGTGACTTATATTGATGCTCCGATTGTTAAACCTGTTAACGATGAAGCTTTTGTTCATCATATTGTTAAATCAAAAGAAACATTGTACCGGTTATCGAAGTTATATGATTTAAAAATATCCGAATTAAAAAAATATAATCCGGCACTTCAGTTACGCGATGGTTTGCTTGAAGGTGAAACTATTTTAATTCCACAGAAACCGGAGGTGCCTGAAAATAACGAAGCTGAGATAACTGAAGAAGTGATTGCAAAGGTGCCTGATGACTTTTATGAGATTAAAACAGTAATTGAAGTTCCTGAAGAATGTAAGCCTGAAAACCACGATGGTTATTTTTTTGAAACTTATCATGTTGGGCTTATCCTACCACTTTTTTTAGAAGCGAATGACACATTAAATAAACTACCCGAGGTTGATAGCCTGCTATTTTCTGAAGATTCGATAAATAGTTATGACATTGATGAAAGTGTGTTAGGTGTTGATTCCATTGAAGTGGAAGATGAGTTTGTTGTGAATGTTGAGCAGCTGAAACAGTTTTATGGCACTACTGAAAATTTCCTTGCGTTTTACGAAGGGGCGTTGATTGCTGTTGATGAAATGCAAAAACTGGGCATGAATATCAGGCTGCATGTATTCGATAGTAAGCGCGATAATACAGTTGTCGACAGCCTTGTTTATTCTGGTGAGTTTTTAAACCTTGATTTGATAATTGGGCCTATATATCCTCAGTTGCAAAAAACAGTAGCCGATTTTGCCTTTAAAAACAGGATACCTATGGTATCTCCACTCTCTTCGAACGGAAGTTTTGCAGAAAATAATCCTTATTATTTCCAGGTAAATCCTTCGCAAAATTATTTAATGCGTAAAACAGCCGATTTTATTGCTGATGAATATTTCGACAGCAATTTTATCCTTCTTCAGGTTAATTCGGAAAAAGAAAACAGTTATGAGAACATGTTAGCCGACTTGATTCGTGAGAAACTATATAATTCGGGATTTTATGGCGATGCCAATGATGTATTGTTTCAGGAGTATGATTTTGAAAAATATGGCGGATTTGGATTATCCCGGATATTATCCAAAGAAAAAGAAAATGTGTTTTTTATCCCAACTTCTGATGAAGGGAAAGTTAGTGTAGGAGTTTCAAATATTAATAACAATGCCTCCGATTTTGATATTACAGTTGTTGGAACCAACCGCTATGAGCAATTTGAGAGTATTTCAATGGAATATTTCCACAATGTGAAATTAAAATTCCTGTATCCTTATTGGGTTGATTATTCGAATAAAACGGCTATTGATTTTTATTCAAAATTCAGGGAAACTTTTAAAACTGAACCAAACCGTTTTAGTATGCAGGGGCACGATGCTACCTTCTATTTCCTGAATGCTTTGTACTATTATGGGCGCGGATTTTACGACTGTTTGCCTTACCTTGATGTGGATTTGGTACAAGGTAATTATAACTTCGAACGAGTTTCACAATTTGGTGGTTTTATGAACCATGGTTGTTCCATTGTTTCATATAATAAAGACTATACTGTTACTCGAAAACAAACTACCGGGAAGTTACGGGTTGCTGTTGGAAAGTAGATTTCAGCTTTTAAATTTTCAATAAATATAAATAAGGGGTAATTCAGAGATTATGTTGGCAACATCATGATTATCCTTGAAGTTATAGTTGACAAATAATATAAGCTGGTATCTCATTTGCTGCTTTTGCCTTATCATACGGATCTTCTTTTTCTGATTGACCAGAAAAGGAATCAACGTTTTTTGAGCATAATTCATTTATTTTTAAATGAAAAACAGGCTACTTAGATATTCATAAGGTAGCCTGTTTTTGTTTTTAATTTAACATATTTAACAAAAGTTAACTCTCAAATTCTTTAAAGGTTTTTTTTATGATTTTTATGGCCTCTTGCATTTCATTTTCTGAAATAAGTTGTTCGAGTGGCGGTGTAAACCGGATGATATTTTCATGAGTAGGTTTAGCGATTAATCCGTTTTCTTTTAATGCAAGGCAAACATCCCAGGCTGTTTTTCCATTGGTTTGTTTTATGGCTATTGCATTAAGAAGCCCTTTCCCTCTTACCAGTTCAATCATAGGAGAGTCAATTGCTTGCATTTCGCTTCTGAATAATTCGCCCATACGTTCAGCGTTTTCTGCCAGTTTTTCATCTTTTATTACATCGAGGGCTGCCATGGCAACTTTTCCGGCAATAGGATTTCCGCCGTATGTACTACCGTGTTCTCCTGGTTTAATGGTCATCATAATTTTATCGTCGGCCATAACGCATGATACCGGGAAATTACCTCCCGAAATAGCTTTGCCTAAAATCAAAATATCAGGACGTACATTTTCATGGTCGCACGCAAGCATTTTCCCGGTCCTTGCTAAACCAGTCTGAACCTCGTCAGCAATAAATAGCACATTGTATTTTTTACATAGTTCCGATGCCTTTTTGAGGTAACCATCTTCGGGGACATAAACACCGGCTTCGGCCTGAATAGGCTCAACTAAAAAAGCTCCTACGTTTTCATCTTTTAGAGCTTCTTCCAAAGCTATAAGGTTGTTGTATTCAATGTTTACAAACCCCGGAGTAAATGGGCCATAGTCTGTATATGCATCGGGGTCCGACGACATGGAGACAATGGTAATCGTGCGGCCATGGAAATTGCCATCGCATACAACAATCTTTGCTTCGTTTTTTGGAACTCCTTTTACTTTATAGGCCCATTTCCGAGCCAGTTTTAACGCTGTTTCATCGGCTTCGGCGCCTGAATTCATCGGCAACATTTTATCATACCCAAATAATTCCGACATATATTGTTCCCATTCGCCTAATACATTGTTGTAGAAAGCCCGTGACGTTAGAGCCAACTTTTGAGCCTGGTCGGTGAGGGCTTTTACAATTGCCGGGTGACAATGCCCTTGATTTACGGCAGAATATGCAGCCAGAAAATCAAAATATTTTTTCCCTTCAACATCCCATACAAATACTCCTTCTCCTCGCTCCAGTACTACCGGAAGTGGATGGTAATTGTGTGCGCCGTATTTATCTTCGCGCGCCATGTAATCATTTGTGTTCATATTTTAACTCCTTTTTTTTATTGGCAGAAATGTTATTTCCGGGCCGCAATAATTTAAATTTAAAATGAACTAAACAACCATTAAAATTTGTTGTTTTAGCTTTGTTAATAATAATTTTTAAGGACTGAATAAACAATGAATTTAATCATTAATTTTCGGCCCTTATTTTAAATTTCCAATTTTGTATATTGTATAAAAAACAGGACACTATGAATGCTTATCTTTTTTTGATTGGATTATGTGTTGTAATTATATTATCCTTCTTTTTGAATATTCTGGCCCGTAAAACAAATATTCCCAGTGTATTGATTCTGATAATTATGGGTATAGGGATTCAGCAGTTGTTAAATTATTTCGATTATAAACCAGAGTTGTTTGGCATCCTCGAAATTCTTGGAATTCTTGGTTTGATTATGATTGTTTTAGAAGCTGCACTTGATTTGGAGCTGAGCTGGAAAAAATGGCCCATTATCTGGAAATCGTTTGTAATTGCAGCCCTTTCGCTGGCTTCAACTTCGCTGGCTCTTATGTTTGTTATCCGACTGTTTGTACCCGATATAAACATGTTAGCCGCTTTTGTATACGCTATTCCTGTTTCGATTCTTAGTAGCGCCATTATTATCCCTAGTGTTTCGAACCTCTCGGAATATAAAAAGGAATTTTTGACCTACGAAAGTACTTTTTCAGACATTATTGGGATAATGCTTTTTTATCTGGTAATTGAAAATACCGATGTAGAAGGAATGAAACAATTGAGTTTTGCCATCGGCAGTAATATTTTTCTGACCATTTCAATTTCTGTTGTCCTCAGTTATGTGTTGCTTTATATTATTCAAAATATAAAAGGCGATGCCCGGTTTTTTCTTTTTTTGGCGGTGTTAATACTATTGTATGCTGTAGGTAAAATGTTCCATCTTTCATCATTGGTAATTATATTAATGTTTGGATTGTTACTTCGAAACCATAAAGTATTATTATTTAAGAAACTTGAAAAATGGTTGGATGATGATAAAATTGATGCGGTTTTTGGACAGTTTAAAATGATTACTGTTGAAACGGCATTTCTTATTCGAACCTTGTTTTTTGTTGTTTTTGGGATGACATTGCCTTTACTTTCGCTTGTTAAATGGAAAGTATGGCTTATAGCTACCATCTTTTTAGTAGTTACTTATTTGTTACGTTATGCCCTTTTTTATGTGATTGAACGAAAAGATACAATGCCGCAAGCATTTATAGCCCCCCGTGGATTAATTTCAATCCTGTTGTTTTTTGCTATTCCTGAAGAATTAAAAAATGCGGGTTTTGAAAGCGGTGTTTTGTTTGTTGTAATTATCGCTACCAGTGTTATTATGGCCTGGTCGTTGATTTCAAATTCCCGGAAACAAGCTCAATTAGCTGAGGATAACAAAAATTCAATTGAAGTTGATGGGCCAGGTGAAGTTGAATTTGAAATTACAAAAAATGAAAAGTAAAGGCTGAACTAAATAATGGAAAGCATCCGAAAAATAATTCATATTGACATGGATGCTTTTTTTGCATCGGTTGAGCAACGCGATTTTCCGGAATTTGCGGGCAAACCTGTTGCTGTTGGTGGAAGTAGTGACAGGGGAGTGGTGGCAGCAGCAAGTTATGAAGCCCGGCGGTTTGGTGTAAAATCGGCTATGCCTTCAAAAATTGCTGCACGGAAATGCCCCAACTTAATTTTTGTAAAACCGCGTTTTGAAGAGTATAAAAAAGTGTCTCAACAAATTCGGGCTATATTTTATGAATATACCAACCTGGTTGAGCCTCTATCGCTCGATGAGGCTTACCTTGATGTTACTTACACAAAAAAAGGAAAACCTTCAGCCACTTTAATTGCTCAGGAAATTAGGCAGCGCATTCAGAAAGAAACAGTGTTGACTGCTTCGGCAGGTGTGTCGTATAATAAGTTTCTGGCAAAAGTGGCTTCCGATGTTAATAAACCCAATGGGATATTTGTAGTAACTCCTGATATGGCACAGGAATTTATAGATAATTTGGAGGTCAGAAAATTCTTTGGAATTGGTAAAGTTTCGGCAAAAAAATTAAACGACATTGGAATTTGGTTTGGTCGTGATTTGAAAAAAGTGGACCGTCTGGAATTAATGCGTATGTTCGGAAAAGCAGGAAACTATTACTACGATATTGTGCGGGGAATAGATAAAAGGCAGGTTGAGCCTATGCGCAAACGGAAATCGAATGGGGCAGAGCGTACTTTTTCCACCGACATATACATGGAAGGTCAATTAAAAGATGAGGTTACTAATGTATGTAATATTTTATGGCCACGCATTCAAAAATCAGGATCGTATGGAAAAACACTTACCCTAAAAATAAAGTTTTCCGATTTTGAACAAATCACTCGAAGCAAAACTTTGGCTATTTTTATTACTTCCCCGCAGGTGATGCTTAATGAGGCATTAAAACTGTTGAAAAAGGAGCAACCTTTGCCAAAAGGAGTCAGGTTGTTGGGTTTAACCCTTTCAAATTTCGAAGCCCAGGAGAATAAACCAGTTCAGTTGGTGCTGGAATTTTAGCTTTTTTTTTATCCCACCATTTGCTCAAAAAAGGTAATTATTTAGCCTGATTTACTGCCATTCATTAAAAAAGATGGAAGACATGTAAAATTATATCCCCGTATTTTTAATAATAAATTCGACAATAGGAGCGGGGTCTTCAAAACTATGTGGGTGGTGCCCAACACCTTTTTTTACCATAACCTCTATTGTACCTCCCGCTTCCCTGAAGTTTTTAGCAAGGATAGTGGTATTCTCTTCCATCGGAACAGCGGTATCGCTGTCGCCACAAACATGTAATACAGGAATGCCTGCCTGGGCAACTTTTACACAATTGTAAAGTGGAATACCTTTAAAATCGGCAACTGTTTCTTCAGTAAGGCCATAAGCTGAAAGGCATTTTTCCCAATCGAGTGGTGACCCCTCGCCTTTGCCCTGGCCCCCTGGCCAGCTTTTGATGTCACAAACCGGGGCATCAGCATAAATGCAGGCTACCTTATCGGTATTTTCGGCTGCCCAGTTATAAACAATGAGCCCTCCACGGCTTAATCCTTCCAGCACACATTTTGTGTTCAGGGGGTATTTTTTTATGAGAAACTGATAAAACCTGTTCCAAAGGGCCACTGCTTCCTGATTGCCGTATAAATCAGCTACATCTATATGAACCACATAAAATCCTCTTCGTAAAAGGGCTAAATCGGTTTGTGGTTCATGTCCCCAAAAACGGGCTCTCCAAATCCAGGTTTGTTCAGCATTCTGATATTTTGGATATATGATTTTAGCGCTGTGTCCTTCAAAGGAGAATTTAAACTGGTTGTAATCTTCAAATGGGTCGTTGCCTTGTCCCAGCGATGTTAAAACCATGCTCATCAGAATAATAAAAATTATTTTCGGCATTAAACTTTTTTTCATGGTATTGTAATTTTGAATTAGTTTATTTTTTTACTTTTCCCTTCAATGTATGTAACAAAATTTTCACCATCGGGTGCCATTTCAAATTTGGTGTTTACCGCATTATTTTCTAAAAGTGAATAGGTTAACCTGAATACTGGTACATTTGGATTTTTTTGACTGGTTAGAATAATTGATTTTACAGCATAAGTGATGGTGTAATTAATGGTATGTCCTTCGTTATCAAAATAGATGGCATTAATTGGATTACCTGCATTATCAGGATATACTACCATTAAATCATCATGAATTGTTGCCGGCCTGTTTTCCGATGCAGGGTATTCTGAGTGGCTTTTACGTACAATGATGTTTTGGTCGAGCTGGTAATTAAATGAAAAAGTACCTCCTCCTTGTCCTGGCTGGCCATCTCCTTCACCTTCCCACTCACCAATTAACCAGGACCATTTTTCCCAGCTGATTTTAGATTGTGCATTTCCGGTATAAATACAAAACAGAAACAGGCAAATAAGAAAAACTTTTAATTTCATAATCTTATGGTTTTATATTATAATCGGAAAAGCTTACTTTATAACTTTTGTTGTGTAATAATCAGTAAAACTTATCAATTCAAAAATAATTAGTTTAAATTAAGTTGAAAAATTAACAGGTTCAATTTTAAACTACTTTCTCAATTTTAATGATTATATTTAATTGAATTGTTTTAAGAATACTTTCGAACATATAAAATAATAGGGTGTTACATTAATAAGAGATATTGAACATTTTTATGTTACAATCAGGAAAAACAGCAAGAAAAAAAGAAAAGTTAATTATTGGGAGGCGCGAATTGGCTGATTTTCCGGAATTTAAGTTGTATGGCATTGAAGTAAAGGTTGATACAGGAGCTTATACTTCGAGTATACATTGCACCGAAATTGAAGAAAAGAATGGCAAGATTTATTGCAGGTTTTCTGATTTGGGGCACCCCGATTACAACCACAAGGAGCTTGTATTTGAAAAATACACATTAAAGTTGGTGAAAAGCTCAAATGGAAGTGTGGAAAACAGGTACAAAATTCAAACATTAATAAGAATTTTTCAAACAAATTATAAAATTGAACTTACTTTGACCGACCGCAGTGAAATGAAATTTCCGGTTTTATTAGGTCGAAAATTTTTGTCCAAAAAATTTATTGTTGATGTCACTTTAAAGTATCAAAATAAATAATTTAAATAAAATCGAAATAGCATATTTTAGAATAGTAATGCCTATTCTACCGTATCACTGGTTCCAACACTAGTCGGTGCTAAGATGATGAATAGTTAAGCTAATAAATAAAAAAAGATTAATATGAAAATTGCAATATTATCGCGAAATCCAAAGTTGTATTCTACAATGCGTTTAAAAGAAGCTGGTGAAAAACGAGGCCACGAAATGCTTATTTTAAACCATTTAAAATGTGATATTATTATTGAAAAGAAAAAACCCCATATTTTGTACGATGGTGCTGAGATATCTGGAATTGATGCTATTATTCCACGTATTGGTGCTTCGGTAACATTTTACGGAACTGCAGTTGTACGTCAGTTTGAAATGATGAAAGTTTTTACCACTACCGAATCACAGGCATTGGTAAGGTCGCGCGATAAATTACGGAGCCTGCAAATTTTGTCGCGGGCAGGATTGGGTTTACCAAAAACTGCCTTTACCAATTATTCGAAAGATACCGAAGAGATTATTAACCAGGTTGGTGGGGCTCCGTGTGTTATAAAATTGCTCGAAGGCACACAAGGTGTTGGGGTTGTTTTGGCTGATACCCAAAGTGCTGCCGAATCGGTTCTGGAAGCATTTCAGGGATTAAAGGCACGAGTGATTGTCCAGGAATTTATTAAAGAAGCTAAAGGCGAAGATATACGGGCATTTGTTGTTGATGGTGTTGTGGTGGGTGCTATGAAACGGACAGCAAAAGAAGGTGAATTCCGGTCGAATTTGCACCGTGGTGGCTCAGCCGAAATAATTGACCTTACCGAAGAAGAAGAAAATACTGCCTTAAAAGCTGCCAGGGTGCTTGGTTTGGGTATTGCAGGAGTTGATATGTTACGTTCAAAAACAGGGCCTAAAATTATGGAGGTAAACTCATCTCCCGGCCTTGAAGGTATCGAAAAAGCCACTGGAACTGATATTGCTAAATCCATTATTCGTTACATTGAAAGGAATGTCGACTAAAAAATTAATCATATTAGGCAAAGAAATAAAAACCGGGCAAACCATATTAAATATGGACATTGCCCGGTTGCATACGCGTACCCGCCTTGAAGTACCGGTAATAATTGAGAAGGCTAAAGCTCCGGGGCCAACTTTGCTGTTAACTGCCGGGATCCATGGCAACGAAGTTAATGGCATTGAAATAATTCGGAGGATGGTTGCTGAAGGCCTTAATAAACCTACAAAAGGGACAATCATCTGTATTCCGGTAGTTAATGTTTTTGGATTCTTGAACCAGGACCGGCAATTCCCCGATGGGCGCGATTTAAACCGTATGTTTCCGGGAACAAAATCGGGTTCACTGGCCAGCAGGTTTGCCTATTTTGTGATGAACGAGATTATTCCTTTTATCGATTATTGTATCGATTTTCATACCGGTGGAGCCAGCCGCTTTAATTATTCTCAAATCAGGGTCGATTCTACAAATCAGGAATGTTTAAAACTGGCTTATGTTTTTGGGGCTAAGTTTATTATCGATGCCGACCCTCGTGATAAATCATTCAGGGAGTCGTTATCAAAAAAAGGTAAAATTGCATTGCTTTTTGAAGGCGGGAAATCGTTGCACCTCGATAAAAATGTGACTAAATCAGGCATTCAGGGAACGCTAAATATTATTAATTATTTAGGTATGCGTGATTATTCCGCCGAAATTGCTCAGAACGGGCCACCAAGCGAACGTGTGTATGTAAAAAAATCACATTGGATACGGGCTAATTCTTCGGGTATGTACCGGCGTGTGATACGAATAGGTGAAAAAGTGGTTAAAGGCCAAAAAATAGGCAGTATATCGGACCCGTATGGCGATTACGAAAAAAATATTGTGGCCACAAATGATGGTTATATTATTTGCTCCAACCATTCGCCCATAGTTAACCAAGGCGATGCACTTATCCATATTAGTACCGAAATCGACAAAGGTTTTACCGTTGATTCGTAAAACTTGGATGTGTTAAGTTTATTTAAACTCTTTCCAAATAATTTTGGTGATTTCAAATTTCATTCTATATTTGTTGCATCAAAAATGGTATAATAATGAAATATACTTTCAAAAATAATTGTTACTGCACGGCTTTTTCCTTAAGCTGTAATGATTTTATTATGCCATTCATGCCTATGACTATGCGCTAGCCTTTGCCCGGTGATTTAAGCATTGTGTAAAGGCCTTCAACGTAAAATAATCAATTTCTTTTTTAATCATTTATCTGTTTATTATGTCTGATTGTATAATCCGTTTTAGCGGAAGTTATATAAATAATGATTTATTTATTAGCGCTTTAAGTAGCCGGTTAGAACAAAACCAGGGCCGGAGTTTTTTAGTGGTTTCGGCAGCTCCTTTTATTAAAAATAGAATAGAGGCAGCTATCATTTCTGTTTTTAATTCGGAAAATGGAAGCAACAAATTAAAAAATGAGTTGATCGATTTTTGGGAATTAATATTACCCGGTCAATCCATTTCTGACTATCTTCAATTGGTTAAAAAACTGGTAAACATTCTGGAAGGAATACGGTTAACGGGTGATTATTCGCAAGCCTTAAAAGGGCAGTTGTTGAGTTTTAGTGAAAAACTGACGCTGGTACTTTTAAAACAAAAACTTGATTCCGGATCAATCCATTCCACAGTTTTGTTACCCGAAGAATATGGTTTTTTGGTATCCGGCGATTATGGAAATGCTACCTTTTTAAGCCTCGATAAACAAAAACTGGAAGCATTACCAGCTACAGGTTTATTTTTAATTCCGGGTTCATACGGTCTCACCGAAAATGGGAAGATTGCCCGTGCAGGTAATTCTGCATCTGACTATACAGCGGCATTTTTGACAGCCTTTTTAAAAGCGCCAAAATTAACTTTATGGGGGCTCGAAAAAGAGTTTATATCAGCTGATCCTTCTATTGTTAAAAATACCTCGAAAATAAAGCGGCTTACCTATTCCGAAGCCAGTGAACTGGCGTATTTTGACCATTATTCCATTCATCCACGGGTGGTTGAGCCATTGGAGGCAAAACACATTCCCATAGAGATTGTAAGTGCTGAAACCAACAAAGTTGAAACGGTCATTAATACCGAAACGTATATTGCCAGCCAGGTTGTAAAAAGTGTGGCATATTCCGATGATATTTCGGTGCTGAAATTGGATGGGGCAGGGGTAGGTTTAAAACCCGGGATTTTGGCAATTGCTACCAAATCGTTTACCGACGCCGGAATTAATGTTAAATCGGTTATCACTTCTCAAACCTCCATCAATTTTATTTTAGACAAACAATCGGGAGAGCGGGCTAAACAATTGGTGCGCGAATCGGGTTTTTTAAATGTGAACGAAGTAAAATTGTTGAACGATGTTACCCTGATTGGGATTGTAGGGCATGGTATGCAACAAAATTATGGGGTGTCGGCAACTCTTTTTACAGCTGTTGCCTGGAACAAAATAAATGTCATTATTAGTGGTTCGGGAGCCTCCGACCTGGCGAGTTACCTGGTGGTAAAAAGCTCCGACCGGAATAAAAGTATCAAAGCAATTTACAGTGCTTTTTTTGAGACAAATTAAAAAGTACCAATAAATAAGTTTATAATAATCTAAAATAAATTATCATGACTAAAAAGTTGAATTTTGAAACGCTGCAGATTCACGCAGGCCACCAGCCCGATGGTACAACCAATTCGCGGGCAGTACCAATTTACCAAACAAGCTCGTATGTATTTAACGATTCAGACCATGCTGCCAACCTCTTTGGATTAAAAGAATTTGGGAATATTTATACCCGTATTGGTAATCCAACCACCGATGTATTGGAACAGCGTATTGCTGCACTCGAAGGAGGAGCTGCTGCATTGGCAGTATCATCAGGCCATTCGGCACAGTTTTTAACCTTTACCAATATCCTTGGTATTGGCGACAATTTTGTTACTTCTCCGTTTTTGTATGGAGGATCGTACAACCAGTTTAAAGTTACCTTTAAAAAGTTGGGAATCGAAGCCCGTTTTGCTGAAGATGTAACTGTCGAAGCTTTTGAAAAACTGATTGACGGTAATACCAAAGCCATTTATTTGGAGACCATTGGGAATCCGGGATTTAATATCCCCGATTTTGAAGCTTTTGGGGTTTTGGCCAAAAAATATGACATCCCGTTTATAGTTGACAATACCTTTGCTGCAGGTGGTTATCTGTTTAAACCCATCGAATTTGGGGCAAACATTGTTGTTGAATCGGCAACCAAGTGGATTGGTGGCCATGGTACCAGTATTGGCGGATTAATTATCGATGCCGGAAACTACAATTGGGGCAATGGCAAATTCCCCGGGTTTACTGAACCTTCAGAAGGATACCACGGCCTTAAATACTGGGATGTATTTAATTTTGATGGCCCGTTTGGGAATATTGCATTTATTATTAAAGCCCGTGTTGAAGGATTACGAGACATAGGGCCGGCGTTAAGCCCATTTAATTCGTTCCAGATATTGCAAGGGTTGGAAACCCTTTCGTTACGTGTCGAGAGGCATGTTGAAAATACGGTGGCGTTGGCCAAATGGCTTCAAAATCATCCGAAGGTTGAAAGTGTAAACTACCCCGGACTGGAAGGGAACCAGTCGTATGCCAATGCACAGAAATACCTTAAAAAGGGTGCTGGAGGTGTATTGTCGTTCCTTGTTAAAGGTGGTAAAGAAGCTGCCAAACAAGTTGTAGATAACCTTGAGTTGGTTAGCCACCTTGCCAATGTGGGCGATGCCAAAACACTGATTATTCAGCCGTCGGCAACCACACACCAGCAATTGTCGGATGAGGAGCAGCTGGCTGCAGGAGTTTTGCCTTCGTCATTGCGTGTGAGTGTTGGTATTGAACACATCGACGATATTATTGCCGATTTTGAACAAGCGTTTGCTAAAATCGTTTAATAAAACAGAATCCCGGAATTTGTTTGGGTACAGTTCCGGGATTTTTTGTTCTTTTGTTGCCGTTTTAAAAAATAAAACAGAAAAAAATGCCAGTAAATATTCCTGATCAGTTACCAGCAGTTGAATTGCTGAAAAAAGAGAACATTTTTGTGATGAACAAAAGCCGTGCATCACACCAGGATATACGTCCTCTAAAAATTGTGGTGCTTAACCTGATGCCTTTAAAAGTTACAACCGAAACCGATTTGCTGCGCCTGCTTTCCAATACGCCTCTTCAGGTCGAAATTGATTTTTTGAAGATAAAAGGGCACACGCCCAAAAATACGCCTGTTGAGCATATGAAGGAGTTTTATAAAGACAAAGATGAATTGTTCCGTAATAATTACGATGGAATGATTATTACCGGAGCGCCTGTTGAACTATTACCCTTCGAAGAGGTTTCGTACTGGGAAGAAATGAAAGAAATTTTGGATTGGGCTGAACACCACATCCAGTCGTCGTTATTTATTTGCTGGGCAGCTCAGGCAGCCTTAAATCACTTTTATAAAATACCGAAATACCCTCTTGATAAAAAAATGTTCGGCGTGTTTAAACATACGTATTCCGACCAGAATTTACCTATTTTCCGTGGTTTTGACGATGTGTTTAATATTCCTCATTCGCGGCACACCGAAATTCGTGCCGAAGATATTATCCGTCATCCCGAATTGGAAATTATCTCACAATCCGACGAATCGGGTGTAAACATGGTAATGGCAAAAAACGGGCGGCAATTGTTTATTACCGGCCATGCCGAGTATTCGCGGTGTACACTGGATGCCGAATACAAACGTGATGTGGCTAAAAACCAGCCCATTGATTTACCGGTTAACTATTACAAAAACAATGACCCCTCGCTTGATCCCATATTAAGCTGGCGGTCGACGGCCAACCTGTTATTTACCAACTGGCTGAACTATTATGTGTACCAGGAAACACCCTATAGGCTCGATGAAATAAAGTAGTGAGCCAGGAGCCGGGATTTGAAAGGTATTTACCAAAAACATCAGGTGGTGCCCGGTGCGGATTTTACCAAATAAAGCGTAATAAAATAACAAGTGGTTTTTTTTGCAGTATTCGACAAAATGACGAATGCTAACTTTTTGGCCGGACAACGTTTGTCACAATGACGAATACCTTCCAACTAGCCGGACAACGATCGTCAAAATGACGAATGCCTTGCAACAGGCCGGACAACGATCGTCAAAATGACGAATGCCTTCCAACTAGCCGGACAACGATCGTCAAAATGACGAATGCCTTCCAACTAGCCGGACAACGATTGTCAAAATGACGAATACCTTCCAACTAGCCGGACAACAACCGTCAAAACGACGAATGCTGTTCAACTGCCCGGACAACGATCGTCAAAATGACGAATGCTGTTCAACTGGCAGGTTAACGTTCGTCAAAACGACGAATGGTTATTTTTGCGATGGGCACTATATTCTGCGGCTGAACACTTTGCCCGATCTTTTTTTTTCTTTTCTCTTTTAACTTTCGACTTACTACTCAAAACTGCCTAACCAAACTTATTTGCAACTTCTATTTATAATCCCTACTTTTAAAGAACTAAAACCCGGCAGCGCACAAGCGATTGATTTTTTTTGGCGAAGGAACTGCACCCCCGGATTTTTAAAACAATAAACAAGTAGTAATTAATTCAACCAAAATAGAAGCACCCTCTAAAAGGTGTTATAAGGTGTTGTATATGGATATAAATGACACAAAAATGATGTTATAAATAAGTTAGTGGCAATTTTAAAACATACATAATATGACAGGAATAATTTTAGCAATAGTTGGACTAATTCTTACATTAATTTTTGGAATTTATTCTGTTCGAAACAACAAGAAGTCACAAAAAAAGATTTCTATTTCTTTTGAGAAAAAAGAATGCTACAGCTTATTTAAGGAAGACATTAATCGGTTAAACATAGATATTAACTATAAAGGAAAGACTATTGACAATTATCTTATTCTTTTTAAAGCTACAATTACTAATAATGGCAACCTTGACATTGATAAATCAAGAATTTTCAGTCCCTTAAAAATAATTATTGATAAAAATTTCAAATGGTTAGAAACAAATATTTCAGAAATTACAAATGGTGTAAATGCAGACATTAAAAATATCACTGATAATATACTTGAGTTGAATTGGGATTTAATAAAAAAGAATGAAAAAATTGAATTTGAAGCATTAATTGAAATCCCACAGAACAAGGAAATAGAGGAAATAACAGAAGAATTTTATAAATCAATTTCATTTGATTTTAGAATAACTGACCTAAATAAAATTGACAAAATAATTGATTCAAACTCTAAGGAAATTAGAAGAAAAAAATCAAAACAGAAAGTGGCTGTAATGAGCATAATAATGCTTCTTTTTGGATTAGCATTGTTCTTTTCACCTGAGGCGCCAAAATATTTATCTATTCTTCCTATTAGCCAATCGATTGAATATTCATTAAAATCAAACGATACAACAGTAAGTGTTACCATAAAAGCAAAAGATAGTAATCAAATGCAATTAAAAAATAAGGATATTGATGAAGAAATATCAATATCTGAATTCAATAAGAAATTTCAAATTCAAAAAGTAAATTCTATAATTGACGAAAATAAATCAAAACTTTTAAGCCGAATTCTTGGAATTACTTATGTACTAACTGCCCTTTGGGGATTATGGAGAAGCTTAAGAAAGAAAAAAACTGCCACTAACAAAATGTAAACTTAGGATGTGTAAATTTCAGAGCGGGGTTGGTGGGGTACGAGCCGCGGATTCTCGCATCGCCGTTCAGTCCTATCGGACATGAACGCTCTCCGAAATCCGCTCCGCAACTTACACCAACCGTTAGCGGCAAGCATAAACCGAACCCTAAATATTGGAATATTATAGAAAATTTTGAATCTGCTAAATCCATATTATTGTTTTTCTGAAAAAGGAGAAAGAAATCTTCCCTCCCTGGATGAAATATCAAAAACTATTCAGTCTGGTGTCGAACCGATAATCTTTATAGATAGCTGTGTATGCTTACATATAATTAAAGTTGTGGACTATGGAAAGAAAGCAACAAATGTTGATTTGAAAAAAATATTGTCATTTAAGCAATATCTTGAAAACAACCCTGTGACACTCAGCCCCTTTTTTGGTCTTATAGAACTTTGCTTAAAGGACGGTAATTTGGACAAGCATAAATATTCTGATTTTAAAAATAGAATTGATTTTTTTAGGCAAATACCATTTAAAGATTTCAAAAAATTCAAATATAACTTTAGTCGAGATTTCCACATTTTTAAAACAATCACAGATAATTTACCCAATCCATATCAAGCCATTGAACCCTCTTTAATGAATAGTTACTGCACTTTACTTAAAATTAGGAGTATTGCTCAAAAGGGCTTGCAAAAACAAAACGCTGAATCAAATATTGATTCACTTTTTAGTTGGATGATAAATGAACTTGATTGTATGAGGGCTGTCGAATACAAACTTGCTTTAAATATTTTTGGAGGAAATACTGCATTTAGAAAAATGATTGCACTTGATAGCAAAAGTAGCAACGTGAAAAAAATATTAATCGGAACAGCATGGGATATTTATCATTCAAAAAACACCACAAATAGTTTTCGATTACTTCAGATTTTAGGAGATAATATTTTGCCATACTTTGTAACAAATGATTCAAATTTATTTGGCTTATTTAAAAAATACAACCTTACTCTTATTAAAGACGGAGGAAAGGACTTAAATTCATCCTTTATCATAAATTCAGAATTTGACTTTCCTCATTTAGGCAATGATTTCATTGACAAACAAAACCGGAAAATGATGGAGTGCTTTGTCGAAAGAAGAAACAATAATTCGAAATATGACAAGCAGAAAATGGATAAGCTCATAAAAGAATTAGAAAGAGAAAATGATTTATAAAACAAAAAATAAATGCCAGCCGCTAACAAATTGTAAATTGCATTGCGGGGTTCGTGGTGTGTCGTTCGTTGGATTCTCGTTTCGCAGTTCCGTCCTATCGGACAGGAACGCTCTTCGAAATCCGCAACGACAACTTACAAGTGACCGTTAGGCGCAAAGGTAAGTAAAGCATATAAAGAAAATACCGATCAAAAAAACAAGTTTATGAATAAACACATTTATCACATCAGCATTTTATTAATCCTAACTGTTTTAGTTACAACTATTTCAAATTCTTTTGCTCAAAGCAGTAACAATGAAGTTATACCAATTGACAAATCAAGATTTAGCAACGAAATTGTTGCCGATTCTGTTTTAAATCAATGGCAGACACTTTTTAAATTTTCATGTGAAGAAATTCTGTATAATTGGTGGAATACAATACCCGGCCTGCAGGATAAAAATGGAAAAACTGACAAAATTGATTTCATTGATTTTGGGTATTTGGAAAATAACAATAAAAAGGCAGAATTTGGCAAGGAAACAAAAGGTGGTATTCGGTATGCTGCAGAGTATGCTTATACCCTGGCAGTATTAATATTTACGGATTCATATGAGTCAATAATGATTGATTTGCCGAAATCTGAAATTATTCAACGTACAACACTGATCATTAAATCGCTTGCTAAGGATCATAAAATAAATGGAGGAATAAATCATCCCTGGGGTGATCAGTGGCAGTCAGCGCAATGGGCAGGGAAAGTTGCTGTTGCCGGATGGCTAATGTGGGAATATCTTGATAAAGAAGACAAAAACAATGTAACCCGAATGATGGAATATGAGGCGAATCGCTTTTTGAACCATAAACCTCCTTATGCTAATGGGCTTTATATGTTTAATACAAATGCCGAAGAAGTTGGGTGGGATGCTACAGCATTGCAAATTACTTGCGCCATGCTTCCCAATCATAGTAATTATAATGCTTGGTTAGAGAAATCTTATGAATACAGGCTTGCTGCTGTGGCTATGCCTACCGATTTAGAAAATGAAACGTTGGTCGAAGGTAAAAAGGTTAAAGACTGGGTTTCAGGTTACAATATGGATACGCTGGGAGCAGTTGGAAATCACTATGCTTATCCCAATCCGGATTATATGGCAGCCACCCTGCGTCATTCTATTGAAGGGGCATTGTACATACTATTAGGAGGACAAACCATTCCTTTTGTCAATACATTTAATTGCTCCCGTATTTATGGAAACTTTAACAATTATGCCTGGCACGGTGAAAGCACCATTTATAAAAAAGACGGTACTATTTATTGGCCAATTGGCATTGAAAAAGGCAGGAGGTTTGAATTAATTAAATATAGTTTAATTGATCTTGGAGCACAGATTCTTGGATTTGATGAGTCATGCTCAGTAAAAGGGGAATACTGGGAGAAAATACATCTTGCAGAAGCGATTAAGTTGAAACGAACAGAGTATTTATCCGCAAATGGCTATCTCTTTAAATGGATTCAGTATTCTAGTAAAAATAAATGATAACATTGAAATGTGCACTGGTTAAAACAAGTGGTATAAGTCATGGCTGGGTTTGTGCGGATTCGACACGATCGAATCTTGTCCCAACCTCAGTTTCGGTCGGACACTCAGACTCTCGTCTGACCGCCACAACCTCATACCACCGTTAGGCATAATGCAAAGAAACAAAACAAATTACCTTATAAAATCATGAAAAAACTAATCTTAATTTCTTTAATTCTTTTTCCATTCTTGGTATATGCAAATCCAATTTGGCTTGGTGTTAGTATCTCCGAAGTTTATTTTAGCAATTCAGGAGAATGGACAATAGAAATTGATAATGTAAATATGTCCTCTGTCAGCTATTTAGATAGTTTGGTCATTGAATGCAATTCAGGTTTTTCGACCATCACAACTTTTGACACTACTGATTTTATTGTTATTACGAACGAAAATTTAAAAAACCCAATTACAATTAATAAAAATGACGATTGTATTAAACTTTTCTCATATTCATACGGTACATTTAAAATAGATAGTATATGTATTGGTGAGAATGATGATTCATATCTAAAAAATATCGAATTGGGACAATCTGTTGCAAGATTATATGGATATGGTCCTTTCTATAAAGACAATAGTCCAACTATTGGATATCAAAATGATTTGGAAGGATCAAAAGGAAAGATATATGGATATTTTTACGACACAAATGGAGAAACCATTGCGAATAAATATTTTTTTATTGATGAAGGATATGCTACGACTATACTTCAGGAGCAAGGATTTGCAGGTAATATAATGATAGATGAAAATGGTTTTTATTGTGCTGAGATTTCATCAAGAAGTTATTCAATTAAAGAAAGACTTATATATGTTTCTTCGACTGAACATGAGATGATGCAATTTCAACCTATAAACTTTGATTTAAATGAGAATGACAGTATAAACATTGATTTTAATAAAATCATAACATCAACTAAAAGATTAAATATTAATAAAGTTCTACTAAGTAATTTCCCCAATCCTGCAAGTGACCATACCTATTTTATATTTGACCTAAACGGATTTAAGGCTTCATCATTATTAATAACTATTTATAACTTAAATGGTAAAATAATAGATTCATTTATTCCAGACACGTCGCAGTACTATTGGAATTGCAGTAATCTGCCTCGAGGTACTTATCTATGTACTTTGAGTACAAAAAACCAGACAATTGGAGTGAATAAATTTCAAATTGCAAAATGATTAAATCATTACAAATACTGTTAATACTGTTATTTGTTTTGGGGGGTAATATATGCTATTCTCAAGAGACTTTTTCATTTGAGAAAGAAGATATCACTTTTGAGTTAAAAGATAAAAGATTTATTATTCAAGGATTGTACTATTTTAATTCAGAAACTGAAAAGATGTACTCAATTTTATACCCATTTCCAACAGAAAGTATTTATAGTAGTCCATCTAAAATTAATGTAAAATATCTTGATTCTGGAGAATCCATCATATATAAAAAAAAGAGAGATTCTTCATCGATAGTTTTTAAAGCATTGATAAAAAAAGAAAATCCAATAATGATATCATATCAGCAGCAGCTAAAATCAAACAAGGCAAAATACATTTTAAAATCGACTAACTATTGGAATAAACCTTTGGAACGAGTAAATTATAAATTAATAACAGAATTGGATTTTGTAATTAATAATTTCTCGATACCTCCTGATAAAGAAATTATACTTGAAAACAAAAAGATATATTTATGGCAAAGAGAGAATTTTATGCCAACAAAAGACTTTGAAATTGAATTCTAGAATTATAGCACTATGCCTGACAGATTGCATATTTTAGAGCGGTTTCAGTGCGGCAATCAACGGCGTATTCTCGCATCGCCGTTCATATCCTCACGGACAGGAACACTCTCCGAAATCCGCTCTGCAACATGCACAAACCGTTAGGTAAAAAGTTGCCGGATTATTATGCCAAATTCAAAATGGAAGTGAAAGCCGTTTAAAAATTTAGTTTTAAAGGTATTAATGGGGAGTTGAGTAGGATAATGAATGCAACGTATTCAATAAAATAAGAAAGCATCAAATCAGACAACACAGATCATAAATAATTGACTTAAATAATAATAAAATGAAAAACCTGGCTGTTTTACTCACACTGATTATTGTCTTATTTTCATGCAAACAAAAAAAGGAATTAGGTAATATTGTTGACCTTACCTCAATCGCTGAACCCAATGTCACCAATTTATCGGAACTGGGATCAGAAATATCGTACATCCCGCTCGAAACAAATGCGGGTTACATAGTGCAACAAATTGACAAGTTGATTTATGAAGGCGGTCCTATTTTATTTTAGGATCAATAAATAGTAACAACGAAGTGCGCGATAAGGATGCTCCCCCGCCACCTCCAATGATGCCAACAAGGTCTCTATACCGGTTCTCGAAAAATGGAGAATTTATTTGCCAAATAGGCCGCAATGGGAGAGGACCTTCTGAATACATATTCATTCATGATTTTTTGTACAATAAAAGCAACAATACAATAGATGTTTTTTTTCCTAACGACATCAAAGAATTTACGTTGGATGGAATATGGAAAAAAAATACAACTATTGAATACAACGAGGTGGCTTCGTTAGGTTATACCAACAATCAGATTCTTGGATTTATCACTAATGCAGAAGGTCAAAACAAGTATAGCTTTGTCCTAATCGATGCAAACGGTCAGATTACAAAAAAGTATAAAAACAAGTATAAATTTAATATTTCAACGGGTGCTATTTATTTCCGGTCTGAGTGTATATTTTATCAGTACGACGAAATTTTGCATTGTAAGGAACTTAATTCCGATACTATTTTTTCTTTTGATAACGGCGCTTTTATACCCAAATACATTTTAAAACAGGGTGAAGCTAAATATACAACTGATTTGAGGGAAAAAGGTATTTCTGCGAAGCTCGATAAATTTATTATCCAAAAAAAAATCTTTGAATCAGAAAATTATCTTTTTTATCAGTACGGATTGAAACAGAGGGACAACTGTCTTATTCAAAATAAATCAGATGGGACTCAATATTTAATGGATAACGAGACAGGCCTGGTAAATGATATGGACAATGGCCCCAACTTTAAAATTCAAAACACCGAAACCGTCGATGGCACTGAATACATGGTTTCCTGGATTGATGCCTTTGAACTCAAAGCCCATGTTGCATCCAACGAATTTAAAAACTCCACCCCCAAATACCCTGAAAAGAAAAAAGAACTGGAACAACTGGCCAATGGTTTGGATGAAAATGACAACCCGGTTCTGATGCTTGTAAAATTGAAAGAATGAAAAGTATGACATTTTAAGTGTTCATAAAGATTGAATAACTCAGCTATTCTGTATGTAGTGGTTAAAAGTAAAATTGGTAAAAACCCAAAATCATGGAATATTGTAAATGTTTTTTATTTTTATTAATCATATTAGTAACTAATTCATGTGATAAATTCAAATATCCAGACATGGATTTATCAGTAAATGAACTGTATGATTATTGTTCTACCGATGGGAAACATCCCTGCCTGATGCCATTAAATAATGAAGGCGATTTTGTAACGGTTATTGGTTATTATAGGATAACAAACCATGGTTATGCTATTTCCAGTGACAAATTTATGTTTTATGATGCTCCTGAAGTCGGAAGTATTAATACTGAAATAACTATACTGGGGGACGGACAATCGGTATTTGACAAAATAAGCGGCTTTATAAGAAGGAATAGTGCGGGAGGACATGTTAAATTAAAAGTAAGCGGAATAATTATTGGGCATGACTTAGCAACAAATGGTTCTTGTAGCCGAGGAGTGTTTCTTGAGATAGATGGGCCTGATGCTGTTCGTTTGGATGAATAGGAATATAAAATGTTGGGCAGTTAACTTTGATTTTTTAGACAAACCGCTGGTGTGCTTCATCATAAAACTATAAACAGGTATCAAATTTCCATGAGTGTTTTTTGCAGTTTTGTTATCTTACGATTCAAATGAAAAAAGATAGGATTTAACTATGGAGAGCCTTATTAAACTCAACAAAAATAACATAGCCGATGAACATATTTGTTGTGCTATTTCCGATAAAAAATGTAAAGAAAGTTATGAAGCCAAAAAAGATTGGCTGAAAAAAGAGTTTGATAATGGGTATGTTTTTCGGCGGATAAATGCCCGCGCCAAAGTTTTTATAGAGTATGGCCCGGCTGAGAATGGATGGGTGCCGGTTGAGGCTCCAAATTACATTTTGGTTAATTGTTTTTGGGTTTCGGGTAAATACAAGGGGAATGGGTACGGCAAAGAATTGCTAAAACTGGCACTGGAAGATGCAAAAAATCAAGGAAAAAATGGTTTGGTAACCGTTGTAGGTACCAAAAAGTTTCATTTTATGAGTGATACAAAATGGCTGTTACGGCAAGGATTTGAAACAACCGAACAACTTCCAACTGGATTTAGCCTGTTGACAAAACAGATAAATCCAAATGCCAAAAATCCTCAATTTAAAGAATCAGTTAAAAACGGTGAATGTCTCCATAAAAAAGGATTGGTTGCCTATTATTCTAACCGTTGCCCATTTTCGGAATACCATGTAACAACCTCGTTGATAGAAACTGCCGGAAAAAGAAAAATGCCATTAAAGATAATCAAACTGGAAAATGTGGAACAAGCTCAAAATGCCCCTTCACCGGCAACTATTTTCAGCTTGTTTTATAACGGACAATTTATTACAACCGATATAAGTGTATGTATGGACAGCCGGTTTGATAAGGTTATGGATAAGGCATTAAAATGATTGCCCGGCATTGTCCACAATATCTTACTGTTTTATTCAACCGAAGGCTAACTGAATCAAAACTAATTAATAGGGTAACTTTTTATCAATATATTTTTTTGATTTGAGTCCTGTTGGCTATTTTAGTAGTTGAAAAGTTATATAGGTAGCTCAAAAGTTTAAGTAAATGGGATACTACATTGATTTAGAGAAAATTTCACTCGATGAGTATAGTGTTAAATTAGAATCGGCTTACTTACCGCCAAGTAGAAAAATTCTTAAAGAAAGGGCAGCCGAACGGTTTAATTACTTTAAGAGTACCGGGCTTACAAATGTTCAGGAATTACTACAAACCCTAAAGAAAAAGGATAAATTTATTGAATTGTCAAAAGCTGATTGTTTATCGGGTGATTATTTGACAATCCTGTTAAGAGAATTAAATAGTACCCTTCCGAAACCAAATAAAATTAGCGGTTTTCAAGGCATTTCGCCTGATTCCGTTTTGCGGCTGGAAAAGATTGGAATTAAAAATACACGGCAACTATTTGAAAAGGTAACCGATTCGAAACAGAGAAAAGAACTTTCAAAACTAACAGGTATAGAAGAATTGGTAGTTATAGAATTAACCAAATTAGCAGATTTGTCGCGGATAAAATGGGTAGGGGTAACTTTTGCCCGAATGCTTTACGAGCTGGGTTTCGATACAGTTGCCAAAGCGTCAAATGCCGATCCTGTTGACTTACACAAACAGATTAATCAGATCAGTAAAGAAAAAAAATTATACAAAGGGCAAATTGGGCTAAATGACATCAGGATATTTGTTAATGCAGCTAAAGATGTACCTTTAGACATAGAATATTAGCAACCTTTAAATAGAAACGGTGAGAGGCAGAAACTATTTTACCGGATTTAGAAGGTTGGAAACAATAATTACAATATAAATGATTGATGATGGACAAAATACCTGAGATTAAAACTGATGTTACTTTGATTTCGTACTGTGGATTTTATTGTGGTGCCTGCCCAAAATATTTAAAAGGCGAATGTTTGGGATGTAAAGGTGATAATCCAAAATGTGCAGTAGGATATTCGGCATGTAAAGTGAAGCCTTGCTGTATTACAAATGAGTTTAACACGTGTGCCGATTGTAATAGTTATGATTCGGTAAAAGAATGTAAAATATACAATCCACTGATGATCCGTTTTGGGCAATTTATTACGCGGACAAACCGTAGAAAAGGAATAGAAAAAATTAAGGAAATAGGGGAGGCCGAATATATAAAATATATGATTGATAAAAATTGGGTAACCATAAAAACAGGGAAACGATAAAACTTTTTTATACACCATTCTAAATCAAGTAAAAACTGCATAAATGAAAAAAGTAGGTAAAAAGATTATTTATAGTATTATTTCCTTGGTTGTAGCCTTTTTTATTTTAGGTGTTGTTTTAGCGTTTTTACCAATTGAATCAATCGTAAAAAATAATGCTGTTTCGGTGGAGGAAGCAGCAACTTTAAGGCAGAATTTTGTTGGAGCGCATCACCTGTTTACAACAACCGATGGAGAAACCCTGTTTTTGCGTAGGTGGAATCCCGACACGATAGTAACTGCCAAAAAAGATCTGGCTGTTTTGATTTTACATGGTATTACTGCGCATAGTGGCGCATACCCGGTGGCAGGTAAAATTATTGCAAAAGGAGGTTATACAACCTTTGGATTGGATTATAGAGGACATGGTTTATCGGGAGGGAACAGGGCTGATAGCCAAAGCAAAAAACGCTGGATTGCCGATTTGACCGAAGCGGTTAGTTACATCAAAGGGCTTGGTTATTCAAAAGTGATTATCATGGGGCACAGCCTTGGAGTAGCTGCTGCATTATATACCACCATAGCTGTTCCTGATGAGGTTGCAGGGTTAATGTTGCTTTCTGGCGGTTATGAAGGTAAAGAACGCGAATCAACGCCCATTCCATTTTTTCAAAAAGCGAAAATTCTGGCCAGTTCTATTTTTCGCCCTTCAAAACAAGTGGTTGAATATTACCGCGAAGACATGACCGGAGCTAACGACCCGTTATTTAATTTTAGATATACGCTTCGTTTTTTGACGATGATGGATGTATCAGAACTGATTCTTCCCGGCTATTTGAATATTCCGGTGTTGGTAGCGGTAGGTGATAAAGATGAATTATTTGAAATTGAATCGGTAAAAGATGTATATAATGATGTGCCGGGCGACAAAAAAGAATTTTTAGTTATGAAAGACACCTATCATGCTGTGTTCCCCGATAAAAGTTGGGATCAATTGGTCGTGTGGCTAGATAACAATTTTTGAGGTTTTAAATTATTGCAATCTTTTTAATTAATCAAGGTGTTAAGCTCAAAAAAAAGGGAACCCCTCTGGATTCCCTTTAAATTGATTCGACTAAACTAAGTGAAAAAAAACGTATAAGTTGGGTATTACAGCCAGCTACCAATTTAAACGAAAAAATTAATTAGCGGAATAATACTTGTTTTCTGAACATTGTTTTTTTTTTGTAATACCGTATTCTTACAGCTTTTTTTTATTTTTATAACTTGTTGATTATTACCAGTCTCTGTTGCCATGTTTTCGCATGTTCTGACTTCTTTTTTTCCAATAATTGACAAACTCGGGTTGTTCAATAATTCCAACAGGTCCATCATAAATTCCTCCGGCACCTCTTCCGTCGACTACATGAATGGCGATAACATTTTTGCCACTTTTTAACAAACTTGCAGGAAAAACATAAGCACGTTCCGATTCAAAATAGTTGCCGTTTTGCCCATCTTCGCACCATTTAAAATCGTCATTTTCGCCTGTTTGCCCTATCCAAGTCCCATTCAGGTATACTTTATCAATGTCATCAATTCGCCCTGCCATCATGACTAAATAATCGCCTTCGAGTTTTTTAGTAGCCTGAAATGTTTTACGGTACCAGGCACATCCATCGTAATTTCGGTATCCTTGATTTTCCCACTCGCCCGGAACCATTATGTTATCCCAATCTGAATCGTCAAAATCAGATTCTTTATATTCATCTTTATTTCTGGTTTTAAACTTCCATTGACCAATTAGATTAATTTTAAGTTTGACGGGAAACTCCTGAATATAAATACCCGGTTCGCCTTTTACAATACCTCCTTCGCCTTCCATGTCAAAAACTTTTACTGCGATGGTATTGTTTTCTCCAAACTTCAGAACGGATTCGGGCAGCACATACGAGCGCCTGGCATTAAAGGATGTTTTGTAATTGGGTGGGAAGGAACCCGATGATCCAATAAGCGTACCGTTTACATACACCTCATCTACATCGTCGATGTATCCCAGGTCTAAAATTAGTTGATTTTCAACCAGCCCTGCCGGAATTGTAACTTCCCGGCGGTAAAAACCATATCCGTTATAACCGTCATAACCTTGTTCTTCCCATTTTCGTGGAACTCTTAATTCATCCCAATCTGAGTCATTATAGCCTTCGTTTTTCCAATTATCATCGAACATGATTGAGAATTTCCAGGTGCCGCTTAGGTTAATTTCACGCACCATTTTTTTATCGTATTTACTATTGGCAAAACCGGTTATTGATAAACAAATCAGTAGTACAGATGCCCAATATGCAATATTTAAACGTTTCATCTTTTTTATAATTTTTTAGTCAATAAACGATTCTATTAAAACTTCTAAAAAGTTTCTATCGCGGTAATATTTCCTTTTTAGTTTCTCATAGTTGTCTTCCGAAGTAATACCAACCGGGCCCGCGTAAATTCCACCAAGCCCTTGTCCATCGTATACCTGAACAGTTATTTGGTTTTGCCCGTTTTTTAATAATCCTTTTGGGATTTTGTAATACCTCATATTGCGCCACATGTCATCGTATCGGCGGTAACTAAAATCGTTTCTGGCAGTTTTGTACGACCCAATTGATTCACCATTTAAATAAACGTATTCCTGGTCATCCACTTTTCCAAGAACAAGGTATAAATCTTCATTTCTGGTATTAGCGGTATATACAAATGATTTTCTGTAATATGCATAACCGTCGTATTCTCTATAACCCTGGTCCTCCCATGTTCCGGGAACGTTTATTTCATCCCAATTGTCATCGGACATGTTTGATTTTGTCCATTCTTTATTTTTACCTGTTTTAAATTTCCAGTTTCCGCTTAAAGGGAAATCAATATAATTTAAGTCGTAATCGTAATAGAATCCGATTTTATTTCCTTCAATACCCCCTTTTTGATGGTCGTCGTACACCCGAATAGCGATGGTATAGGTAACACCTTCTTTTAAAAAGTTTTCATTAAACCGATAACTTCGTAATTGATTAAATCCTGTTATAAAGTTAGGAGGGAACTGGCCTGTTTTTAAAATTAATTGGCCATCTAAATATACCTCATCGGCATCGTCAATGCGTCCAAGAAGCAGGTAAACCGGATAGTCTACATCTAAACCATCAATTTCGAATGTTTTTCGGTACCAGGCAAAACCATTGTAATCGTCGTAGCCCTGATTTTCCCATGTTGAAGGAACTCTTATCTGGTCCCAATCCGAATCATCAAAATCGGGTTTGGCCCATTCTTTATTATCACCTACCGAAAATTTCCAGTTTCCTTTTAGGCTTTCAATCTGCCTGAAGTCCTGTGCACACAAACTTGTGGTTAGGAACAGAAAGAATGTTATTAAAATAATTGGTTGGTTCTTCATCTTGTTAAATAAATTATGATACAAAAATAGGGTAGTCCATTCACCTAATTGTCAGGATGGAGTAAGAAATTGTCACAGATTGTCATTAATATGCAAAACAGTGTCATTCACACACTCTTTTGGCTCATTAATAGTTAGATAGTTAATTTGTATCCTTTGCCATGAATGGTGATAATGTGTTTAGGTTTTGAAGGGGAATCTTCAATTTTCTGACGCAACTTTACTATAAAATTATCGATGGTACGTGTGGTTATGTCACTTTCGGTTTCCCATAAACTACTCATTATATCGTAACGGTCAACAATTTGTTCTTTTTGTTGGAACAGGTAATTTAATATTTCAACTTCGCGAGACGACATTTTTACGGGCTGCCCGCCCGATGTGGCTTCAAACGTTTTTAAATCGACGGATAGTTTTCCAACAGTAATTGTACCTGTTGTATTTTCGGACGGCATGCCAGTTCGGCGCAACACTGCTTTTACACGAGCCAACAATTCGCGCAAACTAAAAGGTTTTGTTATATAATCATCAGCGCCCAGTTCTAAACCCAGAACTTTATCGATTTCTTCGCCTTTGGCTGTTAATAAAATAATGGGAGTCCGAATGCCCTTTTGCCGTGCTTTTTTGCATACATCAAATCCCGATATTCCGGGCATCATCACATCAAGGATGGCTAAATCGTAGTGATTCCCTTCGAGTTTTTCACTCCCGGAAATGCCGTTGTCAGCAGTGTCAACTGCATAACCTTCAAATTCCATGTTGTGTTTTAGCCCCTGAAGCATATCAGGTTCGTCATCAACAATCAATAATTTTTTAACAGCTTCCATAGTATTTAATTTAAAGGGAATAAAATTCTGAACGTACTTCCTTTGCCAATTTTACTGGTTATTACAATTTTGCCTTTGTGTGCATCAGCTATGTGTTTTACGATACTTAATCCCAGCCCCGAACCTTTAACTTTGATAGAAACATCGTCGCGGCTAACCCGGTAGAATTTCTCAAAAATGTATTTTTTGTTTTTTTCAGAAATGCCAATTCCCAAATCCTGCACTTCGACATAAGCCTTATTTACATGCAAACCGGTTCGAACTGTTACCGATTTATTTTCGAAACTGTATTTTATAGCATTGTCGATTAAATTAACCAAAACGTCTTTTATTGCCTCTGCATCCATAACAATATTTGTTAGCCTGCTGTCAAGTTCAAGGTTATAAGTAAATCCCAGATTTTTTAAATAGGGGATGTAGGTGTTAAAAGCCTCTTCGACGATGGTGTTCAAATTACCTGGGGCAAACGAATATTTTTTCATCTCCTTTTCAATTTGAGAAAAGTTCAGAATTTTATTGACCATTAACGAAAGGCGGTTGGTTTCCTGAAGAATAATTTTCAGGTAGTCTTTTTGCATTTTTTGGGATGTTACGCGCCCCATTTCAATGGTTTCGGTGTACATATTAATGAGTGCCAAAGGTGTTCTGATTTCGTGCGATACATTCGAAACAAAATCGGATTTTAGGTTGGCCAGTTCAATTTGTTTACCAAGAATGCGGATGACCAGCCACCCGGCAATAAGTAAAATAAAACTGACAATACATATAAAATATATATTCCCTGTTGTGCGCGACTGCACCAGTTGTTTAATGGTTTCTCCCTCCAATGCAATTCCCAGCGAAAATTCTGAAAATGCCCTTAAAGGGCTGGTTAATTCAATTTCAGAACTGCCGTTACCCGATCGGTAAATAGTTTCATTTTTAGAATTAATTACAGCAATCTCAAATTTTTCTGCTGCAATTTTTTGAATTTGAGCGTCCAACCTGTCTTCGATAAATGTAAGGGCATCAACCACAATTGCTACCGGTTGAAGCTGGTTGTCTTTTTTAATAACAAATACAAAAAGTACCTGGCCTGTATTAGCAATAGGGAATGGCTCGAGCCTGTAATACCCGGCTGTATAAAAATCGACTAATCTTTTTAAAGTATTTTTATGTTCTGCAAGAATCCAGCCTGCTTTATTTTTAATCTCAGAAGCATATTTATTTGTTTGAGTTAAACTGTTCAACTTGCCTCGGGTGAGGAAAAAAAAATCGTTTATAAAACTATAATTTGTAAATACTGATAGTGAAGTATCGGTGCCATATTGAAAAGAATAATCAATCTCTCTAATTGTCGAGCGTAAAACATCATCGGTGTATTGATTAACCGAAAACAGAATGGAATTAAGCTGCTCGTGATAAGCTTGTTCAATTACTTTTTCGTTTTGCTGGAGGCTGCTTATTTCAAACAGAGCAACAAGGGCTGCTGGAAGTAAGGCAATAATTACAACTAAAATAAACAGGTATTTTTTATTTTTCGAAAACATTTTCAGGATTAATTATACCACATAATAAAAGCTAAATTATATAAATAATGGAGAATAAGAATAAATATAAATTAGATTGTTTTGAAAATTGCACTTTGAATTTGTTGTTAAACCATAGTTTTTTATCCGAAAATTGTTTCTTAAAATAACAAATCCTATAAAGGTAAGGTAAATGAAAAAACCGATCCTTCACCAATTTTACTTTTAACTGAAACCGTTCCGCTGTGTGCATCAATTATTTTTTTTACAATGGCTAATCCGAGCCCAGTCGATTTTTCATTAGCCGTACTTTTAACCGAAGTTACTCTGTAAGGATTAAAAATATTATGTATTTCATCAGGATGAATGCCTTGTCCTTCATCGATTATATTTGTCACTACATGATTATTAACAACTAAAATTTCGATAGTGATGTTTTTATTTGGAAAAGAATATTTGATGGCATTGCTTAGAAGGTTTATTAAAACCTGCTCCATTTTATTTTTATCAAAATTTACCATCAATTCTGAAAGTTTTGTTTTTACTTTTATTTTGATTTTCTTATTTTCTGCCAACATTCTGATATAGTTCATATCTTGGTTCACAAATTGAATATAATTTTGAATTTTAGGAGTTATCTCAAAAATACCCGCTTCAATTTTTGAAGCATCCAAAAAATCGACTATTAAGTCTAAGGCAAATTCACACCGTTCGTTAATGATTTTGAGGTATTCAATTTTATCATTTGCCGAATTGTTTTCCCATTCATCGAGTAATAAATTGGCAAACGATTGTGCCGTACCGATGGGATTGCGTAAATCGTGAGCTACAATCCCTATGTATTTATTTTTTTCGGTATTTAACTCTCTGAGTTTTATGTTCGACCTTTCAAGTTCTTTGGTTCGTAATCTAATTTTTTCTTCCAGACTTTGGTTTGCTTCCCGAAGAGTAAGCATTAACTTCCGGTTTTTGGTTATTAATTCATATTTTTCAAATGCTTCTTTAATTGTTGATTCAAGTTCTACCGGATTCCAAGGTTTTGTGATATAACGGAATACCTGTCCCTCGTTAATAGCTCCAATAACTGCTTCTATATCTGAATAACCGGTTATTATAAGTTTTAATGCATCGGGGTATTTGTCTTTAATTTTTGAAAAAAAATCGATCCCTGTTAACCCTGGCATTCGTTGGTCTGACAAAACCACCTGAATGTGTTGACTTTCCATTACGTCAATGGCTTGCATTGCATTAGTTGCGGTAAAAATGTTGTATTTTTTGCGGAATTGCCTTGCGAGTGCCTTGGTTACTTCTAATTCATCGTCAACCACTAAGAGGTTATAGTTTTTATTAATAATTTCTTTTGTCATACTTTATTAATTTTTTTTGGAATTTTAATACTAAAAGTGGCACCTTTATTATGTTCCGATTTAACTTCTATCGTTCCATGGTGTAAATCATGAATTATTTTATAGGTAATACTCAAACCTAATCCTGTGCCTGAGCCAACAGGTTTGGTTGTAAAAAACGGGTCGAATATTTTTTCTTTTATGCCATCAGTAATACCCTGTCCATCGTCTTTAATAACAATATTAACAGTTTCAGGTTGTTCAACAACTGTTAATGTTATATTTCCCTGGTTAGAAACAGCATAAATAGAGTTGATTAAAACGTTTAGTAATGCCTGATTTAATTGGCCGGGGTAACATTCAGCTAATAGTTGATCGGGGCACGAGAAGGTGAAATTAATATCTTTTTGATTTAACTCGGGCCTAATTATTGAGATGGTTGATAAAATGTTCTCACTTAAATTTATATTTTTTATGTCTGATTCATCGAGTCGAGAAAATTTCCGAAGGTCTTCAACAATTGTTTTTACTCTTTCAATTCCAATTTTTGATTCCTTCAGTATATCAGGTACATCTTCAATGGCATAATCAAGGTCATTCTCGGCTTTGTTGTTTTTAATAAATGTATCCAGTTTATTGTTGGATAGTTGGGTACTATATTTTTCGACAGCTAAATATGAATTAATGATATCCTGTGTGTATGATTCAAGAGAAAATAAATTGCTATATACAAACGAAATAGGATTATTTAATTCATGAGCAACACCCGCCACTAATTTACCCATGGCATTCATTTTTTCAGAATGGATGAGCATATTCTGGGTTTCTTTAAGTTCAGTCAGTGCTATTTGCAGAGCCTTTTTTTCTTTAATCAATTGCCTTTGCAGATTATTCACTTCCTGGTTCAGGAGGCTCATTTTTTTATTTTCACTAAAAAGATGCAAAACATCTGTTTCTCCAAAAATAAGAATTGAATTAATTCGTTTGTAAATTTTTGCTTTTAGAACATAGCTGTTGTCAAGGTAGTTCCCAATTGTGAGTAAACCATCAAATATTTCTCCTTCATTTTGTGCTGATTTAAGTGTTTTAAAATCAGGATTTATCAGTGTATTTTTTTGATTCGATTCAGAATTCAGGAACTGGTTCATTACCTCATTGCTGTATATCAAACTTCCATCAATTGAAAAAATGCCAATTGCGGCTGATTGCCCTTCGAGCAAAAGATTTTTAATTTCACCTTCCCATTCTCCAACATCACTCCAACTTTCCATTAAGCCATTTGTTTTTAATGCGCTGAATTTGACCCCTCCAAATTTTCTTCAGACAGTTTATTAAAATGTGGTATATTAATCTGAAGCCAGTTATAATAGGGGTATATTGCTTTATAACAATCGGGTGAAAGTTCCACTTTATATATTTCGATCCAGGTATTTAGCTGCGCTGCCCAGTAGGTTGAATTAAAATTACGCGAACGGTATGCTTTAAAGACCCAAATAACAGTGTCAACCAATATCTCAGGCGAATGCTGATAAAAAATTGATTCCATAAACCGGGCATGGTTGGCATGATTGTCTTTCATCATTTCAACATTGTTTTTGCCAACCATTTCAATAACATCGGGCCTTGCTTCCATTTTTTTATTCATAATGGCTACCAAAACATCTTTTTTTTCAGTAAATTCAGTTGCCGATTTTTTATCGACCAGTTGCAACTTTTGTGCTGTTTGAATTAAATAGTCTCTCTCCATTGCCTTGATTTTAGTTTTTTGAGTTTAAAAACCGAATGTATTTTTCTAAATAATATAAGTCGGGGATCAATGAAATATTTTTATACTGGCTGGTTACTTGCTTCTCGAGATGGCTAAAAGCCTGACCTCCAATAATGATTTGTAAACCAGGAAATTCAGCTTGAATTTTATCAAGCATTTGTGTTAAATTGAAGTAATTAAAATATACGCTTAACGAAATTGCTAAAATATCTGGTTCTATTTCGGTTATGTATTTAACCAATTCATGTAAAGGAATTCCTGCTCCCAGAAAAAAACTTTCCCAACCATTCATTTCAAAAGTATCGGCAACCATTTTAATGCCAACCTGATGCTTTTCATTTTCAACACAGGCTACAACTACTTTTTTTTGCACTTTTTCGAGTGAAATAATACGTTCAAAAAGTTCATTTAAAATACCCTCGGAAATAGCCGTAGCCATGTGTTCGGATGCTACACTTATTTTATTGGTTTCCCATAATCTACCAACTTTATATAAAGCGGTTTTTATGACGTGTTCATATAAATCCAGAATGGAGTCGTTTTGTGAGAGGTATTGCTTTACAATTTGTGAACATTGTACACGATTTCCTGATAATAAATTTGCCAGGTAATCATTAGCGAAATTATTTTCAACTGGTTGAACCATTTCTGAATGTTTTGATAGACCCATGTGTTATAAATATAATCTATTTTTTTAAACCTTTTATTTTTCTTTCAAAAATTGATAAAAATTGATATGGTTTTTATGCTAATCAGGATTTAATAATAATTTCAGTAACATCGGTTTTTGTTGGATTAATTCACCAGTAATTTTAAAATCAGGTTTGCAAAAATGAAAATCCATATACTTTTTTGTTCGTTTTATTCGTTAATTTTAAAGCGCCAAAAACCATTTAATTATGAAACAGTTATTGGAAATTCATTTAAAAACAAACCTTAAACATATTTCGATAACTGTTATTATATCAATAGATTAATTCAATAATTGAACTTATGGAAAACCTTAACAAACAAAAAATTGAAGAAATAAAAACCACCCGGAAACAAGCACATTCTTATTTCCTAAAGAAATCGAAAGTGTACCGATCGTTTGTTGAAATGGAACAAAATACCTACACTGATGGTGAACTGAATAAAAAACAAAAAGAGTTAATTGCAATTGGAATATCAGTAGTTATAAACTGCGAATCGTGTATGGAATGGCACATTAAACAAGCCATTGATGATGGAGCTTCTGAGGGTGAAATAATCGAAGCCATAGAAGTAGGTATTGAAATGAGTGGTGGCCCCGGCACAGCTTCGGCGCGGTTTGCAATGAATGTGATGGAATATTATTATTCAACTGATAAAAAATAACCAATAAAGTTTATGGCTGATAATTTAACGCCCCACCAGTCAGGTGAATATAATTCGGAAATACAAAAAACAATTCCTTATTATAATCTTTTCCACAACGAAACCATTGATTTAATTAAATGTATTCGTCCTGATGTAAAGATTTGGCTCGATACCGGTTGTGGAACTGGTACATTAATTCAGAAAGTATTGCCAATATTTCCTCATTGCTGGTTTTTTCTTTCAGACCCGTCGGAGCAAATGGTTCAGATTTGTAGGGATACATTTACCAATGAGCGCATCGGAATTTTAGGAATAGCGCCAACCCTGGAAGTTACAATGGAACAAAAACCCGATGTAATTACGGCTATTCAAAGCCACCATTACCTGGATAAAAAAACCAGAATTAAAACAACTCACCACTGTTTTGATTTATTAAATCGAGATGGAGTATATATTATATTCGAAAATATAAAACCAGCTACAACCGAAGGAATAGGAGTAGGACTTAAACGCTGGGGGCGTTTTCAAGGGGCGAACGGAAAATCAGCACAACAGGTTAAAAATCATCTCTCCCGGTTCGATAAAAATTATTTCCCTATAACTATAAATGAGCATATTAACATTTTGAAAAATGCCGGATTCTGCACTGTTGAGTTATTTTGGATGTCGTATATGCAAGCCGGTTTTTACGGTATCAAATAAAATAATCACTTTAAAATAATGCAAAAAATAATTGATTTAATTTCAAAAGTTGAAAATGGTTTTAAACCCATTGAGTTTGAAGCAAAAAAAATAGCTGCTTCGGTTTCGGTACCAGAAGTTAAAATTATTACTCTTGATTTATTAAAACATAAAAATTACCAGGTACGTTCATTGGCTGTTTTTCTTTTGGGTTACATTGCTCCTGAAGATGATTTGGCTATGCGCCTGTTGCGGACTCAAGTGGGTACTGATAAAAGTTGGCAGGTGCATGAAATAGTGGCAAAATCGTTCGATTTTTATTGTAATGAATGTGGATATGAAAATTCGTTGCCAGTAATTAATGACTGGTTAAACGATAAAAATGCGAATGTAAATCGTGCTGTAACCGAGGGTTTACGCATATGGACAAGCCGCCCGTTTTTTAAAAATTTTCCTGAAATAGCAATAAATTTGATTAGCCAACATAAAGCGAATGAAAGTGAATACCTGCGAAAATCAGTTGGTAATTCATTACGTGACATCTCTAAAAAACATAAAGAATTGGTTGATGAAGAACTTTTAAGTTGGGATACATCTGATAAAAAAATAAATTTTACTTATAAGCTTGTCGTAAAAAACAGAAAATAAATGGATATGACCAAAGTAAATATTGCCGAAAAATTAGAATTGATAAATGAATACTGGAAACCAGCTATAGCAGGTGAGTTAAATAACCAACATGTAAAATTGGTAAAGATAAAAGGCGAATTTGTAATGCACCACCACGATCAGGAAGATGAATTGTTTATGGTAATAAAAGGCCACTTTAAAATGGATTATGGCCATCGGATAGTGGATGTAAATGAAGGCGAATTTATAATTATCCCAAAGGGTGTAAAACACCGGCCAATTGCCCATACGGAAGCACATTTATTGCTTTTTGAACCTTCAACTACCTTAAATACCGGAGATGTTCAGAATGAGCTAACCTATGATTCACCCCCAAAAGTGTAGCTTATGAATGTTGAATTTATAAAAAGCCGGTTGGCACCCTGTGGCCTTCATTGCGGCAAATGTTTTGCTTTTTCCGAAGGAGATATTAGTAATTACAGCAAAAAGCTAAAAGAATCATTGGGAAATTTTGATGTATATGCACAGCGTTTTGTTGAATTAATCGATGAACCGGTTTTTAGTAAATACCCCGATTTTAAGGAAATGCTGAATTATTTTTCATCGGTTGAATGTGGCGGCTGCCGTAAAGAAAAGTGTAAAATTTTTAAGGAGTGTAAAGTGCATGAATGTGCTGAAAATAAAAAGGTTGACTTTTGTTATGAATGCCCTGATTTTCCTTGTAATAATACTGGTTTTGACCAACATTTGCAAAAACGTTCGGTTACTATCAACAAACGGATAAAAGAAGTGGGAGTGGAGGTGTACTACAATGAAATAAAAGATGTTCCCCGGTATTAAGTCTTTTTGTTTTAGTGTTTAAATATTTAGTGTTTGAATGTTCAAGTTTCGAACATCAATCTGGCGACATTTCGATTTTTTATATTCGAATACAATAAATTCCCTTAGATTTGTAGCTGCAAAGAAAACAAGCACATGGAAGAAAATCAATTGGTACGCATCAATAAATATTTAAGTGAAGTAGGTTTTTGCTCGCGCAGGGCTGCCGACAAACTAATTGACCAGGGACGGGTAACGATAAATGGTGACGTGCCAGAAATGGGAACCAAAGTTGGCCCCGATGACATTGTTCAGGTTGATGGCAAATTTATTTCCGAGCCTAAAGGAAAACATGTGTACCTGGCGTTTAATAAACCTGTTGGTGTGGTATGCACCACCGACCGAAAAGTTGAAAAAAACAATATTATCGATTACATAAACTACCCTACACGTATTTTCCCGGTCGGCCGTTTGGATAAACCCAGCGAAGGATTGATTTTTCTGACCAACGATGGCGACATTGTCAATAAAATATTGCGTGCCCGTAATAACCACGAAAAAGAATACATTGTAACAGTTAACAGGCCAATTACACAAAAATTCATTAAAGAAATGAGTAATGGTGTTCCTATTCTTGATACAGTTACGCGAAAATGTGAAGTGGAACAAATTAACCGGTTTGATTTTAGAATGGTGCTGACCCAGGGATTAAACCGCCAAATACGCCGCATGTGCGAATACCTGGGTTATGAGGTTTTTAAATTAAAACGTGTCCGTATTATGAATGTAAAATTGGATGTTCCTGTTGGGCAATGGCGCGATTTAACCAATGAAGAATTGAATGAAATTAACAGGCTGGTTGCTTCATCAGCCAAAACCTTTGAGGATTCGAAAGAGGACTAATAAATAGCTTACGTTTTTTGTGAATTTATTTTGTTAAGCGTAACTTACAGTTTTTATACAGAAGCTGTTTAGCTATATATTAGCCAGATTTTTGGCTTTTTTAAAACCTCGAATTGTAATTTCAATATATTATAGCATGAAACCAATCACCAAACTCTATTTAAAAGTCTTTTTGTTCACGGGAATTCCTTATGGATTGATAATGTTATTATTTGACTTGATTGATGGTGGTGTTTTTATTTTTAGTCGCTTTTTGTTTTACACCGTTTTGTTTGGAGTACTGATGTCGTTGACCTTAGTTGGATTTTATAAAAACAGGTTAAATAAAAAAGGAATAAATGAAATAACAGAAGATACCCTCAAAGTTAAACAGCAGGTAAAAATTCAGTCAGATTTAACTAAAAATGAATTGGTAAAACATCTTAAAAATGATGCTTATTTTAGCAAAATGACATTGGAGGAATCCGTTAATGAGATTAATTTATGTTCAAAAGTTACCTGGTGGTCGTGGGGTGAAATGATCACTATTTTAATTAGCACTGGCAATAACAAATTGAATAAATTTGATATCACCAGTAAACCAAAAGTATCAACCACACTGGTTGATTTTGGTAAAAACAAGGAAAATATTTTATTGCTTATAAACCTTATAAACAGACATTCTTCTAACTAATTATTTAAAAATTTTTTGGCCGTAGTTTTTCGATAATTTCTGATGAAATCCAGTAAATATTGGAAGTTCCATTTAGGGTTTGCCTTCTAATTTGTTGTAGCTTTTGAATGGAAATTTCATCAACAGGCAGGTTTGTTAAGTTGTTTCGGTCCGACATAAAAAACAGGTATTTGCCATCGGGCGAAAGGGAAGCCGAGAATTCTCCATTAGATGAGGAATTAACCTGTGGCCCCATATTAATTGGTTTACTCCATTCATCCAGGTTATTTCGGAAAAGTATGTAATAATCGATTCCTCCAAACGAATCTTCCATTCCGGAAGCAGGGACAATAATAAAATCTTCGTTGGGCGAAATGTATGCATTAAATCTGGCTTTCCCGATATTGACATTAGCAGGTAATTTTTCAGGGCCAAGGTATTTTCCATCTTTTCCTAATTTTGCCCTGTACGTATATTGTTTAGTATCGCCTTTGGGGCTTCGGGTAAAATACAAAGTGCCTGATTTTGTAAGCGAAGGGTAAAATTCAGCACCCGATGTATTTATTGGTTCACCTAAATTATAGGGTTTGCCCCAGGTATCGCCAATTCGGTCGACACACCATATATCTTCACTCTCTTGCCCCTTAAAAGGTTTGTTCGATAAGAATAACATTCTTTTTCCATCGCTGCTAATACAGGGTTCATAATACATGTAACGTGTATCATCGATAAACGGTGCCGGTACTGGGTTCGACCAGATGCCAAGTTTATTTTGTTTGGTTACAAAAATCAGGTTGTGTTTGACAGTCGATACACAAAAATAAATCTCTTTACCGTCGGGAGTGATTGCCAGGTCGCGAGTATACAAATTAGTTGAAACAAAATTAGGAGAAAATAGCCTGGCAACTGTATCAGGAGGATTTTCACCACAATAAGCATTGCTGTAATCAATTTGTGTATTTCGTTGTTTATTGATAGTTGAATGGTATTTAAAATTGAATTTAACAGAATATGATCCCGGGAATTCCCAATATTCTTCCACCAGATTTAAAGATTCATCGTAAGTGTAGTTTATTGAACCAACTTCCTTCCCTTCCTGAATAAATTTTCCGTTTGTTAACAAACCACCTTCATCATAAAAGAAGTTAATTGTTCCGTTAAACCAACCATGTAATCCTTGCCATTCGGCAATCTCAACATTCCCCTGAATATTGAACTTGTACCTGACAAGGTTAACAACTCCATCCGACCTTTTAAAATTTTCAATTATCAAATGGTTGTTATTATCGTATTCAAATGATTTTGTCGATGTTATTCCATCAGAAAACACCCTGTTTTTTTCAACGATATTACCTTTTGTATCGTATTTGTAACTGTTAACCGAACTTCGGCTGTGGTCTAACAGTGTCCATTCCGACTGAATCAGTTTTCCTTCGGTATTATACTTAAAAACAGAAATTGCTTTTTCGCCCGAAGAGCTTTCAAAAGGCAATTGAATTAATTGATGGCCATTTATTAAAACCTGAATTTCTTTGGCACCATATTGCGGAAAAACCAGTTGTGCACCTAAAAGTAGAATGGTAGTTAAAATTAGAAATAACCGATTATTCATATCCAATTTGATTGGTTAATATTTATTTAGTCATTAGTAAGCCTGAATTATTACGCATTTAAATACTAAAATATGATTTACATTTTAAATAAATATAAAACTGTGATACTATCTGTTTGTTATTTCAAAAGGCCATTACATATCAATAGTTTAAGAAATTCTTTGTATATTATAAGTACCTATGAGTAGAAAGAATTTTATCAAAAATAGTAACTATAAAAACTAAATGAATGAAACGGAAATTAGTAACCTCAAAAGACCAGGTAATCGACAGGACCGCCATTAGTTTGTACGATAAGTATTGTGATGGGTATTCAAGGCCGGGATCGGAAGGTAATGGTTATGTATCAGTCTTAAAAGTTTCAACAGGGAAAGTTAAAAAAACAGATGATTTTTTATTGGATGGTATTGTTGCATACGATAGGGCAGAGGCTAACGATGCATATGTAGGGCAAATCAACATGATTACAGCATCTTCGTTTTGTGGAATAGCAGGGCAGGTTTGGGGATACGACCTGGCAACAGCCGACAATATCAAAAACAACCAGCAAAAACCTTTATTTAAAGCTGAACAATACGATGGTTCAGATTTAACAGTTTATGATGCTGCTCCATTATTGGAGGCAGGTATTCAATTGTTCGGAACCAAAAAAAACAGAAGATTTCCTTTAGCGCCCGGCGCCCATACTATTTGTGCTAATAAAAGTGTTACTGCATTACGGCCTATGTGTGGAAAACTCAAAAAAGGACAGGCATATGGAGTTTGGTGTTTTATTGCTATATCAATTACTCGCGATAGAGAAACTTCAGCCGATTTATTTATTGAAGATGCCGGTTTATGGACAAAAAATGACAATTCTAAAAAATTAAAAAAATATCTGAAGAAACATCAGAAATCGGTTGTCTGGTCAATTGTTGCATGCGGAAAAGACCAAAGTGTCCTTTACGACAGGACCTATATTGGTTATTCATATTTAATTATGAAACCTGGTGAAATTGGCACAGCTTTAACGTGCGCTCCATATGTTACATTGGCAAAAAAGGCTGTTCCGAAAGAGGGATTTAAAAAGTTGAATGATTTAACTTTATCCGAGTGGGTTGCCCGATTAGAATAAAATAATTGTGAAATTTTAGTTTCAACAAAACGTTTTTTAAAAGCCTTTTTTTTAGAAATTGGAATACCACTTTTCGGGCTTCTTACTTACAATTTTTTACTTGTGGATCACAACTCGTAAATATATTTTCCATTCTTGACAATAAAACCTAATTTTGAAGAAACATTAAAAAAAGCAATCAACATGTCCGGAAAAAAGAATGTAGCTGTAGTATTAGCTGGTTGTGGTGTGTACGATGGTTCCGAAATTCATGAAGCCACATTAACATTATTGGAAATCGACCGCCAGGGAGCAACTTATATGTGTTTCGCTCCTGATGTAAACCAGGCCCATGTTATCAACCATATTACAGGTAAGGAAATGAATGAATCACGCAATGTAATGGTCGAAGCTGCCCGAATTGCCCGGGGAAATATAAAACCTCTTTCAACATTTAATGCAAAAGAGTTTGATGCGCTGATAATACCGGGAGGTTTTGGCGCCGCTAAAAATTTGAGTTCTTTTGCATTTGATGGTCCCGAATGTTTAGTAAATGAGGATGTTGAGCAGGCTGTGAAAGCGATGGTCTTTAAAGGTAAACCAATTGGTGCATTGTGTATTTCACCTGTTATTTTATCAAAAATACTTTCAGAAGTAACAGTTACAATTGGTAACGATGTAGGTACTATCGACGCTATTGTTACAATGGGGGGGTATCATAAATCAGCAACACACGGCGAAATCGTAGTTGATAAACAGTTTAATATTGTTACTACACCTTGTTATATGCTCGATGCCTCTATTAGTCAGATTGCTGACGGAGCTAAAAACATTGTTGCTAAAGTATTAGAATTGTCACACTAATTAAACTTGGGAAACAGTATGTTCTGGGTTGATATTCATACACACAATAGTTTGTTGTTACCCGAAACGATATCCATCAGGAATATATTTCCCGGTGAAGGTTTTGCCGCTTTTAATACCTATAATTATTATTCGGTAGGATTACATCCATGGCACATTCAATTACCTGCCCAAAATGATATTTTACTGGAGCAGGTTGAAAAAACACTCGGTTTTGAGCATGTTGTTTTTATGGGGGAATGTGGGCTTGATAAATTAACAAATACCGATTTTAATGAGCAACTGAGAGTATTTGAAAAACAAGTGGAACTTTCTGAAAAATATGGGAAACCATTGATGATTCATTGTGTAAAAGCCTACAATGAAATACTTCAGTTAAAAAATAGACAATTTAAATCAATGCCCTGGATATTGCATGGTTTTAATGGAAATAGTATACTTGCAGCACAGTTGTTAGAGGCAGGTTTTTATTTTTCGTTTGGGAAAATATTATTTAACGAAAAGGCGAAAGTAAAAGAAGCATTTTATAATTTACCCATGTCGAATGTTTTTTTTGAGACTGATGAACTTGATATTCATATTAAAGAAATTTACAAAAAAGCAGCTGAAATTAAGGGAATTGCTCCCTTTGAGTTGAAAAGGGAAGTATTTGATAATTTTAACAGGGTGATAGATAAAAAAAATGAGTTGGCTTGAACGGACGGAATTATTGTTGGGAGAAAAAAAGCTGAAAAGTCTTATTAATTCGAATATTTTAATTGTTGGTTTAGGTGGAGTAGGAGCTTATGCTGCCGAAAATTTATGCCGCACAGGTGTAGGGTCAATGACCATTGTTGATGCCGATGTAGTTGAACATACCAATAGAAATCGGCAATTGGTTGCTTTAAAAAGTACTGAAGGAATTCACAAAACTGAGGTTCTTGCTCAACGGTTCAAAGACATAAATCCCGATATTAACCTGAATATTTTGAATGAATACCTTCATGAAAACAGGATGGAGGCAGTGCTTACCAGTCAAAAGTTTGATTATGTGGTCGATGCCATTGATACTCTGTCACCCAAAATTGCGCTGATCAAAGAGGCAATAAATCAAGGCATTCCATTAATTAGTTCAATGGGGTCAGGAGGTAAAACCGATCCTTCGCAAATTAAAATTAGCGATATTTCGCAATCATATAATTGCCGGTTGGCTAAAGTTTTGCGAAAACGGTTAACCAAATTGGGCATTAAAGAAGGTTTTAAAGTAGTTTTTTCTCCCGAAGAAATTGACAAAGAGGCTGTAAGGGAAGAAAATGGTACAAATAAAAAATCAGTAGTTGGCACTATATCGTACATGCCGCCTTTGTTTGGGTGTTTTATTGCAAGTGTTGTTATACAGGATCTTACACAGCGTAAATAACGCTTTGTGTTGCGGGTGAAAAAATAGAATTTGAAATTTAATAGTTGGTACAAATTTTGAGTTGAATCATAGAGAACCAATAATTAATACTATGAAAGCTTTCTGTAAATTATTAAGTATTTGCATTATTCTTTTAATTACTTCATGTTCAACTCCATTAAATATTTTAAAACTCAGCCCTGAAATCGATACAGGAAAATGGTTTTACGGGCAACAGGTTGTATCCGATTCGATTAACGGAATAAATTTTAGTGTGGCATTCGATAGGGTTGTTGATGAAATGTACCTGTTTAATGTTGAAATAATAAATCAATCAAATTTGTCTCTTTTAATTGATCCGGCAGATTTTTACCTGGAAGCTTTTGATGCAGAAAAAATATATCTGGCAGAACATGGAAGATTAAATGCTTTTGACCCGGAGGAAAAAATTATTGATTTTGATAAAGAAATTGCCTTAACGAATGCCCGGGAGAATAATCTGGCAGCATTAAGCCTTGTTGGTTTAGGCATTGATATTGCATCGGCAGTGGTCACCTCCACCGATGATAATCCATACAATGATGGTTTAAACACCGATCTATTTTGGGCATTAAACAGTGAAAAAGAAGGGGCTCGTTTCAAAACCCAATCGTTATCTGAAATCAGGGATAGTTGGAATTTTGAAACTATTCGTAAAACAACCCTATCTCCGGGTTATTCAATTCAAGGAATAGTATTTTTCCCTGTAAACAGGGACGCAGGATTATTAAGTTTTGTTTTCCCTGTTGATGAAAATTTGGTAAAAGTAAGTTTCAGGCAGGATCAGATAAATCCAAGGCTATAGGATGGATTTATTTTGTTTTTTTATAGAAAATTTGGCCAACCCGGTCAATGTGGTTTAATAATTCTGGATCCGATATTTTTCTTTTTTGTGGAAGGTCAATTTTATAAGGTAGTAGCAAGTCATCCAGTTTATTCTCAATTTCTAAAAATTCTGAAAAAGATAATTCCTCTTCTAAAAGTGTAAGGTCAATATCTGAACCGTTTTTGTAATTGCCTTTAGCTCGTGAGCCATAAACAATTACTGTTTGTTTAGCAGGATATTGTCTAAAAACAGCATTGATGGCTAAAATATGTTTAAGTTTAAGTTCAAATTCCAAAGTCTAAATCAACGATTTCATTTTAGTGTTGAAAGCAATAAATGGCTGAAAATAGTTGTTAAATACTTTATCTCTGATCTCAGTAACGATTGCTTTATTGTAAGTATGTGGTGATTGATTCCGACTTTTAATCATTTGCATCCATTCATCACCATTTGCAATTAGTTCTTGTTAAAAAGCCTCATGCGTTGCATCGCGCGAACCGGTAATAGAAGTATTGTCCTGGTATTCAAAATAATCTTTCATGACATTCCAAGCCAATTCATGAGTGAATTCAAAAGCTTGAATTAATCTTTGTTCCTCTAATTCCATTTGTCAATAAATTTTTGCAATTGGCCCAATGCCTTATTATAGTTTGAAAAACGTTGTTGCCATCTGATATCTGCTTCCATAGTTTCCTTATTTATTATGGTGTATCTCAATAAATTTAGCTAACGAATTGAATTTTAACTTTACTAAAGATAAAAAAGTGATTAGTTTTTTTTAAAAGAAGAAGTTTTATTCTGAGAGTGTTAATTGCAAATTTTAAACTACTGTTTTTTTATAAGTTAAAAACTGTATTAGCTAATAGCCCCCCAGTTATATTCAGCAGCTTTTTGATGAAGGAATTTTTTTAGAAGTGGTTTGTTGGCTTCATCTTTTAACATTGGATCTTTAGCAAGTAATTCGATAGCTTCGCGGCGTGCTAATTGTAATATTTCAGTGTCTTTTGCCAAGTTGGCTATTTTCAGGTCAAAACCAATACCACTTTGTTGAGTACCTTCAATATCGCCCGGGCCACGCAGTTTCATATCTACTTCAGCAATTTCAAAGCCATCGTTGGTGCGTACCATGGTTGCCAGCCGTTTTTTTGTTTCAGTACTTATTTTGTACGACGACATTAACACACAATACGACTGTTCTGCACCACGGCCAACCCGCCCGCGTAATTGGTGCAATTGTGATAGTCCAAAACGTTCGGCACTTTCAATAACCATTACCGAAGCATTGGGCACATCAACGCCCACTTCAATAACTGTTGTCGATACCAGAATTTGTGCTTCCTTGTTTTTAAATTTTTGCATGCCCCGTTCTTTTTCAGCAGGTTTCATCCGTCCATGTACCATGGAGATGGTACATTCCGGAAATAATTCACACACATGGCGGTAACCGTCCTGAAGGTTTTTAAAATCCAGTTTTTCTGATTCAGAGATTAAAGGAAAAACAATATAAACCTGCCTGCCTGCTTCAATTTGCTGGTGCAAAAAACGGTTTACTTTATCCCTGTTGTTTTCCAAAAAATGCATGGTTTGTATGGGTTTCCTGCCGGGTGGAAGTTCGTCAATAACTGAAACATCCAGGTCGCCATAAACTGTCATTGCAAGCGTTCGTGGAATAGGAGTGGCTGTCATCACCAATACATGAGGAGGGATGTGTTGGTTCTTTTTCCATAATTTGGCGCGTTGGGCAACCCCAAAACGGTGTTGTTCATCAATAACAACAAATCCCAGGTTTTTAAAATCAACAATATCTTCAAGTAACGCGTGAGTGCCAATTAACACTTGTAATTCGCCACTTAAAAGTTCTTCATGAATAATTTTCCGCTGTTTTACTTTTGTAGAACCAGTTAGCAGGGCTATGTTAATGTTTAAACCCGAAATAAGCTCCGAAATACTTGCAAAGTGCTGTTGAGCCAGAATTTCGGTTGGTGCCATTAAACACGATTGATATCCATTGTCGAGGGCAATAAGCATTATCATAAGCGCCACAAGGGTTTTACCACTTCCAACATCGCCTTGTAATAATCGGTTCATTTGATGTGTGCCTCCCATGTCCTTCCTGATTTCTTTAATAACCCTTTTTTGGGCATTGGTTAATTCAAAAGGAAGGTGTTTTTTATAAAAGGTATTTAAATTGTAACCAACATTTGAAAACTTGTAATCTTTAAATTTTGTTTCGCGTTGGTGTTTGAGGCTCAAGATTTTTAACTGGATAATAAAAAGCTCTTCAAACTTTAACCTGAACCGTGCTTTTTTTAACTCAAGTGTATTTTCGGGTTTGTGAATATTAATCAGCGCTTGTTCAAGCGGCATCATTTTTAATTTTTGTAAAAGATAGCCAGGTAAAGTTTCTTCAATTTTTCCTTCAATTTTACTAAGAAGGCTAAGAAGAATTTTATTGAGGACTTTTGAATTTATATACTTCTTTTTCATGTTTTCAGAAGTAATATAGTATCCCTGAAAAATGCCGGAAGGTTTTAATACCTTTTCGTTTTCAAGCTCAATTTCGGGATGGACAACATTTATCCGGCCATTAAATTCGGTAGGTTTTCCAAATACGGTATAACGTGTAAAACGTTTGAGTTGTTTTTTTTGGTAATCGATACCTTTGAACCAAATTAATTCAATGGTGCCCGATTCATCCTGAAAAGTGGCAGTTAACCTTTGTTTGTGACCTGTCCCTGTTTGTTCAAAGTTTGTTATTGTGCCTTTTACCTGAATAAATGGCATTTGTGAATGAATTTCCGAAATGTTATAAAACCGGGTCCTATCGATGTATTTATACGGGTAATAATTTAGTAAATCACCAAACGTTATTAATCCAAGTTCTTTTTTTAGTAACTCAGCTCGTTTGGGGCCAACCCCCTGAAGGAATTTTATATCCTGGTTTAAAAATTCAGGCATTAATTTTGTATAAGAGTCAGAAATAGTTTTGTTAATTATCGATCAAAACTAATGAATCATTGGCTGATTTAATAAATTTATTTTCAAAATTGATAATTAAATGCAATCCGAAATGATAGATTCTATATTTTTAGTACTTTCCATTTCTAAAACTCAGATGACATTTTTATTTTTAAATTATATGGAACCCTCTTTGAATTACCCGAAACACAAATGATTAACTAAATATTTTATATTTTTATAGTATTTAAGAAATTAATTAGTGTAATAAAATTAAAGGTTTGGTTACCCATTAAAAAACCAGTAATCCAATGGATAAAAAAATAATTGAATTAAATTCCATCGTAAAAAATTATAAAGTAGGAACTCAGGAAGTAAGGGCATTACGTTCTGTATCCCTTGATATTTTTCAGGGAGAATATGTTGCCATAATGGGAGCCTCAGGATCAGGAAAATCAACACTGATGAATATTATCGGATGCCTTGATACGCCTACGAGTGGGACTTATATTTTAAATGGAACTGATGCCAGTAGCCAACCTGATGATACTTTAGCTGAAATCAGAAACAAAGAGATAGGCTTTATTTTTCAGACATTTAATTTATTACCTCGTAACTCAGCCCTCGAAAATGTGATGTTGCCATTGGTTTATTCAGGAATAAAAAAAGCTGAACGAAAAGAAAGGGCATTAACTGTTTTGTCAGATGTTGGGCTCGATGATAGGGTAGAACACCGCCCCAATGAGTTATCGGGAGGGCAACGTCAGCGTGTAGCAATTGCGCGGGCACTTGTTAACAATCCTTCGTTATTGTTGGCTGATGAGCCCACAGGTAACCTCGACTCAGTAATTTCGGAAGAGATAATGAAATTATTTGCTGAAATTCATAAAAAAGGAAATACACTTTTAATGGTAACTCACGAGGAAGATATTGCCTTACATGCCCATCGGATTATCAGGTTAAAGGATGGGGAAGTTGAACGTGATTATATAAATGAGAATCCTGTTTATTAATTTATGAGCGAAAAATTTAAAGTCTATACTAAAACCGGTGACGATGGAACCTCTGGATTAGTTGGTGGTGAGCGTGTGAAAAAATACGATGAACGGTTAGAAGCATATGGTACCATTGATGAATTAAACTCCTATATTGGCTTAATCCGATCATGCGAAATCGATGTAGAAACATATAAAGTCCTTATTGCTATTCAGGAAAAATTATTTACCATTGGTTCGTTGTTAGCAACCGGAAAAAATGGCGAAAAAATTACGCAAAAACTATCGGTTTCAGAGCAGGATATTGAGCTACTTGAGAGGACAATTGATAGTTTTGAGGCAAAATTACCCGAATTAAAGAACTTTATTCTACCCGGAGGAAGCCAACTTGTAAGTTTTTGCCACATTTCCCGTACAATTTGTCGAAGGGCTGAACGGAAAATAGTTTTTATTTCTGAAACCGGTCAAATTCCACAACTGCTTGTTAAGTACATCAATAGGCTATCTGATTTCTTATTTGTTCTGGCCAGAAAATTGGGTAACGATAAACATGTTATAGAAACTCCATGGATTTCGAAATAAATGTTCGAATTTTTGCCGATAATTAGATTTTTTTTTTAATATTCGCAAAAAATTAAAAAACATAACCTCTTAAAATTTTTAGTTATGTATTGGACACTAGAATTAGCATCAAAATTGGAAGATGCACCTTGGCCTGCAACCAAAGATGAATTAATTGACTATGGAATTCGTTCGGGAGCGCCGTTAGAGGTAATTGAGAATCTTCAGGAAATTGAGGATGAAGGAGAAATGTATGAAAGCATAGAGGATATTTGGCCCGACTATCCTAGTAAGGATGACTTTTTCTTCAACGAGGATGAATATTAAGATTAGATTCCATCAACCATATTAAAGCAAGCTTTTTAGCTTGCTTTTTTTATTTCCTAAAAATATCGAATTTTGAAATGGGCCGTAGTGCTTGTTTCCAGTCAAAACCCTGAAGCGTTCGGTCAGGATCGGTTAATTGCCCCATGGGTTTTAATAATCCTTCGGGTTTGCTTACCAACGATATGCGGTGTATTGCACCATCTTGAAAAGTGATATATATTTTACTGCTCTCGGCTTTATTTAAACCAATGATACCATTTTCGTCTTGTGCATAATACAGGGTTTGTCCACTTCCGTTAACATCAATTTTGTTTAACGAATTATTTTCGATGTATGCCGTCATTTCTTTTCCTTTAATTTGATCGAACATGCCGGTGTCGAGCTGCGAAATAATAAACGCATTATTAGTAAGCACTACTTCGTCGGGTGCATTGGCTTTTGATTTCATCTCTATTTTTTCAGAGCTCATTTGCCTGTTTTCAGACCAGAGTACAGGGGATGTGTACATTTGCACAATTGAATCTTTTGTATAATAGATCAGCGAATCGCATTTCCCCTGAATGTTGTTGCGGAAAAATCGGACACCCCAATAGGCTGATATAATATTTTCGTTTTCGATTGTGTCGGGGTATGATTTTAAGGTGTCGGCATGCAAAAACAGCGAATCTTCTTCGGAAAAAATAATTAATTGTGCCGAATCGGTTACAATTGCTATTTCCAATGATTTGCTGTAATTTGTCTTTTCGCCCCTCACAACCATGCTGTTTTCGATATCGGTGATTTCAACATTCCCCAAGGCTATTCCTTTACTATTTTCACCATCGTATTCAATATAGTTGCCAGTTATTGTTTGTTTATTGTTCGAAACTTTAGGATTCTTGGTTAATTCTGATCTGCTGGTTTTTGAATTGTACCAACCTTTTTCAGCATATAAATTAGTACTGTCTTTTTTGTCTTCAATAAAAGTTGGCCCTTGAATTTCGATTTGCCCGGTTATTGTATTATAAATTAAAGTATCATTTTTGAGGTGGTAATCGTCGTTAAACGTATTAACGTTTTGATAGAAATTTATTTGATCGAGGTCGACAAAATAGCGTCCAATGAGGCTGGTTAACGTATTTGTACTATCAATAACTTTACCGTTGTGCTCATAAAAACCAATGTTCCGGTCCATGTCGTAATCCAATGTATCGGTATATAAAGTTGTTGTGAGTTTTATCAATTTAACGTTTCCGATGGACCGGGCGTATGCATTATCGCCATCGTAATTGATAAAATCGGCAAACAGTTGAATGCTGTCGCCCTGATTAATGTGGACATGGCCAAAAGCATCTACTTTATTGGAGCCTGAATAGGCATAGGCACTATCGCACCACATTAACACATCGTTGTGTTTAATTAGAACATTCCCTATTAATCGTTGCGCATCTGCAATAATGTTTTCGTTGTACTCAAGGACATCGGCTTCAATGATATCAATTTTTTTTCTTTCCTGGCTATAACTGAGAATAGCAGGAAACAATAACACTAATATTAAACCAATCTTAAAATGCATGTTTCGGTTGTTGAAACGATTTAAAATTTTATGGCCCATTAAAATTAAAGGAGCTTATTAATAATCTCATCAACATGAATATTCTCAGCTTCGGCTTTGTAGTTTTTAATAATTCGATGCCTGAGAATAGCCGATGCAACAGCTTTTACGTCATCAATATCGGGAGAATATTTTCCTTTTATAGCAGCATGGGTTTTGGCGCCTAAAACCAAATATTGCGAAGCCCGAGGCCCAGCCCCCCATTTTAAATACGTATTTGAAATGTCGGTAGCAAATTCTGTTCCCGGGCGTGTTTTGGCCGCAAGTTTTACAGCGTATTGAAGCACATTGTCGTTAACAGGTATTTTTTTAATTAATTCCTGAAAATATTTTATTTCATCGCCAGAGATGACAGTTTTGTGATCGACACTAAAAGTTGAAGTTGTATTACGTACAATGGTTAGTTCATCTTCAAATTTTGGGTAATCGAGCCATATTGAAAACATAAACCGGTCAAGCTGCGCTTCAGGTAAAGGATATGTTCCTTCCTGTTCAATAGGATTTTGGGTTGCCAATACAAAAAATGGCCTGCTAAGCTCAAACCGTTTTCCGGCAGTTGTAACCGCCCTTTCCTGCATAGCCTCCAGAAGTGCTGATTGTGTTTTGGGAGGTGTCCGGTTGATTTCATCGGCTAAAATTATGTTGGCAAACAAAGGCCCTTTAATAAACTTAAACTGCCTGTCGTTATCTAATATGTCAGTTCCAATAATATCGGAAGGCATTAAGTCGGGAGTAAATTGAATACGGTTATAATCGAGCCCTAAAACTTTCGAGATAGTAGTTACCAGCAATGTTTTTGCAAGGCCAGGTACTCCAATTAATAAGCAATGGCCTTTGCTGAATAATGAAATGAGGACCTGAGTAATTATTTCGTCCTGCCCATAAATGGTTTTTTTTATCTCGTTTTTAAGTAGGTTATACTTGGCATTTAAAGCATCAAGCGCTTCAACATCATTTTTATACTTCATGATAACTATAAATTTTCTTTACTTAATCCAGTTTTTAAAGCGGTAGTTGCAATTTACATACGTTTCGTCAATGCTAATATAGTTATCTTCCTGTTGTTTTAGAATCCATTCCTGAAGTGTATCTTCTTTCTTTTTACTCATAAATAACTCTGCCAATTGTTGGTAATCGTTTTGCAGGTTAGCCGGGTGCCCTTCTGTTTTGTTTATAAGTGTAATAATTTTATAAATTTCCCGTTGATTTTCATCGACCGTCCTGAAGGGTTCTGAAATTTCATTAATATGCAAGTTTGTAATAATTTTACTTACATCCGGATCAAGTTCTTCAATACTAAATTTTGAAGATTGAGTATTCATATTAATGGCAATTCCACCGTTGTTCCGCGTATTAATATCATATGAATACATCATGGCAGCTTGCTCAAATGTTAATTCTTTTTTCCTTATCAGAGTTGCCATACTATCGAGCCTGGCAGCTACTTTTTGAAGGGCTTCTTCTGATACTTTTGGTTTTAAGATGATATGCCTTGTCTTAATTTTTTCACCTTGTTTTTCAATTGTTTGGATAATGTGGTATCCAAAACTACTTTTTACAACATTCGATACACGGTCGCCTTTTAGATTATAGGCAGCAGCAGCATAATTGGGATCGAGCTGGGCACGTCCTGAAAAAGGTAATTCTCCGCCATCCTTAGCCGAAGGGCCTTCGGAATACAATACTGCCATGGTCGCAAAACTGGTTCCTTCTTCAATTTTTTTCTTAAATTCACGAAGGCGTGCTTTTATGCGGTTTTCTTCAGTAATATCAACATCAGGTTGGTAAGTTATTTGAGCGTATTCGTATTGTGTTGGAATTTGTGGAATTTCGTCTTTTTTAAGGGTTCGGTAATAGGCCCTCACTTCTGAAGGTGTAACAGTTACTTTTTCGACAATTTTACTTTGCATTTGTTGTGTTAACAACCTGTTTTTAATGTTGTCCTGCATTTCGGCCCTTACAAGTGCAATGGATTTTTTAAAGTATTTTTCCACCTCTTTTTCTCCACCCAAATAGGCAATATATTGCTGCATTTGCCCTTCCATTTGCTGGTTAATCTGGCTGGGTGTTGCTTCAATTGTTGAATCGAGGCTGGCTTCGGCGAGTAAAAGTTTATCGACTAACAGATTTTCAAGAATTTCACATTTCATGTCACCATCAGTAGTTACACCCTGAGCCTGATTCTGAATATACATGTATTCAACATCTGATTTTAAAATAATATTTCCTCCAACCACTGAAACAATCTGGTCAATTATTTTATCCTGAGCGCTGGTACCCAATGTTGTTGTCCCAATTATTAGTATGATAGTTAATAGTCTGAAAATAGTAGCCATATTGTTAATTTTGAAACTGGTAAATTTTAATTTTTCTATTTTTAATCCCTTCCTGGTATATATCATCTTCAACTTTTTTTAAAAATTCAATTTTTCTGTTATTTATAATTAACTCCTTAATTTGAGTGGATATAAATGCAATGGGTGCTTCTTGCCCCGCTAACCTGTAATCGTTAATACATACTAAATAATAATAATCTGATTCAGTTTTTTCAATTATCTGATTGCGGTTTAAAAACCTCTCCTGATCATCGATTTCGACAGGGATATTATTTAATACAATATCAAAATACATCCAGTTGTCGTTAAAAATATCAAATGCCTTGGCATATTGCAGGCAATATTGTTTTAATTCATTCAGGTTCTCTTCCGAAAAATCGCTGCAATATAATTTTAATTGTTCCGGATTGGCAACTTCTGTCGGTATTTTTACATAAATAGCTTTTACAATATTCTTGTTTAATTTAAAATTATTACTGTTTTGATTGTAATAATTTTCAATTTCCATTTCAGTAATACTTGTATCCATTTTCTGCCGCATCAATTCCCTTTTGTATTTATATATAATTAATGAATTACGGTATTCCTTTATTTCTTTTGAAACATCTTTTTGTTCAGAAGTCAGGTTTTCTTCAGCTTTTTTTATAATTAATTCATTTTTGATCCATTTATGAATATAATCATCTGCCATGAGAACACTGTCTTCACCCGAAACATTTTTAGGGATAAAATTACTTACATCGGAGGCGTAGAGTATATTATCGCCTACTTTTGCAATTTGAATAGTATCCGGCCCATCATTCTTTGTACAACTATTAATTGTCAAAAATATTATAAAAAGTAAACCAATAGCCTTTATTTTAGGCATCCTTAATAGTTTTTAAGTTTTTTTTGTAAATTTTGACTTTATATTTTTTCTTAAGTTCTTTTATCCACTCTTTTTCAAGGAAGTTTTGATATTCCGAAATGTATAATCCTTTGGCTTCGTTTAGTGTTTTTGGTTCAGGCTTAATTTTATCGCCTCTTATAAATTCCAATTCTTCGTTTATTGATACAGTTTGATTATTCCATACATAATAATCAACTACATTATTGGTTCCTTGTTCCCATGCTCCATCTTCAATAGTCACCATTTCCTTTTCTGCATTTACAAGGTCTTTAATTTCAGTAGCGTTCAAACCCGCATCGAAATATTTTTCAACTTCATCCCTTACTTCTTGATTTTTGCATTTTATAACCAATCCTTTAAACCGCTCTTCCCATAAAATTTTCTTTTTGGTATTTGTATAGAAGCTGGCTAGCCCGATTGAATCGTTTGCTGCATACGACCATATTTTTTTATCTGACAAATTAAATAACAATATACCATCGTGGTATTCTTGCATAAGGTACCTGAATTCAGGGTATTTTTTTTCAAGGAGGGCATCTTCGTAAGCAATTATCTCCTGGCTTTCCCATGCGGTGTATAACTGGTTTAGAACTTGAGTTTTGTTTTTAGTCTCTTTGGGGAATACTGCCTTTTTCAGGTATTCTGAAAATAAAGAACTACCAAACGATTTCCCATCAAGCGTAAACAAAGGTTGGTCTAAAAACTCTTTTTCAGGCAGCCATTTACCTTGATCAATATAATTTTGCCCATAATTGATAAACTTGCTATAATTATCGTCTGATAGTGAGTAGTTGTATTCTTTTTTTAATTTTTCAACAAATATTTTTTTCTGTTTGTCGCCACGGTTTACATCTCGTTTTAACCGGCTAATTATTTCAGGTTGAAGTTCTTCAAATGATTTAATCGGGCGGTATTCAATACGCTTTATAATGTGGTATCCATATGGAGTTAGGACAGGTTGAGTATAATCATTGTCATTTTTTAACGCAAATGCAGGTTCGGCAAATTCGCCAATCATTTTACCTGCATTAAACCATGGCAAAAGTCCTTTGTTTTCAGCACTTCTTTTATCATCAGAATAGAGTTTGGCTAAATCTCCAAAATCTTCTCCATTTTGTAATTTGCTATAAATTTTTTCAATTTCTTCTTTGATTCTTTTTTTGTCGCTATCGGTGGCATTTTTAGGAACATTTTTCATAATGTGGGCTACTTTTATTTCTCCCCTTGCAGGCCGTTTATCAATTATTTTTAAAATATGATAACCGTAATTTGTCCGCACAGGCATACTAATTTGCCCTATAGGAGTTGTATAGGCAGCATCTTCAAAAGCTGTCACCATTTGAAAAGCCGAAAAATAATTGAGGTTTCCTAGGTTAATTTTTGCTGAAGGGTCCTGAGAATATTTTACAGCTGCATTATTAAAATCGAGGCCAGCAATTATCTCACTCCTGATTTTAAGAAGTTGATTGTAAATTTTCAGGGTGTCGGCCGGACTTGCATTTTCATCGAGGTTCAATAATATATGGCTGGCTGATAATTCGGTTTTTATTCGTTGGTAAGTTTCAGCAACCAGCTTGTCGCTGATATCAAAATTTGTTAAATACGATGCTGCCAATTCTTTCCGGTAACCTGCAAGTTCATTTACAAATGCCTGCGAAGTATCCATTTTAAGCTCTTCTGCTTCAAGAACTTTTAATTTAAAGTTTGTAAATAGTTTAAGGTATTCTTTTACCGACTTTTTTTCAGAAATGCTACTTAGGTTTTTATTGTTCTTGTGGTATAAATTTACAAATTCACCTTTCGAAATGTGGTGTTCTCCGATCGACATTAATACAACATCATCGGTTTGAGTAAAACCATTTAAACAGGACATTAGGAAAAAAAGGAAAACGATACGTTTCATCTTTTTGTAATTTTTAAATTTATAGTTGCATTCGATTTAAATAGCATGTTATAAGTGTTTTGTGGGTATATTATTATACATGCTTGTTTTTAGTTTCTATGTTTTTTTACAATATAAATAACCTCAAATCATGTATTTGATAATTTATTTTAACGGCTACTGTAATTGGGAGCCTCACGCGTGATTGTTACATCGTGTGGGTGGCTTTCCTGAACACCGGCACTGGTAATTTTTACAAATTTAGCATGTTGTAACGCGTTAATATCTAATGCTCCACAATACCCCATACCGGCTCGTAAACCTCCTGTTAATTGGTATAACACTTCATACAGTGTGCCTTGGTAGGGAACACGTGCAGCAATACCTTCAGGCACTAATTTTTTAATATCATCTTCCACATCCTGGAAGTACCTGTCTTTTGAACCTTTTTGCATGGCTTCAATTGAACCCATACCACGGTATGCTTTAAATTTACGTCCCTGAAAAATGATTGTATCACCCGGCGATTCTTCAACTCCTGCAAATAATCCACCAGCCATAACTGAATGTGCCCCGGCAGCCAATGCTTTAACCACATCGCCTGAGTACCTGAGTCCTCCATCAGCAATTACAGGGACACCTGAGTCTTTCAAAGCTTTTGAAACGCTGTAAATGGCTGATAGTTGCGGGATGCCAACACCTGCAATTATCCGTGTAGTGCAAATTGAGCCCGGGCCAATTCCAACTTTTACAGCGTCGGCACCAGCTAATACCAGGTCCGATGCAGCTTCAGCTGTTCCAATGTTTCCAACTACAAAATCTTTTTCGGGATATTTTGCTTTTGCTTTTTTTAGCATTTCAAGTACGTATATTGAATGGCCATGGGCAGTATCCATAACTATGGCATCAGCCTGGCTTTTTATTAACTCATCAATACGTTCCATGGTGTCTTTGGCAATTCCAACTGCAGCAGCAACACGTAATCTGCCTTTTTCGTCTTTACACGCAAAGGGTTTATCTTTTGCTTTTGTAATATCTTTATAAGTTACCAGGCCAATTAATTTACCATCCTTGTCAATAACAGGGAGTTTTTCAATTTTATGTTTTTGTAAAATATCGGCTGCTTTTTCAAGGTCGGTCGAAACGGAAGTTGTAACCAGGTTTTCTTTTGTCATTACATCAAAAATAGGCCTGTTCATGTTCCGTTCAAAGCGTAAATCACGGTTGGTAACAATACCAACCAGCTTTTTCCCTTCATCGACAACAGGAATTCCACCAATTTTATAATTGGACATTATCTGCAAGGCATCTTTCACCAATTTTTCTTTGCTGATGGTTATTGGGTCGTAAATCATACCATTTTCTGCACGTTTTACTGTTGTGACCTGATGAGCCTGTTCTTCAATACTCATATTTTTATGAATAACACCAATTCCTCCCTCGCGGGCAATGGCGATTGCCATTTTCGATTCAGTAACGGTGTCCATTGCAGCACTAACGATAGGCGTGTTTAGTATTATCGACCGTGAAAATTTAGATGTTAAATTAACTTCGCGCGGTAAAACCTCTGAGTAAGAGGGAAGTAGCAAAACATCATCGAAAGTTAATCCTTCGAATGCAACTTTTTCTGAAAGAAACGACATTTGCAGATATTTTTATATTTTTAATATTGCGCAAAACTACAAAAAATAAGTCACATCTATTGCCTAATTTTGCCAACTCAGGGGGGTGAAAATTGAAATTGTTACTGTATTTTAGAAATAAAAAATAAAGTATTTGGAGGAATTTAAGAAAATATTGACAAAATTCTGGGGATATACCGATTTCCGGCCTTTACAACTTGAAGTTATTCAGTCCATAGCTGCCGGGAAAGATACTTTGGCGCTTATGCCAACAGGAGGTGGAAAATCTATCACATTTCAAGTGTTTTCATTGTCGACTCAGGGAATTTGTTTGGTTATTACTCCATTGATTGCTTTAATGAAGGACCAGGTTGAGAATTTAAATCGCCGTGGAATTAAAGCATTAGCCATTCATAGTGGAATGTCGATGCTGGAAATAAAAATAGCCCTTGATAATGTGGTGTGGGGCGATTATAAATTCCTTTACATTTCGCCTGAAAGGGTTATAACAGCGAGGTTTCAGGAACGCTTAAAAAACATGAATGTTAACCTGATTGCCGTTGATGAAGCACATTGTATTTCACAATGGGGGTATGATTTTAGGCCCAGTTATCTGCGAATTAGTGAAGTCAGGAAAATTCTTGAAGGGAAACCGGTTTTGGCATTAACGGCAACTGCCACTCCACGGGTTATCGACGATATTCAGGAAAATTTAAACTTTGAGGAAAAAAATGTTTTAAGCAAAAGTTTTGTCCGCGAGAACCTGGTTTATTTGGTACGCGAACAGGAAGACAAACAAAAATACCTGTTACAAACCTTGTTAAAAGCCGGAGGTAGTGGTATTGTATATGTCCGCAGCCGTCGAAAAACAAAAGAGATTGCTGATTTTCTTAAAAAGTACAATATTTCGGCCGATTATTTCCATGCCGGACTTCGTACCGAAACCCGAAGTGCCAAGCAGGATTTGTGGAAGCTTGGAAAAATAAGGGTAATTGTTTCGACAAATGCATTTGGCATGGGCATTGATAAACCCGATGTACGTTTTGTAATTCATATCGAACCGCCTGATTCATTGGAGGCTTACTTTCAGGAGGCTGGAAGGGCTGGCCGAGACGGAAAAAAAGCTGCTGCTGTACTTCTATTTAATAACGCCGATAAGTTAAAATTAAAAAAACATGTAACTACCGCATTTCCAGAAATACCTAAAATAAAGAGGATTTATGAGGCATTGTGTAATTTTCTGCAAGTGGCTGAAGGGCACGGGTTGAACCAGATTTACGATTTTAATATTGGTGCTTTTGCCGAAGCGTTTAAGTTTCAGATTTCGATGGTGTTTAACAGCCTCAAAATATTGCAACGCGAAGATTACCTGGAATTTACTGAGGAAGTAGATAATCCTTCACGGATTTATTTTAAGGTAAACCGCGACGATTTGTATAAATTTCAGGTGGCAAATGCAGTATTCGATGGATTTATAAAACTTTTACTAAGGTCATATACAGGCCTTTTTAACGGGTATGTCAGAATTGATGAACCATTGATGGCAAAAAGGGCAGGCATTGATGGCGATACTGTTTATAATTTTTTGAAAAAACTCAGCCAATTAAACATTATCGATTACATTCCACGAAAAAAAACACCTTTTATTGTTTTTACAAAACAACGGCTGCCCATAAGCCAATTAAAAATTACGAAAGAAAATTACGATAACCGTAAAAAAGATTACCTGGGACGGATTGAAGCTGTTATTAACTATGCAAGCTCTCAATCGAAATGCCGAAGCCAGTTGTTGCTTGAATATTTTGGTGAATTTGATTCCCCGAAGTGTGAAAAATGTGATGTGTGCCAATCGCGCAACTCGCTTGAATTGGGCAAAGCAGAGTTTAATCAAATTGCCGATCAAATAAAAAAAATACTCGAAAATCCGGTTACATACGAAGAATTATTGTTTAAACTCAGTGGCGACCAACAGGAGATGATTAAAGTGGTTCGGTGGCTTCTTGACAATAAAAAAATTATTTACCGCATCGATTATAAATTGGAATGGCACAAGTAGCTTTTTGTAATTAGCCTAAGATGTTAACCATGGTTCTTTATAACTTCCGTAATTAAAAAGCTGCAGGTTATGGCAGAATTGATATATTCAAATGTTTTTTTGATAAATTCCAATGATTAACAAAGCAATAGAGCTTTTTACGCAAAGAAGCTTGAGAATTTCTGTCACTAAAAAAAACTTGTTACTTTTGCAACGTTTTTAAGTAGCTTAAAATGGAAGATGAAAATTTAAACCACATTGTTTATTCTAAAAATGTGGTTGAGTTTGTTACAGTAGCAAACGAATATTGTTCGTTTGTTGAAGGAGCTTTTCGGTATTCACCAAAAGATGTCCTCGAAAAAAGCCGGAAATTATTGCCATTGTTGTATTTAAAAGCAACGTTACTACCGAAGGTTGAAAAACAATTGGAAAGTGAATTGGAGAAATTTGTTTCTGAAATAGATTATAATATTCTGGTGCAGAAATGGGCAGGACTGCTTGGTGAGAACGACAGTTACCGCGAGATATTTGATCCGGGAACAAACAATGTGGAAGACCATACAGAGGCATTTATTTCAGAGTGTATTTTGGATGTATATCAGGATTTAAAAGAATTTATAACTTCGTATAGTTTGGGTAACGAGGAGGTTATGAATGATTCTCTGAGCGAATGTACTTATAATTTTGAAGAATTTTGGGGGCAACGTTTAGTGAATGTGTTGCGCCCAATTCATATGCTTCTGGCAAATAATGTAGATTTAGATCAAAAAGAGGAAATTAAATACAGTAGTGAAGAGGATAAAAGTGAAGGGGATTGGGTGGATGGTTTTTTTAACCAATTCAGGGATGAAAATTTGACGTAGAACGGATGTACAAAGAGACGATTTCAAAAGAAGAATTAAAGGATTTACCTTTAAGGAAGTTCGAGGGTGTAATTAAAGTAGTTGAAAGTAATAAGGAAGTGAAAGAATCTGCAAAATTTTTATCTTCCCAAAAATTAATTGGTTTTGATACCGAAACCCGCCCCTCGTTTAAAAAGGGGCAAGGAAATAAAGTGGCTTTATTACAATTGTCATCGAATGGCCATGCTTTTTTGTTTCGTTTAAACAAAACCGGGTTACCAAAAGAGATTAAAAAAATCCTTCAATCAAAAACAATATTAAAATTAGGAGTTGCTATTCGCGACGATATCAAAGCTTTACAAACACTTGCCGATTTTAAACCAGGTGGATTTGTAGAATTACAGGACCATGTGCAGGAATATGGCATTCAAAATTTTAGTTTAAAAAAACTTACCGGCATTGTTTTAGGTTTCCGGATTTCGAAAGCGCAACAATTATCAAATTGGGAAGCTCCGGTACTCACCGAAGCACAACAGGTGTATGCTGCTACAGATGCATGGGCAGCCTTAAAAATTTACGAAAACCTCCCGGAAAATTAATTATTTATGGAAAATCAGTTTACGACGATTATATTAAAATCAGGAAAAGACCAATCCTTATTAAGGTACCACCCTTGGGTATTTTCGGGTGCTATAAAAAAAATAAAAGGGCCGGTTAGCGAAGGGTGTGTGGTTCAGGTATACTCTAATAAAGATGAGTTTTTAGGAATTGGCCATTACCAAATTGGTTCAATTGCAGTACGGGTATTTTCGTTCGAAGATATTATTCCCGATGATTTGTTTTGGAAGGATAAAATTAAAACAGCTTACAACTTAAGGCTTCAGCTCGGATTAATTGATGATTCAAATACAAATACCTACCGGCTAATAAATGCCGAAGGTGATGGATTGCCCGGGTTAATAGTTGATTTTTATAACGGTGTGGCTGTGATGCAAATGCATTCAATTGGTATGTATCTCATCAGAGAAAAATTAGCTGCCCTTTTAAAAGAATTTTTAGGCGATAAGCTTACTGCCGTTTACGATAAAAGCTCCAAAACATTACCATTTAAAGCTGATTTAGGCGCTCAAAATGAGTATGTCCTTGGTGAAGCATCGGGGCAGGACCAACAGGTTTTGGAACATGGTTTAAAGTTTAATGTAAACTGGGAAACAGGGCAAAAAACCGGATTTTTTATCGACCAGCGCGAAAACCGGAAACTGGTTGAGCAGTATTCAAAAAACCGCGATGTATTAAACATGTTTTGTTACACCGGAGGGTTTTCGTTTTATGCTATGCGAGGCGGTGCCAAATCAGTCCATTCAGTCGATTCATCGGCAAAAGCCATCGACCTGACAAATGAAAATATTGAACTTAATAATCCGGGCGATGAACGGCACAAAGCTATTGCTGTTGATGCTTTTGATTATTTATCTGAAATTAAAGATAAATATGACCTGATAATTCTGGACCCTCCGGCATTTGCCAAACACCGCGATGCCATGCACCGTGCCCTTCAGGGTTACAAGCGGATTAACGCCAGGGCTTTTGAACAAATTAGGCCGGGTGGAATTGTTTTTACATTTTCTTGTTCACAGGTAGTTTCAAAAGATAAATTCAGGGAAGCAGTATTTTCGGCAGCTGCCATTTCAAAACGGAAAGTAAAAGTTTTAGAACAGCTAACTCAACATGCCGACCATCCTATTAGTATTTATCACCCTGAAGGAGAGTATTTAAAAGGGCTTGTTTTATATGTTGAATAAATAAAAACAGTATGGTTTCTGAAGGACAAATACAACAACTTAATAACGATTTAAGTACCCAAACAATTCAAGAGGTTTTAACTGAATTGGTAGCTAAGTTTCCAGGCAAGGTTGTATTTACAACAAGTTTTGGGTACGAAGACCAGGTGATTACCGATATCATTTTTAAGAACGGGTTGCCAATTGAAGTGGTAACCCTCGATACCGGGCGGATGTTTGAAGAAACCTACAAAGTATTTAACCGCACCCGCGAAAAATACAATAAAGAGATTAAAGTGTATTTTCCCGAAGCGGCCGATGTGGAAGATTTACTTATTAAAAAAGGGCCAATCAGTTTTTACGAATCGCTCGAAAACCGAAAAGAGTGTTGTTTTATACGTAAAGTAAAACCTTTAACACGGGCACTCAAAAGCAACGAGTGTTGGATTACCGGATTGCGTGCTTCACAGTCGTCGGGTAGGGGGACATTGCAGTTTTTTGAGTGGGACCCCGGTTTTAAACTTGTAAAATATAATCCGTTATTGAACTGGAGCCTTGAGGATGTAAAATCATATATTAAAGAGAACAATGTACCGTACAATGCCCTCCACGACCGTGGATTTGTAAGTATTGGCTGTGAACCATGTACACGTGCCATTCAGCCGGGCGACGATTTCCGTGCCGGACGCTGGTGGTGGGAGCAAAACTCAGGAAAAGAGTGTGGGTTGCATACACATAAATAACCATAAGCTACAAACCTCAAACCGTGGGGAAAATAACAAGGCCGGCTTTAAAAACATGTATCAACAATTTTATTTCACCATATATTAAATGTAATTTTAGCTTTTCGAAACTGTAATTATGAAATTTAATACACCTCTTTTTGTTGCATTACGTGTAGTAATATACGGATTGCTGATTTATGGTATTGGCGAAGCAATTTTTTTCGACGCTGCCTTTCCAATGGAAGAGGGGTATTTTGGTGAAATCACCTTAACCGAAATTTTTCAGGAAATAATACTTTTTGTTTTGTTTCTGTTTTATTTGGTTTTTGGTTATAAATACAAACCCGTTCAGCCGGTTTCGAATATTGTATCGTTGTTTTTCCTGATGTCATTTATACGGGAATTTAATTTCCTTGTTGACCATTGGATTTATCCGGTGATGGTTGTTTTGGGATGTATTGTTTGGTTGGTAATTCGCGATTTCCGAAAAATTAAGAAAGCAACAATAGCCTTTTTTGACCAACCTGCTTCATCGTGGTTTTTTTCTGGTTTTCTGATCACCTATATTTTTAGCCGGTTATTTGGCCGCTCAAAATTCTGGCGCCTGTTGTACCACGACGAAAGTTACCGACTGGCGAAAGCAGCTACCGAAGAAGGATTAGAACTACTGGGAAATACAATCATGTTAATTGCTGCCATTGAATTTACGCTTTATTATTTTTCTGAAAAACAAAAGGAAAAAGTATGAAGGTGTGTGGATTTACCTTTATCAGGAATGCCGAAAAATTCGATTTTCCAATAGTTGAGGCAATTACCTCCATTTTGCCTATCTGCGATAATTTTGTAGTAGCAGTGGGCGATTCAGATGATGCCACCCGGCAAATTATTAAAACGATTAATCCCGAAAAAATAACTATTGTTGATACCGTATGGGATAAAAACCAAACCGAAGGAGGGGTAGTTTACGCCACCGAAACCGATAAAGCGTTTGATGTTATTCCGGAAGAATACGATTGGTGTTTTTACATACAAGGCGATGAGGTAGTGCACGAAAAATATTTGCCGGCGATTAAAAAAGCCATGGCCGATAATCTTTCCCTTGACAATATTGAAGGGTTGTTGTTTGGTTACAAACATTTTTATGGTACCTACGATTATGTGGGCGATTCGCGCAAATGGTACCGTAATGAAGTGCGGATTATCAGAAATAACAAATCCATCCGATCGTACCGCGATGCACAGGGATTCCGTATTAACGGGCGCAAATTAAATGTAGCAAAAGCCAATGCCCACATATTTCATTATGGCTGGGTTCGGCCTCCGAAGGCCATGGAAGAAAAAGACCATTCGGTAAAACAATATTTCCATGGATTAACTGAAGAAGAAGCTTTAAAGCTGGCTGCCGGCCGCGAGTTTAATTACAGCAGCAATTACGATGCCCTGGCAAAATTTAAAGGTACACACCCAAAAGTTATGTTCGATCGAATTCAGCGCCTTAACTGGCAAGTTGATGTGGATGTTACAAAAACCCACATGAAGCTGAAATACCGCCTACTTTACAAAATTGAAAAACTTTTTGGGGTGCGGTTATTTGAATATAGGAATTATAAAATTGTAAAATAATTCCCCACTCCTTACTCAGAATTTTCTACTTTTTTAATTTTTTTTAATTTTTCTCATAAACCATTGTAATTTTTCTTATTTATCCCTAATTTTAAGGTAGTTAAAACCCGGCCGCGCACAGGCGTTGATTTTAGTGTGAAGGAACTGCACCCCCGGATTTAAAAAAAGCTGTATAATTTAATAAAATGGAAGTTGCCGATTATTTGGTGACAACTGTTTTAAACCATTTAATAACGGGTAGATACTTGTTGTTAGGAACATAAAAAGTGTACGATATAAAAGGAATATATGCAATATACATACTCAAACGTTACAGCCAATTTAACACGACAGTATAGCATCTTGAAAAACGGATAACGATAGTTAATATTTATTCAAATTTTTAAATAGCAGATTATGGATGGTTCTGAAAATGAGAGGGAAATAACAGATTTTTTCGAAGAACTCTTGACGCGAGACGAACTTTCTGGCGCTATTGAAGGTATCGCAAAGCAAATTGTTGGCAAAGGAGAAGATTCAATAACTGGAAGACAACGAGAAGTAATAGATAATTATATTCAGATTTATGAAAAGAATAATCATTGCGACAGATGTAGTAATGGGAACGTTACATGTTTGACAGATCTTGTTTATATAGCTGATAATAAGCTGTGTCCTATGTGTGATTATGACAGAGAAAAGTTTATGAAAGATTAAAAACTGGTTAGTAGGTGTTATAGCCAATTTAAACTTGTACATGGAAGATAAAGGAATAGCTGGAGAAAATTTTGTAAATGAATTGGCATATAATTCTTTTTTTAAGTTTTGGTGTTACCCAAATCCAAAATTTGAAAATGGAGATAAAAAAGAGATATGTGATTTACTCATATTATTTGATTCAATTGCGATAATCATTTCCGTTAAAAACTATGAGTTTAAAGGAAAACATTTTAGATATTTTAACAACACAATTGAAAAAGCTGTTAAGCAGCTACATGGTGCTTACAGGTTATTATTTGGTAATCAAGAAGTCAAAATAAAACACCCAGATAAGGAATTAGAAATTTTTCCTAAAGATCAAATAAAAAAGATTTTTCGATTGGTAATTAATTTAGGAGATGATGTAAAGTTTTATCCATTTAATCAAAAAACAAAAAATAATGACTACGTCACTGTTTTTGATAAAGATTCATTTCAAACAATTATTAGAGAATTAGATACAGTTCCTGATTTCATAGATTATTTAGAAAAAAGAGAAAATCTTTTCAAAAATAAATTCACGCTCATTTTACCAGCCGATGAGTATGATTTCCCCTTAGAAACGCAAAAAGAATTTTTTCAGTTAACAGATAATATTAGTTCTGATTTCAATCTAATTTCAGGAACTGAAAAGGATCTACTTGCACACTTCTTTAAAAACCAAAGAAACTTTCCTGATATTCTTAATGGTGACTCTAACGGATACTATCTAATAATTGACAATGATTGGAAAGATTTTTTGAAAGAAGAAAAAGTAAGAAACAAAGAAAAAGCAAATAGAGCAAGCTATTTTATAGACAAATTTGTAGAAAATGAGTTACTAATTAATCTTAATCCAATGCGGGAAAGTTTAGCAAAAGCTCTACTCTCTTTTGATAGATTAACGAGAAGAATGATTTCAAAAAGCTATTTTGAATTTTACGACAGATACAAGAATGTAAAAGGATTATATTTTGGAAGAAGATATGGTGATTTTAATGGTGTTGGAGTTATATTTACATTCTATACAAATGAAATGAGTTTTGAGATGATAAGTTCTCTAAATCAGCTCACAATCGAAAGTTTTAATTTATTTACAAATTATAAAAGTAAATCGATGGTTTTGATTTCGACAAACTGTGAACACAGATTTCTATTTTCACTCATTGAGAATATTGAGAAATATCCTAAATCGTTGGAAGAGGAAATAAAAAAAGATGTCAAAGCACTCGGATGGTTTACAAATATTGAAAATATTAATGATGCAGAAACTGAATTTCCAAATTAAAAACTGGCAATAACATTTTGCATATTCCATAAGGGTTTCAGTGGTATGCCAGCAGCGGTTTTCCGCTCATTCTCTCGTTTGTATGCGGACGAAGAATCACATGCAAACCCTTACGTAACATGCAATTGTCCGTTGATAGAGAAAACCCAACAAAAACAATAAAGAGACTGTAAAATGAACTCTGTCTAACAATATTAATTTTGTAACGACAGAGAAATTATGGAAAGCGAAGAATTTAAAGAGATGCGTGACAAAGCCATTGAGCAGTTACGCACAGGACAATCCCTAACAGGAAAAGATGGTGTTTTTGCACCTTTACTAAAAGAGTTTATAGAAAGTGCCCTTGATGCGGAGATGAATTCCCATTTGGATGATTTTGAGCGAATTTCAGGCAACAAGCGCAATGGGAAGAAAAGTAAAACCCTGAAAACCGATTCAGGAGAAATTGAGATTACTACACCACAAGACCGCAACAGCAGTTTTGAACCACAACTGGTGAAAAAACGGGAAACAGTACTGGCAGATAATCTTGCCCCAAAAATCATTGGGTTATATGGTCTGGGGATGAGTTTTCGTGACATCTCCAACCACATCAAAGAGATGTATGATGTAGACATCTCGCATTCCACATTAAGCGAGATAACAGAGCGAGTTATCCCACAGGTTAAAGCGTGGCAGAGCCGACCACTTGAATCGCTGTACACGATTGTGTGGCTTGATGCGATGCACTACAAGGTCAGGGATGAAGGCAGAGTGGTAAGCCGTGCTGTGTACAACGTATTGGCAGTAAACAAAGAAGGTCGAAAAGACCTGATCGGGATGTATATCTCCGAAAGTGAAGGGGCTAACTTCTGGCTTAGTGTACTGACCGACTTAAAATCCCGAG
>CAXXYG010000008.1:0-13212 GCA_963666575.2 Prolixibacteraceae bacterium
ATAAAACCCTGGAAGCCGATGCAGTGATTTTGGCGATGGGCTACCGCCCAAATACAACACTTGCTGCTGCATCGCATATTCCAATCAGCAACAAAGGTTTTATTAAAGTGGATGAATACATGCGCACCGATGATACCGATATTTTTGCCATTGGCGATTGTGCCGAGAAACGTGACTTTCTTACACGCCAGCCAAGTGCTGTAATGCTTGCGTCAACTGCTTGTGCTGAAGCCAGGGTTGCCGGAATGAACCTTTTCAAGTTATCAGCCATAAAAACCTTTAGCGGGACCATTTCAATATTTGCAACAGCACTTGGAGGTTCAGGTTTTGGTGTTGCGGGGTTAACAGAAACCATGGCTAAAGATGCAGGTTTTGATATTGTAACAGGAATTGCCGAAGGAATTGACAGGCATCCCGGATCTTTGGAAGATACACATCAGCAGTTTGTAAAACTGATTGTGGGCAGGGAAGCCGGAATTATCCTTGGTGGCGAAGTATTTGGAGGCCTTTCGGTGGGTGAACTTACCAACCTTATTGGCTTTATCATTCAAAACAGGATGAGTATTAATTCACTGCTTACTGCGCAGATTGGTACCCATCCTTTATTAACGGCCTCGCCAGCGGGTTATCCACTTTTAAAAGCTGCTGAAAACGCTTCCATGAAATTATTGCAAGCGAATAAAAATTAACAATTCTATATCCCGATGCCATTTCCTGCTTTGTTGTTTAATGCGGCATTTCAAACAGGTTTTGGCATCCTTTTTTGTAATTGGATAAACCAACTTTAACCATGAAAACATACCTAGATTGTATTCCTTGTTTTATGCAGCAGGCACTGAACACTGGCAGGGCAGCAGGCATGGAAGATGTTCAGATAAAAGCATTGTTAGATACCATTGGAGCTAAAATTAAGCACTTTAAAATGCAAAATAATCCTCCGGAAATGGCAAATATTATCTATAAAGAAATTAGGAAAACAATTGGGCAAATCGATCCGTACAAAGACCTAAAACAGCAGCATATCCGCGAAAGCCTTTCTTTATATCCCGAACTAAAAGAAACAGTGGAGTATTCCGAGGATAAACTATTAACCGCCATTCGCATTGCAATTGCTGGAAATATTATTGATATGGGGGTCAATAAAAAATTCAATATCTATAAAAATTTGGTTCGCTCCCTTAACCAGGAATTTGCCATTTTCGATTATCTCAAATTTAAAACTGCCCTGCAAAAAGCACGCTCTGTTTTGTACCTGGGTGATAATGCCGGGGAATCGGTTTTTGACAAAGTACTCATTGAAGAGCTTAGAAAACCCGTGAATTTTGTGGTGAGGGGTATTCCGGTTATTAATGATGTGACCAAACAAGATGCAATTGATTCGGGTATTGAAAAAGTCGCTGATATTATCTCTTCCGGCTCAACGGCCCCGGCTACGATTTTAAAATTGTGCAATAAAAGGTTCCTTTCGAAATTCAACGAAGCTGATATGATTATTAGCAAGGGGCAGGGCAATTTCGAGGGGTTGTCGGGTACCGATAAGCCGGTATTTTTTCTTCTTAAGGCTAAGTGCCAAATTATTGCAAAGGAGCTAGGCGTAAACGAAGGCGACATTATTCTAAAAAGTGCCGTTTAAACTTCTTGAGTATTGGGATGAAAGTAGTAAATACATAGATTTTTTCTGAATGATGATTTAAAATCCCTCTCCAGATATTATTCTGGATTAGTTCTCATAAGAATTTTTGTTTGACGAAGGCTTGAAGCTTGCGCCCTTCATCTAAAATATTTTTTCGTCGAATTTCCATTATTCCAAACTGAAGACATTCAATAGTTGACTTGTACTTTTTCCAGGCATAATGGTTTCATTAAAAAATTAGCTTTGTGCTCCTTAGTGTATTTGAGTCTTTGTGGCAAATTGCTGGCGTAATTCATCTGTTTTAACTTGTAATATATCAGTTGTTTATAGGTTTTTTAAGGTAATTTTCAATACGGGTGGTAATGTAAATTATTTATAAAACCTAAGCGTTTTGATTACAACAAACATTCTTCTTGTAAAATTACCCGTATGTAAACAAATTGTTTAATGTCGAATAATTAAACTATCAAAAAGATATATTTAATTGTATAATTTCGATGTTTGTATAAAAATATATGCGATGTCGATACAAAATGCTATCTATTTCACAGAAATTTACAAAGCGGAAGATAAGCTTCGTCAATATCTGGCCGGTTTAGGATCGGCGGATGAGGTTCGCGCATATTTAAAAGAACTGGACCTTGAGTTTACGGACGAGGAGTTTGAAGAAGCATTTAATTTACAGGTTGTAAAATGTGCTGATGAGGTTGACCACAATATTTTAAAACAAGTAAAACAGGCATATGTAATGCTTGTTACAAGTTAAAGAGGAAATTATGGAACAAAATATTGCATTAAGGCCACTAGGAAAATTAATGAACCTGATTGAGAGTTCAGGTTACCAGTTGGAATATCAATACGAAGATTTGGTATTTGTGAACCATACAGCATTTTTATTTCGTTTTCATGAGCATGACTCAAATCTGGTAATGGTTCATTTTAACGAAGATTGTGACCAGGAATCTAAAGCAAATTTAGGCGAAAAATTGGTCAGTCTGGCAGCAAAAGAAGCGTTAAAGCTGTCCATATCCACCGATTATAAATTGACATCAGAAGAAGGAAAAGAAGAAGTTCAAGTAATTTTTAAGGAGGAGAGTGATGTATAAGGATTTTTTTGATTTTTATTCGAACAGTGAATTTAAAAAAGACGTTGAGACTATCAAATGGAACCACGATATTGCCATTCCAACCCCAATGGATGAGCTACAGTTTGATGAATGGTTTAGCTGGAACTAGCTTTAAGCTTTAAGCTTCAAGTAACAAGTAGCCAGTCTCAAGTCTCAAGACTAACCAGCAACCAGTAACCAGTCTGCTATTTCACTTGCCTGATCTGGTTAAAGTGAATACCCAATAGTTTTTCGTAATACCTGATTTGTTTCAGCTCAAAATTGGTAACAATACTCAACGAAATTCCGTCCCTTCCTGCACGGGCAGTCCTTCCGCTTCGGTGCGTATAATATTCGTCTTTATCGGGCAATTGGTAATGTACCACAAATGCCAGTGCTTCAATATCCAGTCCGCGTGCTGCCAAATCGGTGGCAACCAGTATTTGCAGGCTTTGGTTCTTAAAAGCTCGCATCACTTTATCACGTTCTTTTTGCAGTAGATCACCGTGAATAGCATCGGTCGCGATGTTTCGGGCTTTTAACTGTTTAGCCAGATTTTGCGCAATGCTTTTGGTTTTACAGAATACCACGCCGCGGTTTTTATGCTGCGATTTTAAAAATTGAACCAATACCTGTGTTTTTTCATTCTCATCACAAATAACAAACTGGTGTTCAATGTTTTTATTGATCACATTTTTACCGCTAACTTCAATTCGGTGGGCATCGGGCGAAAGGTGTTGTTCTACCATATTCTGGATACCATCGGGCATTGTAGCAGAAAATAGCCACTTATTTTTCACCGATGATAAATATCCGAGTATCTCATTCAGTTCCTCTTTAAAACCCATGCTTAGCATTTCGTCGGCTTCGTCTAAAACCACCATTTTAACATTGCTCAGGTCAACTGCTTCGCGTTTTACCAGGTCGATCAACCTTCCGGGTGTTGCTACAACAATATGGGTAGGCTTTTTCAAAGCGTTTATGTGCCATTCAATTTGTTTGCCCCCATAAACCGCTTCTGTGAAAATTTTAGTGGTGTATTTGGTGTATTTAAAAAATTGCTTGGCTATTTGTTGCCCCAGTTCACGTGTAGGGCACAATACCAGCCCTTGAACAACTTTTTGTTGTGGATCAATCCTATGGAGCATTGGTAATCCGTAGGCAGCGGTTTTTCCAGTCCCGGTTTGGGCTTGTCCTACCAAGTCTGTATCCGCTTCCAACAGCAATGGAATTACCTGCCTTTGAATTTCAGTTGGGGTAACAATGTTCAATTCATTTAATCCTTTGACGAAATTTTTTCCGATTCCAAGTTCCTTAAAATTTTCCACAACAGTATTTTTTAATTTGCCGCAAAAGTAACAATTAAAATTTGTTGTTTGGAATTTATTGAAATACCCCTAAAGTAGGGCAATAAATTAGTATTAGCCATTTAAAGGGCAAAAAGAGAACCGTTCCTTCTTTTCAAATTATTAAAGAAACGGTTCTTTAAGCTATTAGCAAGTATTTGACTTATAAAACAGTAATCCCCTCTGGTGCATCAACTTTTGTTTCTATTTCACCATTCGGAAGTTTTGTGTGTTTCACTTTTACTATTCCAAAGGGGGTAGGGAAACTTCCTTCTGCCCAATCAAGTTTGCCGAGGTGAGGTTCAATCTTTATGCTTTTGCAACCTGCTTCGGCAATGGTAATCCCAAGCACATTTTCGGTGAGCCAGGCGGTTACCCCCGACGACCAGCCATGGCATAAACTATGGCGATAGCTCGGGTAACAATAGGCACCAAACGAACCATGGATGTCGTTTTTCCCTTCAGGTGTAAATTCATCCAAACGGGCAGAGTTTTCCATCCATTCGATATTAAAATCTTCCCAAAAGGTGGTGGCACCCATATCGAGCATTCCACCCCAATAGGCATCAATAATATCCAATGCTTCGTTGTGCATTCCTGCCATCGAAAGGGCATCTAGCATGTATAAACCATAAAATGTGGAGAAACCTGCTGCACCGTTTATGGCAATAACATCGTTGCATGCCTTGTCTGCATCCAGAATACCAGCAACTGCCATTAAAGCAGCAGCTTGTTTCAGGTTGTTATGTCCCATTACTTTTTTATTTAATTTATTGATAGCCGAAACACATTTTTGGGCAGCCGCTTTTTCGCCAAGCACCTCGCACAGTATTTTAGCATCTTTAAGCGCCCACACCAAAAGTGCACGGTAACCTGCTTCAACACCTTCCTGGTTTGGGCTTGATGGCCAGTCTAAAAACCGGAATTTGCTTAAATCTTCTGTTCCATCTTCGCTTATTTCTGAGTCAATTTGATCAATTAAACCCGCGATATAGTTTTGATGCTTTTTTAGAAAATCCAAATCCCCGTTTTGCTGGTACCAATCATGGTGTATAATTAAATACCACATTGAATACGAACTCATTCCGTTCATCCAATTAGGGAGCGGATATTGCTCGCAGGCAAGGTCAAGGCTTTTGGGAACCACTTCGTTGTAGCCAAAAACTTTGGTGATGGTTACCAGCTCGGGGTGAAAATCGCCCAACCAAACCAAACGGTCGCGTTTTATTCCGTCCCAAAGATATTCCTGCATATTAAGATGGGTTGTGTAAGCCCCTGTTAGCCAGATAGAATCAAGACGGGCATCGCTGCACTTAAACGAACCAAGATAGGGAATGTCGCGGTAGCGTAATATTGCCCGGGCTTCTTTCAGGTTGATCCTTCTATTGGGCTGAAGCAAGTCAATACGCACAAAACGAAATCCGGTATTCCCAATTTCAAACAAGCCTGTTCTGGGTATTTCCACAATAATATCGCGTTTGGCATGGTCGTCGGTTGAGAATCCCATAAGCCAGTCGGAATTGTAGGTATTGCTGTTTGCTTCGCCAATCGATTCGCCAAAACGGATGCGCACCAGTGAAGGTTCACGTCGCGATGAGCCGCCCAAAACCAACTGGAGCCCGCCGTGCAATTCTTTGCCATAGTCCAGTAAAATGCTTGCCGTGTCGGTTTCGGTAGATTGTATATTACAGAATCGGGTTTGACGGCTCATATCCGATTGACTGTTGCCCATTTTTAAAAGTACCTCGCTGTTTTTTATAAATTCCCCCGTTGTGTCCGATTTCCACACAACTCTCAAAGGCGAAATGTAGGTACGAGTCAGTTCATCGTTTTGGGTTTTCCCTTCATATTCCGATCCAAATACGGGGGGCAATTGTGCCTGGGCATTCACTGTTGAAAGCAAAATACCAAGCAAAAGAATTATGGGTAAGGTTTTCATGGTTTAGGTATTGAAAATTTATGTGTTAGTTACTGGTTTAAAAAGTGCTTCTTTAAAAATTCGATATAAATATCGTAATCACTTGGTATTGGACCGTGCCCACCATCGTGCATAAAATACCCCAGGTCATTTAATATCGGGGTACCGGCAGCCGGCCATTCATTGGTTTCCAGTCCTTTTTTGCCAAACAAATTATAAACTGGTTCGGCAGCTACAGCCGACACAAATTCACCTTTAGGATCTGACCAATAGTCGGTGTTTCCAGTTTGCAGCAAGAGAGGCCGCGGAGCGACCAAGGCTACCAACATGTGCGCATCAACCGGACAAGTATTTGGGTCATCACCATATTTGGAGCGGTTGGCACAAAACTGATAAAAATAGCGCGTTGAATCAATCATGTGCTTAATGGTTTCCCCATACTGGCGGCGCGAAATAGCGGCTCCACCTTCGCCTGAGCAACTGGCAATTACCAAGGCAAAACGTTCATCGTGGGCACCTGTCCATAAAGCAGTTTTCCCCAGGCGGGATACACCGTAAAGGGCAATTTTATCGGAATCGATTTGCTGATCGCTTTCCAAGTAGTCCATGGCACAGCTCAGTCCCCATGCCCATGCAGAAATTGCCCCCCACTCATCGGATTTCGGCGATGTTTCGCCTTCTTTTAAGTAGTGCCCAATGATGCCGTATTTTAAGCCATCTGCAAAATCAGGTTCAATGTCGCCGTAATAAATACAAGCCACCCCAATTCCTTCTGATATAAATTTTTGTACGTTCATGGTCCCGAATTTCCGTCCTTCGGAAGTTGGGATGCGCTTGCCTTCACGGTTCCACATCATTCCTTCGAGAACACCCGGGTCTTCAACCGATAATGAATTCGGTGCAAAATTGATGGATAAAAACAAAGGGGCAGATTTGGTTTGCGCAGGCAGGTAAATAAGCAAATCGGCTTTGTAATTCGAGGTATCTTCGGTAAAATAAATGGTCACCTGTTTTCGAATGGCAGCTCCTTTAAGCACGGGGGTACCTGCTTCCTGCACCTTATAATGCATGTGGCTACGATCGGGCATTTTACCAAATTGTTCGTTCTCAAATAAGCGGATGAGCTCCGGTCTTCGTTGCGAAATCCAGGTTTCAGCATCTTTAACCTTGTCCCCGTTTTCCAGTTGCAGGACATCGGGCAGTGAATATTCCGGCACTTTGCTTTCATCGTAGTTCACCGGAATGCCGGCAACCTCGGTTCGTGGTCCCTGACAAAAACCAGTTTGTGAAAAGGGAAGGATAAGGAACAAGCTTAATAATAATTGTACAAAGATTGGGGATGATAGTTTAAATTTTGCTTTCATAAGATGAGTAATTTAGTTGGAGAACTAAATTTAGGCACTATTTTTTAGAAACAAAATAAAGAGTGATACAATTGTTATTTCCTGTTATTATTTTTACTTTTAGGCAAATTGTTTGAAACCCGGCTGCACACAGCAAGAGCGATTCAGAAAAGAACTGCAACCCCCGGATTTTTTAAGCAAAACATATATTTAACTTAATTAAACTCCAGAGCTAATGGTTTGTAAATAATATTAATACAGATTGCAAATTCGCGTTGGTATAATATTGCATAATACAATAATCTGAGAACTAGTATAAAAAGGAATATTTAATTAAAATATAAGAAATGAAAAAACTATTATTTTTAGGTCTAATTCTTCTTTTTTCATGCAAAAAAAGTGATGATTCAATAGAGAACAGGTTATCTGAATTAACACATATGTCTGGTCATAATGGAATTTCTTATTCAGAGAGTTATGATAAATGGAGTTATTTAAAAAGCCAAAATGGGAACTCTTATATTTACCAGACAACTTTTTCTTCATGGACAGGTTTTAGTTGCACTACTGAATTGAAAATTATAAATGGTGAGGTAGTATCCAGAATTTATCAAGAGTACCATGTAGACTATCCTAATAATCCAAATGAAATAATTGATGCATATCTCGAAACAAAAAATGATTTGGGGACTCATGATAAAGGAGCAGCCCCCATGACAATTGACGAGTTATACACTAGCTGTGCAAGCGATTATTTAGTAGTAGACGAAGAAAATAATAACATATATTTTCAGACAGAAATTAATGGACTAATGACAATTTGTGGATTTGTTCCAAAAGGATGTGCGGACGATTGTTATAGGGGAATTACTATTAATTCATTTGATTGGATTGAATAATATTAATTATAAATTCTAGGTTATGTCCCATGCCAAAATATTGCATAGTTTGCAATTTTGCGCTAGCTGAGCCAGCAATGAAATTATGTTATAAATTTTCAGCTCAAGAATAAATGAAGTATTTTAAATTGTAAAAAACTAAATTATTAACAAATTATTTTTAAACATGAAAAAAACGACGAAGCTGTTAACAGCAGTGCTTTTAGCTGGTACATTACTCTTAGGATGTAAAAAAGACGACGACAATAATTCTAAAACCAAGAATTATTTTAAAATTGGCGATACTGAATATGATCTATCCGCAGGAATTTTAGAAAATTATGGAGCAGACGATGACAATAGTTGGCACTATGGCTTTAATACTGATTTAACGCTCTATTCAGAAGGTTTAACCTTGCAAGCTGAAGACGATGATTGGGAATTGGTTGGTGAAGGGCATGGTATTTATTTCGAGTTGTTCTCAACAACCGGAAATGCCCTTGATACTGAAGATTATGTATTTACTTTAACCGAGCCTTGCCCAATTGGAACTTTTGACGATGGAGGTTGTACAATTAATTATGATTCAGAGCAAGAAGAAAATTCTGATGAAGAGGATTTTGATTTTGCCGGAGGAACTGTTAGCGTTTCAAAAAGTGGAAATGAATATACGATAACAATTGACTGTACGAGTGAGAATGGTAAAAGAATTACCGGATTTTATAAAGGAACTCTTCGTTATTTTGACTGGAGCGTTGGTGATAAATCTGCCAGTCTAAAATCAACTAAAATAAAGAATAAAAAATTACGTAATTGAAGTTTAAATTCCCTGTAATTGAAAAACAATAAATAATGGAGGCTGTCTAAAAAGCAAAGTTCGTAGGATTAAACTTACAATTTAAAATCAATGGAACATAGATACCGCAGATTCAACTGATATACACAGATTTTAATCCGTAATTATCTCCAAAACCTGTAAAATCAGAGTTCTGTTTTAAATGCAATATTCATTTTGTAAGCAAAATGAATAGTAATTTAACTTTTTAGATAGCCTCTTGCAAGTCTGTGCCATTATAAAACCACAAGATTCAATTGTTTGGTGACTTGAAAATCTATCCTTGCATGTTGATGTCGCTCAATACAAGTTAGGCTCAATAATAAATGAAGTCCTGCAAATATGAAAAAACAAATACTGGTTTATAGCTTCTTGGTTTCATTAACAATGTCATGTAACTCGGTTTATCATCCAATGACAACCGACGTTCCCTTGATCAGTGAAAAAAATGATTTAAGGGTGGATGCCGGAATTTCAATTGTTCCTTCAGCCAATGCAACAATTTCATACGGATTGACCAATAAAATTGCAGTTCAGGGATTTGGGAGCGCTGGGGCAGATGACAAATACTATGTTCAGGTTGCATCGGGAATATACCGGAATAGGGGAGATAATACTATTTTGGAACTTTATGGTGGGTTAGGCTATGGCTATGGAAATGCATATAAAGATGCGAACCCAGGCAACTTATTAGGTGATTATCAGCTCTATTTTGGACAATTTAATTTCGGCAAAATTGCAAGCAATACATCAAATATGGAGACAGGGATTGGTCTAAAAGCCGGGTGTCTTCATTCAAATTTAGCCGATAAAAATTATTATAGCTGGATTTCGGATACTGGTCCATTTAATTCTTATCACGATAAAAGTATATTAGTTGAGCCAGTTGGATTTATCAGGTTTGGAGGCGAGAAGCTAAAGGTTAATGTAAAACTTGGAGGAACATTCATTTACAAATTCACGAACACAGACAGGGATTTGCCATATAATCCTATAAATTTTGGAATCGGATTAAATTATAGATTATGAGCAATATATAGAAAATCGAATTTCAAAATATTTTGGCTGATAAAAAGACTATGAAACAGATAATTTACATATTATTGGGCTGGATTTTGTTGATAAATTTGTCATGTCAACCAAGCTATGTGGACCCAACAGGAACATACGAACTTGAAAGCAAAACAGAGATAATAGGGGACGATACGTATGGATATTTTGGGAATATTCAAGTTGAAAAAATCAACAAAGACAAAATCGTTATGGCATTTATGATTTGCAAAGGTGCACCAAGTTACAATTCTGGCTCTTTTGTTGACACTTTAAAATATTATAGGAATAGTGCGATTTATACCATTCCTGAGATTGATCCATCTTGTCAGATTAAATTTGATTTTTCGAAGAACGGGGTTGTTGTAAAAGAAAAAGCAGATAATTTTAACTGTGGTTGTGGATTTGGGCATGCTGTGATTGCAGATGGTTTTTTTAAAAAAGTATCAAGCTCACAACCAATACTTGAGAACAGTAAATAATGATTAATACAATTCGTAAAATATCGATATTTATACTGTTATTGACCATTAATTATGATGCTAATTGTCAATCCTATTTTGCATTTATTGAAAAAATAAAGAGTTACCAGGATCAGGTAATACTTAAAGCAGAACAACCTCCAAAATACTTTTCAATTGATACCACAACATTTAACCTACCAAGCTATTTTGGATTGTTTGATAAATTAGAATTAAAACCAAACCTAAAACTGTATTACACTTATTGTGATTTTGGGACTTATGGCCAGCCAGCTTTGTATGTTCGTCATGATTCTTTAATAATTGAAGATTTTATTGAACAACATCTCGATAATTTCTATAAAAGTAGCGGGTACGATAAGTCGGATATTCCGAAAGATGTAAACGATTTTAGACGTGATGAAATCCTTTTTGGGTTTGCCGAAGATTCTGTAAACAAAGCAAAAAACAATATTATTCCCGACGATAGTAAATTTGGTTATTTACAATACCTCTATTTTCATTTATTTGGTGAAAACTTTGCTTTAAAATGGCACTCGAATTATACGAAAGGCAATGTGATATTTTCCAGAAAAGAGATGGAAAGGCTATATAACTTTTATAATACATCAAGCGATTTTACAATTGAAAAGAATGATTTTAAAAAACTAAAGAAGTTATTGACGAAAAGATTTGAACCTGTTGTGAAAATTATCGGCAAAAGTTGTGAGATTAGTTGGTACGAGAGTTTTTTACATCTGGGTTTTTATAAGAGAACGTATAAAATTGAGCGGCAAGCTCCATATGAGTTTGAAAAAATAAAAGATTTAAAAATCGTATCGCCCAAAATTGGGCTGGTTTATTAAAAATTCGTTGGTTGTCTTATGACAAGGATTTTTTAAATTGCTAAATAAGCCTCCCACAATTGCTATTTCCTGTATTTATTCCTAATTTTAAGGACATTGTTTGAAACCCGGCTGCACACAGTGAAAGCGATTCAGAAAAAGAACTGCAACCCCCGGATTTTTTAAGCAAAGTATATTAAGTGAACCCGAGCGCAGGCGCGTATTTATTATTCATGTCAAAAGCATAGATTGTAAATATGCAGCTACAGTAAGAAAAGTAAAGAGGATTTTGAAAAATGTTTGAAACGTTCGGAAATAAAGTGAAAATTAAAAGTTGCCCAGAGACTGAAAAAAAAGGACTAGCTGAGAGAATAGGTGAAATATATGGACACACAACACCCAGTTTGACGGAAGTTGAAGTGATTGGGCAAACAGATAAAGATTTTGCCCTAAATGTTTACTTTGACGATATTAAAGAATCATTTTGGTTTGATGAAAGCTTAATTGAACAATTGGATAATGGAGCTGGAGCTGAAATAACCTTGGACGGAATTGATAAAAAATGGATAAAAGATTCAAATGGGAATTGGATTGAAGAAGATTTAGTTGAAAACGGAACTAAGAAATGGTGGGAATTCTGGAAAAAAATATAGCTGCATGCGACTTTAAATTCTTACCTGTTCATAACAATAGAATGAAAACAAACTTGACCATATTACTGCACTCGCTCTCGCACGATTGTATCGTGTGAGGGGAGAAAAAAATAACCTAGATTCTATTTTAAACTAAAAGACAATGAGCCAACAATATATTCGAATTCTGGCGCGGACTTATAGTCCTGCCAATAAAAGGGAAGACAAAAATTGTATCGAATGAGAAAAGTTTTTTTATTTCTAATTGCAGTCGTGATTCAAATAAATTTGTTTGCACAGGATTATACTCCATTCGATTTTGAAAATGGTATTTGGATTTGTCACGAAGGAATTTTTGGAGGAGAAATACAAACTTATGATATTCAATATTATACCGACGGTGATACAATTATTGATGATGCCAGGTACTTTAAATTTATGGAATATAGAATAAAAACAAGCTACGGAAATCCTTATGCTTCGATTGTTTATAACCGCTATTGTGGTGCAATTCGTAATAACGAAAACAGGCAAGTTGAATTCATTGATAAAAACAATAATGAGCCAAGTATTATTTATGATTTTAACCTATCACTAGGGGATACTATTAAAAATGGGTATGGCTCAAATGAATTTCAAACAGCGCCATTGGTGGTTCTTTCAATAGATTCTGTTGAATACTGTGGGAAATTCCACAGGTCTTATAATCTTAACGATAGCTCATTTATTTATCAGAAAATTATTGAGGGCATTGGTTTTTCTTCGGGACTTATGAATCCTTTCTTTTTTCAATTTGAGCAGAATTCGCATCTTGTGTGTTATACAGAAAAGAATAATGGATTTTGTGAGCAATGCAATCTCCTACTTTCAAATAAACCTTTAAGTTCCAAAAATAATGTTCGGATGTACCCCAACCCAAGTTCAGGATTAGTACATTTTAGGTCAATAAAAGATATTCTAAGTTTTGAAGTTATTAACCAATCTGGGCAGGTTTGTAAATGCGTTGAGAATATTTATTCTAAAGAATTATCCTTTAATTTTGAGTTGGAAACCGGAGTTTATATGATCAAAATAAAAGCCCAAGAACAACAAATTTATATGGATAAATTAATCATTCAAAGATGATTGAATTATTGCTTCTGCTGCAGCGTTTTATAATCCGTGC
>CAXXYG010000009.1:0-44287 GCA_963666575.2 Prolixibacteraceae bacterium
TTCAGCAGGGCTCCATGGTTTTTCCGACCAACTTTCAGAAATATCATCGATATGATGAAATACTTTTCCTAAAGAAACAGTATAATACCCATTATTTTTAAAATGTTCGGGCAACGAAATGGCGTCTGGAGCATCAAACTGGGCATAAGTATCATAACCTACAAACCTGTTGGCAGTTGGCCTAATGCCTGTTAACAAACTGGCACGCGAAGCACCACAAACAGGTACATTACAATAAGCATTTTTAAAAGTTAAACCCCCACTAGCCAGTTTGTCAATATTCGGCGAGAGGATATGTTTTTGTCCATAACACCCCAACTCGGGACGTAAATCGTCGACTGCTATAAACAGAATATTTGGTCGAATTTTATCTGTATTTTGTTCAAACTTGCACGATGCCATTCCTTGTACAAACAGAATACTTCCGATTATCAGTATTCGCTTAATTGTTATTTTACCCATATTATTCTGGTTTTTTTAATTCAGGATATTTTATTCCATAAAACCCGGTTACTGCTGCCAGTAAAAAATAATAATTATCGGCTAAATAATTGTAACCAGTTGGTGCTCCACCCTTTGTACGCCAATCAACACTTTGTAAATACCCCGGAAATAATCCTGAGTGAGTTGGCTCCCTTTCAAAAGTTGCCATCATTTTAAAGAGTATTTCATCGGCTTTATGGCGCATTCCCACATTGTACATTGCCTGTATAAAATGGTAAGCCGTTTGCCCACATAAACCACCATTTTCGTAACGCCCCCAACGGGTCATTTCTTCCCAGCCGTGATGGTCCGACTTATCAACCGGTATTGTTGGCCCCGGAACCCCATAAACAAAATCGTAGCCTTCCTTTTCCATTTGATTAAGAAGTTTTTGAAGAATATCTTTTGCCAAATTTTCTTCAACCAATCCCTGGTTTATAGCCATCCCATTTACGAAAGAAAACATATAATCGTGCATTTTTCCGTCTTCACTCACCCAACCACCATAAACACCAGTTTCAGGATTAAAAAAAGTTTTGTGAAAATTCTTTTTAAATTGCTGAAGTTTATTTGCTATAGCACCCAATTCTTCTCCAAACCCAAGCAAGTCAAAAACTTCATTCATACATTTTAGGGCACGGTAAGCTTTTAAATTAACGTATGCATCTTTATGGCCAAACGCAAAATCATCCCACCAATTTAAGCTGGCTCTGTTAGATTCAAAATGGTTGCCATTAAAAGGCGATTCAAAAATACCATCTCCATCAATATTGGTATCCAAAACTGATTGAACCGCCCTTTTTATATTTAAAAGATGTTTATTTACAAACGCCCAGTCGTTGGTAATCAGTAAATAATCGTAAAGTGTTATGAGGCTTATTTCGGTACTCTCCCACCCATAATCATCAATCCGCCCATTATCTTTTACCCTTTCCGAAAAAGTTTTTCCCAATGCCCTTTTTAAAGCATCTTTCATACTTTCGGCACCAGGCAAATCAGGGGTAAATACTAATTTATCGGCTTTATTTTGCATAGCCAGATGTGCAATTCCGTTTAGTAAAATATTATCGCCCATACACTGTTGTAATGGATTTACCGGAAAAGAATTTTGCCAACACCGTTTTAATCCATCAAATCGGGAATCAGAAAAATCGCAACCTACTATTTTAGGATAATTTTCATCGAGAACAGTAAATCGCAAACGGGCCTCCTTAATATTTTCGATTGTATGGAAAGATACCAAAACTGTACCTTTATGATAAGCCCGAAAACCGGAATGTGGCCCCTGGTTATATGGGCCTAAAGCCAGGCCGGTATTGCTATAATCAGGAATAATATGCTCCTGAATGTAAACGGATTTATTATCCGACTCTACCCTTACCAACCCATAATCGGGAAAATGAAAAACAGCAGGCAGTTTAAATGAAGCCTTACGTACCTCAGGAAAATAATACGAAACTTCTGTATCGTATTGATTTGAAGGTTGTATGTTGCTTTTTTCAGCCCAAATACTAACTGGTGCAATATCGGGTGCAGTGGCTATTTTAAAAAAATCTTCGTTTAAACTATTTTTTTGTGAAGTAAAAGTAAATTCAAACGTACGATCGTCATTTGTTAAAACATTAAAATCAACTTCCTTATTTTTTTCAACTTCTATCGAATGATATAATATTCCCTTTTTTGTACTTTCCGATTTGCAGTTGAGGGCACTATTATTAAAATCCTTTGAAGTCAGGGTTCCTCCCAGTCCTGAACGCAATAAGGATTTATCCATATAACGGGTACTTCTTCCGCCTGATTCAATATTAAAATAAGCCAACTTTGGGTATTCATTTACAAATGCCAGGGCATAAAATGGTGTTTGAAAAATGGTAAATGTTTCTTTCTGGATTGTTTTCTCCGGACTTACAATTTCGCCTGTAAAACACTGGCTGACAAAAACAAACAACAATAAAACAAATGTTAGATATAATTTGGGTTTCATGTTTTTTAATCTAAAAAATTAAACTTTCGTAAAAATTCATCGGCTACCTCTAAAATTTCGTCATCGAAATAGCGCGAATATTTTGGATTTCCATCACCCAGGTAATGCCTTCTGTTTTTGAATGTATGGAGTTCGAAATAATTACCCAATTTCCGGGTTTCTTCATCAAAAAGTGAAACGGACCAATAAGGAACCATTTGATCATCGGTGCCATGAAAGTGTACCATTGGAGGCAAATCTGCCTTTAAATTATGGGCAGGCGATAAATTCCATATTTGATTTCGACGGTCAGCAAGTAAGCGGTCGCACCATTGTTCAATACAATTTACCGTAGCCGAAAAAAGCATTACTGCATTAGGGACACAGCTAATAGCTATATTATCCGATTGTTCATTAAATGAATCAATCACTGCGGTCGAAATTGCCAAGTGGCCTCCGGCTGATTGGCCACAAGCCACTATTTTATTTTCATCGACATGCCACTTTTTTGCATTTTCACGCACCCAGCGAAAGGCAGATTTTGCATCCATCAGGCATTCAATGGGGCTTATTGTTTTATGTGGAACAACCCCATTTTCGATGGATAATCGGTAATCGACACTAAAACAAACAATACCCAGTTTGGCATAGTGCTGGCAGGTCGTAAAAAACTCATGGGGGGAACCATATGCCCAACCTCCTCCGTGAAAAAAAACAATGGCTGCATTGTTGGTTTTTTCTAAGGTTTCAACGGAATAAAAAATATCTACCTCCAAATTGAGGGTATCAATAATTTTATACACTTCCTTAATATGGACTATTGAATTGTTTTTATTAACGGCTGATACACTTAAACTCGTTAATAAAATGACTATTAAAGCTGAAATTCCAAATGTTCTTATTGCCAGAGTCAAATTTTTCATAAATTATTATTTTTTATTCTGAATAAATTTCATAACATCACTAAAGGTTGTTACCCAATATTCATTTTTGTGCTCTTCCAAAAATTCTAATAGCTGGTGGTGTTCTTCTGCATCCACCGATAGATAATCTCCTCCAACACCATGGAAAATATAAATACCCAGTCCTCCTGTTTTTAGTACCTCTGTGGCATAGTTAATAAGCTCTTTCGATGTTGATCCGGGTGCAACACCAAAACCAGGTACTTTAAAAATATTCAAATCGTCACCATTATTAATACCCTTTGGAGCCCTGCCATTTCTGGCAAACCTTACTAAACCCGATTGCCGCAATGAATCGGAATAATCAACTCCCCCAACCACCGTTTCACCACATGGGTAAGCATAACTGGTTGGCTTTTCGCCAGTAATCGCAAAAAGTAATTTGTTCATTTGCGCAATCTCCCTTATAATAGAAGGGACATCGTAATTTTCAGAATAAAAACGTGAAGAATGTGATTCACCATCATTTCCTTTACAAGGATGGTAAAGTGAGTGGTTGCCTAATTCATGGCCTTGGCCATTTACATTTTTCCAGTCAGTAAACCTTTCTTCAGGAATATGCCCGTAAAGGAAAAAGGTACCTTTAAACCCAAATAAATTAAGTTGCGGAATGGCAATATTCAAATGTGAATCCAAACCATCGTCGTACGATAAAACAATGGCGGCTTTTTTCCCATTGTCCCATTTTATTTGTCCGGATAAAGAAAATGGAATTATTAAACCCAAAGACAGGACTAAAAACAACAAATAATTATTCACAACACTGTTCTTATTCCAAAATAAAACCTTTAAATAAACCATAATCAAGTTTTTTAAATTGCTGTTATTATCATGTTTGAAACCACCTATTTATTTGGGAAATAATAAAGCCGAAGTGGCTGTGGATCAGGAATAAAATCATACGCCTTGTCCCGATTGCGTTTTAATGTTTCCCAACGCAAAACATAAGATCCACTGGCAGTTGTGTTTATAACAGTGTTTACCTGAGCAGGGGATAATTCCCCTGAAATATCCAAAAAAATTTGTGGATAAACCGGGTTCCATTTTAAGGATGTAGTAGCTTGAAGGGTTTTGTTATTTATTATAAATTTTTGAGTTCCAACGGTATCAACAAAAAAAGTTTGGACAAGCTGCTTATTTTCAATTGATACTTCAGAAAGCCCAACCCGAGCCGAAATGGAACCCCAACCTCCAAATTCCCACCGCCAATCCCAATTGGTTGCCTGCGAAATAAACCATTTACCATTTTCATTTCTGGCATTGTATATTTGAATATTACCCTTTTTATCGTATTTGTGATAAGAAACAATCACCCTGTCATTAGTATCGAATCCAATTTTAGTATTGCCATTAAGTAATCCGTTCCCTATAGGGATTGGATCGATAATTTCACAATTACTCATGGTTATTGGAAGTGGTTGCGCAGAACCATCACTTTTTTCCCAAAAAATCAAGTCCTTGCTTTTTGCATAGCTAATGTTACAATTGGCATTGGCATCAGGATTTTTTCGCCAAACCCATATCAAGTGAAAATATCCGTCAGGGCCAAGGATAGGGCCGTGCAGGTAAGCATTTGATTTTCCCTCTCCATCAACAAGAGGTGTGTCGAGAAGCCGGCTCCATTCGTGGGTTTTGGCATTATATCGGTTGTAAATCTGGTTGCCTTTACCACTACTGCCTGTACGGTATGTAAAAATTAAATCGTCATTGGGAGCTTTAAAAAACTGTGGGTAAGTAACCTTTTCTTCCTTGTTTCCAACCAAAGATATTTGTTGTTTAAAACTTGTAACATCAAAAGGTTTTTCCGATTGGAAATAGACTAACGGAACAACATGCATATTACCCGAAACATGCAAACAACCTTTACTATCGATTGCCATTGTGATATAATTGTGAGAGTCCCATTCAACTTGGGATGGTAACCTGGTTTTAATCCAAGTATTTTCGGATAAACGGCGTTGGGCAATTGTCATATACCTTGAACTATCGTAATAAGCTACAAATTGGAAAGGCGGCACTGTAAGCATATCGTAATTTGCACTACACCCTGCCCAAATACTGTCAATTTCATATACTTTAATTGCCTTTTTACTTGCTGACTTTTGCATGTTACAATTTGTGAAACCGACTGTTAATAGAAAAAACATACTTAAAAAAAATAATATACTTTTGAAATTTTTCATTGGTTTAATTAAATAGGCTGATTAATTCTAAAATTGAATGACAAAACCAGCTGTTTTAGCCAAATCACTTTTATTTATATTTAATGCTAATACGCCATTTTGCCAATCCCAATCGTTATACACTTTTGTTCCTTCTATATTTAACACACTAATTAAAAATGGTTTAGCCGGTAATTTTATTTTTAAATAACCAACATCAAAAGGAATAACAGCCAATCTATTCGTTTCTAAAATCCCATCTTCCGTTTGAGAAACAATCGCCCACCTACCCTTCCATTCAAAAGCCTTTAATTCATTTATAGAGTTATCTTTTTCACCATTCAGAACAAGTACTGTAATTTGTTTTTTACCATCAGATAATTCAGTACGGGCGACACATTTAATGATTGGAGGATTATTAAAATCACCCAACTGACTATTTAACCATAATGGTTCCCATTGAATGGTTTTACGGTACCATTTGTTAATAGCTAATCGCCGGTTTAAATATTTTTCGGGCACATTTGAACCATCATCTAATTGAGTGCCCAATACTGATCCGGGAGATCCCAGAATAAAACTGTTTAAAATGATATGATCATCGGTAAACCAGTCATAGCTTGAAGAACCACTTAATGCAACCTGTTTATCAGAAAGCAAAGAGGCCCAGATCGTCCATTGGCCGTGCCCCTGTTTCGTTTCATACCACATGTCGCCCTGGTCATCTAACGAAACCATATCTGATAATGGATGAAACAGAGGACTAATTCCATAATACATGATTGTCACATCTGGGTTGACACTTTTTGCAGCCTCAACAATTAATTTAAAAAGTTCAAAGGTATACCTTTCACCTCTGATTTGTGGATCTTTTGGTACTCCTATATTCGGATTAGGCATGCCATACCCAAAATCAAGCTTAATTAATGAAGGTTTCATCAGTTTCATGGAAGAGATAGTACGTTCTTGTAAAAACTCACATGCCCTATCCGAACTGATATCAATACAAAAATAACCTGAAGCAAATGGATTAAAATTCCAACTGCCAATACACGGATTCCCATTTATGTCGCAAATGAGGTCAGCGGAGCTTAATCCGCATGCCAGAGTATCACCAATCCATCCAAGTGTTTCCCATATTCCATGGGACATGTTGTTTTTATAAATATATTTTAAATCATCGTAGATGTTCGGGAATAAAGTTAAATTTGGTTTACCTAACCCCTGTGATTCCTCCCATGGATCGTCAGTCACAACTATTTCGGCGCCAACTTTTTTTGCAAAATCAGTTATTGGCCGTATGGGATATTTTTTATTCCGCCAATCGCCCCAGGTATTCCACACCGCTTTTTGGTGAATTACAGAAAGTGTTTCTTTTTCAGGAAACGTATTAAAATATCTTCGGAAGGCTAACCAGGCATTTTTACCAAAAGTTATGCGCAGCGGATTTTCCCAATTCCTTTTTTTTGATCCTGCACCCCATAAATCTTCGCGGTATAAAAAATTAATACAACCCAATGACGACCTTATTTTTAATGTCATTGGTGCATCAGGAATATTTCCTGTTCCAAATACCATCATTCCATCATTGTTTCCCATTGCCATTGCTAATACCGGACGAGGAAAAGCAGCACCATACGGAGTACCCATAGATGGGGCAAAACTTCCAAGCGAAATATTGGTTTGCCCAAAATCCCACATTCTAAAATAACTTTGAACAGTACCTTCTTTTGCACCAGGAACACAAAAACCAAATGAGGACCAATCGGAAGAAAATGTGCTATTATTGTTGTCCATTAAACTTTGCCGCCCAGCAGGAATTACTGATGTGCCAAAATACATATCAATAATTAGGGGAATTTTATCGGCCCATTCTACATAAAGGTTTTTTACTGAAATTCCCCAATCTTCTTTGTTTACCAGCATACTTCCTGATCCAAGATCAGCAAAATTTAATAAAAGCTTCGTGGTTTTCTGATCAATTTCCTCAACAGAAATACATTTAGCTTTTACGTATTTTTTTGTATCATTTGCATCAAGCAGCCAAAATGCGGGTAAAAGGCTTCCTTCCCAAATAGTCTGGTCCTTTGTAAAAGTTGTTTTTGCCTTATCTTCATTTACATCCCAACTAAAATGATACGCGTTTATACTATGTTTTAATGTATTTGGTTTTATAGTCTCACCGAAACACATTCCATAGAAATAAAAAAAGAATACAACAAACATGCTGGTTTTTAAGCCTAATTTCACCATTCTATTCAGATTAAGACATTATTTTTATACATACGAGCACCATACCGGATTTTGATTTATAGGATTCAGGTACAACCTCCTCCATTATAAAAACCAGCCTTTTAAAGTACCTCCCTGTCTTAAAACAACAGGAAGGTACAATAATTAAGTTTTATTGTAAATTAATACTGAGTCGAATTTGCTAAGTTCGGATTTAATAATATTTCGTTGTATGGTATTGGTGCATGATAAATACTCTTATCAACTGAACCTTTTGGTGCAAGGTCTAAAGGATCTTTTAAAGCAGCCATTTCTTCCACTTTTTCAGTCCTAATCAGGTCAAACCAACGCGAATATTCACCTGCTAATTCCCAGCCTCTTTCAGCAATAATTGCATCCCTAAAATCCAATTTTGATAAACCAGAAGTTAAATTATCCAAACCGGCACGGTTGCGAACGCTGTTCACTGCTGTATATGCAGCAGCATTTGGGTTCCCATCGGCCATTGCCTGAGCTTCGGCATAAATTAATAACACTTCGGCAAAACGAAGGTGGCAAATATCACGGCCAGTCATATATTTATGTTCGTACGTATCAAGCCATGTTAAAGCACCATCCCGGAATTTTGCCATGTATGGATGTTGAGTTGCACTATTTTCGAATGTAATAGTTGGTTCGCCCGATGTATTCACAAATTGTGTATGAAATGTAGCCTCTTTACGAGGCCCTTCAGGGAAACGTTTATAAAATCCCACTTCAAAAAACAAATCGTCCCAACCACTTTCTTCACCCGGCATGGTTGTATACCCAACAATTGTTGAAAGTTGCGGATTACCGGAAATACCTGTGTATTGAATTGACCAGATAAACTCGTTGTTTTTTTCGTTTGCCATTGTCCATAAATCGGCAAAGTTTGTCTCTAAAACAAAAGGCCCGTTATCAATTACATCTTTAGCTTCGGTGGCAGCCATGGCATATTTTGTTTCATCTTTTAAAGGCCATCCTGCCATTGTCAGGTAAACCGATGATAACAGTGATTTGGCAGTCCATAAATTGGGCCTTCCGGGTTCACCAGGCCATGAATCCGGCAAATTTGATTTTGCAAATAACAAATCTTCAACAATTAAAGCATAAATATCAGCTACTGGCGAAAGCTCAATTTCAAGGTCGGTGACAATCGAAGTTACCAATGGCAAATCACCATATACACGTGTCATCCAGTAATATGCAAAAGCCCTTAAAAAGCGTACTTGCCCCACCGATTGATTAATAAATTCATCGCGCCCGTCAACTTTTTCATAGTTTTCTAACACATTGTTTGCGGCATAAATCATGTCATACGGATTCCGCCATGCGGCACCAATCAATGCCGGATTAATATTAGTAGGATTAAACTGGTCAAATTCACGGAAATCACCTTTATTTCCTCCTGGAAGAGTTGTTAAATCATCGGCTCCCATTAAAGGTATCCACATTCTGGTAGAACCAAATCCACCCCATGGATCCTGAACAAGTGGACGATATGCTGCTGTAACTGCTGCTTCAAGGTCCGATTCAGTTTTAAAAAATGAATCATTAACCAATGAGCCTAAAGGATTTTCTTCAAGGTCCTGGCACGAAAAGGCGAAAAACACCAATAGAATGCAGAACAATTTACTGTATTTATAATTTAATATTTTCATATTATTTAAATTTATTCGATTTAAAATATTCTATCCGTTTTAAAATGCCACCTTAACTCCAAAAGTAATGGTCCTGGTTGCCGGATACGTTCCATTATCGATACCCTGTGCAACGTCGGAATAGTTAGGAGTAGAACTTAACTCCGGATCAATGCCTGAATAATTTGTAATAACTAACAGATTCTGGCCGCTGGCATAAATCCTGGCATCCTTAAGCCTATTGTTTAAAAAACTTTTAGGGAAAGTATACCCTAATGTTACATTGTTCAACCTGATAAAACTACCGTCTTCAACAAACTGCGATGATTGAGCGTAAGTGGTATTGGTTGCACTGAACCCTGCAACTGTTGTATTTGTATTTGAAGGTGTCCACCGATTTAAAATATCAACCGAAGTTGGATTTTCAACATCAGTACCCATACCAATTGTTAACCACTTGGTTTGGTTCCAAACATCGTTGCCTTGTACACCGTTCACATATACTGAAAGGTCGAAATTTTTGTATTCTAAAGTAGTATTCCATCCCCAAATAAAATCAGGCTGAGCCGAACCAATATTCATCATATCTTCGCCACCGTAACTTTTATTATTATCTACATCGACATATTTGGTATCACCAGGGACCAATCCATATTCAGCAGCTGCGGTAGCCTCATTAACCTGCCACAAACCATCAAATTTCAATCCTCGGAATTGCCCCAAAGGCTGGCCCACTTTTAAGATAAATGGCGGTGCTGAATACGATGATCCAGAATAGCCTCCATCTGTAAATATTTCAGTTTCAGCTCCCAGGTCAAGTATTTTATTTTTATTTACACTTATATTAAAACTTGTATTTAATTTTAGTGTTGAATTATCAATAATAACACCCGACAGTAAAAATTCAAAACCTTTGTTTTCCAATGAACCAACATTCTTAGTAATATTACCACCTCCCGAATAATCAGGGACAGAAATGTTTAATAGAAGATCGGTCGTTTTTTTGTAATAATAATCCATTGTTCCCGAAAGCCTGCCATTGAACAAACCAAAATCGATACCAATATTGGTTTGTGCCGTAGTTTCCCATTTTAAGTCGGGATTAGCTGCAATTCCAGGCCCAATTCCGGTAGCTTGATTTGTAGATCCATTGTATGAAAAATTCTGACCCAAACTTAATAAGCTCAAAGTTTTATATGGGCCTATTGCCTGGCTACCTGTCACACCATAACTTGAACGCATTTTTAAGTTTTGAAAAACGTTCAATTTTTTAATAAATGGTTCGTCTGACATACGCCATGCAAATGCCCCTGAAGGGAAATAGCCGTATTTATTATCGCCATAAAATTTTGAAGAACCATCGGCCCTGAAGGTAGCCGTAAAAAGGTACCTGTCGTTAAATGTATAATTCAACCTACCTAAAAACGATTGAATAGACCAATTCTGGTATCCTGAACTTACCCGTTTTGTATCTCCCAACGAAAGATTGTCGTATCCAAGTGCAATAGTTGGAAAACCCGTAGCCCATGCACCATTCGACCGAGAAATATTTAACTGTTGTTCGTATACAGCAGTTAAATTCAGATGGTGTTTTTCAGCAAAAATTTTATTGTAATTTAAGCTATTTGTATTCTGAAGATTCCATCCATAGCCATTATTATGCCCAGCCTCAGTATTCGATATTGGTGTACCAGGGCTTGCTGTTTTTAAATATGGGTTATCGTAAAAGTACCCCTTTGCTCCACCACCAACAGACAAAGTCAAAGCGTCGGTTATTTTGTAGTTGAAACTAACATTGGCCAAAGTTTGAAACTTTTTATTGTCGAAAATCCGTCTTTCAGCTGTATAGACCGGATTACTTGCGATTGGCCCATACGATGGTGAAATTGTATAATCATTTGTTTCATTGTCCCAAACAGGAATATTCGGACTAAATACCAAGGCTGAACCGGACGCGCCACCTCTGCCATTTAGAGTTCCATTATTTCTTGACTCTTCGTACGATGAATACATCGTAAATGCCAGGTCAAAATTGTCTCTTAGTTTCGAATTTATATTGGTACGAAGCCCATACCTTTTATAATTTGAATTAAGAATTATCCCTTTTTGATCGACAACAGTCCCTGATAAATAATACTGTGATTTTTCGGTTCCACCCGTAAATGATAACTGATAATTTTGAGTTGCACCACTTCTGAACACCTCATCCTGCCAATCTGTTCCACCGCTGTTTCTTATTGCATCAATTTCGGCATTTGTAAACTGTGTAGCTATTCCTATTGCCTCGTGCCGTGCATTTACAGTTTCCATGTATTGCACTCCATCTAGCAAATCATAGGTATTACTAATCTGGTCTACACTATAAAATGCATCAAACTCAATTTTTGAGTCGCCGCTTTTAGCCGTTTTAGTTGTTATTATAACAACACCATTGGCTCCCCTTGAGCCATAAATAGCTGTTGACGATGCATCTTTTAAAATATTAATTGATTTTATTTCATTGGGATTTAGAGAAATAATATCGGCGCCAATATACCCATCAATAACATACAACGGATCGTTTCCACCATTAATGGAGTTTGCACCCCTAATCCTGATTTTCATTCCCGAACCCGGAGCCCCATTGGGTTTTTGAACCTGAACTCCAGCGGCTTTTCCTTTTAAGGCATCTTCTATGCGTATAACAGGTTGCCTTGCTATATCAGCAGTTGAAATTGTAGATACCGATCCGGTTAAATCGCTTTTTTTGGAAACACCATAACCAATAGCCACTACTTCATCGAGGCCGATTGATTCGGCAACCAAAACAATATTGATTGTTGTTTGCCCTGAAACTACAACTTCATTTGTTTTCATTCCAACAAATGAAAATATTAACGAAGCATTTGCCGGGACTTTGGATAAAAAATAATTCCCATCAATGTCAGTTACCGTTCCTGTTGTTGTTCCTTTCACAACAACTGTTACACCTGGTATCGACTGGCCTGATTCATTTGTCACAACTCCTGAAACCGGCCCTTGCATTGATTTGCTCCTTAAATATTCATTTTTGTTTGAAAGAACTATCTGACGTTCATGAACCTCGTAATTAATATCCTTTCCTGAAAACAAATTATCTAAAATCGAGTTAATTGTCTCGTTTTCAACCTCTATTTTTACTTTTTGTTCAACATCAATGAGGTCTTTGTTATATAAAAAGAAAAATTCAGATTCGTTCTCGATCCTTTCGAGAGCATGCTCCAGGCGTACATTATTTACGTTTAACGATAAACGTGTGGCTTGGGAATAAGAATCAACAGCCATTACATGAAACAGACTGAGAAAAAAGCAAAATAATGTAAAACGTACCATCCTTAAATTTTTTTTAAAGGCATTCCCCTCAAAAAAGGAGCAATTAATTAAAGCCTTCAGTTTTCGAATTTTTTTCATAAATTTACGTTGTTAGAGTGAATAAAATAATTAATTGATCTCGCTCAGCAATTATGCAGGAAAGTGCTGGTACCACTTTCCTGCTTTGCTTTGAACTATTTTAATGTTAATGTAACTTCCTTTTGTTCCATGATTCCATCTGAATCAACTTTTCGTTTTTTAATTGTGTAATGAATGGGTGTGGTTTTAGCTATTAATCGCAAAACTTCGTCGAGAGGCTCATCCTGAAAAGTAGCCTTAAACCTGTAGTTTTTTAAAACTTCGTCAACAATTATAAAATCAGCGTTATACCACCGTTCGAGCCGTTTTGTAACCTCGCCTAATGTTTCATTATCAATTATTAAAAAACCATCTTTCCAGGCCATAAAACGATTTGCATCAACCTCTATCTGATTTAGTGATTTAGTACCGCGGTTAAATGATATTTTTTCATCAGGCAAAAGCATTTGGTTAAATTTTCCTGTTTTCCCTCTTATTTCGACTTTCCCTTCTTTTAAAACAACATCTGTAAAAGTATCATCAACATAAGCCGAAACATTAAACTTTGTCCCATGCACATGTACATCCATATCGTTAACACTTACAATAAACTCGCTCAATTTTTGATGTTTAACATCAAAATATGCTTCTCCTACTAGTTCCACTTTCCGGTTAGTATTAAATGCCACTGGATATTTTAGTTTTGAGCCGGCATTTAACCAACCCCTTGAGCTATCAGGAAGTAAAAATTCAACACGGGCACCCTCAGGGGCATTTATTTCAGCCCAACTTTGATTTATATGTTGTGCCTGATTTATGTGTTGTGTTGGTCGAGTAGTCGTATAAAACCATAAAGAAAACGCCAATACCGGTATTATCAGAATAGCTGCAGCCTGCCGATAGAAATTCCAAATAAAAACTTTTTTACTATTTTTCTTTTCCTCAAGTAAAATGGTATATTGGACTTTTTCGAAAATATGATGCAATGAGTCATCGCTGCCACTTTTCCCTTCATTAAGTTTTTCCCATTGAGCAAATAATTGGTCTTTAATAGCCTGATTTTCATCAACCTTATTAAACCAATTTTTAACTTTTAAATACTCATTATACGAGTATTTCCCTTTCGAAAACCTGATGAGTGTATGTACATCAATTTTGTTTTTCATAATTTTTGTTTTAAAAGAAAGAGATAACGATTGTATCTCCTTCTTTATCGAACTAAACTAAAATATAACTATTTGAAAAAACATGTTTTTTCATCGTCTCTAATAGTAATATCCCTGTAAGGGAGATATCCCTAGTGATAAATATGTTTTTTTTTGATTTTTTTTATTCTATAAAAAGATGGAAAAAAACTATGCCCTCAACCTGAAGTTTTTCAAATTCACTTTTTAGGAATTTCATGGCTTCAGTAACGTGGTACTCAACCGTTTTAGTTGTAATTTGAAGTTCGTGAGAAATTTCTTTTAATGACTTTTCCTCAATTTTCTTTTTAATAAAAACCAGGCGCCGTTTTTCAGGCATTCGATTTATCAATTCTTCGAGTTTATCATGTAGGAATTGATAATTAGAATTATCGTCAAACTCAGGCCTGTTTTTTGAAAAGTCAAATAAAATATCATGTTTTGCTTCATCTAACCTCGCTTTTATATTAAACTGTTTGCGAATGGTGTTAAGTGCAATAGTAAACAAATAGGATTTGAATGAAGTGTTGGTTTTTAGTTTTTTCCGGTTACTCCAAATTTTTATAAATACCTCCTGAACAACGCCTTCTGCCTCTTCTTTCGATTTTAAATAACTTAATGAGAACAAAAACAAAGGTTTACTGTATAACTCGAACAGTTTTTCAAATGAATCGTGGTTATCTTTTTTTAACCCGAATATAAGTTCAGGATCGGTATCTATTTTTTTAGTTAGCAAACAAAAAGGTTTGTAGTTTAAGCGCGGCAAGATAAATGAATTTATTATACAAAAATATTTTTGCTGAATAAATTCAGGAAAAAATTATGATTCAATACAATACTCATTTTCAGGAAAACGGCTAAAAATATTTGAACGACAATTCACTATAAAGAAGCAATTAATGATTAAAGGCGATTCAAAAGTAAAATTACAAACCGGAAAATCACTAAACTTAAATATCACAAATAGCTCCGTTTCTAATTACATCATATAACTTAACAAATTGGCAAAAACAGGCATTTATAAAAAGAATGATTAACTCATTCGCTGCCTCCGCAAATAACAATCATATTAAAAGATCCTGAAATAATTCCTATTTTAGGTGTGTAAATAAACGGATTGTATTATTTTTAACGTCCTTAATAAAATTTATAACCTATAATATTTTACCTAACTTATAAAAAAAGTAATATGAAAACATTGCAAAATAGAAGGAACTTCTTAAAGATCTCGGGAGCGGGTGCATTAGGAGCTATGGCTTTAGGCTCATTCGCATGTGCAGCAGCGGCTGTTGACAAAAAAAGTTATGGAGTAGGATTACAACTGTATTCAATTCGTGATGCTATGACAGCCGATGTAGCTGGTTCATTGAAAAAAATATCAGACTATGGATATAAGAATGTTGAACTTGCCAGCTACGCCGATGGGCAATTTTATGGTATGGCACCAAAAGAATTTAAGAAAATTGTTACTGATTTAGGCATGGATATTATAAGTAGCCATGCAGGTGTTGAAGCAACTGGGATTACCAAGGAAAATGCACAAAAAATGGCTGAAGCCCATGCTGAATTAGGTGTTAAATATTGTGTTCAACCGTGGGTTAATGAGCCTGACCGTAACATTGAATCGTACAAAAGAATGATTGGCGATTGGAATGAAGTTGGAAAAATAATGAAAAGTGTAGGCATCCAGTTTGGCTATCACAATCATAATTTTGAGTTTGATACCATTGATGGATTAGTGCCTTATTACGATATTTTTATGCCGGAAATGGACGCTGACCTTATTACCATGGAATTAGACATGTACTGGATTACCAAAGCTGGCCAAGACCCTATTGAGATGTTTAACAAATATCCTGGAAGGTTCCAGTTATTCCACTTTAAAGATATGGCCGAAAAAAGTGCACCTTTCTACGATGTAATCAAAGACGACATTACTTCAGTAGGTGAAGGGCTTATTGATTTTAAACGAATTTATGAAGCCCGGGAAACTGCCGGAATGAAATACCTATTCGTTGAAGATGACAACCAGGGTAATGGAAAACCTTTTGAAGCCGTTGAAACAAGCATTAATAACATTGTTACCAAAATTTTGGTTTAAAAAAAATAACATTTTATATTTCAAAACCCGGTATCTTTGTGATACCGGGTTTTTGTTTTTATATATTTTATAGAAATCAAAGCAATGTTTGATGACGAGGAAGAAAAAAAAATGGATTGCCAAAACCTTCCAATCTTTACAAAAGGGAAAGAAATTTTCAAAGTTGTTAACCTGATTTGCGAATTGATTCCGGCTGATAATGAACACCTTCAATTGGTGAAAGGGCAAATGCTAGCCGATGCTATGCAATTAACAGTAAAGATTGCAGGTGCCAGTGGTGGTGGACTATATGATTTAAAAATGGAATGTGCTACAATTATACGCAAAGCTGCCCGCGATTTGACTGTTTCAAACCATTCGCTGGAAATGTTTTGTTTTAAAGAAGTTCAGTATTTCGAAATTGTCAGGGAATTATTAGAAGAATACCGTCTTTTATTTATTGACTGGGTTGCTGGTTTCGACAAATGGGATTACATCATCGGCCGCTGGGGATTGTTTAATCCTCCGGGCGTGGGACCTTTCGACCACGACCCGGATGATGATATCCCCTTTAATCCAAAAAATTTTGGTTTCGATTAATTATTAAAAATTCCTGTAATTTGTTTCCAAAAGTTTATTTGCCTCAGGCTCTGAAAATTTAGCTGCCTGAATATCCCAATGTAATGTTTCGTTTGGAAAACGATTTGCAACAACACCCAGCAGAATCGATTCGGTTAACCTGGCAGCATATGAAAATGGTGCACTACATTCATCTTTACTTAAACAAGTATCGACAAACTGGTGATAATGGTTGTTTGTTACAATTTTTGGGAAATCAATTACTTCATATTTACCATCCACTATTAATTTTGGGAAATCCCAGTGAGGTAACAACAGATTACCTTTTTCGCCAATAAACATAGCACCTTGTTCGGGTAATTTATCCCTGCCGGGTAATTTTAAATCGTTATGTTTTTTAGGAGCACCAGGTCCATCATACCATACCCATTTTAATGTTTCTGTAGTAAATTTAGTGCCCGGAAATTCATATGTCACAACGTTATTTTCCGGGTGCCCAAAACCCGTAGGTTTTCTGCATTTTGTTTTAATGGTATTTGGCACATCCAATTCCAATGCGGTATATGGTGTATCAAAAATATGGACTCCCATATCACCCAAAGTTCCACAGCCATAATCCAATACTTTCCTCCAATTCCCGGGATGGTAATATTTGTCTTTATAAGGCCTTTGTGGTGCAGTACCCAACCATAAATTCCAGTTTAAATTTTCGGGTATCGTATCTGAGCCTACAGGTGCAGGGCCATCAAATCCCCAGTTTTTTGGGGACCAGGCGCGTACACAACTTACTTTCCCAATAATTCCCGATTGAATTAATGTTACAGCCTGACGGTATTCGTCGCTTGAATGGCACTGTATACCCATTTGAGTAATCAGGTTATTATCTCCGGCAAATTGGCGCATAGTCCTTGCTTCCGACACATGGTGTGTGAGTGGTTTTTGGCAATACACCGGTTTGCCCATATTCATTGCCATCATCGATGCAGGAGCATGTGTATGGTCAGGTGTTGATACAATTACTGCATCAATCGAACTTCCCATTTTATCAAAAAGTTTTCGGTAATCGGTAAAAACAGTAGCATTGGGATGCAATTTTTTAGCTGCTGCCAACCGTTTTGAATCAACATCACACAATGCAGTAACCTCAACCATAGGATGAGAGGAAATTGCCAACAGGTCTTCGGCGCCCATACCTCCTACTCCAATATGAGCAGTCCGTAATTTTCCATTTTTAGTTAATGCCCAAACTGATGAAGGCAATAAAGTTACTGATGCCAACGCAGCAGAACTTTTTAAAAAATCTCTTCGTTTCATAGGTTTATAATTTTAGTTAATAGGTTTAATTTTCTTTTCCGCTAACATTATTCTTCTAAACCAATTATTGCAGATGTTTCATGCGACTGACCTGAAAGCAGCTGAACGGTATCGTTAAAAGCATTAACAGCTTCGATACACACAAATGTATGGTATCCTTCGTCTGGGATATCAGCTATGTCAGCACAAGTTTTTTCCCACGGATTCCAAACCGTAGTAATTTTACTTCCCTTTTTTTTAATTTGAATACGCCTTCTGAAAAAGGGATCATTAATTACACACATTGATTCAGTATTATAATAATGACGGGTTTCAGCTTTCTCAATTTTTAATTCAGGTGTTTCCTGAATAAATTCACCAGATTCAAGTTGGCTGTTATATTTTGTATTTTGCAGCCCTTCGATGGAAATATTCTCGATTGATGATACACTAAAATAAGAATGTAAGGCACATGAATATTCCAATGGTTCAGCAGATATATTGGTAACTTTTAAAGTAACTTCCAAATTATTGCCGACAGTAAAAACCATTTCAGCACAAAAATCAAAAGGCCAATAAACTTTGGTTTCCGCTGATGAACAAAGCTGCAATCTCACACATGTTTCCCCTCCAGGCAATGAAGATGTTTCGATGACATCCCAATACATTAAACGCCCAAATCCGTGTTGAGGTTTTTCCTGGTCATTTTTGTGTGGGCCAAACCATGGAAAACAGACAGGAATTCCACCACGAATAGCACTGCCTTCCTGAAAATTACTAGTTGGGCTCATCCAAAGAATTTCGCCCGTTTTATGAGGTTTAAAATTTGTAACATGCGCACCATACAAACATATATCAGCGTCGGCAAACTTATTTGCGATAGTAATAAATGTTAAATCGTTTTCGAGTTCTGCAAATCCTAGTTCGCCTTCTATACTGAATTTATTATCCAGTTCGTCGCTATTAACCATTTTTTTTAAGCTTTAAATTTATTTTTTAATTCCGTTTCAATATATCAACAACCCAAAAATAGCTGAATATAAAACAGGACTGAATTAAAAAACATATTTATTTTAAAAGATGAATATATATAAAACAAAAACATAAAAATGACAATTAAAACATTTATTAAAAAATTTAAAAAGGTATATCCAAGCTATACCAACCATTAAATGAATCACTTTTTGCATGATTTTAATAGGTAAGGATGTCTATCGGGTATAATACTATTCTTTGGTCATTTGGACAGAAATCAAAAAAAACATATAAATTTTGCCCTAAATCGGATAAAAATCAAACGAAAAAGCAGCGCGTATAAATGCTGTTTTTACAGTTCTTATTTTAATCCTTTTTACTTTAACAGGAAGTATTTTCTTAATTGCTTTTTTGGGAATTGATTTCCTTTTAAGTAACAGTGGGTACCCTATATTTTTAGCCTGATTGATATTTCATTACTAAATATTATAAAGTGCCTAACTTTTAATGAAATATGATTAATGCAGGAGCAATAACTTTTGCGTTCGTAAAGGTTTTGTTTTTAGGAATATTATCTTTTTTGGAAGCGGCATTTGGATTTTATGTTGCTTGCGAAATTTACCCTTTCATTTATAATTTCTGTTACCGGTAAAAAAACAAATCCGATTTCCAAAGGCTAAATATTAAAGGTATAATTGAACTTAATATCTATCACTTCAGAAACCGGATACAATCGGCCTAAGATTAAGAATCTATTCCCTTAATTATAGTTTGTTTAATTCTGATTCATTGTGTTCTTTTCCCCAATCGGGAGAGATGACTGTAGCTGGTTTAAAACCATCGAACTTTTCTTTTGCTTTTTGAAACAATGGTTTAGCTATGTCTGCTCCTCCTCCGAATGCCGCTGGCATATTCAAAAGTGAAATTGCATTAAGGTAATAAGGGCGCGGATTGTCAGGATTTAAACTAATCGCCTTTTCAACTGCACGTGTTAATTTACTCATAAATTCCATTCCTCGTGTCATAGGGTCAATAGTTACCCACGAAGGATACAAGAATGCTTGAAGGGCATACAATTCCGATTCTGCAGTAGTAATTTTTAATGCCTTATCAATAAATTGTTGCCCTTTATCGATGTATTGGCCTTTTTTTTCCATATTCCCTTCGAGGTAACTGATTTGTATATTGCAGTACGCAACATAATAAAGAGGCAACCATTCAGCCGTTTCGGTTAAGCCAATTCGTTCAAATGTATTGGCAGCTTCTGTGAGATTATCAATAGTATACTCACTGTTCATTTTTTTAATTGTTTTACTCATTGTTTCAATATACTTACTATCAGCACAATAGCTTGTAAACATTAAAACTGAGAACAGGAAACTAATAATTGTTTTCATAACATTAAAATTTATTATTTATAATTGAAAAGATACTAAAATTACTGCCATACGTTTTGAAGCAGGAGTTATGGGTTGCGACTCAAATACCCCCTGATTATTGGGTGTAGAATTATATGTGTAGCCAAATATGTTATTAAATCCAGGTAAATTATTAACCACCAAGTGAATGACTGCTTGTTTGTTAAACAGGTTAGTTATATAGGTAAAATTCATACTCAAGTCAAAGTAAGATTTGGTTTTATCGGACATAAATACCGGATTATTGGGATTATAATAGGGCCTTCCGCTGGCAAATGAACCCGTAAAACCAACAAACGTCCTTAATTCTGTAAATAATTTTTTGTAAACCACCGACAGATTATGTTCCGAAGCAAAATGAGGTGTTACTTTTGCCGAAAAATCTTTGTAATCCCTCTTTGTATCATTCCATGAATATGAAATCCAATAATCACTCTTCCCCAAAGGTTTTTGGTTGCGCCAGAAAATATCAAAACCATTGGCGTACCCTTTTCCATCATTGGTAAAATTGCCCGGCTCATAAGAGTATTCATCGATAAATTTAACAAGGTTCGTATATTTTTTATGGTAGGCTTCAAGCCTGAAGGTTTGCCCGCCTTTTTTATATTGATAAGTTAAAATTGAATGGGTCGATTTTTCAGGTAATAGGGCCGGTGAAAATTTAAGGTAATCTTCCTCCGGATTTTGATAAAACTCACCATAGGCCAACGAAAGTTGGCTGTACTTCCCTGTTTTTATGGCCGAGGATACTCGTGGCATAATGCTGGTTTCATTTAACAACGAGCTGTTTTCGGTACGTAAGCCAAATCTCAAAGCAATGAGCGAATTGATTTTTATATCGGATTCGACAAAAACCGAAGCCTGGCTATTTTCAAAAGGCAACACATAATCACCATCCATCGAAATTTGTTGTTCATATTTATTATAAACATAATCGGCTCCAGTTTTTATCTGGATTTTATCAGTTGTAAAATTTGTAAAACATACTTTTGCCTGCCCACTATTTTTTAATGTTTTAATCAAATCAGCATCAATATGTAGATTCTGCGAATCATTATTGTAAGCAATACCGGTATTTACCATCCATTTTTCATTCAGCATATCGTTGTAGGTAGTATTAATGTAAGTATTGCTATTTTTCAGAGAAATACTCTGAAGTATTGATTCTTCAAAATTACCATACCTCAAGCTATTTGAACTATAACTAAAACTGCCAAATGTTTTAATCATTCCCGATTCACCAACCTTTTGCCTGAACAACAAAGTTGAACCTGTAATAATTGGTGGATTAATCCAGTCGATATTTTGTTTGAAAATTTTATTCGACAGGCCCGTATGAATAAATTCGCCTGATAATGTTACCGATGAATTCTCCCACCGTTTAGCATGCGACCCTTGAACTCCTACCGAAAGAACCGAAATAGTTGATTTGTCTTCTGGCTCAAGAGCAATGGTATTTAATGCCACAATCGATGATAAAGCCTGGCCAAACTCAGCTGAATAACCACCCGTACTAAAAACCGATCCGTTAAAAAGAAGTGGCGAAAAACGGCCACGTGTTGGTAAATCAGGGAGTTTGGAAAAATAGGGTGTATTTACTAACATTCCATCCATAAAGGTTTTTGTTTCGTAACTTTCGCCTCCCCTAACAAACAACCTGCCTTCCTCTCCTACTTTGTGAGAACCCGGCATTGTCCCAAAAGCACCATATACATCGCCATTGGCACCGGCAGTTAATGCAATATCGATGGGTTTAAGGAAAACTGCCTTTTTTTTGTCACTTGCTTCAAAAGTTCCGGCATTGATAACTACCTCATTAATTTCGCTAACCTCTTCTTCCAATTGTATTTTAATTGTTTGATTTAAAATAGCCGGATTTATTGTAAGCTGCTGAGATTTAAATCCAATAAAACTTACAATTAGTTGCTGCTCGCCGGCTAAATCAGAAGTAAATGAAAAATTTCCGGCACTATCGGTGGTACATCCTTCATAAGTCCCTACAAAATACAGGTTAGCTCCGGTGATAGGTTCACCTTCTTTTGAAGTTACAACCCCCGACAGTTTAACCTGCGCTTGGGCTGAAATGATCAGGAAATAAAATAATATTAAAAATAAGTGTTTCATCTTATTAAAATTTAAAATTTTCAACGGTATTCGATGTAACTCGCATATATAGATTCTACTCCGTGAAAATAATTTGCTTGCTCGTTTCATGGCTTTTTTATTTCAAATTTCCGATAGTTGATTAACTCTTGAAAATAAAAATGTGTGAGTCGTTATATTAGGTGCTTAAATGGGAGAAAATTGGTGATAAGAAAAAATTTTAGGATTACGATGTTGCATAAGTAAATAGCTTATACTTTCTCCGGTTATTCGCCAATAAAAAAAGACTCTGATTATCATATTATTAAGGCAATAATCAAATAAGCAGGCATTATTTATTCATATAAATGTAAAACAATCACCTTCTCAGAACATAACAAATAGATGACATATGTCATATTTTTGACTAATCGAATAAAATATTCAATTCATAAAATACTATTATACATTTAGTTATAAAATAAACATGTTTTATACCTTTCGTTCAACCTTTATGTAAACATATTGTTTATTTATTTCAAGAATAGTAGTTTATAAACTTGTAACATTAAGTTTAATTACTATAATAAATCAGGGAATTGGTTTAAATAAACATACTGTGGGGGGAAAAAAATCACTTATTATTGTTAATGACTATAATATCATTCAGGATGGATTAAAGTTATTAATTGAAAAAGAAAACAATCTGGAAGTAATCGGTAAAACCATTGGAAAAAAAGGGCTCTTTACATTGTTAAAAACCACAAAACCAGATGTTATATTAATCAATTTAACGCTTCCTGAAGTGTCAATAAATTCCATATGTAAAAACCTGCATATAAATTATCCCAAAATACCCCTTCTCCTTCTTCTAAATAGCTGCATTGAATTATCAATTCCTGAAACGATCGTTAATGGCGTAAGGGGAATTATCTGGAAAGAAAATACAAATATTGAATTAAACACTGCCATTTTGCAGGTAGCTAACGGGGGATTATATTTTGAAAATCCTGAAAACTGCAGGCACAATTGCAGTAAAGCACATAAATTAAGTAATACTCAGAATTTAAATGATTCTAAAACAAACCTTAGCGTACGAGAAATTGAGGTTTTAAAACTATTTGCAGAAGGGATGACCTACAAAAAAATTGGTAATTTTTTGAATATCAGCCCTCGAACTGTTGAAACACACAAAGAAAATATTTTATCAAAACTCAATTTAAATAGTAAGGCAGAAATGATCCGTTTTGCCGTTGAATATGATTATTGCCTTGAATATTAGTTTTTCCCTTCAAATCAACATACTCCTATCCGTAAAAATACGGATCCATTTTAAGTAATTATCCGGATTGATTTATTAGGCAATCAACCCATATATTTGAGATCAAGAAATATTTACCAAAAAAATTAATCTTCTTCTTAAAAAGGGTCCATTTTGTCAGAGAAAAAAACAATTATTTTAGTAAGTGATTATGTTATTGCTCAAAAAGGCTTACAATTGTTGATTGAAAAAAACGAGGATTTACTGGTTATTGGTAAAACTGGCAATGTGGCTGGGCTTTTCACTTTATTAAAATTAGAAGTTCCAGATATTGTGATTTTTAATTTGAACTTCCCTGAAGTTTCAATAAATTCCATATGTAATAAACTACACCTTATTTACCCACAGATTCCTATTCTACTCCTTATAAATTCAGTTACTGAAATATCAATTCCTGAGGCAATTATAGAAGGTGTTAGAGGCATTATTTGGAGCGAAAATAGCAACGACGAATTAATAAAAGCAATACATCGGGTAAGCTCTGGAGGTCTATTTTTCGAAAATCCTGATAATTGTAAAATTAATTGCCGGATATCGCAAAAACTTCATCGGATTAATAAACAAAAAAAAACTGATTCATCACTCAGCATCAGGGAAACAGAAATTTTAAAACTTCTGGCCGAAGGGAAGACCCATAAAGAAATAGCCAACTTTTTAAGCATCAGCGCCAGGACTGTAGAAACACATAAAAAGAATATGCAAACCAAACTTTGTATCAAAAATAAAGCTGAGTTGATACGGTATGCTGTAAAAAATGGATATTTAACTATTCTTTAGGTTCCCCTGTTATTATTTTAACCTATCAGCTCCCTATATTTATTTTACTTCAGCTGATTTAAATAGTGAGGTTATTGTTAGGTTGAGTTAAATAAACGGATTTCTAAAATCAGAACTTTAAAAATTTCACAATAATCCGTAATAATCCGTATAACATTTACGGTATTTCACGGATTGACTTCAAATTAAACTGCCATTATCTTGTGGTCGTAAATTAATAACTATTAAAATTATTCATATGAAACGTATAACAAAATTTGGTTTATTCATTGTTGCCCTGTCATGTGCAACATTAGTATCGTCGCAGAACAATATCCCATTAATCGGGCAGAAAGCACCTTCTTTCACCGCTAAAACGACAAATGGAAAAATTCATTTCCCTCAGGATTTTGGCGATAACTGGAAAATACTATTAAGCCACCCTGGCGATTTTACACCAGTTTGTACTTCCGAAATCTTGCAACTTGCCAGAATGCAAGAAGATTTTGCTGCCTTAGGAGTTAAACTTGCTATTATTTCTACTGATGATGTTTCTCGTCATTCATTATGGAAAAAGTCAATTGAGGAGATTGAAGAAGAAAACAATGAGCCGGTTACAATTAATTTCCCTTTTATTGATGATAAAGAAATCAAAATTTCAAAAAAATATGGAATGATACATCATACAGCCAGCACAAAAAAGGATATTCGGGGTGTATTTATAATTGACCCAGACAATATCATTCAATCCGTCAATTTTTATCCCATGAAAATTGGTAGAAATATGGAAGAAATAAAACGGACAGTTATTGCTTTACAAACAGTAAACGAAGCTCAGGTTTTAACTCCAGTAAACTGGAATCCCGGAGACGATGTGCTTCTACCTTTTTCTCCATATCCAAATCAGGAATTGGAAGAAAATCCTGAATTAAAAAAACAATATTATAACATTGGAACCATCATGTGGTATAAAAAAGCCCTTGACTAAAAATTTATTTGACAATTAATTTTCATAGATAATTGTATCTGAAACAGCAAATATAAAAAGGGCTATTCTAAAGCCCTTTTTATATTTGTACGCGACAATACTTCAAAATATGCATCAAAAATAAAAACCTTCCAACAACATGTTAATTTTCCTTTGTAATCCATTTATAATTTAAAATCTATCCCAAGTAAATCACACAAACCTTGGTGATGTATCATGATTTTACGCCTATTTATCTCTGTATTATCTAATCGAGTTGGTACATTAAAATATTATAAAGCACATGCGTAATTTATATGTTGTTTATATAATTATCGTCCAGTGCAAAAACAATACGATAACCACAATTAGCATATTAAACATAATATATTATTGTATAATTGATATTGTTTTATATGTATTTTTTATATAACTTACATAATATCAACATTAACTTATTTGTTTATGTTGTTTTTTATATGTTACAAAGAAGTACATAAATCAGAATACCAAATAATGACAACTCACCAATTGTATCATAATTATTGTAAAAATAGAGGCATACGCCCTCCTCCAAAAAAACCACCTGAAAGCCGGCAAGCAAGCAGGTGGCAGCATTAATAATAATTATTAACACTTAGAAAGTATTGTTATAATTAATTCTCTATTTAATTATGAACCGATCTACTGTTTTTAGGACAATGCCCAATTCTGATTAAAATATGACCCTGTGACCAAAATTATAAAAAATGAACAAATGCCACAATAAGCTATACCTGAAAAATACCAATTAAAAATACAGGTTCCCTAATCTGCCATATATTATTCAGTACATTACAGATTACGAAAAAACGTGAACCTTTTTACTTTTTATAGACTAATCACCAATATATCTAAATTTTCAAATTGGTAATATTCTGAACTTCTCAAAAAATATTTGAACCGTTGGGAGTACCTTTTCGTATTTACTTGATTTAATTAGGCACATTAATAATCAAGGACAAATCTCAGCTTTCTATTTTCCATTTCCGGTATCTCCCATTAAATACGATACCATGAAACACCCTTACTTCGAGTATATAGGAAAAATAAAATCACACATTATTTATCCAATCAAAGAATTAGCTCCATACATCGAAAAATACCAGTTTTATGAAAATGATGGTATAACAAATACTGTTACCCTCAAAACAATTTCCAATGGTAAAGTGCAACTTTTTATCCATTACAACAAAAGCCATATCTACCAGATTGTGGGGGAAAAACAAATCAGGCTTGATAATTTTTTCGCTGGGATTTCACACCTTCACAATTCTTTTGTATTTAAACCAATTGCCAAAAGCACCTGTTTTAAGGGGCTATCTGTAACCTTCAGTTTAAATGGTATTTCACACTTGTTAGGATTTCGCACAAAAATATTCACAAATAAAATTGTGCCTTTTGAAAAAGTGTTTGGAGAAAATAAAAGCTACCTAATCGATAATATCTCAAAAGCACAAAACCACCTTAAAATTGAAGCTTTTTTAAATCACTTTTTTTTACAGTTATTATCTGAGAAAAAAAAAACAAGCCCAAATTATTTATCCAACATCCAAAATATAATCATGGAACAAAAGAGTAATTACAATGTTAAATTTTTGGCAAAGAACATGAATCTAACATCAAGAACCATCCGTCGAATATTTCAGGAAAATATTGGAATTGCACCTAAAGACTACCTAAAAATTATCCGGTTTAACCATGCGTGCCATTTATTGAGTACCTATCCACAAATCGATTGGTTTGAAATAATTTACAACTGTGGATACTATGACCAGATGCACTTTATCCATGAATTTAAACAAATTATGGGTTACTCTCCATTAAAATTCTTAAAAAAATGTGACGGTACTTTTTTTTTCGAAAGGCCGTTTATTATTTATAAAATCCACTAAAATCTACTTATACAAATTTAAATAATATAATCCTTTAACACGTGTGTCCGATTTTTACTATCGGAGGTCATTTCTATGTTTTAATTTTAATGATACAGATTTAGTTAAAACTAATTTATATTGTATTGAACCCATAATTGCGATGTTATTATCGGGAGTAAATAATATGGCCTGTTCAGATAAAACCATCCAATTCAATTATCAACAAACACAAATAGTGTAGATATGAAACCCAAAACTATGATCCGAGCCGGCCCTCCTTTCAAGTAATATTTGAAAAAGATAAAATTATAAAACACTTATTAATTGTTATACCTAAACTATAACCATATGGATATTCCAAATAGAAAAAAAATCTTAGAAATAACACAGTATAACTGGTCTTACAGTCCTCAGTTTAACTTTACTGTAACTGATAAATACAATTCAATTAACAACTATTTATATGCTCAACTTTCGGGACTGGTTTACCAGGATGAAAATGTAATTACTGCCCAGATAAAAAAATGGAGTGATGCAGTTAGTGATCCCTTAAATGTAAAAATTGTAAATATAGAACAACCACTTTTGGCAGAAGAAGCAACAGATGTCAGATTGGAAAAAACCTCGCGGTTTATGGTTGTTTACAACAAAAATTTCATCATTCTAACATTCAGGGGCAGCGCCAATTTTGGCGATTGGTGGCAGAACTTTAAATTTTTCAAAACCAAATTTACCGAAGGTGAAGGAGAAGTACATATTGGCTTTTACCGCACTGTGCAGAATATGGAATCAGAAATAAACACCACCATTGAGGCAGTTCAAACCAACAATCAACCCATATATATTACAGGTCACAGCCTTGGTGGTGCACAAGCTTTGCTATCGGCTTTTGTTTGCAACTCATTGTCCGATTTTAAACAAATAACCACTTTTGGCCAGCCCCGAGTTGGGGATGAAACCTTTATGGAATGGATTAATCCACAAATTGTAGAATCACCAAAAGAACAAAGTAGATATTTCAGGGATGTGAATAAAAGAGATCCTGTAGCTAATATCCCATATTTTGGGTATTACCATGTTGGTAAGTTTTACATTAACTGTTACGATGGCGAATACTATAACATTGTAACAGGCTCAGATGCCGAAAGGTCGGCCAATTTACTTGAGCATAAGAATGAAGACGAACTGGTTCCATTACAAGATTTATACATCCCATTTATTGGTAACCACTACATCGAACTGTATATAAAAAATGCGAGCTGCAATAAAAATACCAGTCCGTTTTAGTTGCCTTCAAATTGCTTTTATGATCAGGCATTAATTTAAAACATATCTAATTCACATAAATCGAAAGGAGGTTCATATGATCAGAGCCGGGCCAAACCAACCAAATTAAAAAATACACTTTGCAGGAACAAATTCCACTTCTATAATTCCTAACACTACAACTAAAACAAATTTTTTTACAAACTAAAAAATTAATAAAATGGCAGATTATGAATTAAAAGTAGGCTTCTCGGATGAAGACCTTAAAACAATTTACATTACCGGAACCAATGTGATTATTGCAAAACCAAGTATGGGAGGTACTCCTAATGTTGCCTGGCAGGTATTCCGCCCCATGCAGGCCAATTCATTATCCTGGGAAGAAAACTATGGCATTTATGCTTCAACCTCCGAAATGGTAAATGGTGCACAATTAAATCAGCTCTCAAGTGTGCCTATTCCTGCGGCTATGAACAAATTGTACACACTACAAAGCAATTCGTTGATTAACGGGCCAGCCTCAGGAGGAAGCCCTAATGCACTTACCCTGCTTAACAAGTACGACCAAAAGCCTTATATGACAGTTGGGCTGTATCAGGATGCCAATGTTAATGGCACTGAAATAATTGGCAATGCCCTGTCAGCAGCCGGCGTAATGCTTAACTCAACAGCGGCAATGACACCATTTACCACGGTTTATATTTGGCTGCAATCGCAGGTAAAAAGTAATTGTGTGATTACAAATGTTACTTCGCCTATGACCCAGCTTACTTTCGGTGGTGGCACAAGTAACATCAGTATCAAATACGATGCTAGCACCGGCCACTTTATCAGCGCAGGAAAAGCTAATATTCTTTGTGAACACATTGCAGCACTTCTTTAATTAATAAAGTCAGATAGATTCATTTATATTTCATAAAATCAGGTGCAAACTTTTTGAGTTTGCACCTGAGTGTAATCAATCATAAAAATAAAACCCATGAAAGATTTATCAGATGGATTACCAAGGATAATCTACGAAAAAGTATCTTTTTCCTGTTTTTTAGGTTTTGTAAAAGGAACCATTGAAGTGTCGGTTTATGACAAAGGAACATCGGAATTTCCTCTTTTGGGGACAGTTGAAACTAATTTAGGCAGCGGTACTATCTCATACACATTAAAAGGAAATGAAATCATTAAAAAAAGTGCCAGCGGAATTACCATCGAGGTCACCATTTCTGAATGGAAATGTACTCCACAAGTTCTCAGTTTTCATGTAAAAGCCGTTGGAAAAAAAGGACTATTTAGCTGCACTGTGATTGACCGTACAGTAAAAGGCGACCGTCATAATAAAAAGAGCCATGAGGAATTAATAAGGGCAACTTTCCTAAAGCTGGAAGCTTTAAAATAATTCAATCAATGACTTTTATACCGGGTGCTCAAAATTGGGCGCCCGGTATTTTTATTTTTCAATTTTAAATTTGCCTTTTAGATGTATTTCCTATTCCCTCCAATGTTCCGGTTTATTTAATTCATCAGAACAAATTACTTTTCCCTGGTATTCCTCAATACTTCTGGCACCTAACGCCTGAACCATCCATGCATTGGCGTGTTTTTCAGGAATTGGATAGGGTGCCGAAAAACCCAATCGTCCGGCATCGGGAATAAAACCAAATTTTGGATAGTACTCCATATGGCCTAAAACAAAAACCAGTTCGGTTCCCCTTTCTTTTAAAATTCCCAGTCCTGCCTTAATTAATTCCCCGCCAATTCCTTGTTTTTGAAACTCAGGCTTTACTGCTAAGGGAGCAAGAATATGAAACACTGATTGCGTTTTGGCAGTGTTGATATAAACCCTTGTAAAAAGGATATGGCCAATGGCTGTATTATTGTAAAAAGCAAGCAGTGAAACAATAGGTTCGGCACTTTTATCAGTTAAAAGGGCTGCAACTAATTCAGCCTCCTTATCATAACCAAAAGCTTGTTTTTCTACTTCCATAATGTCGTTAAAATCGTTGTTTCCAGTTTCTCGTATTTGAATTTTTTGTAGTTGCATTTTATTGTTTTTAAATTAAACACACTTATGTGTTTTATTCTGAAGGAAGCAATTGCTTTCGAGTTCATTCATAAATTATCTTACAATTCATAAGACTTAAATACCTCACATCGAATAAACTGATTGATAGCTGTAACATACACACTATTCCTTCAGAAAATTAATAAATATAATTGATTTTAGATGTTAGAATAAACTTCCGGAAAACGAAAAGTTATTTAACACGATACGAAAAGGATGACAGGCAAGACTATTTCTGCAAGGGTAATATCCCTCGGGCAAAAGTCAACAATACCTGTCGTTATACCGACACCAGATCCTTTTTAGAAGTAAAAACTGAATATTTAATCATAAGGCACAAATATACAAAAAAATTATTATGGCTCTCCTGGCCCTTCTTTTTTATATATCCATTTTATACACATTTAAATATTTTTTAAAATAAAAAAAATAAAAGTTGATTGTCGCTGCAATAAGCCCAAAGGAATTTTTTGAGAAAAGAATACAATAGTCTAATTAGAAACAATATCTCCATTGTATTCCACAATGCTTTACTTATTTATCAAGCTTAATATATCTGGCCAATGCTTCTATAAAATAATAGTCGGCATAACTTAAAGGTGTGTCAATTTCAGAATTACTTGGCCAATTTCCGGTGGAATGTTTTAGAATAAACAAACCATTTTCTCCCTTCGTTGCCAAATATTGATCTGAGGACAAGTTTTTTAGAATCATTTCTGCTATTGGAAAATAAGTTTTATTTTCAGGAACAAAAGTACTCAATTCAAGCAAAGCAGATGCGATAATGGCTGCAGCCGATGCATCGCGTGGTTCAGAAGGAATATTGGGTGCATCAAAATCCCAGTAAGGAATTTTGTCTTTTGGTAGTCGTGGGTGATTCAGGATAAATGCCGCAATTTTCTGAGCTTGTTCCAAATATTTTGTATCCCCAGTTTCCCGATACATCATGGTAAAACCATACAATCCCCATGCTTGTCCGCGTACCCATGAAGAACCATCGCTATACCCTTGATGTGTTTGTTTGTGCCTTGGCTGAAAAGTTAGCGTATCATAATCGACTACGTGAAAACAACTATTATCTGAACGGTAATGATTGGTTAAGGTATTGTCGGCATGTGATATACTTGCCGCTTTAAAAGTTGTATCTCCTGAAACTTCCGAAGCCCATAGCAAAAATTCGAGGTTCATCATGTTATCAATAATAACCGGATATTGCCAAATATTTTTATTAAAATCCCATGACCGAATAAGGCCAATATTTGAATTATACCTTGTCATTAAGATTTTAGCTCCATTTAGCATTACCTCGCTGTAAGCACTATCGCCTGTAATACGAAAACCATTTCCGTAACTGCAATAAATTATAAAACCAAGGTCGTGTGTATTTGTGCGGTATTGGGCTGAATCAAGTAATGAAGTATAATACTCAGCTTGCGTTTTAAATTTTTCATTTTGGGTAAGTTCATACATAAACCATAGTGAACCTGGGAAAAAGCCACTGGTCCAATCCTTTTTATCAACCAGCTTCACCTGTTCATTTTCATATGTCCTGGGTGCTTTGAGTGATTCTTTATAGGTTTCGGCTGCTGAAAGCAGTTGATTGCCCGACCGGGTTATGGCAATTTCCAACCAATCAGTATTGTCTGAATTTTGATTCAAAACAATTTTTGTTCCATCATTTTTGCCTGATTTCTGACACGAAAAGACTAAAACACTGGTTATTAATAATAAAACAAATAATTTCGATAAGTTTTTCATATTCTGCTATATTTTGCTTTTGAATTATATTGGTTTTATTGATATTCTTAGTAAATAAATTTCCTCTTTGCATAATTGCCGCACCGAAAAAAAGCCTAAACATAATTCCCGTCACTGTATCCTGGATTCATCCATGGCAGGTTTTTATGGTTGTAAAAAGGAGTAAGTTGATAAGCCAATTCTTTCATTTTGATTTTATCCATTGGTTTAAAATTCCGAAGGATTTCAAGATTGGATTTTAAAATAGCCATACTGTCCATTCCTAATACTATGGCATCGGGCCCGTTGAGTGAAAGAGCATATTTCACCAAATCGTTAGGGTCTAATCCGGCAATGGTTTCTTTGGGCCTGACGACCTTCATGAGCATCACTCCCATCCCCTTTTCTTTTGCAGCAGGGATTGCCAATTCCTGACGTGGTTCTTTATGGACGCCCCAATGGTTCATGGCCATCAGCATATTATTAAAATCGCCACGTTCGGCAAGCTTCTTCATTGCCCCCGCTTCAGAATGCCCTGAATAACCAATAAAACGCGTCACGCCCTGTTCTTTCATCCGATGAAGTATATCTATCAGATTTCCCTTTTCACTCAACTTAGCTACATCTTCATCGTTCCTGACATCATGAATCATCAACATCTGAAAATGGTCGGTTTGAAGCCGCTTCATACTCATTTCAATCTGCCGCATGGCTTCATTCGGATTGCGGCTGGTAACTTTAGTTGACAGAAAAATTTCGTTCCGGCGCTCATTGACTACCCTCCCCAAACGTTCTTCACTAATAATTAATCGTTTACTTTTCTTTTTTCCCGGGGGAATAGCAATTGTATTATCATAGGCCCAGGCTGTATCCCAATAAAAAAGTCCATTATCCAAAGCAAAGTTTAACATTTGATAGGCTTCTTCATCACTTTCGAGATGGCAAAACCGGCTACCTAATCCCATCACAATACGTGGAACAGACATTCCTGTGTTTCCCAAAATAGCGGTTGGTAATCCTTTGGCATTGTATGATTCATTTGATGAAGACGTCCTGAATAAAGAACAGGAAGGTAAAACTCCCGAACCAGCCACTAAGATACTCGCTCCAACAGTTCCTTTTAAAAATTTACGACGCGAAAAATTATTATTTTCCATGATTATTATTTTTATTTCTTTTTACCTCACACAAAAAGCCTCCGTAAATTCTACCCTTGTATTATCCAAATTCCTCATATTCATAATCCAGCGTTTCCCTTTACCAATCATTGGTTTTCCTATTTTTTCATTTACTCTTCGCTCTTTCAGGGTATAAATGGTTTCCTGCATATCGTCAACTAAAAAACAAGGATGGCTGACATTCCCATCATTGGGTGAGTAGTGTTCAATATTTTCAGTACTATCTCCAAATCCCAAATACAAAATGGCAGGCGGCTGGCTCCGGTCATCGGGGTACCGTACCTGTTCTTTAAAACCAAGGATTCCGACATAAAAAGGGTCATCGTCGGCCATTGTTTTAGCATAAATACCTGCATGATGAATACGTTTTGAAATACGGTTGCCAGATAAAAACATACCCTTTGATGTGCGATGCAAACCTTCCTGATTATAGGTTATAAATTCAATGTGGTTACCAGATGGATCATCAACCACAAAAATTTCGTTGCCTGCACCATCAGTTATTGTTTTTTCAGGAACCTTTACGTTTTTTGATTTGAGGAATAAACGCATTTGCTCAACATTTTCTGTTTCAAGCGAATAGGAAACCAAACGTTTTTTCTCTTTTGCCTGTTTATCAACTATAAATTCCAAAAACTGGCGATCGTTTACTTTATAGGAAACAATATTACCCAAATCAGAAGAGTAAAAAAAAAGCCTTTTCAAACCCAAGAAACTTTCCATAATAATCATTTGCTACCTGCAAATCACTTACAAGAAAAGTCATTTTTGCAATGCCCCATACTTCTGGCCTTTTAACTTCTTGCGCATGTGCCAACAATGGCATTATCAGAAATATAAACAGGCTAAATTTTATTAAAAAAAATTTCATCTAATTTTTTTTGTTACGATCTAAATTTAAAAAAGCTCCCCTCAACTGGGAAGCTTTTAAACTATCAACTAAACTAATTTAATACCCTGAATTTTGAGGCAATAAATTTGGATTCCTATCTAATTCATCTTGTGGCAGAGCCATAAAATAACTTTTTGATGCGTTAAAATTACTTTGAGGTTCTAACGAATTTGGCCCTTTAAAAACTTCGTCGCCAAGATCTCTTCGCTTAATATCCCACCATCGTTTTCATTTCAAAACACAATTCAATTCTCCTTTCTTCCAAAACCATATCACGGAATGCATCTTTCGACATTCCCGAAACAATATTTTCAGGAAAGCTATTCATTGTACCTGCAGCATTTCTGGCTCTGGCACGAATCTGATTAACATACCCTTCTAATTCCGAACTTGGTCCTGAAACTTCATTGCCAGCTTCAGCAGCCATTAACAAAACATCGGCATAACGATAAATGGCATAATTATGATCTGTATTGCGGTTATTAGCATCCGCTACTCCCGGGAATCGGGTATATTTAGCAATGTATGGCCGTGCATATTTCCAATCAGTATATGGTATAATTTCGCCTCCGGATGTGGCTTCAGTAGCAAACGCAACTGATGTACGGTAATCACTTTTATCAAAACTATTGTACACAGCCATTGAAGGTACTGCAACATCCCAGCCTTGCATATCTGTTCCCCCAACACCTGTTAAAGGACCTATAAGGTCATCTCCCTGACTTGAACCTCCATTTTGTTGCCCTAGAAAATCAAGAACCCAAATATGTTCTTTCTGCCCATCATGTTTTGTTGCATCAAATAAATTTTGGTAATCCGGCTCTAGGGTATATCCTAATGCAGCGGAATTATCAATAACCCATTTAGCGTTTGCATACGCTTCACTATAATTCCCAAGAGTCAGATGAACATCAGCCAACATAGTGGCAGCTGCACCAGCCGATGGACGAGACCTTGAGTTTTGCTCCATAGGCAAATACTGTTTACCATATTCCAAATCTGCAATCAATCCGGCATACACTTCATCAGCCGAAGTTTTTGATATTTCCTTAACAGCTTCAGGATCACTTACCGCTTCGATAATATATGGGATGTCACCAAAAAGCCGAACCAAATTAAAATATACTGCAGAACGAGCAAATTTACCTTCAGCAATTAATGCATTACGCTTTGCATCCTCTAATCCATCTATTATTTCGGCACCATAAATTGCTGTATTAGCTGCACTAATACATTCATACGCACGCGGCCAAAAAGAAGATACCATGCCACTAAATGCGTCATCGCTAAATGTATTAATCTGAATACGCCTGGAAGGAGTTCCCGGATTTCCAATATCTACCATGTCGCTACGAAGCATTATTGACAAGGATAATTTTCTTCCCCAATATTGCTCGGAAGCCATATGCCCATAAGCCCCGTAAATAGCAGCTTCGACATCACCTTCGGTTTTAAAGAATCCCTCAGGAGCCAGAACACCAACAGGTTCCTCAAGTAAATCAGTACAGGCAAAAATGCCCATTGCCAAAAATATAAGTGTAAGTATTTTTATATTTTTCATTTCTTCTATTTTTAAAATTTACTAATAGTTGTTAAAATGTTACCTTAAGTCCAAGTGTAATCGATTTAGCATTTGGATAACTTCCATAGTCAAATCCAAGTCTTGTGCTTGAACCAGCTCCGCCATAATTTACTTCAGGGTCATATCCTCTGTAATTTGTAATAGTCAAAATATTTTGAGCACTGATATATGCTCTTACATTCCCTAATCCGATGGATTCAACAACTGTTTTTGGGAGATTATAGCCTAGGGCTATATTTTTTAGCCGTATATAACTTCCATCCATAACAAAACGCGACGATGAATGGTACCCACGAGCTGCATCTGCCTTTGGAACATCTGTATTTGTATTTGTTGGAGTCCATCTATTTAGTGCTTCGGTTGTTGAGTTACTTGATCCACGCATTACTTCAAGTTCCTGGAGGGTGTAACTGTAAATATCATTCCCCTGAGACCCCTGAAAGAAAATATTCAGATCGAAGTTTTTATATTCTAATGTATTATTTAATCCCCAAATAAAATCAGGATGTGGGCTCCCTATTACTGAGCGGTCATCGCCACTAATTTTGCCATCCGTTTCCCCTGTCAATTCGCCCTCTTCATCTTTTATTCCATCAATATCTTTATATTTTTCGCCACCTGCGTATTGATCGAAATTGCCTGGCAAAATTGTTTCACCTTCCTGATATACTCCATCATATGTATAACCATAAAAAGCACCTACCTCTTCACCTTCACGCAAAATATTCGTTGCGCTTACGCCAACCATATGCCCTGGTAAAACTCTATATAGAATATCATTACCATCGGGTAGTTCAAGAATTTTATTGCGATTCATGGAAAAATTAACATCTGTTGTCCATTTTAATGCACCATTCGTATTAACCGATGAAACAGTCAATTCAAAACCTTTATTCTGAAGGCTGCCAATATTCTTCAGCAATGAACTGTATCCCGAATATTCAGGTAAAGGACTACTAAACAAAAGGTCAGTTGTTTTCTTCACATAGAAATCAGCTACGATGGAAATTCGCTGATCAAATAATCCAAGATCAAAACCTATATCGGTTTGTGCAGTAGTTTCCCAGGTTAGATTATCATTTGCAACTGTTGTTGGCCTCACAGCATTTTGAATGGCTGAATTTTCAACTGAATGGACAGTTCCTAATTTTGCCAAAGACTGGTATGCACCAATAGCCTGATTTCCGGTCACACCGTAACTTGCACGTAGTTTTAACTGGCTAACATTTTTAACATCATCCATAAATGATTCTTCAGCCACATTCCAGGCTATAGCACCTGATGGGAAAAATGCCCATTTATTATTTTTGGCAAATTTGGATGAACCATCGTAACGCGCATTAAAAGTAATCATATACCTATCAAAAAGTTTGTAGTTTACACGTCCATAATAAGACGACAATTCTGTTTCGGTAATGCTTGAGTTTGGCCGGTTATAGGTTGATCCTCCATCAAGATCCCACCAAAGAAAAGCATCGGTAAGATATGTTTGACTACTTGCATACCAGTATTCGTTTGATGTCGATTCATAGGAATACCCAGCCATTGCTGAAATATTATGATCTCCAAATTGTTTGGCATAAGTCAAATAATTTTCATTTATTAAGGCAGTAAATTTTCCTGACCCTATATTACCACTTCCTCCGGTTTGAACGCCAGCATTTAATGTAGTAGGAGTATAATTACCTTCTCTATAGTTATTTACGTTTGCTCCAAGAACTACTCTCAGTTTTAAATCTTCCAGAAATTCGTACTCTCCAAAAAAGTTTGCCTGAATTCTATCATCCAAACGTTCATTAGCTTGTTCCCGAGCAATTGCAACTGGATTATCATTAGGGTCTCCCAGCCATGAAATAGCATATGTTCCATCATCATTATACACGGGCAAAGTTGGTTCGCCTACAAAAGCTGCCGAAATTACTCCTGCATTATTTGTTCCTCCCGAACTTTCCTGTGTTCGAACTCCATCTTTTATTGTCCTTCTTGCGAATAAGTTCAAACCCAAACTTAATTTTTCCGTCGCTTGAACATCCAGGTTACTGGTTAATGAATACCTTTTATAATTTGAATTTATAATTACACCTGCCTGGTCATAAAATCCACCAGACACATAATATTTTAACTCATCATTACCTCCGGATACAGAGATTTGGTGATTTTGAATTTGACCTGTTCTAAATATTTCATCTTGCCAATCGGTGCCCGGCCCTATTATTGTTCCATCCAAAGCATTTGGATCAACTTCAGTCACATAATCTGTAAATTGACTTTTATTTAACAAGTCCAAACGGTTTATTTCGTTCTGAATAGAATACGATGTATTTAATTCGATTTTAGCTTTTCCTTCTGAACCTCTTTTTGTGGTAATCAGAATTACACCATTAGCACCACGAGATCCGTAAATTGCTGTAGCAGAAGCATCTTTTAATATTTCAACGGACTCAATATCTTCAGCCGGAGGAGCTACCCCACCTGGAAATCCATCAACGACATAAAGTGGAGAAGATGATGAATTAATAGATGTTGCTCCCCTAATTCTCACATTAAAAGAAGCTCCCGGCTCTCCATTATTTGCATAAATTTGAACTCCTGAAGCACGTCCCTGCAAAGCTTGTGCAGTCCCTAAAGATGGGTAGGCAGCCAAATCTTCGGATTTCACCTGAGATACCGAACCAGTTAGATCACTTTTTTTAATGGAACCGTAACCAACAACAACAACTTCGTCGAGGCCAACTACATCTTCCTTTAGAGTAATATCCATTTTTGTATTTCCATTCAGGGCAACCTCCTTACTCAAGTAGCCAATAAATGATACAATAATAGTAACATTGTTTGAAGGAATATTTTCCAATACATAATTCCCATCTAAATCGGTTACAGCGCCAATTGTTGTTCCTTTAACAATGACTGTGGCACCAATTAAAGGTTCACCTTCGGGCGAAATAACCTTACCTATCAAACGGCCTTCTTGCTGGGCAACTGTTGATCTAGGAGAAATAACTATCAGGTTGTTTTCCAATACCGAATAAGTACTGCCTGTTCCATCAAGGATATGGTTTAATATTTCCTCAACAGTTTTATCAGTATAAGTTACAGCCGATAACCTTTTGTTTTCCAGCAAATCGTTATTAAACAAAAACTTAAAATTACTTTGTTCTTCAATTTTCTCCAGAATATCGGTTATTTGTGGATTTTGAAGATTTAACGACAATTTAGTTGTTTGAGAGTAAGCTGTCCCAAATACCTGCACTGTGGTTAGTAGAAATAATAGAAGAGTAAACTTCATAGTTAATAAAATTTTACAAAGCCCATTTATTTTAAAAAAGGCCAAATTTTCATACTTTTTTTTCATAGTTTTGGTATGCTTTAAGTGAAACAATTATTTTATTTCCGTAAAACGGTTGTTAAAGCGAATCGGGAAATGTTCCAGCATTTTCCGATTTTTTCTTTTTTATTCAAAGATTATCTACATAGGCAATCAACATTTTTAATAATCTGTTAGTTAGTTTTTCGAGATATATACTTTATTTTTATCAATAGTATAATTAAATGGCAACGAAAGGCTTAAGGCTTTCATGGCTTGGCCCATGGTTTCATTTTCAAAGGTGCCAGTATACCGTTTATTTTTTAAAGCCTCCTCGTTTATTATAACTTCTATATTATACCACCGTTCCAGTTTTTTTGCTAAACTCACAAATTGTTCATTCTTAAACATCAGCTTATTATCTTTCCATGATGTAAACTCCGAAACATCAACTTTTTCGGCTATTTGTAAATATGGAAGTATTTTGGGTGCAGCTGTTTTTAATGTTTTATTTCTCAGGCTGTCAGGCCCTAAACCTGGCTTCTTGCCTGTGTCTTCAAACACATCATTTATTTTGGCTGTTTTACTGCTTTTAATCAGTTTTATCTGTTGGTTGGGTTTTAGTAGTACCGGTGCTTCTATTGAACTATTCCCAACTTTCCCATAAACCGAAATTGAACCACGCACAAGGGTTGCCTCCACTTCATCTTCGTCTTCGTATGATTTTACATTAAAAGCTGTACCTAAAACCTGAATAGATAATGTAGAAGTTTTAACATTTAATTTTCGTCCTGTATTTTTAACTATATCAAAAAAAGCTTCTCCTTCTAAATAAAGGTCAACTTCCTTTTTATTAAGATGATCGGGGTATGTAAGTTTTGAACCTGAATTCACCCACACTTTGCTTCCATCAGCAAGTTCTAATTGCGATTTGGCTCCATAGGGCACTACTACCGTTGTATAGGTTTGTTTCTGTGGAATTATTTTCTGTATAAAAAATCCAATACCCAGCGTTATTACCAGCACTGCTGCTATTTGAATAACCCTATATACTTTTCGGATGGCCTGTTTTTGAATAATTAATTTGTTCTGTTCCTGCTTAAATACTTTTTCTACCAGTTTCTCCCATTCCTTATCAGTATTTGACTGTTCCGAAATACGGTTGTAGTCTGATGTTTCCCAAACATCCTTCAGGCTATAATACAATTTTTCGTTAGTTGGTTTAGCATATACCCATTTAAACAGTTGTTGTTTTTCTGTTTCGGTGGTTTCATTTTTAAAGTGCCGGACCAATAAACTACTATATAATTCGTCAATTTCCATTTATGTGTCTTTTGTAATCTGAAAATAATTTTTAACACCGTGATTCCTAAAATGTTTCCCTGCCATGTTATTACAATTGTATTAAAACAATTGCTTATTCATCATTACATTTGATACTATGACAATCGATTGCATAGGACTACGTCAAAAAATTTAACTTTTTTCACAAAAAACACATAAGTAACTAAATTTTAACGACTTGATTTAATCAACAAGGAATACAAAGTAATGAAGTGTTTTTCAAATTTTTTCTTAAGGATAGTTAATGCTCGGTAAATCTGAGTTTCAATAGTACGCAATGGTAAATTAAGTTGCTCTGCAATTTCTTTATTCCTAAGGTTATCGAAACGGCTCATTCGAAACGGGGTCCTATAATGCTCGGGTAACTCATCGATAGCAGTAATCAGGCTTTCGTACAACTCTTTCTCAACCAGGGTTTGATGCGAATCGTAAAAACTAATTTCGCGTTTTGAATCGTTAATTTCATATTCGTGAAATTCCTGTTTTATAATCAGGTGGTTCAAATAATTCAGGCAATTATTCCGCACACATTTGTAGAGGTACGACTTAAGGTTAACAATTTCTTTTTCTGAATTAGTATTGCTTAATAAATTTAAAAAAGCATCCTGCACCAGGTCTTTGGCAATATCGGTGTCTTTTACAAATTTAGCAGCGTAAAAAAGTAACGGCGCATGTAATATTTTAAATGTTTGTTCAAGAAGAAACTCATTACTTAAACCCGAATGTTTGATTTTAGCGGCCATTTAAAATATCATGTTGTATTTACCCATTAACTGGCCTAAAAATACAAAACTTAGGGAATCAGTAGCACAAATTTTTTTTTTCGTCAAAAAAATGCCTGTATCTTACATTTTCACAAGAAACAAGTAACTCTATTTTTTTTACCATTAATTGATCAGTGCCTTATTTCAAATGAGAATTTAAAAAATCAACAACCTGCTTATGTGCCCGCCCTCCTTCCGGAATGCCCTGAGATCCACTGAAACCATGCCACATACCTTCAAACACTAATAGCTCTGTAGGCACCCCTGCTATTTTGAGTTTCTGGTGAAACCGAACTACATCGCTTAATAACAAATCTCTTGTACCTGTAATTAAAACTGTCGGCACAAAACCATTGGAATAATCGGCATATAAGGGTGAAGCCAGAGGTGTTTTTAAGTCAGTTTCTTTTGTGAAGTACACATTATCCGTAAAAATTCGCTGGATAAATCCCCGCCATACCAAAACATCCCTGCCATCATTGGAAACAAAAGTATCGCCGATGCCCGTAGCATCAACTATTGGTGTGAAGATGGCGGCGGCATTGGGGAGTTTTACGTTATTATCACGTGCTTGCAGAATAGTAGTAATTGCAAGATTACCACCTGCCGAGCCACCTGCTACGAATATTTTTTTTGTTGCATTTGTTTTTGCCAGTTCCTTATAGACTGCAAAACACTACTTACAGCTGCTGGGAACTTTGCCTCCGGGGCAAGGCCGTATTCAACAGATACAATTTGTGCGTTGAGCCGGCGAGCCAGGTCAATAACAGGAAAATCGAGGGCTGAACCCATTACAAAACCGCCACCATGCGTATAAAAGCCAATGGCATTTTTATTATAATCGCCCGATGGTGTCAGGTAATAAACGGTTAAACCTGCCAATGTATCCTTCCTGATTTTAATGCCGTACTCCTCTGCAATTTTTTTAGATTTCGCGTCTTCTGAAGAAATACCAGCCCGGGCCCCCTCAAACATTTTATCACTTATCGGTATAAATCCGGGTAAGCGGTTATAGTTAAATACATCAAGTACTTTTTGCGCATCCGGGCTAATCGTTGCTCTTTGTGAATCGGTGAGATATAACGACTCGCCTCGAAATAAGTTAACAATGGCAACAACCATAACTATCACAATTATCAGAACAACTTTGAGAAAAACACTCTTCCGAAATACTTGTACTATTTTTTTCATGCTAATTTTTAAAAGGAACGGGAATGCCGCGTTACTAAAAATTATATTAATGCAAAAAACGATGTTTCAAAAGGCTACATATACGTCAGTCTTTTTAATATCTGCCGTTTGTTTAAACAGTATCCGCTAAAATTAGCCTATAATATGTTTAGTACAAAATTATCGGGCAATACAAAGCATTATCAACGATTTTTAGAACCCTGTTTTGCAGATTAACAAACAAGGGTGTTTCCTGTTAAGTCCTTTAAAAATTGGCTTAAAATATGGGGTTGTACATCAGCTACTTTTGTTATGAGCTTTTTTTACTTTTCACTATTTTTACAATACGATTATATACTATCTCGGCTGTATTCCAATGGTAACCTCCGGTTGTATTATTAAATTGAATAACAACTGCATCAATATCTTTGTGGTATCTTGCAATACTCTGATAACCAGGAACCCATCCCGTATGATTATACTCGTAAATGGAGGAATAGATTTCCTGTTCTCCCTCCTCAAACAAAGAGCCGTCGTTTAATGCCCGCAGGAATATACCCACATCTTCAGCTGAAGCGATCATTGAAGTGATTTTTGAACCATACTCAGAAGTCTTTATATCCTCCTCTATGTCAACATAATAACCACTCATTACATCGTCGGCATTCACTTCCTGAATCGAACCAAAGGTATTTTTTAGTCCGAGAGGGGCCAAAACTTCCTCCTTGATGTATTGGAATTTACTATAACCCACTACCTTTTCTATAAGTTCGGAAATCAACAAATAATTTGTATTTGAATACTTGTACTTTTTATCTGGTTCAAAGTCAGCTGGTGAATCAAGTACTAATTCTAGTGCTTCTTCGCTGTTTTTCGGTGGGTCTGCCCAAAAGTTTGGGGTATCAGTTAAATTGGGAATACCACTCCGATGCTGCACCATCATCCTCAGGGTGATTCTTTCTGCATTTTCAATTCTTCCCGCAAGTTCAGGAAAGTAATCGGCAAGTGTTTTATCCAAAGATAAACGTTTGTCATTTACTAATTTAGTGATAGCAACAGCATCATATAACTTACTGATACTAGCAATCTTGAATAAGGCTTGCGGATCGGCAGGTATTTTATTTTTTCGGTCATGCCAACCAGCGGCATAAAACTCCGGTGGTTTGCCTGCTTGGTCCACGTAAACAATCATTCCATCCAATCCATGGCCGATTGCTTCATCTACTTGTTCCTGAACCGTATCAGGTAGTGGTAAAATCCAAGCCTTTACTAAAATCCAGGGTACAAAGAATAAGGAGGATATGCTTGCAATAATAAATACTATTCTGAGTATTCCCCGCAAGGACAGGGCAGGCAGTTTTGTTTGTTTCTTAATCATTATGTCAATTTTTTTCAGGACGAGTTACTTTTAAAGTATTTATAACAGTCGCTATTCAATTTTGTTGAATTCCGGTGGACGCATTCCCCGAAGGCTTTACCGTGGATAAAGCGAACAAAAACACGAAAAAAGTCCTTGAAGGAATCGCCTACCAGCCGGTCAGGCTAGGATTTC
>CAXXYG010000010.1:0-52354 GCA_963666575.2 Prolixibacteraceae bacterium
GTTTTATAATTGCTGATTAAAGAATTCCTTAGATCATTTCCTGATAACTCAGGAAAAACATTTTGGGCACTTATTGAAAGATAGATGCCCAAAAGAACAATAAGAAGGGTAATTTTTTTCATAAATAATAATTTTAAAGTTTCTTTTCGGAGAAATGGCAAACAAGAGAAATAATTGTAATTAGCTGATAGTAAAGTTATTAATTATTCTGATTCAAGTCAAGGGATACTATATTTTTATTGAGAATAAAATTCTTGCAATATTTATCAAAGATCTCTTATATACAAAGAAAGGGTGGCTATTGAGCCACCCTTCTTGTTTTCCCCCAAACACATGTTGATAGAACATCAACATATAGCTAATTTACAAAAAAAATCCCAAAATCAAGTAATCTCAATCTCACTTTATTAGTTATTTTACTTCTCCCTTTTTCAGCCCTTCCAAGTGTAGAGGTATCTATTTTTAATATTCTAGTAAATTCTTTTTGAGTTAACCTTTTTCTATTTGGTACTACATAATTTTATTTTGATTTAGTGTTGGTGAATATCCTAGAAATGAAATAATTTTTAGGATGTATCATATCTCTGGTCTGTTTCTATTTAACTCCCAATTAAAAATACAATCAGTTGAAATAGCAGAGAGTTATACTATTAAATACAAAAATTTTGCATTATTTTTTCAAGTAATAACTTCTTTTCAAAAAAATTATTTAGGATCTAAATTTGGCGATCCAAGTTTATCCACAATACATCTAAAGCCTAAATCAGAAAGAGAACTTTCTTCATTAAGAAAACGTCTTGTTCCTGGGTGTAACCAGTAACTTCTATCCATCCAGCTACCACCTTTATATACTCTTAATTCATCATGATTCATATTCACTTCATTGAATAATTCATATTCTACTAATGAGATACTATCTCCATCAAGATAATCACGATAATCTGCACAATTTGTTGAATCAAGAATTAATTCCCCAAACCTATTAACAAGATATCTAATAGAATCTTTTAAATAACTAATATGAACATTCCCTCTAAATGATCTAAATTCAGTATAATTTGCTGGAGATACATCCCGATAAACATCTAAAGTCCATTCATTTACATTTCCAGACATACAATATAGACCATAATCATTAGGTTCATAAGAATATACGGGTGCTGAAATATCTGCATTATCATTCAAATTACCAGCCACACCCATTAAATCTCCAGAGCCTCTTACAAAGTTTGCTCTAAAATCACCTTTTTTATTACTTAAATCGTTTCGAAGTGAACTACCATTCCACGGGAATATTTTTTGATTTGATAAAAAACCTTGATTGTCAATGTTACCTATTAAACCAAGTGCTGCATATTCCCATTCTGCTTCAGTCGGTAATCGAAAATTAGTCGATAAAATCCCATCTTCAATTACAGCTTTACTTATTGAATGAGTTTTATCAACCTCTTTATTACGACGATTCCCTAAATAAATATTGTTTAAATATGTTTCTGTTTTGAAATTACTAATATCTTTTTGTTCAGAAACATTGTTAAGTATTCCTGCTTTTATTAATAATTTCTCATTTATTCTGTCAGTTCTCCATTTACAATATTCAGTGGCTTGTTTCCAGCTCACACCAACAACCGGATAATTCGAGTATGCAGGATGGAGAAAATAATTCCTAACATATGGATCATTATAAGCCATTTTTTCTCTCCAAACCAATTGATTAGGCATCGCCTCTTCAATTCTTTCGGGTCTTTCAGCATATACAATTTTGAGCCAATTTATATAATTTCTGTAAATTATATTTGAAACTTCTGTTTCATCCATAAAAAAAGAAGACACGGTAACTCGATGTTGCATATTCCCCCAATCTTGATTTATCCCACCTGGAGATATGCCCATAACAAACGTTCCTCCTTCAATAAAAACCATTGATTCAGGAACAAACTGAGAATATTTTTTTGAGAAAGAATTATTTAATATCAACATCCCTGTTGTACGAGATTTTATTTTTTTGTTTTGAATACAAGAACAAGAAAAAACAATGCATAAAATAAAAAAGTTTAATCTTTTAGTTAACATTTTGTTTGATATATGGTCGCTTATTAAAGGGAATATAATATTTATCTCTATGGTAGAAATTAATGTTATTGGGAATAAAAAATGGAGAAATCTTGAGGTTTAATACACTTATTGGTTTTACTGTTCCCTTTTCATTAAATCCAAATACCATATCAGCAAAACAATTATAAATAGCATTGGCATCAGCATATCGACGTACATTCTGTAGAAGGGCACTAAAAACATAAATATCAATGCCTGCTTCTTTTAGTATATCCTTATACTCACAAAGATTTAGATTAGCAGGAGGACAACCAGAAGTATTTAATCCATCAGATAACATTAAAATAGCCTTTTTATTATGTAGTAGAGTAAATAGATTTCTAGATTCCAGAAGACTTCTATTTAAAGGTGTTCCTCCTTCAGGATATAAACTTACAAATAATTCTATAATATCTTTTGGTGTATGTTCTCCAACCCTATATAATAGTTTATTAAAATCACAAAATCTACCCCCTATAGAAATAATTCCATATTGAGGTACTGGTGACAATTTGCTGAACACATATAACATTGTGTTTTTTAAGTAATTAAATCGAGAGCCTTCTTTGTTTTTAATACCTATAGAATCAGACATGGAATAAGAATGATCAACCACCAACAAAATTTCATCATAATTAGAAAGTTTTTCTACCATTTCATCTGCATTATCTAGAAGAAATTTTTTGTTTATTCTTAACGCGAAATCATATTGGAGTTCCGGAACTGAGTCAATTACAATAGTATCATTTGTAAACGTAAAAAGATTTTTATCATTTGAAGGTGGATATATTAAAAGAGAATCATTTAATACTGACTTCAAATAATTAAGATTATTTTTTGAGACAATATTAGATTTATTATATTTAATTGATTGGTCAAAATACCAAATACTATTAATAACTTTCTCTTTATCTATTAAAAAAAATGCCGAGTCAGTTTTTAATTGATTAGTGCCACTATTATATAGAAATGCACATCCCATATTATTAATTATGTTTGAAATAAATATGGAATCAGGAAACATCACATTTTTATATTCCAATAAAACTTCTCTATATTTTTCAAGTGCAAGTTGTGCTGGATTTTCAAACATTGTATATCTTTGATTAAGTCTTTGAGGATTTTTAAACTCATTTAGCATTAGAAACTCAGCATGTTTGGCATGGTATATTGCTTTTGCATTATGTTCAGCATGAGAGAAACTTATTGCTTTCTTAAAAGGATTTTTTTTCCTTCTTCGAGTTTGGATATTTTGAATTTGAAAGATTAATGCCTTTTCTTTTTCATATTGTTTAATAATTGCTTTATCTACTTTATCATGTTTATCCTTTTTTTCATCATCCCCCAAAGCATTAGAATAGAAATGAATAAGAATAAAGACAATTGAAATTTTCACAAAATTACAGAATATTCTAAGGGTCATAAAATGCATACTAAGACTTATAAATAATGTATTTTGAAACTAGTTTTATTTTATTTTTACAATGCGAATATCTTTTTTGTCTTTTTTATCTGTTGCGCTCCCACCTATTATTTTGCCTTTTAAAGATAAATGAATATTATATCCACTTTCAGTCCAAATAGAGATGTCATTTACACCATCCTTGTTAAAATCTGAGATTAGAAGTTTCGTTACTCCTATATTTTTGGGAAGAATACCTAAATACCATAATTCATTTCCTTGGGTTGATTTCCCTCCCAATGGTGGGGCTTCACCTTTAAAATTGTACGGCAGTTTTCCAATAACATAAATTCTACCCTCTCCTTTAAAAAGGGGGCTAATATCATTGTTCGTGGCAGAAAATACTATTGATTTTTTATTTGGATTTTCATTGAGAGAGATGATATTATTAATAAATCCTGGATGCCAATATGTATACAAATGTTCTCCATTATTATTTAGTAAACTTAGGTATGATTGATACCATCCATCTGCATCACGGCAATTTAGAAGAATTTGTGTTTTATTGTTATAAAAATTCTCTACCCAAAAATCAATTATTGTAATTTTACCACTTTTTGCACCACTATAGTTAAAATCGGTAGGACATTTATATTTCCAAATTAAAGTACCTTTATTATTGAAACAAAAAAGAGTTCCACAGTCATCAATATTTTTATCATCACCTTTCCCGATTGATACTAATATTTGTTTATTCTTTTTGTTGAATAAATTAACGATTTTTGATTTGTTGATTGTTCCAGTAAAATTATAGATCCAGCAAATACCACTAGGAGAGAATACAGATAAAGTATTATCTTTTATTTCAGTATGTATTATATTAAAATCCTTAGAATGATATGGGAAGAAATAGAAAAAAAATACAAATAGAAAACTTAAAACACTTACTATCCCAGATATAACATAAAATTGATTCCAAATACTAAGTCTCTTATATCTATTAATGAGTTTCATATTTTATGAATTGTACAATTGCTCACCAAATTCACCTTAACTTTATATTGACTAATGACTTACTTTTTTAATCTTCCTATAAACTGGAGCTGTTTGTGTTGGTGGCATTTTTATTGGTTTCCAATCTCCTGATGTCATAGAATATTCAATATATTGTATTAATTTACGATGTTCTAAATCATTTACTACTATTGCTACAATTTCAAAATCGTAACCAATATCTTCTATTTTACCAATAGTAGCTGTAACTTCCCAATGTTTTGTTTCAGGATTTATCTCTCCATTGTCCTGAGGAAACCAGACATATTTAAATCCTTTTATTCTGTGAATTAATATCCAAAGAAATTCTCCTTCTGGTATAGAGGCCTCTCCTTCGATGTCAATAGTTTTTCCAACATGAGCTCCATCTCTATCAGGTACAGTAATTTTCACATCATATGAATTCTCCTGTCCAATTATGAATTTTGAAATAGATAAAAAATAAATTAGCACAATAAAAATTAATATTTGTCTTTTCATAATTTAAGTTTTAAATGATTAATATTTAAAATTATTAAATACAGAATAATATTTGCCTAAAGCCTCTTCAACTTGATTATTTTTATATGCTTCGTCTGCTTTTATTAGTAAATTTCGTTTGTCCTCAGAGAGATTAAGCTTTTGATATTCATTTAAACTTTTAGAAATATTATAATATGTTTTTAAAGCTTGTTCCTTGCCAAACGAACTTCCCGATTTAAAATAATTTTCAGCTTTGTAAAGTTGCTCGTTAATTCTTTGCCACTCACTTGTAGGTATAAGCTGAACTTCGGTTTTGACTTCATCATTGTATATATCTCTTTGTTTTTGAAGTTTATCTATTTCTATTACATTTGACTTGTTTAATGTATCATTTTTTAAATATTTAATTTTCTTTTCAATTAGTGAATCTTGGCGAAGAATATTCTGATATTCCTCATTAACAACATTATAATAATCTATCCAACCTTGTTTAAGTTTTTCTGATGTAGTTATATTTGCAAAATACTGGGCTAAAAATCTACGGGGTCCTATTTTTTTATTTAAGACAATTAAATCTGTCACATATCTGTCATAAAATTGTATTTCATTTAAAGAAATTGCTCTCTCTCTAAATCCATAGTCAATAATTAAAGTTACAATTGACAATCCCAATGTACCAATAACCCATTTTAGAAGTTGAATTTTTAATCTATACTTTTTAAACTCAAATTCCTTAATAAATTTTGAGTTATTATCAATGTTGGTTTGTTTCATATGGATGGTTCATTTTTATCAAGCATATTTGGATCACACAAATGAAAATTCACAAATATTAGTATTATCAAGAAAAAATTTAATTACTACTTTTAATTTATAGTTATAATAAAACCAGTTATAAAACTATTAATTGGGCTGTTCCTAAAAATCTTCATGATTATCCTTCTCCACTGGGGATCAGCTTATAGCAACTAAATTACAATAATAATTTTACAATAAAAATATTATTCACTTTTTAGTAAATAGATCTATTATTTCTTCTAAAAGTTTAAGATTGATAAATTGCAATTAATTAGTGTACAAGAATTTGAATTAATTAGCTCCCAATTTACTATTGAGGCATTTGTAATATTTCATCTTTTAGCTCAAAAATGAAACCTATTTATACAAAAGAAGATCGAGTTTTGAAAACATCTTATCTCAAAAATAATTTTTGAGATATTGATCTTTTTGCAGTTGCATAATTCATAAAATATATCCCATCAATAAGATTATACTGACCAAGATTAATTTTTCTTCTACCAGCTAATATTTTCTCAAAACTTTTCATATCAATTAACCTTCCATAAATATCAAAAATACGAACTGTAAATTCAGAAGGATATACTTGGTTTATTGAAATGATTATTTCATTATTCTGATTCTGGTAAATATTTAATAACTCTTTACCTTCTGGTATTACATCTATAATTTTACTTCCTGTTTCCAATCCATAATAACTGAAAGGAATAAACAGGGGGTCGCAAACAGAACAAGACCCAAGTCCACTTTTCTTTGCATCATAAAGAGTAATTTTTATACCACTTTGAGATAAATGTTGGCAACCTATTCTATGGTATTTTGTCCCTGTGTCTGTCTTATAAACAAAAATCGGGAAGGCCCTTCTCGCAAGAGAAATATCACTTACAAAAGGATTGATTTTACCTTCCTGGTAATTTCCTATAATATATGATCTTTCAATTTCTTTATCATCTGGGGGGTCTTCATAATTCCATTTATATAAAATTTCGTGTTGAATATTAAAAAAGTCAATATCCACTAAATCGCCTTCAACTCTATACATAGTATAGAAATAAAACATAGCTCTTGCCACATTTCCTTTATGGTCTTCTCTTGGTTCAAAATATGTAATCTCGCTTATTTGACCCCTTTTACTACACTCATCAATGATATTTATAGGCTCTTTATTAAATGATGTATCTATATGCCACCAAATAGTAGTATTCCAAGAATTAAGTTCTCCAAATGGATTATTTCCTCTTGATCCATTCACACTTCCCCAAACTGGATATAGGTGATGCATATCACTTTTGGGATTGCCAGTTTTAGCCCCCTTACTTTGCGGCCAAGTATGCTCTGTTTGAAAATTGTAATTATTGTAAGCTGATGTAGTTGGATCTTCTCCCGGAGGGATATAGATTGGAAAGCCTGAATAAACACAAGTTAAACTATCATTTTCTAAATATACTCTAGAAAATAATGTGTCCCTCGCATTATCATAGGACAAGACTGTGCTTGTTTTATAATTGCTGATTAAAGAATCCTTTAGATCATCTTCCAGTAACTCAGGAAAAACATTTTGTGCATTTATTGAAAAACAGATGCCCAAAAGAACAATAAGAAGGGTAAATTTTTTCATAAGCGGTTATTTTAGAAGTTTCTTTTTCGAGAAATAACAGACAAAAGAAACAATTGTATCGTGTTGATATCAAAGTTATTAATAAATGTGATTCAAGTCAAGTAATACTATGTTTTTATTGATAATAAAAACTCACTCAATATTTATCAAAGATATCTTATATACAAAGAAAGGGTGGCTATTGAGCCACCCTTCTTGTTAACCCCCAAACACACGTTGAAAGAATATCAACGTTTAACTAAATTACAAAATATTGTTATAAAAATGAAATAATTACCTATTAATTTAATCAGATTATTGTAACTTGTACTTAGTGATAAATTTTAAATGTATAGTTATGAATAAGTACTTGCTTTTACTCTTATTTCTAGTTTTCTCTATTAACAGTTTTTCACAAGTTGATAATGCAGTTAATTATTATGTTTCCTCCAATTCCCTCAATGTTCGTTCAGGAGCATCGGTTGATTCCTCAATTGTTTTAAAGTTAAAGAAATATGATAATATTCTTAACCTTGAAAGCACTAGTCAATCTGAATGGGTAAAAATTAAATCCAGCGATATAACAGGTTATGTCAGTAAAAATTTCATTAAAGAAGGTAGAAGTATCATTAGTACATATTCCGTTAGAACAGGAGCAATTTGTAGAGATGGAACAAGAAGTAGTGCAACAGGCAGAGGGGCTTGTTCACATCACGGAGGAGTATCTCGATGGATTACCAAACAAAAACAATCTGTCCGTATTGTAGATAATTGAAAAATTATCAATCACTATATTAATTAAATATCAATCCACTAACAGTGACATTCTGACCTATCAACATAGGTTTTATTGTTATTTGAATTCATATAATAACACCCACCCCTTGGCCCTTTATAAAGTCTTTTACCATTGTGATAACCGCAAGGTGTATCTGAACTACTAGAACTATTTGAACTAATTTCTTCACATCCAACATTAACACAAGCAAATAATATTAATATCATCAAAATTCGGAGAACTTTTTTCATAATAAGGAAGTTAAAGTTGTAACAGTAATGGGAAAAACTTAATAGTTTAAAATCTAATTATATAAATTTACAAAATAGTTTTTTCAAATTCAAGTAATTTTAATCTCACTTTATTAGTTATTCTACTTTTCCTTTCTTCAATCCTTCCAAGTGTTGAAGGGTCAATTTCTAAAATTCGAGCAAATCCTTTTTGAGTTAATCCTTTTTCAATTCGGTATTGTTTGATTTTGTTTTGTTCTATTATTGGGGAATATCCTAGAAATGAAATAATCTTTGGTATATATCTTATCTCTGGCTTGTTTCTATTTAACTCCCAATTAGTAATACAATCAGTGGTAACATTTATAATCTTAGCTACATCTGATTGATATAGATTTAGGTCAAGCCTTTTCTTTCTTAAATGGTCACCATAGGTTTTAAGTTCTTTGGGATAGGGCTTTCTGTTTGGTTTTGGGGCTTTTAATACTAAATGACAGATGGGCAACGAAACCTTGTCCTTGCGGGTATTATAATCATCCTACCAAAGATTGTGTTTGTGCTCCGGGAATTGTCCAAAAATACTTAAACCGTATATCGGGTCCTTTGCTCGATCGGATCGATATTCACCTTGAAGTGGTTCCTGTTCCATTTAAAAAATTATCAGAATTGAACGACTCAGAAGGAAGCGAAGCAATTCGTAAAAGGGTTATGGTAGCTCATCAGATTCAGGAAAAAAGGTTTGCTGAAAAAAAAGAGGTACATGCCAATTCACAAATGAGTTCAAAACTAATTGGCAAATATGTTCAGTTAGATCATGAAAGCCGTGAACTGTTAAAAAATGCCATGGATAAACTGGGGCTTTCGGCCAGGGCTTACGACCGTATTTTAAAAGTTTCGCGTACCATAGCCGACCTTGAGGGTGTTGAGGGTGTTAAAAGCCACCATTTGTCGGAGGCGATTCATTATAGAAGTTTAGACAGGGAAAATTGGGGAGGGTAAATGTCAGTATTCAGTCACAGTAAACAAATAGTTGTTTAAAGAATGACAAAAACAAATAAAATTAATAGTTTACTTCCTGATGAGATTATTACAAGCAAAATATATTTTATCAGAGGTGAAAAAGTAATGCTCGACAGAGATTTGGCAGAACTGTATGGTGTTGAAACAAAATATTTAAAGAGGCAGGTTAGGAGAAATATGTTAAGATTCCCGCCTGATTTTATGTTTGAACTCACTGAAAAAGAGCTTCAGAATTGGAGGAGCCAATTTGGCACCTCCAATTCTGATAAAATGGGTCTAAGGTATCTTCCCTTTGCTTTTACCGAAACAGGTGTTGCTCAATTATCGGGTGTTTTAAATAGTGAGAAGGCAATATTGATAAATAACCAAATTATGAGGGTTTTTATTAAAATGCGTTCGATGTTGCTCGATACACTAACTTTGAAACTGGATATTGAAGAAATAAAAAAAGGCTTCAAAACCAGGATAAAAACATCGAATTGGTTTTTAATTACCTTGATGAATTAATGGAAAAGCAAGAAAACCCGGAGCCAAGGAAGCGGGTAGGTTTTAAAGTAAATAGTGATAAATAATTTGAAATTACAATCACACTTCTTCCTTAAAATTAATTATTGTAAAAGTCCTGTTGATTTTATTTTAATCTAACTGTAATTTTTACAATTAGATTCTTTCCTTATATTTAACCTTCAATTTTTTTAAATTGAATTTAACCAAACCAACTAAAAATGAGAAATATAATATTATTATTATCTGTTTTTGTATTTTTTGCTTGTCAGGCAAAAGAGCAAAGTAAAGCTATCCGAATTAATTCATTGGGATTTATTACCGAACAACCTAAAATTGGAACAATCATAAAAACATGTGATAGTTTTTTGATTAAAGATATTGTCTCAGGAGAAACTGTTTTTTCAGGAAAAGTCAGAGGGCCTGTTTTTCAGGAGGATGTTAATCAGAAAGTTTGGCAAGCCGATTTTTCAGAGTTAAAAAAACCCGGTGAATATATTTTGGAAGTTGAAGGTGTTGGCAATTCTGTAAAATTTAAGATAGCTTCTGATAGTTATAATTTTGCTTTTAAAACCAGCATGCGTGCTTTTTATTTATGGCGTTGCGGGACGGCGGTTGAAGGAGATTTTAAAGGTCAACATTTTACCCACGATGCCTGTCACCTTAAAGATGGATTTGAAGATTATGTCGGAAATACAGGAGTTCAACGCGATGGAACTGGTGGTTGGCACGATGCCGGCGATTACGGTAAATATGTGGCGAATGCCGGAATTACGGTAGCTTCCATGTTTTTAGCCTGGGATCATTTTCAACCGAAATTGGAAAAAATAAACCTTGATCTTCCTGAAACAGCTCCCGGATTCCCTGATTTTTTAAAAGAAATTAAATGGGAGATGGATTGGTTGTTTAAAATGCAATACCCTGACGGTTCAGGGAAAGTATCGCACAAATTAACACGGACCAATTTTTCAGGTTTTATAAAAGCCGAGGATGATAATGAAAAACGCTATTTTACCGATTGGAGTACTACCGCAACTGCAAACTTTGTTGGAATGATGGCTATGGCAGCCCGTTATTTTGAGCCGTACGATGCTGAATATGCCCAACGTTGCCTTGACGCCGCCTGGGTAAGTTACCGGTTATTGTTGACGCATCCTGAGCAAAAAAGGTTTGAGCAGGGTGATTTCCGAACCGGGCATTATGAGTCGAACGATGCGGATGACCGTATTTGGGCAGCTGCCGAAATGTGGGAAACTACCGGCGACAAACTGGCCCTCGAAGATTTTGAAAAACGCGTAACAGAATACGAATTTAACGTGTTTGAAAATTGGGATTGGCAGAATATTTCAAACTTAGGAGTGTTTACGTATGCTCTGTCAGAAAGAGAAGGTAAGAATCAGGAAGTACAAAAACAGCTTGTGTCAAATATTCTAGAAGTAGCTAATGTTTTGGTTGAAAAAAGCCAGCAGGATATTTATGGCCGCCCGTTGGGCCAACGGTATTATTGGGGGTGTAATGGCACAGTTGCCCGACAGGTTATTAATTTGCAGGTGGCAAATTTAATTCAACCACAAAAAACCTACGAAGAAACATCATTAAATGCCCTTTCTCATTTGTTTGGACGCAATTATTATAACCGCTCCTATGTTACAGGTTTAGGGTTAAACCCACCTATGAATCCACATAGTAGGCGTTCGGGGGCCGATGATATTAAAAATCCATGGCCAGGTTACATTGTGGGGGGCGGGCAACATGCTACCGACTGGAAAGACAAACAAGGCTCGTTCCAAACCAACGAAATTGCCATTAACTGGCAAGGGGCGCTGGTTTATGCATTGGCGGCTTTTGTAAATCCTTAATATTTTAGTTAGGAGTTAAAAATAAATAAAAAACCTTCAAGGATAATAAAACCCTTGAAGGTTTAGAAAAAATCAAATTAGTTTATTTTACAACCAGTTTTCCCTGTAAAATTTCATCTTTGTATTTTACACGCACAAAATAAATTCCTTCTTTCCATCCTGAGGTTTTTAGTTTGTATTGATTTCCCCTGATTTTGGTTTTTTTATCCTTTAAAATCTGCGTGTTATTATAAATTTCCAGTTCCCATTCTTCATTTTCATCCAGTACTTTTTCTTCCGATGTTGATTCGATTGACAAAGTAGTTTCATCAGTTGTTGGGTTGGGCGAAAAAACCATTAAAAATTGTCCACAGTACCCGCTGCCAAAATAATCGGTTATTACTTTCGAATTTACGCTATTACAAGCATCTGCATAAACTTCAACCATACCTCCGGGAGAGGTGCCAGTATATACTGAAACCATATTGTTCCAGGTATAATTTTCTGTCCATCCTGCTGGTATCGACCAGGAATAATTGGAGAGGGAACAACCTCCACTATTGTTTAAGAAAATATGGTAATGCGTATTTGGGCACATGTACGATACAGGAGATCCCCCGGTTGTTAAAAGGGCAAGTTCAAGGTCGTCGTAATTCGGCATATTTACAGCGATAGTTTTTGAAATTGAGCGGGTTTCATTAACGGGAGAACCAATCGTCAACGTTAGCGAAATATATGCATGACCTGAAGTTGATGAATATTTGGGTGTAACTGTAAATGTATTTGTCCCTTGCCCTGAAACATAATTCAATAGATTGGTGCTATATGTCCAGGTGAAGGAGCAATTGGCATAGTCGGGAGTGGTAAGGGTTATGTTGTTTCCATAACATACGAAATTTGCACTACTTGCTACTTTAAGTAACTCAAAGTACTTTAAATCTGAATAGTCATATGGAGAATTGGATTTAAGATGAGAACAACGCACACCACATCCCATTTTTGAAATAAAAACATTAGAGTTTGAAGTGGTAACAGCAGAATGGTCATCTAGATACTCCGGGAAATTATTTGAACCGTAAAAAACTTTCACATGCCCTGTTGATGCAGGCTGACTATTTAATTCAATATAGCTTCCATCCATCCAATAATTATCAACATTGCTAGATTCAGTATATAAATTATTTATCCAAACTTCATCACCCCCTCTATCAACATTCCAGGCATATCCATGGCAATTGTAATCGTTTGTTCCATCATCATATACTTCGATAGCAAATGAACGTGTATAAGTGTCTGTTTCTTCAACAACTTCATCAGGCCACCCTCCGCTGCTACAAGCTTTAATAGGAGTCATCAATGGGGTATATCTTGTTAAATCATCGCATTGACTAAATACATTAGGTATTATCAATTGTATTATTATTATAATTAATAGAATAATCTTTTTCATTTTTTTTAATTTTTAATTGTGTTATAAAAATCAGTACCAAATTTTGAAACATCAATAACCACATTAGAATTAGCATTTATCCTTCCATCCATAAAATCTTTTAATTCTGAATCAGTATCAAGTTCTTCGAGAAACGGAGCATACTCGTATATCACCATAATATTCCCGATACCTATCATCCATTGGCTTAAATCTACCAATTTGTAATGAGGTGATTCCAATGTAGTCAGGTACGAAAGTCGGTCAGCTTTTTCGAACATAAATCCCAAAACATGTAACAAATCATCCTCGTGATATAGTGACAAACATTCTTTTTGAATGTAGATAAATTCCAGCAGATGTTTGTAAAACCAGCAATCAGCCCCTACAGTATTTTTTACATCCATGGTTCGGAGTTTTTCTTCCAGAAAACAATGTACGTTTTTACGTTCGTAAAGCTCCTGAATGCAATTAAAACGGTTTAAATAAGCACCTCTGAATCCTGCTTGGTATGACCTAAATAGAAGAATATCAGGAGCCATATCCAACCACATACAATGATTAAATAATTTCTCCAGTGTTAATGATTTTAAAACATTTTCGGGGAGTTGTCTTCTTTCAACTTTGTAATCATGGCTCTCGTATTTCCATTCATATTCAGTAAAAGGATGGAAGTAAAGATTAAACCCGGCTGTGTCAGTAATTTGGTTACAATATTCACTATCTATATCCAAATTCCCTTCTGTTGGGTTTTCATCTTTATGGCAACTCAATAGTAAAATAACCAGAATAAATATAAAAATGTGGTTACCCTTTTTCATATATCTGTTATGTTTTTGGCAATAGTAAGTATTTCCTGTTCCAATTCTTTATTGTTATTAATACCTCTTTCTACTAAATTGTAATAATCAATATTTTCAGATATTTTGGAACTTATCTCATTTTGATTTTCTAAGATTTTTAGAATTGCACTTATTGTTGAATAATAGGTATAACCATAATATTTTTTGGGAAACTCCTTCTTTTCATCATGCTTTTTCATCAAACTTTTCAGTAAAACTTTTTGATTTTTTAAATCTGAGTTCTTGATTAATGTAGATTCAGAAATAATTTTTTCGATAATATAAGTGTCAATAATTAATCTACTTCTATCATGTTTATCATTAATACTTACTATTTTACTTATAGGTGTTTGGTCGTATATTTTTATTAAAGTTTTTACGCCATCTTTTCTTTTAATGAACTCTTGCCAACAGGAAGATTCATTAAGTACCTTTCTAATTCCATTATTCGGATTATTAAATAGAAAAATATCCATGTTAAACGGATAATTTATACAGAGATCAAATAATTGCGGTGTTGTTAATTTATCCATTAATGATAGTGGTGGTTGATTTTTCTGTAGTTTTTCTGCGTATGAGGTAAAACGCCATTCTTCACTCCCCGGTTTTACAGGGTAATCCCAGGTCACTTTTTCCTGAGCAAATGATAATATTGGAAAAACAATTAATAATAATATGATTATTTTTTTCATCGTTTTTTAATTTTGATTTTAAAATGTATTTTTGAAATGTTGTAAGGTTTCCCCACGCTTGTCGAGCGATGAACTTTTGCCTCCCCGGGTGGGGATTACCGGGGAGGCTTTTAAATGAGCCTGTTTATTTTATCGAAGGTTATAGTTTCCACCACTGTTTTTAAAAGGGTTTGAATGTTCAGCTAGCCTCACTATTGGCATTAAAAAGTAACAGTATTAAAATTAAAGTATTAAAATATAAAAACCAAGTGGTTTCTATACCCCCCCCCCCTTACTTGTGTAATAAATTGACAAACAATGTGTTGGCAATACAATGTAAAAACATGTTATATAACAGTACGATGCTTTAGTCAGGATGTATGCATATAAAAAAGACACTTATGGTTAAATAGAAGGATTGTGCTATTCAATATAGTATCATTAATTTGGTAATCTTTTAGTGCTATACAATTATTCAAACAAAAACGGACTGTTTTTAATATTTTTTACTTGCGCCCTTTGCGATATTCTTCGCGTTCTTCGCGTGAAATTTTTTAAGTTGTTTATAATTAGCCTTTTAAATACATTATTTGCCTGGTGAATTGTTTTATTTATTTGACATACATTTAAATATTCCCTAACTTTAAAGGAAACTAAAACCTGCTGTTATGTCTGAAAATAAAAAACCTTCAAGAATAATAAAATCCTTGAAGGTTTATAAGAAATTAATTTAGTTTATTTTACAATCAATTTCCCCTGTAAAATTTCATCTTTGTATTTTACACGCACAAAATAAATTCCTTCTTTCCATCCTGAGGTTTTTAATTTGTATTGATTACCCTTGATTTTGGTTTTTTTATCCTTTAAAATCTGTGTGTTATTATAAATTTCCAGTTCCCATTCTTCATTTTCATCCAGCACTTTTTCTTCCGATGTTGATTCGATGGACAAAGTAGTTTCATCAGTTGTTGGGTTGGGAGAAAAAACCATTAAAAATTGGCCACAATAACCGCTGCCGAAATAATCAGAGACTATTCTAACGCTCCCACAACTTGAACAACAGGTTGATGCATCAACCATAACATTACCTCCTGGTGTAGAATTGGTATAAATGGATATCATATTGCTCCATGTATAATTAATATTCCATGCAGCCGGGACAGTCCATGAATAGTTTGATGTACTGCAACCTGTACTATTTACAAAAATGTGGTAGTGAGTATTCGGGCACATGTATGAAACCGGAGAACCTCCCGTTGTATATAACGATAATGAAACATCTTCATAATCAGGTCCATCTATATAAAATGATTCTTTGTTTTTAATTGTAGTACCAGAAGGCAAATTTGAAATATCTGCCCTTACATATCCCAACCCATGGCTATAGGCACCAGTTGTTGCGGTTGTTGAATAAGAACTACCACTAACGCTGACTTCTGAGCCTGACCAACTATAATTTGCTCCCGAAATATTCAAAGTCGAAACTGTTTCAGCATCTGAAGAACACATATATGCCGGGGCTGAAATAGGGACTTCATAATATGTATAACTTGGATTATCATATGGGCAATCAATTCTACTATGGCTATAACGAGGCCAGGCACCCCATTTGGATTCAACTATTCCTGTTTGATCAGTTGTTATTGCCGAATGGTCAGCAGTAGTACCATAAAATAGTTTTTTGCAATCCTCAATTGAGTATGTTGAAGAATAGGCATCGTTGGTCCAGTATTTTGCCAAATTTGGGCCACCATACTCATAAGTCATCCAGCAATCTTCGGAGCTGCCTCCATCACTAACATGCCAGGCGTAAGCGTGGCAATTATAATTGGATGTTGCTGCTCCGATACGTTCAGCATCTGAATTATTATCAACTATCCACTCAGCAGCATCAGCTTCCCATATTGCTAACCATGTTGAATTGTCATAATCATTCCATACATAAATGGTTTGATTTTTTGGAGTTTTTATAGTTCCTTGGCCGAAAACAAGAACGCTTGTACATATAAATAGTAAGCCTAGAAGTAAATTTCGTAAAATTAAATATATGTTTTTCATTTTTTTATTTGTATTAAATATTCTTCTGATAAATTCATAATTTTGCCAACAACATCTTTGTCAGCGGTTATAATAAAATTAACATTATATTGCATTGGGTCATAATTATTATATTCTTCTATTAGAGGTTGATACTGATCGTGATACATAATCCTTGATAGAATTGCTAATGTTGTAGCCATTCCAACTGATCCATAATATTCAACTTTTTCAAATTTGGATTTTTGGATTTGTAATGAAAATTCAAATAATTCTATTTTTTGAGATTCAGTTAAATCAAACAGGATTTCATTTTGGGCAAGGATTAATTCATGCCTGACTATGTTGTCCATAAAACGTCCATGTTCCAAGTCTGTATAGGCCTCCCAATCCCTTTCAAAGTTTAATCCTTTATACAAAGCCATTAGCTCGGTGTACTTGTCCTCCCGTTTCCACAACTCTTCAAACCCATTACACATGGCTTCCACTTTGTCGAATCCGCCCTGAAGGTGATAATGTGTCCAAATCATCCTTATTTCGGGGTAATAAATGCACGATTCTATCAATCCTTGTGTAGAAATACATTCAAGGACTGATTCCGGAATTTTATACAACTCTGTTGCTTCCGATAATGATTTCCCTTTTACTTCGGGATAAACATATACGCCATTATCTAACCCGTCGCATGGATTTTTTTTGCAACCAACCAGGTTTAATATCAGAATAATAAAAATGACACTTTTACAATTTTGCATGTTCTAATTTTTTTTCACATTCAGTAGCAATAATATCAAAGATTTCAGGATCGGTTATTATACCATAATTAATAAATGGGCCAATCTTTTGATCACCAAGTTCCTTTTTAATATCTGATAAATCATTAATAATATACCTTCCCATAAGTAAAGCCGTGGTATTCAAACCCATAGGTCCATAATATTTTAACAGATTTTTTTTGATTTTATAATTCTTATTTGCCTGAGTAAGTAATTCATTTATATCAGATGAAGAAAACTTATTTAATATTTCAGTTTGGGCCATTAATAATTCTATATAGGTAAATTTGACTATATAACGGCCTATTTCCAGATCAGAAGAATTTTTGTTAAAACTGCCAGGTTTATAACTCTTATAGATTTTTAATAATTCTAAACCTGCATCCTTTCTTGTTTCTAACTCTCTAAATCCGTTAAATTTGGACTTTATATAATTATAACCCAATTGTATATTATTGCGGGTAAAAATTAAACGTAATTCAGGGTAGTTTAAACATGATTTTACAAGTTCTGAGGTACTGATCGTTTTTATCAAATCTTCAGGGATATTATATGCATTAATTCTTTCTTGGTAAGAATTAAAGTTTTCCCATTCTTTAGTTCCCGGTTTTACAGGGTAATCCCAGGTCACTTTTTCCTGAGCAAATGATAATATTGGAATGACAAATAATAGTAATATGATTATTTTTTTCATCGTTTTTTAATTTTGATTTTAAAATGTATTTTTGAAATGTTGTAAGGTTTCCCCACGCTTGTCGAGCGATAAACTTTTGCCTCCCCGGGTGGGGATTACCGGGGAGGCTTTTAAATGAGCCTGTTTATTTTATCGAAGGTTATAGTTTCCACCACTGTTTTTAAAAGGGTTTAAATGTTCAGCTAGTCTCACTATTGGCATTAAAAGGTAACAGTATTAAAATTAAAGTATTAAAATATAAAAACCAAGTGGTTTCTATACCCCCCCCTCTTTGCTTGTGTAATTAGATGATAAACAATGTGTTGGAGACACAATATAAAAACATGTTATATAGCAGACCTAGCCCTGATTTATAATATATGCATATATCATAAATATTTGTGGTCAATCAAAGGGGGTAGTCTTGTTCAATATAGTGTTGTTGAGTTGTTAGGTTTATGTGCAATACAATTTTTCAAACAGAAAAGGTCTTGTTATTAATACTTTTTTTATTTGCGCCCTTTGCGATATTCTTCGCGTTCTTTGCGTGAAATTTTTTAGGTTGTATCTAAACTTGTTTAAAGTTAAATGTCAATTATGCATGTAATTACTTGAAATACTGCACTTAATAATTACAGCAAAGGATAACTTTTTCCCATATCGACTCACCCTGATTGCGACCACGTCACAATCGTCCCTCTCTATGCATAGAGAGGGAGAAGAGGGAGAGTCATAAAATTGAATAAAATCGATAGAATATCATATATTTCATTTAATTTTTGACAACTTCTTTATTTAACTTATTCAATACATCTTATACAGGATGAATTTTATATTTGCCACACATTTAAATATTCCCTAACTTTAAAGGAAACTAAAACCTGCTGTTATGTCTGAAAATAAAAAATACCCTGTTTCGCGGCGCGATTTTATAAAAGTTTCAGCCGCTACCACTGCCGGCGTTTCAATGCTGTCGTTGGGTGGATGTAATGTTGAAAATACACCTGCACCTCTTAAACGAAAATTTGGCAAAATGGATTTTGAGGTTACCACCCTTGCTTTGGGAGGACAAGCTTCATTACAGTGGACGCCTGACGATGTTGACCCGGTTCCAATCATTTTAAAAGCATTCGGCCTTGGTATCAATTATTTTGATACGTCGAATTTGTATGCCGATAGCCAGTTGAATTATAATAAGGCGTTTAAACAACTGAACCTGATTCCGGGAGAAGAAGGGTATAACGAAGAATTACGGAATTCGATATGGCTAACCAGTAAAACCGCTATGCGCTGGGGAAAACCAGGCTGGCCTGAAATTGAGGGGGTTATTAATTGGTCGAATGGCGAAAATGTAAAATGTGCGGTTGGTGATGTAAAACGTTCGCTTACTCAATTGTTTGGCGATAATCAAGGCAATTATCCCGAAGGCGCTTACCTTGATATGGTGCTGATTCATACACTTCACAATACCGATGAAATTGATATTCTTTACAAAGGATTGGAAACACCACTTGATTCTGAAGGAAATTTTGGTGCGTTGGTTTCTTTGCGCGATTTGCGCGATGGAACCAACTTAACAGGCATGAATCCAAAAAATGAAAAACTGATTAAACACATTGGCTTTTCGGGGCATGCCAATCCTCCGGCGATGATTGATATGATTCAGCGCGATGAATATGGCTTATTGGATGGGATGTTAGTGGCTATAAATGCCAACGACAAAACAAAATACAACATGCAGCACAATGTAATTCCGGTAGCAAGTGCCAAAGGAATGGGTATTATTGCCATGAAAGTGTTTGCCGATGCGGCATTGTACCACAAGGAACCACGTTGGTCGCAAACGCCTGCCGATGTATTCCGTAAAGTTGGTACCGATGAATTACCAAGCAAGCCATTGATAGAATATTCACTTACAACGCCAGGTATCCATACAGCAATAATTGGTATTGGCCAAATTGATGACGACCCTATGAAGTGCCAGTTGGTACAGAATTTTTATGCAGCTCAGATTGCTCCTGATGGAATGCCTGCTGAAGAACGAAAACGAATTGAAGAACAGGCACTAATGGTTAAAAAAGATTCTAACTATTTCCAAATTGAAAAAGTGGGTTTAACACCTCCAGGGAATCTGCAGTTGGCTGAAAACAAAATAAGTTGGAGCACTGCTTTTGCTGGTGATGCAGCAATTACAAATTATGAGGTGTTTAAAAATGGCGAAAAAGTGGGAGATGTAAAACACCAGCCTCAGATTTTAAAGTCGCAGCCCTTTGTATTTGAAATTGAAAAAGAAGAAACTGACAAAATTATGATTGCTGCAATTGATGCTGATGGTAACAGGGCAGAAGCTCAGCTGTCATAATATAATTTAACGTGAGAACGATCTAAGGAATAAGATTAGTATGTTAATTTAAAGGCATTTAACCATGTGCGGGCGCGTCAAAATTGCATGAATCGGGCTAACCCGCTTATTTGAAATACCGAAAAGCTTAATTTTGACATGATTTTTCTTTGGTTCGTTTCTTTTCATCCAGGAAAAGAAATGAAATGGGGTGTGGGGCAAAGCCTCATACTGTTTAACAACCAGCGTCTTTACTCATTTGCTGTAAAGCTTATTAGTAGCATTTTTATATCGAACTCACGTTAATTTAATAGAAATATCAATTCAAGCCCGGGTTATATACAGCTCGGGCTTGTTTTTTAGGATTAATTTGTAAACTATTCAGTAAGTAGTTGGTTGTATAAATTGAAAAAACGATAAAATCACAACAAATGGCAGACAGAATTTCCGATCCTATCGGAAGGCTTATGGGATTACGTTATAAATCACATCCCTGGCACGGGGTTTTTATTGGGAAAGATGCTCCCGCAGAATTAACCGCTTTTATTGAAGTAGTTTCGACCGATACTGTTAAATATGAAATAGACAAAGACAGTGGATACCTTCGTATTGACCGCCCACAGAAGTTTTCAAATGTTGTTCCGGCACTTTATGGTTTTATTCCGCAAACATATTGTGGAAATAAGGTTGGAGAGTATTGTAGCGAAAAAACCGGGAAAAAAGGAATTATTGGCGATGGCGACCCCATTGATATTTGTGTGTTAACTGAAAAAGCCATTGCCCATGGCGATTTGCTGGTGAATGCCATTCCAATTGGCGGTTTCCGGATGATTGATGGTAACGAAGCCGATGATAAAATTATAGCTGTGCTTCGGAATGATACTGTTTATGGGCATTTTAGGGATATTTCTGAAGTTCCTGAAATTGTTATTCAAAGGCTCGAACATTATTTTTTAACTTATAAGGATATGCCCGGCGAAGAAAAAGATACCGAAATTGCAGGTTCCTATGGTGCAAAAGAAGCGCATGAAGTGATTCTTCGTTCGGTGATGGATTACAATGATAAATTTGCAAATTTGGGTAAATTATTATCGTAATGTTACTAAAGTTTCACAGTTGAATCGGATTTTAATAAGGATTGAATTTGAATTATTTGTGTTTTGACTTTTGTGGAATTTTGTGTTTTAGTGCCTTAGTGGCGAATATTTAATGCCACAAAAACACCAATTCACTAAATTTCACTAAAAAATTGAGTAGAAATGGAATTTATAAATACTTGATTTTAAATGTTTCAGAGTGCAGTTGTTAAAACAAGTGAGAAGCATCAGAATATTAGAATTCATTTCTCGTAAATATTTTTCCAATCGGATACCGTTTATACGATTTTTCAGCCCACTCTGAATTGTAATAAATATACGACAACTGGGCTATATGATCGCCAGCAAATGTAGTATCTGATTTTACTTTTGCTAAAAACTGCTGTTTAAATTCAGGATGATCGTTAAGGTATTTTATGGCGTTTTCATCAAACCCATACGACGAAAAGTATTCACGTCGATCCAATATATTATCGAAAAAATTCCATCTGAAAAAAGAATCTTCAGCCTTAGGTTCCAGGCATTCTATAAGGTAGTTCCTGTTTTTTTGATTGGTTGATACCATTAGGTCACCGGCATAAAACTGAATAGTTTGTAGTTCAGTTCTGGTGGTAACAGTTTCATGAAAAAAATGCCCGTTGTATGGATTGGGAGGATTTGAAAAATCTTCGATGTAATCAACATAAACTTTTATTAAGGTATCTTTTTGTAAAGTTTGGTATATGATGTTGTTTAGGTTTAGTAATTCCACTACTTTTTTATAGGCTTGTGGTACAATATAGAAATCCGGCACTTTTACCGTTTCGTCTTGCAAATAGGTATCATAAAATCTGACCTTTTGTGTATAAGGTTTAGTTTGGTCGTAGCCAAATCGTTTAAGCCCACTTAACGGGCTGATTTGTTGTTCGTCAATTTCGTAACCTTTAAAAGTAATTTCGCTGAATTGAGTAGAGTCCAATCGATATGTTATCGGATAATTTTTTTGTAATAATGATTCAGATATACCTTTTTTTCGTGAAGAAATAATTTCGGCTGAATTGTTGCTTGTAAATTCAGTAAGAGTGGTTATAAATTGATAACACGATTTTACCCGGTCGGGATAATTTTTATATACATGATTTTCAGTCATCATTCCATACGAATGAAACAGCCGGGCATACCCCGACGAGTATCTGGGGCTTTCGTGTGTCATTTTTATACCCATTTTCGGATCGCGGTACATCCAGCTTACATAAGGTGTTAATTCATAATCTCCTTCAGCCATTTTTTCATATAATCCGGGTAGCATTTTTGAGCGAAGGAAATTTTCCATAACAGGAGGAAAAACATTGGGTTGAGGTGGAAGCAAGGTCACACTGTATTGATGAATTGAACCGTTGGTAGTATGCGTATCCAAAAAAACATCGGGGTCCCATTCCTGAAATATTTTTGTGAAACTTTTGGCATTTTCCGAATCACATTTTACAAAATCGCGGTTCAGGTCGTAGTTGGCAGCGTTTCCCCGAAAACCGGTTTCGTATGGGGTGGTTTGGTTTGCACGGTTAAAGGCACTGCGGTTTAGGAGTCCTCCAATATTATAAGCGGGAATAATAATAATTACAGTATTTTTCAGAATTTCCTGTAATCCGTTTTTGTTTCGTAAAAGGTCGTCGGCAAATTCGAGGGAAGCATCAATACCACAGGATTCGCCGGGGTGAATGCCGTTGTTAATCAGCAAAATACTTTTTCCTGCAGCTTTTATTTGTGCCGGATTAAATTCTTCCTCGTTGTTTATGACAAAAAGATGCAGTGGTTTGCCTACATCGGTTTGCCCTTGTTTAATGAGTTGAGCATTTGTGTAATGGCTATCAAGTAGCTCATACATTTCGATTACCTCATTATAGGTTGGAGTATAATTTTGTTTGTATCTTAATTGAAGTAATGGCTGTTTCTGAGCAAATAGCGTAACTGAAAACAAAAGGATGAAGAGAATGATTTTTGTTGTTTTTATACTGTTTTTCATAAAATTATTGAGTCACTTTGTTGAATTAAATCCGGAGGATTTATATGTTTATAGAAATAACAATAAGGATAAATATATGACCCCCGATGGGGTCAAACCATTTTTTTATTTAATTTTTCTTCTATAAATAGTTGATACCTATGATATCTTAAATCCAATGGAATAATTTTTCTGTTTATCACACTGTTAATTGCTTATTTGCGTTTTAAATCGAGATAGGAGTAGCTAAAATTGTTTTTTTCATCGAAACAATCTTCACGTTCTACTTCAAGCCATTCGGTATAATCAATTTCAGGGAAAAATACATCGGCTTCAAATTCTTTGTGTACTAAGGTGAGGTATAGTTTTCCGGCTACCGGATAAAACTGCCGGTAAATAGAACCGCCACCGATTATAAAGGCTTCTTCCTCGTTTTTTACTTTTTCGATGGCTTCGTTTATTGAAAAAACAATTTCACAGCCTTCAAATTTATCTTCCGGATTGTCGGTTATGACAATGTGCCGCCGATTGGGTAAAGGCCATTTGGGTAACGAAAGCAACGTGTTACGCCCCATAATAATGGTTTTCCCGGTGGTGATTTTTTTAAACCGTTTTAAATCGTTGGGAAGGTGAAACAGTAAATCGTTGTTTTTGCCAATGGCAAAGTTTTCAGCAATAGCGACTATAATGGAGATGTTTTTATACATATCATAAAATTTAATGTCAATAATACTAAAACTTAAACTATTGAAAAAACCTAATACAGGAATATTTAGTTAAACTTAAAATAATGTCAAATAAGTACCATCACACGCAACTAATACAAGTGTCTATACATCATATTTTTATGTGTAATTAAATTGAGCTGATATGCAACACACTAAAATATTAATGTTCTTTTTGTTATTTTCGTTTTTGTTTTCATTTTGCTCAGAGGAGAATTTTAATGATATCCAGAAAAAGGACTATCATATAACTAAAACGGTCAGTTTATCAGTTCCGTATACTCATTTTCAGTCGTTCGATTTTGATAAAGATAATAATTTGTGGATGTTAACAACCATTGCTGATACTTCAGTTATTTTACCTCCTTATTCAAGTTATTTACCTGTCAAACAATTGTTAATAATGTACGATGGTCAAAATTATTTTACCTATGACGGATTGCCAGGAATTAGAGATTTTTTTATTGACAGTAATAATAACCTGTGGATTTATAATTCTAAAAGGGTATCAATTTTTGACAAAATTAAAAATATAGGATCTAAATATATCATTGATGAGGAGGGGGCTCAAATTGAAAAAGTACATGTAGATTCGGAGAATCAAATCTGGATTGAAGGGAATAGAAAATTAGGTTTGTTAAAATATAATGGGATTAAGTGGAAAAAACAATATTGCCCTGATAATTACACGGCATTTTGTATTGCCTCGAATGGAGAAACTTATTTTGCAACAAGAGATAAGGTTGTTATTAAATATAATTTTAATGAGCCGAAAGTTCTTGGATTGAAGAGGAGGGAAGACCTTTTTAAATCCTTAGTCAGGGGTATTCAGGTAGATGAATTAAACCGGGTTTGGGCTGGTATTCATTGTAATTATCAATGTAAAGATCTTAATGCTGTTTTATTGACTTTTGTTGAGGGGCAATGGATATGTAATAATCCCGTTGATCAAAATGGGAACGAAATATTACAGGGAATTGAGTTTATGCTTATTGATAAAAAAGGGAAGCTGTGGATTGAATCCAGGGCAAGTAGCAATATGCCTGAACAATTAAATGTACTTTCTTATTTAGATGGAAATGAATGGCATCAATTTCAAACATATAAAAAAAGGGAAACGGTGGTTGATTATGCATATGATGTTTATGATAATTTATGGTTTTTATTTGCTGAACAAGGGATTGTGAGAATGAATATGTAATTTATTACACAGCCACTTTCCCTTTTATATGTGGGTGAGCTTTGTAATCAGTTAATTCAAAATCATCGAATTTAAAATCGAAAATATTTTTTACTTCCGGATTAATTTTCATTTTTGGCAAAGGATATGGTTGCCGCAAAAGCTGAGTTTTAACTTGCTCCAAATGGTTTTGGTAAATGTGCACATCACCACCTGTCCAAACAAAATCGCCTAATTCCAAATCGCACACTTGAGCCACCATCATGGTTAAAAGAGCGTAGGAGGCAATGTTAAAAGGGACTCCCAAAAATACATCACAGCTACGTTGGTAGAGCTGGCACGATAATTTTCCTTCGGCTACATAAAACTGGAAAAAAATGTGGCAGGGAGGCAATTTCATTTTGTCCAGTTCTCCCACATTCCAGGCACTAACTATGTGACGGCGCGAATCGGGATTATTTTTAATGGAATGAATCACTTCACTTATCTGGTCGATGTGGCCACCATCGGGTGTTGGCCAACTGCGCCATTGGTACCCATAAATTGGGCCCAGGTCTCCGTTTTTATCAGCCCATTCGTTCCAAATCCGTACACCGTTATCGGCCAGGTATTTAATATTAGTTTCTCCTTTCAGGAACCAAAGCAGTTCATGTATAATCGATTTTAAGTGCAGTTTTTTTGTTGTAATCAGAGGAAACCCTTCCTGAAGGCAAAAACGCATTTGATGCCCAAAAACACTAATGGTCCCCGTCCCTGTACGGTCTTCTTTTTTAGCACCTTTTTCCAGAATGGTATCCAACAAATCGAGATACTGCTTCATTTGCCTCTTTTTTTATTTCGAAAACAAAGATACTGATCTAAAAGTTTGAGGATAAATTTTAAGGTTTTAAATATTCACAATTGTTAGTTTGTTTTAAACGGATTAATTATTGAAGAAAAATAATTTAGGAACTAATAGTTATCGACTAATTTATAACTTTAAATTGTTATTATGATTAAACCAATTTGTTATGCACAAAAAGAAACAATACATTTTATTTTTTGTAATGATTTTATTAATGTTTGCTGACCCAATTTTAGCTTCTGCAAAAAATAAAGCTGATTCTTACAAAGCAGGCCAACTCCCCAATATTTTATGGATCACCAGTGAAGATAATAGCCCATTGTTGGGATGTTATGGCGATACTTTTGCCACAACCCCCAATCTCGACAAACTAGCTTCCGAAGGATTTTTATATACCCATGCATATGCCAATAGCCCTGTTTGTTCTCCGGCCCGAAATACTATTATTACGGGGGTTTATGCGGCTTCAAACGGGAATGAGCACATGCGCAGTAATTATAAAAAATCGGAAACTGTTAAAACATACCCTGAATTTTTGCGGGAAGCAGGGTATTATTGTACCAATAATTCAAAAACCGATTACAATTGCAGCAACATCGATCCTCAACAAATTTGGGATGAAAGCAGTACCAAAGCACATTATAAAAATCGGGGTAAGGGGCAACCGTTTTTTGCTGTTTTTAATTTAATGGTAAGCCACGAAAGCCAGATACATCCTTGGACTCCCACTGAAAAGTTACGCCATAAACCCGAAAATGTGAAGCTTCCGCCTCATCATCCAGATACAAAAGAAATGAGGCATGATTGGGCGCAATATTACGACAAGGTGGAAGATATGGATACACAGGTTGGAGAGTTGTTAAAAGAATTGGAAGAAAGTGGTGAAGCTGAAAATACAATTGTGTTTTATTACGCCGACCATGGCGGCGTATTGGCCCGTAGTAAACGGTATGTTTTTGAAACCGGGACCTGGGTACCTTTTATTCTTCGTATTCCTGAAAAATTTAAACAGTTTTTTCCAGCTGAAAAACCCGGATCGAAAGTAGGCCGAATGGTCAGTTTTGTGGACCTTGTGCCTACTTTGTTGAGTATTATTGGAACACCCGTTCCTGATTATTTACAGGGAGATGCGTTTTTGGGTAATCAAAAAACTGAAGCGCCTGAGTATGTTCATATGACCCGTGGACGAATGGATGAGCGGATTGATTTGAGCAGGGCAGTGCGTGATAAAAAATTCAGGTACATCCGTAATTATATGCCTTTTAGGATTTACTTGCAGCATCTCGATTATCTGTTTAAAGCAGCCTCAGCTGCATCGTGGGAAAAAGCTTTTTATGCCGGCGAGTGTAATACATTACAAAGTAAAGCTTTTCAAACAAAAGCGGTTGAAGAATTGTACGATACACAAAATGATCCCTGGGAACTGAACAATTTAGCCACCGATCCGGCCTATTCTGATGTTCTAAAAAGGATGCGGAAAGAAAATTATAGATGGATGGCTGAGGTTAAAGATGTGGGTGTAATTCCTGAAACTGAATATTTAAGCAGAGCCGGGGCAGAATCGATGTATGATTATATGCACTCTGAAAATTGTCCTTTTTCTGAGATACTTAAAGCAGCCGAATTGGCTACTTTGCCCGGACAGGGAAATATCTTGGCATATGTTGAAATGCTAAAAAACAAAGATAATGCTATTCGTTATTGGGGAGCTACCGGATTATTAATTCATAAAGAAAATGCACATTCAGCGCTTTCCGATTTAAAAAAAGCAGCCAATGACCAGGCCGCATCAGTAGCTTCGCTTGCTGCCGAAACATTGTATGAATTAGGCGAAAAGGAAAGTGCTTATGTAACTTACAAACGTTTGTTAACGGATAAAAACTACAGTTTGTCCGACCGGAATTTTGCCCTTAACAGTATTGATGCTAAAAATATCCGAACACCTGAATTGGAAACTATTGTTAAACAATTGTACGAAAGCCAGATTGAATCATTAAAAGGATTTGCACGCTACAGTGCCTATGATGTATTGATGTCGGAATACCTTTTGAAAAAATGGGATTTGTTTAATTAATTTGCATTTATTTCTTCTCCACATTTTTTACAGAATTTGGCATCATCGTCGTGTTTATCATGCAGGCAGTGGGGGCAAACCTGGGTATTGGATTTTACAGAAGGGTGGATAATTTCAGCAGTAATAATTCCGGTTGGTACAGCAATAATGGCGTAACCCATAATCATTACCATACTTGCAAGGAATTGGCCCAATGGAGTGCCAGGGCTAATATCGCCATAACCAACGGTAGTAAGAGTTACAATTGCCCAATAAATACTTCGTGGGATACTTGTAAAACCGTTTTCTTCACCTTCAACTAAATACATAATTGTTCCTACAATCAGAGTTATGGTGACCACAAAAAACAGGAAAACAAATATTTTTGTCCGGCTATCCCACAATGCTTTGATAAGCATTCGGCTGGCCGATGAATAGCGGCTTAGTTTTAATATCCTGAAGATACGTAACAGGCGGATGGCTCGTATAACAACCAGGCTGTGCCCTCCAACCAAAAACAATCCAAGGTAGGTAGGAATAACCGCCAAAAAATCAATCACACCATAAAAACTAAAAATGTATTTGAATGGTTTTTTGACAATTGCTATTCGGGTGATGTATTCAGCTGTAAAAATAACTGTAATGATCCATTCCAACGTTTTTAAGAGCCCGTGGTACGATTGGTTGATACTTTTTATACTTTCAAGCATTACTAAAATAATGCTTGCCACAATTACAAACAGTAAAACAATGTCGAATAGTTTTCCTTTTTTTGTGTCGGCTTCAAAAATTATTTCGTACAGTTCTTCCTTGATTGTCTTCATCAAATATATTATTGTTGAATAAATATAATTAAATAAATTTAATTGAGAATACCATTTAAGTTAAATGAGAATGCACAATTAAAGCAATAATTAACATTATAATGATTGTGAATATGCTGCATAACATCTTGTCACAGTACTATGTTTGATTATATTTGATGTGAAATAAATACCCGTTAATCACTAATAAAACTTCTAAACATGAAGAAATCTATTTATCTATTTATCTATTTTGTCAATACTAAGTTCAACAGGTCAGACGTTTAATGCGTATATCGAAAATACAGAACCTCTTCCAAAAACTTTTCCTTGCCCCGATGATATAAAAGTATATAGACTTAAGAGTAATGTTCCTTATGATCAAGTTAAGTCTTTTACAAATACTGAATGGGAGGTTACTGATGGAGAAATTGTTGATGGAGGTGAAACCAATGACCGTGTTTGTCATATTAGATGGTTTGATAAAAAGGAAGGATTTATTCATATCGATCAAGTAATAGTAGAGACCAATAGTTCTGGAACATATTCCGAAAACAATGTTGAAATGCCAGTATATATTCGTTCATTAAACGGTGTTGTATCTAGTAGTATATCCGGAAATACTCAAGTAAATATGTCATCAACGGATCCTATTGTTTTTTCCTCAGAAATTATGATGTATGGTACTGACGAAGTTGTAAGTTATTATTCATGGACAATTCCTCCAGATTGGTTAGTAAATGGTGTTGTTAGTAGTGGAAGTAATGTTTATGTAACAACAACACGGTACCTAACTGTCACGCCTGACGATTGTACAGGAGGTCAAATTAAAGTATGGGCAGAAAACTCGCGATGTGAAGGATTTCTAGCGTCTAATATAAAAACACTTGACATATCTAGAACTTTACCGAATCTTGAAATAGATGGTTCTTCAGTGATATGTAATTCAGCTAGTTATCAAATAAATAATCCTCCTTCGGGTTCATCTATTACATGGGATGCAAGTTCCAATATCACAAGAACTGGTACTCAGGGCTCAAATCCATGTAGCTTTTCAAGTTCAAACTTTGATTATGGATATATTAAGGCAGCAATAAATGTATGTAACTCTTCTTTTGATTTACCTGATAAACTTGTTAGACTAAATGGACCATCATACTCTGATATCGGTCTTGAATTAAAAACAACTAGCGGCTCTCCTGTCTCATTTATGTGTCCGAATACACATTACCACCTTTTCATCCAAAATAGTTTTGGTTCTTGTTCTCTTTCAAATTATACATGGTTTATACCTTCCGGCTGGACAACCAATTATGAATATAATAACATGATATCAATTTATACAAATTCATCTCCTGGAGGAATGGTTGAAGTAAATGCTAATACATGTTGTGGTATTAATCACAAAGTAATTACTGATTATTATGGAGGTGGTTATTGTGGTGGATATTATATGGTAATGTCTCCAAATCCTGCCGATTCTTATGTTGAATTAGCTTTTATTGATTCAGATGATAATAAGACTAAGGAGGATAAATTAAAAATTAAAAAGAATAAAAAAGGAGAGTTAGGAGATTATTCCGTAAAAATATTAGATAAAACAGGAAATGTTTTAAAAACAATCCAAGATAATAATTTGAATTTAAGGATAAATACTTCAGATTTAAAATCGGGCACTTATTTTTTACATTTGATAACTAGTGAAGAAATTTATAAACAACAATTAATTATAAAATAATCATTTAAAAACCATCAAACTTGCATGTAAATTTTTCGCCATGAGAATCATTATATGCGAGTATTTTGGAATACGTTTTAATAATTTAAAAATAATACCATGAAAACAATTTTTTTTAAATTTTCAGCGACTCTGTTGTCCCTTTTTTTCGTATTCGGCTTTAGTTTAATCGGTTTTTCACAAGAAAAAAAACATGAAATAGGTATTGGTACCGGATCTTTAAACCAATTTAGTATCAGGTACAAATTTGGGAACGAGAACCGGATGTTCCGTGTTACCTATACGAACTTATCTGTAGAAAATACCAAAATCTCAACCAACACTGAAAATACAAGTTTTGATATGGGTATTGGTTTAGGTGTTGAATATCCTAAAATAATCAATGATAAGTTGGCTCTTTATTATGGATGTGGCATATTAAGCTCTTTTGGTAAAACTTTTAAAATAAACAGTCAGAAATATAAAGTAGGTTTTAGGGGAATACTCGGTTTTGCCTATTATTTTAACGATGTATTAAAATTGGGGGCGGAAATTACTCCCGGAGTATTTTATAGCTATTCAGAAGACGGATCATACACAACAAAAGAATTTGGAGTTGGTTTTCATAACAATTATGCTCAGTTATGCCTTGGTTTTGAGTTTTAGTTGTAGCAATAGTTTAATTAATTTTTTTAGTGATAAAATGCAAAAGCCCTTGTCCAATTGAGCAAGGGCTTTTAAAATAATTGAATTGATTAAAAATTATAATACTTCCTTCACAGCTACATAGGGTAAATTAAATGCTTCGGCAACACCATTGTACACTACTTTACCATTTACAACATTTAATCCTTTTTGTAAGGGTTCATTGTCAATACAAGCTTGTTTCCAACCTTTGTTGGCAATCTGAATGGCATAAGGTAACGTGGCATTTGTTAATGCAATAGTCGATGTGCGTGGAACAGCTCCCGGCATATTGGCAACACAATAATGAATCACATCGTCGATAATAAATACCGGATCGGTATGTGTGGTTGCTTTGGTTGTTTCGAGGCATCCTCCCTGGTCAACAGCCACATCAACCAAAACAGTTCCCGGGCGCATGGTTTTAAGCATGTCTTTAGTGATGAGGTGTGGAGCTTTGGTTCCCGGAATAAGGACAGCTCCAATTATCAGATCGTGGGTTTGAACCATATCCCTGATATTAAATTCGTTGCTCATCATAGTTTTTACGTTGGCCGGCATAATATCGTCGAGGTAACGTAAACGGGGCAGGCTAATGTCCATGATTGTTACATCGGCTCCAAGCCCGGCAGCCATTTTTGCGGCTTCGGTACCAACAATACCGCCACCTAAAATTAGAACTTTAGCTGGTAATACTCCGGGCACACCTCCTAAAAGCACACCATAACCACCATATGTTTTTTCGAGGTATTTTGCACCTTCCTGAACCGACATCCGTCCTGCCACTTCACTCATTGGAATCAATAATGGCAATGTGCGGTTTGGTAGCTCAACAGTTTCGTAAGCCAAACAAACCGATTTGTTTTTAATCATCGCATTGGTTAATGGCTCCGATGAGGCAAAGTGGAAATAGGTATATAAAATTTGCCCTTCTTTGATTAGTTTGTATTCCGATTCGATGGGTTCTTTTACTTTGATAATCATTTCGGCAATGTTATAAACATCGCTGATAGTAGGCAACATACGGGCTCCGGCCGCAATATAGTTTTCATCCATAAAACCACTTCCTTCACCACCTTTTGACTGAACGTAAACATCGTGCCCGTTTTTAACCAATTCGGCTGCACCTGCCGGAGTCAGGGCAATCCGGTTCTCATTATTTTTTATTTCTGCTGGAACTCCTATAATCATAATGTTAAGTTTTATTTGTATCAAAAATATTCATCACAAGTGGTATAAAACATGATAAAAATTAAGGATTTGCATAAGTTTTTATTTTATTGCTAATCAGTTTGGTACAAATGGTGGACAAATTTAGAATAAGAAGTTAATTTTTCAATAAAATTTCAGATTGAAAGCATTTTGCCTGTTTTGATTTCAGATTGTTAGTCCTATATTTGACCTTTTAAAATAATAATTTAAAATATGCCGACAGTTTCAGAACGAGGAATGCTAATGCCCGATTCTCCAATCAGGAAATTAGGGCCAATTGCTGATAAAGCAAAAGCAAAGGGACGTAAAGTTTACCATTTAAATATTGGTCAACCTGATTTACCAACTCCTCAAGTGGCGATCGACGCGATTAAATCAATTGATCGCAAAATTCTGGAATATTCACCCAGTGAAGGTATTTTATCGTTCCGAAAAAAACTGGTTACCTATTATAGAAAGTTTAATATTAATGTTGATGTCGAAGATATTATTATCACAACCGGTGGAAGTGAGGCGGTAACTTTTGCATTTATGTCGTGCCTCGATCCGGGTGATGAAATTATTGTTCCTGAACCGGCTTATGCCAACTACGAAGCATTTGCTATTGTTGCCGGAGCTGTAATTAAATCGATTGCAGCGAAAATTGAAGAGGGTTTTGCTTTACCTCCTGTTGAGGAATTTGAAAAACTGATTACCTCTAAAACCAAAGGGATTATGATTTGTAATCCCAATAATCCAACTGGGTACCTTTATACTCAGGAGGAGATGAATAAAATTCGCGACCTGGTTAAGAAATACGATCTGTATCTTTTTTCGGATGAAGTATACCGCGAATTTTGTTATACGGGTGCACCCTATATTTCTGCTTTTCATTTAGAAGGTATAGAACAAAATGTAGTGTTGATTGATTCGGTATCGAAAAGGTACAGCGAGTGTGGTTTACGCATAGGGGCATTAATCTCGAAAAACGAACAGGTAAAAAAGAATGTAATGAAATTCTGCCAGGCACGGTTAAGCCCTCCTCTTATTGGGCAAATAGCTGCTGAAGCTTCGCTTGATGCCGATGAAGGATACATGTTAAATGTATATAACGAATATGTTCAACGCCGCAAGTTTTTAATTGATGGTTTAAACCGTATTAATGGTGTTTATTCACCTATTCCAATGGGAGCTTTCTATACCGTAGCCCGCCTACCGGTTGATAATGCCGATAAATTTTGTGAATGGTTATTGGCCGAATTTGAATATGAAAATCAAACCATTTTTATGGCTCCTGCTTCAGGTTTTTATACATTGCCCAATCAGGGGGTCGATGAAGTAAGGATTGCTTATGTTTTAAATAAAAAAGATTTGGGTATTAGCTTAAAAATTCTCGAAGAAGCATTAAAAGTTTATCCAGGGAGTAAGGTAAAAGAGACTGTTTTAAAAAAAGAAAAGGTTTAATTTTGCAGGAAGATGGATATAAAGGAGGAGATTCCTCGCATTGCTCGTAATAATAAGTAAAATGATATTATATTAAGAACCGTTCTCAGTAAAAAAAGAACGGTTCTTGCATTTAAAATATCCTATTTTAAATTTTTAACTCTTTCCATTGCTTCAATCACATTTTCGCGGTCGGCGAATGCTGAAAAGCGGAAGTAACCTTCACCAGAAGGGCCAAATCCCGAGCCAGGCGTACCAACAACATTGGCTTCATTTAATACCTTATCGAAAAAGTCCCATGAACTCATGTTGTTTTTTGTTTTTGCCCATACATAGGGTGAATTGACGCCTCCAAAAACTTCGTACCCAATTTCAGAAAGGCTTTGTTTCATTATTTTGGCATTGTCCAAATAATAATTAATTATGTCCTGCACTTCTTTTTTACCTTCTTTGGTAAAAGTTGCAGCAGCAGCTTTTTGTACCGGATATGAAACTCCATTAAATTTTGTAGAATGGCGGCGGTTCCACAAGTTACGGACAGCATGGGTATTCCCTTTGCTATCGTAAGCCATTAATTCTTTTGGAATAACGGTAAAAGCACAACGTGTGCCTGTAAAACCGGCTGTTTTTGAAAAACTTCGGAATTCGATGGCTACTTTTCGGGCACCTTCAATTTCATAAATCGAGTGCGGAATATCTTTATCAGTTATAAAAGCTTCGTAAGCTGCATCGAATAAAATAATTGCTTTATTTTTTATGGCATAATCTACCCATTTTTTGAGTTCTTCTTTCGAGGCAACTGTTCCTGTTGGATTATTGGGGTAGCATAAAAAAATCAAATCAGGTGTTTCGGTTGGAAGCTCCGGAGTAAAGCCATTTTCTTTGTTACATGGCATATAAATAATTCCATCGTAATACCCATTCGATTGGCAAACGCCTGTTTTACCTGTCATAACAGTAGTGTCGGCATAAACCGGGTAAACCGGGTCACAAATGGCAATTTTATTGCTGGCGCCAAAAATTTCCTGAATGTTTCCGGTATCGCACTTCGACCCATCCGAAATAAAAATATCGTCGGCAGAAATGCCTAATCCTGCAAAAGAATTGTCGGCAATGGTTTCACGCAAAAAAGCATAACCCTGCTCGGGGCCGTATCCTTTAAAAGAGGCTGCGGTTCCTTGTTCGTCAACTCCTTCGTGAAACGCCTTTAATACTGATGGGACCAATGGCTGAGTGACATCGCCAATACCCATTTTTATAACTTTTTTATCCGGGTTTGCTGCAATAAATTCCGATACTCTTCGTCCTATTTCAGGGAATAAATACCCTGCCTGAAGTTTTAAATAATTTTCGTTAATAAGTGCCATATGTTATTTTTATTTGATTTCAATAAATGATTCAACGAAATTAAGAAAATTAAGTTTGTGCATAGAATTGTATTTAGGATTAATCGAAATGTTCAGGATTTAGTAATTTTATAAAATAATTAATTGACAAAAGCGCGATGGATAATTTTTTTGTAAAAGCTCATGGATTGGGAAACGATTATGTAGTACTGGATGAAACAAGCATTAATTTCGAAATAAATACCCATTCCATTGTAAAAATTTGTGATGTTCATTATGGCATAGGATCTGATGGGATATTACTTAAAGTACCTTCGAAAAATGCTGATTTTGCATTGCGTATATTAAACCCTGATGGTTCAGAGGCTGAAAAAAGCGGGAATGGTTTGCGGATTTTTGCCAAATACCTGTACGATTACAAGTTCGCAAAATCTAAGGTTTTTACCATTGAAACATTGGGGGGCATCGTTACTGCTGAAATTGTAGAAGAAAAAAACAAAAAAGCCGCCATTGTTAAAGTAGATATGGGCAAAGCTATTTTTACATCAAAAGATATACCTGTAATTTGTGCTGAAGAAGAATGCCTTGATAAAAAACTTGTGGTTGACGGTAAAGAGTTTTTAGTTAATTGTGTTTCGGTTGGGAATCCCCACTGTATTGTTATAAAAGATGATTTAAATATCGATGAAATTGTAAAGTATGGGTCGTTAATCGAAAACCACCCGATGTTTCCCAACCGGATAAATGTACAATTTGCCAAAGTAATTTCGGCTACTGAGGTTGAAATAATTATTTGGGAAAGAGGTGCTGGTTATACTTTAGCATCGGGTAGTTCATCGAGTGCCGTTGCTTGTATGATTGTTAAAAAAGGATTGGCTGGAAAAAATTTGTCTGTCAAAATGCCGGGAGGAATATTAAAACTTCAAATTGCTGATAATTGGGAAATTCAAATGACCGGTGAAGTTCGGGAAATTGCAAGCGGAAAATTAAGTGATGAGTTAACCTATGACCTTCAAAATTAATAAAATGTAATTTTCGTTTTCATTATTTAGATTCATTCCAATATATTATCATAAAGTTGTAGCTTTGGTAATCAATTTAAGAAAAACTAAAAATGCCAAATAAAACGACACCATTTTCAAAAGCTCAATTAGAGGAGATTATCAAAAAATACCCAACTCCTTTTCATATTTACGACGAAAAAGCCATGCGTGCCAATGCGCGCTATTTTAAAAATGCATTTGCCTGGAACGAAGGATTTAAAGAATACTATGCCATAAAAGCGGCTCCAAATCCTTATTTAATGAAAATTTTGAAGGAAGAAGGTTTTGGAATTGACAGTAGTTCGATGGCTGAACTTGAGCTGGCGAAAAGGGTAGGTTTAAGAGGTGAAGAGATAATGTTGACATCGAACGATACCCCTGCCGAAGAGTTTGTGATGGCAAGGGAGTTGGGTGCTGTTATTAATCTCGATGATATTTCACACATCGAATATCTGGAGAAAAACGCCGGATTACCTGAACTAATTAGTATCCGTTATAATCCGGGCGACTTAAAAAAAGGCAATACTATAATTGGGCACCCCGAGGAAGCCAAATATGGTTTTACCCGTGAACAGGTGTTTGAAGGATACCGTATATTAAAAGAAAAAGGTGTTAAACGTTTTGGCCTTCATACCATGGTCGCATCAAACGAATTAGATAAAAATTATTTTATCGAAACGGCCGACCTGCTACTCAATTTGGTTGTTGAAGTTTCTCAAAAACTGGATATTCATATTGAGTTTGCCAATTTAGGTGGCGGAATTGGAATTCCTTACCGTCCTGAAGAAGATAAAGTTGATCTGGAATATGTGAGCCAAGGTATTCAGGCTTTGTATAATAAATTAATTGTTGGAAATTCGCTTGATCCGCTTAAAATATATTTTGAACTGGGAAGAGCAATTACCGGGCCTTATGGTTATATGGTAAGTACGGTTCAGCACATTAAAAAAACATTTAAACAATTTGTTGGGCTCGATTCGAGTATGGCAAATTTAATGCGTCCGGCACTTTATGGTTCATACCACCATATTACTGTGGCTGGGAAAGAAGATCTGCCGAACAATGTTAAATATGATGTTACCGGTTCGTTGTGCGAAAACAACGATAAATTTGCCATCGACAGAATGTTGCCTGAAATGGAGCAAGGTGACCTGGTAGTTATTCATGATGCAGGAGCTCACGGGCATTCAATGGGTTTTAATTACAACGGAAAACTACGGTCGGCCGAATTGCTGTTGCGCGAAAATGGTGAAGTAGTAGAAATCCGCAGGGCCGAAACCATGGATGATTATTTTGTTACCCTTGATTTTGAAACGTTGCCTGATTTTCCGGTTTAGTCAAATAATTCTTCCTGGCTTGTCACGGAATACCATATATTTTCCGTTGAGATCCAGGGGAGGTATTAGTCTAAGGACCGACAGAGGGGTGAATAATGAAAATTTGATTTTCTGTTTTCTGCCTAAGTAGAGTTGGCGAAATACTCCTTGGCTTAACATGGGGAGAGTCAATTTTAAGAATTTTCTTTATTCGTTTTGATTTCAAAGGCATATTTGTTTTTGTATCTTTAGAAAAATAATTTTTAGTCAAATGAAGATTGGATTTGATGCAAAACGGGCTTTTTTAAATCAGTCGGGTTTAGGGAATTATAGCCGTAATATTTTAATTGCGTTAAAGAACTATTTTCCCGAAAACCAGTATACCCTTTTTACCCCCGAAATTAAAGAGGAAATTTTCCCTGAACAATCAGATTTTGATGTTGTTTCGCCTGAAAGTTCCGCCTTAAAATTATTTAAGTCGGTATGGCGAAGTTTTTCATTAAGCCGGCGTTTAGATAAACACGAACTAGACCTGTTTCATGGCCTTAGTCATGAACTACCTGCTGGTATTCAGAAAACAAATGTCCCTTCAATTGTTACCATTCACGACCTTATATTTTTACGTTATCCTGAATATTATAAATCCATCGATCGCAAGATTTATTTTCAGAAGGTAAAACTTGCCAGCGAAAATGCGCATAAAATAATTGCCATCAGCAATCAAACAAAGATGGATATAATGCGGTACCTAAAGGTAGATGCCTCAAAAATAGAGATTATTCATCAATGTATTGCACCTGTATATTTTGAGCCAGTCGATAAAAATATAGAAGAGCAAATAGTTAAAAAATTTAATTTGCCACAAGAGTTTATCTTATCGGTAGGGACCATTGAAGCGCGTAAAAATCAATTAAATATCCTAAAAGCATTAAAATTAAAAGGTATTAAAACACATCTGGTTTTAATTGGGAAATTAACTTCGTATGCTGCGGTTCTTTCAGACTTTATTGAAAAAAACGGGATGGATGGCCAGGTTACCATATTAAATAATGTTTTGGATGTAGAGTTGCCATACTTTTATATAAAAGCCAGGATGTCGCTTTATATTTCGTTGTTCGAAGGGTTTGGTTTGCCAGTGATTGAATCGATGGCGATGGGTTGCCCCGCGATTGTTTCAAATACATCGTGTTTGCCTGAAACCGGTGGCGATGCAGCTATTTATTGTGGCCCTGAGAATGTAGTTGAAATTGGCGATTCAATTAGTCGTGTTTTGGAAGATCAAAAAATGTATGAAGATCATGTTAAAAAGGGATTAAAACATGCATTATATTTTACTCCCGAAAAATCGGCAAAAGCACTTATCGAAGTTTATCAAAAAGTTTTAGAGAATGAATAATGATATTACAAAAGCCTTAGAAGTTTTAAAAAATGGTGGTATAATTCTTTACCCAACTGATACCATTTGGGGTTTGGGTTGTGATGCTACCAATCTAGAAGCTGTGAAGAAAATTTATTCTATCAAAAAGCGCGATGATAAAAAAAGTATGCTTGTTTTGATGGAAAATCCAGCCTTGCTCGAAAGGTATGTTGAGGATGTTCCTGAAGTTGCCTGGGACCTGGTTGAAATTTCAACAACCCCTTTGACTGTGATTTACCCAAAGGCAAAAAACCTGGCGAAAAACCTTGTTGCTGATGATGGTAGTATTGGCATCCGGTTTACTTCCGAAAAAATTCACCACAGAACTTATCAGGCGATTTCGAAAACCTTTGGTTTCAACCTCTGCAAATATAAGCAGGCAAAAGTCGCCGGTGTTTTTTAATGAAATTTCTGAAGAAATTATTAGCCAGGCAGACTATGTTGTTGGTTACAGGCAAGATGATTCTACTCCGACTGTACCTTCAAGCATAATTAAGTTGGGCGAAGGTGGCAGAATAGAAATTATCAGGGAATAAAAAAGCTGCTCCGTGCTGAAGCAGCTTCATAATTTTATAGTAGCTTATTATTTTTCTTTTAAAAGGTCTCTGATTTCCGTAAGTAAAACTTCCTCATTTGTGGGTGCTGGTGGTGCCGGAGCAGGAGCAGGCACTTCTTCTTTTTTCTTTTGTGATTTGTTGTAAGCTTTTATTACCATAAAAATTGTAAATCCAATGATAAGGAAATCAATTATAGTATTTATAAAAACGCCATAATTCATTGTAACAGCAGCAACTTCTTCAGTAGCTTCCTGTAAAATAACTTTTAACTCCGTAAAATCAACATTGCCAAGAAGAATGCCAATTGGTGGCATTAAAATGTCTTTCACAAATGAAGCTACAATTTTTCCAAATGCAGCTCCAATAATTACAGCAACTGCCAAATCGAGGACATTGCCTTTTAATATAAAACCTTTAAATTCCTTTAACATCTTTTTTTGTTTTTATAGTTAGTATTATGCCTTAGTAAGTTACGGCAAATTATTAACATATAAAACAGCACGATGATTCAAAAGGATAAAAACAATTTAGTTTATACTTTTAATTGACCCCGAACCGGCAACAGAAGAATTTATTTGAGGATTTCCTCTGTAATAAACATCACCCGAACCTGCTACTTTTACTTTTAATGTTTTAGTAGCATTTACAGATGTGTCGCCCGATCCGGAAACCCTGATTTCAACATCTTCAGCTTCAAAATGGGAGGTTTTTACATCGCCCGATCCTGAAATAGATATTGATAATTCATCAGCGGTTCCTCCACCAAGGATAGTAATATCGCCCGATCCTGATATAGACGCCTTTACACTTTCAGCTATTAATTCTTTAATTTTAATATCGCCACTCCCACTTATAGCAAGGTTGATATCATCGGTTTTTATGTCATCTTCAGCATAAATATCACCCGAGCCTGATACAGCTAATCCCTCAATATCGGGGCACGTAACATGAATGGTTATTTCACCTGGTTTAAAACGATTCCAGAAATTGTTTTCTTTTGGAAACCTAATTACCAGGGCGTCGTTTCTTACTTCAGTAATAATTCGTTCTAGTGTTTCTGATTTGGCTTCAATTCTTATACTCTGGCTATTCCCCTGAGTAACATAAAGTTTACCAGGAACACGTAATGAAATTTTAGAAAAGGAAGAAACATCTCTTTTCTCGTTATCAGCAAAAGCCGGGTTAATAACTAAAATGCCAATTAATAAAAGTGTAAGCGAAATAATTTTTGTTTTCATGGTTGTGATTTTATTTGATTATAAATAAAAAGACGAAAATTTATACAGGATGTTGCATCCCAAGTCTTTTTATACTAAAAACAAAAATGAGTTGAAAAAATCAATCAAAATACTTAAGGGATATTATTCTTTTTGGGCATCAATTAATCCTTCCGGAATTTCAATTTGAATGAGTTTATTCTTTTTATCTAATTGAATCGTAAGGTTTTCATTATAAGGAACCAGAATTTCATCTGCCCATGATTCGATTGTTAAAACTATATTACCTGAATAGTCATTAATTTCTGTAATAATTCCAATTTTGAGGTTATTGGCATCTTCAACTGTAAACCCAATTAGCGAGTGAGTTTTAAAAGTTTCTTCAATTTGAATAATGTCTTCGAGTTTTAAATAAACACTATTGCCAGCCAATTCTTTGGCTTTTTTTTCGTCAGTGATCCAATCGAATTTTACAAATGCCGATTTTGCCGACCTTATGTTGATTGTGTCTTTTTCCGGAAAAAAAGGGACCAATAGCCCATCAATTTCTATAAAAAACAGCCGTGCTTCAGCTATCGATTCTTCAAAATCTTCTTCAAAATTAAGGACTAACCCACCATTAATACCATGTGGTTTGTGGAGGTAACCAATTTTAGCACATGTTTTTTTTGGAATTGTTTCCATTTTGTAAAATTATAAAAATGCAGGTAATATGGCATAAAAAAAGCCGTCGTAATTTACGACAGCTTTATTATAAGTTTTACCTTCTCTGAATAGATTATTCAGCGCTATCAGCTTTTTTCTCTTCAGCTGGAGTTTCTTTTGCAGCCGGGGCTTCAGGAGTAACTTCAGTTTCAGCCGGAGTTTCAACTTCAGCAACAGGAGCTTCAGGAATAACTTCAGTTTTAGCTGGAGTTTCCTCTTTAGCAACAGGAGCTTCAGTTTCTGCAGGAGTTTCAACTTCAGCCGGAGCTTCAGTTTCAACAGGTGTTTCTGCGGCAACTTTAGCAGCAGCTTCTGCTTCTTTTTCAGCTTTTTCAGCAGCTACTTCAGCAGCTAACTCTGCATTTTTAGCTTCAATAGCGGCAGTACGGTCTTCTTTAATTTTCGTTTCAGAATCAAGTTGTTTTTTGTCTGCTTGATCTTTCTCAGATGCCAAACGGTCAATTTTAGCCTGAATTTTTGCTTCCTTTTCAGTCAGCCAGGCTTCAAAGCGTTTTTCTGCTTCTGCTTCGTCAAAAGCTCCTTTTTTAACACCTCCTAAAAGGTGTTTTTTAAACATGACTCCTTTGTACGATAAAATGTTGCGTACTGTGTCGGTTGGTTGTGCGCCTTTAAAAAGCCAGTCTATAGCTTTATCAAAATCGAGATCGATAGTAGCAGGATTAGTGTTCGGATTATAAGAACCTATCCTTTCAATGTATCTGCCATCTCGTGGCGCCCTGCTATCAGCTACCACAATGTGGTAGTAAGCGTAACGTTTGCGGCCGTGCCGCGCTAATCTGATTTTTGCTGGCATAAAAAAATAAATTTATTTATTCAAAATGTGGCGCAAATATAGCACATTTATTTAATTCAGGAATAATTTGTTGGTTTTTAATGCGTTTGTTAGAAGGTATTTGTTATTATAAGCAACCCTTTTATAGTTTTACCATCTTATTGAATAATTAACTTTAAAAATTGAAAGTGTGAAGAGGATATTTTTTAATGGAATATATATAGTGTTTGGTGTTTTATTTATAATGGTATCGTGCCAAAAAGCTGAATTCCAACCTTCGGGGAAAGGTGATGTTTTATATATCGTAAAAATTATAGATTCAGATACGTTGTTTGGACTGGGCCTTCATGCCTATTCTTACGATAATTTTTCATCGGTGAAAAGTTACCATGAAGATGATGAAACTGTTAAATATAATTTGGCACCCATTGATGGGCAAGCAAATGATGTGAGTTATGAAACTCCTGAATCGGCAATGACCACTCAAATGCCAGCATTGGGAGATTATATTTTTAATGCAGTATTTCCGGGTGGGGAAGTATTATCCTTTAACGATGAACTTGAAGAACATTATATTCTGCCTCCTGTAATTTCGAAATGTGAGTATAATAATACCCGGGATGCTGTTGAAATTGAATGGCAACAACAGGATGATGCCGAGTTATATAGTATTAGATTGTACAATTCGGCAAATGAATTATTATTCATAAGTGAGCCATTAACCGGCGATAATACCAGTTATTCATTTGATGAGCATACCAATTATTGGCAAGTTACAGACAGGCCAGGGGCGGGAGAATTAGTAACAATAGAGTTTTCGGTGTATATTTTTGAAACCGAAAATGGTGGCGACTTAAACCTTCAGGCAAGTGGAAGGATAGAAAAAGAGATTAACTGGGGTGATTAGTTATTTCACTTTCCCCGGATTTTTTTTGATGTACTCAGCCCAGTTTTTATAATCTTTTTGAGCTGCAGGTTTGTCCATTTGTAAAAAATGACAAATTGCTACGGCAATGGCGTCGGTAGTATCCAGGTTATCCGGTAATTCATTTAGGCCATACACCTGTTGTAAAAAATAGGCAACTTGTTCCTTCGAAGCCCTTCCCATGCCTGTGATAGCTTGTTTCACTTTTAAAGGGGCGTATTCAAAAATTGGAATCGACCGTTGAAGTGCTGCCGCTATAATAACTCCCTGAGCTCTTCCAAGTTTAAGCATCGATTGTACGTTTTTTCCATAAAATGGCGCTTCGATGGCTAAAATATGGGGACGGTATTGTTCTACTAAATGGTGTGATTTTTCGTAAATATACCTCAATCGTTGGTAGTGGTCTTTGTATTTTCCGGGCATAATAATACCCATGTGCAAGATGACTGGTTTTTTGTCCCTGATTTCAATCAGTCCGTAACCGGTAATACTTGTTCCTGGGTCGATGCCTAATATGACTGTGTTTTTACCTGCCATCCGGAATTTTTTTAATGGTTTGCTGGAAAAATATGCCACCTACAATAAAAGCCAACCCTATAAATGTAGTTATGTAAATAGATTCTTTCAAAATAAAGTGGATAAAAATGAGAGAAATAAACGGAGCTAAAAAAACCAGGTTTCCAATGGCTGCATTGTTTTTGCTTTTTTGCATTGCCAAAAGCCACAATACATATGTGATTCCAACCTCAAAAAATCCAACATATATTGCCGAATACAGAGGAATACCTATCTGGAATTTAAAGTCTGAAAAAAAGGGGACGGTGATCAGTAAAAATATAAACCCGAAGAAAAAACTGGTAAATAATTTAACAATATTATCTCCTTTAAATTTAACATTAATAATCCAATAGGTTGCCCAAATTAAAGAGCTTGCCAATGCCAGGAAAATGCCAATAAAACTGCTGTTTTTAAAACCCTGAATACTGCCTTGCGACGCAATAAATACTACGCCAATAAAACTAATTGCCATTGCAATAAAATGTTTCCAGCTGATTTTTTGTTTTAATAAGGGAATGGATAAAACAGCAATTGTTATGGGCCAAATCATATTCAAGGGTTGTGCAATTTGAGCAGGCAGAAGCGAATATGCTTTAAAAAGTACCAGATAGTAGAAGAAGGGATTAAAAAAACCGATGAGTAACAACAGAAAAATGTCTTTTTTCTTTAGCTGAAAAAGCAGTTTGATTTTTTCCTGAACCACCAATATCACACTTAATATAAGTGTTGAAACTCCTGAGGCAATAAAAATAAGTTGGAAAATGTCCAATTCGGCAAGTGCCAGTTTAAACGCTGTAGCCACTGTCGACCAAAAGAAGACTGATACTAATGCGTATAAATATGACTGCCGTGTATTATCCATTAAAAATTAAATACCTTCAAAAAATTGGTCTTCGTCTTCTGTTTCTTCATCTTGTTTGATATCGTCGCCTCTTAATTCCCTGAATTTTTTACGTGCTTCAATTACATAAATGCTCCCTGGATGTTCTAACATCAGTTGTTTGTATAAATCCATGGCAACCACAGGTTCATTCAGGTAATAATTATGAATTTCTGCTTGAAGGTACAGTGCATCATCGGCAAGTAGGTCGTATGCAAATTCGTCAATAATCTGTTTTAAATAATCTGAGGCAAGTTTATAATTTGTGTTCCTGATTTCGATTTTTGCTTTTCGGTATAAAATATCATCAATTAGCGAATGGTAAGGGAATAGTTCCCTGATTGAATCAAGAGTGGCAAGAGCCAACGAATCTTTGTTCCTGAAGAAAAGAAGGTCGGCATTGGCAAATAATTGCAAAGGCACCTCTGTTGTATCGAGGTTTAAATTATTGCCTATTAAAAGTGACAATTCAAAGGCATCGTTGGCCGTAAGTTTTGAAGTACTGGCTTTTAAAACATCGAGTTGTGCCTGAGCCCAATTAAAATTTCCAATGTAATAGCCTAATTTTGCTTTTTTGAGTTTAACTTGATTGCCTAAAGTGTTGTTTTTATTAGCTTCGATTACCTGAGAATAAAGAATTGTGGCCTCCCATGGGTCGCCCGAATAAATATATAAATCTGCTAATTCGGTTTTTATTTCACCTTTTTCAATGGGTTTAAGGATATTGATCTTTAAACCTCTGTTGAGTAAATTAATGGCTTCATCAACCCTGTCCAGGTAAAAACCCAAAAGGTGTGCATTTTGAATTACAAGCTGATACGATAATGGCGTAAATCCGATATATTCAAATCCTTTTGTAAAATCGTTGGCTAGTTTTTGCCCTGCTTCTTTATCAGATGATTCCTCCTGAATAAACTGGTAATAACGGGTTTGTAAACTTTGAATGTAACTCGAGAGGTAAAATGGATTTTCTTTTCCTTTATCTAATATGTATTGAAATGCATTTTGCGCTTCGGGATAATTGCGGTTATTGGCTGCTATGTTTGCGAGGTTCGAAATGTAACCGTCTTCGTTCCCGGTTCTTTTATCAAGGGCAATTGATTGTTTTAATGCATTTGAAAATTTCCGTTCCTGAAGGAAAAACCAAATAAGCAACCTATTAAAAGCGATGATATTAGGCTCAGCCTGAACTCGCTTTAGGGTCATTTTTTTAAATTTGGTACGTAGTTCATTCCCAATATCGTTTCGTAATACCGAAGAAATGGAGCTTTGCACAGTTGCCATGAATTTTTCGTCGCTTTTTACATAATCGAGGTATTCTTCCATCATTTTTTCATGGTTTCTCAAATACATATATGCACGTGCCAGTTCAAAATGAAAATTTTCATTTTTTAATTTCTCACGTCCAAGGAGGTACGTTTTTTCAGCCATTTCGTATTCAGCCCATTGCAAAAAAGTGTTGGCTGTATTAAGGTAGTTTGCTTTATTTTGGGGGATAATTTTTAGGGCTTGCTCAAATTTTTTGTTGCCTTCTTCAATTTGTTTCTGGCTTTTTAAAATATGTCCCCAATGGATGTAAAATTCAGGATTGGGAGTTTTTGATTGTTTAATTGCTTGTTTAATAACTTTTTCGGCCTCTTCAAAATCCTTTAATTGAGTCAGGCAGTTTAAATAAAGTTTGAGGTAATAACTGTTATTCGACGATTTGTAGGCTTTATAAACAAGAGGTGCTGCTTTTTCAAAATCGCGCGAATTATAATATTTTATTCCCAATTGTGAATCAGTTTGAATGGTGTTTACCTGCGAAAAACCACTAATTCCAATAAGTATAAGTGTAACTGCTAAAACTAAATATTTCATTATACGTATTAAATGACTTGTTACAAAAATAAAATATTTAATAAAGGAATGATAGTAATTGTGAATATGTTTAAGTTTTCTTTACCATATTGACTTATGTCCCCTTATTATTGCTGAATTACCCCTATTTTTACTGAAAATTAAAAATATGTCGCACGAGCTGAATGGCAGGCAGAGGTTACCTCGTTGGATGAAAATGAAATTGCCTAAAGGGCAAAGTTATTCGAAGGTTAAAAACCTGGTTACGGAACATGGCCTTCACACTATTTGTATGAGTGGTAATTGCCCCAATATTGGCGATTGTTGGAACAGGGGAACTGCAACATTTATGATTTTGGGAGACATTTGTACCCGAAATTGTAAATTTTGTGGTGTAAAAACAGGAAAACCGTTACCTGTTGATTTGGAAGAACCAAAAAAAATTGCCCATTCGGTAAAAGTGATGGGCCTTAAACATTGTGTTATAACTTCGGTCGACCGTGATGATTTGCCTGACCTTGGAGCCGGTTTTTGGGCCGAAACAATTAAAGAAGTTCAGAACCAAAACCCAGAAACTAAAATCGAAGTGCTGATTCCTGATTTTCAGGGTAGGGAAGAATTGGTAAAAACTGTTATTGAAGCAAAACCTCAAGTTATTTCGCACAATCTCGAAACTGTTGAGCGGTTAACACCTGCCATTCGAAGTGCCGCAAAATACCACCGAAGCCTGGAAGTAATCAGAATAATATCTGAATCGGGTTGCGTCTCAAAATCAGGAATCATGTTGGGTTTGGGAGAAACCTTCGATGAGGTTTTAAAAACCATGGATGATTTACGCGGTGTTGGTTGTGATGTTTTAACCATTGGGCAATACCTGGCTCCAACTTTACAACACTTACAGGTGGTCGATTATATTACACCCGAAAAGTTTGAAGAATACAAACTAATAGGATTGGAAAAAGGATTCCGGTTTGTTGAAAGCCATCCTTTGGTTCGTTCGTCATACAAAGCCGACGAACATGCTTTTGTAAAATGAACCTGAGAGAATAATAACTGTTGGGTAAAAAGTATATAGTATTTGATCTGAAAAAAAGTTATGGCACAGTTTAATTACAGTGATTTAGGAGTTAAGGATTATAAAGAAAGTTGGGATTACCAGGAAGAATTATTGGATAAAGTGGTGAGTGGGAAATTGGCAACAAAACAGCCCAATCCCGAAAACTATTTTTTATTGGTAGAACATCCGCATGTATACACATTAGGTAAAAGTGGCGATGAGCACAACATGTTGATTCACGGCGATTTTCTGAAAAAAATTAATGCAACCTTCTATAAAATTAACCGAGGCGGCGATGTAACTTATCACGGACCAGGTCAATTGGTTGGTTACCCAATCATCGACCTTGAATATTATAAAATTGGTGTTAAACAATACATCGAAAAAATGGAAGACGCCATAATTGCTACCATTGCTGATTATGGCCTTGAAGGTGGCCGGAAAGAAGGAGCCACCGGTGTTTGGCTTGATTGTACGCATAAAGTGAGAGCCCGGAAAATTAGTGCCATTGGCGTACGAATGAGCCGTTATGTAACAATGCACGGTTTTGCCTTAAATGTAAATACCGATTTAAGATATTTTAGTTATATTAATCCGTGTGGATTTATTGATTATGGTGTTACCTCTATTCAACAAGAGCTGGGTAAACCCATCGATATGGATGAGGTTAAAGAAAAAATCAAGCAGAATTTTAATATTCTGTTTTAAGAAATATAGTTCAGGTATTTTTTTATTCTTAAAGTAAATTCATCAGGCGATTCAACAAAAAATTGTTTTAGTTTTGGTGTAAGAAAAGTAATCATTTTTTCTTGCTGATGGTGGACGATGTTGTTAAAGGCCTCTAGTTCATCCGGTTCTAACTGTTTGCTGTAATTGTTGTTAATTTCGTTCGATAAAACAAAAATATCGTGGTCCTCTCCCAAATATTCAGTAATGCTGTTTAATTGAATAATCCGTTGAGTAAAAAACTTTAGTTTTATAAATTTTAATAATTCAAATTGGTGCATGAGCCGTTTTAATATTTTCCGGAGCTCATGCATATTGCGTGAGTTTGTTTCTTGAAGGACTTTTTCAAAACGTCGATGGCTTTTTTCGTACGAGTTGATTAGTTCCTGAAATATGGCGTAAGTATCGGGAAGCCCAGAAATAGTTTCTAATTGTTTTTGTGTTTCAACAGTTGTTTTTTTTATGGTATTAAAATGGTCTGAATTTTCCAGGAGTGAATTAATAACATCTTGATTTTGTGATGTTAATTGTTCCAGAACCATTTTAACTTTTTTTTCCGGCAAAAAATCTTTGTGTGAGAGCAATTTTTCAAAAGTAAACAGATTTACATAACTTTCACGAGCATAAGTTAAACTTGTCGATGCAATCTGTATGGCACCAATTTCTTCCTGGAAAAGATTTTGGTAAGTCATTGTTTTATATAGCCTCAACGATGCTCGCAGCCTTTTAAATAAACGCCTGATTTGGTGAACAGCCATATTGGGTGATAAATTTTCGGCTTCACAAAAATAAATCACCTTATTGGTTTGTTTAATAATAGACCTTTTTATCTTTTCCTGTATGATCTGAGCCATATAATTGCTTTCCAGGCTTAGCAAAAATACGAATTATATGCGTTATTTTAAAATGATTCTTTTCAGCCTAAAATTTTAATCAATCGTATCAAAACCACAATAAGGAATTAAAACTGCAGGAATTTTAATACCTTTTTCAGTCTGATTATTTTCGAGCAGAGCGGCTACCATTCGAGGTAATGCAAGCGCACTTCCGTTTAAAGTGTGTGCCAGTTGTGGTTTTTTAACACCTTCTTCCCTGAACCGGAGTTTTAAACGGTTGGCCTGGAATGACTCAAAATTGGAAACTGAACTTACCTCCAGCCATTTTTCCTGGGCAGCTGAATATACTTCAAAATCGAAAGTTAATGCCGACGTAAAACTTAAATCCCCTCCACATAAACGTAGAATGCGGTAGGGTAGCTCCAGTTTCTGAATAATAGTTTCGACATAGGCCACCATTTTATCAAGTGTTTCATATGATTTGTCGGGGTGGGTAATTTGAACAACCTCAACTTTGTCGAATTGGTGTAGGCGGTTTAATCCACGTACATCTTTACCGTACGAACCTGCTTCGCGACGGAAACAAGCACTGTATGCCGTATTTTTGTATGGGAGGTTTTTAGCATCTAAAATTTCATCGCGGTAAATGTTGGTTACAGGTACTTCGGCTGTTGGAATCAGGTACAGATTGTCTTCAGTAATATGATACATTTGCCCTTCTTTATCAGGCAATTGCCCGGTTCCAAAACCCGATGCTTCATTCACAACCAGTGGAGGCTGAATTTCTTCATACCCATTTTCACGCGCCTGGTCGAGGAAAAAATTGATGAGTGCCCGTTGAAAACGTGCCCCTTTTCCGCGGTATACCGGAAATCCTGCGCCTGTTAATTTAACGCCCAATTCAAAATCAATGAGGTTGTATTTTTGAGCCAGCTCCCAATGTGGAAGTGCTATCTGTAAATCGGGCATATTGCCTGCCGACTTAATAGTTACATTATCTTCTTCGGATTTACCTGCAGGGACTGATTCATGCGGTATATTCGGAAGTTGAATTAATAGCTCATTTACTTTGTCATCAATTTCCGAAAATTCAAGGTCAAGCTCTTTAATGGTTTCCTTAATGTCCGAAGTCCTTGATTTGGCCGTATTTGCTTCATCCTTTTTTCCTTCTCTAAATAAGATGCCAATTTCTTTGGAAAGCTTATTCATTTCGGCTTTTGCCTGGTCGGCTTTGCCTTGTGTTTGGTTCTTTTTTTCGTACAAAGAAATTATTTCACTTACAATATGTTGGGCATCAAAATTTTTGATTTTTAGTTTTTCAATAACTAAAGCCGGATTGTCCTGGATGAATTTTAAACTGAGCATTTTTTGAATAGTTAATTTGATGGGCAAAAATACAAATAAAAAAATCTCTTACCTGTGTAGGTAAGAGATTTTATACAAAGATTAAATTACTTTGTTTTATTTTTCGTCAGGATCCTTTTTAGGTTCTGCTTCTTTTTTTGCTTTTGGTTTTGCAGCCGCTTTAGGTTTTGCTTCTGCCTTTGGGGCTGCTTTTACCTTAGCTTCTGTTTTTGGGGCTGCTTTAGCTTTAGGAGCTGCCTTAGCTTTAGGTTTTGCTTCTGCCTCAGCCTTTGGAGCCGCTTTAGCTTTTGGAGCTGCCTTTGGTTTAGCCGGAGCTTCAACTTCAGTAACAACTGCTTCAACAACTTTTTTAGCAACAGGAGCTTCTTTTGAAACTACTTCTCCTACTGGAGCGATAGGTTCAATTGAAAGATATGACCTGTTTTTTTCTTTTTTTCCTGAAAACAACAGTCCCATTGATTAAAGCATAAAGAGTTATGATCTTTTCCCCATTCCGACGTTTTCGCCTGGGTGATGTGTGGTTCCACGCTGGCGAACTAATATATTACCAGCTTTTGCAAATTGACCTCCGTATATTTTTACACCTAGTCGTTTGCTTTCCGATTCGCGTCCGTTATTCGAACTTCCTGCACCTTTCTTATGAGCCATGGTTAATTTTTTTTAGGTTATCCTACTATTGCTTCGATTTGAATTTGAGTAAATTGCTGGCGGTGTCCGTTAAGTTTTTTATAACCTTTACGTCTTTTCTTTTTGAAAACCAACACTTTGTCGCCTTTTACATGTTCCAACACTTTGGCTGTAACTTTAGCACCTTTTACAGTTGGAGTCCCGATAGATATTTTTCCATCGTTATCAACTAAAAGTACTTTTTCGAAGTCAAGAGCATCACCTTCATTTGCATCCAGGCGATGTACATAAATCTTTTTGTCTTGTTCAACTTTGAATTGCTGTCCAGCAATATCAACAATCGCGTACATAATTTTAACTTTTACGTTTCTTCCGAATGGCGGGTAAATCATATGATTTAACCTCTTTTTGAGCCACAACGGATCATTTTTTCGGACTGCAAAAGTAGTTATTTTTAGCAGATTAGCAAATAATTGAATTATTATTTTCCATTTAAATTAGTGTGAAAATTAAAAACCAGATGGGTTTCAAAAATCAATTTTTTATTCTGAGTTAAATAAAAAATGATTGTTATATTTGTTTTCGCCGAAAACGACAGGCCATTTACACATGAAAGATAAAATTAAATTAAATATATTGGGCCTTTCAGTTAGCCAAACCCAATCGGGTGCTTATGCATTGGTTTTAACTGAAGAAGATGGCGACCGTAGAATTCCTATTATTATTGGGCCTGTTGAAGCTCAGGCTATTGCCATTCAGCTTGAAGGATTAAAACCCCCCTCGTCCCTTAACCCACGATTTAGTTAAAAACATCGCTCTTGGTTTTGATATTGCATTGCTCGAAGTGGTAATATATAAACTCGAAGAAGGTATTTTTTTCTCCG
>CAXXYG010000011.1:0-290290 GCA_963666575.2 Prolixibacteraceae bacterium
TTGTATATTTATTTCCCATCGTATTTATTTAAAGTTCTATGCAATTGCCTTTTGAAATTTAGCGTGTTTTTTCAATTTTACAGGGAAAAGTTTTTCAGCTTCAGCCAAATCATGAATGGTATCAATCTCGTACCATGGTTTATGGTCGAATGAAACCGATTCAAAACTTAGGCTTTTATTTGCCACCATTTCAGAAAAAACAGTTTCGTAGTAACAGTTAACGTTACCCTCCGAAATATATTGATTTAACCTTTTAACAATTGCCCGCCATGATTCAAGCGAAAAACTGTAAATATTAACGGTTTTGTAGCGAATATCGGAATAGGTATCAGTTGTTCCTTTTTGAAACCGGGTAACCATATTTGTTTTATTTACCGAAACTGTTGTCCCATCGAGCCAGGGTTGCATGGTAGCAGTTGCCATTTTATCGGGAAAACCATTTCGTTAAGCAATGATGTATTTAGTACCAAATCGCTTTCGAATAGCACAAATGGTTCGTTATGATGTTACGCGCCATCCACAACGAATAAATGTTGTTGGTAGTTAGGAATAAGGGACTATGAATGTACTCTATGTTTAAATCTTCCGATTTTTTTCCCAAAAAATCCATGATACATTCTTTTTTGTAGCCCGTAACAATAACAAGGCGTTTAAATCCTTGTTTTTTAATATTCTCGACTAGTCGTTCCAGAATTGATGTCTGGTTTACAGGGTAAGGCATTTGGGTGAGCTTTTAGTCAGGGGGAAAAGGCGACTACCTGTGCCAGCAGCAAGAAGTAATGCTGTAGTTATACGATTGTCACCAGAGTAATTGTCTGAATCATTATTCATACTTTATTCAATTGGTGTCATCAGAAAAAAACGTAAACACTTGATTAAAGCACTTAGGCGTACTAAATATTAGTACTCTGATGGTAGGACTGGTTATTGATAATTCAACTATAAGTATGAAGTCTGCTAATGTGGCGAATGACAGCTATAAAAAGCTCATCAACAAAAATGATAGTGAATGATTGATATCAAAAGATATTTAATCCGGTGCAAAGGTACTCTAATATTCGACACTGACTAATGATGTACCATTCATCTTATCATCAGCGATTTAAAAAGCAGATGGTAAAGCCTCGCTGCTACACGGATTTTGTCGTGCGGCAGCGAGGCTAAAATTGTTAAACCACATAAAATATGGTGTGGAACGAGAAGAAAGCAGAGTTTTTAGCTTGCGGCAAAATGCTTGTAGCTATTCAACCGTTTCCGGTTTTTTGCGGCGTTTTTTAACCACTTCGTTATTATCTTCAATCATTTGGGCAAAAGTGCGGGTTAAGTCCCCATAGGTAGTTTCATCAACCATACTCATGGCACGCAGGTAGGCCACCAGTTTATTGTTAATAATGTTGACTATTCCTTTTTTTATCTCAGTGGCATTTATTTGTGCACCTTTTTTGGCTTTTTCCTCCTCATACAATGCGTACTTCTTCGAAATTATTTTGTGAGGTTCTTAGGCAGTAATAATTTCGGCACACCCCGAAATAACAGGCCATAAATGTTACAGTTAACTACCATTTATTGCAAAAAAGCTATGAGCAAATAATTATGCTATACTTTTTGCGTAGGGTTGCGTTGAACAAACGCTTATGGCCAATAATACGCGTTTATGAGGCTTTAAATATCGATCTTTTTGTGAGATTGGTGTAAATATATACCTCACAATTTAACTGTGCTATATCTGAAATTAACTGCTCAAAAACCACTTGTTAATTGCCCGATTTTGGGACAACTCCCAAGCCCTCCTTTTATGGTTGGTTACTATTTGGGATAACTCCTATACCTTCCTCATACCACCCGTTGGTGTGTGATTGTATCACTCTCCTTATAGTATTCAGAATAAATAATACATCACACTAAAAAATCGTGCGGCAACGTGGCAGCTTGGGGCTTAAAATTATAATCTATAACTTTGAAACAACTAAAACCCGGCAGGGCACAAGCGATTGATTTTTTGGGCGAAGGAACTGCACCCCCGGATTTTTAAAACAACAAACAAGTAGTAATTAATTCTACAAAATAGAAGCACCCTCAGAAAGTTGTTGGATATGGATATAATTGATACGTTTTATACATGGCATAAGAGATTTAGATGATGCAAAAATGATGTTATAAATAAGTTGTGCGTCATGCTGAATACGGAATTAGTGGCTGATTATGTAATATATGTTATTGCTTGGATGTTTGGAAAACAAATAAAAATTCGATTAAGAATATCAAAGACAGAATTATTGTAAATTTTATATAAAACTTTATGGATAAACGTACTACCACAGAAACAATAATTGCTTTAGAAACAGCTGCTCTTGAAGCTTGGCACGATGGTAATCCTACTTCCTATCTTGAACTTTATTCGAAAGATTTTACATATTTCGACTCTGCTCATGAAATGCGACTTGATGGTTGGGATAAAATAAAAGAGTTATATGAAAGCATGCGGGGAAAGGTAAAAAAGGATAAATTTGAAATGATAAATCCAGTTGTACAACAAACCGATTCAATGGCAGTTCTGACATACAATCTGCACGCATACTTAGGTGAAACGCTCTGGCAAGAGAATTGCACGGAAGTATATAGGCTTGAAGAACATAACAAGCGGAAAATCATCCACAGCCATTGGGCGTTGACTAAGCCTTCTATTGATTAATTACATCGTCGCACCTTTAGTTTGCTTATGGATAAAATATTGACATTTACTAATAGACAAGCCTTCCGGGAATGGCTTGGCAAGTATGGGGCAGAGAGCGATGGTATATGGTTACTTTTTAGTAAAAAAAGAAAATATACTACACTATCTGCTGGAGATGCATTGAAAGAAGCTCTTTGCCACGGATGGATTGATGGACAAATACAATCTCTTAACGATAATACTTATAAAAAGTATTTTGCGCAGCGTATACCTAAAAGCAAATGGTCTGTTAAAAACAAAAAGCTTGCACAAACTCTTATGGAAAAGGGATTAATGACTCAGCAGGGTTTGGAAGCCATAGAACGTGCCAGAAAAAACGGTTCATGGGATAATGCTAAACGTATCATTATTGACAATGAACAAATTCAAATATTTAAGGAAATCATTCATCAATATGAGCCTGCTTATTCCAATTTCCTAGCAATGTCGCATTCTGTACAAGGTACATATACCGGATTTTATCTTGATGCCAAATCCGACAAAACCCGTAAAGTCCGGTTAGAGAAGATTATTGAAAGACTTAATAGTAATTTGAAACCAATGTGATGTATTAATTTATATGATAACAATGACAAAGGAACAGAGTTATAATATGACTTCTTCAAAAGAATTACATGAGATGACAATAAATGAACTTGGACAATTATTTCCAATTGTAATTCAAAATTATACAGATAAATGGATTGAATTGTATGAAGCAGAGAAACAATTAATAACTGACAACTTTGCTAAATCTGAGATTATAAGTATTGACCATATTGGTAGTACAGCAATTTCAGGATTAAAGGCAAAACCAACAATTGATATTTTATTTCAAGTTTCAGAGCAGATTGATATCCAGAAAATGAAAAATATTTTTAAATCGCTTAATTATCATATCAACGAGCCTCTTGACAATCCGCCACCACATTTAACTTTTGTAAAAGGTTATACAAAGGAAGGTTACAAAGGACAAACTTTTTGTCTACATGTCAGATACAAAGGCGATTGGAGCGAAATACGATTTAGAGATTACTTGATAAATCATGAAGATATTGCAAAAGAATATGAAAACCTAAAACTGATCCTTGCTGATAGGTACAGAAATAACAGGGAGGCATATACGAATTCAAAAACGGATTTCATTGAAAAAATTAATAAATTGACACGGAAATAAAACACGAACACACAACATTTTGTATAAGTTATGGCAGGTAAAGTAGCAAATATCAAGGTCTGTATCCCGCTCAAACTTCGTAGCGGTTTGACAGGAAACTACCACGAAATCTGCTACTATCATAAAATCTACTGGTGTGCAAACATTTTGAAAAAAGATACGCAACCAAACGGAGTGAATAATAATCTATGTTACATACCTTTGATTAATTCTAATGAAAAATGGCGCAATTCTGATAATCTTCGCATCTACACTTCTATTTTCTTGCAAAAAAGACAATGAAGACATAGGTTTTAATAATGAGCTTTGTAAGCAAGAACACTTTTATTACACTTTTGATGAAAAATATTACATCGATAGTTTATTGCGAAATGACTATTTACTCATTGGATTTAAAACAACTAACACAGGCGAAGAAATTAATGAATTTCTAAATAATCAAGCATATTTTTATAACGAGAACATTTCTGAAAGAGTTGATTTAAATTACAAATTGATTATTAGAAAATTTGAAATATCAAAAGCTTGCCTTGAAATTAATGAAATAATTGAAGAATTGCAGACACACAATATTGTATCCTTTGCAGCGCATACATATGATGGAGTAGCTTGTATCGGATTTAATTGTACTGAATTAATGAGTTATAGTAATGAATTTCTTGTTAAACTTACTGACGATTCGGAGACTGACGAATTATATGAACTGGTAAATAATACCAACACGTGGATAGAAGAAGAGAAAAATAGTTTTACTGTAATTGGAGCTGATAAAAATTCGCAAGGAAATGCTTTACAAATGGCAAATTACTTTTTTGAAACAGGAATATTTCATTATACCCAACCAAATTTCCACTATTTTGACATTGAATAAAAAAACGTTTGTGAGCAAAAGCTAAATGCCTTACGGTGTTCAGCGATAAATCCAACCGCAGTTCGTTATTGCAGCACCGCCAATTCGTCTTTGATAATTGGTGTAAAAATATTGAATAAATAAATTGGCTCGGTGCAAACAGGAAAAGTCAGAGCTTTGAAAACAAGTACAGTCCTTAACCAAACCATAAAGTGCAAGAAAATTAATTTATCCCCGAAATGGATGGGGAAATCACCCGGCCGGCTTAATTAATAAACTGGTTCGGAAGATTTTTAAGTCTTAGTTTCTTATCTAAAGCCAAAAACGGGTCACGGAAAATTGTTATTTTCTCCGGATCTTACTTTTTCTCTTTATTGATTTTAAATAGCTTCCAAAATAGTAACACTTTAGTAGTTTAGTTTTATCACTTTGAGTTTGTTTATTGAATTAAGTTTTTATCCTTGATGGTCAAATAGAATACTCAAAAAGCAATAAAGAGTTTTATGATTTGTAACTTTGCCCTCTTTATTGATGAACAATGCCAAGCAAATGGTATTAGATTAAAATATAATTTAAGAATAAATGGGTAAAGAGAAGAAAGAGAAAAAGGAAGTGAAAACAGGAGAAACTTATGAAACACTTAAAGCTTTGTATTATTCTGGCAAAGTGAAGCCATCATTAAATAAGATTCTTATTGAATTAAAAGATGATCCGGAAAACTTAGAGCTTGGGCATTTAGCATGCCAGTGTTTGGTGCGAATTAAGAATTTTGATGAGTTGTCGAAGTTCGCTGATGTTACGATTAAATTGGATCCTAAAATTGCAGATGGATATTATTACAAGGGAGTTGCGGTTCAGCATACAAAAGGAAAAGAGCAAGAGGCTCTGAAAAACTTTAATAAAGCATTAACTATTGACCCTGACAACACTGATTACCTTAAAAGTAAGGCTACTACCCATCTTTTACTTTTTACAGATTACCATTTACCTTTAAATTTTGCTGAAAAACACAGGGCTAAAGCTGAAGAGAGTTTATTGAAAATTATTGAGCTGATTGAGCAAAAAGAAAATCCTGATTATATAGATTTTTGGACTATTGCTGATACAAGCACCATGCTTAAACGAAACCTGGATGCCAAGAAATATTTCATCAAAGCGGTTAATGCCTTTAGTACTTCGGATAAGTCAAAACAAGATATGAATATATATAAAGACATCGTTAAGGCTCAAAAAGCTTGTGTGAAGTTGATGGATAAAATCATTGAAGAATAATTTCATCAAGGCCTTTTGATTCTGGGCTCCACTTGTATAAACCTTTACTAGCAAAGTGAAAATGCAAGATGGAAGTGTGTATTGATATATGAACAGCTCATATGAAAGCAAAAAAAGTATTTAAGAATTTTTTCATTCTAGTTATTTTAATTTCAAATATTGGTTGCGACCAGATTTCAAAGAATATTGTTAGGCAAGAAATTCAACACAATACTCAGATAAATGTAATAAGTAAGTATTTGATTCTTACGAAGGTTGAAAATACAGGAGCATTCCTGGGATTTGGAAAATCAATTCCGAAGCCGATGTACATCATATTAATGATTGTACTACCATTAATTGTAATGGGATATGCTCTTTATTATTTGATGAAAAGGGATAATGTATCGAAACTTCTGATTGTTGGGATAAGTTTTATTGTTGGCGGTGGATTTGGAAATATTTATGATAGAATATTATATGGCTCTGTGACTGATTTTTTGTACTTTGATTTTGTCATATTCCATACAGGAATTGTAAATATGGCTGATATTTCTGTGACAGTAGGTTTTTTTATGATTATGTACGAGGCATTCATCCGCCGAAGAGAAATAATAAGTCCAGATGCCAATGTATAAAACAATAGCTGAGATAATAGAAAATAAAGGGTTAGCCCCATTTTGCGCGGATTTGTAATCCCTGTTTATTTTTAAATGCAATAAGAATGTAAAAACAGCACAGGTTTTAAATCTGCGGCAATCAGCGGGAAACCAGCAATTATCTACATCTTTTTACACTTTACCATTAGTTTTTATTTAGCAACATTGAAGTAATTAAGAAAATTTCACAACAACTTGACACTAAAAATGCCCAATCACAGCTACATATATTCATTTAAATACGACTTTCATCACAGTGAATTATGTAAGTTAGAATCGAGGCAAATTTTTGATAAAGATGAAAAGGATAACTTGCTGTTTTCGAATATCAAAGCTGATCCTTCTATCAGTCCTTTTATTAAAAAACGGTTCGAGATTATTTTGTCCTCCGAAGATTATTCCGGACTGTTAAAGAATATCAGGAAAAAAAACATTCATATTGATGGATTTAAAGCTGAATACCTGGTTTTGCATGGTGATTCAACAGTATATACCGAAAGGCTTAAAAAGTTAAGGGATATTGGGTATAGTATAGAAGGTGAATCTGATTATATTACCCCATCGATAACTTACTCTGTATGCAATTATAAAAATGTTTGGTATTTTGGGATTTTAGTTAAAGACAATACCGACTGGCATAAACACAAAAAAAAGCCCTTTTCATTTAGCAGTTCAATAAGCATGAATATTGCTAAAGCACTTGTAAGTATTGCATCAAAAGGAAATAAAACCAATCGTCTATTAGACGCTTGTTGTGGTGTTGGTACAGTGATGTTGGAAGCATGTTTTTCAGGATTTAACATCGAAGGATGCGACATTAATTGGAAAGCTTGTAAATACACAAGAGAAAATCTTAAACACTTTAACTATACCGGCAATGTTTACCGCTCAGATATTAAAGGCCTTAACACAAGGTACGATGTTGCTATTATTGACCTTCCATACAATGTATACACCTATTCAAACGATACAATTACTTTAAACATTATAGAATCAGCAGCAAAATTAACCGCCCGGATAGTCATTGTTTCTATTTCAGATATTAAAACCTTAATTGAAAAATCGGGATTAAAAATTTCTGATTTCTGCTCTGTTGAAAAAAGAGGAAACTCAAAATTTACAAGAAACATATGGGTGTGCGAAAAAGAAAGTAGTGCCATCTAAAACAGAAACAATACCATGAGATGTAATTCAGGCACTTACATAAATTGAAAGAATAAAAAATGGAATTGTGGCACGAACTCCATTTGTGCCAATAGAAAACTTTTTCTTTGATGGGGAGATCTGCCCCAAAGTGGTTCGAGGAGACACACAAACATATTTTCAGTGTGGATAATCATTCTTTTTTATGAGAATAGAGTTTTTTTTACAACTTTTAAGTAAATATTTAGCTGTTTTTTTTCTGAAAATTTGTAACTTTTCGTAAGGTTTATTAGAAACAACATTCAGATGAAGCACTTTGTTTTATTACTACCTGTAATGTGCCTACTTTTTTTATATTCGTCATATGCTCAGAATACAAAAACTATTTCGGGAGTTGTAATAGACAAATATGAAACAAAAGAAGGAACTATTACGATCCAATATCCAGAAAGGTTGACTTCAGGGAGGAAAGTCTCAGGGCGAATTTTGGTCGAACCAAAATCAGATAATCCTTCCAGGGAAAAAAAGCAATTATCAAAATTGCTTTTATATACCATCTCTTTTGGTGAATTAATTCCTGTTAAGGATGGTAATTTTGTATCACAATTGCCCATAACTGAAACTTTGCCCGTAAAGGTGATGGATGCTGAAGGAAAGGTTGTTAAAAATTCGTTGTTAAAATTGACGGAAGACATTGGTTCTCAAAATTTACATATCCCAAATACCATTAAGGCAAAAAATATCGAAAGAATTACGGGGAGTTTCACTGGAGATATTAACCAAACAAAATTGAAAATAGATGACAAATCTGTGGAATTGATTGCGGGTAGTGAGTCAGAGTTATTTTATAAAATTTCAGAGGTTCATCCCGGAAAACATAACCTGGAATTGGATTGTGGTGATGTTCAAGAAGATAAAAGAGTAAACCTTGTGGATTACTCTTTGAATGCAGGTCGCCTTAATTTAAACAAAGGAGAGCAGACATACCTAAATGTCAAAATTATGGGTATGGACGATATTGTAGATACGTTGATATTAACTGTTAAAAATGAATCAGCAACTACTATTTCTTTGGAAGGTGGAGACAATCAGATTATTGAAATTTTACCTCATGAGGTGGCAGAATCAGGTATTTGGGAGAGGGAATTTGAAGTACAAAGTTTACGGAAGGGAAGTTTTTCTGTTCAAACAAACCTAGAGGTTGTTGAAATTAAAAAACCTGATACAATGTCAGGGCAAAAAATTAGTATAAGTGAAGACTACGACAAACAGATTGTAGAGAGCACCAGCACTGAATTATATACAAACGAAATAGTAAGAAAGCTGGAAATTAATAAGAAAATATGGGAAAGGCACGGTGAGTTATTAAAGTTAAATAAATCCAAGCCAAATCAGGAAGATCTAACTTTACTGGGAAAAATATCAGCTCCTTGTGATACTCTTACGGTTGATTCTCTTATCCGATTTCAGATAAATTCAATTACTAAAAACATATGTGATATTGATTCAAAAGTGCTTGACCAATTGTTAAAAGCAATTGATGAATATGAAAAGGCATCATGGAAGAGAGATAGTTTACATGGGGTTTTAAATACGCTAAAAGAATTTAGTTTTAAGAACCTTAATGACAACTCAATTTCTGAAATTGAAAAGCAAATACAACAGTTACGTAATATGACTCCTGAATCAGCAAATTGTGCAACTAATTGGGAGAATGATTTTAGAAAAAGATATTTAGGTGCAAATCAAGGTCGTACAGAATACCAAAAAATTTACGATAGAAAAGTTAAAGAATATAAAGAACGGTTCGAGAAATGTAAAGCCCAATCATTAAAAAACCTGGAAAAAGAAAAGAAATCGCAGGTAGATGACTTTAAACAATTTAATAGCAAGGGAAAGGAGCAAATTGATGGAGCAACTAATTTATTAGCCACTGCTGAACAAAATGCTTCAAACAAACAAAAAGAATTAGAAAAGCATTTAAAAAACCTGAAGGATGAATTATGCCGGGTAAAAATTGAATGGGAAGTTTTAATTGCATACATGGATTCAAACCTAATTTGCATTAAATGTGATACTTCATACCATATAATCCCGAACGAAATGCATAAAATGAATGGTTGCCTTACATATTTAGAATCACTGATTAAAAAGAAAATCCGTGAAATTAGGAAGCCATTAGATTTGGGCACATTAAAAAGAATAGCAAACAATCATTTTGATTTAAGCGAAATGAAATACCATTTAAATAAGCTTGATTCTTTAAAGGAGGTTTATAAAATTAATAATAGTCCAGAAAATTTAGACAAGAATTTAAAATTAGTATTTCCATGTTGCGATGATTTTTATGACCTTTCAACAGGTGTTTATTTGTGGGGACATACTATAAGCCCCCATTCACCAAATCTTGAATCATTGGCCAAACGGTTGGGGATGGGGATTCCAAAGTTGGTAGTTGTTCCAGCCGATCCGGTCAATTATAAAAATGGGAAAACCCAAAAAGATTATTTCAAACAACGAAGTGATTTTTTAAACAAGCAAAATATTATTCGGCAAAAAATTGATAGAAACATAAAAAGGCTTATTTCTTCTGGTAATTCTACTGTAAATTCAATGCTAAAAGGATTGAGAGATGAAAAGGCTATAAAACTGCATGGTGCTGTGCAAGCTTCAACAATGCATACTCAAAGTGCCGACAACTTACAAAAATTATTAGAACACTCTCTTAAGGAAATGGCCGATTGTTATAATACATCAATTCAAAATCAACAACAACAAGCTTATGTAGGAATACACCACAAGTGCTTTGAATTTAAGAAATGCCTTGAAAAGTTAGACGAAGAATTTGAAAACTATCAAAAGAATTTGAATGAGGTTGAGGATACATTGAAAAATCGATGCAATTTGTTACTAAATAAAATAGAAAAGGTAAAAAAGGAATTAGAAACAATTGTTAGGATACTGGAAGGAGATGGGAAAATCTCAAAATTAAAAGCACAAATTGATCAGGCAAATTCTGAAATCTCGCATTTATCGAATACAGAAAGCAGTGAGCTTAATAAACGTATAGCTGAATTGAAAAAGAATATTCTTCAACTAAATAATAAATTCAAAAAATTGCAAAATGAAAAAGGTAATTTAAAAAATGAGTTTAATAAATTGGTTGAGAAGAGTAATGAATTAATTAGGGAATTAAAAAAAAATGATTTTAAAAAACCAGGTGATAATTTTTCAGATCGTAATGTGAAAAACAATGAGAGTTGTGAAGATTTGCGAAAAGAAATAAATGAAGCAGCCCAAGATCTTGCAAATAAAAAAGGAGATATTCAAAGGAAAATAAATGAGTTATCCAGAGGGTTGAATAAACTCCTTGAAGATAAAAATAAGGCATCAAAAAATGATTCAATTATAAGTAGTAATAAAAGAAAATTATACGATAATGCCGATGAGTTAAAAAGCGGAATAAAGAAGATTGACGAAGAAATTAAAAGAGAAAAGGCACCGAAAATTAAAATAACTCCTCAGCCATATTTAAAGGAGGAGATTAAGGCAAGTGACAAACAATTAAAATTTCAGGCACAAGTTAAATTAAAGCATTTATATAATGATTACCTAACTTCAGTTGGTCCTTGCGATTGCAAGACAAAAGCAATTGCTTTAGCCTACAATACCAACACCATTGTTAATGATATTATTGGAAAGTTAGCTGTTGATGTAGCATTAGCGCCTTTGCATTTATTTCCCGGAATATCATTGGCCGGACGTTTGGGTATAGGTATTGTAAAAACTATCCTATGTAATATTTACGGAGGAGAATCATTTTCTGATCAACTCATTATTAACCTTTCAAGGGCTATTGGAGGTGAACTATTCCCAAAACTTACCGGTAATCAATTTATTGGGAAAAAACTAAATAATCTTGCACGGAGAGGACTATCAAAGATTCTTAAAGAAGAGGGCGTGAGATTTATACAATGGGAAGGTTCAACAACTTTAAAATCATGTGGAAAGGTTTCTGGAAAAACAACACTATTTATTAATTCTAAAACCGGATGGGTGGCTATTATGGTAAAAATCCCGGATTGTCCGCTTGTTGTGATTAAGTACAAAGTTAATAATGATGGGGTTCCAATTACCAAACCAAAAATTTTAGAGTTATGAATTTAGTACCATTTTGAGACAGTATCCCGCTAAGTGTGTAAAGCGATTTGGTTAATATAAATGAATACCTATTTCAGAAATCGTATAAATTATTCTTTTTTGTTCTAATTATTCCATATGCCATAAACGATAAACCAACTATAATATAAGGAATACTCAAGATTTGGCCCATATTTAAAAACATATCTTCCTCAAAACCAACTTGTTTCTCTTTTATGAATTCAATAAAAAAACGGGAGACAAAAACCAATATGGCCACTAATCCAAAGAAAAAACCATTTTTAAATTTTCCTCTTTTGTATTTGTAAAGCAACACCATAATCGTAAAAATTGTAAAGTACATAATGGCTTCATACAGTTGTGCAGGATGCCTTGGTACATTGTCAACACGCTCAAAAATAAATCCCCAGGATTTTGACGTTTGGATTCCAATTATCTCAGAATTCATAAGGTTTGCAAGGCGTATAAAAACTCCTGTCAGTGGAGCAACTACTGCAATTAAATCAATGGTATCAATTAATGAGTGTTTTGTTTTTCGGGAATATAAAATTAAGGCAATTAATAATCCCAATACTCCACCATGACTTGCCAATCCCTGATAGCCTGTAAATTTAATTCCACCCGATTGTAAAAACCTAATGGGCAAAATCATTTCAACAGGATGTGATATATAATATGAAAATTCATAAAACAAACAATGGCCCAATCGCGCACCGACCATAATACCAATCATGGCATAAATGGTAAGTTTATCCAGATTCTCAGGTGGAATATTTTCCCGCTTGTAAATCCATCCGAGGAGATAAACACAAAGAATTAAACCGGAAACAAATAACAGTCCGTAGTACCTGATAGAAATCCCAAAAACATTAAAAATCTCAGGGTCGATATTCCAGTGAATATAATTGAATTCCATAACTTATTGTTTCTTTTATTTCACCGTAATTAACAGGCCTTCCTGTTTTTTGAAAGTTCCGAATACTTCAGCATTAATACCGTTTTTATGAAGCAGGGTTTCTACGTCATCCAAGGCACTTTCTTCAACAGCAATTAACAGCCCGCCACTGGTTTGTGGGTCGCATAAAATATTTTTATAATCGGGATTTTTCAGATTAATATTGTGCCCATAACTGTCCCAATTCCGGTGGGTTCCTCCCGGTACGCTGTTTTGAGCCAGGTATTCATCAATAACATTTAATTTAGGAACTTTTGAATACTCAATTTCAGCCGATAAGTTACTTCCTTCGCACATTTCGGACAGGTGCCCCAACAATCCAAAACCAGTTACATCGGTCATGGCCTTAACGCCTTGTACCGTTGCCAGTTGAGTTCCAATGGCGTTTAACTGGCACATCGAATCTGGGGCAATATTGGAGTGTTCGTCTTTTAAAATACCTTGTTTTTGGGCAGTTGTTAAAATACCAACACCCAATGGTTTTGTCAGTAAAAGTTTACAACCTTCGGTGGCGGTATTGTTTTGTTTTAATTTATCAATGTCGACCACACCGGTTACTGCCAGTCCAAAAATAGGCTCAGGACTATCGATGCTGTGCCCTCCGGCAAGTGTTATGCCAGCTTTTTTACAGGTTTGCCTGCCGCCTTCTAAAACCTGCTGTGCAATTTCGGGCGCCAATTTATCGATGGGCCAGCCAAGTATGGCAATTGCCAGTAGTGGTTTTCCTCCCATGGCATACACATCGCTGATGGCGTTTGTGGCAGCAATTTGCCCAAAGGTAAAAGGGTCGTCAACTATCGGCATAAAAAAATCGGTGGTGCTGATAATAGCTGTGCCGTTATCCATATCGTACACTGCAGCATCGTCGCGGTCGGCATTACCAACCAATAAACGCGCATCAGTAACTGGTTCGATGGAGGTTTTTAAAATGGAGCTTAATAGTTTGGGCGATATTTTACAGCCACAACCTGCGCCATGACTGTATTGTGTTAATTTTATTTTGGGTGTATCAGATTGATTCATAGTAGTTATGTAATAATTGAGCGTTTTCTGTGTGATTTACATTTTTAATTTTAAGCGTATGTACAAGTTTCTGGTCTCTGGTGGCCAGTCCCCGTAAATAATATTTGTCGTAATACTGAAGGGAAAGAATAGCTACATCGTAAAAGTTATTTTGCCCCAAATTACCGAGGGCAATTTTAGTATTTTGCCCACCCAGCCTTTTTGATATGCGGTTGATGGCATTGGCCAGGTCTTCAGGATTTGAATCGGCATATTCATCTACCAAATGTATTGCCCTTTCTTCTTTTGGAATATCCAGGAAATAGACAGGCGTATCTCTCATTTGGTTGTATAAATTCATGGGAATATTGACCGTCCCAATCCGGTGGCTTTCGTCTTCAATCCAAATTGTTTTCGACAGGTTTAATTCTTTCCATTCCCAGAAAAGATCATTTTCAAACTGTTCGATGGTGGGCTGGGGGTGAAAGTCGATATTGCCGAAAGCCGAACCTTTGTGTTTTGCAAGGCCTTCGAGGTCGATGATTTGGTAACCTCTGTTTTGTAGTTCGTATAAAAGATACGTTTTTCCACTGCCTGTGTATCCACCTAAAATCCGTATTTCGGCAGGTTGTTTAAATGCATTTAAGGCATGATTACGAAACGATTTGTACCCTCCTTTAATAACATAAACCTCCTCAAATCCATTTGTTTCGAGGTGTTTGGCAAATGCCTGAGAACGCATACCTCCACGCCAGCAATGGACGGCAATTTTTGAACCTCCCTTTGCCACTTTTTTCGCTTCTGAAATAAAGTTTTCCAGCTTTGGATTTACAAATTTATACCCTAATTCAATGGCTTTTTCTTTTGATTGTTTTTTATATACCGTACCAACTTTTGCCCGCTCTTCATCCGAAAACAGGGGGATGCTTTTAGCACATGGGATGTGCCCTTTTGTAAATTCCCCGGGCGACCGTACATCAATCAACGGGGTAGTATTTATTATTTGCAGGTAATCGTGTATTTCAATTTCCAGTAACATGGCCACAAAGTTACTTAAATCAATGAGACTTTAATTTTGAGAATCAAAATTATTTAATCGAATTCCTGCCCGTTCGGCCAGTCAGAGATCCTGAGCTTTATCTCAGTCTGCCGATCAAGCTGGAAGGGATTTAATGCCTTTTATTCTCTGTTACTCGTTTGTAACGATAGCAGCGTTGCACTTTACAAAATTCCATTATCTTGTAACCTCAAAATTTTAAGGCAATATTTCGGGATGGAAAAGGTAAAAAAAGCATTAAATGAATCAGCAGCACTACGTTGGGGAGTTTTAATTTTGGTAGGGTTTATCCTATCAACCAACTATTATTTTTACGATGCTTTTTCGACTTTAAAAGACCTGTTAAAAGCCGAATTTAACTTTACAAATACCGATTATGGGCTATTTGTATCATTCTATTCTATCCCTAATACTTTTTTACTTATGGCTGTTATTGGGGGGATTATTCTTGACAGAGTAGGTATCAGAAGAACAGGATTTACCTTTATTTTTTTTATGGCCTTTGGGGCATTGTTAACAGCTTATGGCGCCTCTGATTATTACAGTAAGGGTGGATTTGGGAATGGATTAATGCAATCATTCCTTCCAAAATATTCTCCTGAGCTAAAAATGATGCTTTTGGGGCGTTTTTTCTTTGGCCTTGGTGCCGAGACCAGCATTGTAGTGATAAGTAAAATATTGGTTAAATGGTTTAAAGGCCGTGACCTTGCTCTGGCATTTGGATTAAAAGTTGGTTTTGGCAGGTTGGGTACTTTTGCTGCCTTGCAGATTTCGCCTGTGGTGGCCAATGGAGGCGAAGGATTAACAACTGCCATATGGTTGGCTGCCATATTAACCTTAACAGGTTTACTTGCCTTTTTGGTGTACATGCTATTAGATGCCAAACTTGACAAACAGTTAATTGTTACAGAAAACAAAACTGAAAAAGTGAAATTTAAATTAAGTGATGTATTTGGAATTTTAGGTAACAGAGCCTACTTGTACATTGCCCTTTTATGTGTCACGTTTTATTCGGCAGTATTCCCGTTTATGGCATATGCCCCCGATTTTTTTGCTGATAAGTTTGGTTTTACTGATGTGGAAAGTGGAAGAATAACATCTCTTCTGCCTTTAGGCACCTTGGTTTTTACACCGTTGTTTGGCTTTTTAATCGACAGAAAAGGGAAAAGTGCCACAGCCATGATTTTTGGCTCTTTAGTTTTATTTGTTGTACACATGATATTTGGATTCACAAATATTTTGCCCTATGTGCCAATGGTTATGCTAGGTATTTCATTCTCTTTAGTTCCTGCATCGATGTGGCCAAGCATGGTAAAACTAGTGGACGACCAACAGATTGGGACAGCTTATGGATTAATGTATTCCATACAAAATCTGGGATTGTGGATATTTCCGCTACTCGCCGGAATTTTATTGGATAAAACCAATCCAGGGAATCCTGAGGTTGCCGATTATACTGCCCCCATCATAATGTTTGCAGCACTGGGGCTGGTGGGTTTGGTATTTGCTTTGCTTTTAAAATACGAAGACAAAAAACGGCACTTTGGTGTGGAGCTTCCTTTGAATAGAAAAAAGTAGCTAACCATTAGCTGAAAGCCTTCTGCCTCAGGTTGCAAGCTACAAACTATAAAAGCTAGCAGCTTTCAACACGAGGCTTGAATTCCTTTTGTAGGTTTTTTAAAATTGACCCACAAAATTGGCAATTTGATATAACATGGAATATTTACATTTGCACATCATTATTATATCTTAAAATCTTTTCTATTTTTGTTTTAAAAGCAAATCATTCATGCGGCAGATTGTTGTTTTTATTTTATTATTTTTTGCGATTTCTACGGGCAAGTTATATGGTCAATACGAAGTAATGTTTAGCAACAATTATCCTCCTTATAATTATTTTAATGAAAAAGGAGAACTAGTTGGGTTTAACATTGATATTTTGCATGCCATTAATGATCTTTATGAGTTAGACATTAAAATATCCGGAGATCAATGGAAAGTTATTAATAAAGCTCTTGATGAAGGAATTATTCAGGCAATTGGAGGTACTCACTACCCAGGAAGCCCTGATAAAAACTATATTTACACACGGTCGGCGATTAATACATCGCACTGTTTTTTATACAATACAAAATATGTAAATAAATTTTCCCTTGAATTGTTAAGGTCTTTAAAAGAACCTGTTGTCGCTATGTGGCAAAACGATGTTCTTATTCATTATGTACGTTCCTTAAACCCATCCACCCGGTTTATTTATATAAACGACTATGAGGAGCTAATTAACTCTCTCGACAGAAAAGATGTAACATGCATATTTGGCCAGCGCATAGGGAGTATGTATTTTGCTGATAAACTTGGAAAAGATTATATACAACCCCTTGACCATAGGATTTTAGAACGTAATATGGGTTTTAAAGTTTCAAGTGATTCTCCCGAATTAGCTGTGATTTTAAATAATGGGTTGGAAGTGATTTTAGCGAATGGCGAGTATCAACGAATTTATGATAAATGGATCACCGATTATAATAAAAATCATAACGACTGGCACAATTATTTAAAATATTTGCTTTTAGCAGGCACTCTAATTGTGGTGCTTTTTCTTTTACTTTTAATAGTGAACAGGATTTTGCAAACAAAAGTCCGAAGTAGGACCAAAGACCTTCAGCAGCAGCTTGAATTAAATTCTCAAATAATGAAAGAACTTGAGAAACAAAAAACCAGAGCTGAAGAAAGCGATAAAATGAAATCGGCATTTTTAGCAAACATGAGCCATGAAATAAGAACTCCAATGAACGGTATTCTTGGTTTTACTGATCTTTTAAAATCGGCTGATTATTCCTCCGAAAAACAAGTGCAATTTCTTGATGTAATTCAACAAAGTGGCAATCGAATGTTGGGCACAATTAACAATATTATAGAAGTATCTAAATTGGATTCTGGATTAGAGAAAAAGCAAATTGAGCATGTTGATATTAAAAGTATGATGGCCGAACTCCTCAATTTTTTTAGTCCTGAAGCGTCCATAAAGGGTTTAAAGCTATTATTAAATGAAAATGGTTCAGCTTCCTCTCAACACTTTTATTCCGATGAGTACAAACTTAACTCAATACTTACCAACCTCATTAAGAATGCGCTAAAGTTTACACACAAAGGTTCAATTACAATTAAGTATTCAATTGACAATTCCAAAGCTGAATTTTGGGTGGCCGATACTGGCATCGGTATAGCTCCCAACAAACAGGCTGCTATCTTCGACCAGTTTGTGCAAGCCGACTTTTCCCATTCCAGTGGATTTGAAGGCTCAGGGCTTGGATTGTCGATATCAAAAGGATATGTAAAACTATTAAACGGTGAAATGCGCCTTGAGTCGGAACTAAATAAAGGCTCAACATTTTATGTTCGTATCCCCAATGATTTTTCACAAATAGAAGAATCAATTACCGTGCATGAACAATGATGCCTGACCCGAATGGTCTCTTAATACATTCGATGCTTAATGTGTGCGAAATACTGCGATTGCTTACTGTTTTACAATCATTTCCAAAACCGGATAATTAACGCTTCAGCCAAAATAAAAACAAGGGCAAATATTATAAACCATTGCCATAACTGTTTGCCATTTTGAATTTCTTCAAAAATCTCTGAAAAATTGGATTCGGTATTGGGAATAATCCGGGCACTGGATAGTCCTGCTTGTATTAGTTTATTCTTTAATTCTTTATCTGTATAATAACTCAAATCCGATTCATTTCGGTTATAATTAAACGCAACGGTTTTAATTTCCTTATTGTTTGCTTTTATTGAATAAAAGCCTGCTTCATTAATGTTTTTTTTGGTATTAATCCGCTTGTTTTTTATTCCAGCCGAAATAATTGATGCAATAAAACTATCATCTGTATTACTATTCTGAACCATTATCTGCGATGCCTGTAGACTTTCGCCATTTTCTTTAATGGATATAAATTGGTCCTTGCCAATTAAATAAGCGATAGGTTGCTGCGGAATACTATTAAGCACAATATTATAAAGCGTGGGAACAAACAGTAAACTTTTTACAAACGAACTGTTGGTTGTGTTAAGTGGGAAACTGAAGGTATATAATTTTCCGTTTTGGTATTGGAGCGATGATAGTGCTTTGTGATTATTTCGGAACCATAAAAGGTTGGTTTCGGGTATTTGTGCTTCTGATGTATACCGGAAATGGGTATTAACTTTAGAGTAATTAGCTTTTTCTTCGAGTTTTTTAAACACATTTTGGAAGATTATATTTTCATAATTTATACCCGAAAGTTCCTGTTCCAGCGTGTCAGAATTAATAATTGTATTTGCTTTAAAACTTGATATTAGTTGGTTATAGTTCGAAATGTTTCCATCAGTATGCGGGAAAAAGACCAGGCTCGAACCTCCTGAAACAGATTTGTTTAATGCACTCATTAATCCCGATGACACTTCTTTGATATTTAATAGTACAATACAATTGTAATACCCTAACTGGTTGATCTGTATTTTTTTATAATCAGATGTTTCCATCTTAATGTAATCATCACCATCAAATAACGCTTTTAAATAATTTAATCCATTGTTTATTTCTGATGGGTCGTAAACAGCCAGAATTTTTAATTCGGGTTGAATGGTATAGCTTAAAAAATAGTTATTGTCGAAAGTTACCGGATAATCTGTGATTTCGACACGCGTATTGTGGTTGCCACTTTGGGTGTTTGTAAATTTTAAGCTTTGAATAACTTCATTGTTCGCGTTGATATTGTACGTTCCTAATGCTTTTAATGAATCGTTTATATACAATTTTAGCGGCAGGTTCTGATAGTTTTCACCCGAGCGGTTAACAATTTTTACAAATAGTTCTTCTTCCTGGTTTATTTTCCTGGCAGGTGTTTCAAACCAGCACGAATCGATGTAAATGTTATTGGAGGTTTGGGTTGAAAGCGGCAACAAATAGGTGGATAAACTGGTGTCGGCTTCAAAACTTTCAATATCGGAAGTTTGTTTTTGAAAATCTGAAATTAAGTACAGGTTTCGGTTTATTTTTTTGTTTTCGAAGGCAAATGAGTTTTGTAACTGGTTGTATACACGCGATAAATTTACAACATTAGGTGAAGCAGTAATTTCTGAAATTTGCTGAGACAACTGGTCTTTATTAAACACGTGTTTGTGTTTGGCTAACATGCCATTGGTTACCAGCATAAATTTAGTACCCGGTTTATATGCTTTTGAAATTTCGTGGGCTTTGTTTTTGGCAATGTCCAGCAATTGCCCTTGTTCTGCCTGAGAATTCATACTAAATGAATTGTCGACATAAATTGCTACGGCTTGTGAAACGGCTTTATTTGTATTTTTATCGGCCGGAATAAAAGGTTGGGAAAAAGCCAAAACCATAAAAATAATGGCTAATATTCGCGAAATTAGAATCAATAATTGTTTGAGTTTTGATTTTTTATTGGCTTCTTTTTTTACTTTTTTCAGAAATTCAACATTACTGAAATAGACAGTTTTAAAACGCCTGAAGTTAAACAGATGAATTATAATAGGTATGGCAATTGTTGCCAAAGCAAATAAAAAAGTGGGGAAAAGGAATTTCATAAACAGCCCGTCATTAAATCGTCAATTATTTTTCAAAAATAGCAATTTCTTTTTGCCCATCCGATTTAATATAACCCCGAAACATGCCCGGAGTGTTAAATTCCATTGCTACATTGCCATTTTTATCTAAAACAATGACTCCTCCGGTACCGTTTAGTCGGCTTAATTTTTTTATTTCTTCGTGGCAGGCCTCATTAACTGAAAGGTTTTTATATTCAACCAAAGCAGCAATATCGCGGGCAAACCCAAGTCGGATGTAATATTCGCCATGTCCGGTGCATGAAATTCCGCACGAGTTATTATCTGCATAAGTGCCGGCTCCAATAACAGGTGTATCGCCAATACGGCCATACCGTTTGTTAGTCATTCCACCGGTTGAAGTTCCAGCGCTTAAATTACCTTGTACATCAAGTGCCACACAGCCAACAGTACCATGGTTGTCATTTTCTTTACGTTGCCGTTCATCGTTTATTAGTTTTTGTAATGAATCATAACGTCTTTGCGTAAAAAAATAAGAGTTGGGTACTATTTCCAATCCTTGTTTGCCAGCAAATTCTTCGGCTCCTTTCCCGCTTAAAAAAACATGATCCGATTTTTGCATTACCTCCCGTGCCGCAGTGATGGGGCTTTTAATGGTTTTTACACCGGCAACAGCTCCGGCATTGAGGGTTTTCCCCTCCATAATAGAGGCATCCAATTCATTTTCGCATTTGTTGGTAAAAACGGCTCCTTTGCCAGCATTAAATAAAGGCGATTCTTCCATAATTTTTATGACCTCCACCACAACATCAGTTGAAGAAATGCCTGCTTTTAATAACGAATCACCCAATAATAAAGCTTCATTAAGTTTTGAAAGGTATTCCTGTTCTAATTCGTTACTCATTCTTTCGCGCGAAATTACGCCCGCACCACCATGAATTACAAGGGCATAATTGGTTTGAGCTATTATTATATTGGATGAACTAATAACTAAAATCAGGGAAATTATAAGGTTATTAAGAATACGGTTTTTCATAAGATATGTGACTTATTTACTAAAACCTCAAGATAACAATTCCTTACTAATTCCATTTTTCTTTTTTAATTTTTATATGATAATTCATATCAGGTACTTTTGTCGGTAACCTGATATTTTTTGTGTAAAAGTTGTTTGTGGTCAAATATGGCTGTTTTAATGAATATCCAATAAAAAATTTAAATCAGTACAATTCGACTTTTGAATTTCTTATTGGATATTTTAGATTTTTTTTAGATAAATTAAAAGAAGGAGCTTTATTTTATTCTTCCAGAGTATTTTTCTTTTGAATTGAAATCAGGATAATAATTCCAAGCCGAGCAATCAAAAACACGATGATTCCAGCAAGTGGACCTAAAAATGCCATTTTTAATCCACCCGATAACATGCTTGGAGCAATGTCTCCTGATCTTTCTATATTGTCAAAAGCCTGAATTAATCCAAGTGTCCGCCCTAGGTAGCCCAAAGCAATGGCAAACCAACCTATCGAAGCCAGTAGTGATTTTGTTTTTGCCCAATTCGACTTGTCGAAGATTGTTTTGACAAATAAGCCTACTACAACAAAAAGTAAAATCAAAATTGGATACATAATGTATATACCACCGTCGTTGAAAAAATGGATTAAAAGTACCATAATTATAAATGATTAATTTTTATTAAACCTCTGAATTCAAAATAATTATTTAGGATTATTTATTTAACTTCTTTCCAGGCGGCAGCTGCCATATTATTTCTTCCCGGACAAGGGTCTTGAATCACTTTCAGTTTTAATTCATCAACTTTATATTCAAATGTGTATTCTCCTTCAACATTGGGCTGGCATGCCATTGGACCTTCCTTATCTGTAAAGGTAATTGTATTTCCCTTGATTTGATAATTTCCATTCACCAAGGCTATCCCTGCCGAATTTGATAATTCATATATATCTTCTGTAAACTTTAAGTTAATTTCTCCGATATTTTCAATATTGATCCGGAACTTTTTCCCTTCAAATTGGGCACTTGCTGTTAGTGAAATAGCAATAAATAAAACAATCAAATAAAAAATTTTGGTTTTCATAAAAATATATTTAAGTTTTATAATTAAAAAAATCACTCATATCTGAGAGCTTTAACAGGGTTCCTTGTTGCTGTTTTCCATGCCTGAAACGATACGGTTATTAAAGTAATGCCCACTGCCAACAAACCAGCCAAGGCAAATACCCACCAGCTTAAATTAATTTTATTAGCAAAATTATTCAACCACTTAAACATAAGAAAATAAGCAATTGGCGATGCAATAATAAAGGCAATAAAAGTCCATTTTGCAAAATCAATATTAAGCATTGACAAAATTTCAAAAGGTTTGGCTCCATTCACTTTTCGAATACCAATTTCCTTAATCCTTCCATTTATCAAAATGGCTGAGAGGTTCAATATTCCCATAACAGAAATAAAAAGGCTGATAAATGTGAACAACTTTATTAATGTGTTTTTCTGTTGGTCATCGTTGTAAAGCATAGCAATTCGGTCGTCTAAGAATTTCATTTCATACGTTACGCCCGGATAAATTTTCTCCCAGCTTCCAGCTAACAGTTCAGTTGAATTCTTAACACTTTTGCTATCCAGTTTCACGTTTAAACAGTTCATTCCCTCATTGCCGAGGTAAAATAACAATGGCTCGGTATGGTTATGCAACGAGTTAAAACAGGCATCTTTTAAAACACCCACAATTGTACTGTTCCCAAGCTTTTGTCCGACAATATTCCCCGTTAAGCCGCAAAAATTTATTAATCCTTCATTCACAATTACCGAGTTATAATTTTCGTCGTTAAATGTTTCAGAGAAGTTTCGCCCCTCTTTCAAAGTCATGCCCATCAGTTGGATATAATTGTAATCAACCCCCATAACGTTAACAATTTTGGTCACCGTTTTACCATTGCGTGCAATCTGAAAATGGCTTGTTCCCATAATATCTCCCGGGATATTTGTTGAAACTGAAACATTTGTAATTTCAGGGATTGAAATAATTTCATTATAAAAGGGCTCTATATTTTGCCCTGCTTCCGGTAAGTTTTTTAAATCAATTACTACAACATTTTCTTTGTCGAAGCCCATATCTTTTTTCAGAAAAAAATTTATTTGGCGTGAGACGGTCAGCATGGCTATCAGTAGTATAATTGACAATGAAAATTGTAAAACAGTTGAAGCAAATCCAAATTTCCGGCTTCCACTTTTACCTGTTTTACATGCCTGGGGCTGTATTAAGTTTAAACCTCGTTTCCCCGATTGGTTTAAAAAAGCAATTAATGAAGTAATTATCACAAGAGCTGATAAAAGAATTACAGACAACATCAATATAGTTCGAAACTGAAAAATGGATTGATTAATATTTGTAACGGATGTTAAAACGGAAAGAGTTAAATAAAATACAAGAAATGCAACCAGCATCGCCATCAATAGGAAAATAAAAGAATTTGCCAGATATTGCCTATAAAGTGCGAAGCTTGAAACTCCCAGAATTTTTTTCACTCCGATGTTTTTTGATTGGTTAATATTTTGGGCGATCAGCAGATTTGAATAGTTAATAATTGCCACCGTAAGGATAAATCCACCTATCATTAAAAGCAAATAAATGTAGGTCTTGTTTCCTTTTGGATAATCGTAATTCATATAAGGTGAAAAATGAAGGCTTTTTAACGGAATGGCTATCGGATTAAACGTTGCATTAATCCTATTGCCGAATTCAGCCATGTATTTATCGTAAAATCCGTCGAAATTATCGGTTATTGATTTAATATAAGAATTTGGTTTTAACATGATGAAATGAAATGCAGTAGGCATCCAGTAGCCTTCAGAAATCTGAACCGTAGAAATTCCTTCCATATTACTCCACATATTACCAATTGAAAATAAAACATTCAGTTTATGATGCGAATTTTCGGGTGAGTCTTTTACTACACCAATGATTTTCAGGAGCTGCCCTCCTCGTATCACAGTTTCTCCTACCGGGTTCCTGTCACCAAATATTTTTTCACTTAGGCTTCGGTTTATTATAAGTTCGTCGGGGTTTAACAGAGCTGTACTTTTACTTCCATAAATAAATTCTAAGGTAAATATATCGACAACATTGTGGTCAGCCATATAAGCCTCTTTTATTGTATATTGCCTCTGATCAAATTCAAGTACCGCTTGCTTGTGAATCGGTATTAATCTGGTAAATGATTCTACAGCCGGGAAGTAATCTTTAAGCCCTGGTCCCATTAAAGGACCTAAAACGGCATGAGTTGCAGTATTCTCAACAGCTAAAATATCACCACTTATACGGTAAATCCTGCCTGTATTTTTGTGGTATGCATCATAGCTCAGTTCAAATGAAATATATGAATAGATATAAAATACCGACACAAAAGCAATAGCTAAACCAAGTATATTTATTACCGAAGTATTGCCCTTGCCAAACAAGTTTTTTAATGCAGATTTTATTTCTGAAAAATTCATTTCTGTTAGTGGAATTCGGTTTGATGATCGATTTTATTTAAATCAAGTTGTTGAAATAAATAGGAAATTCCGCACATAACACCCAGGTTACCTTCGGCGCCTGATACAATTCCAACCAGGTAGCCATCTTTATCAATCACTGGGGAACCGCTACGCCCGGCAGGGTCAACATTCTTAGTCAATGTATTAACATAAAAATAAGGCCCTACGTTTCTGTACACCTGCATTTTAACAAGCGATGGTTTTTCTGTTGATTGTTTATATGCCCAGCCTACAGAGTAAACAATTTCGCCTTTCGACATTGGACGCGACCTGATTTTTAGCGGGGAAAATCCGGCAATTTCTGCAATCCTGAAAATTATCCAATCGCGGCTTTTTAAAGTATTAAATTCTCCGGTTTCTTCATTTTTGTTTTTATTGATTAAGGCTCCCAGGCGAATTGATTTGTCGAATTGCCCTTTTGGGTAAATTTCCCATCTTTTAAAATTATTTTCCAAATAGATAGTATTGTTTGTTTCTTCCCTGAATATCATAAATATATGTTTGCAGGTAATAGCCAATGTATCGGAGCCGGTATCAATCAGGAAGGCATTTGCAATATTCTTATAAGTTGTATCAGCAAATTCAACGGAATTTGTCATCACTAAATCCGGCCAATCTGCAACTGGTTTTTCCATCCATGCCATTTTTTTTACTGTATTCGGCTTTTTATGTTGGCATCCCCAAAATATTACAAGGCTTACTATAAAAAATGCATTAACAACCTTACTCACTTTTATTTTTATTTATTGATATTAAAATGATAATACATACCCTTGCTATCAGAAAAACAATTATTCCGCCCAGTGGCCCCAATAATGCCATTTTTAAATGGCCCGATAACATAGCCGGGCTAATATCACCTGCGGCTTGTATGTTGTCAAATCCCTTAATTAATCCAATTGTCCGGCCCAAATATCCCCAGGCAATGGCAAACCAACTGATGGATACAATCAGGGCTTTCGTTTTTACAAAGTAACTTTTATTTAAAACTGCTTTTATAAAAAGAAATACTACCACAAACAGCATAATCAGAATGGGGTACATGATGTAGGTGCCACCATCGTTGAAAAATTGAATAAATAAAATCATAGTTTTAAGTTTAAGGTGAATACTGAATCAAATATAATCTTTTGGGTAATTGTCAAATTTATTTTGCGACGGATTAAGATTTTTGACCCCTTTTCAACCAAATTAAAGATACAAAATAAAATATACGATGGATTTTAGTCAAATTAGGCTTTAAATCTGTATTTGGCCGACGATCTACTTTCTGTTCAAAGAAATTATGTAATATTGTTAAAATGAATTTTGCAAAGCAAATAAAATTTCGATTTATACTGATTCATTCACTTTTATGGATAGCAGTCTGGTTTTTCTTTGTTTATTTTTTCAGTTATAATTCGGAAGATGCAAGGTATATCACCTGGTTTTCGAGTTTATTGCTGCCTCTGACAATGTTTGTCACTTATTTTATGGTTTATTATTTAATCCCAAGGTATTTATTGAAAAAAAAATACCCATTGTTTGCACTTTACACGTTTTATTTATTGATTTTTTCATCGTACATGATTGTATTGCTACTTTATGGGTGCCTCTATTTTATATTAAAGTTTGATGCTTCGAACATGCCACCCATGAGTAAAAATTTTGTGTTTATCTTGATCTTGATGTATTTGGTGGTGGGATTGGTGAGTTTTGTGAATCTGTTGAATGTCAATTTTAAAACGATTTCTAAAAATACAGAGCTTCAGAATAAAATATTGGAAACACAGTTACAGCTCAAAGACCAGGAGCTGGATTACCTCAAAAAACAAATCCACCCCCATTTTTTGTTTAATACCCTTAATACCATTTACGGATTTGCCTTAAAACGATCGGTACAAACACCCGATATTATCCTGAAACTTTCAAATTTGCTCGATTATATTTTGTATCAGGTGAGCAAACCAAAAGTGAGCCTAAAAGAAGAAGTATTGCACATAAAAGAATACATCGATTTGGAGAAAATCAGGTTTCAGGATACCCTGAAAGTTTTATTTTCGTCGGATGAAATAAATGAAGAAATACAAATAGCCCCTATGTTATTGATTCCTTTTGTTGAAAATGCATTTAAACATGGAAATTTAGTGGAAGGATATTTGAGGATTGAAATAACTATTCGGGTAATTAAAAATCAACTTGATTTTTCAATCCGAAATACCGTTCAGGAAAAGGAGGAAAAACATAGTAGCAAAGGTATTGGTCTTGAGAATACCCGAAAAAGGCTCGACCTGAATTATAGCAATAATTATACGTTGGAAATTGAGAACCAAAATGGCTGGTATTCCACAAAATTGTTACTCATAAATTTAAACGCTATTCAAAATGCCTGAAACTATTTATTGTTTAGTTGTTGATGATGAACCGGTAGCACGCGAGATTCTTGAAAACTTGCTGGCAAAAATAAATTCAGTTAAGGTAGTTGCATGCTGTAAAAATGCAGTTGAGGCGTTTAATGTCATTAATTCTAAAAAGGTAGATTTGATTTTCCTGGATATTAATATGCCAGAGATTTCGGGTTTATCGTTTGCAAGGTCCATTAATAAAAACATAAAAATAATTTTTACTACTGCTTACCGCGAATATGCTGTGGATGGATTCGATTTACAAGCTGTTGATTATTTGCTAAAACCCATTTCGTTCGACAGGTTGTTACAGGCAATTAATAAGTATTTGAATGAAACTACTGTAGATAATGGTTTGGTAAGCGAAGAAATTTTGGCTGAAAAAAACGATTATATTTTTGTCCGTTCCGACCGGAAAATGGTAAAAATTAATTTCTCTGAAATTCTTTTTATAGAAAGTTTAAGTGATTATATTAAAATACATCTGAAAGATAAAACAGTTATTACCCGCGAAACTCTTTCGAATATCGAAGCTAAATTGCCGCAAACTGATTTTATAAAGGTACACCGATCATTTATTGTATCGTTGGCAAACATCGATTCGTTTACCAATGAAAATATGGAAATAGGTAAACACCAGATTCCGATAAGCCGTAGTTATAAGAATGTGGTGTTGGGAAGATTGGAGGGCGAATAAAACAGTTTATTTCATCATTCGCAGCATCATTAAATCAAATAGCCTGTCGGAAAGTATTTTACGCATGAACAAAATTAATTTGGCTCCTCCGCCCGTGGCATAGCGTGTTTTAGGTTTTTTCGAGGTGGCCGCTTTTACAATGGTTTTAGCAACAACAATGGGCATTGAGCCCATTTTATCGCCTCGGGCAAGCATTTTTGCATGTTTGTGAGCCAGGTTTTTATATTAGGTGTTGCCCGAAACTTTTATTAGATTTTCGCGGGCAATGGTATTCCATTCAGTAATAATGGCACCTGGTTCAATAATTACCACATCAATTCCAAATTGTTTCAGCTCCATTCGTATACTATCGCTTAATCCTTCGACGGCAAATTTTGTAGCATGATACCATGCCCCGTGAGGTTCGCCCAATTTTCCGCCAATGGAAGATATATTGATAATTTTACCCGATTTTTGTTTTCGCATGGATGGTAAAACCAATTGAGTTAAGCGTGCCAGGCCAAAAATATTAACCTCAAACTGGTATTTGGCTTCCGAAATGGGTACATCTTCCAATGCTCCATACGAACCATAACCTGCATTGTTAATCAATACATCAATTCGTTTTTCAGTTTCTAGAATTTGGTTAATTCCATTAACCATCGACTCTTCAACCGTGACATCCATGGCTAAAAGTTTAATGCCAAATTGTTCAAGATCCTTCATTTTATCAACCCTTCGGGCGGCACCATATACGGTAAAACCATTTTCAATTAATAGTTTGGCACTTTCTTTTCCGATACCTGACGATGCTCCTGTTACTAATGCTACTTTTTTCACTTTTTATGGTTTTTTGTTTATATTATATTTATACGATTGACTGATCACTCAATAGTCTGGCTAAATTTTTTAGGTGATCATTTTCCACAATAAATCAAACGAATTGTTTATGAGTTGGTGCTCCTTGGTTTTCGGAAATTGATTGGTGATTAAATAATGATTGATGCCATAAACATGACTGTTAATCAAAGCAAACAACATATCAAGAGGGATTGGTTTGATAATATTTTCAGCAATTCCCTGATTTAAAATGTCGAGATAAGGTTTAATTTGTTCTTCAATTTCCTCCGATTTTATCAATGAGCTAAAAGGAGAAGAATTAAACTGTTCCATAAAACGGAATTCTTTTCTATTCTCTAAAGCCCAGAACAAAGATGCGAGATACTGTTTTTTTATGGTTTCTTTAAAAGCTGCTCGCCAGTGGTGTTTTCCGCAATGAAACACCCCATTTGTTGTTTTATATCAATGTAAAGGGCGATTATCAACGCTTCTTTAGTTGCAAAGTAGTGAAATAATGTTCCATTAGCCACTCCGGCTTTATTGGCTATTTTACTAGTTGGCGTGCCATGAAATCCAAATTCAACAAAAAGATGTAACGCTGCTTTTAGAATTTTTTCTCTTTTATCCATTGATATAGTGATTGACTAAACAGTCGGTAAATATATACTTATTATTTTAAAGCGCAAATTTTTACAGAATATTACATTTTATGGTGTAAAACAGTAAGAGGGAAAGTGTACCAAGAATAAATTTATAAATTGGCATAAGCATTTTCCACCAATCCATACGTGTAGAGTACCAGTTTTTCAGATGTATTACTTCTTCCTGATATGAATTAAACACCACCGGATTGGGCCACACATATTTGCCAATTGTTTGCCATTTTCCATTATTTTTATTTTGAGCTTCACCAAGGTAGTTGGCATAAAAGTCAATTTTTTCAAGAATATAATCTTGATTCTCCCTAAAAAATAAAAATCGTTCTTTTACTAACGCAACAAATGTTTCATCCTGAAAAAGCCTGTGGAACCATTTGTGTTCTTTCACCCAGAAACCAGTAGGGTATTCGCATACCGAATAATCAACATTACCAAAAGACAGGTCAAAATCCCAAAGTGGCCCCATTTTAATTTTTCTCCCGGAATATATGTAAGGAACATACTTGAATAATCTTTCGAGTCCTGGTTTTTAACAATTTCATTAATGAGATACCAATCAACAAAACTATTTATATCAATGTATTTGGCATATCCATCTATAGAATCGGCAAAAATATCACTGTGTAAAACGTTTTCAAACTCGCTGATATGTGTTTTATTAAATTGTATTGAGGATTATTCCATTCAAGTTCTGGTTCTTTTATTTTAATTAAAAAGTCATTTGTATTAAAATATACATCAGTTGCGATAATGTGATCTCTGGTATCAAGTTCCATTAAATAACCTTCGTCGCCTATATCCAACCGATTTTTACTTTCTTCAACTTTTTGTGTAATCAGATATACTCCATTGTAATTGTTATTTACATATACTTCGGCATAAACACTTTGAGGAGTCCACTCCAGCTGGCTTATATGGCCCATTTCGAAAGTGATTTTGTTTCTTATTATTGTTTTATCGGAGTATTCGGCCAGGAAAATCCATTTTCTGTCGTCAGGCATACCCAGCACTTCTGTTTTATCGGTAAATTTTAGTTGATATGGTTTTTTGGGATGTACCCCCCAGGTAGAATTTCCCCTACCACGAATTACCATTTCTGTTTTAGGCAAATCAGGATAATCAAGGCCTCCATACATTAAAACAAAACCATCAACAGTTTCTTCTTTTGAGCTTATGTATACGCCGTTGGTGGTGGTTATATAAACAACGGGCAATCCAGCATCGGGCCAAATATCAATTGTGTAGTTGATTGATAAACCATTGGCTGAAGTAACAGTATAAACCACAGTTTCATTAAAGTTATTGGCTGATTGACCGCTTACTTGTTCAACATTGTTTACAGTAACCTTTAAGCCATTGTGGTTAAATGTGGCTACAAGATTACTTAAGTCAGTTCCGGAGGAAGGGTGCCTGAAATTTTAGTTGTACTAATATTAAAATCGACACTGTAGGCCAAACCTGAATTGTTTTCCATTAAAAATGAAAACTGCGTGATTACAGTATCTTCAACATCAATTGGTTCGTCACGACAAGCACCTAATATAAAAAGGAGGAATAATAAAAAATATGAATAGGTTCTTTTCATTAAATAGTTGGTTTAATATGCAGTTTATTTTAAAAGCACAAAGTAAAGATTATTTTAATTATTGGCAATTCTAAAAAAAAATAGAGTAGGCTGAAAGCAAATTAAAATCTGGTAGTTTCATTTTATTATTAAGTTTCAATATTGTCCGAAATAAATTCATTTTGTTTAATGAATTTCATAAAATGTAAAACAAAATTAGTATTATATCTGTTTTAACTTTAGAAATATTTTTTTGAGAAGAATAAAACCAGTGATGAGAGTAAATCTCTTGTACTGAGTGATGATTTTTATAGCGAGTTGTCTGGAATACTCTGCATTGTACTTAAATATCAAAACTTTAAACCTATGAAAGAAACTTTTTATTCAATTAAAGACCTTGAAGTGCTTTCGGGAGTGAAGGCCCACACAATAAGGATCTGGGAAAAAAGGTATTTTTTGTTCCAGCCCAAACGTACCTCAACCAATATTAGGTACTACAACTGCGATGACCTTCGCAAGGTATTAAATGTCTCACAATTGGTTAAAAACGGATTTCGTATTTCTAAAATTTCAGGATGGGGAGAAAAGGAAATGGTTGAAAAAATTTCGGCCATTAATGAAAATAACACTTCAGATTCGGAATTTGTTGAAAAATTGCTGATTTATATGATAAATTTTGAGGACGATATGTTTCATCAATTGGTTGATGAAATTTTTCAACAACAAGGTTTTGAAAAAGCTATGATAGGTGTATTTTTTCCTCTTTTCTATAAAATTGGATTTTATTGGCAGGTTGGAAGTATTTTTCCGGCGCAGGAGCATTTTGTTTCGAATTTAATTCGGCAAAAACTGATTACAGAAATGAACAGGCTGGCTGGTAAAAGTACAAGAGAAGAAACGGTATTATTTTTTCTTCATGAAGAAGAAAAACATGAATTAGGATTATTATTTTACAGTGTTTTAGCCATGGCCAGGGGATATAAAGTATTGTACCTGGGGCAATCAGTTCCTTTTATCGATTTGAAAAAAATCCTCCAAAAACGTCAGGTCCATAGTTTATTTACATCATTTGTTAATTCAATTCCAAAAGACGATTTGCAAGGGTATTTAAATGAATTGAGTGAATTATTTCAAAAACAACGGATTTATGTTACCGGAGGCCAAATACAAGCACATAAACCTTCTCTTTCGTCAAAAATTAAGATCGTAAAAAACGTAAACGATTTCACAAAATATTTTGGGGCTCCGGTTATAAGTTGATTTTTTTATTTTCGGGTAAATAAATTCTGTATTTTTTTCTTTACAATCAACTCCACTGGGGACTGATGGTCCCAAGTTTCCTTTTAATTAATGATTTTGGAATAGTCACCATCTTGTGCAAACGTATAATTGAAAAAGAAATTAATCCTGTTCCAATCCATTGAGGTGAATCTTTTTCAATAATCAGGTCACTTTCAATTAAATCATCAGGCATTTTACTCGAAATAAATGCAATAATAATATGGTGGAATTTTCCTATTTCCGATGTTAAACAAAGAGCCGGCCTTACTTTTGAATTTGAATAATCATCAAAAGGAAAAGGCACCAAAACAATTGAATTTTTAATCATCAAATGGCTCTCCATTGTTAATTGTATAAACATCCTCGGCAGAATCTTTCAGAAAATCAAAAGCCGGATTTTTTGAAATCGAATTAAGCCATATTTTTTCTTCCAGTTCAGGGTATTCTTCCTCCAACAATATTAAAACACGTACATTTTTTTCAGCTTTATTAAGCTTATAATCGATTTTTAAATGTCCGTTTTTATCTGTCTTCGAAAAAATTTCAATGGCTTTCATTGTATCTCTTTTTTACAAAGATAATAAATTCATGTCGAATAATTTGGAACAGAGAGGCACCTAAAGAGAATCATAAAATGATAGATTTTTAGGTTTAGAAAATACAAAAGGAGTAAAATTAAAATTCGTTAAACTATAAGTTGATTTTTCCTTCAAGATATGTAACAGCTTTTCCTGCAATCAATACTCTTTCGTTATTTAATTGGCAGTAAACTGTACCACCTCTTTTTGAAAGTTGGCGTGCTTTTAGTTTATTTTTACCAAGTTCTTTCGCCCAATATGGAATAAGCATGGTGTGTGCCGAACCTGTTACGGGATCTTCATTTATACCAACAGCCGGAGCAAAAAATCGTGATACAAAATCATAATTTTTGCCTTGAGCAGTAACAATAAGTCCACGGGAATCAAATTTTTCAAGTAATAAAAAATTGGGTGCCATGTTTTGAATTTGAGATTCTTTTGAATAAACAAACATCAAATCATCGCGCCCGCGAATAGCTGCAACAGGTTTTGTCCCGGTAATTTTTTCAGCTTCTTCAGGAACAGGTATTGTTTGAATATCGGAAACCGGAAAATCAAGCGTTAATAAATCATCCGATTTTTCGACCGAAAGGATTCCACTTCTTGAATTAAAATTTATTTTATTTTTTGTATAACCGAGGTGGTTAAAAAGCACATGGGCAGTGGCTAAGGTGGCATGTCCGCACAATTTTACTTCGGCAGCCGGAGTAAACCACCTAATCCTTAAACCTTCAGGTTCTTCCACAAAAAAAGCGGTTTCCGAAAGATTGTTTTCCAGTGCAATTTTTTGCATCACACTATCATCGAGCCATTCCTGAAGCGGAATTACTGCTGCCGGATTTCCTTCAAAAAGAGTATCGGCAAATGCGTCAACTTGAAAAATGGAAAGTTTCATGGTTAAAATTTTATAGATAATTTGAGGTTTACCTTTCGGCTGGTCAGGTAATTGGGAACCGCAAACATATCACCCGAATTACTTGACACCCAAAAATAAGATATGGTATTATTAATATTTAACAGGTTAAATACTTCGAGGCTCACAACCATCTCTTTTAAATTTCGGAATATAAAAGTTTTGGCTGTTTTATTGGGGCTAATAAATATTTTCGAAAATCCGATATCGACCCTGCGGTATGGTGGAATCCTGAATACATCCTGGTACCGCTCCGAATTTGGTGGCCCTGTAGGTAATCGTGATCCGTAGAATGCCGACAGGTGCATTTTATATGTAGGATTTCCGGGTAAATAATCTTGAAAAAACAGGCTGAAATTTATCTTCTGATCGGTAGGCCGGGGAATCCAACCATGCCCATCGTTGTCGATGTTTTCTTTCGACGACATAATGGAAAGACTGGCCCACGACTGTAAACCACTTACAAATTCGCCATTTATTTTCATGTCAATTCCGGTAGCGTAGCCCTTGCCAATTTGATTGCTTAAATACCTAATTCGCACATTGTCAATTTGATAAGGGATAAGCTGATCCATGTATTTGTAATAAGCTTCGGATGTGAAGCGGAACGGCCGGTTCCATGCGGTAAAAAGCAGATCGGAACCCATTAATACCTGGTACGACCGTTGTGCTTTTACATTGTAATTTATATTTCCTTTACGGTCTTTTAATTCTTTGTAAAAGGGCGATTGATTGTACATTCCCAGCGACACTTTAAATCCCATGTTGTTTTCCCATTCCGGAAAATAACGAAGGGTTACCCGAGGGCTGACAATAAGCTCATTGTTGAGGTCCCAGTAATTTAGCCGAATTCCTCCGGTAAGATACAAATCACCTGAATTAACAGGTACATTGTAGGCATCCTGAACATAGGCTGTTATCCGGTTTGAATTTAAATTTGTTTTATTGTTGACGCTGTAATACAACTGAATATCGTTGCCTGTGTAGGGCAGAGAATAACCTGTTGAATCGCGGTAAATCCATTCATTTATTTTATCATCAATTTTTTCGTGTTGGATTTTAGCCCCCCAGTTTATCAGGTGGTTCTCTGAATTATAAGCACCCTTAAATGCAAAACTAAAAACCCGTGCATCGAGGTAATTTCGGGCATGGTTTAAAAATGTACCAATACCTAAGTTTAACACACTGTCACCAAACTCACCTGAACCCATATTACGTTCTAACTCATTGAGGTAATATTGCCCCATAATATCATAGGTTTCTTTTTCGTTGGCCTGGTAGGCCGAAGCAATAAATTTCAGGTTCAGATTATTGTTTGGGTGGAAGTTTGCAGAAAAAGCACCAAGGTAGGTTGAAAATTCATCTCTTTCTTTTCCATCAAAATAAATTGTGGCATTTAAAGCATTGTCCCAGGTTCCAAATGACGTTTTGCGGGTTTGTGGGATAAAATTGTATTGGTTTTGGGTAACATTCCCTAAAAATGAAATGTCGAATTTATCTGAAAATTCATAGGTGATAAATGTTTGAAAATCGATAAATTTTGGGTCGTATTCGCCTTGTTCATCAAGCGAAGTAAGTAAATACCTGTTGGTTTTATACCTGACACCGCTAATATGCGAAAGTTTTCCTTTTAATGCCCTGTCTTCGATATGGGCTGATACACCCAGCATACTTACTGAGGCAGAACCATTAAATTCAGAAGGTTTTCGGTAATTTATATCCAGTACCGATGACATTTTATCGCCATATTTGGCATCAAAACCTCCGGCCGAAAATTCAATGGATGAAACCATATCGGAGTTGATAAAACTTAGCCCTTCCTGTTGTCCCGAACGGATCAAAAACGGCCTGTAAATTTCAATACCGTTAACATAAACAAGGTTCTCATCGAAATTACCACCCCGCACCGAATATTGCGAACTAAGTTCGTTATTGGACGAAACTCCGGGCAATGTTTTTATTAAGGCTTCAATTCCGTTTCCTCCGGCACTGGGTAAATCGTTTACAAGCTTTGGGTCAATCCTGACAAAGTTGCCACCATTTTTACGTTCTTCAGTAACAATAACTTCATCTAATTCCTGATCGGAAAATTGAAGTTGAATGTCCCATATAATGTTTTCTTCGGTTTTAGCCCTGATTTGGCGTTCCTGGTTTTTATAACCTACCGACGATACAACAACTGTTATATCTTTTCGGGCAGGAATACGTAATAAAAATTCGCCATTCCGGTTGGTGGTGGTGCCAATGGGATAACCTTTGGGCGCAATATTAACCAGCTCGAGGGGTTTGCCTTCGCTGTCAGTTATTGTACCTCGTAGGGTCGCATTTGTACCTTGCCCGTATACCAATTGATATCCAAGGCTAAATATATTTATTATCAGGAAAAGTAGAATTTTTTGCATTGGCACAAAACTAATAGAACATTTTTAAATTTAAACAACCAAAAAGTAATTAAATTGTATGAAGGAAGTATTTATTTACATAAGTTTTTAAAGAGGTGTAAAGTAGGGTGCCATCGCAGGTTAACGGCGCCGGAATATTTTAACACCATTAAGTGTTTTTTCCAGCTTGTAGTCTGATTTTTCAGTTTCTAAAAATTCAATGCATAATAGGTCTTCCCCTATAATAAAAGTAGGTTTTTGATCATAGATATACTTGCATTCGTTTTTACTGTTAATTCCAAGTACTGCTTCTCTTTTGGTATTTCCAAGATTTGAATTGTGAATTATTCGGGAGGGTGTACTCATATTGGTCAAAAAGTTGAGTATTTGAGCCCGGTTTTTACACACATATAAAGTCTCTTTTTCGTTTTTGACAGAATTTATATAAGTAGCTATTTCTTTTAAGTTGTCGTGTTGTTTGTAATATTTTTGATAATAAAATGCTGATGTAAGGATTGAAATAATAATTACATACAAAAATCCGGCTACTAACCTTTTTTGCCGATTATACTTGTTTACTAACCATTTCCATTCAAATAAAAAATTGGGTAAATAAAAAGCCAATGGGGCAAGGCTTTGAATGCGGTAGTGATTGTATTGCTGGCCACTGCTTACAACAGCCACTGAGGTGAACAGTAGCCAAATAATTACAAATAAACGCTCTTTTTTGAACTGATTATTGGAGTTTTTTACAAAAATACTTAAATAAAAAAATAACATGGCTATAGGCCATTGGTGGATTGCCAATATAAAACCCAATTGTTTTATAAAAGTTGTTCCGCTTAAATATTTACCTGGTGCAATATATGTAAGGTAACTGAAATAGTCAAAAATACCTACCTTATAGAAATACAAATGCAATAGTAAAAATGGGATGATAAAACCTGCCAGGAAAATCAGGCCTATTGTGATAGTTTTTTGCAGGCTTTTTAGATAATCTTTTTTTTCAGAAATTAATAGGAGGAAAAAAAAAAGGAACCATGCCATAAAATCAAATACAGCCAAGTATTTAATAATAAAGCCAATTCCTCCTATTGTTCCAATAAAAAAATAAGAGTAGAGATTTTTTTGTTGAACATGAAACAACAGGTAAATAGCAGTTAAGGTAAAAAGGCTAAAAAATATTTCAGTATTAATGGGTAATCCGTAAGGTTCAGCGCGTATTAGAGGATCGGCCGAAAGAAGCAGGATATAGGCTAATCCAACAAATAAACGCAGGTATAAGTTGGAAGTAAAACGGGCTTTAATTTTAAAAAGTAAGAAGGCGCATATTCCAATAACAACCGCCCCCACTAAACGGATAAAAAAAAGTGAATGGTAAAGTTTTATGAGGAAGGCAAAAATAAAAAAGATGCCTGGGGGTTTAAAATCGATGATGTCTTTATAAAGGATTTTGCCATTCAGAATTTCCATTCCCATAACCAGGTAGGTCGATTCATCGTGGTCGATTACCGATGGGAAAAATGAGAAAAAACGTACGATAATTGAAAAAAGCACAAAAAGGATTAATACTTTATATGAGCTAATTTTCCCCATTACTATCTTGTGTTTAACTGGTAAAATGACAATTAATTTAGGTTGACCCCAAAATAAGAATATTTTTTGCCAAATTTTTAATAGAATGCTACTACTTTTTGTTCCATTTTATTTTTTCTACAATTATTAAAAAATGCAGGAATTTTATAAGTTTGTTAATTTAGTTAAACCGAGAAAATTAGCTTCATAAGTGTCATCTATATTTATTTAGAAATGATTCAGCAAAAAACCATCAGCTTAAAACAATATAAAAGAGGTTACCATTTAATTACATCTGAAATTGAACGGCAACTTCCTGAATTACCTGAAATCGGACTTTTACATATTTTTGTTAAACATACCTCAGCAGGCATTGCTATTAATGAAAATGCTGATCCATCGGTTAGGGCAGATTTTGAAGGTTTTATGAACAAAATGATTCCTGAGAATGACCCTGTTTATATTCACACTTTCGAAGGAGATGATGATATGCCTGCCCATTTAAAGTCGTCGGTATTGGGCCAATCAGTAACCATTCCTATTACCAACCGAAAATTAAATATGGGAATTTGGCAAGGAATATATTTTTGTGAATTCAGGAATTATGGTGGAAACCGGCAAATCGTATTAACTGTTTATAGCTGACAGACGGCATTGTTTTCGTGTTTTTAGAATCCTACTTTTATTTTTTAGAAAAAACCTAATCAGAAGTGTATATTATTTAAAGTACACAAGAAGTTTTATGTTCAAATATTATTTATGGTAAAATTATTATTGGGAGTTGAAGCAATAGCTCAGGGTGCTATTGATGGAGGAATATCAGGGGTGTATGCCTATCCGGGAACACCTTCGACCGAGATTACAGAATATATTCAGTTTAATGAAACAGCACAGGAAAAAAACATTCACAGAATGTGGTCGGCCAATGAAAAAACTGCTTATGAGGCTGCTCTCGGAATGTCGTACGCCGGAAAACGCGCCTTGGTATGTATGAAACATGTGGGATTAAATGTGGCTGCTGATGCTTTTATGAATTCGGCAATTACGGGTATAAATGGTGGATTGGTTTTAGTTGTTGCCGATGACCCATCGATGCATTCCTCTCAAAATGAGCAGGATTCGCGTTTTTATGGAAAATTTGCGATGATTCCGGTATGTGAACCTTCAAACCAACAGGAAGCTTATGATATGGCTTTTAATGGTTTTGAATTTTCTGAAAAAACAGGGCTTCCGGTAATGATACGGATAACAACCCGATTGGCACATTCACGCGCAGGAATAGAATTAAAACCAGCTTTTAAAGAGAATGAACTTAAACTGCCCGGTAACTTAAAACAATATTTGTTGCTTCCGGCTTTTGCGCGTAAATCGTACCAAGAGTTATTAAATAAGCAGGTAGGCTTGGTTTCCCATTCTGAAATGAGTGTTTACAATAGTATTAAAGAAGGTTCAGATAAAAGCCTTGGAATAATTTCATGTGGCATTTCAATTAATTATTTGAATGAAAATTATCCAAATAATGATTGTCCATATTCGGTTTTAAAAATCTCACACTATCCATTGCCAAAAAATTTACTTTTAAAATTAGAACAGGAATGTGATGAGATATTGGTTTTGGAAGAAGGGTATCCGTTGGTTGAAGAATTGATAACGGATTATTTTAATAAAGGAACACTGGTGCATGGCCGTTTGGATGGCACGCTCCCCAGGGCTGGTGAGCTCACACCAAATCTTCTGGCAATAGCATTGGCAAAAGAAGGTTTTTCGGGTTACGCTATACCTGATGTGGTTCAAAACAGGCCTCCTTCGTTGTGCTTGGGATGTGGCCATGTTGATGTTTATAATTCGATCAACGAAGTGATTAAAGTTTATGGCGAGGGCAGGGTTTTTTCCGATATTGGATGTTATGCCCTGGGTGCGCTTCAACCATTTGAATCCATTAATACGTGCGTTGACATGGGAGCTTCCATTACTATGGCCAAAGGGGCTGCCGATGCTGGTTTGAGTCCGTCATTAGCAGTAATTGGCGATTCTACTTTTACGCATTCAGGCATGACCGGGTTGCTGGATTGTGTCCTTGAAAATACAAATGTGAAAATTATTATCCTCGACAACGAAGCAGTTGCTATGACAGGAGGGCAGGATTCTTCCGCTAAAGGTCGTATCGAAGATATTTGTTTGGGTATTGGGGTCCATAAGGACCATTTAAAAATTGTAAATCCAATTCCTAAAAACCACGATTTAATGGTTCAGATATTTGAGGAAGAAATTCGTTTTGAAGGAGTTTCGGTTATTATTTGCCGTAGGCCATGTATTCAGAAAATTGCCAGAGAGAAAAAATTGAAAAAACTATCGTCAGAAAAAAAATCATAGATGAAAACAGATATTATAATATCAGGAGTAGGAGGCCAGGGGATTTTGTCAATTGCTGCCACAATTGGGGGTGCTGCGCTTAAGAAAGGTTGGTTTATAAAACAAGCCGAAACACATGGAATGAGTCAACGTGGAGGAGCCGTGGTTTCACACCTGCGAATTTCGGATAAACCAATAGCTTCAGACCTTATCCCTCTGGGGAAAGCCGATGTAATTATTTCGGTTGAACCAATGGAGTCGCTGAGGTATTTGCCTTATTTATCTGAAAAAGGGTGCATTGTTTCAAATTCTACCACTTTCGAAAATATAAAAAACTACCCTCCAAAAGATGCAATTTTGGAAGAAATAAAAAAAGCACCTCGGTTTGTTATCCTCGATGCTGAAAATATTGCTAAGGAAGTTAAAAACCCAAAAGCCTCGAATATGGCGATGTTGGGGGCAGCTTCGCCATTTATTAACATTGATAATGAGTTGATTGAAGAAAATATTTCAGAAATATTTAAACCAAAAGGCGAGCTAGTTGTTTTAACTAATATACAAGCCTATAAAAAAGGCCGAAATATTGCAAAAAGAAATTAAAGATAAGCGATAAGGGTTCTCCTTATTGTGTGTTTGGGGGTTAATTTTGAGCCGTACGCAGAGGTGTGCGGCTCTTTGATTTAGTCAACTTCCCAACCAAAATCAATGTATTCCCAATTAAAGTCTTCGCCATTTACATTTACCATAACAAATCCTTCTTCCATTCCATATCTTTGCCCTCTCCACCAGTTCGAAGAAACAGCCCCGCCGGTTATATAGTGGATACCATTGTAATTAACATCTTCCAAAAAATGAAGGTGCCCTTGCAATACAATTTTTACATTGTAATTTTCCAGTATTTCCCTTACTTCATGCGAATTTGTTATTATTGAACCTTCATTAAATGCTTCGGTTGGCCCTCCCATAATTTGTCGGCCTACGCTTAATAGTGGAATATGTGTTACAATAGCTACTGGTTTGTCGTGCCCAACTACCCGCAATTCATTTTCTAACCATTTTATTTCAGTTGAATCAACAAATCCATAATAGTGGTTGTCTTCTGTAATACCAATTCCGTCGATTACAATAAATTGCCAGTTTTTATGCTGAAAGGAATAATAATTTTTCGACAATCGATTGTTGTACATTTTTTTCCCGAATTCCTCATGGTTAGCTTCAACTCCACTTTCGGGGTACAATCCAAAAATTTCATGATTTCCCATTGAATGGTATATAGGCATGGCCAGCGATTTTATAGTTTGTTCATATAAATTATACAAACTATCGCTCCGTTCAAACGAAACTCCCAATGCATCCATGATGTTATCTCCACCGGTAATCACAAAGTCGGGATTTAAATTGTTGATTGTATCAATTGCCTGGCTTAAACCCTCAACTGCCCTTTCTTCGGGCTGTAAATGTATATCGGTCATAAAAACAAATGAGAAAGAGTTTTTGTCGTTATTTTGAGTTGTAGGTGATTTGGTTTGGCAGGCAAAAACTAGAATTGCTGCAAGGAGGACTAAAATTGATCTTTTCATTTGGTTTATATTTTAGGTAAAAATTATAAGTTCGATGAAGAAAATTTATTTAAGGAAAGAAATTTAATAAAATTTATAGTTAGAATAAAAATTATTCACTTAAACATAAAAAAAACCATTTTACTATTGTACACAAACATACAATTGAATATTTTAGTATTAGAATTTAAATAACTTTTGAATGCGAATTGAAATTGAACATTTTGATGAGGAAGAGCTTCAGGAAATGGGTGTTTTTGAATGGCCTGTATGGGAAAAAGATGAATCAAAATTTGAATGGTATTATGAAAATACTGAACACTGTTATATTCTTGAAGGAAAATTCTCTGTTGTAACGGAATTTGAAACAATCGAAATACAAGCCGGTGATTTTGTATCTTTCCCTGCCGGCCTAGAATGTGTTTGGGACATTGATATAGCTGTCAGAAAACATTATTCATTTGAATAACACTTTATAATCTGAGTACTTTTACTTCTAGTGGAATAATAGATTATACTATTGTAAGGGTGTTGCCCTCTTTCGTAACAGTATATTTTGTTAATGCACTCGGAGCTGGCCCGTTAACCACACCTCCATCAATACTAAAAACGGAACCATGACAAGGGCACGGCATCTGATTTGATGCTGCATCGTATGTAACCGTGCACGATTGATGAGTGCATACTTTTGAAAATGCCAGGTAAACTGTATCTGTCGATCTGATTATAATTATATTGCCTTTGTATGCAAACCCACCAACTGTTTCTAAATCACTATAATCGGCATTGGTTAAATCAACTGTTACACCTTCTGTAGTGTCGTTTCCTGTATTATCTTCAGGTACATCATCACTTTTACTACATGAATTAAATACCATTGGTGCTGTTATTAAAACACTTCCTCCCAATGCTATGTTGCGAATAAATTGTTTCCTTTTCATCTTACAAAGTTGTTATTTAGAATATATCTACATAACAACTTGCTGGTGAAATAGTTTATTATTCGGGACTAAAGAACAAAACTGCTGTCTTTTTTATTCGAAATAAACAACTTTAATCCTTTTCTGAAGGCCGTCTAATTTTGCATGAACAATATAAGTACCTTTTTTTATTTCTTTGCCAGGATACCAAGTGTTTGAACCTCCAGGCATACTTTTAATTAAATGGCCCATTAAATCGTAAATACTTATTTCACATAATACGTCAGCATTTATATTGCAGAAACCAGTAAATGGATTGGGGTAAACCTCAAATAAAAACTCATCAGGGTCGGGTAAAAATTCTTCAGCATGAGTCACATCAAAGGTTTCTGTTTTATATGCCTCATTTCCCTGGAAATCATCTACAAAAAGTTCAATTTTATGTGTTCCAGGTTGTAATTTAAGTGTAAAATCCCCGCCACCTTTTTGGTGATACATTAGTGAATCATCTACATTAATGTAGGCTCGTAATTTTCCTGTATATGGGTAAGTGGTATTTCCTTGCCACATTATTGTTGTTAATTCACCTTCACGTCCAATTTCAAAAGGGCATTCAAATTCTATGGGAACTACCGGAGCTTCGGACACATAGTGAACACCAAAAAACCGCGTTGTTTCAGCTGGGGCAGGCGGGGTAATTGTTATATCGAGGTAAAATTTCCCTGCCCACAGTTCAGGTGAAACAACTATTTCAACAACTAAATCGTTATTTTCAATTAAAAATGCCCCAAACTGAATAAAGGGGTTGTCGAGCGTATTAATACTGATTTCTGTTTGCCCCCATTGTTCAGGCGTTTGATTTATTCCTGTAGCAAAAGCTATTGGCCCATTTTCGCCAGGCAAAAATGCGATTAAGCGGTGTTTATCTTTTTTAATGGGAATTTCGCCCGAATCCTTATCCTGAAGAATGGTTGTTGTGGCTTTTAATTCTGTGGAGTCGTGGGCAGACAAATTGCCATCGTTGTTATTTGACCCTGAGCCACGCATACAATCATTGGGATTGCTCACCGATTTTGTATCATCAAGCCCGTAAGCATGGCCAAGTTCATGTGTAACCAATTCTGTAAGGCTTATGGGTGCATGGTTCGGATTAATTGTAATTTCAGAATGATAAACCCATCCATTTGTATGCTGAGAACGGCATCTTCCTGCTTTATTTGCTGGAAGGTCCGGATCTTCTTTAATGACTATTTCTGCCGGTTCGGCCTCTACTTCTTTCATTGGAGGTGTACATCCGGCCCCATTCCAACGAGCAATTGCTGTCCTTATGGAGTCTTTTTCTTCATTCGTAAAATCATCGCTGATGTAGACCCTGTTAGTATCACGATTATTGTCCCAGCCTTTAAATCCTTTGATAACTTCTTGTGCCGACTTAAGTTTTTGCGATTCGTTTTGTGCCGAACTTGTTAATGCAAACGATGTAAATAGCAAAAAAAATAAACCAGGAAGTAATATATTTCCGAAAGTGTAAGGTTTCATAACGATTGGTTTTTAGATTTAATGTGTATTACGAATATTAAATAAATTGGTTTATGTAGCTGAACATTAATTTGTTATGAATATGTTAAGTAAATGAAGGCATAACATGTGAGGTTTGTCAACAGCATTAAATGCAGAGATTTACGCAGGGAATTAATTATTTCGGGAAAGAACCAAATAAAGCTTATTTTTATGATAAAATAACGAGCTTTAATTAAACTTTCGTAAAAGGTTTTTGTTAAATTGAGAAAATAGTATAGTAAATTGTAAAAAAAACCAATGGATAAAAATTCACCTGCTGGAAATCTTGAATTTTCTGCTATCGAAGAGTTGTATCAACTATTTCTTAAAAATCCTGAATCGGTCGATAAAAGTTGGCAACAGTTTTTTGCCGGATTTGAATTAGGGGTAAAACAGTTCCCTATTAAATCAAGTCCTACCTCAATCAAAAATATTGATAAAGAATTTGCCATTTTAAATCTGATTCACGGTTACCGGCAACGTGGCCATTTATTTACTAAAACCAATCCGGTTCGGGCACGTAGGAAATATTCTCCTACGCTTGATATTGAGAATTTTGGACTTGGGAAAAGCGATTTATCAAAAGTATTTCAGGCAGGAAATGAAATAGGTATTGGCCCTTCGAAATTAAGTGATATTATTGAACATCTCGAGGCTACTTATTGCCAGTCCATAGGAGTTGAATATGTATATATGCGAAAGCCAGAAGTAGTAGCATGGCTGAAGCAAAAAATGGAAAGCACAAAAAATTCACAGGAATTTTCAGATAAAAAGCGGAAGCATTTTTTTTACCATCTGAAGCTGGCTGTAGGATTTGAAAGTTTTATCCACAAAAAATTTGTTGGGCAAAAACGCTTTTCGCTTGAAGGCGCCGAAAATTTGATTCCTTCGTTAGATGCTGTTATTGAAAGGGGTGCCGAATTAGGAATCGAAGAATTTGTGATTGGAATGGCGCACCGTGGCCGCTTAAATGTTTTGGCTAACATCTTGGAAAAACCTTACCAATCTATTTTTAAAGAATTTTATGGCGAAGAATATGAAGATGGCATTGAACTGGGCGATGTAAAATACCACTTGGGTTTTGAAAATGAGGTTGAGACCGATTTAGGTAAAAAAGTAAATTTACGGTTAATGCCTAATCCATCGCACCTCGAGACGGTTGCTTCGCTTGTTCAGGGAATGACACGGTCGCGAATTAATGCAAAATATGGAGGCAATTACAACAAAGTTGCCCCAATTGCCATTCATGGCGATGCTGCCATTGCAACTCAGGGAATTGTTTATGAGTTAACACAAATGGCCAATTTACCCGGTTATAAAACCGGGGGAACCATTCATTTGGTAATAAATAATCAGGTAGGTTTTACAACCAATTACCTCGATGCCAGGTCAAGCACGTATTGTACCGATGTTGCTAAAGTAACCCGTTCGCCTGTGTTCCATGTAAATGGCGACGATGTAGAAGCATTGGTTTTTACCATAAAAATGGCAATGGAGTTTAGGCAAAAATTTGAGTCGGATGTTTTTATCGATATTTTGTGCTACCGTAAATATGGCCATAATGAAGGCGATGAACCTCGTTTTACACAGCCTTCGCTGTATAAATCAATTGCAAAACATCCCAATCCGAGAGACATTTATTCTGAAAAGTTGGCTCAGTTAGGTATTCTCTCAAAAGAGGAATCGCGAAAAGAAATCAAGGATTTTGATAATTACCTTGAAGAGAAGTACAAAGAATCGGAGAAAATTGAAAAATTAAAAATACGGGAGTTTTTATTAGAAGATTACGAACAATTTGAATTGCCATCAAAAATAAATTTTACTGATTTTCCATCAACTAAGGTTAATAAAGAAACATTAAAAACCATAGCCGGGCAGATAATTACTTTGCCTTCTGATAAAAACTTCTTTAAAAAAGTACACCGCATTTTGGCCGACCGTAAGATGATGGTTCATGATAATAAACTGGATTGGGCAATGGCTGAGTTATTGGCTTATGGCAGCTTGGTAAATGAAGGGCATCCGGTTCGTTTAAGCGGGCAGGATAGTGAACGTGGGACTTTTGCACACCGGCATGCTTCGTTTGTAATGGAAGATACTGGTGAAAAATATTTCCCATTAAAACATATTTCTGAAAAACAGGCCGATTTTCATGTGTACAATTCGCCCTTGTCTGAATATGGAGTTTTAGGTTTTGAATACGGTTATGCCCTTGCACAACCAAACGGATTAACTATTTGGGAAGCACAGTTTGGCGATTTTCATAACGTGGCTCAGGTTATTATTGACCAATATATTGCGTCTGCTTTCGAAAAATGGGGGTTGATGAATGGCCTTGTTTTAATGCTGCCTCACGGTTACGAAGGGCAGGGGCCTGAACACTCAAGTGCCCGAATCGAGCGCTTTCTGGGTATGGCTGCCAGTAATAGTATGCAAATTGTTATTCCTACAACTCCTGCCAATTTGTTCCATTTGTTAAGGAGGCAGGTAAAAATGAAAACTCGTATACCTCTGGTAATTTTTACACCTAAAAGTTTGTTACGCCACCCAATGGTTTTTTCAACACTCGATGAACTGGCAGGCGGACGTTTTTTAGAAGTAATTGACGATAGAATTATCCATCCTGAAAAAATCGAAAAAGTTGTATTCACAACCGGTAGGTTATATTACGATTTTATAAAACGAAAAGGCGAAGGTGGATTTGATAACATTTCCATTGTTAGGCTCGAGCAAATTTATCCAATACCAATTCATCAAATTGAAGAAATTATTAAAAAATACTCGAATGCTTCTGAATTAATTTGGGCACAAGATGAACCACAAAATATGGGTGCCTGGCCATTTATTAATCGAAAATTGAGTAATTTAAATTTTAAAGTTGTGGCTCGTAAAGAAAGTGCCAGCCCTGCTGGTGGTTTAATGGAACAGCATAAACGACGGTTAAATAAAATTCTGGAAGAAGTATTTACTGTAAAAGAAACAATAGCCTCTTAAATAAAACCAATATGATTATTGAAATTAAAATACCTACACCCGGAGAATCAATTACAGAGGTTGAAATTGGCAGTTGGCTGGTTGAAAATGGATCTGTTGTTGAAAAAAAGGGCAGGAAATTGCTGAAGTTGAATCGGATAAAGCAACATTAACTTTAATTGCTGATGAAGGTGGAAAAATTGATATTAAAGCACTCGAAGGTGATACAGTTGTAGTTGGTTCAGTAGCCTGTACAATAGATACTTCTGTTGCACCTCCTGAAAAAAAGACGGAAAAAATAGTTAAACCGGCACCAAATACGGCAAATGATGTTCCGGAAAAAAAGGAAGAGAAGGAAACTCAATTACCTGAAGATTCATCGGTAAAAGTTACATCTGTTGCCAAAGAAATGATGGCGGTGAATAATCTTTCAGTCGATGATATTTTAGCCGGTTTAAAACGAATTGGTAAAAAAGAAGTTATTGCTGTGTTGCAGGGCAGTGATTCTCAAGTAGAACCTTCATCGTCAAAACTGAACTCCAGGGAAGTTGACCGTAATAAAATGTCCATGTTACGACGTAAATTAAGCGAACGTTTGGTTTCGGTTAAAAACGAAACAGCCATGCTTACAACTTTTAACGAAGTCGACATGAGTTTTGTAATGGATTTACGGAAAATCAATCAGCAAAAATTTATTGACAAGCATGGTTTTAAGCTTGGTTTTATGTCATTTTTTACCAAAGCAGTCGCCATTGCTGCAAAATTCCATCCTTCGGTAAATTCCCAGATGGACGGGGAAGAAATTGTTACGCCGCAATTTGTTGATGTGGGTATTGCTGTTTCAACACCCAAAGGTTTGATGGTTCCAATTGTCCGTAATGCTGAAAGTAAAAGTATTCCAGAAATAGAATTGGAAATTAAACAACTGGCTGAAAAGGCTCGCAATAAAAAAATAACTGTTGAAGAACTTTCGGGAGGAACTTTTACCATTACCAATGGTGGTGTATTTGGGTCGTTGTTATCAACACCAATTATTAATCCGCCACAATCGGCCATTCTTGGAATGCACAACATTGTTGAGCGGCCTGTAGCTGTGAATGGGCAAGTGGTTATCCGTCCTATGATGTACATTGCCTTGTCATACGACCACCGTATTATCGACGGGAAAGACTCAGTCGGATTTTTAGTAAAACTGAAACAGTTACTCGAAAATCCCGCCCAGATGCTAACGGATGGTAAAAAAACTGAAGAACTTTTATTGGGGATATAACTACTATAAAGCGGTATAAACAACAAAAAAGTCAGGAATAATTCCCTGGCTTTTTTGTTATACAACTTTTGTAATAATGAGGATTTTCCTTAGTATTTGTTAATTAAAATTGTCTCATTTTTGCCCGCTTCAAAAAAACATCATAGTTTATTTTAGAGTTTAAGTAATATTAAAGCCGGATTTCCGGCTTTTTTTACTTTTTAGCTTAATAGTATATTATTGCTAAAGCCCACCTGTACCTTATTGTTGATTTTAATATATTTGTTATAAAGTGGGGAATACCATTTTGATTCATTTTTACATATAATTTTAAAATGATTAATATGACACTTAACAGGCGCAACTTTTTAAAAAATACTTCGGCCGCAATTGTAGGAATGGCTGTATCGAATAACGTTTTTACAAATAATCAAATATCAAAAAATTTAGGGCAACCTATTGTTATTTCTACATGGGAGCATGGATTGCCTGCCAATGAAGTTGCCTGGCATGTGTTAACTTCGGGAGGGCATGCTTTAAATGCTGTTGAAAAAGGAGTGATGGTTCCCGAAGGCGACCCAAATATTATTACTGTTGGTTATGGTGGAATTCCCGATGCCAAAGGGAAGGTAACACTCGATGCCTGTATTATGGATGAAAAAGGCCGGGCCGGTTCGGTGGCTTTTTTACAACATATTAAACACCCAATTTCGGTAGCCCGTTTGGTAATGGAAAAAACGCCACATGTAATGTTAAGCGGGAAAGGAGCTTTACAATTTGCTTTAGAGAACGGTTTTAAAAAAGAAAAACTCCTGACTCCTGAACGGAAAGCTGAATGGAAAAAGTGGAAAAAAGAGAACAAACAGCTGAAACCTGTTTTTAATATCGAAAATCAATCGGATAACCACGATACTATTGGTATGATTGCGCTTGATTCCGAAGGGCGTTTATGCGGAGCCTGTACCACCAGTGGAATGTCATATAAATTTCATGGACGAGTGGGTGATTCGCCTATTATTGGTGCCGGCCTTTTTGTCGATGGTGAAGTGGGAGGTGCCGCTGCTACCGGAAGTGGCGAACTTGCTATGAAAACACTGGGCTCTTTTTTAGTGGTTGAATTAATGCGCCAGGGAAAAACTCCTTTTCAGGCTTGCCGTGAAGCAGTCATCCGAATTACAAAAAAAATACCCGATTACCGCCAACATCAATTGGGTTACATTGCCTTAAATGTGAAGGGCGAATATGGTGCATTTTGTATTCAACCCGGTTTTAATTATGCTGTAAAAAGCAAAGATTTTACTGGAATGATTAATTCTGATACTTTTTTGAAGTACAGGTAATATATTTAATTATTCCATTTGTTCTCGCAAAGAGCGCCAAGAAAGCGCAAAACACGTAAAGAATGTTCAGCAAATAATTTCTTTGCGTTCTCTGCGTCATAGCCTTTGCACTCTCTGCGTGAAATAGGTTTGTTTAAGTGTTAATCTGCTAACGATCATTTTCTTTTTTAACCATTAAAAAAATCCCTTCTGATTCTTGTTTAATTAAAATCATTGATTAAATTACTGTCGTTATATTGATTAAAAAATAATCATTCAGTAATTAAAGATGTATTTAAACTGCCACAGTTATTTTAGTTTACGTTACGGAACACTTTCAATTGAAAAGCTGGTTGAAGTTGCCAAAACAAATGGTGCGCGGGCAATGGTTTTAACCGATATTAATAATTCAACAGGTGTGCTCGATTTTGTTTCGGAATGCAAAATTCAGGGAATAAAACCCTTGGCAGGTGTAGAGTTTCGAAATGGGCACTATCCTTTGTATGTTGGCATTGCCCGGAATAACGAAGGCTTTTTTGAGTTAAACGATTTTCTGAGCCGTCATCTTGTTGAGAAAAAAGCATTTCCGGGAATGCCTCCTTACCTGCCTAATGTAATTTTTGTTTTTCCTTTTGGAAGCCGGAGAATTGAACAACTCAACGAACATGAATACCTGGGAGTTAAAATCTCAGATTTAAACCGGTTAAAATATATTCATACCAAAAGTGATTACCGGAAAATGGTTGCCTGGGTACCGGTCACTTTTAGTAATTCCGATGATTATATTTTACACCGCCATTTAAGGGCTATTGATAACAATATTTTGCTAAGCAAACTGAATGTGGGTATGGTTGCAAAAAATGATGAAGCAATTATTCAGGAACAAAAAGTGTTGGAATTATTTGCTGATTTTCCTGAATTGCTCCAAAATTCACGTCGAATTTTGGATGAATGTACCATCGACTTCGATTTTAAATCAATTAAAAACAAACAAACATTTACAAACAGCCGCAATGAAGATAAAGTATTACTCGAAAAGCTGGCACTGGACGGTTGGAAATACCGTTATGGTAATAATAAGGAAGCTTTGGATCGTATTCGGCATGAGCTTAAAATTATTGATAACCTGGGTTTTTCGTCGTACTTCCTCATAACCTGGGACATTATCAGGTATTCGCTGAACCGGGGATTTTACCACGTTGGGCGGGGGAGTGGAGCCAACAGTATTGTAGCTTATTGCCTTAAAATTACCGATGTCGACCCCATTGAATTAAACCTCTATTTCGAACGGTTTTTAAATCCAAAACGTACATCGCCTCCCGATTTTGACATTGATTATTCGTGGAAAGACCGCGACGATGTGCAGGATTATATTTTTAAACGTTATGGTACGAAACACACAGCTTTATTAGGAACCATTTCCACATTTCAGGGACGGTCGATTTTACGGGAATTAAGTAAGGTGTATGGCATCCCCAAAAATGAAATTGATGTATTAGTAAATGAACCCGAAAATCATGTGTATGAAAACAACCTGACAAAACAGATTTATAAAATTGGGTCGATGATGGCTGATTTCCCCAATAACAGAAGTATCCATGCCGGAGGAATTTTGATTTCGGAAAAACCCATAAATTATTACACTGCCCTTGATATGCCTCCCAAAGGCTTGCAAACTACGCAGTGGGACATGTATGTGGCCGAATCGATTGGTTTTGAAAAAATTGATATACTGAGCCAACGCGGAATTGGCCATATTCAGGAGTGTGTTCAAATTGTCCAGAAAAACAGAGGAGAAAGGGTGGATATTCACAATGTCCAGGAGTTTAAACAAAACAAGCAGGTTAAGAAACAACTTAAATCGGGCGAAACCATCGGTTGTTTTTATATTGAAAGCCCTGCCATGCGTGGTTTGTTAAAAAAATTACGGTGCGATAACTACATCTCGCTCACAGCTGCCAGTTCGATCATACGCCCCGGCGTGGCTAAAAGTGGTATGATGCGCGAATACATCCAACGGTTTCATAATCACTCAAAAATAAAATACCTGCATCCAGTAATGAAAGAGCAGCTCGAAGAAACATTTGGTGTAATGGTTTATCAGGAGGATGTATTAAAAGTATGCCACCATTTTGCCGGGCTTGATTTGGCCGATGCCGATGTGCTCCGACGGGCAATGAGTGGTAAATACCGTTCGAAAAAGGAGTTTCAAAAAATTGTTGACCGTTTTTTTGATAATTGCAAACAGCGTGGTTATACCGATGAGCTGACCAAAGAAGTGTGGCGGCAAATCGAAAGTTTTGCAGGCTATTCATTTTCTAAAGCCCATTCGGCATCGTATGCTGTTGAGAGTTTTCAGAGCCTCTATTTAAAAGCCCATTTCCCGCTGGAATTTATGGTGGCTGTAATGAATAATTTTGGTGGTTTTTATCGAACATGGGTATACATGAACGAAGCACGCCGGTGTGGTGCTACCATCGAATTGCCCTGCGTAAATAACAGTGACGTATTAAATTCTATTCAGGAAAAAACCATTTATCTGGGATTTGTACTTTTGTCGGGTCTTGAGCGAACTATGGCTGAGGCAATTACTGCCGAACGGCAACAATATGGGGAATACCGTTCGCTCGACGATTTTATCAGCCGCGTACCGGTTAAAAAAGAACAAATAATTTTACTGATCAGAATTGGTGCCCTTCGTTTTACAGGAAAATCGAAAGCTAAATTGTTATGGGAAGTACATATGCTTCTCACCAAAAAAAGGACGTTGCAAGTGCAACATCAGTTATTTTCGAAACAGCGTAAGGAGTTTCAGTTACCAACATTTGATGAAGATCCCATTGAAGCAGTGTACGATGAAATTGAGTTGTTGGATTTTCCTGTATCACTTACCGATTTTGAATTGTTACAAACCAATTGGCGGGGGGCTTTTGATGCCAATAACCTGATGTTGCATGTAGGGCAAACCATCAAGTTAGTTGGTTTATTAGTAACAATAAAATACGTACGTACTTCAAAAGGAGAAGTGATGCATTTTGGCTGTTTCCTCGACCAGAAGGGCGAGTTTTTTGATACTGTTCATTTTCCCAATACATTAAAACAGTACCCGTTTAAAGGAAGAGGTTTGTATTTGTTATTGGGCAAAATTACTGAAGAATTTGGCCATCCGAATATTGAAATTCTGAAAATGGCCAAATTGCCAATAAAACCCGACCCTAGAGAAAAGTAGAATATTAAGAGTCTTGTTTATTCGTTTAAAAAAACATGGAATTCTCTTGGAAGATACATCTGAAGCGCTTCTTGATCACTTTTACTTTTAAGGTTATTCCAATTGTTTTTAGCTTCTTTTGATAAATCAAACATTTTAAGTTTTTCGGTAGCAATATATGTAAATAACCAATTCCAGGCTGATTTGTCATCCAGGTTTTTTACATCGTTACAGTTTTTGTAAGCTTTTTCCCAATTGCTGGTTGAAAGATATATCATGCTAATATTTTCTATTGAGCTTGCGGTCTCTGATAATCCAATCCTTCGACTGGCAGCTTCACGCCAATCTTTTTCAGCATTTCTGTATTCCTTTTTTTTGTAATTTATAAATCCTCTGTAGTGGTAAGGAACCCAGTCGGTTGGATTTAAGTTAATGGATTTTTCACAATCTTTTAAAGCATCTGATAAAAATTTGGTTTGTTGGTCAAATGAAAGTTTAGTATTGTAAGATAATTTAAAATATGAAAAAGCGCGCGCTGCCAGTGTTGCCGGATTATTAGGTTGCAAACGCAGGGCTGTTGTAAAGTCAGCGATGGCTTCCTCGTAGTTATTTAGCGAATTAAATTTTTTCCCCCGGGCAAAATAGGCAGTTTCCATAGTTGGATTTAAATCTATGGCTTTATTCAGGTAATTAATCGCTTGTTTATCGTCTTGATTAAATGATTCTAAATACCAATAATCTGCATTATTTGAATTTGTGCGGGATTTTATTTCGGAATTGAAAAAGTCTTTTTGAGCAGGGCTTATGTATTGCCTTTCAATTTGCATTTGTGCGATGTCTTTTATTTTATTGCTTCTGGCTTCTTCGTTAAGCTGTTGGTAATAAAATTCTTCTAGTTGAATAAGCCGGTCATTTATTTCACCGTTCTCCTTATTTTGAATTTCAAGCCGTTCGGCCATTGCTTTATTGGTTTGAGAAAGGCCTTCAATGCGCTGACTATTTTCTTCGAATTTGTGTAATAGGTTTATAAAAAATAGTGAGCCTACCAATAATACAAATATCCAAATACTACTTAAAATCCAGAAATTAGTTTGCCTGTTTTTAGCAGATTTTTGAGCTGCTCTGATTGAGTCTTCGAGTGATGGTAAATTATTGTCCATGAGTTAATATCCCTCCCATTTCTTTAATTAAGTTTTGAAAAGAACCAAAGCCTGATATTTTTGGAATAGCCCGTAAAAGGTAATCCAGGTTACCCAGCCTGATGGCAAAATCAATTTCTAAAATTACATCATTGCACGCTTGTAGTTTGCCCAGGTATACAAATGCAATAGCCGACAATGTAAAAAAAGCTGTCATAAGAGAACTTTCAATCAAACTAAAATCTGTAATAAACATGTGTAGTAATAATCCGGTAACTATTACAAGTGGAAAAATGATAATAATTACCATTAAACGTTGAATGGGTTTTCGTTCGTTCTTTAAATTATAAAGGCGAGGCAACCATTCATTAATCAGGCATTCCTGAATAATTGGATTTATGGTATTTTCTTTTCCTTCATGAGTCATAACACTTATTTAATTGCATTAGCTCAAAATTGGTTTGAATTGACAGTTTTTAGTATGATTTATAGCTATAAAAATAGCATTATCTTCTATATTGATCATACCTAATATACAATATATTATGCAGTTAAGCAAAAATAATCGAATAATTAATGAATAATATAATTATATGAAAATGAGTCATATAAATTTATTTGTATTTGGTGGTTTATGAATTAATAGTATGAAGTTCAGGGTATGTGTTTTTTATTGATTTGCGGGCATAATAATAGTTTGTGCTTATTTAAACAAAATTAAACCAGTCTTTTAGTTGAATGATTGAATTTGAAATAATCACAAACAATTCTGATTGGTAATATTTCAATAATTAAAATGCAAACTAATCCCAACCACCGCTGGCTTCATAAGGTAATACAAATCCATTGGCTTCAATTTCATGAATTTGCCCATCGCTTATTTTAAAAATTTCGCCAGCCTGTAAATTAAATGGAGGGAACAGTTTAGGAATTGTATCAACACCCGGAACACCTATAATTTTTATTCTTTGAACATCGCCTTTATGTACAAACATTGGGAAAGCAAATACAAGCCCCAATTCCTCGTCAACAATATCAAGGCGGCGTGGCCAAATTTTGGTAATGTACGAAAGATTTTGTGTGTCCATTTGTTTGGCACAACCACAGGCATCGATGCGGGCTACAGCTAACCTGAGCTGCTCTTCCGGTGAATCGCCAAAATCGGCTGGATCAGGTTGTTTATTGGTGGTGGTTTGTGTGCCGTTTTCATGCCTGGCACAATCATCGGCAAAAGGGGCAACGCTGCCATCATTTTGTTCGATAGATTCAAAATAAAGGTTGGCAATATGAATCATTTTCTCACGCGAAACCCTTTGGTCAACCGGCACCGATTCAACCAAACCACGACGTGGAGTAATAAGGTTCTTCATTCCTTTTTCTCCAATTCGATTGGCAATAACATGCTCTATTTCTGTTATTTCTGAATTTTCTATTTTTAAACGAAGTGCGAGTATCAGGGGTACGTCATTTTGTTTTAACACACCATAAAATCCAACTTGGTTACTTACTGTATCGATCGCATAAACATTAAAAGTTGCAGACCGTTCAGAAGTTTCAACCCATAATCCTTCGCCAATTTTTAATTCTATGGCATTTTCAGTAAATCTTACTGAATCGGATAGCGGTAATCCCGATGGATCGCCGGCGACCAACGCTTCCAGATAATTATCAGCGATTTTATGTAAATAGGAGCGAGTATAAATTTTTTCGGTTGTAGTACATGAAACGAGCAAAACAAAGGGCACTAAAATGTACTGAAGTTGATTTATTAATTTTGATTTTTTTAACATGATGAACAGGTTTTAAGTTGGTGTTTTTTATCCGTTTCTGAATCAATAATTTGGTTTACTTGATAATGTCTGTTCCCAGGTACTCCATCCGGATCCCATTCCATAAGGGGCTTCCCGGTAAAGTGCCTGAATTTCACGGATTAATCCGTTTTCGATTTTAAATAGTTCTGCAATTTCCCATGTAAAGGGTTGATTTAAATCCATTGGAAATGTAACTCCATTTGTTAATGTGATAGTTGGTACATTTCCAGCGTGGTCGAAAAAAGCAAAGGTTAAAACCAATCCACGTTCTACATCAACAACAGGGAATCGACGGTCGCGGATGCGGGTGACAAAATTAAAAAAATCGGTTTCAAACTGTTCTTTTGACCCCATGGCATCAATGTCGAATGGGTGGCCGTCTTTTTTTGGATTATTGGTAGTAAAATGGCCGTTTTCGAGGCGGTTACAGTTATCAGTGAATGGATAAAAGCCTTTACCATCGTTGCGTTCAAGCCCAGTGAAATACATGTTGGCAATTATTTTTAACGAGTCGCGCGAAAGGCGTTGCTCTGGTGGAACAGTTTTAAGGAAAACCGGATTTGGTGGGCCCTTGAGTTCCAATTTAACAGCTTCACTATCACTTCGTGCAACAAATGTTTCAATTTCTTTGATTTTCATATTTTCAATTAGGAGGCGCAAAGCCATAATTGCCAATTCTCCGTTTTCGTCGATAGTCCCAATAAAACCGATTTGATTTGTTTCCGGATCGGCAATGTATAATTTGTATGTCCCCCATGCACTGGCAGTATTCCACATTCCATCGCCAGGGATAAGGCGTTGGCCATTTTCAGTATACTTTACATCTGTTGCAAGCGGCGCTTTTGACGGATCGCGGGTTATTACGGCATCAATGTAGGTGTTCACAAAATTCTCGAGTGAGGCACGGCCTAATTGGTTTTTAATTGTGGTTTTCTGAGGTTGATTACAGGCGAGCAAAACTATAATAATTCCTGTCAGTAAAAAAAAAGTTTTTAATTTCACGGTATGGATAGGTTTAGTTAGTATACAATTAATTCACCCAGCCCGATGGCATTCCATATGGAACATCAAGCATAACGGCTTCAATTTGATGGATTTTACCATCCTTAATTTTAAATAATTCTCCGATTAACCAGCAGAATGGCGTATCATATGGAGGTGGTACTTTAAAACTGATACCATTTTTCATAGTAGCTTCAGTATGTCCTGCATGGTCGAAAAATATAACCGCATAAACCAGTCCACGTTCTTCATCAACTATGGGGAAACGGCGTTCCCTGATCCTGGTAATAAAAGTTGAAAAACCGGTTGCAAATTGTTCTCCGGCCGACATTTGTTGAATTGGGCTTTCACCATTTGGATTGTTGGCTGTGATATTTCCATTTTCGATGCGTGTACAATTTGGGGCAAATGGTGTTAATGTATCCGTATTTAGTTCAAGCCCTTCGAAATAAGAATTGGTGATAGCAATCATTTCCAGCCGGCTACGGCGTTCTTCAGGTTTTAAAATTTCTTCAAAAATGGATTGTTTTACTACCGAATCAGGTTTATACCATGGATCGTGAGAACTTCTGGCAATAAACTTTTCAATTTCAGTGATTTTCTGATTTTTAATTTTCAGGCGAATTGCTACAATCTCAGGATGGCTATTTTCTTCAATCACGCAAAAAATTCCTGCCTGATTTGTGACAGTATCAATAAAATACTGTTTGTAGGTATTTCTTACTGAATTTGTTGTTCCCCACATTCCATCGCCCAGCTGAAGTGTTTGCCCATTTTCGGTATAACGAACATTTTTGGACAGGGGCAAAACCGTAGGATCGTTTAACTCAAGTGCTTTAAGGTATTGGTCGATATAATTACTTAAGTCGACACGGGAATTTGTAATTTGTTCCTTTTGGCAACTAAAGAATAGAAAAAATAGCAGGCAGGTTAAAAAAATAGTTGGTTTTTTGTTAGGTTTCATTTTTCACTAAAAAAAAGGTTTATGATAGCTAGTGGATCAAATATACTATATATTGTGCATAGAATCAATTAAATGCATCGTTACATTATTATCTATTACAGCTAATATTTGGAATCTTTTAAAAATGCATTTAAGGATAATACAATAAAAAAAGCGGAATCTATGAATTTCATAAATCCCGCCACATTTTACCTACTTTTGAAAAATCAAGAAGTTTAATTGGTCAAGGAAACCTATTGTTAAATTGTAAACTAGTTCATTTTTGTAATGCCATTTTTAACTCTAAAATAGAATCAATTCTTTACTGTTTTTTGATCAAAGTGTTAAACTAAATGTGCACTAATATTAAAACTATTATTAGCTTTGATATCTGCAGTATTTTGATCAATACCAAACTAAATTAGTAATAATTACAATGGCAAAATATGTTTTTTAACGAGTAGGATGAAAAAAATAAAAATATTAAAAAGTTTATTGGAAAAAGTACCAAACATTGAACTTTCGACTATTGAATGTGATGTGGTTGTTACACCACCGGTAGTTAATTTTGATGTTTTTGCAGAAAAGGTCACGAAGGAAATTGCTGCTTCTATTAAAATTGAAGAAATCAGTCAAATGACTACTGTAAAAGCTTCGAGGCAAGCGTATAAAAAATGTGGTAAAGATCCGGCACGTTATAGGCTTTCGGCTGAAGCACTTTTACGCCGTATAGCAAAAGGAATGGATTTGTACCGAATTAATAATGTCGTAGATTTACTGAATATTGTGTCGGTTAACACCGGATTTTCAATTGGTGGGTACGATGTAAATAAAATTATTGGCGATATTGAGTTTGGAATAGGGAAAGCCAATGAACCATATGAAGCAATTGGACGAGGAAATTTAAACATCGAAAATTTAACAGTTTTTAGGGATAAATTAGGTGCTTTTGGTTCACCTACAAGCGACTCTGTTCGTACTTCGGTGACAGATAGTACAACTCATTTTTTAATGGTTATTATTGGTTTTGGTGAAAATGAAAAACTAAATATAGCTACCAGTTTGGCAATCCAATTACTGAAGGAGTTTGCTTTTGCAAAAAATATTGAAACAAAAAATATTAAAAATTAGCCATGTGGAAATGGATTTGTAAACAATTGTTGAATTTGCTTGGCTTTAAGGGTTTTAATGGAATTATGCCTGACAAAAAAGCCATTATTATTGGTGTTCCTCATACAAGTGGATGGGATTTTATTGTATCATATCTTCACTATGCATCGTTGGGAGCGACTGCCAGTACAGTTATAAAAAAGGAATTTTTTTTCTGGCCTTTGGGATATATTATTAAAAAACTGGGTGGTATTCCCATCGACCGGTCAAAAAGTTTATCGGTAGTGAAACAAATAATTAATGAATTTAATTCGCGGGAAACACTTCACCTGGCTATTACTCCTGAAGGTACACGTAAACTCACAAAAAATTGGAAAGCCGGTTTTCATACCATTGCTAAAGCAACGGGTGCATCGGTTTATTTAGGCGTATTCGATTTTGGTAAAAAACAAGTTGGCTGGTACGAAAAATTCGAACTAACCGACGATGCCCAGGCTGATATTAAACGGATGAAAGCTTTTTACCGTGAAAAAGGATTGGTTGGTAAACATCCTGAATTGTTTACTGCTGAAGATTAAAAATAGAATAAATGAAAGCTGCAGTTTTTCATACTTTCCAAGGCGAAATAGGCTGTGAAGAAGTCCAAAAACCTTCTGCTAAAGCAGGAAGTGTAGTATTAAAAGTTGGTGCAACCGGAATTTGCCGGAGTGATTGGCATGGCTGGATGGGGCATGACCCTGATATTGTTTTGCCTCATATTCCGGGACACGAGCTAGCCGGTACTATTGTGGAAACGGGCGAAAATATTAAAAGCTGGAATGTTGGCGACCGTGTTACTTTGCCTTTTGTGTGTGGATGTGGTTTTTGCCCCGAGTGCCAATCGGGCAACCAACAGGTGTGCGATTCTCAGTTTCAGCCGGGATTTACGGCCTGGGGCTCGTTTGCTGAATATGTTGCCATCGATTATGCCGAAAATAATTTGGTGAGATTACCTGACCATATCACTTTCGAAACTGCTGCCAGCCTGGGGTGCCGTTTTATTACCTCTTTCAGGGCGGTGGTTGATCAGGGTAAAGTAACGGCTGGTCAGTGGGTAGCTGTATTTGGTTGCGGAGGAGTAGGTTTGTCTGCGATAATGATTGCCTCTGCTTTTGGGGCAAAGGTGATTGCTGTTGATATTGATGATAAAAAACTGGAGCTTGCCAAATCTCTTGGAGCCGTGTCGGTAGTTAATGCAAAAAACTGCAAGGCTGTACCTATGGCAATTCACAAGATTTCAGAACGTGGAGCACATATTTCGATTGATGCATTGGGCAGTCAGGAAACCTGTTTTAATTCGGTCGCTTCACTTCGAAAACGTGGAAAACACATTCAGGTAGGTTTAATGACAGGAAACCACAAACACCCGGTGGTGCCAATGGATAAAGTTGTGGCAAACGAACTTGAGATAATTGGAAGCCATGGAATGCAGGCTTTCAGGTATTCTGAAATGTTTGAGATGATTCAATCGGGTAAACTTAAACCAAAAAAACTTGTGGGAAAAACTGTAACCTTGGAAGAAGGCATTAAGGAATTGGTTGCTATGGATAAGTTTGAAAATTTGGGAGTTGCCATCATCAATAAGTTTAACTGAAGGATGGAAAAGTTAAAAATCACACTGGTTCAAACCAATTTATTGTGGGAAGATAAAAACCAAAACCTCGAAAATTTCAACAAATTATTAAGTACCATCCCCTCTACCGATTTAATTATCCTACCCGAAATGTTTACAACCGGTTTTTCAATGAATTCACAACTATTGGCCGAACCGATGAATGGGCATACCGTTAGTTGGATGAAAAAGAAAGCCAAAGATTTAAAAGCTGCGTTAACCGGAAGTATAATTATCAAAGAGGAAGGAAAAATATACAACCGCTGTTTATTTATAACTCCTGATGGCGAAGTTTTTTCATACGATAAAAAACATTTGTATACCATGGGGAGTGAGCACCTCCATTATTCGCCCGGAACACAAAAACTGGTTGTCGAATACAACGGTTGGCGCATTTGCCCTTTGATTTGTTACGACCTGAGGTTTCCGGTTTGGAGCCGTAATCAGGAAAATTATGACCTGCTAATTTATATGGCTAACTGGCCTTCGCCCAGGCACCATGTTTGGAAAAACCTGGTAGTTGCGCGGGCAATTGAAAACCAATGTTATGTTGCGGCAGTAAACCGGATAGGAACCGATGGAAGTGGTCTTACATACCTGGGTGATTCTGCCCTTGTTGATGCCAAAGGGTATGTTACATCCATGGAATTCAAAAACCGTGTAAAAACCTTTTCTATCTCTAAAAAAGAACTCCTGGATTTCCGCTCAAAATTCCCTCTTCTTTCTGATAAAGACTCTTTTTCAATCCTTTAGCAACTAAATTCTTAGTTGTGTAAACTATTGCTTAACAGTTTGGTATGGTATTTGTTTTGATAGAACTAAATCATTAGTTGAAAAACTAATAAGTTAGTTCTATTTTAAATGCGCATTTTAAAATTCATAAATCAGGTTTAATCTAAAAAATGTAAATTATGAAATCATTCAAATTTATTTTACCAATGGTTCTGGCAATTTTTTTTATTGTTGGAAATTCGAGTGCTCAGGATTCACCAAATAAAAAGGGGGATGTTTATATGATTGTTGATGAAATGCCAGAATATCCGGGTGGGCAAGATGCCTTAAGAAGTTTTATTTCTGAAAACATTACATACCCTGAGGATGCTAAAAAAGCAGGTATCGTAGGGAAAGTATTTGTAACGTTTGTAGTTGATATTGATGGTGGAGTAATTAATACAAAAATTGCCAGGGGTGTAGACCCCTCACTTGATAAAGAGGCAATTCGTGTAATAAATTCACTTCCTAAATGGCAACCCGGCAAACAAAAAGGCGAGGCTGTAAAAGTTTCATATACAGTCCCTATCCAATTTGCTTTACAGTAAACACAACTAAAAAAAACTATCATGGAACTAAAAAAATCACCAAAGGCTGACCTTGAAAACAAAAGGTCCACATTTTTATTGATTGGTTTGGTTGTTGCATTAGGAATGGTATTAATTTCGTTTGAGTGGAAAACCAAACCCAATCAATCTGCTTCGTTAGGTACCTTAATGATTACTGATATCGAAGAAGAAATAATTCCTGTTACTCGAGAAGAGGAAATTAAACCACCTCCACCTCCGCCACCTCCCAAAGTAATTGATGTTATTAACATTGTTGACGATGATGTTGAAATTATTGATGAACTTGAAATTGCAGATTCGGAGGCCGACGATGAAACTATTATTGACATTTCTCCGGTATTATTAGTTGAAGAAGAGGAGGAAGAAGATGTTAATAAAGTGTTTTTATTTGTTGAACAACAACCTGAATTTCCGGGAGGGAACAAAGCATTGTATTCGTACATCAATAATACAGTACGTTACCCTGTTATTGCTCAGGAAAATGGCATTCAAGGAAAAGTATATGTCAAATTTGTTGTCGACGAGAATGGCGATGTATCCAATGCCGAAATCTTACGAGGAGTTGACCCTTCGCTTAATAAAGAAGCATTGCGGGTAATTACCAGCTTACCGAAATTCAGGCCCGGACGGCAAGGAGGAAGGCATGTTAAGGTATTTTATAATTCAGTAATAAACTTTACATTACAATAAATAGCAACAGAACTAAGCTGTTAGTTTTTCAACTAATGGCTTAGTTTTTAAGGCATGGTTTTTGTTTCTGTAACAGGAATTATATGTATTAAGGAAAATCAGTATGAAGGAACTAACTAAGGCAGAAGAACAGATCATGCAGATCTTGTGGGATTTGGAAAAAGCATTTGTAAAAGATATTGTTGAAAAAATGCCCCTTCCGAAACCCGCTTATAACACCGTTTCAACCATTATTCGTATTCTTGAGAAAAAAGGTTTTGTTGGGCACAATGCCTACGGGAAAACCCACGAATATTTTCCTTTGATGTTAAAAAAGGAATATACGCGCTTGTATATGAAAAATTTTATGCGCAATTATTTTAGCGGTTCTTTTCAGGAAATGGTCTCCTTTTTTGCTAAAGAGGACAAATTGAGCCTCAACGACCTGGATGAATTAATTGATGAAGTAAAACGCGATATTAAAACCGATAATCCTCCTGAAAATGAATAGTGTAGTTAATTTTCTGATTGAATCAGGGATTAGCCTTTCACTTTTGTCTCTGGTTTACATAGTTTTATTACGGAAAGAAACTTTCTTCCGGGTAAACAGGTTGTTTTTACTGGCTTCAATTATTTTTTCTGTTTTATTGCCATTTCTGAAATTCAGGGTATACGAACCTCAAACAGTTTTGCTTTCTGAAATTACCGTAACTCCTTACCGCAATATGATGGAGGCTGTTACTATTTATGGGCAGGATTTATCAGCAGGATTCGAACATATTATTTTATCAACCAACTTCATAATTTTTATTTATTCCATCGGGTTTGTATTTTTCTTTGCCCGGTTTATGTTCCGCATCGGGCAGATTATTTTTACAATCGTTAAAAATAAAGTTGTAAAACAGGCAGGGTACAAATTAGTTGAACTTCAGCCTGAAATAAGCCCGTATTCATTCCTGAATTATGTTTTTATCAGCAATCAGTTAAAAGAAACCGAAGGGTATGATAAAATGGTTATTCACGAATTGGAACACATCAGGCAAGGCCATTCGTTCGATATTGTTTTTTTGGAGATACTAAGTGTTTTTCAGTGGTTTAATCCGTTTATATGGATGCTCAAACGCGCTATCAAGGAGAACCATGAATATTTAGCCGATCAGGCTGTATTAACATCGGGGATTAGCAAAGGCAAATATAAAAGCTTGTTGCTAAATCAATTTATGGGTGGACAGATAGTAATAGCCAATAGTTTTAATACGTCGTTGATTAAAAACCGGATAAAAATGATGTCGAAAATCAGGTCGCATAAACTGGCTAATTTAAAATTACTTTTTGGTCTGGTTATAGCAATTGGTTTAATTGTTGTTTTTGCATGTGAACAGAAACAATCGGCTGATATGTTATCTGAAAATATTCCACAACAAAAGGGTTTAATTATAACTACTGTTGAAGGAAAAACCAAAATTACCGGTGATATCGATGGCCTGCAAAAGTTGAAAAAAATAATTGAATTGGGTGAACGGTCTGTTATTACCGATAATACAAATGAAGGATATTTACTTATTCATGAAAAAGAGGCTGAATTAAATAACGAGCCCGATGAAGTTTTTAATATTGTTGAAGAAATGCCTGTGTTTCCAGGAGGACAGGAGGCTTTACGGAAATTTATTTCGGCTAGCTTAAAATACCCTAAAGAAGCCATTGAAAAAGGCAAACAAGGTAAAGTGTATGTCACTTTTGTTGTTGGGAAAGATGGACAAATTATGCGTTCAAAAATTGCACGCGGAGTTGACCCAGCTATGGATAAAGAGGCAATACGTGTAATTAACAATTTACCTAAATGGAAGCCGGGCAAACAGGGCGGCAAAGCTGTGAATGTTTCATATACTGTTCCTATAAACTTTACATTACAATAAAATTATTTTACGATGTTGAATTTCTTTCAGAAACTTATAGTTGGAGCTTTTATTCTAATTCCTTTGTGTGGAATTTCTCAGGAAAAAATTGATTTGCTTTTATTAAACCAGAAATACAGCGAAGCATTAACTTTAATCGATCAGGAATTACAAGTGCAGCCTACCAGTTCACTTTATGTAAATAAAGGAATGGTTTATCGAAACCTCCAGAATTTTCTAAAGGCAAAAAATGCCTACCAAGAAGCTTTGGTTTTGGCTCCAAAATCGGTAAGTATTATGGTTGAACTGGGCGAAGTACATTCGACTCTGGGAAATTATTACGATGCTGCAGATTATTTTCAGAAGGCATTAGCAATTGAACCCCGGAATCTTGTTGTGTCGGGGCAACTCGGGAAAACATACCTGAACCTAAAAGATTATAAAAATGGGTATGAGGTTTTTAATTCCATTTATCAAACCGATTCAACCAATGTTTTGTGGACGAAACAATTGGCTTTTTGTGAAGCAAAAACAGGGAAAAGGGAACAGGCAATAAACCATTACAATATGGTTTTGGAGCAAAATCCGCGCGACCTGAATGTTTATTTAAGTTTAGTGACATTGTATGATGGTATAAAGAATCAGGCGGAGATTCTTAATCTGTTTGAACAGGGGCTAAGTGAGTTTCCTGCCAATCCGCAGCTACTTGAAAAAAAGGCGAATTATTTATTTGCTATAAAACAATACCCAGAGGCATTAGAGGTTTATAAAGTTTATGTTGAAAATAATCAGCCTGACTACGAATTGCTGAAAAACTATGGAATTTGTAACTATTTCTGTAAAGACGAAATGTTGTCCATCGACATTCTTGAACAATGTGTGCTGATTAATTCCAACGACCCATATGTTTATTTTTATTTGAGTTTAGGTTTTAAAAAACTGGCAGAACACGAAGTGGCCGAAGGGTATATGAAAACAGCTATTGAATCGGCTACACCATTTTATTTGCCCGAAATGTACCACCATTTGGCACAGATTTACGGGCAGCAACGAAAATTTGAAGAATCGGTAGAGGCATTAAAAACTGTTTATGAAATGGACCCAACCGATTTTGAAATTTTGTTTGAGTTGGCTACCACCTACGAAGAATATAATTCGAATAAAACCATGGCACTCAATATGTATCAGGTGTATATACAAGAGGGTGGTGCTGAAGCCAAAAACGTAAGTTATGCAGTAGAACGGATTACAAAAATTAAGGAAGACTTGTTTTTTGATGAATAATTTTTTCGGAAAAACTGAATTGTTATTGTGTTTCTGTTACTGATCACTGCTATTGTTTTCCTTCATAATATACAGAAAAATTGAACCTAGTTATTCTGATATATAGGAGAGTCATACGATACATACGTTTTATCATCCATGGGGTATTCACCAATTACTGAACTTGAATAACTCCTGGCTGCCGACCCAAAAACACCTAATCCTCCGGTTATGTTGCTAAATACAGGAGTTGGCTCCGAAAATTCATTATGAGAAGTTTGATATTGCCGATCTGCCGATTTCATGTAAAGGAATAATTCCTCTGAAATAGTTTCTAAAATTATATCTGTTTGGAGATATTCCCCAAATTCAGTATATAAAGGACGGTTTGCAAGATAATAAAACGACAAGGTGTAATTTTTCCCATTTATCAATTCATCTGAAAACATATTGGTAAATTCTGATTCAGTGCCCAAAATATCTGTCGATGCATTTCTATTTAGCAATGGGTCATATGATGCCAAAAAACCAGTAAAATCAGCCATTTCAACAATTGTGTCGGAAGGGATAAAATCATCAGGATTAAATTGGTTTTCAGGATTTCCATAACTTCCATACTCAGAAAATCCTCCTCCATAATGGTGATTATTCATTATTTTTAATTCAATTCCTCTTTTTGCAAAGGCGTAAAATCGGTAATAATTATTTTCGTTAATGGGCTCTGTAAAGTTTACGCCGGCATTAATAAATATTGTTTGCCCTCCATAATCATTGTTTTTTGTTTCCATTGATGATATTGATTCATCAATTAAAACGGGAAAAGGAATTTTTGTTTCGCCCATTACCGGATCAAAACCAATGCACGCAATTTCAATTTTATAAGTGGAGCCTGACTTTGGCACAATATTTTCGCTATAATAAAAACCAACTGGGTATGGATGTTTTACTTCAATCCCATAATCTTGGTATTCAATAAATGTATCAATTTTTCCTGCATATGCGAGTTCTTCCAAAAAGACTCCATCTTCATAAATTTTTACAGTAGCGTTTGGTATGGTTTCATAAAAATTCCTTTCTTCAAGTACACTAAGGCTTTTTTTAACTTCTATTCTTATCTGATTTTCAGGATTTAAAGTACCATTAACGACAATTAAGGATTTAATATCATTGAGGTTGAATTCAATCGTTTTTTCACAAGAAGTAAAAATACTTCCCAAAAGTAAAAACAGTCCTGGTAGAATAATTTTTTTTCTCATAAGGTTAAAATTTATATGTGTACGAAACTGATGGGATGATTGGGAATAGGCTTATCTGTTTTAGTGCTGGTTTCGAGTTCTCGAAATACCAACCTTGATCGTTGTACCCTGATTCAGTATCGTGCCCCCAATAGAGGTAGAATGGATTTTGCCGACTATAAGCATTGTAGAAACCAACTGACCAGGTCCTTATACCGTGTTTTTTCTTTTTATGAAAATTGAATCCAATATCAAGCCGGTGGTACGAAGGCATACGAAAATTATTCCGCTCACCATAATATTCTAATGATTGGCTATAAATATAGGATGATTGATTGTTAGGCTCGGAAGGAAAAGACTGAAGAGCCAATGTAGTGGCATTTCCTGTTCCAAAAACCCAGGTTAATCCCATGTCAATTTTTTCGCTGAACTTATGAATTATGGCTAAACTTATGTCATGCCGTCGGTCGTATTTGGCAGGGAAAATTTTTCCAAAATTTAGGTTTTCAAATTTTCTGTCCGATTTTGACCAGGTATAACCAAACCAGCCGGTTGTTTTCCCAATATTTTTTTCAACCATAACTTCAATACCATATGCCCACCCTTTACCGGTTTCAACTTTTGATTCCCAATCGTTACTGGCTCCGGCAAAAGAAGATCCTTCTTTATATTCAATTAAATTATCCATGGTTTTATAAAATCCTTCTACCGATATATCGAATCCATTGGGCAATTTATAAAATGCACCCAGAGCTACCTGATGTGAATTTTGGGGTTTAATTTTTTTTGTGACAGGGAGCCACAAATCAGTTGGAAGGTTTATAGTTGCCGATGAAAGAAGGTGGATATATTGACTCATTTTTGCATACGATGCTTTGACCGACCATTTCTCTGATCCTAAATATCGTAATGATAGGCGTGGTTCAATTGAGGTGTAAAATTCTTTTTGAACATTAAATGCTGAAAAATGTATACCAACATTTAACTTCATTCTTTTTGTAAGATTTATGATATCTTCAACATAAGCACGCATTTCGTTGGCACGAATATTTCTGTTTCCATAGGTAGTATCAATTTGGACAGGAGTTTTATCATTTTCAATTGTTGTATTGTTATAATACTCGTGGTTGACTCCTGGCTCAAATTTATGGAAGATATTGCTGACTCCAAATTTAATTGAATGTGAAGGGCTAGGGTAGAAGTCAAAATCAAATTTTGTCGCAAAGTCCTCAATTCCTGAGAGATAATTAAATTTATCTTTCACTGTAGTATTTTCCTTGGTGTTTTCAGAAAAATATTCTTCGTCGACATTAAAATTATACTTACTATAAGTGAGTGTTACATTACTGAAAAGTTGGGGGTTATATACATAATTCCATCGAAGTGCGTTGGTCATATTACCCCATTTTAATCCCATACTTTCTTTGGTATTATAACGAATGTGTTCGTTCACGTGATAATTTTCGTTGCCAGAGTAGGCTTTGTCGAGGCCTAAATACGACGAAAAATACAAGCGGCTTCGTTCTGAAAATTTGTGATTGATTTTTGTATTTAAATCGTAAAAGTAATAGCCTCCTTTGAACTTATCGGTGGTGTTTTTATTAGCTATTTTTATTATAGGTTGTGCCAGAATATCAATATAGGTTCGCCTGCCTGATACAATAAAAGAGGTTTTGTTCTTTTTAATAGGGCCTTCCAACGAAAAACGTGAAGAAATTAACCCTATGGAGAATTCACCTTTAAATTCTTTATCGTTCCCATCCTTCATTCTGATGTCGATTACAGACGAGAGCCTGCCTCCAAATCTTGCAGGGAATCCACCTTTGTAGAGTTTTACTGTTTTTACAGCCGTTGGATTAAACACAGAAAAAAACCCGAATAGGTGGCTGGCGTTGTAAACAGGTACTCCATCCAAAAGAAATAAGTTTTGATCGGGGCCGCCTCCCCGAACATAAATTCCGCTTGAACCTTCAGTTCCGGATTGAACTCCCGGAAGTAACTGTATGACTTTTAATACATCTGGTTCGCCTAATAATACAGGTATTTTTTTTAGTGTTGAAACAGGAATTTCAACCATACTCATTTGTGTTCGTTCCACTTTTGATCCTTCGTTCCCGTATACATTTACTTCCTCGATTTCACTCATTAGATCCATCTCAACAACCAGGATTGTATCTTCCTTTAGGTTTAATAAAAACTCTTTTTTTGAGTAACCGACAAACGAAAAAACAACAGAATTTTCACCTTCTGGTAAGGAAAGGCTATAGAAACCATACTCATTACTGATAGTTCCTTTCATTGAGGTTATTTCATAAATATTTGCGTTGATTAATGATTCACCGGTTGCAGCATCTTTGATATATCCACTAACAATATTATTTTGTGCAAAAAGTGAATTCAAGCAGAAAAAAAATAAAAAAAGGGAGGCAAGTTTTTTCATTTTATTATAGTTTAAAATATTTTTCGGTATTCGATGCAACTCGCATTAAATAAGGGTTTTGTTTGAATTATATTTGGGCGCTCGTTTCATGAATTTGGTCGTAAAAAGATGTTATAATTGATTAACGGTAAATATAACTTATTAGTATATTAAATAATTTATAAATATGTTAAAAAGAAATAAATATGGTTTGAAGGAAGACTACATTAAATGATTAGGGGCTTCACCTTTAATATACTGATTGTTCAATTAAATGATTAAAGGTAAATCGAAAGTTAACTGAGGTTATTTTATGCTTTATTACTTTATGTTCAGTATTTAAGTGTGAATTTTTGCCTTTGAAATTTTTGTATTATTTCTTTAACGCTTCATACATAACCTCTACCGGGTGTTTCGCCTCCCTTCCGGTTCCATCTTTAATCTGATGGCGGCAGGAAGTCCCGGGTGCTGAAATAATGGTTTCTTTTGTAGCTTCATTAACCGCCGGGAATAAAACCATCTCACCTATTTTAATAGACAGATCGTAGTGTTCTTTTTCATATCCAAAAGAACCAGCCATTCCACAACATCCTGATGGAATTTCTTTTACAGAATAATTTATTGGTGTTGAAAGCATTTTTTTTGTGGGTTCGGTTGATGCGACCGATTTTTGCTGGCAATGGCCGTGTAGAAGGATATCGTTTTCAGCCCTGGTAAAAGATTCAGAAGAAATATTTCCTTTTTCCATTTCTTTACAAAAGAACTCTTCAAACATAAGGGCATTCCTGCCTAATTCAGCTGCTTCTTTTTGTAATTGTTTTTCAACCAGCTCGGGGTATTCATCGCGGAAAGCCAATATGGCCGATGGTTCAATTCCTATTAAAGGTGTATTTTCTGATATTAAGTCTTTTAAAAGAGTAACATTTTCAGTGGCAATTTTTTTTGCAGTACGCACCAATCCTTTTGAAAGGAACGTGCGGCCACTTTCTTTGTGAATTGGAATTTTTACTAAGTAACCTAATTTGGTAAGAAGAAGAATTGCTTTGATTCCAATATCGCTTTCGTTGTAATTAGTAAACTCATCGTTAAAAAGATACACGGTTCCTTTTGAATTTTCTGGTAAAATGGCTTGCCCATTATTATACCATTTGTTTAAAGTCAGGTTCGATAATTTAGGCACCTGGCGTGTAGGCTCAAATCCAATAAGCCTTTTAACAATAGAGGCATTCATCAGTATATTTGAAATAGGCCTAAAAACCATTGCCAGTTTATTTAACCGGGGGAGGTAAGCAATTAACCGCGACCGCAGAGGGATTCCATGGGCATCGTAGTAATGCTGCATAAACTCCGCCTTCATTTTAGCCATGTCCACATTCGATGGGCATTCTGACTTACAGGCTTTGCACGAAATACACAGGTCAAGAATATCGTAAATCTCTTTTTGATCAAATGGATTATCCTTACCCGAATTGAGGTATTCCCGTAAAATATTGGCACGTCCACGTGTTGTTTTATCTTCATCGTGGGTAGCCATAAAAGTAGGGCACATGGTTCCTCCAATTATTTCGCTTTTGCGGCAGTCTCCCGTTCCGTTACATTTTTCAATACTTCTGAAAAAACCATTGTTTTTTGAGAAATCAAAAAGAGTATCAAATTCAGGTGACTTTTCCCCGGGGATTACCCTTAAACTTTCGGTTATAGGCGGGGTATCGACAATTTTTCCCGGATTGAAGATATTATTTGGATCCCAGGACTTTTTAACTTCTTTAACTAACTGGTAGTTGTGTTCGCCCAACATGAATGGGATAAATTTACCCCTTACACGGCCATCGCCATGTTCGCCACTCATTGAACCCTTGTATTTTTTCACCAGAGTTGCAACTTCGTTCATCAACTCATTAAACAGGTCAACATCTTTGGGGTCTTTGAAATTAATAAGTGGGCGAAAATGAATTTCACCGGTTGCAATATGGGCATAATAAACGCTTTCAAGGCCCAGTTTTGTGAGGACTTTCTTTAGGTCGGCTACATAATTGGGTAAATATTCAGGGGCAACAGCTGTATCTTCGATTCCCGGAACACCTTTCCTGTCGCCGGGGATATTTGCAAGAAGCCCTAATCCTGCTGTTCGTAAAGCCCAAACACGTTTAATCTTATCAGCTCCGGTAACAAGTGGGAAATGATAACCTAATCCTGCTTCTCTGAAATCTTTTTCGAGTGCTTCTGCTGTAGCCATCAACTCTTTTTCAGTTTCGTAGGCAAACTCAATCATTAACAAAGCTCCGGGGTCGCCTTTAACAAAAAATCGGTTTTTGTTTTGTTCAATGTTTTGTTTGGTGCATTGCATAATGGTATCGTCCATTAGCTCGATAGCACTTGGTTTGTGACGTAATGCAACCAGATTACCCAATAAAGATTCCTCAAGGGTCTCAAAATGGGCACATACCAATCCTTTGTATTTTGGTGGCAGCGGAATTAAATTCAGTTTAATTTTGTACGAAAAAGCTAAAGTACCTTCTGAACCTGCCAATAGTTTGCAAAAGTTAAATTGCGCGCCATCTTTTGTATATATTTCAGAATCGAGTAGGGCATCAATTGCATACCCCATGTTTCGCCTGGTTAATTTGGGATCGGGGAATTTTTCCCTGATTTCTTTTTGATTCTCAGGATTTGAAAGTATATCATTTATTTTCTGATAAATGGCCTTCTCCAATTTATTCGGATTCCCATTCAATTTCTTTTGAAATTCACTTTTTGTGAGGGATTTGAATGTTGCCTCTGAGCCATCAGCAAGTAAAGCATCTACTTCCAAAATATGTTCACGTACACTTCCATAAACCAATGAATGTAATCCACATGAATTATTACCCAGCATTCCACCAATTACACAACGGTTGGCTGTTGATGTTTCGGGGCCAAACTGCAGTCCGTGAGGTGCAAGGAATAAATTTAATTCAGCTAAGTTAACGCCCGGTTCAACAATAACCCATTTTTTTTCTTTATTGAACTCCAGGATGTTATTCATGTATTTTGAAATATCGGCCACAATACCGTTTCCAACTACTTGCCCGGCTAATGACGTTCCTGCTCCACGAGGAATTATTGAAGTATTATTATCGCTGGCAAAAGCAATGATTTTTTTTATGTCTTCTTTTGATTTTGGCTTTGAAACTGCCAGAGGCATCTCTTTGTATTGGGAGGCATCAGTCGAATACAACACACGTTGAACATTATCAATAAACAGATCACCTTCGAGTTGGTCCTTAAGATTAGAAAGTTTTTCAATAGCGGTCATGGAAATACAAATTATAGATGGCAAATATATGTAAAAACAGTAAAACAACTGTGGTGGTTTTTCCCGAAAAAGGAATCATTTATTAATTTTAAAATTTAATAATATTCCGATAGAGATGCTTTTTCAAAATAGTATTTATTGCTCACCTAACATTGGAAACAGTTGTCGAATTTCACTATCGCTGGGCTGCCTGCCGTATTCACATATTTCAAAGGCTTCGATTTTTTGAGCCTTATCTCCTTTCTCTTTTCCGTACCATTTATATAACGCTGCCCTTTCTTCGGTTGAAATCGGCCGGTTTCTCCAACCCGATAACCAAGCCAATTGATCTTTTTTAGTTTTGGGTATTTCGTCCAGTGTTCCAGCCAGCCAGGGGAGCCACTCGAAAAATTGTGATTTGTGTGCAGCCATTGCATACATTTTATCGCTGAAGACATCAGAAATATCAATAACTATTTCAGGTAAAAATGGTGTGGGTTTTTTAAATCGATCTTCGGAATATAGAAATACAGGACTTTCCTTTAAAGGTGAAGTGTCAGGTACGATATTAGGAACAACAACCAAAAATGAAGCATCCTGGACAATAATTGCGGCATTCCTATGATCAGGGTGGTAATCATATGGGCGGTGGGAAATTACTACATCAGCATTCCATTCCCTTATAAGCCGGATAACTTCTAAACGATTATTTAACGTTGGAATTAACTCACCATCGTGATGGTTGAGAACTTTGTAAGTAACTCCAAAACGTTTTCCTGCTTCTTTCGCTTCTGCCATTCGTCTTTTTGCAAGTGCACCTCCTCCTGTATTAAAGTGGCCGGCATCGCCATTTGTTAAAGAAACAAAAAGCACATTATGCCCCATTTCCTGAAATAAAATAGCGGTCCCGCCTGCGTCAATATCACAATCATCGGGGTGGGCACCAATAACAACAATATTTAGTTTGTTCTCCTGAGAGGTTGCACTGTAAAAAAATAGAGTAGTGAGTAACAGTAGAAGTGTAGCTTTCATGGTTATTATGTTTTTAAATTTAGTTAAGAAAATTGTGATAATCTCAAGCTTATTTTGGACTTTTGTCGTATAAATAATCTACCAGACGTTAACTGTATTTATGGTTACCGGACCAAATAGCCCTGATTCAATCAAAGGGACATCGACCCATTCCAGGTATGTATTTAATCCTTTGATTTTGGTGTTTTTTATATTAGTATTTGTATATCTTTCAGCGTTTATAGCATCTCCCGTAATTCGGTTCGACCAAGTATTTGAAATCTCAATAACCAGAGTGTTGTTACCAGGTTGTAATATCTCCGTTATATCAAACCGGAATGGTTTTGCCCAGGCAATTCCCAGGTGTTTATCATTTAGCCATACTTCACCAACTTTTGAAAGATTTCCCAAATCCAGGTATACTCTCGGAGATTCTAGTGAATTTGAGTTTATGTCGTATTGGAACTCCTTTTTATAGGTTGCAGTCCCTGAAAAATATTTTATGCTTTTGTTATCTATTTCAGTCCAGGAATTTAGTTTTGGGAGGATTACTCTTTGCGGAGTTCCCCAACCTTTGGGAAAATAAAGTTCCCATGCTCCCTCCAATGTTTGAACTTGGTTGAAGTTATTAATGGTTTTTGATTGTTCTGCATTTTTCAGTTCAAAGGTGCCATCCTCTAAAAAACAGATTCCATTATTTGTATATTCCAAAAATGGTGGATGTTGCCTGCTGTTTACAATATAAGTATAGTGTGATGTATTGGGAGTTTCTTTGAAAACAATGAACAAAGATCCATAAGGGGCAAGTGTCACTGGAATACTTATATACTCATTTTTTTGATTATAAATAAGCGAATTGATAATTTCGCCCGTTACAGGGTTCCAAATTTCAGGTACTTTATTTTGTTGTCGGAAGCTGCATTCACGGGAAATCCATTCATTTGTTGTATTTCTTACGAAATAAAAATCCAGTTCGTTTTTATGATAATGGACATAATCTAATGTATTTAAGTCTTTATCGGGATAGCTAAAATCAGGTGCGACATTAATAAGTTCGAGCATTCTTGAAGGTTCAATTCCCGATATGATTTTCCCGCTACCTTGATTTTTATTAATTGATTTATAATCTAACCAAAGTTTATCAATTAACCCTTTTGTTTTTTCAGTGTAATTTTGATTTTTAAGGATTGCTACTTTTTTGGGGCGGGGTCCTATAATTATTGCACCGTGACTTACAAGGTCATTCAATTTTTCTAATACTTCGGGATTGATTTCTTCTTCGCCTTCTAAAAACAACAGTTTAAATTCTGCTCCATTCGGTAATTGTAATTTTTTATTTTTTACTGTAAGTTTTTTTAGAATCTCCGTATTTACTACTTCATAGTCGTACCCTGGAGAAATGTAAAATCGGCTGTTTTTATGCCCAACGTAATTAGGTAATTTATCTCCATAATGATAAAGTACATCTGCCACAAAATCTGATTCTTGTAAAACATAAGAAATACGGGCAAGGTATTCATTAAATGGTTTAATTTTAGGCCACCATACCCGTTTGTCGTTGAAGTGCGTACCGGCATGATAAGCAATTCCGGGATATCCTGTTCCAGAAGGGTTATGGCTGAATCCATGAATTACAGCACGGTTCATGCCTTCACAAAAAGCACGGTCTCCTAGAGGCTTCATATCGAAAGGACCTTCTTGCCATTGTTGAAAAGTTGTGAATGCCTCTTCTTCAACAATTTTTCGATTATATATATGTGAAGCCGCCGAAACCTCTTTTACTACCCTTAAAATATCTATCCCTTTTTCATTCCAAACGTGATGGTTAATCCAAAATTCACCTCTGGGTATATCTAGTGCCCCTAATGCTTTTAACGGCTCAACAGGGACATTATGGAGTGGTGGGCCTGGTCCTCCCGATTCACAGTTGATTTTTATACCATAACTATTAGAGATTTCCTTCGCCTTTTTGTAGAAATTATCAATCATTAATTTAGATAATGTCTTTTTGAAATCAGAATTGAATTTATTTGTAGTCTGTGGGTCAAATGCATTTTCATTAAAAAGAGCGGGAATAAATTTATATACCTCATAACCATTATTTTTTTTGAATTCTGAAGGGAGGCTCACTGTCCACTGATTTCCAGTAGGTTCATAGCTGGCCATGTAAAAACTTTTGAAAGCTGAATTTTTAATATCGCCTAAAGCGGAATCTAATTTGTTAATAAAGTACATAAAATGTGCTTTGGTAGAAGTCGAGTCAAAATGGTCAATAACCCGGCCTGCTGAATTCATACTTGGACGTATTAAGGGCTCACCTGAATTAGAACAAATATATCTGTGTATTTCCCATTCACCTGATGAATGCCAGTGGAGTTCTTCAGTAACAGGATCAAAAAAATTGGAAACATTTATGATCTGACTTGTATCCAAATAACTTGAATTATCATTAATAGGAATTGCCAAAATTACTATTTCCTGAAAGAAAGCCGGTTTGCCGTCAGAAGCATATGAGATCATTCTTTTTTTTCCTTTTTCATCGAATTCAGATATCACAGGGAATGGCAGTTTTATCTTTTTCCCGGTGCTGCGATTGATTGTTATTTTAGATGAATAAATCGATTTTGCTGCATGTTCAAGAGTAATCCAGCTGCCACCTGCATTCCAGCTACTTGCTACATTTAAGCCAACTTCCATGTCTAGTTTGCCAGCTTCTTCAATTGCTAGTTTTATGGTATTTAATGATTCTTTCCCCATAAAAGCTGGTCCTGCTTTAATTTTCGTATTATCATAAACCCCAAATTCATAAATGTCGAAACCCGATATCCCGGCATTTTTCATTGACCGCATTTCTTCTTTTAACCTTAATGTATCAACATTACCATTAAGCCACCACCAATATACTTTCGGATGGGCTTGCTCCGGCGGATTTTTGAAGCCTTCATATAAAATTTTATATGTATCGAAATTTTGCCCGATGGAAGAAATTGTTTGTAAATAAACCAGGCAGAATGCCACAAATGATATTGTCCAAGTTTTTTTCATGTGATTAATTTTTGTTTTTGCAAACCTCGCAACAAACTGATAGTGAGGACAGAGCAGTTTTTGCGCATTTGAGAAAGCATACAAATCCACTTACCCATTGAAAATGAAAATAACTTTGAAGAAAAGAAACAGCTAAGAATTTTAAAGTTTCATGTTCATGCTCCTTCTCAGTGCCTCCTGCGCCTATGTCACAGTTGTCGTGGTGAGCACCGATAACAACTATATTTAGTCTTTTATTTTGGGCTGAAGTTAAGTTAGCATAAGCAACAATAAATAATAGGAATAGACTTATTCTCATAAGTGTATAATTTAATTTTTGATTAAAAAAGTTCATGTTCGTTTTGTAATTTATCATCAGTGTGTTATTCTTTCTAATTCTTTCAACAATTTAATATTTGCAGCAATTCTTTTTGTGTTTTATCAGTGGTTTCAAATAAAACAGTCTTTAATCCCATTCTTTCAGCAGTACTTATATTCTCAATTTTATCATCTACAAAAATTATATTTTCAGGTGATGTAGAAAGTTCATTAATGGCAAATTCAAATATATCTGAATTAGGTTTCATCATTTTTAATTCTGTTGAAAGAAATTTATATTGAAAATATCCATATAAACCTAATTCGTTATTTACTTTTGAAACTTCATATTCAGTATTAGTCAGACACGCTGTGGTGAAGTCTGTATTTAGTTTGTCTAAAAAACCAAGCATAGAATCATTAACTTTATACTTTGATTTATATATTTCAATATGTTTGTTTAATAATAAATCAGCATCAACGTTTTCTCCAAACAAAGACATATATAATTCCTTGATTTTCATTTTACCTGTAAATAATTCAGGCAGTGCATCATTCCAATATTTTGAAATTTTTTCTTCACTTATACCAACGATTTCACCAATAGTCCTATTTAATAATACTGTTGAATCTGGTATGAATACACCGCCAAGATCAAAAATTACACACCTGTCATTTTTATTCATATTTGAAATTATTAAGTTAGTATGTTTACCAGCCCCATCCTTCACGGTAGTTGTGCCTGACCATTCCCTGAGCAAATTCTAGTGCATTCACTTCTTTGTATTCCGTGTTAAATTGAGGCTTTTTATCAATTTTCTTATATTGATTTGTTGTTATAAGTTTTAATTTCTCATTAGCCTCAATATTGGTAATTTCCATCTTTTCTCCATCCCATTCAAGTTCTCGTTCCAATGCTTGAAGCCTGATAGCCAGATTACCCATAACAACTGTTTCGGTTAATGGACCTGCGTATTCAAAGTTTGAAGAGGCTTCTACCCTCGATTCCGGATTTTCTTTGCATGCCCTTACCCAATCCATTTCATGTAAACCACCACCTAATGGACTCTTTTCAATTCGCTGGATTATCTTTTCTGGCTCTTTATAATCCAAATCATAAGGAAGCACTTTATATTCATTGCCGTAATAACCACTTATGATTTTTCCTTTTGTTCCAATAAAAAGGTTCATCCCTCCAAAATCGCCCATTTTAATTCCGGCAGGTAACTCTTCTGGCCGTGGAGGCATAATTCCACCATCGCTCCATACTAGTTTGAGTTCTGGCATGTCTAGTCCGGGCACGCCCTCACGGGCAGGGAATTTAAATTCTACACGTGATGCCTGTGGGGCACTTTCGGTATTCACTACAGTTGAGCTTGCCTGGACTTTAACAGGGTATTTCAATTTCATAGCATAAAACGGGACATCCATCACATGGCAACCCATATCACCCAAAGCACCTGTTCCGAAGTCCCACCATGCCCTCCAACTCCAGGGGTGGTAAGCTTCATGAAATGGCCGGTGCGGGGCTGGTCCAAGGAAAAGGTCCCAATCAAGGTGTCCGGGAATTGCCTTTTGTTCAATAGGCCTCTCTAAGCCCTGTGGCCAAATTGGGCGGTTGGTTGTTGCATATACTTCTTTAACTTTACCAATAATACCGTTCCATAAAAGCTCTGTTACCTTTCTAACATTCTCCTGTGAATGCCCTTCATTGCCCATCTGAGTGGCTACTTTATATTTCCGGGCTGCTTCAGTCAGCTGCCTGGCTTCCCAAACGGTATGGGTTAATGGCTTCTGGACATATACATGTTTTCCAAATTGCATTGCCATCATTGCCTGGATGGCATGGGTATGGTCAGGTGTCGCTATCATGACTGCATCGATATCTTTTTGCTGTTCCAGCATTTTACGAAAATCCTTCCACCGTTTGGCAGAAGGGTAGGTATTAAATACACCTTTCGCATAATCCCAGTCGACATCGCAAAGGGCAACAATATTCTGCCCGGCCATATTGGCAAGATTTACTTTACCTTTGCCTCCTACACCTATTCCGGCGATATTTAATTTATCACTTGGAGTAACGTGCCCTAATCCTGAAACAGCGTGGCTGGGGATAATTGTAAAACCTGCCAATGTTATAGCAGAAGTGTTAATAAAACTTCTACGGCTCATTATATTCGATTGTTTTTTATTCATAATTTTTAAAATCTACTTGATTATTTTATTTCCCTTTTATAATTATTATTGTTGCCTACATGAAGATACTTTTATAGTAGCTTTTGTCCTTTTTTACAAGCTCATTTCCGTTTGGTACATTAATGTTTTTATATTATACTATGAATCTCAAAATTAGGCATATGAGATCATTCTTTTTTTACCTTTTTCATCGAATTCAGATATCACATTGAATGGTAATTTTATCTTTTTCCCGGTCCTGTTATTGATTGTTATTTTAGATGAATAGATTGATTTTGCAGAATATTGAGAAGTAATCCAACTTTTTACCTGCATTCCAACTACTTGCTACGTTTAAGCCAACTTCCATGTTATGTTTGCCAGCTTCTTTAATTGATAGTTTTATGGTATTTAATGTTTCTTTCCCTATGAAGCCTGGTCCTGCTTTTATTTTTGTATTATCATAAACCCCAAATACATAAATGTCGAAATCCGATATCCCGGCATTTTTCATGAACCGCATTTCTTCTTTTAACCTTAATGTATCAACATTGCCATTAAGCCACCACCAATATATTTTCTGATGGGCTTGCACCGGCGGATATTTAAAACCTTCTTTTAATGCGTAGTATATATCATTCTTTTGCCCTATAGAGGTAGTTGTGTGCATACAAACAATACATAAGGCTGCAAAAAATATTGTAAACGGTTTCATAATTATTTAATTTAAAAATCTATTATTTTAATTATACGCATTAGTCATACTCATATGTGTTAGTATTTTATTACAGGAATTTTATATCTTTTAATATTGATAAGTTAACCGCCTGCTTTTGTCTCATTATATCACTACAATACCTTAATCGTGCATATGCAGCTGTTTGTTTTATATTTAATTTATAAGCGACTTCCCTGTATGCAGGATGTTTCCCAAATGTCTCAATATATTTCTTGACGAACATTTCAGCTTCTTGCATTTTTTCAGAAACACCCCTCACACAAATAGAACCGATGACAGCATTATTATTTAAGCTGTTTTCGTTCGTTGAATCTTTTTTAAATTTTGTTCTAAAAAGGTTGCATATCGTTCTATTTCTATTACATACTCAGAAAATTTTACGATCAACTCAGCACCGTTAGTAATTACAAATTAGTATTTTTCATGCTTATTCCTTTTTGTTTCTATGATTTTGGGCCTATCCATTGCTTCATATTTAATTGTTCTATTCTGTTTTTAAGTTTCTAAACAATCGGGGCAATAGTCTCCGAAAACATACATTGTTATATTATATTAATCATAGTTTTTTGAAATAATAACCAATGGCATGGGGACTTCATTTACAATTAATCTGAGTATATAGGAACGGTAGTAATGCCCTGTAACATTAAGGTCGAACTTCGCATGACCTGTATCGTTTTCAGGTCAAAGATCTGCAAGAATAGTTTCTCCTTCGAAATATGGGCCTGCTATAATCTGCCCCATTGGGTCTATTATAGCACTGATTCTGCATAATCCCGGTCTACCTCGCAAAAAGCTACTCTATTTTGTCCTATAATCTTATTGAGGTTGATTTCACCTCTCCCACCTGTTCCAATCATGGTAAAATTTAATTTATCATCGGGAGCTTGATGTTGCAAACCGGCAACACCAATGTTCAGAATAATAATAAATCCAATCGCTGTTGTCGCTGAAATATATAATAAATGTTTCCGATCCATTTTACAAGAATTTGTATTTTTCATCGCTAACGCTTAATAAATTATGTTCTTTGAAATATTAAAAAATAAGGATAACAGTATGAACAATCGATCAACGATATTTTGCAAATATTAAGTATAAACATATTTGAGAAAGAGCCTAAGAAATAACTGTATGAAAATCCTTTTTCTAATATTTCAAAGAATATAACCAAAAACAATTAAAATATTCGCTTTATAACTTAACACTGGTGATATTTTGGGAATAATTATCTGCAGGATTACATATCCTGTTATTCAAATAAACTATCAATTTCTGTGAGCACCAGTTCGACAAATTAATTACCAATTATAAAGTATAATAAGGTCGTTTTTTTATATAAAGTTACCTATCCTGCATGTAGCAGGATAGGTAAACTTTTATTGGTTAATACTCAGGATTTTGTTCCAAACCAGGATCAATATCTCTTTCGTTTTGTGGAATTGGCATTAACAGTTCATAATCTTCAACTGAAAAATTTAATCCAATGTTTGAAAAATGGTCATTCATAACAGTCTTAAAACGTCCTGTTCTAACAAGGTCAAACCAGCGTTGTCCTTCCAGGAGGAATTCAACCCTACGCTCTTTCTCAAGAGCTAATGTAAAATCTGATTTAGATAAACCACTAAGATCAGCTAGGCCGGCACGTTTCCTAATATCATTTATAAATGTATGGGCTTCAGAGGTTTTTCCGGTTTCGTTTAAGGCTTCGGCATACATTAGCAAAACATCGGCATAACGTAACGATGTAAAGTTAATTCCACCATCGCCATTTACTCCGGTAGTAAAATCAACGAATTTTAATCCATAAAGATTTTTAATTTTTGTTCCATCTATGAGGAGCACAGAATCAGCAATTGATGCACTTCTTCTTTGATCACCAGTTTCATATGCATCTGCCATCTCCTGGTTTGGGACAATTCGTCCTGAACCGTTCATATTTCCAGGAAAGATAGCCATATCAAAAAGAGGTGGTGTAAAAACTGAAGAAAAACCATTTCCTTCTCCTACATTGCCTGATAAGTATTTTATTTCAAATATTGATTCAGCAAGTTCATCATTACCATTTGTAAATAAAGTGGCATAATTTGGCTCTAAAGAATAGGTACCCATATCGATAACTTGCTTTAAAATAGTTGCAGTTTGAGTATACTCTTTTTTTGTGAGGTAAACTTTTCCAAGCAACGTTTTTGCAACCCCTACAGATGCCCTTGATTTACTTAATTCACTAATTCCGTTCAATAATCCTGCAGCAGTTGTTAAATCATCAATTATTAACTGGTAAACTTCATCGACAGGCTTTCTTGTCATATCAAAATCAGCTATTTCATTTGGACTTCTGAAAGCTACGGTAACAATTGGAAGATCACCAAATAACCGAACCAAATAAAAATAACAATATGCCCGCAGGAATAATGATTCACCTTTATATTGTGATTTTAATGACTCGTTTAGGTCAACTTCGTCGATACGAGCCAAAATATTATTGCTTCTGGAAATTGTATTAAAACAAGTCCTCCACATAATACGAATAAAATCGTTGGTTGAAGTCATATTTATTTCATCACATTCCGATTCTGATGCAGTAGGAGATGACCATTGTATTTCAGCATTGTCAGTTGTAAGTTCTGCCAGATACAACAAGGAACTATTGTGAAGATTCTGTAGTTCTGAGTAATTACCAATCAGAGCAGTTTCAAAATCATTGGCATTTTGATAATAGGAAATATCATTGATTTTATCTTCTGGCTGCAGTGTCAAAAAATCGCTGCATGAGCTAAGAGAGAGTACTATGATAGTAGTAAATAATATATATTTTTTCATAATGTTTGTTTAAAAAGATTAGAAAGTTAATTTAAGCCCAAAAGTATAAGTTCGGGGAAGAGGATAAGATAAAGCATCGAGACCTGAATTTACTATATTGTCACCTGAATTACTGGATTCCGGGTCGTAACCAGGGTAATCGGTATGTGTGTATAAATTTGCGATATCGATATATACCGACATGTTACTGAGAGATAATTTTGAAACCAGTTGTTTTGGCAGGTTGTATGAGAGATTTAAGTTTTTAATCCTAGCAAACGAAGAATCAAATAAAAAGCGGGATGATGCAGGGCTCCACCCTAAAGCATAATTATTTCTGATTGCTCTGGGAACTAATCCATCGCCAGGGTCGCTTTCTGATTTCCATCTACGGTCAGATTGTACCAGTTGATTTTGTACCCCCGCTGAATTTAGAATAGAACCTCCTGCTGCAAAGTAGGTATCTGCCCCGTGAGACCCGTTTAATGAAATACTTAAAGTAAGATTGCCAAATGTAAACCTGTTGTCAAAACCCCAGGTATAATCGGGCCATGGGTCTCCAACAATTTTATTATCGCTTGCATTTATTTTACCATCTTTATTGACATCTTCGAATTTTAAATCTCCTGCCTGTGTATTTGGGTGTTGAACTGCAGAGCTTGCAACTTCACTTGCATTTTGAAATATACCAATAACATTTAACATGTAAAAACTGGCAATCGGGTTTCCAACTTGAGTTATCTGGGTAGAGGAGTTGCTAATACGTCCCCCTTCTGTGGCTACCCTTAACACTTTGTTTCGGTTTGCACTCAATGTGAAATTACTACTCCACCTAAATTTATTACTTTTTATATTTACGGTTTGTAAACCTATCTCGATACCTTTATTCTCGATATCCCCTATGTTTTGTGTCGAACTACTAAATCCAGATGCTGCTGGTAAGGCGACAGCGAGTAATAAATCAGTTTTTTTGTCTTTGTATATTTCTGTAGTCAATGAAATTCGGTCACCAAATAGGCCCAGATCTAATCCTATATTAAGCTGTTTTGATTTTTCCCAGGTAAGGTCGTCGTTTGAAAGGCTACTGGGAACCAAACCAGGTTTCTGTGAATTATTTTCAACATAAGTTACACCCGATAATAATCCAATATGAGAATAGTTTCCTATCTGATTGTTTCCTGATAGTCCGTAACTTGCCCTTAATTTTAGGTTGTTGATGCTTTTAACCGACTTCATGAAGGGTTCTTCTGAAATATTATATCCTACTGAAAATGAAGGGAAAGTACCCCATTTGTTATTTTTACCAAATCTGGAACTACCATCTCTTCTGACCGTTGCAGTGAACAAGTATTTACCATCGTATGAATAATTAATCCTACTCATCATTGATAACATTGACCATTCGGAAACATAATGCCTGCCTGTGTTAACGATACCCGCAGAAATATAAGAAACATAATTATTGGGGAAATCAGATGCCCCAACAGACAATGCATCATAACTGTCTTTTTGCGCAGAAAACCCTATAAGTGCATCAAACATATGTTTCTCTTTAAATGTATGCTTATATATAAGAGTATTTTCATTTAACCAATTTAATGATTGGGCTTTTGTTACACCCGCGGTTGCCGGATAATTAAGTGTAGTATAGAAAGGAACTGCTGAGGACCTCCATAGTTTAATGACTTGTGTACCATACTTAACACCAGCTGAAGTCTTAAAGGTAAGCCCATCCAGAATTTTGTATTCAAGAAAGTTGTTGCATAAAATATCAGCTACTTTCCTTTTATCGGAAAATCCGTCTAACATTGTTAACGGATTGGCTAACCATCCTAAACCATCGGTAACATCGTCCTGGTTAAAATAAGGATTACCATCATTATCATAAACCGGAATAGTTGGAGAAGCTGCTGCGACTGCCTGTAATACACCTCCAAGTCCATAGTGTCCATCGGTATTTGCGAATCTTCCATATCCATACGACCCAAAAATGGAAGAACCGATTTTAATCTTATCCGAAATCTTGGTATCAATGTTTGTCCTAATATTAAAGCGTTTGTAGTCAGAAGTAAGCACTATACCCTTTTGTTCAAAATAACCTCCTGAAACAAAATATTTAGTATTATCGTTTCCGCCGGTGGCTGAAATTTGGTAGTTCTGTACGGGGGCAACACGAAAAATAACATCTTGCCAGTCGGTATTTGTAGTAATTGATTGTGGATTTCTAAATTCAGGCCTGACTCTATGGCTTCCAGACCTTATTTCATTGGGGTCGCTGGCTGAACCTCCTACATAGATTCGCGCATTATCGCGCCCATCTGCAACATATTCAGCGTATTGTTGCGAATTCATTAAATCGAGTTTGTGCGCGACTTCCTGGATACCATAAGAAACTTCAACGTTAAGTTGAGATTTCCCCATGTCACCTCGTTTGGTAGTAATAATAATTACACCATTTGCTCCTCTGGAACCATAAATTGCAGTAGCAGAAGCGTCTTTCAAAACTTCTATTGATTTGATGTCAGCTGGATTAATTGATGATAGTGGGTTGATTTTTGTTTGTGTGTTTTTTATAATATTTGAAGAACTAAAGAGTGAACCAGCAAAAGAGTTCATATCTGATCCTCCGCCTCCGGAACCTATCGGAAAACCATCAACAACATACAATGGTTGGTTTCCTCCGGTTATAGAACTTACACCACGAACCAAAACATTAACATTACCCCCAGGTGCACCTGTTGTTTGAGAAATTTGTACTCCTGCAACCTTCCCCTGCAACATTTGGTCAAAACTTGAAGTTGAAGGCGTTATCATTTCATCACCATCAATCCTTGAAATTGAACCGGTAAGGTCTTTTTTTCTCATTGTTCCATACCCAATTGCCACCACTTCTTCAATTCCAACTGTTTCATCTTCCAACGTAACATTTATTACACTGACGTTCTCTACTGAAATTTCCTGTGATTTCATGCCAATGAAAGAAAAAACCAACGTTTTTGTTGATTGATCGACATCCAGAGAGAAGTTGCCATCAATATCTGTTACTGTTCCGGTTGTAGTACCTTTTACAACAACTGTTACCGAGACAATTGGCGCACCATCAGTATCGGTTACTTTTCCCGTAATTGTTTTCTTTTGAGGCTGGTCAATTTTTGTTTTAGAAGCATTTTTAGGAATAATAATTACAACCTTGTCCCTGATTTCATAGTACATTGATGTTTCCATAAGGCAATGATCAAGGATTTCTTCAACCGTCGATTGCCTAAAATTAGCATTTACATTTTCAAGTTTTTCTACATCGTCAACGTTGTAGACAAACGTAAAGTCACTTTGATCTTTAATTTCTTTAAAAAGTTCTTTTATACTTAAATCTTTTAGTTTAATATCAAGGCGTGTATTCTGCGAGTATGTACTTGCAGAAACCTGAATTAAACAGCAACAAATCATAATAAAAGATAATCGCATAATTAAAAACAATTTACGAAGTCGCCATAAGTAAGACGAATCTTCAAATACACATTTTTTTTTCATAAATTTGTATGATTTTAGTTTAATAAATCTCATTTCTGCAGTAACAGAAATGTACTTAGCTAATTTTAAGCGGAGGATGCGTCAACATTTTCCGCTTTTGCTTTTAATACTTTTTTATTGTAACGGTTTTTTCATCAATTGTAAATTTTATTCTTTGAGTTAATTCCAAAAGGTCCAGTATATCTTTGAATTGATCATATCGTTTCATATCGATAGAGTACCTAAGTTTTTGAATTTGGGGATCATCGTATACGATATCAATATCGTACCATCTGGAAATGTCGTTTAATATCTCTGCCAATGAATTTTCTTCGAATAAAATACGGCCATTTTTCCATGCTGTAAACTGTTCAATATTTACAGGTATTATGGCGGTGCCTTCATTTGAAGTAACGGCTTGTTGGTTTGGTAATAATGAAAATTGTTTGCCTGTGTGGGAATCATGTATTTTTACTTTACCGTTTACAAGGGTTGTTGCAGTTTGTTTTTCGTTATTATAAGCTTTAATGTTAAAAGCTGTTCCAACAACATTTATCTTCATGCGTGTTGTAGAAACAATAAAAGGCTTTTTCTCATCTCTGGTAACCTCGAAAAAAGCTTCTCCTTCCAGATAGATTTCCCGAACATCTTGGGTAAAATTTACCGGGAACCGGATGGTAGTTTCCGAATTAAGCCACACTTTTGAACCGTCGGCAAGATTTAACTGATATTCTCCACCGCGAGGAATTTCTATGATGTTATACTGTATCTCATCTGTTTTTTTTGGAGCTGTGTGGGGCTGATATACCAAATGATTTTTAGTATTATTGATCACTGTCCCATCGTATTCGGCAATTTTTTGTTTATTCTCATTCAGGTCTATTTTTCTTCCATCTGCTAGTACCAGTGTTGCTTTGCTACTGACTGGTTGAATTTTTGATGTAGCGATTTCATTGTCAGCTTTTAATTTCACATTGTTGTATTGATAAATTACGTAAAATCCGATGACTAAAGGAATTATAATTGCAGCGTAGCGTAAAATACTTATAGAAATTGTTTTGACTTTATGCTTTTTAATTTGTTTGGTGAAATTTTGGTAGGCATATACCTTGTCAAATTCTGATAATAATTTTAGTTTGGATGGAATATTCGATTCTGTCTTAAGGAATTGTGATATGATTTTATTTTCCTTGTCTTCTTTTAACCAATTATCAAGTATTGTTTTTTCTTCAGTGGTTAAATCTCTTTCCCTTTTAGCAATGAAGATATCTACAATTCGTTCTATTTTTTTAAAATTATCCATAAATAATTCAGATCTTATTAATAAACACAGTGAGATGAAATTCGGGTGATGGACGAATCATTTTTTTTACTAAAAATTGTTGTTTTATTTTTTGAAGACTTTAATACTTGGCAGGAATTCGAGATTGTTCGAATTTTATGTAGTGAGTTCCTAGCGTATTGATTTTCAGTATTAATTGGACAGTGGTGATTTCTAATTTTAAATTGCATCTTAGAATCCCAGAAGGTAGAAGAGGAATACAAATAAAACTAATTTTAATTCTTCTTTTAAAAAGCGGTATGCTTTTAGTTTTAATGTTTTTACAGTATTTATGGAGACACCTGTTTTGTTTGCGATTTCTTTATTTGTAAATCCTTCCATTGATAAAAGGATGATATTTTTCCGTTGAGGCGATATTTTATTAATCGTCACATAAATTTGTCTGTAATATTCTTCTTCGATAATGATTTGTTCAACTGACTTATCATCTATTTTGAGGATGTTGTTATCTTTTATTTCATCAATACTGATATCTGACATTTTGGAATTATTTCGTATTGCATTGAGACAGGCATTTTTAACTGAATTATATAAATAGGAAGATAAGGCTGTGGTTGAGTTAAATTTTGCTTTGCTTTTCCAAAGCCGAAGAAATACATCTTGTACAATATCTTCTGAATCCGATTTATAGTTTAAAAAACGGGATGAATAGGAACACAGAGAGGGGTAGTAGCAATCAAAAAGGTATTTATAACCTTCAAGTTTTTTTTTGTTAATTAACCCAATTAGTTTATTATCCATTTTATCTAATTCCGATAATATAATACGATAAAAATATTAATATCAAAGTATTTTTTCAAGCACATGCCTTATATAATTCCTTGTTTTTTATTTGTTAAAATATGACGCAGCGTAATCCATGTAGTATTTCCAATCGAGTGAAGTAATATCATGTTTGCCATCACGAACATGATAAGAAATATCTCCATATACAGGCTTATTTAAAGGTGGCATCTCATTTTTTGCAAAACTTTTCATTCCAAGTAATTCATAAACAGGGGAAGCATAAAAACATGACAAAAACTCTCCTTTCGGATCAGCCCATAAATCTTCGGCAGCACTGGCAACAGAAACCGGACGGGGAGCTATCAAGGCAATGAGTTCGTGCTGATCAACCGGTAGAAGATCCTCATTGTCATTAAATTTTTTGAAATTGTCACAGAACCAATGCGGAAAAACATTGTTGATAGAGGAAACCGTTTCTCCAAATTTCCTTCTTGAAATGGCAGCCCCACCACATCCCGAATTATTGGAAATTACCATGGCATACCTTTTATCGGAAGCTGCCGCCCATAAAGCAGTTTTTCCTAATCTTGAATGTCCCATAACAATTACCCTTTTCACATTTATCTCTTTATCGGTTTCGAAATAATCCATTACCCTTGATAATCCCCATGCCCAAGTAGCAATTGATCCCCATGAAGAACTAATTCGTGATGAGTCAAAAAGCTGGTGTACACCATTTTTAAATCCATCATCATAATCAGGGTCTATCTCACCATAATAAAGTGTCGCAACTCCAAATCCCCGGGAAATAATTTCTTTCATTGGCCATCTTGAAACAGATTTTCCTCTTCCATTCTCATTTGCCCGGTTATCTAAAGTTCCAATTTTTTCATTGTTTCTCACCCATGTATCTGTAATTATAATATCCGTTTCGGTCGATGTCGTATGATTCCCATTAAAATTGTAACCCAAAAAGATCGGTGCATTTTTATAATTCTGTGGCAAATAGATAAGAATAACTATTTCTAATTTACGATCGTTATTAATCAACTGAAGGTGGACCTGTTTTCGTTTTGCCAAACCATTCAAAGCATTATCTTTTTGGGAAACGATTGTCGATTTTAATTTTCCTGTCCATTCAGGGGCTACTCCGTAAATTTCCTTTTCAAATGATTGATAGATTTCCTTTCGCCTCTTTTCCCAATCTTTTTTGCTATTAACAGTTAGTCCATTATCGAAAACAAGTGGATCGGGTAATGAATAAACCGGAATTTTTGCTTCATCATAATTGGGTGCAGACTGTTGTGCAATCAATAAAAATGAGCCTAGGAGGAAGAAAAGGATACTAAATATTTTTTTCATGATAAAATGTTTTAAATCTCTGACTTTGATTTTTTTACCTGCTTTTATTCAGTTTTATTTTGTCTGTTTTAAGTATCCTTATCTTATGTGTTTATTAAAAAAATCGAAAATACTTTCAATTTCAAATTCATGCCCACCTTTATGTATGTTGAATTCAAATCTTTCAGCTTTCCCAAGCTTCTTATAAAATTGGGATGCTTTATCTGCTTCAATTTTAGCCCCGTTCAAATCGAATAACATGTCGTTTGCACCCATTTGAACCAAGCATGGTCGTGGACAAATTAGTCCGATTACTTGAAAATGCCCTAAACCTCTGTGAGTGTGTGCTTCAGGATTTCTTTTCTCAGGATCGGAAATTTCCATAAGGTCGGCTTTGCTATCGGTAAAGTATGCCGAAGGTGCCGCAGCTTTAATAAACGGGCACAATGCCGTAGTGTACATGGTGAAAAAACCTCCCCATGAAAGGCCTGTCATTCCAACACGTTCCTGGTCAATTTCTTCCCGTTCGTTCATTATCGCTTTTGTACTTTCAATTATTTTGTGGATTTCAAGCCCAATTATACTACTTCCCAATTGTTTTAGCTGTGTATCAAATGTTGTCCTTTCTAAACCAGGCATTTTTTCATCTCCGCTATAGTTGCTGTGCATGAGCAATGCAGGAGCCCAAACAATGTATCCTCTTTTTACAGCTTCGTAACCAAAGTTATGGTAGTTTACGCGTGTGTCTAAACCGCAAATAGCTTCGGGATTTCCACCGCCCCCGTGCATTGCAATAATCATTGGTGTTTTTCCATGCCGTTTTTTTGGTACCATATACAGCCCGTAAGTATGGATGCCTTCAATAACTTCAACCCAAACCCGATAAAAATCAGAGTATTTGTCTTCTCCAATTTTTGCGAATTTAGTTATTCTCCCATCGATTTTTTTGGGAGGTGGGTAACCAAAATAATTACCAAGTATTTTTCGGTAAGGGAATAAAGAATTTTTATAATCTTCAGTGCTGAAATAATTTGGTTGGAATATTTTAAGTGACCTATCAGTGTTTTCCTTCGCAAGCTGATTAATATATGATTTAATCTCCAGTCGCTGTTCTTTTCGTATAGGGAATGATTCTGAAAAATTCTCCCGGTATTGTTCAGGTAATTCTTGTGCAAATGACTGTATTGTTAAAAGAACCAATATGTAGATTGTTGCTGTTTTAGAAGTGAATGTTTTCATTGTATTTAAAAATTGAATGATTGCTTGTTTGTTTTATTTGTTTCAATAGGTTGGGTCGAAATAATTTGAACCGGCCCCAGTAACCCTGATTTAATTAATGGTACATCAGCCCAAGCGACACGTGTTTGATCGCCGGCCAAAATTCTTTCTTGACCAACAATTGTTTTATTGATATTTGTATTTGTGAAACTTTCACTGGTGATTGCATCGCCGACTAACCTGTTTGACCAGACATTTGCAATTTCTACAATAAGTTCATTGTCACCCTGTTTTATGATTTCTGTAATATCAAAACGGTATGGTTTTGCCCATGTAATACCCAAATTTTCCCCGTTTAACCAAACCTCTCCAATTTTTGAGAGTTCTCCAAGATCAAGGAAGTATTTCTCATTGTTATTAATGGCAACATCAAATTGAAACTTTTTATGGTAGGCAGCTAACCCTGAGAAGTATCTAATCCCTTCAATTTTGGAGTCTGTCCAGGAGATTAGTTTTGGGAATGTTACTTTTTCTGGTGCTCCCCACTTTTTAGGAAACAATACTTCCCAGCTACCTTGTAGTGTTACTTTTTCGGCATAATTATTTATTTTGATTGATTGACCATTTTTTTCTTCTAGTTCCGCTTCTTTCTCTGTTAATAAGTAAGTACCGTTTTTCTTAAATTCTAATTTTGGAGGATGCTCTTTCCCTTCTGTAATTTGAGTGTAATGATTTTTATTTCCTTTAGCATTTTTAAACACAATTAATTGAGAACCTTTTGGAGGAAGAGTTAAAGGTATTGTGATGTTTCCTTTGTTATGCTTATAAATTGAAATAGGTATTATTTCTCCTAAAATCGGATTCCAGACTTCAGGAACTTTATCACCTGAGCGAAAACTACAATTGCGTGAAATCCATTGGTTTGTAGTGTTTCTTACAAAGTAAAAGTTTAGCTCTTCTTTTTTATAGTGGATATAGTCTAATATGAATTTTTCTTTATCTACATAATCAATGTCAGGCGAAATATTCAAATATTCTAAGGCTTTGACGGGAGTAATTTTCGAATAGATCTTACCAGTATTTTTAACTTCTGAAACATCGCTCCAAAGTTTATTAATTAGTAGATTTCCTTCATCGGCAGTTATCGGTTGATTTTTTATTTCGTTAATCTGATCAGGTTTTCCTCCTACAATAATTGCTCCCTGTTCTGCTAATTGAATTAGTTTAACCAATACCTCAGGATTTATTATTTTCTCGTATTCCAAAGCTAAAATGCTAAATTCAGCACCATTCGACAACACTAATTTTCCATTTTTATATTCAAGATTGTTAATCAAAATTTCGGAGTTTATTACCTCGTAGTCATATCCCGCACCAACTCTAAAATGTGTGTTTTTTGGAGTTGCAGCATTTGGAATCTTATCTCCATAATAATATAGGACATCGGCAACAAAATCGGTTTCCTGAAAAATATAAGAAAGCCGTGTTAGATATTCAACGAATGGTTTTACTTTTGGCCACCATACTCGTTTATCATTAAAATGCGTACCTGCTGAATAAACATATCCGGGATAACCGCTGCCTGTAATATTGTGGCTGAATCCATGAAATACTACTCGGTTCATTCCTTCACAAAATGCCTTATCTCCATTGGGTTTAATATCGAAAGGACCTTCCTGCCAATGTTGGAATGAAGTAAAAGCTTCTTCTTCAACTATACCTTTTTGATAAATATGCGAAGCGGCAGATACCTCCTTTACGATATTTAAAACATCGATACTGTCCTTTTCGTTACTATCCATATAATACCGCGAATGGTTAATCCAAAATTCACCTCTCGGTATATCCAGTGATCCAAGGGCTTTCAGCGGTTCTGCGGGGCCATTGTAAAGAGGAAACCCCGGACCTCCTGCTTCAGAATTTATTTTTAAACCATATTGGTTACAGATTTCTTTCGATTTCCGGTACAGGTTATTGATCATTAACTCAGACAATGTTTTTTTGAAGTCAGCCTGTACTTTTTGCGTTATTTTATCTGTGAATAGTTCTGGTTCAAAAAAAATTGGGATTAGTTTAGAAATATCATATCCATGTTGCTTATTAAATTCGTTAACCAACGATGATGTCCACACAAAACCACGTGCTTCATAACTTGCCAGGTAAAAACTTTTTAACGCTGTATTTTTGAAATCGCCTAAAACTGATTGCAATTTGTTGATAATGTATAACAGGTGTGTTTCAACAGCAGTTGAATCGAAATGGTCGATAGTCAGACCGGCTGATAACGGGCTGGGCATTACAACCTGTTGACCAGAGTTGGAACATATATAACGTTGAATTTCCCATTCTCCAGGAGGTGTCTCCCAGTTTAGGATATCGTTTTCTTTATCAAAAAATTTAGTAACATTAATAACCTGGCTTGTATCCAGTTTGTTAGTATTGTTTTTCGGGACTGCCAAAATCGCTACATTTTCGTAGTAATCAGGCCTGCCATTTTCATCAAAAGTAATGAGAGGTTCTCTTCGATGGCCGATAAGCATTTTTTTGGGGAATGAAACCTCAGGGAAAGGGATTTTAAGGCTCTGTTTGCCACTGCCGCCATTAGTTTTTATTATTGAACGGTAAAGAGACTTGCCTCCATGTTCCGGTTTTACCCAGCTTCCCCCTGCATTCCAACTACTTGCAAGGTTGAACCCAACTGATAATCCTAATTCGTCAGCTTCATCTATTATAAACTTAATGATTTTAAGTGATTCTTTACTTAAAAAGGCTGGACCTCTTGGAATCTCATTTCCTTTGGGGACACCTATTTCAAAAAAGTCGAAGCCTCCAATCCCAGCCTCCTTCATAGCCATTAACTCTTGTTTTGCCCTAAGTGTATCAATATTCCCATTAAGGCACCACCAATAAACTTTTGGTTTTGCAATGGACGGTGGATTGAAAAATCCTTGCTTCAGGGTTTCATAATTTTGTTCATCGATTTTATTCTTATTGCACGAAATAAGTATAAAAAGAATTGCTATTAATATGTATAAGTTTTTTTTCATATGAGGTAGGTATTATGGTTTCAAAATGTTAATAGCAAAACTATCTGTGGTAGCTTGCGCCCATTCCTGAATTTTTTTTCGGCATTCATTACGAATATTTTCATAATCGTTTGATAAAAGTAGATTGTGAATTTCTCCCGGATCATTTTTGAGATCGAATAGTTGTTCTTCTTTGGAGGTGTATAGGTTATATTTGAATTGTTTATATCGAACCATCCTTCCTTTGCGGGTAGGATCCTTTTTATAGTCTGCCAGTTCAACAACCAGGTAATCACGCCATTCAGATGAGCTATTTTCAATAATTGGTTTTATGCTTTTGCCGGTGAGCGGTTTAGGGTATTCAATGTTCGCATAATCCAGCATAGTTGGCAGAAGGTCGATTTGCGATACTAGGTTTTTCTGATTTACTGTTCCTGATGGGATTCTACCGGGATATGATATTATTAATGGTATTTTTGCCGATTCTTCATAAAAGCTCAACTTTGCTGCCCACTTATGGGCTGTCGCTCCATCTCCATGGTCGGAGGTAAAGATTATCAGGGTATTTCCATCTAAACCATTCTCTTTGAGTGCTGTTAAAACTTTTCCAATTTCGGTGTCAACCATTTCTGTAAGTCGGTAATAGGCATTTAGGTATCCTTTCCATTCTAATTCGGTAAATTCTGCATTTGCCAGTTTAGTTTCCAGTCCGTATTCGTTATGGTATTTTCTTTTATCGGTGATAAATTCAGGTTCATTTTTTTCAATTGGGTGGTTAAATGGTAGTGGAGGAAGGTTTTTTATGTTCCCCGGGTATTCTCCCATTACATCGGGTAATTTGTACTTAAATCCATAATGCCTTATTTCAAGAAGCGAATCTTCTTCCGTTACCCAACCATCTTTCCGTGCATACATACAAATATCGTGGGGATTGTGGTAGCTGACTGCGAGAAAGAATGGTTTTTCTTCATCATATTTATTCAAAAAATCAACAACAGATTCGGTGAGTGGAGGATCTGTTTCAGCACCTAAAAACCAACGTGGCTCTTCAGGATTCCAGAATGGAAGCACATCAAATCCTTTTATTTCTTTGTTCTTTGCAGCCTTTCGTTGTGGATAACTTTCGGGCAGATGCCACTTGCCGCCCCAAACCGTTTTATATCCATTTTCTCTTAAAATTTCTCCCGAAGTGATTACATTTTCGTGCATGCTTTGCCCATTCCATTCAACGCCTGTTTGATGAGGCATCTTTCCGGAAACAATGCTGCTACGGGCAGGACCACAAACTGGTGATGTACAGTATGCCTGCTTAAACATTATTCCCTGGTTGGCAAGCAAGTCCATGGCAGGTGTGTTTAAATTAATATTCCCTGCTGCACTCATGGCATAGGAATTCTGCTGGTCGGTAAAAATTAAAAGTATATTAGGTTTGTTTATATCGGCCGGTTGTTTTTCATTACATGACAAAAATCCAATTACCAAAACAAACAGAGCAAACTTAAGGAGATTTATCAACCTGCTTTGATTATAAATTTGCATAATAATATTTTTTTAGGTTTAGTTAATGATAACCGATTCGATATTCAAATAATTAGCAATTTTTTGAATAGTTCCAGCATGGTGGCCAATTCCTAATGAAAAATGGTGAGTAGGTCCTTCACTGACCCACTTTGTCAGGAATGTCTTAATGTCTGGTTTAAAAAATCCTCTGGTGTTTGTATTTCCGGTAGGTGGTATTGGTCCAGATACAGATTCACCTTCTGCAATTACAAATTTAAACTTTCCATTGTAGGTTGAATTAATTGAAAGCATAGTAATTGGTCCTTCTTTGATTTTAAATTCAACGCCGGCTCCATTCCCTGGTTTACCGTGGTATTTTTTCAGGCTACGTAACGCCGGTTTGCCATCGGCTATTGAGATATTATGGGGACCATCGTGACCTACCAATACAAAGCCTTCATTGAAATCAATCGGATGAAATTCAGCAAAACTACCACCAATGCCTAAACGGTCGAATATAAACAAGGCTATCAGTGTTTTTAGGTCTGATTCACCACACATGGGTATGTGTTTTGCAGCAAGCAACGAATTGCCAACAATCAGGTTCGACATTACAGTCCTTAATTCGCTATTCTCTGGGCCATTATAATAATATGCTAATCCGTTTAGGTTATTGTCAATAATAAATTTTTCTAAAGCAACACTTACTTTTGCAGCTATCCTTAAATCGTCATCTTTCAACTTCATTGAGATCGGATCTGAAACCGGATCGGGAGTGTCGAAAAAATCAAGTATCTTATTTTCTGCTTTTTTAATTTCTTCCTCAGAAACTTTATAAAAGCTATCCATTATTTGGTTGGCTTCGCATTGAACAATATGGCTGCCGAAAAACGAGGTTAGCATGGTTGCATCCGTATGCATATCTAACATTGCATTTAACGGATGCCCCAGATGGCCGAAATGTGCATTCTTTAAACCATGTAAAACTTTTGCAATACGGCAATATTCATCAATTTGTTGATCTGCTTCTGCGTCATCGTACAACGAACCAATTATCATATCCGGGACTTTTTTCCCAAACCGAATAGCTGCACCACCAAACTCGGGTAAAGCACAAATGTCATCGTTCATTAATTGCATGTAAGTCGATGCCTGTGAATAATCCAGTGCTTTCCGGGGTTGTAAAGCAACCATTACGATAGGCACCTGTAAGGTTTTTATTATTATACCAAAGACTCCAGAAGTGGCATAGGTTAACATATTGCAGAAAATTAAATCAAGGTTTGCAGCTTCCAGTTTTTTGACAACCTCATAAGCTTTTTGGGGATTATCGATCATGCCAAAATCCATAATTGTAGCTTCTTTATCTTTAATTTTTCCAAGAAAAACTTCCTGTTTCTGCATTAACTCATCTAGAAGACCCGGGAATTGCCCCCAATACTTATCGAATCCTACTCCAAATACTCCGATCCTGTGTGAATTTTTAGTTTTTTCCATTTATATTTATTTACGCTTTGTTATGAGTTTATTTACGCACTAAGTTGATTTGAATAGAATTTATATTGCATGCATATTTATAGGTTAATATATGCCTCGTGTAATTTGATTTTTGGTATTAGAAATATAAAAAACAGGAACGCAACTGAATACATTACCCCCGAATAAATCCACATCGGATCGTATGAAAAATTAGTAATAATCAAACCGATAATAGGATTAATAATTAATGACGATAATGCTCCCGCAGTTCCTGAAAAACCTACAATCGTTGAAGTTGCAGTCTTCCCGAAAATATCGCTGATGGAAGTAATATAGTTGGTAATCCAAAGTCCGTGTGCAAAGAATGCAACCGCCAAAAGGAAAATCACAAATCCGGCAGATGGGGCAATTTTAACGAACAGAGCAGGAATTGTTAATAGAGCGGCAACGCCCATTACTGATTTTCTGGCTATATTCAGATTGTTTGTTTTTTTTAGGATGCCATCGGAGATCCACCCACCCAGCATATTTGAAAATCCTAAGGCCAGGAATGGTATCCAGAATAAGTTTCCAATGAGTTCGATGCTGGTGCCTCTGGCTTCGTTAAGGTATTTTGGGATCCAAAACATATAAAAATAGAATATGGGATCAAGCAAAAAACGGATCAGTATGAAAACCCAAACCTCTTTAATCTTCAGGATTCTAATCAGGTTTGGATTATTCTTCTTTTCAGGTTTTTCCTGGATCTGAAGCTTTTTTGTTTTACTTCTCTTTGGAAGGAGCAACCATATTACTACCCACAAAAATCCAATAATGCTGGTGGCAACAAATACTCCTCTCCAGCCTGTAATGCCAATTAAATAGACACAAAGCGGAGGCGCAATTACAGCACCTAACGCCGAACCTCCAATTGCTATTCCATTGGCAAGTGCTTGCCTCTTTTTCGGAATCCATTCAACAACCGCTTTTATAGCTCCGGGGAAAGCACCTCCTTCACCAACTCCAAGAAAAAACCGGTATAACCCAAATTGAAATGCACTGTTTGCAAAACTATGGAGTAGAGTTGCAAATGACCAGATTCCTACAGAAATTGCTAAGCCCAGTCGGCTGCCGTAACGGTCGATAAGGATACCACCAACTGTAAACATGATGGCATAGCTTATTAAAAAACCAGTATTAATAAAACCATATTCGATATCGGAAATGTGGAAATCTTCTTTAATTCGGATTATCGATATAGAAAGTACCTGACGGTCAAGGAAACTCAACGCAGTTGCAATAAATGCCATTGCAACGATAATCCAAGGAATCCATTTAATGTATTTTTTTGTCATGAGCTTAACGCACTAAGTAAATTTGTATGCAAATATAACTATTGGCATGTAAAAAACAAATCCTAGCTAATTATTTTTTATATTTGCATTTAGAAATTCTTATATCAAATGACTAGATCGCAGCCTAAGTACATTCAAATTAGTAATGAAATCATAAAAATGATTGAAGCTGGGGAATTGCAGCCTGGCGATAAAATTCCATCAGAAAACGAACTTATAAAAAATCATAGTATAAGTAATACTACAGCCAGGAAAAGCCTCCAGGAGTTGGAATTAAAAGGTTGGGCAACCCGAATCAAGGGCAAAGGTACTTTTGTAATAAACAGGACACAGGATAAACATCTTACACGAACATTAGGGTCAGTATATGCTACCCGCGAAGGATTTGATGAAAATTTGGTCAAAGAGGGATTTACGCCCAAAAACATAATTTTAGAAAAAACAATTTTAGAAGCAGGAATCTCTACCGATATCAGCGGACATCATCATATTATTGAAGGGCCTGTTGTGAAAATTCATCGGCTTAGGTACGCTAACGATGTTTTACTAAAAGATGAAACCAGATATATTTCACTTAAGATTTGTCCAAAAATAAATATGTTAGAGGCTCAAAAGCCTTTTTTTAAAATTTATGAGGAAATATATAATTTGAAACTTAGTGATATTAAACAAACATTAAGTACTACTATTTTTAACCCTAATGCTCAAGATAATTATTTCGAATCAGAAATTCCTTTACCCGTTTTTATTTTAGATAGTGCTATTTTTTGCTCTGATGATAAAGTTGTTGAGATTGAGAAATCTTTTTACAGAGGTGATAAATATAAATTTTCTATTATTTCCAAACCAGAGTTTAATGGATCTGCAGATAAGAAGTAATACTTTTTATTCCTATAGTCAGTGCACTTTTACAGATACAAGTATTCGCCTATGCCCCACAATACTTCAGTAGCTTTTCCTTTGAGGAAAATATCAGTAATTGTATTTGTGAAATGCGACTCTTTTATATTTATTTCGATAATTGTTGCACCATTTTCTTTAGCAATTTCGGGAATTCTAGCTGCAGGAAGGACTTCGGCATTTGTTCCGATAATTATAAAAACATCGGCTTGTTTTGCTTCATCAAATGAACGTTTTTTTGCAAAGTGGGGGATTTGTTCATTAAAAAATACCATGTCGGGTTTTAAAATGCCTTTACAAATGTAACAGGTGGGAGGAAGGAAGTTTAAATCGGCAAAACTTAAATCGTATTCCGAATTGCATTCTAAACAAACCAACTGTTTGTACGTGCCATGAAGCTCATATACAAACTTGCTCCCGGCTTTCTGGTGTAGGTGGTCAATATTTTGTGTGATAATGGATTCGATAAAACTTCGCTCGCCCATTTTTGCCAGAACTTTATGAGCCAAATTAGGTTCTGAGTCTTTTAGTTTGTCGTAAAATATTTCTTTTATTTTTAGCCAGGATTTAAAGGGATTTTTTTGAAAAAAATCAATTTCAAGGAAAATAGGGTGGTGTTTTTCCCACAAACCATCTTCCCCTCTAAAAGGAGGAATACCACTTTCAACAGAAATACCTGCTCCTGTAAAAGCTACTGCATATTTAGCATTTCTGATAAGTTCGGCTGCTTCTGCAATTTTATTCATTCCTAGTTAGCCAATATTTCATTAAACTTCCCGGCAGGAAAATGAAATACTGCCGGGAAGAGATATTTATTATTTTTAAAGATATCTTAAATAATTTGTAATTTATGATTCATCGCCCGTTAGGTATTTATGCACCGAAACAGTCGTGTCTTCGTTAAAACGTATTTTGAAATTTAATTTTCTGAAGACTGCAATCATTGGTTTATTGTCTTTTGTTGTTTCAGCAACAAGCTTTTTTATACCTCTTTTTTTGGCTATTTCGATACAGTATTCTGTTAAGATATGGCCGAGGTCCTTTTTCTGCCACTTATCGGTGATAAGAATGGCGTATTCCATTATTTCAACATCAGGGTCGGCAATTAATCGGCCAACACCAATGAGTTTTTTTCTGCCTTCATCCTCTATCTCGGCAACAATTGCTATTTCGCGGTCGTAATCAATAAAACAAAATTGAGTTGCCACGTCATGCGAATCAAAATAAAAATCATACCTAAATCGGGAGTAGATTGATTCTTTGGAACAGCTTCCCAATAATTCCAGCCATAAAGGTTCATCTTCAGGTTTAATGGGCCTCAGCTGAACAGGTTGGTTATCTTTTAAAGCACTATCAATAATAAGGCTTTCAGGGTATGGTCGTAAAATAAGGTGAGAGTATTCTTTCACCGGATTTTTCATAATGTTTTCATCAACCACAATTCTTGCATCCAGGGCAACTACATTATCAGGAGTTACAATTAACGGATTAATGTCCAGTTCTTCAATTTCAGGATAATCGGCAGCCAGATACGACATGCGGATCATTGCTTCGATTAACTTATCGATGTTTTTGGCTTTATCACCCCTGTACCCTGCCAGTAATGGATAAATTTGAAGTGATTCCAACATTTGCCTTGCCAGGTGTTCATTTAAAGGAGGAAATTCTAACCGTTTATCCTTAAATAACTCGGCAGTTGTACCACCCATACCCACCAACATAACGGTTCCAAATACCGGGTCCTTTTTGATGCCTAAAATTAATTCAACGGCATCTTTGGTATCTACCATAATTTGAACGGTAACGCCATCAATCCTGGCGTCAGGCATTCTTTCGGCAGCTGTTTTTACCATATTCCGAAAAGTTGCCCTTACCATTTCTTCATTTTCGATATTTAGGGCTACACCACCAACATCACTTTTATGCGTAATATCAGGTGAGTATATTTTCAGGACAACAGGGTATCCTTTTTCTCCGGCTATCCTAACTGCTTCATCTTCGGTAGCAGCAGGTGTGGGGTGGGTGGTTGCAATTCCATAATCGTTTATAAGTAGTTTAGAATCGTCTTCGTTAAGGATTTTAGCTTTTGGAAAAATATTGGTTAAATATTTTTGACGTAATTCATTACGGTCGTAGGTAAACGAAACAGGAACCTCTTTTGGTGTTTCATATAAAAGTTGGAGGTTTTCAGAATAGTTTGATAGGGTCATAAATGCCTGAATGGCTTGTTCAGGGGCAGAATAGGCAGCAATTCCTGCTTTGTTAAAAACGGCCATTCCTGCTTTCATACTGGCACCACCCAACCAGGCAGCCATAATCGTTTTTGATGTTTTACCTGCTATTGCAGTTATTGCTTCGGCAGTTTCAGTTGGGGCGGTCATTGCTTGTGGTGTAAGAAGAACCAACACAGCATCTACATTTTTATCCTGAAGTACAATTTCAGTTGATTTAGCAAATCGTTCGGGTGTTGCATCTCCTAAAACATCAACCGGATTACCGTGCGACCAGAAAGGAGGGAGGTAATCATTCAGTTTTTGCATTGTATCATCTGAAAGTTTGACAAGTTTTCCTCCCCAGGAAATCAATGAATCGGTAGCCATAACACCCGGGCCACCAGCATTTGTGACAATTGCTAAATTTGCTCCTTTAGGTATTCTTTTACGGCCAATAAGGTCGGTAAAGTCAAAAATATCGCCAAAACCATAAACCCTGGCAACACCTGCTCTTCTGAAAACAGCATCGTATATCGAATCTTCAGAAGCTAATGCACCTGTGTGTGAAGCTGCTGCGGCAGCCGATTCAGGGAATCGTCCTGATTTATATACTATAATTGGTTTCTTTCGTGCAAAAGCCCTTGCTGCCGACATAAAAGCCCTTGCATTGGCAAGTGATTCAACATATAAAACAATTGATTTTGTATTTGGATCTTGTCCGAAATAATCAATGAGGTCGCCAAAACTAACATCCATCGAGTTTCCAATAGAAACAAAGTATGAAAAGCCGATATTGGTTTCGTAGGCCCAGTCAAGTACCGAAGTACACAATGCACCCGATTGTGAGATAAATGCCACATGCCCTTTTTTGGGCATACCATCGGCGAAACTTACATTCATATTTAAGCCCGGAACAAGAATACCAAGGCAGTTAGGCCCAATAATTCGCATATCGGGGAATTTTGCTTTTTCAGCTTTTACTTGTTCTTCCAGAATTTTTCCCTCTTCTCCTGACTCTTTAAAACCGGCCGACATAATTATGATTCCCGGAATTCCGGCTTCGCCGCATTCTTTAACCAACTGAGGGACAAATTTTGCAGCAGTCATAATTACTGCTAAATCGGGAGTTTTAGGAAGGCTTTGAACATTTGGAAAACAAGGAATCCCCAGCACTGCTTCTCTTTTTGGATTAACAGGATATACAACACCATTATATCCTCCTCCTACTAAATTCTTCAGGGTAATCCCACCAACACTTGATACATTGTTTGATACACCTATTAAAGCAATTCTCTTTGGTTTGAAAATGCTATCTAACTTCTTGATCGCCATTTGATTATATTTTTATTTTGAATGTTTTGAGTTCGTATGCTATGAATTCCTGTAAAATTGCAGAAATTCTATATAAAAAACATAAAAAAAAACATGTTTGAAAATTAATTCGAAATATGGTTCTTAAATTAAGTTAGAGGTTTAAATAAAACTAAACCACTGAATTATATGATTTTTATAGGTGCAAAAGTTCATTTTTCATTGTAAAAAACAATCCTGTCGTAACCTGTTTTTAAACATTTTGTTTGAAAATTTAAAAAAAAATAGCACCTGACTTTATCAGATGCTATTTTAAAAGTTGCTTTAGCAGGTAAATACTATTGTTTTGCCGGTTTAACAAAGAAAATTAGTACGGTGCCAATGAGCACGGCAATACCGGAAATAGTAAATGCGAGGGCAAAATTATTTAAGTCGCCCATTTTGCCACCCATAATGGGCCCTAATATTCCACCAACACCATATGCCAGAAACACAAATGGGTAGTTTTGCCCCACGTTTTTTGCTCCAAAAGTATCGGCTGTAATAGTTGGGAATAGTGCAAAGTTGCCTCCAAAGTTAAATCCAATAAGAGTGGCCCCTAAATAAAGTAGATATTCGTTTCCAGCCATATAAGTAAATGCAATTACAAGCAATCCCTGAGTTGCGGTCATAATTAGGATAGACGTTTTGCGCCCCAGTTTATCACTTAAAATTCCCCAGATAATCCTTCCTAATCCATTTGCAAGTGAAAAGAAAACAGCCATGGCAGTACCTGCAATAGCACTTGCTTCGGCAGTTGAGAGTCCATTTGCTGTTAATGCTTCCATGGGATAAAGTTTCATCAGTCCAATTGACATAAGCCCGGCACCTGCACTCACAACGAATGTCAGGAATATCAGGTAAAATTGAACTTTTGAGAGCATTTGTTTGCTTGATATATTTGCAACGTCAGGTTTCCCTGAAGCGCTTGCTTTAGCTTCTTCATAACCTTTAGGTTTCCATCCTTCAGGTGGGAACTTCATCCATAAACCACCAATAATTACCATGGCAATAAAAGCGATTCCATAAATCATAAATGTACTGGAAAGGCCAAGGTTATTAATTAAATGGCCCCATGATCCTCCTAATTTAACCCACAACATAGCCCCAAACCCAAATCCGGCAACGGCAAGTCCAGTTATCATTCCTTTTTTATCGGGAAACCACCTCATACCCACAGCAATTGGCACAACATATGCAAAACCTATTCCTGCTCCGCCTATAACGCCTAATAAAATAAGTAAAGCCCAAAAGTTTGTTCCTCCTATAATACCAGCTAAAATATATCCCATTCCCAGTATTATTCCACCTAAAAAAGTTAGTTTTTGCGGGCCCCAGCTAACCAGTTTTTTGCCGGCTAAAACCATAAAAATAGCAAATGAAGCCAGTCCGATGGCAAAAACCCATTGAGTGTCTGATTTTGTCCAACCTTCGGCAGTGAGAGAAGGAGTAAATACAGACCATGCATAGATAGCTCCTAAGGCTAATTGTATAAGTATTGCTCCCAGGACAACAAATCCTCGGTTTTGTATTTTTTGATTGTTCATAATTTGGTTTTTAAGTTGAAATAAAAAAAGCACCCTTAAAAAAGGATGCTTTTAATAATTTATTTGGTTAGCGTTTTACTTCTACTTTAGCTCCGTCAATAATTTGATCGACAACTCCAGGATCGAGGAGGGTAGATGTGTCACCAAGGTTTGAAGCATCGCCTTCTCCAATTTTTCGGAGGATACGGCGCATAATTTTCCCTGAGCGGGTTTTTGGAAGGCCGCTTACTATTTGGATTTTATCAGGTTTAGCTATTGGCCCAATATATTTGGTCACTGTTGCCCTGATTTCAGCTTCAATAGTACCTAATTCATCGTCAGATAATTCATCGCAAATTACGTATGCATATATCCCTGCACCTTTTATCGCGTGCGGGTAACCAACTACAGCCGATTCGTTCACTTTCGGATGTTGATTGATAGCATCCTCAACTTCAGCAGTTCCAATACGGTGCCCCGAAACGTTGATAACGTCATCGATACGGCCAATAATTCTGTAATAACCTTCTTCGTCGCGTTTGGCACCGTCGCCTGTGAGGTATAATCCCTTAAAGGCTGAAAAATAGGTTTGGTAGCATCTTGTGTGGTCACCGTAGGTAGTACGCAGCATTCCGGGCCAAGGGAATTTAATGCATAAAATACCTTCTACGCTATTTCCTGTTAATTCTTTCCCCTCAGGATCGACTAGAATAGGTTGAACTCCCGGAAGTGGCAGGGTCGCTAACGAAGGTTTGGTAGGTGTAATTCCGGCCAGTGGGGTAATCATAATTCCTCCGGTTTCAGTTTGCCACCATGTATCAACAATTGGGCAACGGCCTTGTCCAACCAGGTCGTGATACCATCTCCATGCCTCTTCATTAATTGGTTCACCAACTGTTCCTAATACTTTTAATGAACTCAGGTCGTGTTTTGTAACCCATTCGTCACCTTGAGCCACTAATGCACGGATCGCGGTTGGAGCTGTATAAAATTGAGTGACTTTGTATTTATCTACAACTTCCCAGAACCTTCCGGCATCGGGCCATGTAGGTACTCCTTCAAACATAACAGAGGTACCACCCGTTAACAGTGGGCCATAAACAATGTACGAGTGGCCCGTTACCCAACCTATATCGGCAGTACACCACCATACATCTCCATCGCTGTACTGAAATACATTTTTGAATGTGTATTCGGCATAAACCATATAACCTGCAGTGGAATGAACTACACCTTTGGGTTTTCCCGTTGATCCTGAAGTATAAAGAATAAACAGTACATCTTCAGAGTCCATTACTTCGGCTACATTTTCAGTGCTGACATCTTTAATTAAATCGTGCCACCAAATATCTATTTCTTTGTTAAAGTTGATTTGTTCGCCTGTCCGTTTTAAAACAATATTATGCTTAACAGAAGGGCATGTTTTTAATGCTTCATCAACAATAGCTTTTAGAGGGATAGTTTTGGTACCACGGTAACCACCATCCGATGTTATAACAACGTTGCATGTTGAATCGTTTACACGGTCGGCAAGGGCAGTAGCTGAGAAGCCGGCAAAAACAATTGAGTGGATTGCTCCGATTCTGGCACATGCCAGCATAGCGATTGCTAATTCGGGAACCATTGGCAAATAAATGGCTACTCTATCGCCTTTTTTAACACCTAACTTTTTTAATCCGTTGGCAAATTGTTTAACCTTATCAAATAATTCGCCGTAGGTTAATTTAATTTCTTTTTCTTTTGGATCATTGGGTTCCCAAATTATTGCAACCTGATCTTTGCGCATAAACATATTTCTTTCGAATATGTTTTCTGTAATGTTCAGTTTACCATTAACAAACCAGTTAATATCAGGAGCACCTTCGCCCTCAAATTTCCAATCAAGGACTTTGTCCCATTTTTTACGCCAGAAATTGCTTTCAGCAATATTGCTCCAAAAACCTTCAGGATTTGCTACACTTTCCTGGTACTTCTGAAGATACTCGCCAAAACTTGTGATTTTATTTACCATAATAAAGGATTAAAAAAAATTAAAAAATTAGTTTATTGTCAATTTTAAAAACCTATTATCAAAAGAAATGTTTAAGAAAATTATCAGCTATACGTTTATCTAGCTGAATTTAAGCTGGTTTTTATCAAGTACAACATTAATAAGTTGTCCAATATATATTGCCACCTCAGTTTTTTCGAAGGTAAAAAGGGAAATAAAATATGTTTCAGTTGTCTCGCTCAATGTAGAAATTCTTCAATATTTGAAACAATACGTAGTAATCATTGACCTTAAAATTAGAATATTTTTGATTTTAAAAAATATGTTTTAGAACCATAATTTGTATCTTTAAATGAATTATAAACTCAGAGAAAGCTTGATCTAAAAGGGTTTTTGATTTTTTTTTGAAATTATGAATAAGAAGCAAACATATTGTATAACATCTCTTTTTTCAGGTGCAAATCAGTGAGTTAACATAAGGGTAAAATTAGAATTGATTTGGGAGTGATTATAACAATTGTTTTTTGAGATAAGTAGTAAAAAGGAAATAGTTTTTGTAGTACAATTATTGTGTAATACGAAGTTTATTTCCTTGGCTATCGATTCGAACAAAAGTGACACTTGTGGTAAAAACTAAACTGTTATTAATTTTATTTCCCAGACAAAATACATGAACCGAATAGTTTGCTGAAGTATTGCCTATAGCGGATTGTTCGATTTTAAACTTTAATATAGTTCCTTCTTTGATGCTTTTTTTGAATACCACATCATCCATGGCTATAGTTACAAAGCTGCAATCGGGAAAATCAAGGGTTGCTGCTATCCAGGCAAATTCATCGACCCATTTTAAGAGGTTGCCACCATATAAATAACCGTTCTGGTTGAGGTCGCCACGCAATACCAATTTATAGTTTTCCATAATAATTAATTATTTATTGATCCAAATTCGCCACAAATATTAAATCTGTAAACAATGTAATTACATTTTTTTAATTAAAAGGGTTACATTATTTTGTTTTGCAAAAAAATTATAAAGCATCATAGGGAATAAATCCTTTGGGTGGTTTATCACTCAGGGCTTCGCGAGGTTTGCAAAATTCAGGGCTATCGAATATTTTTTTCAACAGGAATTCACGCGTAGCCGGCTCAGCCAGGTGTGAAATGCCAATGGCATGTTCTCCTAAATTTAACCCCATGGGATTAAAAGCTCCGTTTTCAGTAACAATAATAACCGGATCGGCAGCAATGGCAGTAGTTGTAATACCTTCGGGGCACATGTCAACTATTTTTGAAATGCCCGATTCGGTTGTCGATTTCATGGCAATAATTCCATAGCCATCTTTTGAAAGGTAAGAACCTCTCAGGAAATCGGCCTGCCCTCCAATTCCACTGTATATTTGCCGGGCTTTGAGCGAATCGGCCCAGATGTTGCCATGCAGGTCGACCCCTATGGCACTATTGATTGCCACCATTTTATGTTGCTGTGAAATTTCCAGAATACTATTGGTTAGGTTGCACGGCCTCGATTGAACGGAACTGTTATAATCAAGCCAATTATAACCTTCGTCATTTGCTGACAGGAAAATGGATGAAATGGAAAAGTTAACGTCGGAATATTTATTGGTGACCACACCTTCGGTAATCAGTTTCCGCATGGAATCGGTAAATAGCTCAGTATAAATCCCCAAATCTTTTACTCCTTTTGCAATAATAGCATCGGTAACAGCTTCAGGAACTTCTCCAATTCCGTATTGTAAGGTTGTGCCATCGGTTATAAATAGTTCGGCTATTAATTTACCGATTTTTTGAGCTGTTTCATCTGGTTTATGAATGGGTGTCGAAGGAATGGGGTAATCTGTATCAATTAGAAAATCAATTTCTGATTCATGAATTGTTGTTCCTAAAACAAAAGGCATTTGTTTATTTCTTTCAGCAATAACAAGCCCTTTTGAAGCTTTTGCCGATTCTACCGCTGCCGGAATTGCCTCAACTGATGTAGTGTAACTATAATTCCCTCCTTTATCAGGGCCACTAACACTGATGAGTGCTACAGTTGGTTTTAAGTATTTTGTAAGTTGATTAGGAATATCAGATAAGTGGATAAGCTGGTAAGAGGCTAATCCGCTGTTTAATGCTTTGCGGGAATAGGGGCCCGAAAAAATAACTCTGTGTTTAATCCGGCGGCATACCTCATCGTCAAATAGCTCTTTTACATCGCCTAATAACAATACGCTAAGTAATTCAATGTCTTTTATTGATTTGTCCTTGGCTATTTGTTTTAGCAGAGCCTGAGGAGTGGCTGCATTACCGGCTGTATAAATCATACTTCCGGGTTTTAAATTTGTTGAATTAATAGCCTCTTCGACGGTTTTGATATATTTCATTATCAATTATAATTTGGCAAAATTTAACTAATTAGTAATCAGAAAATACTTAAAATACAAATCTGTAATTATCTACAAATTAGTTCTATTTTTTTCAATATAAAAATGAAATAATTCAGTAAAAGCACTTATTTTAATTAGTTCACTAGTTTTCGGCCAAAGGGTGTTAAAGCCAACGATGCCATTTTAAAATGTTGCCTGGCCCATGGAATACCAATAATTGTTATTCCAAGTAACACTCCGAAAAACAAGTGGGTTAATGCAATCCAGATGCCACCAATCAAAAACCATAAAACATTCATAATGGTTGATAAGCAGCCAGGGGCATAATCCATGTATTCAATTTTTTGCCCAAAAGGCCATAGTGCCAACACTGCAAGTTTAAAAGCTTGTAAGCCGAAGGGAATTCCAACAATGGTGATGCAAAGGGCTAAGCCGGCTAAAACATATTCTACAAAGATGGCTAATCCTCCAAATATAAGCCAAACCAGATTTCCAAGTAGTTTCATTCTTTTATCGTTTTAGTAAAGGGAATTTATTATAATATTTAATGATTTCTAAGTAATCCATTTTTTTTATAAATCGAACAATTTTTTCGGCGTAATCTTGAAAATTACCTGTGAACCCTTATTAATATACAAAAAAATGCGAACAGAAGTTTAGATTAAAGCATTCACCTAATAATCGTTTCGTGTAATCATCTATTAAAAAAAATGATTATTTATGATTTAAATGTTACATTTAATCATCATTATTGGAAAATGAGGGGGAATGTATAGGAAGTTGTTTTATTTAACGGCACTTTTATTTGTGTTAAATTTCGGGGGTTATTCCCAGAATCTGAACATGAGGTTTATCGATCCTCTTGAAGATAAATTTACATCAGGAAGTTATGTAACTTCTTTAACACAAGATACATTAGGTACGATTTGGGTTGGCACAAAAAATGGTTTGTATTCATTTAATGGCGCCAACTTTAATAGTTATAAGTATAACCCCAACGATTCTAATTCGATACCAAATAATAGTATTGTTCATCTTTTTGCTGATACTGATGGCCGTATCTGGGTAACCTCTAATTTGGGGATTAGTATTTATAATTATTCATTGGATAACTTTAAGACAGTTGCAAATGAAATAAAAATGGCAGGGCTTAAAAGCCTGCAAATAAGTGCCATTAAACAAGATATTCATGGTGATATTTATAGGTCATCCGGTAAATCAATTTATGTATTTAATGAAATCACAAAAACATTCTCCCTATTTTATGAAATAGAGAAAGGATTTGTTTCCAGTTTTATTTTTGATAAAGAAAATAATTTGTGGATTGGTGCCATTGATGATGGAGGAGTGACTTTTTATGATCAAAAGAATAAGAAAACAAAGCTATTTAACTACCTGCCTGATAAAACTGGTTTATCAAGTAATGAGATCAGAGATATTGGAATACATGGGAATAAACTGTGGATTGCCACTTATGGAGGAGGTATTAATTCTTTAAACCTTCTGGATTATACCATCAAGAGGTATCCTGTTTATGACTCCTATGTTGGTTATGCTTTTTTTGTATACAAAGACCTGGATAACAGGTTATGGACATGTGATCTTACAGGATTAAAATTGTATGATGAGAAAAACGATAGTTTTTATGGGTATTATTCCCGCGAAAACAATGCTTTCTCCATAAAAGAAGCGGTTTTAGGAATATTTCAGGACAGGCAAGGAAATTACTGGACATACCATAGCTCAGGAATAGGCAAAAGGGTTGTCCCTAAAGGTTTTGAATTATATAATTCAAAGTCTGATTATCCATGGAATATAAGGCATTCAAATATTTCAGCAATTGCTTTTGATAATGAAGGGAATTGGTGGCTGGGAAATGCATTTAATGGGATTGAAGTTTTTAATGAGGAAGGATATAATGTTAGGGATTTTGGCTATGATACAAATGATCAATTTAGTTTGGGGAAAGGAGCTGTGGGGTGTATTTTTAACGACAGCCAGAATAATATGTGGATAGGCACAAATATGGGTGGCCTCCAATATTACGATAAAAACGAGGACAAGTTTTATACCTATGTGAATAATCCTAATGACACCAAATCGGTTGCAAATAACGATATTCGATCGATAGATGAAGACAAACAAGGAAATCTTTGGGTAGTTCCCCACGGCAACGGAATTGATAAATTTGATCGAAAAAACAATATTTTTTATCATTATACTGAACAGAATAGTACCCTGTCAAATGATTGGGCTTTTCAGGTTTTATGCGATTCAGAAGAAAATATTTGGGTAGCTACCGTTTATGGGTTAAACAAACTTGTAAAAGGTGCCTCTAAATTTGAAAATTATTTTTACCAAAGTTTTGATACAACCAGCTTAAGCAGCAACGAAATATATACAATTTTTGAAGATTCGAAGCATCAGCTTTGGGTTGGTACATCGGCAGGATTAAACAAATACAATCGTGAAACAAATAATTTTACCAGGTATCTTAAAGGGTTTGTAAGTACTTATATAGAAGCAATTCAGGAAGATGAAAGCAATAATATTTGGGTGAGTACAAAAAGCGGATTGTCATTATTAAATCATAAAAACAATCAGGTTACTAATTTTAATTATTTGGATGGGCTTCAGAAAGGGGAGTTTATTTCCAGATCATCGGCCAGCAATTTAAAAGGGCAGTTGTTTTTTGGAGGTAGCGATGGTATGAATGTATTTTATCCCGGCAAATTGTATCAAAATACACAAAAGCCAAAAGTTCTCCTTTCCCGGCTAAAGCTTTTTAATACGGAAATTAACCAGTACGGTAAAAACAGTATTTTAAAACAGCATATTCGTTTTACCGATGAGATTGTTTTAAAGTATGATGAGAATGTTTTTAGTATTGAATATTATGCTGATAATTTAATAAATGCACATAAAAATTTATTCCGATATAAGCTTGATGGACTGGAAAAAAGATGGAATGAGGTAGGTACTAAAAACGAAGCAACATATACACACTTATCGCCAGGCAAATATATTTTTCGGGTTCAGGGCTCAAATGATGATGGGATTTGGAACACTGAAGGTGCATCGCTTAAAATTAGAATTTTACCTCCATGGTGGTTAACGTGGTGGTTTAAAACTATTTTGGTAGTGTTTGTTTTTGGTATGTTGGGTTTTGTATTTTACATTCGGAATAAAAGGTTTAAAAAACAAAGACTAGTTCTGGAGCAGAAAGTTGAAGAAAGGACAAAAGAGTTGTTTGAAAAAAATGCTATTCTTAAAAATCAATCTGAAGAATTTAAAGTTATTAACGAAGAGTTGGAAGAAAGGCAGCTAAAGATTGAAGAACAAAGCGAAGAGCTTAAATCACAAACTGAAAATCTGGAAAAAATAAACAGAGAATTAACTAACATCAATTTAACAAAAGATAAACTTTTTTCGGTCATAGCTCACGATTTAAGAAACCCGTTTAATTCTATTTTAGGTTTTTCTGAATTGTTTTATAATAATTATAATGAATTAGACGATACTGACAAAATTGAAATGGCCCGGAATATTAATGTTGCATCTACTTCAGTTTATAATTTGTTGAATAACTTATTAAACTGGGTTCGGTCTCAAACTGATCAAATTAGCTGTCATCCAGTTTGTTTTGATGTTTGTGTAATTATTTTCAATGCATTTCAATTACTGGAATACAATGCCCGTTCAAAAAACATCGACCTTAAAATAATTCATACTGAGAGTGTCTTTGTTTGGGCTGATAAAGAGATGGTTGATACATTGGTGAGGAATTTGATAAGTAATGCTATTAAATTTACTCCCAATAATGGTAAAATTTATGTTTCGGTTATAAAAAATGGTGGAATGGCTGAAGTATCAATAGTCGATAATGGAATTGGTATGAGCAGTGATATCATTCAAAACCTGTTCAGAATGGACAAAGTTCAATCACATCCCGGGACTAACGGAGAGAAAGGTTCGGCCCTTGGTTTAATCTTGTGTAAAGATTTTGTTGAACGGAATAAAGGAGAACTAACTGTTAGTAGTGTTCCAGGAAAAGGGAGTACTTTTAAATTCACTCTTCCTCTTTATTCGGAAGATAAAAAGTAAAAAAGGCCTCCTTTCGGAAGCCTTTTTGTAAGGTGAGATCTCTCCCTTTTATATAATAAAAAAATAAATATTCCTACATCAGGAAACTTAATAATATACCTGCACCTACTGCCGAACCAATAACACCTGAAACGTTGGGAGCCATTGCATGCATAAGTAAGTGGTTTGTTGGATCTTCTTTAAGTCCCATGTGTTGTACAACCCTAGCACTATCGGGAACAGCAGATACACCACTGGCACCAATCATAGGGTTTATTTTATTCTCTTTTTTCAGGAATAAATTCATTGCTTTAGCACCTAAAACACCACCGGCTGTTGCAATTATAAATGATCCGGCACCAAGTCCGAATATTTTAATTGACGACATGGTTAGGAAAACATCGGCTTGTGTTGAAGCACCTACTGTAATGCCAAGTAGTATAGTTATTGTATCGATTAATGAATTGGATGCAACCTTTGCCAAACGGCCTGTAACTCCCGATTCTTTTAAAAGATTTCCAAAAAACAACATTCCCAACAGAGGCAGCGATGTAGGAGCAATATAAGCTGTTAAAATCAGCCCAACCAGTGGGAAAATAATTTTTTCGTTTTTAGAAACAGCCCGTGGCGGTTTCATCCTGATTTTTCGTTCTTTTTTTTGATGTTAACAGTTTGATGACAGGAGGTTGAATTACCGGAACCAAAGCCATGTATGAGTAGGCTGCTATAGCAATAGGGCCAATAAGGTTTTTAACCAATTCTCCATTTGCAAGGACATTTACGCCATTGGCTAATTTTGAAGAAAGGAAAATAGCTGTAGGCCCATCGGCACCACCAATAATTCCAATGGCACCTGCTTCGGGAGGTGCAAAACCTAACCAAAGGGCTCCAAGGAATGTAAGGAAAATACCAATTTGTGCTGCTGCACCTAATAACATTAATTTTGGATTTGAGATCAGCGATGAAAAATCGGTCATGGCTCCAATCCCAAGGAAAATTAATGGTGGGTACCATCCCTGAACCACCCCTTTATACAGGTAGTTCATTACTGAGCCAGGTTCATAAACTCCCAATTGTAAATTAAAATCGGTAGCCTGAAACATAGGGACATTACCAATTAATACTCCAATTCCAATTGGAATAAGCAATAGAGGCTCAAAATCATATCTGATAGCCAGGAATATAAAAAATAATCCCACAATCATCATAACTATGTGCCCCCAGGTAACATTTCCAAAACCCGAAAATTCATAAAAATTAATTAATCCTGAAACAGCTCCCGGGTAGTTTTTGTACACAATTCCCTCCGAAATCAATTGATCACCATCAAGTTGTAATGTCCTGTCAGGTAGTTGAACAGTTTCGTTAAATGTGGCATACCCTCCCGATAAATTATTGGGGTCGGTATTTTTTCGTAACCGGGTGGCATTTTTTGATTTAAAATGTAATACTACTTTATTACCCGAAACAGAATAATGGCCTGAGTATCGTTGTTTTGCTGAATCAAGTAAAAACGTGTTATCGGTTTCAAAACTTAATGTTTTAAAACGTTTTGTAGTTTTAACCGTTTCACCTTCTTTTAATTGTGATGCATCGAATGTCGGATTGGGAACATACCCTCCGGAGCGTGTGATCCATTTTCCTTGAGTAAGAAGATTGGTTGTTTTATCGGTGGTACTTGCTATTCCCGAAAAGGAGAATAACAGGATGGCTACAATAGCTAATTGAACTATTTTTTTCATATTCATTGTCAATTCTTATTCAATTTCCATAAGGACATCATCCTGCATCACAGTATCGCCACTGCTTACTTTAATGGTTTTTACCACTCCACCCTTCTCAGAATGTACCTGGTTTTCCATTTTCATTGCCTCCATCGACATAACACTTTGACCTTCGGTAATTGAATCGCCAACAGCTACATTAATTTTTAGAATTGTACCTGGTAATGGCGATTTTATTTGATATGAGCCCGTAGATTTGCTTTTCTGAATCATCCCTTCACCTGGTTTATGCTCGACAGGTTTGCGGATTAATTGAGGAGTTTTCGAAGTTTTAACTTCAGTATCGATTTCTATTTCGTAGGAAGTACCATTTACTTCAATATTGGCTATTTTTTCATCGAGGTCTTTAATAAGTACCTCATAGTCGTTTCCGTGTATTTTGAATTTATATTTTTTCATTGTTATATTGTTTATCGTGATGGCCAGTTTTGAGTAGTACTGTAAATCTTTGAACTCCAGGGAGAATATGCTTTTTTGACCTTTTTAATTGTCACAACATTACTCTCTTCATCGTGAAATTCATCGAAGTATAAGTGCAAAGCCAGGCTTATTGCTGCTGCCACATTTCCTTCCAATGTATAATCATCTATTTTGGAAGTTGATCCACCCTTATTTTTCTTTTTTATCTGAATTTTTTTAGGCTTCATATTTAACAATTTTGGAAGACGTGAAAAAACGAAAACCATAATTGTAAGTGCGGCAATAACAATAGAAAAACCTACAAGAGCCACCATAAACCCATAATCAAGGTTATTTGCCGATAAAATGATTAATAAATTATTCATAGCAAATTATTTTATAATGGGATGTTTGAATGTTTTTTTGGAGGATTCACCAGCTTTTTGGTACTTAAGCTCTGTAACCCACGAATGATCCTAAACCGCGTATTCATTGGTTCAATCACATCATCGATATACCCTAAAGAAGCTGCCTGGTATGGATTGGCAAATTTTTCGGTGTATTCATCTTCGTTTTGAGCAATAAATTTGGCTCTTTCTTCCGGATCTTCAATTTCCCTCAGTTTTCTGCCTTGTAATACTTCTACAGCTCCGGCAGCTCCCATTACAGCAATTTCGGCTGTAGGCCAAGCGTAATTAAGGTCGCCACGTAATTGTTTACACGACATAACATCGTGGGCACCACCATACGATTTACGTAAAGTGATAGTGATTTTAGGAACAGTTGCTTCACCATATGCAAACATTAATTTGGCTCCATGAATAATGATTCCTCCATATTCTTGTTTCGAACCAGGAAGGAAACCCGGAACATCAACAAGGGTAATTACCGGGATATTAAAACTGTCGCAGAACCTTACAAAACGTGCTGCTTTACGCGAAGCTTCAATGTCGAGGACACCAGCCAGGTAATTAGGTTGATTGGCCACAATTCCTACTGGTTGACCGTTAAATTTGGCAAAACCTACTATAATGTTTTTAGCATAGTTCCTGTGAATCTCCAAAAATTCGCCATAATCAACAATCGAATGAATAACATCTTTTACATCATACGGTTGGTTTGGATTTTCCGGAATTATTTCATTCAGAATTTCATCTTTTCTTTCAATTGGGTCAGAACATTCGGTGGTAATTGGGTCCTCAAGGTTATTTTGTGGCAGGTAGCTTAAAAGTTTCCTGATAATTAATAATCCTTCTTGTTCGTCTTCTACTAAAAAATGGGCTACCCCCGATTTTGAAGCATGAACTTTACCACCACCAAGGTCTTCAGTTGAGATATCTTCGCCTGTAACTGTTTTAACAACTTTAGGGCCGGTGACGAACATGTATGAATTTTGTTCAGTCATCATAATAAAGTCGGTAAGGGCAGGAGAATAAACAGCTCCACCGGCACAAGGCCCAAAAATAGCTGATATTTGTGGTACAACTCCCGATGCTAAAATGTTACGCTCAAATATTTCGGCATAACCTGCAAGCGAAGTAACACCCTCCTGAATTCGGGCACCACCTGAATCATTTAATCCAATAATTGGCGCTCCGACTTTCATGGCCATATCCATAATTTTGCAGGTTTTTGCAGCAAATGTTTCTGAAAGCGAACCTCCAAAAACAGTAAAATCCTGTGCATAAATATATACAACACGTCCGTCGATAGTACCATGGCCGGTTACAACACCATCGCCAAGGAATTTTGTTTTTTCGAGTCCAAAGTTGGTGCACCTGTGTGTAACAAACATGTCAAACTCTTCGAAACTGCCTTCGTCCAGAATAATTTCAATACGCTCGCGTGCTGTAAATTTACCTTTCCGGTGTTGTGCTTCAATTCTTTTAATTCCACCTCCTAATTTAGCTTCTGCTCTGAGGTCGATTAGTTTTTTAATTTTATCTTGATTGCTCATTTTAGTTGATTTTCCAAATACTATTATTCTTCGCCACAAATTTCGGTTAATACACCAAATGTTGATTTTGGGTGTAAAAATCCAATGTTTAATCCTTCAGCACCTTTGCGAGCTGTTTTATCAATAAGGCGGATACCATTTTCTTCTGATTCTTTTAATGCTTTATTTACATTATCTGTAGCAAATGCAATATGGTGGACACCTTGCCCGCGTTTTTTCAAGAAATTTTCCAATTGGCCCTGCAGGGTCAGTTGATTCAAGCAATTCAATTTTTGTTTCGCCGACCTTAAAAAAAGCTGTTTTTACTTTTTGGTCCGAAACCTCTTCTACGGCATAACATTTTAATCCAAATGATTTTTCATAAAAGGGAATAGCTTCCTCGAGGCTATTAACTGCTATACCAATGTGTTCGATATGAGATATATTCATTTTAAATTGTATTAAATAATGATTAGTCCTTAATGTACAAAAAAAGGCAAACTTTCGCCTGCCTTTTGGTTCAGATTATTTATTCTTCATCCCAAACAAAATGGAAGTGAGGGCCAAACCTTTCGAATGCGGCTTTGTCCAATTCTTCCTGATGGTCAGGGTGTGCTATTGAAATGATCATTTTTGCTCTGTCTTGTAACGATTTGCCATACAAGTTTACTGCTCCGTATTCGGTTACCAGCCAGTGAATATTTGCCCTTGTACTTACAACACCTGCACCAGGAGTAAGTATTGGAGCAATTTTGCTAATTCCTTTATTGGTAATTGAAGGAACAGCTATAATCGGTTTTCCACCTTTACTTAATGAAGCACCACGCAGGAAATCGATTTGGCCACCTACACCCGAATAGAATTTTGTCCCAATTGAATCGGCACAAACCTGTCCGGTAATGTCGAGCTGGAGAGCTGAATTAATAGCAGTAACTTTTGGGTTTTTAGCAATAATGTTTACCCTGTTTGTATATTTTACATCTTGCATGGCTACTCCAGGATTATCGTCGACAAAATCGTATAATTTCTTCGACCCCATAAGGAAAGTAGCCACCATTTTACCTTTGTCAATATTTTTATTTCGCCCATTAACCACACCTTTATCGAAAAGGGGTAAAATACCATCGGCAAACATTTCAGAATGTACACCAAGGTCTTTGTGGTTTCCAAGCATGCTTAATACAGCATTTGGAATTGACCCTATACCCATTTGAATGGTGGCTCCATCGTCAATTAGTTCGGCTACATAACGGCCTATTTTTTTATCAATATCGGTAGTAGGAGTCGGATTAACAGCATATAATGGTTCGTTGCTTTCAACAAACAGGTCAATATCGTCTAGCGAAATCATTGCATCGCCAAAAGCACGTGGTACATTCGGATTGATAATTGCAATTACCGTGTCGGCTGTTTCAACAGCTGCCAGGGTTGCATCAACCGAAGTCCCAAGTGAAACATAGCCAAATTTATCAGGCGATGAAACCTGGATCATAGCAACATTTACTTTTAGATATCCTTCTCGGATTAATCGCTGAGTTTCATGTAAGAATACAGGGATATAGTCGGCATATCCAGCTTGTGTTTGTTTGCGCACATTGTGCCCAACAAAAAACGATTCTAACTGAAAGATACCTTCAAACTCTGGATTAGCGTAATCAACAGCCCCTTCGGTATGAATGTGTTGAATTCTGACATTTCTGAATTCTTTATTTCTTCCCCTGTCACACATTGCCTTAATTAATGGATGGGGAGTTACTGCTACACTATGAAGGTGAACTCTATCGTTCGATTTAATTACCTTAACTGCCTCTTCTGCTTTAATAAATTTAATTGACTTCATCTACAAAAATCTCCTGCTATATTATACATAGGGAATTAAATCCCGGATTATTATTTAACCTAATTTTATTAATTATAGTATTAGAAAATGTACTCTAATTATAAATGATTATTTCAGTATTTCAGAATCCTAACTGTTGTTAAAAACGGCGGCAAATATAGGAATTATTCATCCATTTTGGGCTTTCGAATATATTATTTGGTTGTTCGAATCTATTTGTAAACTATTTGTTAAAAACAAAACAAGCTAACATCTGAAAGGTTTAATAATAAACAGGTTTAGTGTTATGAAAATGTTTTTGTTAATATTAATTGTTTAAAATGATCAATGCTATAATCAGGATTGTTTAACTAATTTATATCTTTGGCACGTGTTATAAAACATGAATTGAAATTTTAATAAATTTTCTACCAGATGATTCTTTTTTTTAAACCTTCCGGTCAAACAATAATTGGCGTTGATTCGCAAAAACAACTAGAAAAAACAGATGTAGCCAAATTGGAATGGCTTTTTGGAGATGCCAAAATACTTGATGAATTGCAGGTCACTGGTTATTTTGTTGGACCCCGAAAAGAAATGTTGACTCCATGGAGTACAAATGCAGTAGAAATTACCCAAAATATGGGTATTGATGGAATTATCAGAATGGAGGAGTTTTTTCAGGCTGAAAATGAAAAAGCAAAATTTGATCCCATGCTGCAGGTTTTATACACAAATTTAGATCAAACAATTTTTACCATTAGCAGGGAACCTGAACCTATCATTGAAATTTCAGATATTGCTTCATATAACGAACAAGAGGGTCTGGCTTTAAATGTTGATGAAATAGAATACCTCGATTCTGTTTCTGAAAAATTAGGCCGTAAATTAACCGACAGCGAAGTATTTGGATTTTCACAGGTGAATTCGGAACATTGCAGGCATAAAATATTTAATGGTGTTTTTAAAATCGATGGGGTTGAAAAAGAAGCTTCCTTATTTGAGATGATTAAAAAAACATCGGCAATAAATCCCAATAAAATTGTTTCGGCATACAAAGATAATTGTTCGTTTGTTGAAGGCCCTGTGGTGGAGCAATTTGCGCCAAAAACACAAGATACTTCCGATTTTTTTGAAGTAAAAGACATCACATCGGTGCTTTCGTTAAAAGCCGAAACACATAATTTTCCAACAACTGTTGAGCCATTTAACGGAGCAGCTACGGGAACAGGTGGTGAGATTCGCGACCGTATGGCTGGCGGTAAAGGAAGTATTCCTATTGCAGGCACTGCCGTTTATATGACGTCGTATCCACGTTCGGAGGCTGCACGCCCATGGGAACAGGCTACCGAACCGCGTAAATGGTTGTATCAAACTCCTGAAGAGATTTTAATAAAAGCTTCGAATGGTGCCAGCGATTTTGGAAACAAGTTTGGGCAGCCAATAATTAATGGTTCGGTTTTAACTTTCGAACATTTTGAAAAGTTTAAAAAATACGGGTACGATAAAGTAATAATGCTGGCAGGCGGAATTGGATTTGCCAAAAAAGAAGACAGCCTGAAAGATGACCCCAAAACCGGCGATGAAGTAGTTTTATTAGGTGGAGATAACTACCGTATTGGAATGGGTGGAGGTGCTGTATCGTCAGTTGCAACCGGCGAATTTAAAAATGCCATTGAATTAAATGCTGTGCAGCGTGCCAATCCCGAAATGCAAAAAAGGGCTTTTAATGCCATTAGGGCAATGAGCGAAAGTGATATAAATCCAGTGGTTTCAATTCACGACCATGGGGCAGGTGGCCATTTAAATTGTTTGTCGGAATTAGTTGAAACTACCGGCGGAAAAATTGATACTTCAAAATTGCCGGTTGGTGACCCAACTCTTTCTCAAAAAGAAATTATTGGAAATGAATCTCAGGAAAGAATGGGATTGGTCATTGATCATGAGCATGTGGCGCTTTTAAAGCGGATAGCCGACCGCGAAAGGTCGCCCATGTATGTTATCGGAAAAACAACCGGCGACATGCAATTTACATTCGAAAATTCAAAAACAGGCGAAAAATCAATTGATTGGCAATTGGGATATATGTTTGGTAAACCACCAAAAACTATACTGGAAGATACGACAGAAATTACGGCTTTTGATACCTTAAAATATACTTCTGAGCAAATTACTGAGTACACTGAAAATGTGCTCCAACTTGAATCGGTAGCTTGTAAAGATTGGTTAACCAATAAAGTTGACCGTTCGGTTACCGGTAAAATTGCCAAACAACAAAATGCAGGTAAACTTCATCTGCCATTAAACAATGTAGGTGTTGTAACCATCGATTACCGTGGGAAACCAGGAATTGCAACATCGCTGGGCCATGCACCTATAGCAGGATTGATAAATGCTGCCCATGGTTCTGTTTTATCAATTGCCGAGTCGTTAACTAATATTATTTGGGCTCCATTAACTGATAAAATACGCAGTGTTTCGTTAAGTGCCAACTGGATGTGGCCTGCCAAAAACCCGGGTGAAAATGCCCGAATGTATGAAGCGGTTAAGGCTGCAAGTGATTTTGCATGTGATTTAGGAATTAATATTCCTACCGGAAAAGATTCCATGTCGATGACGCAAAAATATGCTGATGAAGTTGTTTTTGCTCCGGGAACTGTAATTATTTCGGCTTCAGGAGAAGTGTCTGATGTCAATAAAGTTGTTGAGCCGGTGTTAATTAATGACCCATCAAAAGAATTACTTTTTGTTGATTTTTCATTTTCGGAGCGTGTTTTAGGAGGTAGTGCTTTTGCCCAATCGCTGAGTAAATTGGGAAATAATGCACCAACAGTTTCCGATACACCAGCTTTTGTAAAAGCATTTAATGCAATTCAGGATCTGATTATTGAAGGACAGATACTGGCAGGGCACGATATAGGGTCGGGTGGTTTAATAACCACACTCCTGGAAATGTGTTTTACCGATAATGAAACAGGAATTGAAGCTGACTTAACCGGGCTTGGTGAGAAAGACCTGGTTAAAACACTTTTTGCTGAAAATCCGGGAATTGTAATTCAGTGTAATAATCAACAAGTTGTAAAAGATTGCCTTGATAAAAAAGGTATTCAATATGTTACTATTGGGAAACCAGCGTCCGGAAGAAAATTAAAAATTGCCAATTTTGAACAGGTTACCGAGTTTGATATAAATAGTTTACGCGATTTATGGTTTAAAACTTCGTATTTACTCGATCGTAAGCAATCAGGCGAAGAACTGGCTCTTGAGCGATTTAAGAATTACACAAAAAATGAGCTTAACTTTAAATTTGGTGATTTTACGGGCAAAGCAGCCGATTATGGCATCGACATAAACCGTCGAACTCCTTCAGGGGTTAAAGCTGCTATCATTAGGGAAAAGGGTGTAAATGGCGACCGTGAAATGGCTTATGCCATGTATCTGGCAGGCATGGATGTTAAAGATGTGCACATGACCGATTTAATTAATGGCCGTGAAACATTGGAAGATATTAACATGGTTGTATTTGTTGGTGGTTTTTCAAATTCCGATGTCCTTGGTTCTGCAAAAGGATGGGCAGGAGCTTTTAAGTACAATCAGAAAGCAAAAATTGCCCTTGATAATTTTTATAAACGTACCGATACATTAAGTTTAGGTATTTGTAATGGTTGCCAGTTAATGGTTGAATTAGGGTTGGTTTATCCAAACCATACACAACCTACTAAAATGCTCCATAATACCTCACATAAATTCGAATCCATTTTTGTGAATGTTGACATTTTAAAAAATAACTCGGTAATGATGGGAAATATGGATGGTATGAAACTGGGTGTATGGGTGGCTCACGGCGAAGGCCAGTTTAGTTTTCCTTTTAAAGAAGAAAAATACCAGATTCCCGTAAAATACAGCAACGATTTTTATCCTGCTAATCCAAATGGTTCGGCGTTTGCAACGGCTGCTATTTGTTCCGACGATGGCCGCCATTTTGCGATGATGCCACACATCGAAAGGGCATTTAAACCATACCAATGGCCTTATTATCCCGAAGAAAGGAATGATGAAGTAGCCCCTTGGATAAAAGCTTTTGTGAATGCACGAGAATGGATAAAAAATCAATAAAATTTCGGAGAACAAAAACTGATTTAAAGTTTAGGATAGTTCCTGGTTAAAATAGTTAATCGTTGTAATTGATTGTATTTTGCATTTCTTCTAAATTGCTGGTTTTTATTTTACCTTCCGATATCCATAAAACAATTTCAAAATTTGAGTTATTGAGTGCTGTTTTTAACAAGTTGTCTGGTTTTAAAGTGTATCTATTCATTTTTTTTTCGCCCTTCCAATCAATAAAACCAAAGGCATAATATATAAGTTCAGTGCAGAATAAACGGTCGGGTGATTCAATGTTGAAATTAAAATCGTACTTTTTGTTGTTATGCCTAAGTGCCGATAAAATTGTCCGTTTGTTTTGATTTGTTAAGTTTTTATGCCTGATTATTAAATAGTCGTCACCATCGGCATATTTTTGGAGGGTATTTAATGTTGTTTTGCTGCGTAAGCTTTCAAACATTCCTGCACCATTCTGAAAATAGTGTTTGAATTTTAAAACCATTGGTGCGTCGTTAAATCCATTAGTTTTGAGTTGTTTATAATTTCCTAGCCATATAGCTGAATGCCCAAAATAACCAGGGATAAAATTGTCAGTCATGTGTTTTCTCGATTTACTTAACACAATATCGAAAGGTTGAAGATGATCACTTAAAAGTTGAATGTTTTTTTCCTGATTAATGTTTTTATGGAACAAACCGGCAATATTTCCAAAAGCACCACTTAATACATTGCTCGTTTGATAAATAAAATTATTAAAACAGAAGGGTCGGGTTGTATTTGTATTTATAGGTTGTAAAGGTAATGCAGGCAGTTGCTTTTGTATCTTTTTTGATTTGATAAACCGCCGCGTTTTATTGAGAATTTTTTTTGGCACAACCAAAGACTTATCACCGCGGTTAATAGTTTGGCTGATGTATTTATCACGGCTGTAAAAGTTTTGATATTTACTAGCCGAATTATAAAGCATAGTAGCTGCTTCGTTATTACTGGTTTTGTCCTGAAATAGATTGGTTAATTGTTGGTCAATTATTAAATGTGAATGTAAGTTTTCGAATAACAGATTTATTTCTTGCCCTTTTAATTGTTTGTTTAGTTTTTTCTCGGAAGCAATTTGTTGGGTAATACTATCGGTTTGAATAAATAAATCGGATTTTTGATTTTTAATATCTGATAGCAGAGTTCCGTTTGTAAATGTTGAGGATGAAACATATCCTTCTTTGATTGAACTACAGGAACTTAAAATAACAATTAATAAAAAACAGGAATAGTAGCATGTCCATTTTAGTTTGAAAGGTTGGGATTTGATTATATTCGAAAAGTTGGGCATTTGTCAGGCAGTTCTGATATTAACGTAATTGTAATTGTTCAGAAAGTTTTGTGGCGGTTTGTTTATCAATTAAAACCTCTACGATTTTTAAGGCAAAATGAATGGCTACACCCGCACCTTTTCCGGTTATAATATTACCATCGGCAACCACAGGTAGCTCCGAAATGGTAGCCCCGGTTAAATATTTCTCAAATCCAGGGAAACAGGTTGCTGTTTTTCCCTTTAACAGCCCAAGGTTCCCAAAAACCAGCGGTGCTGCACAAATTGCCGCAATAGGTTTGTTCGTACTATAAAAGTTTTGAATTTGTTGTTTCAGTCCAGAGTGGTTGTTAAGGTTTTCTGAGCCTGGCATCCCTCCGGGTAGGATGATCATGGAAACCTGCCCGTAATTTATATTCTCAAAAAGTTCATCGGCACTTACTGTAATATTATGGGCTCCTTCAACTTTAAGCTCTCCTGTGATTGAAACAACAGTAACCTGAATATTTGCCCTTCGTAATACGTCAATAATCGATATGGCTTCAATTTCTTCAAATCCTGTTGCTAAATGGATACATACTTTCATTTACATTATTTTTCTTCTAAAAATAAAAAAGATCCCCGATAACGAGGATCTTTTGATCAAAAAATATAATGTATTTGAGTTTTATCAGTTATTTGAATATTCGCTTAACGATTTTTCAAGTTTTTTGCGGGTAAAGAAAATGCGGCTTTTAACTGTTCCTAGTGGTAGTTCTAATTCTTTAGCAATTTCTTTGTACTTATAACCATCTAAAAACATAGTAAACGGCACTCTGTAGTCGCTCTCAAGGGCGTTAATGCTTTTTGAGATTTCTTTTGAATGATAAAATGAATCCGGTCCCGGGTACATTTTATCCTTTGAAAATTTTAAGTGAAATTCATTATTTGCACCATCAAATGTATTTTTAATTTTCACATTCCTCCGGTAATCATTAATGAAAGTATTTTTCATAATGGTGTAAATCCAAGCCTTAAAGTTTGTGTTTTGAGCAAATTTATCACGGTATGTAAGGGCTTTTAAAAACGTTTCTTGTAAAAGGTCGTTTGCCCTTTCTCCATCTGAGGTAAGACTTAATGCATAATAATGTAATTTGTCTTGTAACCCAAGCAGTGCGTTATTAAATTGAATCTGAGTCATGGTGTGTTATTTTTAATTTGTCTAAACAAATATAAGCGAACGCACGCTTCAATAAAAGGTTTTTAGGCCTTTTATTAGTCGATTTTATCTATTGTAGATAAAAAAAATTGATGCTTAGTATTTTGTTTGTACGCAACTGCCTTATTTTTAGTTCGTTTTTATGAGAATAAGAAAAATTTATTTTCGTAAATATTGAAACTGTGTTCATTACAACCATTGATTCTAGCGAGAAAATTCAAAAATATGGCTTTGTCATTTTTTTATATATTTGCCGACGATTAAAATAATTATGTATAGAAATTATCAAAAAGTACTTAAACAACACTTTTTTGTTTTTAGGAAATGGTCCCGAAAAGGCTTTGCTTTATTTCAGGTAATGAATAAAGTTGTAGCTATATCTACTTTGGGAATCATGTACCTGAATTCAGTAGAAGCTCAAAATGAATTTCTGCCGAATGATACTTTAAAAACAGAAATTGATGTTGACCTTGATGAGATCGAGGTAAGTGCGCAAAGAGCCCCTGTGACTTTTTCACAGGCAGCACGGATTATTTCCGTGATTGAGAGAGTTGATATTGAAGCTGCTCCTGTTGAGAGTATACAGGAACTGCTTGAGTTTGTACACAGTGTCGATGTAAGGCAGCGCGGGGGTGAAGGAGTCCAGGCCGATATAAGTATCAGAGGCGGATCCTTCGACCAAGTCCTCATCCTACTAAATGGCATTAACATTACCGATCCCCAAACAGGCCACCACAATTTAAACCTTCCGGTTAGCCTCAATCAAGTCCAGCGAATTGAAATTTTAGAAGGCTCTGCTTCACGGGTTTTTGGCCCAAGTGCTTTTTCAGGTGCAATCAATATTATTACACGTTCGCCCGAAAAATCAACAGTCAGTGTAAATAGCACATTGGGTAGTTTTGGTTTTAAAAATTACGGTGCCAGCGGTTCCATTGGTAACCGAAAAACAAAACAATTTGTGGCGTTAAATCGAAAAACCAGCGATGGGTATATTCAAAATACCGATTTTGAAGCCACTAATTTGTTTTATCAAATCGGGCATTCAACAACAACAGGCCGTTTATCGGCTCAAATGGGATATTCCGATAAAGGATTTGGTGCCAACAGTTTTTATACGCCAAAATACCCCGAGCAATACGAAAAAATAAAAACTTATTTTTCGTCTGCAAAATACCAATCAAATGGGAAAGCTCATTTTTCGGCTGATGCTTATTGGCGGCACCACACCGACCGGTTTGAGTTATTCCGAAATGAAGCTCCAGCCTGGTACTCAACGCATAATTACCATAAAACAAATGTTTATGGTGTAAATGTTAACAGTTGGTTTCAGACCAAAATTGGGAAAACAGCCTTTGGACTGGAATACCGTGGAAGTAAAATTTTTAGTAATGTATTGGGAGAGTTGCTGGATGAGCCTGTAGCAGTAAAAGGAGCCGATGCTGAGTATACAAAATCAAAATCGCGGAATATTTATTCAGCATTTTTTGAGCATTCATTGTATCTTAAAAAATGGTTTTTCTCAACAGGTGTAATGGCCAATTCTATTTCAGGCTCAGGGCTGGGAACCAATGTATTCCCGGGTATTGATGCAGGATATTATATTTCAGAACAATTAAAAATATATTCTTCGGCAAATAAATCATTGCGTATGCCAACCTATACCGACCTTTATTACAATGGGCCTACAAATGTTGGAAATCCGGATTTAAAACCCGAAACCGCAACGTCAATCGAGGGCGGATTAAAATACAATAATAAAGTTGTGAATGCTCAGGCGGCTATTTTTCACAGGTATGCAAAAAACAGCATCGATTGGGTACGGTTACCCGATGAAGAAAAATGGCATACTGAAAATTTAACTGATATTGTAAGTTCAGGAGTCGAAGTAAAAATTGATGTACATCCACGGGTTTCGTTTGGAGAGGATTTTTTTATTAAAAAAATTAGTGTGGGGTATATGTACACCGATTTGACAAAAAAGCCCAATAATTACATTTCAAATTATGCCCTCGATAACTTAAAACATAAATTTGATTTTGTGCTTACTCATTCATTAATAAATTCATTAACAGCCACCTGGGCTGTTTTGATTCAGGATAGAAATGGGAATTATACTGAATTTGTTGATGGGGCATATGGCAATGAGGTTGCTTATAAGCCATTTGTAAAAGTTGATGCAAAATTAAATTACAATCGAGGAGTTTTTACTTGGTTTGTTTCTGCCTCGAACTTGTTTGATACCAGCTATTTCGATATTGGAAACGTGGCTCAGCCGGGCAGGTGGCTTAAAACAGGAGTTCAGGTTAATTTTGCATTTAAAGATTAACGTTGAAAATATTGGGTTAACAGTTTATTAAAAAGTAATAAAGTAGTATATTCGCCGAAAATATAAGGTTATGTTGAAAGGTATATTATCAATTTCAGGGCAAGGTGGCCTCTTTAAATTAATTGCAGAAGCGAAAAATAGTATTATCGTTGAGTCAATTACAACGGGGAAACGAATGCCAGCTCATTCTACCGCTAAAATTAGTGCTTTAGAAGACATTGCTATATTTACCGATGAAGGCGATGTTAATCTGAAAGTTGTTTTAAAGAACATTTTTGATCTTGAAAATGGGGGAGAGGCAATCAGTCATAAATCATCAGGCGATGAATTAAAAAAATATTTTGAGAAAGTTTTGCCTGATTATGATAAGGACCGTGTTTATGTTTCTGATATCAAAAAGGTATTGATGTGGTATAATACACTATTAGAAAACGAGCTGTTAAATTTTGAAGAAGAAGTTGAAGAATCAACCGACGAAATTTCAGAAGAACCAACAGGAGACGCGGAAGGCGAAAAAACTTCAGAATAGATTAAATGAATTGCTGGCACTAAAACAGTTTAAATTGCCCTACTAATGCGGGGTCTGAATATGTCTGGCTTTTTTGCAATAATATTTCAAATAATTTAACAGTTGCGAAGGCATCGCCACCAGCGCGGTGCCTTCCTTCTATTTCTATATCAAGGTCGGCGCACAATTTTCCCAACGAATAAGACCTGTGCCCGGGCAATAGTTTTCGCGATAATTTTACAGTGCACATTGTTTTTTGCTGGTAATCATAACCTAACCGCCTAAATTCTTCCTGAACAAATTTGTAATCAAAGTTGACATTGTGGGCAACAAAGGTTGTCCCGGCAGTAATTTCAACAATCTTTTTAGCAACCTCGTAAAATTTGGGAGCTGAAGCAACCATTTTATTGTCAATCCCGGTTAATTTGGTTATAAAGTATGGAATATCCATCTCTGGATTTACAAGTGTTGAATATGAATCAATAATTTTTTCACCATTGTGCACATAAATAGCTATTTCGGTGATTTTCCCATGTTTGGAAACTGCTCCGGTTGTTTCAATATCAATAATGGCGAACATAAACGATTCTTTTGCTTCTTTTTGTACCTGTAAAGGTTTTTGTAAGTTTAAACCTTTATATTGAAATAAAAAATTTTGAATGGAAAAAAATGACGCTTTAAAATACGTTAATATAGCTGCTAATGCTGCGGTAAGGGCTGGCAGGGTTGTTTTTGATTATTCACAAAAGGAAGATAAAAATGTAACATACAAACGTGATTGGTCGCCAGTAACATTAGCCGATAAAGAAGCCAGTAGGATTATTTTAGATATGCTTTTACCGAGTGGTATCCCTGTTATATGCGAAGAGGAAAAAGTTCCGCATTATAAGGAAAGGAAAAATTGGGAAAAATTCTGGATCATTGACCCAATTGATGGGACACGTGATTTTATAAAAGGGGGCGATGATTATACCGTAAATGTTGCATTGGTTATAAAAAACGAAGTACAATTAGGAGTTGTTTTTTTACCGGCAACAAACGAGCTATATTATGGCGTAAAAAACATTGGCGCATATAAAGATATTGTTAACAATAAAAAGGAATTTAATGGGATATTTTTTGATCAATTTAAAAACATTTCCCCCCGGTTTATTAATCATAATCTCACTGTAATTGTATCTAAATCGGTGACTAATTTTAAGATGAGACGGTTCTTAAAAAAATGTCGAAAAACATTTGGCGATATTACTATTGTTAAACGAGGCAGTTCTCTGAAGTATTGTTTAATGGCTGAAGGCCAGGGCGATGTGTTCCCTCGATTTCATTCAATTAAAGAGTGGGATACTGCTGCAGGGCAGGCAATTGCTGAAGCTGCAGGCTGTAAAGTGTCCACAATAAATGGAAAATCAGATGTCCTATATAACAAAAAATCTTTAAAAGCTTATCCGACGATTGTATATAATTCAATTGAAATTGGAAAAATCGTCTAATTATTTAAACATAATATAAAGTTTTTGGTTTTGTTAGATGAAAATAAATGTTTAAATTGCTTTTTGAATTCAAACTATTGTAAAAATAATCGATTATGAAAACACTTTTACTTGTTGTAATTGCCTCGTTAATGATGTTGTCAGCTTCTGCTCAAAATGCCGACAATAAATGGGGATTAGGCCTTGGGGCAGGCATCTATCAAAATACTGAAATGGATTATTCAGGATTTACTCCTGAAATTTATTTAAGTAGGTATTTAAGCCCATCATTTGATTTAATGCTTAAAGATGAATTGGGATACTACGACCAGGGTGCTGAAGGAAATTTAGATTTGAATAATATCCTTCTTAATTTGAGGTATAAATTAAACAATGGTAGTATTATTAGTGAAACCAGTATACTGAAACCTTACATTTTTGGAGGTTTGGGTTATTTGTTCGATAATGCCGATGAAGGGATTAATTACGATGCCGGTATTGGAACAAAATTAGGTTTAAGCCCTAATACATCACTCTACCTCGAAGGTGCTTTTATTAAAGGTATTGAAGCCAAAGTTGCCAATATTACCAGGAATGATGATTTTTGGAAGGTAACAGGTGGACTTGAATTTAGTTTTGGTAAAGCTAAAGACGACGATAACGATGGTGTTTCAAACAGGAAAGATGAATGTCCTGATACTCCAGCCGGTGTAAAAGTAGATGAAAAAGGTTGTCCACTTGATAGAGATGGCGACGGTATTCCTGATTATAAAGATGATTGTCCGGACGAAGCTGGTTCTGCTGCACTTAACGGATGCCCTGATAAAGATGGCGACGGAATTGCTGACAAAGATGATGATTGTCCTGATACTCCTGGATTAAAAAGATTTAAAGGTTGTCCTGATACTGATGAAGATGGTGTTCCCGATCCAAAAGACGAATGCCCAGATACTCCAAAAGGATGTCCGGTTGATGAAAAAGGTTGCCCACTTGATAGTGACGGTGACGGTGTAATTGACTGCCAGGATGAATGTCCTTCAGTTGCTGGTTTAGTAGATAACAAAGGTTGCCCGGCTGATTGGAGTGAAATTACATTAGGACCTGTTTATTTCGACTTTGATAAAGCTGTTTTAAAGCCTGATGCAATGGCAATTTTAGATAAAGCTGCCGAGCAACTTAATTCGAGTGCTGAATACGATGTTGTAATTGCTGGCCACACATGTAATATTGGTGAAGAAGGATACAATCAGGAACTTTCAGAAGAAAGAGCTAAAGCTGTAGTTGTTTATCTGGCTAAAAAAGGAATCAACAATGCATTTGTTGGTACCCAGGGTTATGGCGAATCTCAACCAGCTGTGGCAAATACGTATAGCGAACGTCATTTAAACCGCCGTGCAGAATTTACAATTAAAATTAAGGCAAGACGATAATATTCAAAATATTCTAAATATTAAGCCCTGCCAATTGGCAGGGCTTTTTTTGTGCCTAAAAATGACATAATTATGGAAATTGTTATCTTTGCAAACTCATAAAAAATTCAAAAATGAACATTGAACTTGTACTTCTTGAAGATGTCAAAAATGCTGTTTTAAAGCTATACGGGCAGGAAATAAATGATAATCAGATTCAACTTCAGAATACCCGGAAAGAATTTGAAGGTGATATTACACTGGTTGTTTTTCCTTTTTTGCGCATTTCTAAAAAATCGCCCGAAAAAACCTCTGAGGACATTGGTACATTCCTGAAGGATACTAATAAATTAGTTACAGAATTTAATGTTGTTAAAGGATTTTTGAATCTGGTAATTGCTCAGGAATATTGGCTTGGTGCCATTGAAAGTGCAAATTCTGTCGATAAATTTGGAATTATAGAACCAACGGAAAATTCAGAAACCGTCATGGTTGAATATTCTTCGCCAAATACCAATAAACCATTACATCTGGGGCATATTCGAAACAACCTGCTGGGATACTCAATTTGTCGGATATTGCAAGCGAATGGCTACAAAGTTGTTAAAACAAATATTGTTAACGACCGGGGTATCCATATTTGTAAATCGATGTATGCCTGGCAAAAATGGGGCGAAGGAAGGACACCTGAGAATACTGGCATTAAAGGCGACCATTTAGTGGGCGAATTTTATGTGAAATTCGATCAGGAATACCGGAAAGAAATTGAAGAGTTGGTTCAATCCGGAATGGAACAAAAAGAAGCTGAACAAAAGGCTCCTTCGTTAGTTGCTGCACGCGAATTATTACTTAAATGGGAAGCAAAAGATCCGGAAACTGTTAAGTTATGGCAAACCATGAATAGCTGGGTTTATGCCGGATTTGATGTAACCTACAAAGAATTAGGCGTCGATTTTGATAAAATATATTACGAATCTGATACTTATCTTTCGGGGAAGGATGAAGTTTTACGGGGACTAAAAGAGGGTATTTTTTATCAGAAAGAAGACCAATCGGTTTGGGCCGATTTAACCGGTGATAAACTCGACCAAAAAATATTGCTTCGTAGCGATGGTACTTCGGTGTACATGACTCAGGATATCGGAACAGCAAAAAAACGCTTTATCGATTACCCCATCGATAAAATGGTATATGTTGTTGGGAATGAGCAAAATTACCATTTTCAGGTTCTTTCAATTTTGTTAGATAAATTGGGTTTTGAATTTGGAAAAGGGCTCTACCATTTTTCGTATGGAATGGTTGAATTACCATCAGGTAAAATGAAATCGCGCGAAGGTAAAGTGGTCGATGCCGACGACTTGCTGGAGGAAATGGTTAATGTGGCAAAAAAAATGTCGGAAGAACTTGGGAAACTGGGTTCGCTTTCGAAAGAAGAAGCCACCGAGACTTATAAAAAAATAGCCCTGGCAGCTTTAAAATATTTTATGCTGAAGGTTGACCCTAAAAAGAATATGCTTTTTAATCCGGAAGAATCAATTGATTTTAATGGAAATACCGGGCCCTTTATCCAATATACCTATGCACGTATAAAATCAGTTATCCGAAAAGCTAATGACACTGGAATTACAATTCCAAAAAAAGTAAACAGCGGCCATATCCTTCTTCCAAAAGAAAAAGAATTGATTAAAAAGATCAAGTTATTCCCTGCTGCTTTGAAAGAATCGGCTGATAATTATAGCCCGGCGATTTTAGCCAATTATTGCTACGATTTGGTCAAAGAGTTTAATCAGTTTTACCACGAGCATTCTATTCTAAAAGCTGAAACTTCTGAATTAGTTGAATTCAGGCTTTTGCTTTCAGATGTAGTTGCAAAGGTAGTTGCCAATGGTATGGAGTTATTGGGGATAAATATGCCCGAAAGGATGTAAGTCCCTTCGGAACTGCATCATTCTCTAATGGAAGCTTTATAGACACCAATGTTTGAAATAGCCGGAGCATTATTTGCTTCGTCTATTGAAATAATGATTTTTGATGATAATATCGGGTTGAACCGTAATAATCGTTTGTTGCCTATGGTTGTTCCTTCGTAAATCATTTTTAGTTCCCCATTAATTTCAGCTCCGACAGTAAATTTTGAAATCCTCTGCCCATAACGGATGGGTTCTTGTAGCAATATTCTGTCAAATTCAGTAGGAGTATTAAATTGAATGGTTATTTCAGCAGATTGTGAATTGTTTTGTGCTATCCAGAAAGAAGTTTTATTTGTATCCAGCATATTTGAAGCAACAAAGTTTTTATTCTTTACAGAATTAGTTGCCGTAATTGTTTGATCCGCTGCCAGGTTTGTATTAAAAGTTTCGTCGAGGATTGCTTTAAAATCCAATAGATTTTTAACATCTGTTTCGTGTAACAAACCACGCCTGTCGGGAGGAATGTTTAATAAGAGCATGGCATTTCGCCCCACCGATTTATAATAGATATCAACCAGCTGCTGAGGCGATTTTACCAAGGTATCTTCTTTTTGATGGTAAAACCAGCCGGGCCTTATTGATACATCACATTGCCCTAAAATCCAGTCTGTCCCTTTAGGGTCACCGGTATTCAGGTAATCCTGATCTGCGCCGCCAATGGTTACTTTTGTTGGGTCCATCATCGACCAGAAAGTTTCTCCTGCAAAACCATGTTCATTTCCTATCCAATGGATATCAGGCCCGGCATCCGAAAAAATGAGGGCTTCGGGTTGTAGTTCTCGAATAATCGAAAATGTGTTTTCCCAGTCGTAATAAGTATCCCTGTCAATTTTGCGGATTTCATTTGCACCTCCATAATAACCATCACCACCATTGGCACCATCAAGCCATATTTCTGATATTTTTCCATAATTGGTGAGTAATTCACGCAATTGGTTCCGGTAATAGGTAATGTATTCGGGTTTGCCATAATCGGCATGGTTCCGGTCCCAGGGAGAGAGGTACAGGCCAGCTTTTAAATCGTATTTTTTGCAGGCAGAAACAAACTCTCTAACAATATCACCTTCGCCATTTTTATATGGACTGTTTTTAATGGAATGTTCTGTGTATTCGCTTGGCCACAGGCAAAATCCATCGTGGTGTTTGGCTGTCAATATTAATTCCGTTAAGCCAGCCTCTTTGGCCGTTTTTGCCCATTGTTCTGCATCCAGTTGTGTAGGATTAAAAATGGACGGATTTTCATCGCCATAGCCCCATTCTTTATCCGTAAAAGTATTTACGGTAAAATGGATAAATCCTACCAGTTCTACTTCCTGATACTTTGCCTGAAGTTCAGAAGGGACGACTTTGTTTTTATTTATTGATATTTTATTGGATGAATGATTTGAACATGCCGAAAATAAAAAAATAAAAAATATCACATACAGAAAGGATCTCATAGTTTGGCTTTTAAGTTTTAGTTTAATGAATCAAAAGTAGGATTTTTATTCAGCTTTATGAAAGTGTTTAACAAATTGTTTTGCTGTTAATAGTTGAATAATAGAGGAATTTTACTTTTTAAGTATTGTGTGGTTGTTGCTTATAATAAGATTGATATGATGACTCCAAGAGGAATAATATCCAACACCCAACACCCAATGAGAAATTTAAAACTGGCATGAGGTAACTTTTGAGTTGGGTATTCCTTATTGGATATTTTAGATTTCTTTTTCAGGAAGAAATAGGTTGTTATCAAATTGTTTTGCTGAGGGAAAATAGAGAACGGTTCTTTTTATTTGACCCTGATTGATCCGATGACTCGCAGTCATCGGATCAATTAAAGAGCGGTTCTTTGCTTGTTAAAACGGGTTGTAATAATCAACAAAACTCCCATTTAAATAATATCCAACACCCAATAAGAAATAAGAAATTTATAACTGGCATGAGGTAACTTTTGAGTTGGGTATTCCTTATTGGATATTTTAGATTTCCTTTTCAGGAAGAAATTGGTTGCTGTTAAAATGTATGGTTTATGGAGGAAAAGAGAACCGTTCTCTTTTTTAAGAACGGTTCTTTATCAGTTAGAACGGACTTTGATAAAAACATTGATCCGATAACTCCGAGTCATCGGATCAATAAAATTAAAGACTTACCCTGCTTGAGAGGTTCAATAATTAATTTATTTGGTAAATGTGAATAAATCTATTATTCTTGTCGGGCTTTTACAATATTAATTATAGATGCACTTTTATGAAATTTGACTTCGTTGCAACAAAAACCCAACTCACATTTAAGAACTCTGTTTTAGGAATCCAATTTTTATTTGTAGCATTCGGGGCTACAGTGCTTGTGCCCTTATTGGTTGGGATCGACCCGGCTGTGGCGTTGTTTACTGCTGGTATCGGAACCTTGTTTTTCCATTTAATTACCAAAGGTATGGTGCCTGTTTTTTTGGGAAGTAGTTTTGCATTTATTGCTCCTATCATTGAATCTACAAGGCTGTTTGGCTTTCCGGGTACGCTGGGAGGAATTATTGCCGTAGGTATAGTATACAGTTTGGTTTCGGGTTTGGTGAAACTACGCGGACTAAGTTTTATACGGCGTATTTTCCCGTCGGTTGTAGTTGGGCCAGTTATAATGATTATTGGTTTATCGTTGGCAAAAACGGCTGTTGATATGAGTAAATCGAATTGGATAATTGCTTCAGTAACATTAATAACTGCCATATTGGTTGTGGTTCTGGGGAAAAAAATGTTAAAACTGATTCCTATTTTTATTGCTATTATTGTGGGGTATGTTTTATCGATGGTTATGGGTAAAATTGATTTTACTCCAGTATCGGAAGCTGCATGGTTTGCCTTGCCTGATTTTACACGCCCCGAATTTAGCTGGGCAGCCATAATATATATGATTCCGGTTGCTATTGCCCCAATTATTGAGCATGTGGGTGATATGTACGCTATTGGCGGAGTGGCTGAGAAAAATTTTGTTGAAAAACCCGGTTTGCATCGTACGTTGCTGGGCGATGGTATTGCAACTGCATTTGCCGGTGTTATGGGTGGAGTTCCAAATACTACTTATTCTGAAGTTACAGGAGCCATAACTTTAACAAAAGTGACCAATCCATTTATTTTACGAATTTCGGCTATAACAGCAGTGGTGTTTTCATTAATTGGTAAAATTAGTGGTGTTTTAAAAACAATCCCTTCTGAAGTGTTGGGAGGAATAATGTTATTGCTTTTTGGAATGATTGCCTCCCTGGGGATAAAAACCCTCATTGATTCTAAAACCGATTTATCTGAAACACGTAATCAGGTAATTGTATCAATTGTCCTTACTGTTGGGATTGGTGGTGCAATAGTGCGCGTTGGTACCTTTTCACTGGCTGGAATTGGTTTAGCGGCAGTGGTTGGTGTGGTCCTAAATTTAATCTTGCCGGGAGGGAAGGATAAGGCAAAATCATAAGGAACTGGCAAATTGAATCCAAAATACGGAATATTTAACTTCTGTAATTGAATTATTGGATGGTGATATTAAAATAGCCAGAGAACCGTTCTTTTTAAAGAAAGAGCAGTTCTTTGTCTTTGACCCCAATTGATCCGATGACTCGCAGTCGTCAGGTCAATAAAAAATCCTATTTTTTAATAAATCTCTGATTATTAAATTCAGTTTTTCCCTGAAATTGAAATATATACATTCCTGAATTAATCCCGGAAAGGTCGATGGTTGTTTGATTTCCATTGAGTGGTCCTTTTTGTAGTGTTTTCCCTGAAAGTGAATAAATGGTATACCTATTAAATCTGTTTTCACTTTTAACAAATAAAACATCGTTTACAGGATTTGGGAATAGTTGGTTTTTATTTTCCGGAATAGAAAAAGTACCGGTAGGTATACTTAACTCTTCCAGTTTTATTTCATCGATTAAAACATTGGCTGAGGAACCACCCAGGTCAAAAACAATTCGGGCATTGTAATCCGTTACTGTCATGTTAAACGTGATGCTGTATTCGCTTGTAGTATCGGCTATTTCAAAGGAATTATATCCTGAATAGGAAGTCCACGGATCGGAGCTTTTCCCTGCATAAAGGGTGATGTTTCGTTTACTTTCAGCTTTGCCTTTAAACGAAAGTTTATACGTTTTTCCTGCTTCTAAAGTAACCGTGTTTTTCACCATTTGTATGTGCCAGCCTTCGGCACCCCCCGAGGTAATCGAAACAGTTGCTGTTCCTGCCTGGGCTGAAAGTTGAGCATTAGCACCGGTTTGTGTATAAACCACCCAGCCTTGTGTTCCATTGTCGAAGGTGTTGGTAAACACAGCCGTACGGATGTACCGAAATGGTTCAGGTATTGGGTTGTGTAATAAAGCGTTTACCAGATCTGAGTTTAAGGTTTTCTGATTTGGATCATAAAACCCAAAACCAGCACTAAATTCCCAATATGCCCAACTGAAGTTTTGCTGTTCAAAATAGCGCGATAAAAAGGTTGTCCACCGCGAGCGGGAAGCCATATCTGCTTTATTGTAGGCGCCAAATTCACCAATGTGTACAGGTATGTTCAGCGATTTGGACAGAGCAACCAGGGGGGCAAATTCCTGCTCAACAACCTGCCGTTCATCTTCCGAATCGAGCCACTTTGTACCCAGCCATACATCCGATCCTTCAGACCATTCAGCTCCCTGGTGGGTAAATGAAAAAGGATTGTAATAGTGTATTGTAAGAATTAAATTTTCATCGTTGGGTATTACTAAGTTAGTTAATCCCCCTAATCCTCCCCATTCGGCTGTTCCCAGCACCACAACTCTGTTTGGGTTTGTAAGCCTGATTTTACTCAAAGCTTCACTACTAAACTGGTTCCACATTGTAGGTGTTATATTTCCATGCGGTTCGTTAAGGATCTCAAAAAGCAGGCTGTCGGAGTAATCTTTAAAATAGGTAGCAATTTGTTCCCATTGAGAAAGGAAGCGTGCTTTTTGCCCGTTTGGATTATCAAACAGTCCATCGTGGTGGTGCATGTTTATAATGGCGTACAATCCATTGTTTTTTGCCGAATCGACAACTTGTTTTATACGTGCAAGAAAAGAGGCAGAAATTGTATAAGGAAATGTTGCAGAGCTCCTGTCGGATGGTTCCCAACGGATTGGGATCCGGACATGGTTAAAACCTAAACCGGCAATTATTTTTGCATATTCAGGATTCCATGGATTTCCCCAACCTGTTTCGCTGGGGGCTTCAAACATGTTGCCATAATTAACGCCCCTGCCCAGTTTTTCATTTATCTGAAAGGCTTTTTCGCGGGTTTGTGAATAGGAATTTGTTATTCCTAACAAAAAAACTGCGAAGTAAAAAATAGATCGAAACAAATACGATTTTAGCATTTTGTAATAATAACTATAAAAGTTTTAACCACAAAGGATACAAAGGGCCATAAAGTTTTAAGATACTGTTTGATTTTGAATTGTTTGTATTTTAATTTTTGTGGAATTTTGTGCTGCTGTGCCTTAGTGGCGAATAATTATCGCCACAAAAACACCAATTTACTAAAAAATGGATTTTATACTTACTTTACAATTTTAATCAATTTCTAAGTTTTTCAGAGTGTGATTGTTAAAATAGGAGCGAAACTTCAGTTTTTTAATACCCCGCGGCTTGTCCGTCTTTCCGCGATTCAGAGGCACCATAGTATACTTTGTTTTTGGCATCCCACATAATAGCCTGGTAACCTCCATAACCACCCCGGGAGGAATGAATAGAATGGCCTTTGCCCATTAATTCCCTCACAGTTTCAGTTGGGAAGCCGGTTTCGAGGTAAACTTTTCCACCATCTTTCATAATTTCACCCGTTGGCTGGCTGGAACCTTCGTGCCTGATGCGCGGTGCATCGCCGGCTTCCTGCAGGTTCATTCCAAAATCGATGAGGTTACATACAATTTGTGTGTGCCCTTGCGGTTGCATGGCTCCTCCCATCAATCCAAAACTGATAAATGGTTGCCCGTCTTTGGTTATAAATGCGGGAATGATAGTGTGGAATGGCCGTTTGTGTGGTTCATACACGTTCATATGCCCTTCTTGAAGCGAAAATAATTCACCTCTGTCTTGTAAAATAAAACCCAGTTTTCCGGGTGTCATTCCCGAACCCAACCCACGGTAATTACTTTGAATAAGCGAAACCATGTTGCCATCTTTATCGGCAGTGGTGAGGTAAATGGTATTTCCCTGTTCCAACTCTCCTGCAGGGTAGCTGCGGGCTGCTCGTTCAATATTGATCAGGCCTGCCCGTTTTTTGCCATATTCTTTCGAAATTAAACCTTCAATGGGAAGTTTATTAAAATCCATGTCGGAATAATATTTTGCCCGGTCTTCGAAAGCCAGTTTTTTGGCTTCAATAAACAGGTGCATGTATTCAGTCGATCCGAATTCCAAACTGCCAATATCATAGTTTTCAAGTATGTTTAACATTTGAAGTACAGCAGTTCCTTGTCCGTTAGGAGGTAGCTCCCACACATCGTATCCACGGTAGTTTGTTGAAATAGGCTCCACCCATTCTGAGTGGTGGTCAACAAAATCTTTTTTAGAAAGGAAACCACCTTGTTCTTTCATATAGGCAACAATTTTATCGGCAATTTCACCTTTGTAAAAAGCATCGCGTCCACCATTGGCAACTTCTGTAAGAGTAGCTGCCAAAAAAGGATTCTTAAAAATTTCACCTTTAGCCGGAGTTTTACCGTTTGGCATAAAAATCTCTTCAAAACCAGGGAATTTTTTTAAACTTCGGGCATTACTTTCCCAGTAATAGGCAATTAATTCTGTTAAAGGAAATCCGTTTGTAGCATACGAAATTGCCGGATTTAAAACTTGTGTCATTGGCAGCGAACCAAATTTATCGTGTAATTCGAACCAACCGTCAACACAGCCCGGAACAGAAACCGGAAGAGGCCCAAGTGCCGGAATTGATGAAATGTTATTTTTTTTAAAATAGTCGAGGGTTAATTCATAAGGCGAACGGCCACTGGCATTTAATCCGTACAGTTTTTTAGTTTTGGCATCCCACACAATGGCAAACAGGTCGCCCCCCATTCCATTACCTGTTGGCTCGACCAAACCCAGTACTGCATTTGCAGCAATTGCTGCATCGATGGCATTACCTCCTGCTTTTAATATATCTAAAGCTGCTTGTGTTGCTAATGGTTGGCTGGTGCAGACCATGCCGTTTTGAGCAATTACTTCCGAACGGGTTGCAAAAGCTTTTCCTGTTATTCTGTCTTGTCCATATCCAAAAAACAGGATACATGTTAGGATTGTGGCTGTAAATAAAAATTTCATAAGTTGGTTATTTTATATAATCCTATAAATGTATAAAAATTTCTTTCGGCTAATAAACCATTGAAATAAATTCGAATTATTATCTTCGGTTTAAAATAACCTTTAATGGAGAAATTTCTTGAATCGGCAGCTAAATATTATTTAAAAAATTACCAGCACAGTATCGAAAATACATGCCTTGTTTTTCCGAACAGGAGGTCGGGTGCTTTTTTTACGGCTTATTTGCAGCAGCAGTTAAAACAAACAGTAATTGGCCCCGAAATTGTTTCAATTGACCAGTTTATTTCTGGTTTTTCTGAGAAACAAAAAACAGAAAGGTTACAATTAATTACATTGCTTTACGATGTTTTTGCCCAACATTTTGAAACAGTTGAAACCTTCGATGATTTTTATTTCTGGGGAGAAGTTTTACTCTCCGATTTTGATGAAATTGATAAATACCTGGTTGATGGCAAGTCAATTTTCAAAAATGTAGTTCATCTGAAGGAAATTGATTTTGAGTTTCAGTTTATGGATGAATCGCAGTTAGAAGTTCTAAAACAATTTTGGGGCAGCCTTGATAAAAGCGATCAGTTTAAAAGTAAAGAAGCATTTCTGAAAATATGGCAAATTTTGTGGCCGGTTTACACTGCTTTTAAAGTAAAACTTGAGGAAAAGGGTATTGCTTATAATGGTATGCTTTACCGCGAAGTGGCAGAGAACCTGGCATTTGATAACAAGTTGGAATTGCCTTTTTCTACCTATTTTTTTGTAGGATTAAATGCCCTGAATGAATGTGAAAAAAAGATTTTTTTACACCTTCAGAAATTAAACAAAGCTGTTTTTTTATGGGATTATGACCAGCAGTATATGGACGATCCCAAAAATTTGGCAGGGTATTTTTTGAGGCAGAATATACAATTGTTTCCTTCGCCCGAAGAGTTTGAGCCCGAAACAAATTGTTTGATTCAACCAAAAAAAATAAATGTAATTGCGGTGCCCTCCTCGGTTGGCCAGGCTCAGGTAATACCGGATTCAATCGCTATAAACTACAATAATAAATTTGATAACACAGCCATTGTCCTTGCCGATGAATCATTGCTTTATCCGGTGCTGGGGGCTATTCCAAATACAATCGGGTCGGTGAATGTAACCATGGGTTATCCGGTAGTAAATTCGGCGGTTTTTGGTTTTATTTCGTTGCTTATTTCATTGGTGAAAAATGCCCGTTTTGAAAAGGGTAAACAGCCAAAGTTTTATTACAAGTTTGTTTTTGATGTGTTAAATCATCAACTCTTATCGGGTTTCGAAAAAGAAAAAGTGTTGGGTTTTATGCGTGAAGCCCGCAAAAAAAATCAAATCTATTTTGTTTCTGGTGAACTCTTTTTTTCGGATGTACACCGTATTCTTTTTGAGATCCCTGAGGCAGTTAATGATTTTGGCACCTATTTTTTGAATGTATTAAAAGGATTGTATTCTTTTTTGGAAATACCATTGGATTCGAAAAGTATTTTAACTGAATTGTTGGTTTCGGTTTATGCGGCGATTGAACAGTTGCAAATTTCGATTATTGACCTTGAAGAATCGTCAAAACATAAAATTTCACCGGCTATCTTTTTTAAGTTGATGAATCAGTATATGAATCAGGTAACTGTACCATACGAAGGAGAACCTTTAACTGGTTTGCAGGTTATGGGGGTGTTGGAAACCAGGTGCCTCGATTTCGAAAATCTGATTATTTTAGGCTTAAACGAAGACATGTGGCCCAAGGCAAAATCTACTCCTTCGTTTATTCCGCACAACCTGCGTGTCGCTTTTGGATTGCCATTAATTGATAACCACGATGCCATGTATGCTTATTATTTTTACAGGCTGATTCAAAAGGCGGAAAACATTACGATTACATACAATACCGTCAAAGATGGATTGGGGACAGGGGAATTAAGCCGGTACGGATTTCAATTGATATACGATTCGAACCAAAATGTTCAGGAAAAAGTAATTGATTATAAGTTTAAAAGCCGGAAGCAAATAATTCTTGAAGGGAAAATACCGGGAAATGTTACCGATTTTTTGAAGGCTCGTTATTCACCCGAAAGGCCATTGTCGCCAAGTGCCTTAAATTTATACTTGTCGTGTAATTACCGGTTTTACCTCCGCTATATTGTTGGTTTGCCCGAAAAAGATACCATTAAAGAAGAAATTGACGGGCAATTATTTGGTACGGTTTTTCATTCGGTTATCGAAAAACTATACAGTTTAAATACTTCAGGCGAAATAACTGTTGAGTGGATAAATGCTGTAATTTCCAATAAAAAATTAATTGAAGATATTATTAATGAAGCCTTCGCAAAAGATTATTTTAACGATGAAGAGCTTGATAGCAAAGATGTTGTTTTGGAAGGAAGTTTGGTGCTGATTTTTGAAAATATTAAAACATATATCAAACAATTGTTGTTGGTTGATAGGCAGATTGCCCCTTTTGAAATGGTTTCTGTGGAAAAAAAATACACAGGCACAATAGACTTTTTACTGGCAAACGAACCTTTTAAAATTGATATTGGTGGATTCATTGATAGATTAGACCTTGTTGGTGGTAGATTGCGGGTTATCGATTATAAAACCGGAAATGTGAATACCATGGTGGTTAATGAAGTGGAAGAGCTGTTCGATACTGAAAAAGATAAACCACTGAAGGAGGCATTTCAGGCCCTTTATTACAGCTATATCCTAAAAAAGTTTTATTACCCTGATAGTGATATTGCCTCTGGGATATATGGGCTCCGGTCTCTTTTTGATTTAACGTACAATCCTTATTTTAAATTTGGTTCGGGCCAAACAGCCGAAGAATTATTGGTTGAATTCGAAAAACACTTAAAGGTTTTATTGGAAGAAATATTTGCACCTGAAAATGTGTTTAGGCAAACTGAGCATGTAAAACATTGTGAATATTGTCCTTACAATAAAATTTGCCACAAAGGTTAATTCCCTCTCAGGTATTTTTTATACATATCGGGCCTGAGTTTTTTAGTCCGCTCAATCGATTGCTGGTGTTTCCAGTCATCCACCAATTTATCATTTCCGGTTAAAAGAATTTCTGGAACTTTTATGCCTTTATAATCGGCCGGGCGCGTGTAAACCGGTGGGCTTAATAAATTGTCCTGAAAAGAATCGGTTAGTGCCGAAGTTTCATCCGACAAAACCCCCGGAAGTAATCGTACAATACTATCGGTTATTATAGCAGCCGCTAATTCTCCTCCTGTTAATACATAATCGCCTATCGATATTTCTTTGGTTATAAAGTGGTCTCTAACACGTTGGTCGATTCCCTTGTAGTGCCCACATAAAATAATAATGTTCTTTTGTAGCGAAAGGGTATTGGCTTCTTTTTGGTTAAAAAGTGGTGCGTCGGGTGAGGTATAAATTATTTCATCGTATTCCCGTTCGTTTTTCAGATGGTTGATGGCTTTTTCAATTGGCTGAATAGCCATCACCATTCCGGCACCTTTGCTAAATGCATAATCATCGACTTTGCGGTGTTTGTTTTCTGTAAAATCCCGTAAATCATGAATAAAAATCTCAACCAGCCCTTTGTTAACAGCACGTTTAATGATGGAATGGTTAAAAGGGCTTTCCAGTATTTCGGGTAAAACAGTTAATATATCAATCCGCATTTTATTCTTTTTTTGCAAAGATAACTATTAATACAAATATTTTATGTCCGTTGAAAAGTGAGTAAACAACCCAAGAACAGACACAATGGCGTATAAATTTTATTGAATGCGACAAAATGGCATTAAAATTATGAGGAAACAGCAATTTTAACAGTAAAAGTTAAATGGTTTCAAATTTGGTATATACCTATTGAAAATAATTAAACAATATTTAGATAACAATTAAAAATAGGAGGAATAAATCATGAAACTTGTAAGATTAGGACATCCAAATTACCGTACAAATGAAAATTTAGTAAACGACTTATTCGACAGCTTTTTGTACAACGATTACCATGCATCGCATTGTAAATCGGAAGTTGCTGCGAATATCTTGGAAACAAATAATGGTTTTAACCTGGAACTTTTAGTGCCTGGATTTTCAAAAGAAGATTTACATTTAAATTTTCATAAAAACACTTTAACTGTAAAAGTAGCTAAAAACGAAGAAAGTAAGGAAAATAGTACCGAGTTGAAATATGTTCGTAAAGACTTTGAACCCGTTGCGTTTGAGAAACAATTTCAAGTGCCCGAAACAGTAAATGCTGAAAAAATAGAGGCAAAATTTGAAAACGGGATATTAAAAATAGTACTTCCGAAAAAAGAAGAAGCTTTGGAAAAAGCACCCATAGATATTAAAATTTCATAAGTTAGGTTTTAGTTTGGTTTAGTTTAGGTTTGATTGAGAAGCCCGGAGGAGTCCGGGCTTTTTTTATGCTAAAGAATATTATTAATTAACTTAATAATATTTTATTTGGTTACTGATTTTCGGACAAATTTATAATTTTGTGACTTGCTATAACAATTGTTTGTGTTCAGATAAAAGTTACTATGAAATATTCCCCAATTAAATCTTTACGTTATCTTCGACGTACCGTGTTTTATGTGTTTTTGTTTTGTAGTAATTTGTTTTATTCCTGCGAATTTCAGCCTTGGGCTATACCTGAAACAAAAGTTGAAAGGCCTTCAGAAATAGCCCCAATGATAACTGCTGAGATAACTCCCGATACCGATACATTAAAATTGTATCAACCTACTACAATTAAATACAGGTTTGCAGCATCACCGCGAAAAGTCGTATGGGTGGAGTTTAATTTTGATGGCACTGATTTATTCAGGCGTGATTATATAACAAGTGAACCTATGGAGATAGATTTTAATCCGGGAGCATATAACGAAGGATTACATACACTCACCATTTCGGTTTTTACTTCTTCAAATTCGGGGAGTATTGCCGATAAAGTTGGAGCTGAGGGATATTTGTATCAACTACAATGGCCTGTTATTATTGATCGGACACCTTTAAAGGCATTGGAAGTATATTCGGCCGATTCAGTGGCAGGTGGTGTTCGAATAGTATGGGAAAAATTTAACCATGCATCTTTTGAATATTATAAATTGGTAAAACACTCTTATACTACCAATCAATCAACCGATTTGGCAGTTATAACATCGCCCCATCAAAATTATTTTACCGATGATTCATACCTCGAAGGTGAAGAAGCTATATACCGTGTGTGGTTAGGCGGACACCCGGGCAATTCGATGGGTTATTTAAGGCTGCCTATACCTCCACTTGTTACTCCGGTTGATGTTTTTTCAGCGAAGGTTGAATGGCAGAAACCTATTAATATAGATTTACTCGATTATTATTACTTCCATACAAAATCAGAGGACTTTGTAATTCGCGAAGAGAATAAAATTTATGAAAAAAATGTTACTTCAAAGATTTTTAATAATTTGAGTTTTGGGCAGGAATATAACTTTGCCATAAAATATGTTCCTGTTTCTTCTTCTCCCGGTTTTAATTTTTATGGCATTCATAAAGCTGAAACTTCTTATTTTGTGGGAGATAGAATGCCTGAACACCATGTGTCAAGAGCTGTTGGAGGTAAAAATGAAATATTCTTGGCAAATTATCAGAAGTTATACCATTTTAACCTTTCCACTAAAACGGCTATCGATTCATTATTAATTAATTTTGATAAAAGGTGGTCATTTGATGTTTCGTTTGACGGGAAATATTTTGGATATTCTGAAAATGGCGAGTTTGTGCTTCGTAAAACAGAAGGATTGGAATTTGTAAATAAAGTTTCGAAACCTGTGTATACTGGTAATTCTGACAATTTATATTTATTTACTATTTCAAATAATAAAAAACTATTAAGTGTCCAGGGTGATGGATTGTTGCAACTTATTAATTTGGAATCGGGGGAACAAATTGCTGAAGAAAAATTGGCATATGGTAGGAGTTATTCCAAAATTTCGCCCGACGGGAATTTTGCCCTGGCTAAAAAAAGTGGCGATTCGTATTTTCAGTATTATAAATTAACTGATACTGGTTTTACCGAAGTGGCGGTAGTAGATGATCTGGAAATTGATTATTATGATTATTTTGTATTTGGGAGTGAAAATCAGATTTATCTTTTTTCAGACGGATTAGTTCAAATTCGGGAAGGGGAAAATTTTAATATCATTAATGAATTGGCTTTGCCCCAAGGTTATATTGATGCAATTGATGTATATAACGAACAGTTGCTGTTAATTGATGGCGGAATAGGCAAAATTATAAGTACTAATTCGGGAGACATTTTAAGTTCGTTTAATATAGCCCCTTCGGGTTTTAATTCTATTCACAACAATTATATCACAAGCGAGCATGGTAGTTTTTTAGGATTTAAGGGTATTTCCTCTTCATCGTCATCCAGTGCTTCTGTGACTGAACCAAAATTAGTAATTGAATCCAACAATATACCTTTAAAATGAGTCAAGCTTTGATGAAAATAAGTTGCATGTTGATTACTCTTGCACTGGTAGTGAGTTCTTCAAAGGCAAACGCTCAGGAGTCTGCAGCCTATATTTATGGTGTAACTTTTGGTGGAGGTTACTATCTTATGAATGCAGCAAAAGAAATTAATTCAGATGTGATTCAGGGTTTACCTTTTAATGTAAAAACAATCAATAATTTCCCGCCTTATTTTATTTATGGGGGGTATGTTTTGGTGCAAATATCATCGGGTTTTGCGGCTGGCCCAACGTATCAGTTTTTAACAACTGGTTCAAGGATTGGTCTTAAAGATTATTCTGCTTCTTATTCGTTTGACCAAATAGTATCAGCCCATTCGTTGGGAATTATGACAGAACTGCAACTTTCAAAGGGAGCAAAGCCAAATTTGTATTTTGAATTTTCAGGAGGAGTTAATTTTTCAAAATGGGAACTTGAAGAAAAATTAATTATTGATACAGTTAAAGAGGAAGATATTACGGAATTCAGAGCGGTTAAACCATTTGTTACACCAGCGTTTAAACTTAAATGGCCACTGTCTGCAACCTATTCTATCGTTGCCAAAGCAGGTTATTGTATCGACCTTGGCGGAAAATACCATCTGAAAAATAATAAAGAAGCAACATCGGATAAAAAGGTTGTTTGGAATGGTTTTTTGGCCTCGGTTGCTTTCGAGATGGGTTTGTGAGGATATAGGTTGTTTTCATAAAATTACTTCTTCAGAGGGGTAGTTTGAAACAAAGTGTTATTTTTACACTTATGTGAAACACTTAACAAACTAAACCTTTTTTTATGAAACCATATTTATTACTGTCAATTATCTTGTTTGTTGCTTTTTTTGGGCAGGCTCAGAATTATAGCTTAACTTCTCCTGATGGACATACTACAGTTGTTATTAATGTTAGTGAAAAAATAACTTATTCTGTAGCATTTAACGGGCAGCAGGTGCTTAATTCTTCGGGTATATCTTTTGAATTTAAACAAGCACCACCTTTGGGTTTTAGTATGGCTACTTTAAATCATGAAAAATATTATTCAAATACTACATGGGAACCGGTATTAAAACGGTATAAAACAATTTCCGATCATCACAATGGGTTGCGTTTAGAGTTAAAAGAGAAAAAAGCACCCGGACGATTATTAATTCTTGACTTCAGGATATTTGATGATGGTGTAGCTTTCCGGAGTGAATTTCCTGAGCAATTTGTCGATAGGGAATTTATTATAACCAACGAACTTTCAGAATTTAATTTTACAAATAACCATACATGTTGGGCTGTAAACTACGGTAATTATACAACTTCTCAGGAAGTAGAATTTTGGGAAAGGAAATTAGAAGATATAACACCCGAAATGGTTATTGGATTGCCAATGACAGTTCAGGTAAGCACCAATTGTTATGCTGCAATTACCGAAGCTGCTTTGGTTGATTACGCTGGAATGTATATAAAATCAAATTCACAAGCCGGTGAATATTCTGTTCGTACACAGTTGGCACCGCGAAAAGGCCAACACGAGAATGGCGATAAAGTGGTTTATGTATCGTCGCATAAAACTCCATGGCGGGTAATCATGTTGGGCGAAACGCCCGGCTATTTAGTTGAATCGGAGATTGTACAGAACCTAAATGCCCCTTGCGAAATAGAAGATCCTTCGTGGATAAAACCTGGTGTAAGTGCTTGGGACCATTGGTGGAGTGGAGAAGTTAAAATGGAGCAGAGTGTAATTAAAGAATACATCGATTTGGCTTCATCCATGGGATGGCCATACATGCTTATTGATTGGCAATGGTATGGGCAATATAATCAGGAAGATGCTAATATAATGACCGTAGCCCCTCAGTTAAATATGCCCGAAATTCTGGAATATGCCAAAAGCAAAAATGTAAAATGCTGGTTATGGTTGTATAATACCGATGTTGATAGGGGAGATTTTAAAGAAGCTTGTGCTTTGTACGAAACCTGGGGAATTGCCGGAATTAAAATTGATTTTATGGATAGCGACGACCAGGAAATGGTAAACTGGTACCACCGGATTGTAAAAACAGCAGCCCGGTATCATTTGATGGTTGACTTCCATGGTGCTTATAAACCAACCGGTTGGCGCCGTACATACCCAAATTTATTAACACGCGAAGGTGTTATGGGGAATGAATACAATAAATGGTCGTTACGCGTCACTCCAGAGCACATGTGTACTTTGCCTTTTACACGAATGTTGGCAGGCCCTATGGATTTTACTCCGGGAGGATTTTTAAATCGGAATTCGGATAAATTTATGAATGAAACGCCTGCAAAGGTTTTAGGAACACGAAGTAATACATTGTCGCAATTTGTAATTTACGATAGCCCATACCTTGTTGCCTGCGACCATCCTGATAACTATAAGGGACAGGTAGGTGTTGAGTTTTTAAAGAATGTAAAATCGGTGTGGGACGATACAAAGGTTTTAAATGGTGAAATAGGGAAATACATCACCATGGCACGTCGAAGTGAAAATATGTGGTTTATTGGTTCTATGACCAACAGTATGGAGCGGGAATTGACTATTAAACTAGATTTTATTGATGAAAAATCATATAAAATGGTGGCTTTTTCTGATTCTGAAAAAAACGGTACAGAATGCAGAAATTGTTGATAAAAAAGAAACGGTGGTTAAAAAAGGAGATTCTATAACAATTAAAATGGTGCCGGGAGGTGGTTATGCTGCTTACCTAAAACCAATGGAATGAAGTTTTTAAAGAAAAAACGTGAATCAAAGGTTGAATCTTAGCCCTATAGGTTGATGAATATCTTTCCCAAAGTTAAAGAACTTTGGGAAAGATCCATCTAACTTGTTGAAAACAAATAATTAAAAAAAAACAATACTTGTTTCCAAGAAATTATTTTTCAGTAAAACAATACAAGCTTTTAAAACCCCTCAGGAATAAATCATTTCCTACTACTACTGGTGAGGCTTCAAAATCATCATCCAGTTTGTTGGTTGCCAAAATCTGAAATTCTTCGCCAGCTTTAACAACCACAACGGTTTCTTTTGAGGCAATATAGATTTTATCGGCCGCACCTGTTGGTGAAGAATACAATGTGCTTATTCCTTCCAGTTTTTGTAGTGCATAAAATTCTTTTCCGGTTTTAGCATCAAGGCAGGTAAGGTTGCCATTGTTTGTCCGCAAGAAGTAGAGTTTTCCACCCATTAAAAGAGGAGCAGGCGTGTAGGAAGTGTTTTTATCGTACTTCCATACAATAGCATCAGTTTGTGTAATATCGCCTTTCGCTTTTTTCAGGTCTACTGCTTGAAGGGCATTTCCCCTGAATCCACTCATTAGGAATAACATTCCATCTTCCAAAACTGGAGGAGGTATAACATTGGCTGTCATTCCCGTGCTTTCCCAAATAATTTCACCCGTTTCGTAATCGTAACTTCTGATTTTGTTGGTCGCATTTGTAATTACCTGTGTTTGTCCGTTTATTTCAGTTACAAAAGGCGTCGACCAGGAAGTTATTTCATCACGGTCTAATTTCCAAGCTTCTTCACCCGTTTTTTTATTAAGTGCAACCATAAACGATTGCCCTTCGTGGTCCCATTGAATAAATAATTTGTCTTTATAGAGGTAAGGTGAACTACCTTCACCAAAACTCATTCTTTTTTCCATTTGCCCGAAGTCTTTTTCCCATAAAACATTGCCTTCAAAATCGAGGCAGAAAATTCCTCTGGAACCAAAATAGGCATATATTAATTCACCATCGGTACAGGGTGAATTGGCAGCCCAGTTTCCTAAGTTGTGCGTGCTTTCCTCGGGTACTTCCTCTTTTACTATTCGTTGCCAGTTAATTTTGCCGGTGTTTTTATCAACCGAAATGACTGTGAATTGTTGAACAAACTCTGTTTTTTTTGATGGTGGTCCGCGTCTTTCCGGCTCTTCTGTTTTTGGTTCTCCGGCCATTTTTTTGTCGGTTGGAACAGCTGTTAATAAAATAATATGATTTTCCCAAACGATTGGAGTTGCATGCCCACCACCCGGAATTTCAGTTTTCCATTTCAGGTTTTTTGTTTCGTTAAATTCAGTTGGAGGATTTCCAATAATTGCTGACCCTGTTCCTAATGGCCCCCGCCATTGAGCCCAGTTTTTTTCATAATTGGGAGGTGTGTCCTGAGCCGCACATTTTTGATTCGAAATAAATAAAAATGCCGTTATCAATACCAGCCCTGAAATAATGGATGTGATTTGTTTTTTCATGTTTATTTTGTTTTTGGTTTTAATACAAATTAGATTAATAATTATGACTTCATTTAATTAATTTAGTTTAATCAAACGGGTGTAATTTTGTGTAAGATAATAAATTAGGGTTAAAATTTAAAGGTCATGTTTTAGATTATTAAATTGATTTACATATTAAAATTGTTAATTACCAGTATCTTGATCGTTTGATTATAATGGTTTTAAAAATTGTTTTGTAATTTTAGTTCAAACTAAAGCAACTTTCCAATGAAAATACAAAGTTTAATTATTATGATAATTCTTTTTGCTTCGTGTACAACCAGTTCTAAAAAGGAGATAAATTTTCCATATACAAAAGATGATTTTGTAACAACTATTGACGGAAAAAATACACGTTTATATACACTGCAAAATGACAATGGACTAATTGTAACTTTAACAAATTATGGTGCAAAAATAGTTTCGATTTACGCTCCGGATAAAAATGGGGAATTTGCTGATGTGCTATTGGGTTTTAATTCAATTGGCGATTATCAGAAATACGGAGCAAGCCATGGAGCAGTTGTTGGTCCCTATGCCAACCGGATAGCAGGCGCCCATTTTGAAATTGATGGAGATGTCTACAATTTACCTAAAAATAATGGCGATGCCTGTTTGCACTCGGGCCCCGATAGTTGGTACCGTAAGGTATGGGATGCTGAAAAAACAGGAAATATTTTGACTTTATCACTTGATAGCCCGGACGGGGAATTTGGTTTTCCGGGTAATAAAAAAGTGAAAGTAACATACACTTTAACAGAGGATAATGAATTAAAAATTGATTACGAATTATCAACTGATAAAGCCTGTTTTATTAATTTAACCAACCATAGTTATTTTAATTTGCACGGCGAAGGTAATGGCGATATCGTAAACCAAATTCTGGTTATTAATGCCGATAAATCAACCCCTGTTGTTGATGGAAGTATGATACCCACAGGGGAAATTATTGATATCAGAGGAACCGACCTTGATTTTACAACACCACATACCATAGGCGAACGCATTGATTCAGAAAATCCGCAAATTCAATTTGGTGTTGGTTACGATTTTAATTATGTGATTAATAAAGATGATAATGATTTGGGATTTGCTGCAAGCGCTTACGATCCTGAAAGTGGGCGCTATATGGAAGTTTTTACTACTGAGCCGGGTATACAGTTATATACAGGGAATCATTTACAAGGAAATGAAATTGGAAACAGTGGAAAACCTTATACTAAACGCACCGGATTTTGTTTTGAAACGCAACATTTTCCTGATAGCCCAAATCAACCCGATTTCCCATCGACTTTAGTAAAGCCTGGCGAAATTTTATTATCAACCACAATTTATAAGTTTTCTGTAAAAAAATAGCAGCTTAAAAAACACATTTTTTTTTAGTTTTGTTAATTCATCCTGACGGTTAATATGTTGTTTATCAAAAAATAACTGTACCTTTGAAATGATAGCGTTGTTTTATGAATAAAGCGTATGCATTAAAAAAGCACAATTTATTCAGATAATTAATTAAAATTTCTCCGGCATGAATATTTACGTAGGTAATCTAAGTTACAAAATTGAAGAACAAGAATTAAAAGAAGTTTTTGAAGAATACGGCCAGGTGGAATCGGTTAAAATAATAACTGATAAATATAGCGGGAAAAGTAAGGGGTTTGGTTTTGTTGAAATTGAAGATGATGAAGCTGCTAAAAAAGCGATTGAAGAGTTAAATGGCGGAATGCTCGACGAAAGGCAGCTAGTGGTTAACGAAGCGAAACCAAAACGCACGGGAGGTAGATAATTAAAATAGTATGAACATTCTTTTCTGGTTTTATTGTTAGTAAATACTAACAATTATTGTGTATTTAATATAACCGGGAGAAGAGTGTTTTTGTTTTTGATCATAAATAGTTGAGTGATGCCAAAAGGAAAAGTTAAATGGTATAACGATATTAAAGGTTATGGTTTTATTGAATCAGAAACAGGAGAGGATATTTTTATTCACCGAAGTGATTTAGATAAATCATACCTGGGATTGGAACAAGGCCAATTGGTTGAATTTGAGATTAAAAAAGGTCATAAAGGTTTAGCTGCCTGTAATGTAAAGTTTTTATAGGTTATTTTTTCGACGCATTATTTTTCTTTTCAGGAATAAGGAGGCTAAAAACCACAGCCATAATAAATGCCAGCAGGTAACTTGCCAAACGCTCTGAAACACCTGTTGGTTCAACCAAAAAAGTTTTCCAGAGAATAGCACTAAAAGTTCCAGTTATAAGGCTTGCATAAATTCCTGCACGCGAAAAACGTTTCCAAAATATGAGTAGTACAATTGCCGGGCCAAAGGAGGCGCCAATACCGCTCCAGGCATACGAAACCAATCCGTAAACAGTTTCTTTCATCGTAAGGGCTAGCAGAAAAGCAATGAGGCCAACCCCCAGAGTCAACAATTTATTCAGGTATAACATCCGCCTTTCATTAATTTTTTTCCTTGTAATTTTTGCATAAAGGTCTTCGGTCATCGATGAAGAAACTACCATTAGTTGCGATGAAGCCGTTGACATCATTGCCGATACAGCCCCTGATAATAGGATTCCGGCTAGCAACGGATGAAGCAAAGTCATAACCATTACAGGCATTATTTTTTCAGTATCAGTCGCTACTTTTGCTGCGGCATCACCTAAAGCGCCGGCTTCTATCAAATGGTAACCAATTATACCGATCATAAAAGCCCCGCCGTAAGCCAACAAGGTCCATAAAATTGCAAGCCAGCGTGCTTGTTGTATTTCTTTTTTATTGCGCATAGCCATCATCCGTGTGAGAAGCTGTGGTTGTCCGGTATATCCAAATGCCCAACTTAATCCATTCAAAATCAGCAATATACCAGTTGTTTGTTTTGTTTCTCCAATATTCAGAGGGATGGTAAAACTGGCATTGGCAATTGATTCTGCTATATTAATGTTATAATTTGCAGCAATGCCTAAAGCGACAATAGGTAAAACCACACAGGTAACCACCATAAGAATAGCTTGAAATGAGTCGGTAGCTACAACAGTTATAAAACCTCCCAGCATTGTATATAGAGTAACGATAGCCGAACCTACAACCATTCCCCAGAAAGGATCAATGTTAAAAGTGTCGTGAAATATTTTGCCTGCTCCACTAAATTGGGCAGCTATATAAAGCATAAAAAAGAAAATGACAATTGCTGACGATAAAATGCTAAATGTCCGGTTAGGGCCAGTAAATTTCCCGGAAAATAATCCGCTAACTGTTAAAGCATTTGTTTTATTTGTTAGCCTTTGTAAAGGTTCAGCCATAAAGACCCATAAAAACATGATGCCCGAAACGCACCCTATTGCTACCCAAATTGCTGCCATTCCTTCGGAATAGGCGTAACCTGTTAATCCAAGTAAAAGCCAGGCAGATTCACCTGTTGCCCTTTCAGAAAGGGCTAAAGAAAAACCAGATATTTTTTTCCCTCCCAATACAAAATCACGATTGGTTTTTGATCGGCGCGACGAATATAAAACTATGGCAAATAGTATGATTAGGTAGAGGATAAAAATGATAATCATATGGTTTTATTTCAGATTAATTATAAAGATAAAAAAAGAAGAAAATAATGCAATATTGCAGAGTATAAAATACTTACTGATCGGAACAGTGAATTAATGAATGGATATAATTTGTTTTTTTATATTATAAATCATTATAAGTGTTGTTTTGACCCTATATTTTATTTAGTTTTACTTTTAAAATTTAAGAAACCTAATTTAAACCGTCATGAAAAAGATATTTTTATTTGTATTTATAATGGCTGTAGCATATATTGCTGTAGCTCAGGAAACTAATTCACTTAAAATTAAAACCGACGAAGCACAGTTTACCATTAATAAAAATCTTTACGGCCAATTTGCCGAACATTTGGGGCGATGTATATATGATGGGATTTGGGTAGGTCCTGATTCCGAGATCGAAAATGTTAATGGTTACCGGAAAGATATACTGGAAGCATTACAGGCTTTGGATATTCCTGTATTGCGCTGGCCCGGAGGTTGTTTTGCCGATACGTATCATTGGAAAGATGGTGTTGGGAAAATAAATGAACGCCCGAAAATAAAGAACGTATTTTGGGGTGGGACTATTGAAGATAACAGTTTTGGTACACATGAATTTTTAAATTTGTGCGAAATGTTAGGTTGCGATGCATATATCTCGGCCAATGTTGGAAGTGGAACTGTTGACGAAATGGTTGATTGGATTGAATACATGACATCGGACGATGATGTTGAAATGGTTCAGTGGCGACGTAAGAATGGCCGTGAAGATGCGTGGGATGTTAAGTTTGTAGGTATTGGAAATGAAAGCTGGGGATGTGGTGGAGAAATGACACCTGAACGTTACGCTGATTTAATGAAAACGTATTCGAGCTACGCCAGAATGTATGGAGGTGGCAAATTCTCAAGGGTGGCCTGTGGGGCTAATTCTGAAGACTATAACTGGACCAAAGTATTGATGGAAAAAGGTGCCAGGCAAATGGATGATTTATCGCTTCATTATTATACTATTGCCGGTGAAGGCTGGGGAAATAAATCGGCTGCTACAGGTTTTGGCGAAGATTTGTATTTCAGTGGTTTACAAAAAGCACTTAAAATGGAGGAAATTGTTTCACGCCACGAGACGATTATGGATGTTTATGATAAAAATAAGCGAGTAGGCTTACTGGTTGATGAGTGGGGTATCTGGACAGATGTTGAACCTGGCACTGAACCCGGGCATTTGTTTCAGCAGAATTCAATACGCGATGCATTAATTGCTGCTATTACACTCGATATTTTTAATCACCATTGCGAGCGTGTGAGAATGGCTAATATTGCCCAGATTGTTAATGTTTTGCAGGCTATGATATTAACTGAAGGCGATAAAATGGTACTTACACCAACATACCATGTGTTTAATATGTACAAGGTGCATCAGAATGCTACACTTGTACCGGCCATCCTCACTTCCGAAGATTACCAATTGGGTGAAAAGAAAATCCCGGCAATTAGCAGCACTGTTTCAAAAGATAAAAGTGGGAAATACCATATTACAGTTAGTAATATTAATCCCAATAAAGAGGTTAAATTATCAGTTGATTTAAGTGGTTCTGAAATTCAAACTATTGCAAATGGAGCTGTTTTAACTGCATCAAACATAAATTCAATTAATTCATTTGATGCTGTTGATGCTGTGAAACCTGCTGATTATAGAAACTATAAGTGGAATAAAAAGACTGAATTACTTGAGCTAGTACTTCCTTCAAAATCGATTGTTGTACTTGAGATGCAATAATTTTTTTATACTACATCTGTTTTTATAAATGTATATAGAAACAGATGTAGTATTGATTATACTTCCCGGTCCATCAAATCAGTAACAACGTAGTAGCGTGGGTCATCAATCGAAATTTCGATTACTTCTTCAAACTTTGGATCAGCTTTTAAAAGTAGAATTTTACATTCGGGACTGAGGTGCGTCAGTTTTATCTTCTTTCCTAAATCGAGGTATTTATTGGCAATATTACTTACGGCTTCAATACCTGAATGGTCACTTACTTTTGATTCAATAAAATCAATTTCAATGTTATCGGGGTCAGTATTCGCTTCAAATTTTGAAATAAAATTCTGGACCGACCCAAAAAACAGAGGCCCCCATATTTCATATACTTTGGTGCCATTTTCTTTAATCCGTTTTCGAGCCCTGATCATTGTCGCATTTTTCCATGCAAATACCAACGCCGACATAATAACACCCGCAATTACTGCAATTGCTAAATCTTTCCATACCGTAATTGCCGAAACTGTTACTAATACAATTGCATCTGAAAGAGGAATTTTATTGATGATTCGAAAACTGCTCCATGCAAATGTTCCGATAACAACCATAAACATAACTCCCACAAGTGCTGCTATAGGTATTTGTTCGATTAATGGTGCTCCAAATAAAATGAAACATAATAACGCAACAGCCGCCATAATACCTGATAACCTTCCTCTACCTCCTGAATTAACATTGATAATTGATTGGCCAATCATTGCACAGCCTCCCATACCTCCAAATAAGCCATTCAGGATGTTTGCTCCGCCTTGTGCTACACATTCTCTGTTTCCACTTCCCCGGGTCTCGGTGAGCTCATCAACAAGGTTCAGGGTCATTAACGATTCAATCAAACCTACAGCTGCCAGTAAAAATGCAGTTGAAAAAATCAATCCCCAGTTTCCTTTTAGGGTATACAACAAATTAAATATTTGCCCCTGGAATTTTGGCAACGACCCTTTTAATCCTTCGCCTCCACCATCGGTAATAAATGACCCTACAGTAGTAACATCAATCCCTCCAAAAATAGTAATACTTGCAACAACAATTATCCCAACAAGTGCTGCGGGTATTTTTTTTGTTATTTTAGGGAGAATATACATGATACCCATTGTAAGGGTTACCAAACCTAACATAGTCCACAATTCAGTACCTTGCAGCCACTGATGGTGCCCGTTTATAGTTTCTTTAAATAATCCGAGTTGCGATAGAAATATAACAATAGCTAATCCATTTACAAAACCCATCATTACCGAGTGGGGGATAAGCCGGACGAATTTCCCCAATTTAAAAATACCTGCCAAAATTTGAATCAGACCAACAAACAGCAGTGTAATAAACAACCACTGGAGCCCCAGGTTTTCAATTGGATTGTCAAGTCCAATTCCTACAATATTTCCCTGTTGAATCATATGGACCATTACCACAGCCATTGCTCCTGTGGCTCCCGATATCATTCCGGGACGGCCTCCAAAAAGTGCGGAAACTATGCCCATCATAAAAGCTCCATACAGGCCAACCAATGGGTCAATACCAGCAACAAATGAAAATGCTACTGCTTCAGGAACCAATGCCAAAGCAACTGTTAGTCCTGATAAAATATCGTTTTTCGGATTACTGGTAAAGTTGTGGAAAATTCTACTCATTGCGCCTTAATTGATGAAAAAAGCCGCAAAGATAGAATTAAATTTGGCTGAGTGTGGGAATGCGTGTTTTATAATGAATTATAAACAAAAAACAGGCCATTTGTTAATATGGCATTGTTTTTCAGTCATTTAACAATTGATGTTTAAATAACAATCATTCAAAAAGGAAGAAAAGAACAGTGTTATTTATGAAGTTTAACTTGTACAGCAGTTGGCCCTTTTGGCCCCATTTCTACTTCGAAACTGACAAGGTTACCCTCTTTAATATCTTCAAGTACATTATTAATATGCACAAAAACACTTTCTTTAGTTTCAGAATCCCTTATAAATCCAAAACCTTTTGAATCGTTAAAAAATGCTACTGTACCTTTTCGTATTGGATCGGGTTTCATATTAGGATCCATTTTAGGAACACTAATTTCAATGTCCTCTTTTTTGATCTTTTTCTTTTTTAAAGGATCGGGAGGAGTATTGGTTAACTGTCCATTTTCATCGACATAGGCAATCATATCATCAAGGCTGCCGCTTTTTTCGCTGTCTTTTCGGGCAAGCCTTTTTTTCTCTTTGTCTTTCCTCTTTTTTTCTTTTTTGTTACGAACCTCCTTTTTGTTGAACGTTTCTTGCGATCTACCCATAAATAAATAAAGTTTTTATAATTTTTTTCTTGTGATACTGCCTGGCATTTGCCATAAGCTTATAAATTACAGGCAATTACTCGAAAATATAACAATAAAATAATTTCTGTTAAAAAATAATTGGTCCCCAATGCCTGTTTATATAAACACTAATACCCATTCCACCATAACAGGCGGGAACGAGTATCATTAGTTTGTTGCAATTAAATGAATTAATCTGCTGGTTTTACATCAACAGCAAATATACCTTTATCGCCTTGTTTTGTTTCAAAAACTACCTCCTGGTCAGGTTGAAGTCCACCATATGAACTTACTAATCCACTGCGATGTACAAATATATCTTCACCTGTTTCCGATTCAATAAAGCCAAATCCTTTAACTTCATTGTACCATTTTACTTTACCTTTTGCCATAATATATTATTTAAATCTAAAATTGTTTTTTCGGTTTTGCTTCATTAACAACCATTTCGCGGCTCTCTAATGTTGCGCCATTTAATTCGGCTATTGCTTTGTTTGCCTCGTCATCGTTTTCCATTTCTACGAATCCAAATCCTTTACTTTTGCCACTAAATTTATCGGTAATAATTTTGGTTGAAACTATCGTTCCATAATCTCCAAAGATATCATCCAGGTCTTTTTCATCAACCTTAAAATTAAGGTTTCCTACATAAATATTCATACTATTATATAAAATTTAATTGTTTATTTTAACAACAAAGTAGTTAATCTCTTCGTAAGAATTTACTTGTCTGCTAATTTCTTGTGAAAGATAAGATAAAACAAATAAAATTCAATGGAACAAATATAACAATATAAAAAACAAGTTGTTAAATTGTTTAAAATTGGATTTAAAAACGAGCAGTGATGAACTAACCTAAAATGGGGAAATAGTAAATAAATGCACAAATTCTCAAATCTGGAATTTTGGCAAAGATAAGCTTTTATTTTCAGGGTATTACTATTTGTTGTTGTTTTTAAAAGAATGGCTAATCCGAATATTTAAGTTTTCAAAAGAGATATTAAAAATTGTTTTATTTATGGTTAGAAAAATAATTGAGGAATTATTCTAAAATATTCAGTATGGCAGTTGTAATCTTCTGATTAAAAGTATCATGTACTATATTGGATGGCGATTGTTTTTTAGCTTGTATTATTCAATTTAAAGTATAATCATTTTATAGTTGTGAATATAATTGATGATTTAAAAGTTGTACTGCCACTTGTTGATTATAAATTATATACCATAAGTGGCCCTAAAATGATAACCATAAACCGAAAAAGTTACCGCATCTTTAAAAAAATGTGGGCGTCTGATCAAAGTCCAAACAAGGAATTTCCAATACTCAAATTGGCCGTTTTTAATAATCCCGATAATAAAAAGTGATTTTACGAAGGCTTTAATATATCGGAATTCGAGTTTTTTATGCTTTTTAGGTTTTGGTTTGTAATTTAACATGAATTGGCGCAAACGTTTATAATAAGGTTTTGCGGAATAAATGCCATGGATAATTTTTTTATATCCAACAATAAGTTCGGGGTAGTTCATTTTTGGGGTAAAATTCATGGTCATATCAGTATTGCTTCCGGTAGGATCGACAGTCAGGCGGTTTTCGCCTTTTAACCGTTGATAGAGTTGTGTGTTTTTAGGCGCATTTAATAAGCCTACCATGGCTGAAACTATTCCGCTTTTCTGAATAAAATCAATTTGGCGCTGAAAGACTGATGGAGAATCACTATCAAATCCGACAATAAACCCTGCCGAAACCTGTAGGCCTGCTTTTTGTATTTTCCTGACACAGCTTACCATATCCCTGTTTTTATTTTGAACTTTATTGCAGTCGTGAAGCGCTACCTCATCGGGTGTTTCAATTCCGATAAATGCAGAATTAAATCCTGTTTGAGTCATTAATAACATCAGGTCCTCATCATCTGCTAAATTTATTGTCGATTGGATGTTGAACAAAAAAGGGTGGCCATGGGTATTCATCCAATTATACATTGCAGGCAGCAAATTATTTTTAACCTCTTTTTTATTTCCAATAAAATTATCGTCGACTATGGAAACTGCTCCATGCCAGTTTAATTGGTAAAGGGTGTTTAATTCTTCAATGATTTGTTCTGTTTTTTTCATGCGTACTTTATGCCCCAACAGAGTAGTAATCTCACAAAAATCGCAGTTAAAAGGGCAACCACGGGTTACCTGTAAATTCATTGAAACATAGTCACTCATTGATAATAGGTGGTAATCAGGAACCGGGCTTTGGGCCATGTCGGCATATTTATCAGTTTTGTATAGTTTTTTTGGTTTACCAGCCTCAAAATCTTTTATGAAAGCCGGAAAAGTAATTTCAGCTTCGTTTAGAATAAAATGACTGATTTGAGGGTAGTTTTTAGGTTCCTGAGTAAAAAGGGGCCCACCGGCTACCATTTTAACCTGAAGTTTTACACACTTTTCAATTATTTGAGAAACTGATTCTTTTTGAATGTACATAGCACTGATAAAAACATAATCGGCCCATAAAATATCTTTATCAAAAAGTGTCTGAACATTCAGGTCAATTAGTTTTTTTTGCCATGTTGGCGGAAACATTGCTGAAACAGTTATTAATCCGAGAGGAGGTACAGCTGCTTTTTTGGAAATAAAACGTAAAGCATGGGTAAAACTCCAGAATGAATCGGGGTATTTGGGATATACCAATAATATATTCATGGTTGATAGATTTAAAGTGAATAATTAAAGTTATTTCTATTATTTTTTTTTTGAAAACCTGAGGGATAAGCAGGAAATAATTTGTGGTTAACTCAACCATTATGTGACAAGTACTAAAAATTGAAGGTGATTGGTATTCGCCCCTGATAATTTAGAGTGCCTCTTTTAGTTTAACTAAATATTGCCGCGAAACCGGAATTTGCTCGGGGTATCCTTTTAGGATTAACCAATGGTTATTGTAAATTTTGTTGAGTTTTTGAATGTAATGGATATTGATGATACATGTACGGTGGCACCTAATAAAATTGGAATAAGGTTTTAATTGGAGTTCAATATTCTTGAGTGTATTCCGTAAGAGTTGTTTCTTAAAAATGCCTCCTTCTTTAAATATTACTTCAACATAATTATCGGCCGATTTAATAAAAACAACATCAGTAATAAGTAGGTTCAAGTTATCGGTATTATTCTCCGAAATAAATTCGATTGTTTTGTTAAGGTAATCTTCGTTGTATTGTTTTATTTGTTTCAGATTTGTTTTATTTTCTACCCTGAGTAGTTCATTTTGTGCTTTTAAATCCATAAATAACTCATAAAGCCTTATGACCACTATAGGTACAAGGCATATCAAAACCACTTTAAACATACTGTAAAATGTAATTGAAACGTGCCCAACATATTTTAAATAAAAAGCAAAGGCTACCGAGTTTAAAACAAGCAGAATAACTTTGTCTATATAAAACGATAAAATAAATTCCTGTTTCGATATTTGATTGTTTAAAATCAACCGGCGAAAAATAACCCGTACTAAAACCATCCATAAAAAAACGATTCCTCCCAGGCCGGCAATAAATATTAAACGGTTATTAAAATCGAAACGATTGATTGTAAATGGTTGAAAAAACAAAACAAATAAAAATACCCCAAAACTAATACTTAAAAAAAGCCGTAGTTCTTCTTTTAAAACGGAAGAGATGTGTTTAAACTTTTTGTTCATAACTGAATGCCAGCCTGTTTGATCAATTATTCAAAGTTAAGGGAATTTTAGTTTAATTATTAGTTTTTTGAATTGAATGTTTCTAAACTTTTGTTATGTACTTGTTGCAAAGACGAATAAGCTACTATCGGGCAATTAAACCGTATGAAATATTTAAAAATCAGCTGCTAATAATCATTCCCTTGTAAGTTCAAAGGTTCCACCTCCTTGTTGAAGGATAAGTTTGTTCTCTAAAGGTTTAAATTCGATTTTCAGGTTGGCCTGATCGAATTTAAATTTATGGGTGCCAAAAGCTTCTAATGCAAACGACGGTTGCCCTGTTCCCTGTGCAATTAGAACATTTTTATTTTTTGTAATTGCCAATTTTAAGGGGAATGTTGGTGTACTGTATACGCCCATGTATTGGTCGAGTTCTTCACTTGTTAAACTAATAGCAGGACTAAATGCAGGCAATTGGTAGTCGCGGTTAAAATAGATACTTAATGCCCCAATTAATATATCATTAGCCACCATGTTTTCGCCATTTCTAATAAAAGCGACACTTACTTTGTCTTCGGGGAAATAGGTTGCCAACGACCTGAAACCATCGATCCCACCGGTATGCCCAAAGGCTTTTTTCTCAAAAAACGGGTATTGGAAAAGGCCAAGCCCGTAGTTGTCGACCATTGTTTTCATTTGATTTAATGATTCTTCGGAAACCAATTGATTTGAAAAAAGGCAGGTAAAAAACCGATTCAGGTCAGTGGCAGTTGAAACAATTCCTCCTGCACCTGCCGGGATACTCATGTCAGTTTCGGTATCCAATTCCCAACCAGCCATTTTTTTATACGACAGGGCTTCGTTGTTTTTTGTATTTATTTTTCCTCCAAAATAAGTGTTTTTTAAGTTGCATGGTTTAGTAATTCTTTCTTCAAGTACTTTTGAAAAACTTTTCTTTTCAACTTTCTCAATAATATATGTAAGCAACAAATAATTGGTATTTGAATATTCAGCTTTTTCATCAGGTTCGAATACTGTCCCGTTTTTAATTATTATTTCCAACATTTCCTTTTGTGATTTGGGCTGTTCCATAAACGACGGGTAGTCCTTGGCATTGGTGAAATTGAACAATCCACTTCGGTGCCGCAGCATCTGCTCAATTGTAATTAATTTAGCATTTGGGATGGCCGGGAATAAAATATCAAGCCTGGAGCTGAGTGCCAGTTTATTTTCCTCAATTAATTGCATAATAATTGTTGAGGTAAATGTTTTTGATATAGAGCCTATTCTATATTTACTTTCATTATTTGCTTTTATTTGGTTGTTGATATCAACATAACCAATGGTTCGCTGATACACAATTTTACCCTCTTTTGTAAGGGAAAAACTCCCCATTGTTTTATCAAATTTTTTGATTGAGTTAAATAAACTGTCGAGTTTTTGTTTGTTAAATGCCTGGGCATTTAATGATAAACAGGCAGCTATCAAGGCAATTAATACAAATAGTTTTTTCATCTCATTTTTATTGTTAGTTTTTAAAGGTACTCATCTCATGCTATAAATAACTTTTAATGTATTCGATAGAATTTTTAAGCTCATTTCTATGTAACTCACTTATAATGATTCTTCTGTGTGGAAATCCATTTATATGCTTGTTTCATTGTAAAATGGTTTATTGCGAGAAGAACGTTGTAGAAATAATTAAGTTTATAAAATAGATCTGTATTGTAAGACTCAAATTGTTGCCTACAGTTACAAATTGAAAGAAATTTATGAAAAATCAGATATAAACAGGTTGTTTACAAACGAAAGCTTTTAAAAAGTAAGGTTTATTTAATTTGTTGCTATTATTTGAACGACAATTATTTCTGCAGCCATTCAATTGCCTGTTCTTCTGTTTTAAAAAACTGCATGTTTTTTGACCCATTGATGCCAATTTCGAACGATGCAATGACGCGGGCAACAGGGTGGAGCCCAAAAAAAGCAATTTTATTGTATTCTTTTTGGGTGCCAACTTTATTCCAAAATGACCTGACTTCTGATGAACTTTTTCCTGAATTATTCAGGTCGATAAGTATATTTATTTGGCCATTAACCAGCTTTAATAGTTTTTGAGTTACCTGGTAATAAAGTTTTGCCATTTCGATAGTTTGAGGGCCTACCGGATTTGACAAGATAATATTATTTTGTATAAGGAATATGTGGTTACCTCCTGCAATGTATTCTTTTTCGTTTATTTGTTTTATACCTGCTCCGTTAGGCATAGGAAATTTGTTATAGCATTCTAAGCGTTAATTATTAATTGTTTGGCTTTCGAGCAGCTTTATTTTATCTTTTAATTCTTTGATTCTGATTTCACGCCCAACAAATAGTTTATTGAAGTTTTGTAACTTAATATTTTGTTCTTGTAATTCTTGTGTTCGTTCTTTAATAATATTTTCCAGGTTGTTTTTATAGATTTCCAATTCAGTGCTGATTTTTTCAGCTTTCTCTTTTGCTTTTGTAAGTTCACTGTTTAATAATCGGAATTTTTCATTTTGAATTTTTAAATCGGTGTTGTTTTTAAGGTCATCAATCATCATGTTAATTCCCATTGCAAGGGCATCCATATCGTTGTTTTTATCCGAAAGGTTTATTTGAATATCGAAATTTCCTTGCGCCACCTGCATTATTGTTTCAATAAATTCGGCTATCCTTTTTTGTTGGTTTTCTTTTTTGAACATGTTCAATGAAATTAAAGATATATAAAAAATAGCTCATATAAATATGGTGCAATTATTATCCTTTTAACCATAAAAGGGCATTTTGTTTTGAGTTAAAAAATCGTATGTTATTTTTACGGGTAATGCCAGTTACAAATGATGCTAAAACTTTAGCAACAGGGTGTATGCCAACAAGAGCAACATTGATTGTGTTTTCGCTTTCACTTAATTCCTGCCATATTTTTCGGGCTTCAGGAGAACTTTTTCCTGCTTTATTTAAATCAATTAAGTAATTAACTTTTCCACCAATTAATTTGTAAAAATGGAGGTCTGCTTTTTTATGGGCTAATGCAATTTCGGTAGTTTGTTCGCCAATTGCTTCAATATAAATGATGTTATTATCTATTATTTTTATAGAATTATTGCCAATCTGCATCTCTTCTTTATTTACCTGACTCATCAAAATTTCTTCCCCCATTTGTTAAATTTTAAAAACAATTGACGATTAACATTTATTCAGGCAGCTAAAATTAACTCCTAACAATAATGTATTTTTTAATACAAAACCGTTAGTATTAATTCTAATTTGTTATAATTTATGCGTCCAATGATGTAGCTAATGTAATAAAATTGTTTTAAAAATAATAATTGTGGCGCTATTGAAAATTGTTAAATAATTGAAGCCAAATCGAATTTATTTTCATCTGTATTTTTTTAATTTTTGCTAAAAGTGTAGTTTTTTTTAACCACGAGTGTCTAACATTACAAGATATTAAAATGGTATGGCTAAAAAATTAGCAGAAATAGAATTTGAGAAACTGGTTTATGACAACCAATTGCTGATTATAAAAGTGTGTAATATTTATTGCCATTCGCAGCACGATAAAGATGATTTGTTTCAGGAAATAACACTAAATATTTGGAAGGGATTACCTTTATTTAAAGGCCATTCAAATTTATCTACATGGATTTACCGGATAAGTATAAATACCGCAATTTCGAGGTGTAACAAGAAGAAAAATAATAAAATAAGCTATGCAGGAGAAGTTCCTGAAAGAGGCTTTTCTATTCCAAGTTATGGCGATGAAGTTGATGTTAAGGTCAAAGCACTTTACGAAGGTATCGATAAATTAAAAGCCATTGAAAAAGCCATTGTATTACTCTATCTAGAAGAAAAATCGTACGATGAAATTGCTGAAATAATTGGGATAAGTGCAAATAATGTGAGCGTGAAACTGGTACGTTTAAAACGGAAACTGGAGCAAATAGTAAAATCAATAATTTTAAAGAACGGTTAAAGTTATGGGAAATTTAAATTTAACTCAAATATGGAAAACGGCAAATAATGCCGAAATATCAGATATAAAATATTCAATTTCTGATATTCAGAAATACAGGCAGCAAAAATCTCAAAAAACCAGTAAATCAAATCGTTTGGATATCCTTTTTGATATTGGATTTAAGTTTATTATTACCATCGAACTGGTATTTTTACTTGTGTTTTTAAATAATCAGGTCTCTTATAAACTCATTATCGGGATGCTGGTATTGGCAACCTTCCTGCTGATAATGGCTGAATTAAGTTTTATTAAAAAACTTCAATTAATCCGCGAAACCGATTCGGTTATCAATAACCTGAAAAAGAAATTAAATTTTCTTAAAACCTCATACCGTAAGTTTATTTTAATCAGTGCGCTTTCAAGTCCATTGTTTGTATTTAGTGGTTTTATGTTGTATTATTTTTTTAAGTACGGTGAAATACAGTTGGAATCACCAATTGCCGACCCGGTTATGTATGGTTTTCTGGTGGTTGCTTTTATTATATCCTATTTTTCACAAAATCCGCATTATAAGGTTCAACTAAAAGAGCTGGAAGAGAGCATAGAAGAAATGGACGATGAGAAAACTGCTTCGATAATTATTCAGGAAACAAAAAGAAGGCATAAAAAAAACCTGATAGTTTTTTCAATACTGATTCTTTTGGGATTTATTTTACTAGCTTTATTGTTGATATACTAATAGTTAAGGTTGAGTTATTATAATTTAATACCATGGCAAAAAACAGGAATAAACTTACTGGAATAATTATCAGAATTCTGGCTGCAACAATTATTGGCCTTTTTAATACACTGTTGATACGGCCCGAAGATATTGGCTCGTGGAAAAATTATGCCGGATATGTTTTTTTAGGTTTGGCTTTCTATAATGTTGTTTTATTGTTTCTTTTCCTTAAAAAACAGAAAGGTGAAACAACGGTTGGGTAATACAATTATTGTATCTATTCAATGTAAACAGGTTTTTGATTTTATGCTACTTGTGCAATAATTATTTCACGCAAAGGGCGCTAAGTCATTGGATATATTCTTTTTGCGCATTTTGCGTGAACTTGTCTATGTTGTTTATTATCCTTTATTATCGACTGAATTGTGGAGTAAGGAAAATAGAATTATCCGGAAATACATATTAAGTGGATTTTATTCCTACACTGTTTTAGGAGTTATTATTGCATTTTTAAAATAAACCAATCTTCAGAATATTTTTATTTGTTTGCCCTTATTTGACTAAAAACTATACCCAACTGTTTTTCGAAATACCTTATTTGTTTCATCTCAAAGGTAGTGACCAACGATAACGAAGTACCTTCTTTACCCGCACGGGCAGTCCTTCCACTGCGGTGGGTATAATATTCTTCTTTATCGGGTAATTGGTAATGTACCACATACGAAAGGCTGTCGATATCAATTCCCCGGGCGGCAAGGTCGGTGGCAACCAGCAAACGTAAACTTTCGTTTTTGAATGCACGCATTACTTTATCCCGTTCTTTCTGCAACAAATCGCCATGAATGGCACCGGCAGCTACATTTTTTGCAATAAGTTGTTTCGCCAATAATTGAGTGGCTACTTTGGTTTTACAAAATACAATTCCACGGTTATTTTTTTCTGTTTTCAGGAATTGAAGTAGTATTTGAAGTTTTTCGTTTTCGTCACAAATGAGGAATTGGTGCTTAATGTTTTTGTTGACCGTATTTCGGCCACTAATTTCAATTCGGTGGGCATCGGCCGACATGTGCTGGTTAACAATTTGTTTAATTCCATGGGGCATTGTTGCCGAAAAAAGCCATTTGTTTTTTGCCGACGATAAAAAGCCGAGAATATTATCCAACTCTTCTTTAAAACCCATGCTTAACATCTCATCGGCTTCGTCTAAAATAACAGTTGTTACATGGCTTAAGTCAACAGCTTCCCTTTTTACCAAATCAATTAAGCGTCCGGGAGTGGCTACTATAATGTGAGTTGGTTTTTTTAAAGCGCTTATTTGCCTTTCAATGGGAGCACCACCATAAACCGATTCAGTAAAAATTTTACCGGAGTATTTTGTGAATTTAAACAGTTGTTTGGCAATTTGTTGGCCCAATTCGCGTGTGGGGCACAATATCAATCCCTGGACTACCTTTTTGCCCGGATCAATACGATGAAGCAATGGTAAACCAAAAGCGGCAGTTTTACCGGTTCCGGTTTGAGCCTGCCCAACAAGGTCGGTATCTTTACTTAAAAGCACAGGTATTACCTGGCTTTGTATTTCAGTAGGTGTAATTATATTTAGTTCAGTTAAACCTTTTACAAAGTTTTTACTGATTCCCAGTTCTTTAAAATTTTTCAAAATTGTTATTTATTAAATTGAAGACAAAGGTACTTATTAATTGGAACGCTACAAGCTAAAACAATTGTACCTCTTAAGTGTTTATCTATGTGTCCTGATAATAACAGATTAAAGTTTGTTAATGATTTGTTGAAACGAAGAGGATTTAAGTAATAATTTGGTGGCATCTAATATATTAGTTTTTGTTTTAAGGGCAGAAAATATAATAATTAACCTGATATTAAGGTATTTCAGGCCGATTGAGCCCAGCTGGTAAACAAAAGTCAAAATATCAAAACAATTAGCTTACCTTTGCCGCCTTTATTTTAATTATATGACATTTGAAGATTTAGGGATTATTGAACCCATTTTACGAGCCCTGAGGGCCGAAGGGTATACACATCCTACACCAATACAAGAACAATCAATTCCAATATTGTTACGTGGTAAAGATTTACTGGGCTGTGCTCAAACAGGAACCGGTAAAACGGCTGCTTTTGCTATTCCGATTTTACAACTTTTAAGTTTAGAAAAGGACAGGAATTTACATCCGCGTAAAATAAAAGCCTTAATTGTTACTCCAACACGCGAATTAGCGATCCAAATTGCCGATAGTTTTAAAGTGTATGGAAAACATACAGGGATTAAAAATACCGTCGTTTTTGGAGGCGTAAAACAAGGGGCGCAAACACAGGAACTCCGCCGAGGAGTTGATGTACTGATCGCAACCCCAGGGCGTTTGCTCGATTTAATGGGGCAGGGTTTTATAAGTTTACGCGATGTTGAATTTTCGGTACTCGACGAAGCCGACCGTATGCTCGACATGGGGTTTATACACGATATCAGGAAGATTATCGAAAAATTACCGGCTAAAAGGCAATCGTTGTTTTTTTCAGCGACAATGCCTCCCGATATTGTTGCCCTTTCGCACAAGTTATTAGGGAAGTTCGAAAAAGTATCGGTTACTCCCGACCAGACAACTGCCGAAAAGGTGGAACAGGCTGTTTATTATGTAAGTAAACAAAACAAACCAAAGTTATTAAGGCATTTACTTCAAACCGATTCGGTAGTTTCGACATTGGTTTTTTCGCGTACAAAACACGGTGCCGATAAAGTTGTGAAGATGCTGAAAAAAGCTGATGTTATTGCCGAAGCCATCCATGGTAATAAATCGCAAGGGGCACGGCAGCGGGCACTGGGTGATTTTAAAAGCGGAAGAATAAATGTATTGGTGGCTACCGATATAGCAGCACGGGGAATCGATGTGGATGAATTGGCGTTGGTAATTAATTACGATTTACCCAACATCCCTGAAACATATGTACACCGCATAGGACGCACGGGCCGGGCTGGTTTAAGTGGTATTGCTTTGTCGTTTTGCGATAAAGATGAAAGGCCTTACCTGCGCGACATTCAGAAATTAACGGGGCAACGAATTCCACTTATTGAAGACCATCCGTTTTTAGACGATGGCACCGAAGCAGCACCCAAAGCTCCTGCACAAAAATCGCACAGGCAAAAACCACATAAACGAACTGCCAGGCCAGGAGAGGGGAGTGGTAGCAATTCGCAAAACCGCCGCAAAAATTATTCACGGAACAGGAGGTAAAGTAGCTGTGAGCTGTGAGTAAGCCAGAAGGCTGAAAGGCTTTTACCAATATCGCCGGGCAACGCCCTTGTAGGATTGGGAGAGCGACCTAAAGTCGCGCCCCCAATATGAGGACCAAAGGGCAATTACGAAACCAATTTAAACTTTACCTGTAGTATTTATAAAAAAAAGATCCCATTTGTAACCCTCAAATGGAATCTTGTTTTTTTAGCTTGCGTCATAATGCTTGTAGCTATTCAACTGTTTCCGGTTTTTTGCGGCGTTTTTTAACCACTTCGTTATTATCTTCAATCATTTGGGCAAAAGTGCGGGTTATCTCCCCATAGGTAGCTTCATCAACCATACTCATGGCCCGCAGGTAGGTTACCAGTTTATTGTTAATAATGTTGACTATTTCTTTTTTAATCTCCGAAGCATTTAGTTGTGTACCTTCTTTTGCTTTTTCTTCTTCATACACAATACGTACTTCTTCGAAATTGTTTTGTGCCGTTTGTAAAGCAGCAATAATTTCGGCACACCCCGAAACAGCAGCTATTGATGGTTGTAATTCAGGTTCCGACAAATCCATAAGCAAGGAGGCAACCAACGACGATTGAGTGGCGTAATTTTCGCCGGTGATGGCTACCCCATAGTTGTCGAACACATCTTTTACCTTTTCGGCAGCCGATTTAATGGTTGGGTCGGGGTGGTGAATAAACCCCATTAGGAGGTAATGCAGCGAACGTACATCCCCGTCGCGGCTTTCATCGTATTTTTCCAACTCCGACTCCGATTTTAGGCGGTTAATAGCCGAGGTCAGCAGTACCGATTTTGGTTCCAGTTCCGAAAAAATACCTGTTAGGTGGGTTTCGCTACTCCAGTCGTTTTTTTTGAAGGCACCAAGCAGTTGTTTTGTAACAGCATCAACCTCGGTGGTGCGGCTGTTAGTCATTAATTTAGTAATCATAGTGGTTGACTTATATGGTTAATAATAAATTACCGTTAGCGGTCTGGGACTGATAGTAGCAGGTATTCAGGCGCTTAGGTAATTAATGTCTTTTCAATTTACAACTTTTTTCGATTTTTATAAATAATATTTAGGTAAATTCTATGTATGTTATAAAACACCGTAAGGTTTTACTGTGTATAATTTAATCCTGTGAGCTTTCATTAAATGATTAAGGCTTCATTTTTTGTTTGGGGAAGGTTTCATTAAATGATTAAGGCTTCATTTTTTGTTTGGGGAAGGTTTCATTAAATGATTAAGGCTTCACTTTTTGTTTGGAGAAGGTTTCATTAAATGATTAAAGCTTCACTTTTTGTTTGGGGAAGGTTTCATTAAATGATTAAAGCTCCACTTTTTGTTTGGAGAAGGTTTCATTAAATGATATTGGCTCCTTTTTTTAATTTTTAGCTTTGATAAAGTAATATCACCTTTTATAAAAACCGCATGGCCTACGGGCAAGGAAAAACTGTGCGCCATGTGTTTTGAATACTGCGACTGGTAACTGCGACTTCCCGCCCCCGGCACCACTTACGCATGGCTAAAATATATAATCCTTACAGGGATAGAGGATTTTTGATTTCTGAATGATGAATTGTGATTTTTTCGAATAAACTGAAAATACAGAATTAACTGCCTGTCAATTGTAACACCGTTTGATTAAAATACTTTTTAAAAGCTAAGGGCTTTGAGTTTCACGCTAAGAGCTATTGGTCATCTGTAATTAGTTTTAAGCTGCTTGTTTTCCCATTCTTCGTTTTCCCTTTTCCCTTTTCTCTGCAGTACTTAGCCATTAGTCAGTACTTGCAACTTGCAGCTAATAATCCATTTGTTACTTCTATTTATAATTCTTACTTTTAAACAACCAAAACCCGGCAGCGCACAAGCGATTGATTTTTTTAGGCGAAGGAACTGCACCCCCGGATTTTTAAACAACAAACAAGTAATAGTATATTTATCAAAAATATAAATGGCACAAAAGTGTTGTTATAAATTCGTTAGGCACAATATTAAAAGACGACCAAACAACCAATTATGAAAATTGACATACATACTCACACTAAAAAAATTAAATCAGGTGATTCAGAATTAAGAAATATTGACGAAGTCAAATTCAGAGAAATCATCTCTATGACCGAAGTTAAAATTCTTGCAATTACTAACCACAATCATTTCGATTTAATACAATTTGAAAAATTTAGAGATAATGTTCAAGATATTTGTCAAATCTGGGCAGGAATTGAATTAGATATCCAAGAGGAAGAAAAGAGGTCTCACTTAATTGTAATAGTCAACCCCAATAATTATAAAGAATTTGCAAAGCGTGTTGAAAGTAAATTAGCAGGAACCAATCCAGAGAATTTTACAATCTCAATAAAGGAAACAGTAGAATTATTCGACGATTTAGATACAATTTATGTGGCACACTATTTTTCAAAAAAGCCAAATCTTAGTGATGATGAATTAGATAAACTTTCAGCATTAGTGTCGAATCCGAAAAGAATATTAAAAGAAGCAACCAACTCAATTTCTGCAGGAATATACATTAGCCATGGTCACAATTCAATTTATGGTTCAGACATTCAAGATTGGAACAAATACATAAGCGAATCAAAAAAACTACCGGATTTAAGACTTCCTGTAGAGAGCTTCGCTCAATTCTGTTTGCTATTAGAAAAGGATGAAGCAACTATAAATACTTTATTGAACAAAAAGGTTAAAGAACAAATAGAAATAGCGCCATTTACAGCAGCTGAATTGATTAGGATAGAATTGTACAATGATATAAATATTTTATTTGGTTCAAAGGGAACAGGGAAAACAGAAATCTTAGAAGCTCTCTCAAGATATTACAACGCAAAAGGATATAAAACCAATGTGTACAAATCAAATGAAAATCATTTGAATGATGTCTACGACTTAAAAGGAAATTCATTTAATATTAACGTTTCTGAGCTAGGAATTGATGAATGTGAGGAAGAAATTGAATTTGTTAAAAATATCACAGAGGAACAAATAACAAGTTTATCCAAGTATTACTTGCATTTCTCCAGACAAGAAACGAGTAAAATATCACAAAAATTAATTATTAAGAATATACCTAAAATAGATGAAAATAGACCTGAAAGAAAACTGAAAGAAGTTTCAACAATTATTTCAAATTTCAAAGAGTTCAATAGCTATATTCAAGAAAATGAAAAACTTGCTGATTTCATTGACATCGAACTTATTTCCGAACTTACGACAACTCTAGAAAAAATTATTTCTCAATTGTTTTCTTCCACAGAGAGTAAATTCATGGACTATAAAAGCATTCAATTGCTGAACAATATAATTGACACTTTCATTGATGAAATATCTAAAAAAACAGGATTACCACAAAAACCGACAAAAACGGGATTTGCTGTTTATGCAAGAAATAGAATAAATATTGAAAGAGCTGTTAGAAAGATTATTAAACATTTAAATAAGAATATTAATCCAAGAATTGAATTCGTTGGTAGTCTCGGGAAAAAAGGGGATTTATATTGTCAGACTAACTTAATTTTACACGACGGCAAAATCTCCGATAGTAGATTTAGTACAGTAAAAAATGTAAATAAAACACCCCAAAGAGAATTTGTACGATTAATAACTTCAATTTCAAAGCATTTATATTCAACAGAATTATTTGAAAAAATAGCTGAGTTAAATGATATTGAAGGAATTGATACAATTCTAAATCTGAGCGACTTATTACTATTCTACAGACATTTTGTTATTAACAAATCTGTTTATCAACCATCAAATGGAGAATCATCAATGATATTGCTATATCAAGAATTAAATAAAGACAAGGAGATATATTTAATTGATGAGCCGGAGAAAAGTCTGGGCAATGACTTCATTAACGATGAAATAGTTCCAATGCTAAAGGACAAAGCATTAATGGGTAAAAAAGTAATTATTGCGACTCATGATGCAAATATTGCTGTTAGGACATTACCATACAATTCAATTTATAGAATGCACGATATGAATCAATATTTTACTTTGACAGGAAATCCATTCTACAATAAATTACGATGTATAAATGGCATAAAAGCAGACTTAGACTGGAAAGAAATTAGTATGAAAACATTAGAAGGAGGCAGAGATGCTTTCGGCGAAAGAGGTAAAATTTATGGAAACTAACAAAGCAACAATCCAACGAGGTGACCAAAATACTTTTTTGGTGTTAAATGTCAATAGTCAAGATTTTAAAATCATCTTGACGGACGACAATCCTAATAACGTAAAAGAGGTATTTAATAAGCTTCTCTTAGAACTTAAAAAAGGGCTTTTTGAGTTTGAATTAGAAGATGAAACAGAAGATTTATACTATCATATCTGTCAGGAATACATTTTGCAATTGAATGATGAGTTGCAAATTATATATCAAGAATTAGAAGAGTATGAATTATTAGAAGAATAAAATACTGTGCCTAACAAATTGTAAATTGCATTGCGGGGTTCGTGGTGTGTCGTACGCTGGATTCTCGTTTCGCAGTTCCTTGTCCTTCGGACAGGAACGCTCTTCGAAATCCGCAACGACAACTTACAAGTGACCGTTAGGCGCAAAACAAACCGACCTGCGTTCAGAAACGAAATAACTGAAAACATGAAACATCAAAGCAGATTCATAAAACCTTTTTTTTTAGTCATTGGATTTATAGCTTCAACAATGGCAGGATTAAACTGGAATATTGGTATTGCAACCTGGATTGCTCCTGTTTTTTTATTGTATTATTCTAAGAATACCAAATGGTCTTCTTTCATTTGGTTTTATCTTGTAATGGCGTTATCTACTTCTCTTTCAAAATCCGCAGAGAACTTATCAGGTATCTTTATCATTTACATTACAACAGGATTATCACATGGACTTATAGCTAGCTTACCCTATATTATTGAAAAACTGATTGTAAGGAAAGCTGATAAGTTCTTTACTACACTGGCTTTTCCTTCTGCTGTTGTTTTGATTGAATTTTTACTTTCTTTACTTTTAGGTATATGGGGCAATAACTCAATTTCGCAGTACCATAACAGCAGTCTAATTCAGATTTCGTCAGTTTTTGGAATTTTTGGTATTTCGTTTTTAATCGCTTGGTTAGCCTCAATAATAAATTGGATTATTAACCTCCAGTTTGAATTAAAGATTATAAAAAAAGGACTGGGAATTTATATATTTATTTTTGTCTCTGTTATTCTTTATGGTCAGATAAGAATTGCCTTTTTTCAACCAAAATCAAAAACAGTAAAAGTAAGTGCAATTGTTAGTGAAGTTGACATTCATAAGGAGTTTGAGAAAATGGAAGACGAAATAATGGAATTATCAAAGAACTATAACATGGAGATTCCTGATAGTATTTATTCAAGTCCAACTGATATTAGATTGCAAATTCAGAAAACAGCTGAAGCATTAAACAATGGAGCTAAGATTGTGGTGTGGAATGAAATTTCTCTGATTTTAAAAAAACCACAAGAAGAAAAACTGATTCAAGAAATAAGGAAGCAATGCTTAAATAATAATGCATACGTTCTTATCGCTTTTCTTGAAAAGAATTATAGCGAATTGCCAAAACCTTTCAATAATAAGTCAATACTTATTACACCAAAAGGAGAAATTGCATGGGAGTATCTTAAGTTTTACCCAACACCTCTTGAGCGATTTATAATTAATAGAGGTGAAAAAACTTTACCCTTCATTGAAACAGAATATGGACGGATTGGGAGTGTTATTTGTGCTGATTTAGATATTTCAAATTATATAAAGCAAGCGGGAAAAAATAAAATTGATATTCTATTAGTGCCTGCTTTTGACTGGAAAGAAGTAGTGCATTATCATTCTAATATGGCTGTTTTTAGTGCAATTCAATATGGATTTTCAATTGTTCGAGCTAATGGTAAAGGGATTGTTGGTTTTTTTGATTATCATGGAAATATAGTTTCACATACAAACACTTTTATTTCTGATTCCAAAATTAATTATGCTGAATTACCTGTAAAGTCTAAATCAACGATTTATTCAAAGATTGATGATTTACTTGTATTATTAGCAGGACTTTTATTACTATTTTTAATTGGGTGGAGAATAAAAAGTTCAGCGCCTAACATTTGTAACTGATGCACAACCCCTTTTTTTCGTATAACTTTTATTTTGCAGGACTTAAAAGAAGCTTTTAAAGGCTTTCTTTTTTTATGGATTCCTCTTTAACACAAAAATGAAGATGGCTGTAATTGGAAGCCTTATTCGATGTTTTAAAGCGTAAACAAAAGAATGGGCACTCTGTGCCGCACTTTTTAGCCGTTTTTGATCGAATTTTAGATACTTTTTCAAATTATAGGCACATGCTGCCATGTGCATCACTTTGTTTGCCTGAGCGATTCCAATCGTATTTATTTTTCGCAAACCTGTTTATATTAATTAGGAAGTAATCCACCTTTCAATCGAAAAGTATACCACTTAGTGATAACAGAATGGGATTAAAATCTCGTTCATAAAGCATGATAAGTATGTATACTAAACAAGAAATCATCATCCGTAGCCATCGGGAGGGAAAGAGCCAACGCCAGATATCACGAGAACTCCACATTAATCGTAAGACGGTCAAAAAATATATTGAAGGTTATGAGAATCTTCAGAATGGGCCTATCAAGCCGGAACTGGCACTTTCGACTTATTTGACTAGTCCTGTGGTTTATACAGTAGGGGCAAGGAGTAAAGTCCGCTTGACTCAGGAAGTTCAATGTTTTATCGATAATCAGCTTGAAGAAAACCGCAAGAAAATCGGGCAGGGTATGCGAAAGCAAATCCTGAAAAACATCGATATACTTCAATTACTTCATGAAAATGGGTTCGATGTTGGCTATACCACCGTTTGTAATTACATCCGCGAGAAACTGGGGAAATCAGCAACCAATCAAGAAGCTTTTATCCGGCAACAGTATGAGCCCGGTTCGGTATGTGAGTTTGACTGGGGCGAGATAAAACTAACTATAGCCGGAAATCAGAGCCGTTTTCAACTTGCTGTATTTACCTCTGCTTACAGTAATTACCGCTATGCCCTTGTTTACAAGCGTCAAGATACGCTGGCATTTATGGAATCACATGTTTCATTTTTTGAACACATAGGTGGTGTTTACCACCAGATGGTTTATGACAATATGCGCGTTGCGGTAGCCAAATTTATTGGCAAACACGAGAAAGAGCCCACCAGGGCATTGCTTCAGATGAAAGGGCATTACCAGTTTAGCCACCGTTTTTGTAATGCCTACAGCGGTAACGAAAAAGGGCATGTTGAGCGCAGTGTAGAATACATCCGCAGAAAAGCATTTGGTTTTAAAAGCGATTTTGCCAATCTGGAAGAAGCCGAAAAATACCTGGGGCTAATTATCACCAGATTAAACAACAGTAAACAGCAATTAAGCGGACGCACTGCCATGGAGATGTTTGCTGATGAGAAAGGCCTCTTATGGCAATACTCCGGGCCATTGGCATGTTCTGATTCCGTGCAACTGAGGATCGATAAATATGCCACGTTCAGCTACTGTACCAACCATTATTCGGTATCTGACAAGCTGGCCGGGTGTTTTGTCGATGTTAAAATATTTAGCCATAAAATTGAAGTTTACTTCGAGAACAAACAAGTAGCAACTCATGTGCGTGATTATGGAAAACATCAGTGGGTCATCTCCATTGAACATTATCTGGATACCCTCAGGCAAAAGCCCGGGGCTTTGGATGGAAGTGTTGCCTTGGCCTGCAGCCCATACCTGAAAGAACTATATCGGCAATATTACCTTAATGCCCCACGCGACTTTATCGGCCTGCTCCATTATTGCCGCCAAAATAAAATTAGTGAAGAAAATCTGGAAGCCACCGTGTTGCGGTTGGTCCGTCTTTGCACCCAAAGTGTAACAACAGAGAAGCTAACGGCTCTTCTGGGCAATAAACCCGGGGAAAGTGCCAAACCGGCAGCCGTAAATAGCCAGACGGCTTATATGGCTCAAAAACAACTCAAACAAATTACGGCATTAATGAATTAATCCTGAACAAAGATGAAACTACAAAGCGAAATAAAAGAACAAATTATCCGGTACAGCAAAGAACTCCGGTTACCTGCTTTCCGCAGTGAGTTTGAACAAGTGGCACAGGAGTCGGCCAAAGATGGTGCTGACTATGAAACATTCCTTTTACGGCTAATGGAACGGGAATATGATACCCGCTTAGAAAACCGAAAAAAAGCACAGGTCAGGCAGGCTGGTTTTCCTGCCAAACTATACCTGCACGATTTAAAGCGTGATTTACTCCCGGTTGATGCAGCAGAGAAACTTACCTTACTCGAACGGCTTGACTTTGTAGCTTCCGGACGAAATATCATACTGGCAGGAAATCCGGGGACTGGCAAAACTCATATTGCTACCGGGCTTGGGTTGAAAGCCTGTTTGCAAGGGTATAAAGTTTATTTTACAACTGTTCACCGATTGCTTACCCAACTACGTGAATCGCATGCACAGAGGGCACTAAGGCAAATGGAATTGAGGTTTGAAAAATATGATTTGGTCATCTGTGATGAGTTTGGCTATATCTCTTTTGATAAACAAGGAGCCGAATTGCTGTTCAACCACCTCTCGCTTCGGGCAGGCCGCAAGTCAACGGTCATTACCACTAACCTGGGATTCGACCGATGGGAGGAGATCTTCGGTGATCCGGTACTCACTGCCGCTTTAGTAGATCGGTTAACACACAAAGCACATCTGGTAAACATGAATGGTGAATCGTACCGCTTAAGGGAAACTACTGAAATGATGAAAAAATGAAAAATCAGCAACAAAAAATCCGGGCACCAGTACTCTTCTGATCGGGGTACCCCGATCAGAAGAGTACTGCCTTTTTTATTTAATTAAAATGGTATACTTTTGGACTGAACTACTGGTATACTTTTCGGTTGAAATAAACACAAACCCATAAACTGTGTTAAAGTACCCCAGGCCGGCTCTACGGTTGACTGCCGTTTGCTTTTCATGTACCTACCATGTTTGCTTCTAACCCGCTTGTTATTGCGCTCATATTCATCTACCCAAATCGTAATACCTATGCGTTTCTCGTAACCCTTACCAATGCACAAGGCACAATTTAAAAAAAACAATAGGATCGATGCTCTTTTGTCCACAAGACCCATAATGTGGCTTTGTTAAAGGATAGAGAAAGGATAAATCCAGCACTTCTTTTAACCTACGATAAAAATTGTTTTTTGGAACCCTTCCTGATAGCTGGAAATTCGAAAAAAGTTTCTCCTGATAAACCTTCTTTCCTTGCATTTTTATTTACAAGTTAATGAAATTTAGTTCGTTACTAAAGATTATATTGTTAAATTTGTTAACAATAAACAGTGAGTTGTGCAACAGGCACAATGTATAAAAAACATAAGTGGCTCAGTGGTTTACAAAGCTTTCTGGCATTTAATCAGCTCCGCCAAATCTGCGATTTGATGGTTTGTTTTAAAACTTTTAATTTGTGTCTAATCGCACATTTGGCTCAGTGCAAACTGACAGGTAAGTGCTTCGAAATCACTTACGTTTCTTATACTAAACGTTACTAAACAAAATTGGAAAAGATTATGAAATCAATTAAAAGCTATATCGCATTAATCAGTGTATTATTTATATGCATATCATTTACATATGTACAAAAGGATATAAATGCTTCGAATAATAGTCAGTCAGATTTAAATTTTAAAATTGATTCAATAGTTACAATATTTGCTAATTTTTTATGATGTCCCCGGAATTTCAGTAAGCGTTATACAAAATGGTAAAGCTATCTATTCTAAAGGGCTATGGTGTAGCTGATATTAACTCTAACGTTCCCGTGACTTCCAAAACTTTATTCAAAACTTCTTCGGTCTCCAAAATATTTACAGCAATCGCAATTATGCCAACTCGTTGAAAGAGGATTAGTAAAGTTGGACGATAAAGTAATTAAACATGTAAAGTATTTTAAGACCGATGACATAAACTACAAAACAGTAACAATAAGGCACCTTCTAACACACACAGGTGGAGTGCCCGGAGTATATAAAAGAAATTATGGATTTGAAACTCCTGAGTTTGATGACGGTTCAATAAAGAGGTATATTCTAAGTATGAAAAATAAAAAATTCCTTTTTGTCCCTGGAGAACAGTATGAATACAGTAATGTTGGATTTGTTCTGCTTTCTGCCTTAGTGGAAGAAGTTACCGGTATCAGGTTTGAAGATTATATTTCAGAAAATATCCTAAAGCCTGGAGGAATTACTGAAAGTACATTTGATTTTAATAAAATTGATAAATTAAAATTAGCCATGGGGCATGTGATAGGTGACGGCTTTAATAATTCAGTCGATTCTTTTTTTCCTGATACACGATGGATAACCGGAGCTGATGGATTCTATGGTTCAATAGACGATATGAATAAGTTGGCAGTTGCATTGATAGATGACTACGAAAATGAAAGTCGGAAAATCTTAAATAAGGAAACTCTTGATAAAATGTGGACAAAAGACAAAGACGGCCTAACTTTGGGTTGGGAAATTGTAGACGTTTGGGGAGGTAGGTTAATTGGACATAGAGGAAATTCTCCCGGTTTTAGTACAGCTTTTGTTTTCTTTGATGATATTACAGTAACAGTTTTATGCAATAGTAATAGAAAGGCAAATATGGGAATTACTTCTGCAATAATAAAAACATTAAAAAATATTGAACAAGCTCCACTCACTCTTTCTGGTATTGACAAAATTAGATCGATTATGCAAAAAAAAGGTTTTGATACTGGTATTGACGAACTTAAAAAAATGAAAGAAGAAGAAGGTGATAATTTTAATACTTTCGGTGTTTTGGAATTCTCACTTGAACTCATTCAAGGTACTTCTAAGAAAAGATTGATTTATGCTAAAAATATTCTGGAAACATTAATTGAAGATTATCCTGAAGATGAAAACATGAATGATTTTTTAGCTGAAGTATATTTCAGATTGGCTTTAGAACATTATGGCAAAGCAAATAAACTTGCCCCTAATAATTGGGGCATAGAAAAAATGTACAATCAACTAAAAAGAGTAGATATCAATTTTTATAACTAGTAGCATGATTTAATATAGGGGAATTTTAAAATAATACGTTTAGTATAAAAATAATAGCCGAGGCAGTAGTAAATTCAACGGTTGTAGCCCGCTTCAACTTTTTTGTAACTTGACAGGTTTGAAGCCCGCAATCGGCTACTACTCATACAATTTACAGTTATGTACAAGCTGAAAACAGCATAAGATGATAAAATGATATGCTTGAAATTATTGAACCAACAGGAATTCTAAGAAAGTACATTAAGAACTATTGCATTGTCGAAATCAATAATTCAATGGACTATATGCCATATGAGCGGGTTTTCCCTCATGGGAATGTAACTTTGGTTTTTCATTATGGTTTACCCTCAAAATTCAAGGAAAAAAAATCAAATGAATATATTGAATCAAATCTGGTTATTTGCGGGCAACAAACCGGTTATTACGACTTGTCATTATCAGGAAAGACCGGAATGATTCTTATCATTTTTAAGCCACATGGCGTTAAACCTTTCTTTAATTTGCCAATTTATGATTTGCAAAACAAAAACCTTTCAATGAGCGATTTGATTAAAAACGAAGCTATTGAATTAGAAGACAAATTGTTTAATTCTAAAACCAACAAACAACGAATTATTCAAATTGAAAAGTTTCTAATAAAAAGGTGGAATACGGATAATGACTTTGAGAGAATTGAGCATGCAATAAAATTAATTGAGAACTCTAAAGGACGATTGAAATCGGAGGTTGTAGCACAAGAATTGTGTTTAGGAATAAAGCAGTTCGAAAGAATTTTTTCTAAACATGTTGGTTTAAATCCCAAGAAATTTGCAAGCGTTATCAGGTTTCAGAATGTAATACGAATGAAAATGAATAATGAAAATGCAAATATGTATCAATTAGCATTTGACAATGGTTATTATGACCAGTCGCATTTTATTCACGACATTAAAAACATAACAGGTCTTTCACCACGAAAATTCTTTAATGATAGGAAATAAAGACCATTTTTTACAATTTTTAATGTGGCGGACGTGTTATTTTTATGCGACAAATTAAGATATTATGGAAACAAGTGAAAGACATAAAGAAATAGTTGAGTTTTGTTTAGCCAACTCAGATAAATCGGTCATAACTAAATATTCAAGATATTTCAAGGAGGGTTATGATGGTTATGGAATAGATTCAAAAATATTTGAAACTCAAAAAACAAAGTGGGTAATTGCATGGGAAGATAAAATGACCATAAATGATTACCTGAATTTAGGTGATACCCTCGTATCCACAGGAAAATTTGAAGAAGCTGCCTTTGCAGCTCACTTCATTTTGTCGAAAAAAGATGAATTTACAAAAGATACATTTGAAAGAGTTGGAAGATGGTTAGAGAATGGAATCCAAAACTGGGCAAATACTGATGTTTTATGCATGTTGGTTTTGTCGGGGTTTATTTTCAATGAAATTATTCAACCTAAAGACTTTACTGACTGGACACAATCAAAATCAAAATGGAAAAGAAGAGCAGTACCGGTTACATTTGTTGAAACAATAAAAAAGGGATACAAAACAGAGCCTGTTTTATCTGTAATAGAACAATTAATGCTGGATGAAGAGGAAGATGTTCAAAAAGGTCTTGGTACTCTTTTAAGAGAAATTTGGAAAAAACAACCCGATTTAGCGGAATCATTTTTATTAAAATGGAAAGACACGTGCGGCAGAAAAGTAATTCAATATGCCACTGAAAAAATGGATAAAAACAATAAAGCAAAATTTAAAAAGGACAAAAAATGAAAACAATAGAGCAAATAAATACTGACCTGGTTTCGTATTGTGGGTTCTATTGTGGAGCATGCCCAACGTTTATAAAGGGAAAATGTATAGGATGCAAAGGAGGTAGTCCTAAATGTGCTGTGGGATACAAGGCATGCAAGGTTAGACCTTGTTGTATTGAAAATGAATATAATAGTTGTGCCGATTGCAAAAAGTATAGCACTGCCAGAGATTGTAAATTGTATAATCCTCTTATGATAAGATTTGGTCAATTCGTTACCCGGACAAATCGAAGAAAAGGAATCGAAATGATTAAAGAAAAAGGAGAAGCTGAATTTGTAAATTTTATGTCTGACAAGAATTGGGTAACGATAAAAAACAAATAAAGCCCAGCACATAAGAATGCGGGAATCAGCAGGTAATTCAACCGCGGCTCGTTGTTGCAACACCGCCAATTCGTCTTTGACGATTTGACGGAAAATTTGAAACGAGCTAAGCAATATTAGGTATGTAAATGAAAGTTTATAAGCGAGTTCTATCGAATGCCTTTAAAAATTAACAATACTAATGAGATAAAATACTGAATAAACGAATTGGCTCCATGCGGTTTTGAAAGTTCATCGCTTTTAATCTCGCCCGACAACATGCACTAACCGTTATAACCAAAGCTAAGAAACAGAATCTTAATTCAAATTATGTGAGATTTATTTTATGTATATTTGCTAGTAACCTTTTTAAAACCTGATATTTAAATAATAAAAAAACTTTGCCATGGACATTCAGGACAAAACCAGAGAAGAACTTATTAACGAATTGAGGGTATTACAACAAGAGAATAATGCATTAAAAGCTTTAAAAGGGAAACGGGCAGATGAGTTAGTCATTGCTGACAAAGAACTCGCCTATCAAAATGAAGAGAAAAAGAATCGGGCAGCAGAATTAATAATTGCAAATAAAAAACTTCTTTTTCAAAACAAAGAAAAAGAAAAACGTGCTGCAGAGCTAATCATTGCGAACAAGGAATTGGTTAAAGCTTTAGAAAAAGCAGAACAAAGCGACCATTTAAAAACTGCATTTCTCGTCAATATGAGCCATGAAATACGTACTCCCATGAATGGGATTCTTGGTTTCTCCGAACTATTAAAAGAACCAAACTTAACGGGAGAGGAGCAACAAAATTATATTCGAATTATCGAAAAAAGTGGCGCCCGCATGCTTAATATTATGAATAATATTATTAGCATTTCAAAGATAGAATCGGGCTTGATGGAAGTCAACATAAGTGAAACAAATATTAACAAGCAAATTGAATATATTTATACCTTCTTTAAGCCAGCGGTTGAGGGCAAGGGAATACGATTTTTATATAATAATTCTTTGCCTTTAACAAAAGCTAACATTAAAACCGACCGTGAAAAATTATTTGCCATTTTAACAAACCTCATAAAAAATGCCATTAAATACAGTGAAGAAGGTTCAATCGAATTTGGTTATAACAAAAAAGGTAAATACATTGAATTTTACGTTAAAGATTCAGGCATTGGTATTAAAAGCAACAGGCAAGAAGTAATTTTTGAGCGTTTTATTCAGGCCGATATTGCCGATAAGAATGCTTATCAGGGAGCGGGTTTGGGATTGTCAATTTCCAAAGCTTATGTTGAAATGCTTGGTGGGAAATTGTGGGTAGAAAGCGAAAAGTGTTTAGGTTCGACATTTTACTTTACTCTTCCCTACACTACTATACTAAAGGAAACAGCAGGAATTCCAATTGAGACTACCCACGATATAATGGTTAATCAAATTAAAAAGCTAAAAATACTAATTGTTGAAGACGACGAAACATCGGACTTGCTTTTAAAAACTATTATCACAGAAATAAGTCGGGAAATCCTTCATGCAAAAAGTGGGCCTGAAGCCATTGAACTTTACCGAAATAATCCTGATATGGATTTGATATTAATGGATATTAAAATGCCCGTACTGGACGGACATGAAGCCACCCGGCAAATACGCCAATTTAATAAAGATGTAATTATCATTGCGCAGACAGCTCATGGACTTAGCGGTGACAAAGAAAAGGCGATAGTAGCGGGATGTAATGCATATATTTCAAAACCGATTAGAAAAGTTGAATTATTGTCGTTGATTCAACAATATTTCATTAAATAAACAAGACTCTTATTGGAAATATAATAAAAGAGAATAAAGTACATGGCTATAACAGATATTATAAGCTAATTTTATCTGTTAATGTTAGCGTTAAATAAAGCATATTGATACGTATGAAAAAAACAGCAAAATAATGAATATAAACAAGGCAAAAATCCTGAATAATATTTGCTATACGGAATTAGTTTATGATAGAATTAATAAAAAACTGAATAGTAAATATTCAAAGTTTGAAATAGAAGAAATGTTGTTTAGAATTATACATGAAACGGAAGAAATATTTTTTGAGAGAATTGGGAAAAACATTTATATTGTGAACAATGAAAACAATATTAAAATAACTATAAACTCAAATACAAACAGAATTATCACGATTGATAAAATTAAAATGTAAAATATGACAAACGGATTTAAAATAATTGGAATTTCAACCCGGACTACAAATAAAGACAATAAATCTGCTCACGATATAGGTAAACTTTGGGAAAAGTTCTACTCCGAAAATATTTTTGAGAATGTTCCAAATAAAATATCAAATGAAATTATTTCACTTTATACCGACTACAAAAGTGATTATACGGAAGATTATACTACACTAATCGGTGTTCCTGTTTCAAACCTTGACGAAATTCCAAATGGACTTACGGGACGAGAATTTAAACCAGAAAATTTTAATAAGTTCATTGCAAAAGGTGAAATGCCGAATGCAATTATAAATACCTGGATTGACATTTGGAAAAGAGATAAAGAGCTTAATAGAAAATACACGTATGACTTTGAGGTTTACGGAGCAAAATCTCAGAGCGGAGAAAATTCAGAAGTAGAAATTTATATCGCAATAAAATAGTACGAGCTCTAATAATAATAATTTAAGTCATTGGGCAGATAGTGGCAAAATTAAAAATAAGTACAAATAATAAAATAAATAAATAGCAGTTTGATAAGTAGGTGCTTCAAAATGCCCAACGTCCTGTATTCTCGAGGATACACATTAACTTATAAAGAATAAAGAAAGTCCATAGTATGAAAATAGCTGTAGCCCAGTTTGAGCCAAAAGATGGCGATAAAAAATACAACTTATCGGTTATTGATAAGCTTACCAAAAAAGCTAAGTTAAATGGCGCTGATGTAATTAGTTTCCATGAAATGTCAATTACTGCATATACTTTCACCAAAGATTTAAATTTAACAGAAATAACAGATTTGGCAGAAGAGGTTCCAAGTGGAGAAAGTACCAAACAGTTAATTTTAATATCAAAAAAATACGGCATTCCAATTCTTGCAGGGTTAGTGGAAAAAGAAAAGGATAAACTATTTAATACTTACATATGTGTAAATGATGGAAAGGTAGTGGCAAAGTACAGAAAATTGCACCCTTTTATTAGCAAATTTATGTCAGCGGGTAACGAATATGTTGTATTTGATCTACTTGGGTGGAAATGCGGTATTTTAATTTGTTACGACAATAATATCATCGAAAACGTAAGAGCGACTACTTTATTAGGGGCTGAATTAATTTTTGCACCGCATGTGACAGGTTGTACACCATCGGCAATGCCGGGTAGAGGTTATGTAGCCGACAAATTTTGGCAAAATAGGGATGTCGATCCTGTATCTTTAAGAATGGAATTTGACGGGCCAAAGGGAAGAGGGTGGCTGATGCGGTGGTTACCGGCAAGAGCATATGATAATGGTGTATATTATGTTTTTACAAATCCTATTGGATACGATGGAGAACATTTAAAAAATGGAAATTCCATGGTACTTGACCCGTATGGTGAAGTTTTAACCGAAATAAAGTCATTTTCTGACGGTATAACAATAGCAAATATTAGCAAAGATAAAATTCCACTCTCGGGTGGTTTTAGGTACCGGAATGCCCGGCGGCCCGATTTATATAAGGATATAATTGGTAAAGAACATAAGTCAGAGTTTAAACCCGTTTGGATAAATGATTATTGATTCTTTACATAATACCGAAACAGTAAAAAAAGGGGGCTTTTTTCTAATCTGCGGTAATCCGTGTACAAAGATAGGCAGGCTAAAAAAAGGAGTAATGCGTGGTTTTGTTGCAGATAACGATAACAACGAAATTACAACTCATTTTTATCAGGAGGGCGATATGATTATAAGTAGTTATATTCCAAATGTAAACGCCCCATTTTCAATACAGGCATTAACAGGGTGTACTATTTCTACTGCAGATTATTCTACAGTTATGTCTCACATCAATATCGATCAGGAGATCACCGAAATAATCACCCTGGCTTTTCAAAAATTAAACATTCAACTACAATCGCGATTGGTTGCACTACAGAATTTGGATTCATTAGAAAAGTATGAACTTTTTTTAAATGAGTATCCCAATCTAATCAATCGAATACCACATTATTTTATTGCCAATTTTTTAGGAGTTACCCCTACTCAATTAAGTAGGGCGCGTAAACAATTTCTCAACAAATGTAAACGAGAAAGGAGCTGAGCATCTGTATTTTTGTGCCTAAAAAAGATGGCTATAAAATTTGAAGAATATATTATCCATGAGCAACCGGGCGATTATGCACATGTAAAACACATGCGTTTGTTCGGAACAAATTATGAGATCGGAAAAAAGCTGGGAGAACTTGCAAAAAACAGGCATTCGGTGCAAATGCCCCGTTGGGCTTCAGTAATAAAACGTAATTCGCAAAATACTTACCTAAAAAAGAACTATCGGGCACATTTCGAAAGAATAGAAGGCCTTGCCAAAGCTTTTGGCGACAATATCCAACAGGCAAAATACGATTACTCATGTTTTGGTACTACATTAGGTGTTCCTATGTGTTCGGCGGTTTATTACCCGCCTTGTTCGACTGAAACAGAAACGGGGATTTTAAGTAGAAATGCTGATTTGCCACTTGTTTCTTTTCCGCAAACAATTGGTGATGAAACTCAAACAGGCAGGGCTAAAATAATGGAAAAACCCTTTATTCTTGAGTTACATCCTGAAAAGGGGTATTCGTCACTTGTTATGTTTTGTTTTGAGCTTTATGGGTTAGCCCTCGATGGAATAAACTCCGAAGGGCTTGCAGTAACGCATCTTCATGGCGATGTACTAAATGAAAAAGATTATAAACCAAGTATGGATTCGGGAGTTGGTATTAACGAAATGCTTGCTGTGCAGCTTTTACTTGATACTTGTAAAACCATCGATGAGGCAAAAGAAATACTTTTAAGCAACAGACATTTCCGAATGATTCTTCCATTGCATTTATTAATAGCCGATAAACTCGGAAATTCATTTATATGGGAATACCCAATTGAGCACAATCAGGATTTTTTTATGGATGGAAATTCGAAAGTGCAGGTAATAACTAATTTCCCTGTGCACAAATATCCCGAGGTATATACTTTCCCTAAAAGCAATGATTTATCGTGCCCCTTTGCCCGATATAAAACACTAAGTGAAGCAATTAATAATTGTGATGAAAAAGTTTCAAATAGCACCATTAAAGAGATAAATTCAAAGGTTTTTGTCCGGAACGAAATGTATAATTCACCTCCTCCGGTTACGGTCCGGACTATTTACCACAATTTATACGATTGTAATAAAAAATCGATGGAAGTTTCGTTTTACAGAAAAGAAGAAAATAATAAGCAGGAAAGAACAGAATATTTTAAATTTGAATTGAAATAGGCACCTTACTAAACCATTTAGCAAAAAGTGTTAATTTTAAGTAAGGTATTAAAATGCAAAGTGTATTGGCCTGAAATGGTGTTTATTTGATATGCCAAATGTTCTTTTAATTAGGCTTTTGGTTTGGGGTGAAACCACCAATAAATATAGGAGTACACTTAAAGCATTTTTTCTCAGGAATCGCAAAAATGATTAAATTATAAATACTATAAAAGAAATAATCATGAGTGATAAAAAAACTGAACAGACGAATAACTTTCAAGAGTTAATTAAAAAATGGAGATTAATTCAAAGGCCCGGTGAAAACCATGATCTGTTTAAACAAATGGTAGGTGAATGGGATGTGAAACTGATTTTTTATGGAGGAGGGCAAAGTTGGGAATCAAAGTGCAAAGCAAAAAATGAGATAATACATGGGGGACGATTTTTGATTGAAAATATAGAAGGAGAGATATATGCGCCCAATGATTTAGGGGCAATGAAGGCCGAAGTATATTCTTCCACAAAAATTATTGGTTACGATAATTATAAAAAAGCATATTGTGGATCATTTATTGAAAACCAAAATTCATACATGCTTAATTTTATAGGCCGGAAACCTTTAAAAGGCGAGGCCAAACAAATAGAGTTTTTTGGATTATCAGACGAGCCAATGCTTGAGATAAACGATACTACAATAAAATATACTTTAAAAATTGAAGATGAAAATTTTTATGTGTGGAAGGTATTTGCCCTAGCTCTTGGTGAAGATTCGCTGTTTTTCGAATTTGTATTTCAACGGTAAAGAAATGAAACAGTATCCTTAATCCTTTTATTATACCAAAATCAATCTCATAAAAAACATGAATAAAGCGCCACTATTTTTATCTGTTTATATTCTTTTAGTATTATTAATATCATGTCAATCAACCCCTCAAACAAAAAACATCCTTTTTATCCTTGCCGATGATTTCGGATATAATGACATGAGTTTCAGGAATAGTAGTTTTTATGAAACACCAAATATTGATAATCTTGCAAAAGAAGGAATGATATTTAACGAAGGCTACGCAGCATGCCAGGTTTGTAGTCCCTCCAGGGCAAGTATTATGAGTGGAAAATCGCCTGCCAGGCATGGAATAACAGATTGGATTGGAGCAAAAACAGGAAAAGATTGGCGAAGCGTAAACAGGCATAACAAACTTTTGCCTGCTGAATATACACACAGTTTACCGCATGAATATATCACACTTCCCGAAGCACTAAAGCAAGAAGGATACAAAACATTTTTTGCGGGGAAATGGCATTTAGGAGAAAAAGGTTCATGGCCCACCGATCATGGATTTGATATTAATATTGGCGGTTGGGACGCAGGAAGTCCAAACGGTGGGTATTTTGCACCATTTAAAAATCCCAATCTGAAAAATAATGAAGATGGAGAGAACTTAAGTAAGCGACTAGCCAATGAGACAGTAAAATTTATCAGAGAAAATAAAGGTGATAAGTTTTTTGCCTTCCTATCATTTTATGCTGTTCATGCCCCTATTGAAACCACACACGAAAAATGGGCAAAATACCGCGAAAAAGCTGAACTTAATGGAATAAAGGAAAGTGGATTTAAAATGGGGCATTTTTTACCTATCCGTCAAACTCAAGATAACCCTGTTTATGCAGGATTAGTTGAGAGCATGGATGATGCTGTGGGAACTGTGCTGGATGCTTTAAAAGAGCTGGATTTAGATAAAAATACCATTGTAGTTTTTACATCAGATAATGGAGGAGTTTCAGCCGGCGATGCCTTTGCTACATCAAATCTGCCGCTCAGGGGAGGTAAAGGTTATCAATTTGAAGGAGGTATACGAGAACCCTATTTTATAAAGGTTCCGTGGCTTAAAAATGAAAATAAACAATGTAACACGCCGGTATCAGGCACCGATTTTTATCCTACCATTTTAGATTTGGTAGGTATAAACTTAAAACCTGAAGAACACTCTGATGGAGTATCTCTTTTACCGCTTTTAAATGGCGAGGCGATAAACGGTCGTTCCCTTATTTGGCACTACCCTCACTATGGAAATCAAGGTGGTGAACCTTCTTCTATTATACGACGTGGAGATTGGAAACTTATCTATTATTATGAAGACAGTAGAAATGAATTATATAATTTAAGAAGTGACCTGGAAGAAATGAATGATTTGTCAAAAGATCAATTAAATCTTGTAGAAGAATTAAAAACAATTCTTTTTGATTATTTAGCCAAGGTGGGAGCTAAATTCCCGGTGAAAGATTCATTATATAATCCAAAAATGGAGGAGGAGTATCTTAAACAAATTTCAACTTTAAAAATTCAAAATTTAGAAAAGCAGAGACTAACGTTTTTGTCTCCAGATTTTGATCCTAATAATAATTGGTGGGGAAGCAATTTGACAAAAGATTAAGATCAGAATACTTTACTGGCACATGATGTAAAATTGTTTGCCTTGCTGAATAATTGTTTTATTTTTATAAGGTTTAACTTTTTTAAAACGAACGAAATGTCTATTTCAGGAATTTTTAGATTATTCTTATTACCTCTTTTTTTTGCATCATCAGTAAACTTACAGGCTCAAAACTGGCCTGGGTGGCGTGGCCCTAGTGGCGATGGGACGAGTGCTGAAATAAACCTTCCCGTAAAATGGGATGCTTCAACAAATGTAAAGTGGAAAAGCGAAGTTCCGGGTGTTGGGTATTCATCGCCTATTGTATGGGGCGACAGACTTTTTATGGCTTCGGCAATTCTTAAAACCAACGAACGTATTTTAGTGTGTTTCGATAGCAACACAGGAGATTTGCTCTGGCAGAAAACAGTAATTAAAGCACCCCTTGAAAATAAACACAACGATAATAGTTATGCTTCAGGAACTCCGGCAACCGATGGAAAGCACATTTATGTGGCATTCCTCGATGGAGAAGATGTGGTAGTAGCAGCATACGATTTTTCGGGAAACCAAATTTGGCTGCAACGGCCCGGAACTTTTTATAGCCCTCATGGATTTAGTTGTTCACCTTTAATTTATAACGATAAGGTGATAATTAATGGCGATAGTAAAGGCGATGCTTTTTTGGCAGCTTTAAATAAAACCGATGGTTCTGTTATTTGGAAAAAATCGCTTGATAAACCGGCTCACAGTTTTAGTACACCTTTAATCAGGGAATTGGGTGGAAAAATACAAATGATTTTTGCTGGCAATCAGGAAATTTCTTCCTACAATCCTGATGATGGCTCACGTTATTGGTTTATAAATGGCCCTTCTGAGGATTTTTGTTCCACTCCTGTTTACAGCGAAAAAACAGGTTTGGTGTTGGTTAGTAGTGCCTGGCCACAGCGCCATTTGCTGGCCATAAAACCCAATGGGATAGGTGATGTTTCGGATACCCATATTGTATGGCGATCTACCGAAGGGGCGTATTATGTGCCATCGCCTGTTTGTACCGGCGATTACCTGATTTCAACTATGACAAATGGTACAGCCTATTGTATGGATGTGGCTACCGGGAATGTGGTATGGAAAGAGAAGCTGGGAAAACAATACCCTTCTTCGGTTTATGCCGGTGGATTGGTGTATATCCCCAACGATGAAGGGGTAATTACTGTGATAAAACCAGGGCCAACATTCGAAATGGTGGCAAAAAATACCCTCGGAGAAACCATGAATGCCTCTCCGGCTATAAGTAATGGGAAAATTTTCCTGCGGGGCGACAAACACCTTTTTTGTATAGGATTATAGTTTGTTGCCTAATACTTAATTAATCATACTTATATTTTGTCTTTGTTTTTACACTTTTATAAATATTAAATTTATACACATGAACTTACTGAATAAACGATTTTCTACTTCAATATTAATTGTATTAATAATTTGTTTTGGTTTTAACGCCAGTGCTCAAAAACCTACTTCAAAAAAAAATGCAGGAGTTAAAATTTCACAGTTATTTAGATTAACATTTACAGATATTGGTGGGGCTACAAAACCCGGTTCTGAAAAAATTTCCGATGACGAGTTAAAAATGGTTGCCGGTGGTGCCGATATCTGGGGGACACATGATGAATTCCGTTTTGGTTATACAAAATTGGCCGGCGATTTTGATGTGAGTGTCCAGGTGTTAAGTTTGGGTAAAGCCAATCAATACACCAAAGCCGGAATTATGGCCCGTGCCGATTTGGGCGAAAGTAGTAAACATGTTTATTTTCAAATATTCCCTGACAATACGCCCCGAAATAAAAATAATGGTGGGTGCGAATTCCAATACCGGATGGAAAAAGGTGGCGAAATGAAAGCCATTTATCCCAATCCGGAAACAGCAGGTAACAAATTCGATGTTGATTTCCCAAATACCTGGATTCGGTTAAAACGCCAGGGGAATAAGTTTGAATCGTATATGAGCAAGGACAATAAAACATGGGAGCTTTTTTCAACTTTTACAATGGAATTGCCTGAAGAGTTGTTTGTTGGATTGGCTGTAACATCGCATAACTCGGATGAGTATACTGAGGCCGGGTTTGCGGATTTTAAAGTGAAATAAATTTTTCGATTGGTATACCTAATAATTGGAGTAACTTATTTATGGTTTTACATCATAAATTGTTATCTGTTCTTTTTTCCCTTTAAGAAGTATATTCCCAATTAATTCAAACGTAAAACCTTTTTGATTATTAAAATGATTTTTAATTGTTTCTGAAACCAAAAGCCTTTTATCAAATTCATTACATTTTTCCTGAATACGCGCTGCTGTATTTAACACATCGCCATGATAGGCGATTTCGGTTTTTAGTTCTCCTACCTCGGCAACTGAAACAAATCCTGAACTAAGCCCGGCTTTAAATATGGGAAGGGTATTGTAAGATTGTACGAAATAGTCTTTTTTATCATTCAGCCTTTTTATAAAATCGAAATAAAATTTTATACAATTGGCATTTTTTAAACCTTCTTTTATTTTCCAGGTAATTACTACTTCATCGCCAACATATTGGTAAACCTGGCCTTTGTTTTTTAATAGGGGCAGTGTTAATTCAGCAAAACAATCCTGTATCAATTGGCTGTACAAAACATGGCTTAATTCTTCAGCAATGGTTGTTGACCCTTTTAAATCGAGGAACATAAAAATCCGGTTTTCTTCTTTCGGACGAAAGTATTTTCCGGTTATATACTGGTATAAAATTTCGTGTCCAAATTTTTTGTCAACCTGCTTTATAAAATGATAGAGTGTACTGGCTATTACAAAAAATACAAAATTCCCAATCGATATGGGCGATGTTAAATAGCTTACTGCGGTACTTAATGAGCCACTTCCTAACCAGGAAGCAAAAAATGAGGTGATTAAAAAAACGCCAGTGTATACCGCTGTTTTTGAAAGGACAACAACACCAAATGATTTTCTTTTTTTCGATTTGATTTTTGTATCAATAATCTCGATTGCCCCCAAAATAGATCCACCTATTAAACCTCCGGGGATTGCTGTTAGGTATATTTTTAGCAAAGTTGTATCGGCTGATAATCCAACAAAAAAATCAATTCCTACAAAACGGATGGTAACAACAACTATAATAGCAAATGTCCAATAGGCAATTGATAGGAATAATATTTTTATGGAGGAAGGCATTGTGCTAAAATACAGCGTATTATTAAAGAAAACAAAAAATAAACTGTTCAAATTGGTTCATAAGGAATTTTCCTGATGACCATAATTTTAGGTTTGCAACATTTTATTTGTTTTACCGATGAAAATCTATGTTTTATCGGTTTTGGTATATACGGTTGAAGTTTCCTTCCCAATTTTGAAAAGCCAGAAAAACAGAATATTTTTTATTGTAAAGCAACCATGTTTAAAATTTACTGTCTATCAAACTGAAAACAATAAAGCCAAAAATCGAAAACTAAAAACAATTTCCGAATGAAACAATTATGTCTATTTTTTATATTCTTTATAACCACACTGTTAGGGTTCTCCCAAAAAGTAACTTTAAGTGGTTATTTAAAGGATAAAGCCAGCGGTGAGGCGTTAATAGCCGCAACCTGTTATTTTCCTGAAATTTCAACCGGTGTAATTTCCAACTCGTATGGATTTTATTCAATTACCCTGCCTGAAGGAAAATACACTGCAAGTTTTTCATATATCGGTTACGAAACACAAACGCAAGTTCTTAACCTTAATGAAAACACACAATTAAACATTTTAATGGCTGAAGACGCCAAACAAATTGAAGAAATTATTGTCACCAGCGAACGCAAAGACCGCAATGTTGAAAGCATTCAAATGAGTATGGAAAAGGTCTCGGTGAAGTTGGTGAAAAAATTGCCTTCGTTTATGGGCGAAGTTGATGTATTAAAAGCCATTACATTGCTTCCGGGCATCCAAAGTGGAGGAGAAGGAAGTTCAGGATTATATGTTCGTGGTGGAGGTCCTGATGAGAACCTGCTGATTTTGGACGAAGCGCCTGTATATAATGCGTCGCACTTAATGGGTTTCTTTTCAGTTTTTAATTCCGATGCCATCAAGGATATTCAGGTGTATAAAGGCGGTATTCCATCCGAATACGGAGGAAAAGCTTCGTCGGTTATTGACATTCGCATGAAAGACGGAAATAACCAGAAATTTCATGCCGATGCAGGAATTGGGAACATTTCAAGCCGCCTGACACTTCAGGGGCCAATTATTAAAAACAAGTGGAGTTACATTATTTCGGGGCGCCGCACCTATGCCGATTTTATTGGTAAACTGGCGGGTATTGAAGCTTTAAAAGAGAACAAACTCTATTTTTATGACTTAAACCTGAAAACAAATATCCAGTTCAGTGATAAAGACCGGATTTTTATTTCGGGTTATACTGGCGACGATTATTTTAAATTGGGTGAGTCAATATACATGACGTGGGGGAATGTTACAGGAACCTTGCGTTGGAACCATATTTTTGGAAGCCGATTGTTCTCAAATACATCCATAATTTATTCAAATTATAATTATAACCTTGGTGTTCCCGGAAACACTGCCGACCAGTTTGATTGGAATTCGCGGATAAGTGATTTTAATGTAAAACAAGACTTCACCTGGTTTATGAACTCAAATAACAGGATTGATTTTGGTGTAAATGTTATTCACCATAATTTTAAACCGGGAGATATTAATGTAAATGATAATTCATTTTACGAAGACCTCAGTTTAACCAATTATAATGCATTTGAGAATGCTGTTTATGCGTCGAATGAGCAGAAAATTGGCAGAAGCCTGACATTAAAATATGGCATGAGGTTATCTGTTTTTCAGCAAGTAGGCGAAGGGAAAGTGAGGGAGTATTTACATCCTGAAGCCCCTAAAGCCGATGAAGTAATTAGCGAAACAGCCTATGCAAAGGGTAAAAAAATTGATGACCCATATATAAATTTTGAGCCGCGTGTATCGTTAAAATTAACCCTCGACGATGCCAGTTCTGTTAAAGCTTCGTACAACCGTATGGTGCAAAACCTGCACCTGATTTCAAATACCAGTTCTCCAACACCTCTCGATATTTGGTTACCCACAAGCAAACACATCAAGCCCCTTATTGCCGACCAGGTAGCCCTTGGTTATTTCCGTAATTTTAAGGATAATGCTTTTGAAACGTCGGTAGAGGTGTATTACAAAAACATGGATAATGTGATTGATTATAAAGATGGCGCTGAATTGTTCCTGAATGAAGACCTAGAAACAGAATTGTTGCATGGCAAGGGTTATTCGTATGGGCTGGAAATGTTGATGAAAAAACAGGAGGGGAAAATAACAGGTTGGTTAAGTTATACATTGGCCAAAACCATGCGGAAAATTCCCGGCATTAACGATGGTGAGGCGTATCCATCGAGTTACGACCGCACACACGATGTTTCGCTGGTGGCAAATTATGAATTAAATAAACGGTTTACACTATCGGCCAATTGGTTGTATTCTACAGGAAATCCTACAACTTATCCGGCAGCTAAGTACGATGTGCAGGGAAATACTATTTACCAATATGCCAAACGTAATAGTAACCGAATTCCCGATTACCACCGCCTTGATTTTTCGGTGACCTATAATCCAAAAAAGAACGAAAACCGGAAAATAAAACGCACTCTAAATCTTTCGCTTTACAATGTTTATGCCCGAAGGAATGCCTATTCTGTATCGTTTAAACAGAATGAAAATAACCCAATGATTTCAGAAGCAACACGTTTGTCAATCATTGGCTCCATTATTCCATCAATTACTTATAATTTTAATTTTTAATACGATGAAACCATATATCATACTAATTTTAAGCCTTTTTATCCTTGTTTTTACAGCTTGTGAGGATGTTATAGAGGTACCATTAAGTGAGGAAAACCTGGACCTTTTTGCTGTTGAAGCGAATATTACTACCGAAAACAATGCCTATGTTTATTTTTATAAAAGTATCAGGGTTGATAACGATGAAGCGTATCCCGGAATCAGTGGTGCAATTGTAACAATTTCAGATAACAATGTTCCTTCAAAAAGTATGCAGTTGGTTGAAAATTCATCAAAAAACGGATATTATTCTGTTCCTGAAAACGAAGCTTTTTTAGGTGAGGTTGGGAAAGAATATACGGTTACTATACAATATGAGGGGATTAGTATTGCCGGAAAAGATAAACTGGAACGTGTTGAGCCCATTGATTCAATTCAGGTAAGGCCATCGCTGCGAGGCGATAAACGGTTTATGGGAATTTTTACCTATGGCAATGAAACACCTGGTTTGGGGAATTACTACAAATGGGATATTTACATTAATGATACTTTATTGAGCGATTCTGAATACCTGATGTTTGCCAGCGATGAACTGGTAGATGGAAACTATATTGAAAGTTTTGAAGTTTTTACTGATTTTCACGATATTAATAAACCTGAGGATAGGAAATTGTTATTAGGAGATTCGATACTTGTAAAACAAACCTCCATTTCGCAGCAAGCCTATCTATTTTATTATCAAATGTACGATCAAAGTATGACTGGAAGTATGTTTAGTGTACCGCCAGCAAATATAAAAGGCAATTTTACAGCAAGTGACGGAAAAATAGTATTGGGTATTTTTACGGCAAATGATGTGTCTACATCAAATATTGCGGTTATCGATGAAACAATTGAAAGCCAGTTGGATGAAAGGTAGCAGTGGGTTCGTTTTTTAATTTAATTGGCAGTTTAGGTAATTAACATTAAGGGAAAATAGGTTTAAAATTGTCTTTTATGTGCATGATAATTTAAACCTATTTTGCTTTTAAATTTTTAAACTTAAGCCATGGCTAAATTGACCCAAAAAAACCTCTGTATTCTATTCTCTTTTCTTTTAGTAATTGTATTAATTCCTGTTACAGGCTCTGCACAGGAGGAGCAACCTTTGTTCCCACGTGATTCGATTGTTTCGGCAGCACGCGATATAATTAATAATAGCCATTACTGTGCCCTGGTTACTCTTGATTCTTCGGGGCAACCGCAGGCCCGTACCATGAGCCCATTTCCTTTGAATGATAAGCTGGAATTTTGGTTCGCGACCAATCGAAAAAGCCGTAAAGTTGGAGAAATCAGGAATGATTCCCGCATTTCGGTCTATTATGCCGACCATACAAATGCAGTTGGGTATGTATCAATTACCGGTAAAGCACTAATTATTGATGATAAAGAATTGCTAAAAAAGAAAAAAAGAGAATATTGGGATGGTATTCCCGGATGGCAGGATATTTTTGTCCTGATTAAAATTGATCCTGAAACGATGGATGTTGTTCATTATGGAAAAGGCATTTCAGGAAATTCAGATACAGGACGTTCTCCTTCAATTACATTTTAAAAGAGAATATGGAAAGGCGTAAATTTCTCAAAACTTCAGCAGTCGGTTCTTCCTGTGTTTTAGCCGGGAGTTTTATCGATAAAAGTGCTGTGGCACAAAATACCAGCGAGTATAAGTGTAAAATTACAGTTTTAAAACGCACTTTAAACACCGACTGGGATAAAAAATACAGGAAAGGTGAAGGTTCAAAGTGTTCTGTTTTTTCTGATGGGCAGGAATTTATTATTGAATCTCCTTGGGCTGTACCCGATGGATTTTGCCATTGGGCATGGGCCGATATCCGAACATTTATTCACATGGTTAATGATGGGAAATTTGAAACATTTGTATCGTGCTGTACAGATGGATTTAGGCCTGTATTTTTTAAAATCCAACGGATAAAAGTATAACGTATTTAAGAGTACAATTAAATCTATTCCTAAATCACATAAGCTATGGAAAATATTATTAAAACAGTTTTAAGTTTAGTAATTATTGTTTGTTTCGATGGTGCATTAACAGCCCAAACAAATTTTATTTACGGGAAACAGTTTGGAACTGAATTGGAGGACGAAGCCCATGTGCCTGTTTGCGATAGCAAAGGTAATCTTTACCTTGCCGGGAATACAAAAGGCAATTTAGCAGCTTACAATCAAGGGAATGGTGATGGATTTATTGCCAGCTTCGATGCTGAAGGCAATACTCTTTGGAAGAAACAATTTGGTACCGAAGAAGAAGAACATATTAACAGTATAACAATTGATCCTTCCGCTAATTTATATATAACAGGTTTTACAAAAGGCAGCATTAGTAAAAAAAATGAAGGTGCCGAAGATATCCTGTTGGTTAAATGCGACGGGGAAGGACATATATTATGGCAAAAACAATTCGGAACCGACAGTACCGATATTGGTAATGCAATATATTCTGATGCAGAAGGTAATATTTATGTAACTGGTATCACTCGTGGAAATCTTCAGAAAACAAATTTAGGGAAAACCGATGGTTTTTTGCTTAAAACGGATACCGATGGGAAAATGTTGTTTATGAGTCAGTTTGGCACCTCCGAAGACGATAACGCAAGAGGTATTGCCGGCGATGAATTATCAAATATTTATTTGTGTGGAAGTACTTTTGGGAAATTTGAAGGGGCCAATAAAGGTGCCGCCGATATTTTTGTGGCTATGTTTAACGATAAAGGGAAACAAATGAAAAGTTACCAGGTGGGGACCGACAATTTCGATATAGCAATGAATATTTCGATAGACATAAATCAAAACATCTATTTAGGAGGATTTACATACGGTGTATATAATTCAGCCCAGATTGGCGAAGGCGATGCGTTGCTGATAAAAATGAATCAACAAGGAGATATTATTTGGTCCGACCAATTTGGGACAAATAAATGGGATGGTATTAACGGTATGGATTTTAATGAATCTGTTTCTGAAAATATTGTTGTGAGTGGATGTCAAAATTTTCCTGAATGCCAATCATTTTGCCGCGTTTATAGCCCCGAGGGTAAAGTAATGTGGAAAGGGAATTATATTGCCAATGGTGAAGGTGGTGGTACCTGTGGAAAGGGAATATGCCTGAATACTAAGGGGTTTATTTACCACCTTGGAGGTACCGGAGGTAACCTGTTTAATACTGCTATGGGCAAACACGATGTGTATGTAGTAAAATTAGAATTGGATAAGGAATTATTGTTAAAATAAAAAATTGATGCAAACATTTATAATTTATGATTCAATGTCGTTTAGTTAAGAAAAGTAGCTGTACTGCTTGATTTTACTGGCATTTTGATGTAAAATAGTTCTTTGAAAAGTTTGTAATTTATCCCAAATTGATTATTTTGTAAGGGTATATAGGGGGTAACCCAAATATCAACACAAATACAGATTATCGGGAAAAATTAACAGAAAATATCGACTATGAAATTGAAAATGAGCAATTTGTCAGCCGTTCTAAAGACGGCAGTGAAAGGGTATTTACCCGTAAGAGAAAATTACCTATCAAAACGATAATCCTGTTGGTACTCAAGTTTAAAAGTTCTATCCAGCGAGAGTTGGACCGCTTCTATAAAGAAGTTTCCCAAAGTGATTTCAACATCAGGGAAGTAACCAAGGGCGCATTCACACAAGCCCGGGCGAAACTGAATCCTTGGGCATTTCAACGGCTAAACCAGGTTGCTGTTAATTCATTCTACGATGGTGCTGAATACATTGTGTGGCACAAAATGCGGTTGCTTGCCGTCGATGGTACCCGGCTTGTTTTGCCCAATCACCGGTCGGTTGCCGAAGAGTTTGGCGTACACCAGTTTGGGCCAAAAGCTGACAGCCCCCGGTCTCTTGCAATGGCTTCAATGCTATACGACGTTGTGAATTTGATAACGATTGATTCGCAAATAGCACCATACGCTGCAAGCGAGCGTGATTTGTTAATGCAACATTTGGATAAAGTCAATGCGGGCGATTTGTTATTGCTTGACCGTGGATACCCCAGTTTTTGGTTGTTGTTTTTATTGAAAGCCAAGGGTATCGAGTTTTGTGTCCGCCTCAAAGAAAACTGGTGGTTAAAAGTGAAGGAATTTACCGAAAGCACCGACAAAGAGAGGGTTGTAACTTTTACCCTTCCAAAAAAAGACAGGGCCAAGCTGAAGGATTTCCCCCATATGCTGGATACTGAAATTACTTGTAGGTTGATTAAAGTAGGACTCGAAAATGGTGAAAAAGAAGTGCTTTGCACATCCTTAACAGATGGCGAGGCTTACCTTTATACTGATTTTGAGGAACTTTACCACTATCGATGGAACGAAGAAGAAGCATATAAGCTATTGAAAAGCCGCATCGAACTTGAAAATTTTTCAGGAAAGACAGCGAGGGCAGTAAAACAAGATTTCCATGCAAAAGTATTTTTAATGACGCTTTGTGCAGCATATGCCTTTCCTATCGAAGAAAAAGTAATTGAAGAATATGAAGCCAACCAAGAAAGGAAGCACGGACAAAAAGTCAACCGCACCAACGCTTTAGCAATGACAATGGATATATTAGTGCCAACTTTCATCCGGAAAAAATATAAGGAAGCCCTAAATGCCTTTGATATAATTGTAGAAAATACAAGAGAGATAGTTAGGCCTGGGCGAAGCAACCCAAGGAACAAGAAACAGAAGAAACCATACTCAATGAATTACAAAAGATTATAAATAAACACTAACTAAACGACATTGATTTATGATTCATATTTTGGTTGCACCCAAAATATAGCGGAGGCCATTGGTTTATCTTTGGTTGATAATGCTGAAGTTATCAATGTTCAAAATATAAATATGGCGTTACTACCGAACATCGATGTTCTTATTGTAGGATCACCAACCCGTGGTTTCCGGCCTTCGGAAGGTATTCAGAAATTTTTAAAGAGTATACCAAAAAACAGTTTAAAAGGTATTAAAGTGGCTGCTTTTGATACCCGCCTCGAATTAAGTACAATCAACTCAAAAGCACTACGGTATATCGTTGAACAAGGAGGCTATGCTGCCAAATCGATATTAAAAAAGCTGGAAAAAAAAGGTGGAATTATGATTACTGATCCTGAAGGATTTTTGGTTACCGGCGAAAAAGGCCCCTTAAAAGAAGGAGAAACCGAAAGGGCTCAGAAATGGGTAAATGAGCTTTTCGTAAAGAGTTCAACAATATAATCTATTCTGTTTGGTAAGGGGCAGATATTTGTTACAAAGGACTGATTGGTATCTGTTTCAGATTTTTTTGAAGTTTCTGTTTTATCTCCATATTAACCTTATATTTGCGGTCTAATTTTTATGGATGGAATCATATAGCCAGTTAAATTTCGCAACCGTAATCCCTGATGTTATCAACCGTTTTGCCAATCACAAAGCCTTAGGTTATGTCGATGAGGAGTTAATGACCTATGCTCAAATGGGTTCACAAATTGATGCTGTTAAAGCATTTGTCGAAGCTTTGGAAATTATTCCGGGCGATAAGGTGGTAATATACAGTCAGAATATGCCCAATTGGGGAGTAGTTTATTTTGCCTTGTTGTGTTTGGGAGTAGTAGCGGTTCCTGTGCTTCCCGATTTTAATTCCTTCGAATTATCGAATGTTATAAAACACTCAGGGGCAAAGGCTATTTTTGTTTCCGAAAGCCTTGAATATAAATTGAATGAAGTAGAAAACCATGGGCTCGATGTGGGTATTTCCATGGATAATTTTAAAATTTTATTTAGCAATAAAGAAGGTGTCGCTTTTGATAGTCAAAATCAATCAAATACCTTATATTTTGCAAAGGATGATGAATTGTCAATTTTACTATATACGTCAGGAACAACAGGCGATTCGAAAGGTGTAATGCTAACACAAAAAAATGTATTGATGAATGCCTGGCAGTCGGGCGAAGTGCAAAAGATAGAAGTAGATTATAGTTTCCTTTCTGTTTTACCCTTGTCGCACACATATGAAAATACAATTGGTTTAATCCTTCCGTTAACTAAGGGGGCAAACGTTACCTATTTGAGGAAACCACCTACTGCCAGTATATTATTGCCAGCCATGGCTAAAGTAAAGCCTGAGTTTATGCTCACTGTCCCCATGATAATTGAAAAAGTATTTAAAAACAGTGTCCTTCCAACCATTCAAAAAAAGGCTTTTACACGCATTTTGCACAGCAATAAAATTACACGTAAACTTGTTTATTACCTGGCCGGAAAAAAATTATACAAAACTTTTGGTGGTAACCTGAAGTTTTTTGGCATTGGTGGGGCAAAGCTCGATGAGCAGGTTGAGGAATTCTTAAGAGCAGCAAAATTTCCGTATGCCATTGGTTATGGATTAACTGAAACTTCTCCTTTGATAGCAGGTTCAAATCCTTCACAAACAAAATTACAGGCAATTGGGCCTAAGGTGGTTAAGTGCGAATTAAAGATAAACGATCCTGACCCAAATACAGGCGAGGGTGAAATATGGGCGAAAGGGCCTAATGTAATGTTGGGTTATTATAAAAATGAAGAAAAAACCAAAGAAGTACTTACTGAAGACGGTTGGTTTAAAACAGGTGACCTAGGGGTTTTCGACAAAGATGGTTGGTTGAGCCATAAAGGCAGGCTTAAAAACATGATTGTTAGTGCCAATGGTGAAAATATTTATCCTGAAGAAATTGAATCGCTCATTAATAATTTTCAATATGTAGTTGAATCAGTGGTTGTTGAGGAAAAAGGAAAATTGGTGGCTTTGGTACATTTTAACCGTGAGGAGCTGGAACAAAAGTTTAAGTCGATGACTCACGACCTTTCTCATAAGTTCGATGATAAAATGGAGGAGGTGACTAAAAAAGTGGATGAAACAATCAAAGAATTAACAACTGAATTAAAACAATACATTAATACCAGGGTCAACAAATTTTCCAAAATTCAGTCGATGATTGCCCACCCCGATCCATTCAAAAAAACCGCTACTCAGAAAATTAAAAGGTACCTATATTCTTTGGGCAAAGAAAATGTATCAGATGGCAAAAAATAAGAGCTTTTACTTTCAACTTTTTTAGATTTTTATTCGAATTTAGGTTTGAATCCAGCCTAAAAGTATTTTTTGTTAGTTTATCACCCTTTTTATTTACAAATGACGACTAATTTTGTTTTTTGTAGTGGTTTTTGGGAAGTATATTGTAGAACAATTTTTTTAACTTTGATTTTATATATATAACCAAACCTAACTAACTATGAGATTTACACTTTTATTTTCATTTATTTTTATGATTAATTTAGCTATGGCTCAGACTGCCCCGATTGGGGATTTTCAGTTTAGCAAAGATATTGGCAACCCTAAACTTGCCGGTTCGGCACAATTCGATGATGCTTCACAAGTATATACTATTAAAGGTGCAGGCTATAATATCTGGTTCGAAAGAGACGAGTTAAATTACCTGTACAACAAAATTGAGGGCGATTTTATTTTAACAGCCAATTTCGAATTTGTTGGCGAAGGCACCGACCCTCACCGTAAGATTGGGTGGATGGTACGTGCTTCGGAAGAAGAAAACGATGCCCATATGACTGCTGTCCTGCATGGCGATGGATTAACTGTTCTTCAGTGGCGGGAGCTTAAAGGGGCTTTTATGAGGGACCCTCAGGATGAGATTTTTGCACTTAAACCCAACTATAACATTCTTCAGCTTGAGCGCGTTGGAAAAAAAATGATTATGAGGGCTGCCCATACCGGAGAACCACTTCAGGTTATTGGCTCGCATGTAATGGAAAGTTTACCCGCTGAGGTTCTGGCAGGTTTATTTATCTGTTCTCACAACGAAGATGTTGTGGAAGAAGCCCGTGTTTGGAATGTGAGAATTGACCAACCTGTTGCTGATAATTATAATCCGGGAGAAGAAGGATGGTTGGGGTGCCGCCTTGAAACGATGGATGTTTTTAGCGGTAAAAGGAAAGTCATTTTTAAAAAAGACGGCCGTTTTGAAGCACCTAACTGGATGCCTGACGGGAAAAAACTCCTGTTTAACATGGGAGGTTTGTTGTATACTATTCCGGTTGAAGGTGGTGAAATTGAAGTATTAAATACCGGCGATGCCATACGTAATAATAACGACCATTGTATTTCATTTGATGGGAAAATGTTGGCTATTAGTAGCCATCGTCAGGGATTAAACGGAGGTGGTTCTACTGTGTATGTGCTTCCACTTGAAGGTGGTACGCCGCAAATAGTGACTGAACATACGCCTTCGTATTTGCATGGCTGGAATCCAAATAATAAAGAAGTGGTGTATGTGGCTCAACGCGATGGCAGGAATATCTACGACATTTATAAGAATTCTATAAACGGCGGCAGTGAAGTGGCGCTTACTCATAATAAAGCAGGGGAACATGTTGATGGCTGTGAATTCTCGCCTGATGGTAAATGGATATATTACAATGGCAGCCACTCGGGAACCATGCAGTTGTGGCGTATGAAACCCGATGGGTCGGATAGGGAACAAATAACTTTTGATGAAAACAACGATTGGTTCCCACATATTTCACCCGATGGAAAGTGGATATTGTATATTTCATTCCCGCCTACCATCGATGTTAATGCACATCCATCGTACAAACGTGTAACATTAAATTTGATGCCTGTAAACGGTGGTGTACCAAAAGTTGTGGCTTATTTATACGGAGGGCAGGGGACTATCAATGTACCATCGTGGTCGCCCGATAGTAAACAAGTGTCATTTGTAAGTAACTCAGGGAAATAATAAACGCCTGCATGGAATTAAGGTATTGAACCTCATGAGGTAAAATGCATTTTTTCTATTGCCTATGTGGTATAATAGTATTTAACCACATTAGGCATAATAAGCCACGTAGCGTTTTTTATTTGTATTATTCGTTATTTATTTACACATTTTCTAACAAAACTAACTGCCATGAAAATTTCTAAAATTGGTATTACGGTTATTTTTTTAATTATTGGATTATCTGTATCGTTAACAATCCATGCACAAACAGGAGTAGGTGTTAAAGCCCCGGAAAGTGCTAAAGTGTATTTTGATGGAACATCTGAGATGCTGCATCAGAACTGGGAATACTGGGAAGGGCCACGATTTTCGGCCGAAATGCCTATTAAATGGGAAATTGTAAGTGATCCTGTTGATGAAGGTACAACTGTTAGCAGTAATGACCCGGCTGGTGCCGGTGGAAAATACGGTGCTGCCGATATTGTAACCAAACAAAAGTTCCGCGATTTTCGATTGCATATTGAGTTTTTTATTCCTGCCCCGGGAGGGAATAGTGGTGTTTACCTTCAGAACAGGTATGAAATTCAGGTACTCGATGGTGATTCAACAGCTCATGGAATGGCTGCCGTAATTAATGAACAAGCCGCTCCTTATTCGGTATATAACGGTGTAGGGAAATGGAATGCCTACGATATAAAATTCAGGGCTGCCCGTTTTAAGGACGGTGTACGCGTTGAAAATCCATTGGTAACCGTGTATTTTAATGGTATAAAAATACACGAAAATGTAACCATTAACCAGGTGTGGGGTGGCCCCAATTCTGGGCTCGATGGTGGCAATGATGGCGGTAAAGGAATAACCGATACCCCGGGTGGTATTAAATTACAGGCCGAAGGGCACGATGTAAGATACAGAAATATCTGGATACAGGAATTGGATATAACAGATAATAATACGGACTTTTAATCAAATAATTCCTCGTAGTTGCTGTGAGGAATACTTATTTTTTCCCCTAGTTTTTAGGGGATATGGAAGCAGGCAAAGCAGGGATGTAAGTCGAATAACTGACAGTGGGTGAAATAATGAAAATTCCTTTTAGTAAGTGTTTTTTACTCTTTCACTTGTCGGAACGCTCTTCATAAGTTTACTGATGATGAACAAAGGATTTCTTAATTGTGTTATATTTAGTGGCCATACACGAAGATAAAATGCTCAGTTTTAATTGAATTTAAGATGCCTGCAAAAGTGAATACATTCATTGAATAAAAAAATTAAATAGAATAAAATGGAGAAAAAAAATCAATCAAATAAAATTGAACGTCGGAAGTTTTTACAAATTGGGTCGGCAATTGCTGCTTCTGCCTTATTATTACCTTTAAGTGGTTTGAAAGCATTTGGTGCCTTTGACCCTACACAAGCGAAAAGTTTAATCCCCGTAGTTAACTTCGACAATGGCATAACGATGCCAATGCTTGGGTTTGGTACAAATACCCTACATGGGCCTATATGTGTACGGAGTGTATCTGATGCAATTTCAGTTGGTTACCGCCTTATCGATACCGCTCATATTTATGGTAATGAAGAATTTGTTGGAGCAGGGATAAAACAAAGTGGCATTAATAGGGAAAAACTATTTATTACCTCAAAACTTTGGGTTGATGATGCTGGTTATGAAAGTACAAAAAAGGCTTTTGAAACAACTTTAGGGAAATTGAGTTTAGAATATTTAGACCTTTATCTCATCCACCGGCCCCGTGGCGATGTAAAAGGTACATGGAAGGCAATGGAAGAGCTTTATAAGGAAGGTAAAATAAAAGCCATTGGGGTGAGTAATTTTTCAACTGAACAATTGCACGATTTGATGGCAGATGCCGAAATTAAACCCGTGATCAATCAAATCGAAACGCATGTTTTTTTTCAGCAGCCTGATGCCTATAAAGATTTGAAGAAGGATGAGGTGCAAATGGAAGCCTGGTCTCCTTTTGCAGCTGGACGAAATGGAATTTTTGAGAACCAAACTATTGCTAAAATAGGTAAAAAGTATAATAAAAGTATTGCGCAGGTATGCCTTAGGTGGCACCATCAGAGAGGTATTGTTGCTATCCCTAGAAGTACTCAAAAAGCACATATGATTGAAAATCTTGACATTTTTGATTTTGAGCTTTCCAAAACAGATGTGCAGATTTTAGCTAAGCTGGATTTAAATATTACTCAATTTCCTGAGTGGGAATAAAGAATCAAAACATCTTTACCAGAAAAGTGAATTCTAATTTGATACCTTGTCAGCTTTGTGGCGAGGTATTTCTTTTTGCAGTATTTCTAAAAAGCTAATTTTTCTTTCAATTTGTAATTTGTTTTGGGTAAAAACCTTGAGATTAATATCTTCGGGCATGATTTCGAAATCAATTGTAAGTGTTGCCGGTAAAAAAGGCCCATTCCTGAATGTTATTGACGCACTTAATCAACTCGATTTATCTTCATTAAAGGATAAACGTATTTTAATTAAACCCAATGTAGGACGTATCGCCCCTCCTGAATCGGGGTATAATACCCACCCCGAAGCTGTAGCCGCTATCATTGAAACACTTACAAGTTTAGGTGTTGAAACAATTGCTATTGGCGAAAGCCCCATCGTTGGTGTAAATGTGTTTGAAGCATTTAAGCGCGCTGGTTTTACCGAAATGGCTGCACGTTATGGTATTGAATTAATCGATTTTAACTCAAAACCTCCCGTCATTAAAGAAATTCCCCACCCACGAATTTTAACAGAAACTAAAATCTGCCAGCAAGTATATGATTATGATGTATTGATTTCAGTCCCGGTTGCCAAAACACATATGCACACGGGTGTTACTTTAGGGATTAAAAACTTTAAGGGGTGTTTGTACCGTCACGAAAAAGTACGTTACCACCAGTTGGAATACCTGAAGAAGGTGTATCCCGAAAAAACACTTGATTCGGCAATTTCCGATTTAGCAACGGTTTTAATGCCCCACATGACTGTGGTTGATGGATATAATGGTATGGAAGGATTGGGGCCTTCGGGAGGTGAACCAATTAAATCAAATTTTGCTGTGGCTTCGTTTAGTGCCATGGGGGCTGATGTTATTTCATGTAAATTGATGGGATTAAATGCCGAAGAGGTACCTCACCTCAAAATTATTTCGGAACGGAATAAAATGCCCATACGAGTGGAAGATTATAATGTAATCACTGAATCCTACGAAAAACTCATCCATCCATATCAAAAACCGCCTACTAAAATAGCTGTTCAATTCCCCGGGGTTGAGGTACAGGATGTGGATTCATGCAGTGCTTGCCTTTCTACAATAATGTTGTTTTTAAAACGTTTTGGCGATGATATGAGCCAGTATGCTTTGTGCGATGGGAAATTCCACATTGCCATAGGCAAAGGCATTGAAAAAGCCATGGACGGGACAGTGTTTGTTGGCAATTGTACCAGGCACATGAGAGATAAAGGCATTCATGTAAAAGGATGCCCACCTGTAGCAACACGTATATACGAAGCCATAGTCAAACACGAACCCGATAAAAATGAAGATCCGGTTTAATAGTGGGGTATTGGGTGGATTGTATTTGAAGTTTTTTTACTCCTTTTATCCCGATTTAGTTAAGAGAATGCTTTTCTCAAACAAAGTACGCTTATTAGTTAGGGGCAGTGTAATAACTATTTGGTGATTTTATTATTTAGAATACAATTAAATATGTTAATAATAACACCTCTGATTTGAAGGGCACCTCTGAGGTACTCCTTCCTACTTAATTTGTCCGATGCCGAAGAAATTTTCTACATCGCCGAAGAAAATAACTCAACTGCCCAAGAAAATTTGTCCACCATTGAAGAAAATTTGTTCATCACCGGGGAAAATTTGTCCTCTGCCGAGGAAAATTACTCAAATGGTGGAGAAAATAGGAGCTTTTTTTAACAAAATTTGTCAACTCGATAAGTAATTTTGTGCGACGCCGGATAAAATAAGTGCGTCCGTTTACAAATTTTGTTTGTTAATGCACAAAATTTGTGCAGCAGTTATGTAATGAGGTGGGGAGTACCAAAAAAAAGAGGCTGACATGTGCAGAAATAGTCACCCGTTTCTTTTTTTGTCATTCATAATCTGAAAGATATCCGGTTTTCCAGATGATGGTTTGGCATTGTCAAAATATTTTTCCTGCGTCATATATTTATAGGGGTAATCGGTAAATAACAGGGAAACCCGGGATGACAATGTAGAATTAATTTTAAATTTTTTTGGAGAAAAAGAATAATGAGGAATCAATTTAAATTCTTGTGAGAAGATTTTTGTTGTTTATCAATTTATATGTATTAAAGCCATACCAAATGTTTAGGTATGCCCTGCCGGGCTGGCCTTCATCTTTTTCTTGAAAAAAAGACGAAGCAGAAAATTCAAGGCTCATTTTAATTATCACCTTGCATCTTCGCAAAACCAAAGTTCGGGCGGGTGATTTCCTCATTCTTCGGAACTTCCCGCTCTCCCTAAGGTTTTGTTTCGATTCCAGGCTTGATTAAAAAAGGCCCTGCTCTCTGAACATCACCTGTGGCTAATTAAGGATATTGCGAATTTATACAGATAGGCACTTAAATCCTTTGTATTATTAACCATAATAAATGAAATTTTACAAACGTAGACAAAATATTATTTTCCCACTGAAAATTCATTTGATCTAAGTTCAATTGATGCAAATGTGGTTGGTATAACAATACCAAAAAAAGAGGCTACCTATAATGTTTTTAAGGTAACCTCTTCGCCCAATAACCTACAATTATTAACCGCTTAAATATTATTCTTCGACAGCCTCTTTTTCGGGTGCTTTTACAAATCGTTTTCTAAGGTCTTCAGCAATACCTTTAGCTCCGGGAATATCCATTTTAGCAGCTTGTTTAACCGAGTTGTAATACGCCAGTGAAGCTACATAACTTTCGGCGCCTGCCTGCATAATGGTATCATCCAATCCGTTTAAAATACGGGTTACCTGCCTCAATAGGGGTATAAGTTTATTGTACACTGCCATATCGGTTTTTAGTCCTTCAACATCCATGTAAGGAGGGGCAAACTCGGGGGCTGATTGGGCATACGCCATACATTTTTCAACAAATGGGCTGGTTTTATCGCTCATTTTTGGTACTGCACGCCGCTCTTCGGGGGTTAATGCAATAAGGTAGGGTAGTAGTGAGGTGGATATTTCGGCCAAACTTGCCGAAACATTGGTGGCCACCTCTTCAGGAATTGTAAAATTAATTTTATTCTCCATAATAGAAGGGTTTTTATGAATAAATAGAAATAACCTATACAAGTTAAGAACTATCAATTAAAATAGAAATACTATACGTGTGCTTTTGAGCCAGGCAGGTGTACCACTAAACGAACCTATGGTGCGAGTAAACCAAGAGGTTCTAATAGTAGCTAGGTTGTTGGTTGTGTTTTCTGGAAGAGTAGTCCAATGCGTTAATAGTAAGCGGTTTAAAGTCGATTAAATAAGCCAATAATGTTGGTGCTTTAGTATTTTTTCCTTAAATTGTATAGGACAATACCACCCGGCCGCGCATGTGCGATTGATAAAAAGTGATGGAACTGCACCTCCGGATTTTCTGAAAATAACAAACCAATGTTAATTGAAAAGGTGCTGTTTATTTACGAATTTGGATACAAAAGGCACATTTTAGATACGATATAGAGATATAAATGACACAAAAGTGGGGATATAAATAAGTTGTAATTTTTTAAATAAACTTTAATTGTATGGTAAAATTCGAATTAATGAAAATCTAAAAAATGCAAATATTAAAGATTTAATAATTAATATATAATTGGACTTATCTCAATATAAAGCAAACATTCAAGAAAGTATATATATGTAAAACTAAAAAACTAAGATTATGGAAGAAAATGAATTTAAAATTTTGGAAGAAAAATATTTTTTAATAAAACGCAACAAATTTTTTGCATTCTTAGGCGGATTTTTAGCGTTTTTAGTAGCAACTGGATATATAAGCTATTCATCATTAAATAAAAAAATTTCAGATATATCCAGAGGTGAAGCAATAAAAAAAATCGAAGAAAATGTTACTAAATCAGATTATTTAATAATTGAAATTGAAAATAGTCTGGAACAAATTAATTTCATAAAATACCCTGTTGGTTCAATAATAGCATTTGCAGGAATGGATAGTGCAATTCTTGAAAGTTCAAATTGGATGCTTTGTGATGGTGGAGAATTAAGTAGAGATACATACGATGATTTATTTAAAAAGATTGGCATTGCTTGGGGGAAAGGGAATGAAATTAGTACATTCAATATTCCGGATTTAAGAGGATTATTTCTAAGGGGAGTAGATTTAGGGGCAGGAATGGATCCAGATTCAGATAAAAGAATCTCACGAAAAGGAAGCAACTCTGGTGCAAAGATTGGCAGTTACCAGGATGATGAATTTGAAAGTCATAATCACTTATATGGAAGAATTAAAACGTTTGAGAATCATCCATACAGTGGAGAACGTGCAGAAATCCCTTATCATGAAAAAGTTGACAGTACAAGGAAAAGTGGTGGAAATGAAACACGTCCAAGAAATGCATATGTTAATTGGATGATTAAAGTTAAATAATAAAAATATGATAAAAAAAACAGAACACAACTAGTGGTATAATGTATGGCTGGCTTTGTGCGGATTAGACAAATCTAATTTCTTGCCAGCCTCAGTTTCGATCGGACTGGTCAGACTCTCGTCTGACCGCCACGACCTCATACAACCACCGTTGACCGATGAACTGAACTACTCAAATTGAAATATTATGAATAATAATATAAGTGAAAAACAAGAAGGAAAACAAAAACTAACTAAATTTCTTGATAATTATGGGATTGTTTTTGTTTATGTTATTGCATTTTTATCTCTTATTTTTTCTACTTCCACTTCTACTACCAATTCCACTTCAGATGAAAAGCATTGGATAATAATAATCCCAATAGTTGTGTTTTTAATTTATGACATATGGTTTAGATGGTTTAGAAATGGTGACTGGCGTGAATTTGGTCGGACTTCTAAGGTTACTGTAGAAAGTATTAGAGCAGCAAGTCAATACACCTCGTTCTTTATAGCTTTTATTGCAATTTCATTAAGTTTAGCAATAAATAACAATATTACAGATGAATTTAAAGGATTGTTTGATGATATTATTATTCGATGTTATGGATTTATAGTGCTATCTTTCTCTGGATTGGTACTTCTATTTATTCCAATACCATATTTAGTTAAGGATGAAAAAAAAGAACCTACTGATGCTCTTAAAAATTGCTTCTTTTTTGTTTTATTCATGGAAAAAACTATCATTCTTTTGTTAATTTATTTGATAATTCAGATTTTTAAGGTCTATATAAATTGAAAGCAGAAGACTTGATGAATGGATAAATACAAACCCAAAATGTATAAAAATATTACCAGATTTAGTAGTAAATTATGAGGTTATAGTCCGCTTCAACCTTCGTGCAACTTGACAGGAAAGTACAATCAATTTGACAATACTCATACAATTTAACGTTAACAGATTCAAAAAAAGAACGTGAAATATAAAAAAACATAAAATTCTTAGTTATTAAATCATGAGAATTACTTCAAGAACAATTAAAAACAAATAGCAGTACAAATTTTAAAAAATATCAACAATCTAAATCTTTAATAGATGAAAAGATTGATCCCTTTTACAATCGTGACTCTTACATTAGTGTTTGTTTGTTGTTTTTGTGGTAAAAACACAACTGATGAAATTAAAATACTAAAACTTCATTGCTCAGGGGAACAGGCGCTTAAAACCTCGTCTTTTGCCGATACGATTATTTATATACCTCTTGAAACAACCGGAAGGTCATTAATCGATGGCATTGAATCAATATGGATGAACGATTCGGTTATACTTGTTCAGGAAAATTCTCGGTTATTACTATTTAGCATAAATGGAGAGTTTATAAAACAAATAGGCACCAATGGGCGCGGGCCGGGGGAATACGAAAGAATCTCTAATTTTAAGGTAGCCAACGATACCATCTATTTATATGCTTCAAGCCAACATCCGTATCTTAGGTACACACTTGATGGAATATTTTGTGATGAAGTTATTCTAAACATCCAAACCAGGTATTTTAGCGTTACTGCCGATCAGAAACTTGTGATATATAATCGTTACGAAGGGGAAATATATGTCTATAACAATGGTATTAACATGCCTCCCGATACCATTGTTGTTGAATATGGTGTGAGTGAGTTAAGACATTACCGTTCGGGAGGAGGAGAAGGGCCATGGACCAATTTTCAGGAAACTTCATCGGGCTTGCTTTTTACAAACTATGTAAACGATACAATCTGGAACATATCGGGCAATAAAAAAGAGCCTGCCTATATTCTTGATACAAAGGATAAATTATTGCCATGGGATAAACAGATTGAATATTATACCATGGATGAAACACCCCGATGGATGGCAATGGCAAAATCGTACCACTTTTTTAACCTTGTCCCGGTTGCATCCAGTATGTTTATTTTTCAAAACGTTTGGTTTGATGATGATTACAAGAATTTAGATAATTATTTTTATCAAACAGTTTACCACAGTTATATCAAAACCGGGGAATTTAAGAAGTATGATTACATTTATGATGATATAGCAGGCAACCAGAAACTAACCTGGTTTTACCACATCTACTCCGAAGATTATCTTGTTGGAGAAATATTACCCTATAACTTACTAAAACACCTGAGTCAAAATAAAGAAGATCCTCCAGCTGCATGGCAAAATCAAATGAAAAATATAAAAGCTGATGATAACCCGATACTTGTACGAATTAAAGTTAGGAATAAATAAATTATCAATACACAAAAACCACTAAAATGAAAATCAACCACTTAATTTATGTTGTAAGCCTTTTAATTATCATCGGATCGGTAGTTATGGCTGTTGAAAATCCTGAAACAAACAGAATTTTAAGTTTAGCAGGTGGATTCATCTGATGACTTCAAGTCATCGGATGAATAAAAGGCAACTGTACAAAACCTGCTCTACAATACGAGTCAACCATTTTAGCCAAAACTTAAATACCATGTTTACGAAAAACAGTTTGATTTTAATCCTTTTTGTATTTTTGATTAATGCTTGCCAAAATGACAGGGAGATTTTTTTATCTCAGGATTACCAGTATGCATTTAAACATGCACAAAAAAACAACAAATACATTTTTATTGATTTTTATACAACGTGGTGCGGCAGTTGTAAAGGATATGACAATATCATTTTTCCCGATTCAATTTTTCAGGCTTACCTTAAAACAGATTTTTATTCATTAAAACTAAATGCTGAATTGCCTGAGAATAAAAAAATTGTTGATGAATATAAAATAGCTGCCTATCCAACTTTAATCATTGCAAATCCAGAGGGTGTTGAGATTAACAGGATTGTTGGTTATAAAAGCGACGAACCCCAATATTATATTGATTTAATCACAAGTATATTAAACGGAAAAGAGAACCTAAAGTCATTCAAGGAGGAATTCTTGAAAAACACAGAAAATGCAGAATACGCAAATGAAATAATTCTAAAACTATTTCAAAAAGAAGAATACCAATCGGTTAATAGTTTTATCCAATTAATTAAAAGTAAATCGAAAAATGACTCATTACTTTATGAGGCAGATTTGTTTTTAGCATTTGCAAAATCGCGTGACAGGAAGTCACCCAATCCTTCCTTATTAAAGAACAGGTTAACCAATGATCCAAATTTGAGCGATTATTGGAGAGAGAATATACTCACTGAACTAATTGGATATTATAAAAATACGGATATCGATTCATTTGAGTATTATAGTTTTGAATTAGAAAATAAATATCCGATGAGTTTTTATTGGAACCGAAATTTTGCTTTGTATTTATACGAAAATAATAGAGATTTGGAGACAGCTTATAGAATTACCTATAACTATGCAGAACATAATTCAAATGACCACTGGACACCTTATTTGCAAGGGTTTCAATTAGCATCAAAAGGAAAAAAGAAAGAAGCCTTTGATAATTTTGACAAATGGTTAATTGATTACAAACATTCTGAAGATAGTAAAACCAGATACTACAAATACATTGATTTAGCAGTATTCTGTAATTATAATTTGGAGAAAGCAGTAGATTATGCTATTCAATTTGAGAAAGATGTACCGACCATTACAAATAGAAAGTTATTGGCGAAATTGTATTATTTAACAAATCAAAAAGAAAAATCAATCCGTATTTTGAAAGAAACAATACCCTTAATTGAAACAACAAAGGGGAAGAATGATATGGATGTTTTAATCGAAGAATATTCAAGATGAAAAATTATTGTCAACAGCAATGGCATTTTATACCCTTTTAAACGCGTGATTCTGTTTTTTCGAAGGAGCTGCAGGAAAAGCGATAACAGAGGAATCTGCTCCTATTACTGTGAGAACGTTCTATTTTGCAAAATGGGCGTTGCGGTTTTATAACTGCAATGGAAGTTTGGAACATCCATACACCAAAAGTTATCCGATGAATAAAATAAAAGACCATCCCTTGTTTTTTCTTCCATGACCGAACTTTTCCTACTTTTGTTTTTTCGAAAACAGATAAAAATGACTGACAAAATATTATCTATTATAAGTGGTGAGCTGAATATTAAAACCAATCAGGTAAAAAACACCATCGATTTGTTAAAAGAAGGAGCCACCATCCCGTTTATTTCGCGTTACCGTAAAGAACATACCGGCAGCCTCGATGAGGTGCAGGTTGGCGACATTAAAACGCTGTTTGATAAAATGGAGGAACTGGGAAAACGGAAACAAACCATTTTAAAAACCATTGAAGAACAAGGCCAGCTAACCGATGAGCTTCAGTTACGCCTCAACGAGTGTTTTAATCCGGTTGAGTTGGAAGATATATATTTGCCCTACAAACCCAAACGGAAAACCAAAGCTTCCATTGCCCGCAACAAAGGATTGGAGCCATTGGCAAAAATTATCATGAAACAGTTTGAGCGTGATCCTGAAGGAAGGGCTAATTCGTTTTTGAATACCGAAGTTGAAACAGTAGAAGATGCATTGTCAGGAGCCCGCGATATTATTGCTGAATGGATTAGCGAAAATGAAAAAGCACGGAACATTATCCGACGTAGGTTTGCCATCGATGCTATTCTTTATTCGAAGGTTATTAAAGGCAAGGAGGAAGAAGGTGAAAAGTACAGGGATTATTTTGATTGGTCGGAGCCACTTAAAAAATGCCCATCGCACCGTTTATTGGCTATGCGCCGCGGCGAAAACGAAGGATTTTTACGTCTTTCGGTTTACCCCGAAGAACAAAAATCGATTGATAAATTGGAAGAGTATTTTGTAAAAGGATTTACCAACAGTTCTATTCAGGTGCAAATGGCAATTAAAGATAGTTACAAACGGTTGCTTCAGCCTTCGTTGGAAACTGAATTTGCCAATTTATCGAAAGAAAAAGCCGATGCCGAAGCCATTAATGTTTTTGCTGAAAATTTACGCCAGTTATTATTGGCTGCACCTTTGGGACAAAAACGAGTAATGGCAATCGACCCTGGTTACAGAAGTGGCTGCAAAGTGGTTTGTTTGGATGAGCAGGGTACTTTTTTACATAACGAAACCATTTATCCACATCAGCCGCAAAACGAGCGGAAAATGGCTTCTAAAAAAATCACCTCGATGGTAGGAGCTTACCAGATCGAAGGTATAGCTATTGGCAATGGTACTGCCAGCCGTGAAACAGAGGCGTTTATTAAAAAATTACATTTCGACAGGGATTTGCGGGTTTATATGGTTTCGGAAGACGGAGCTTCAGTGTATTCGGCTTCAAAAATAGCACGCGAAGAGTTCCCGCAATACGATGTAACCGTAAGGGGTGCCATTTCAATTGGAAGGCGGTTGATGGATCCTTTGGCCGAATTGGTAAAAATCGACCCTAAGTCGATTGGAGTTGGGCAATACCAACACGATGTGGATCAGAAAAACCTAAAAAACAGCCTCGACATGGTGGTTGAGTCGAGCGTAAACAGGGTGGGGGTGAACCTTAATACAGCAAGTAAACACCTGCTGATGTATGTATCGGGATTGGGGCCACAACTGGCACAAAATATTGTTGATTACCGTAAAGAAAACGGAGCTTTTAATACGCGCTCGGAATTAAAAAAAGTGCCTCGAATGGGAGCAAAAGCATTTGAACAGTCGGCCGGATTTTTACGTATTGCCGGGGCAAAAAATCCATTGGATAATTCGGCTGTGCATCCCGAGTCGTACAAACTGGTTGAAAAAATGGCAGCCGGACAAAATAGTTCAGTAGCCGAATTAATTGCCAACGATGAAGTAATCGAAAAAATTGACCTGAATAAATACGTTACTACAAAAGTAGGTTTACCTACTCTTACTGATATTAAAAACGAACTTAAAAAACCGGGCCGCGATCCGCGGAAGATTATTAAAGTATTTGAATTTGCCGAAGGGATTTTTAAGATTGAAGATTTACATGTGGGAATGGTATTGCCCGGTATTGTAAATAACATTACCAAATTTGGGGCTTTTGTGGATATAGGTATTAAACAATCGGGGCTTATCCATGTGTCGCAAATGGCCGACCGTTTTATTTCCGACCCCAACGAAATTGTAAAACTTCAGGAGCATATAAAAGTAAAAGTTGTGGAGATCGACATTGCGCGCAACCGTATACAGTTGTCGTTAAAAGATGTTCAGTAATGCGAAATGCAGTTTCTAACTGCTTTTTTTTATAAAAATATGGAACATAAAAACTGCCACCCTGAGCTTATCAAAGGGTGTGATTATAAAAAGGAAAAAACGGGAAATTAATTAATACTTATAATCAGGCCTTTCGGGTGTAACAGCCCAAAAAATAATGTACACAACCAATCCGGGGAATGCTGCCGAAAATATGGAAAGCAGCACATATATTACCCGAATTAAGGTGGGGTCGGCATTGATATAATCGGAAAAACCGGCCAATACTCCACCAACCATTTTATCTTTTGAGCGGTACAGTTTTTTACGGGAACTCTGGAAATTCATTTTTTAATTTTTTCCGATTTCGTTGTCGAATAAATCTTCCTGGCTATCAAATTCATCTTCGAGGAATGCTTCGGTTTCTTCCAACAATTGTTCTACTAAATCTTCATTTTGAGGGTCGTCATCAATCCAGTAAATTTTTTGATTGGTCCAAAAATCTTCGATGTCGCTTTCAACGATAAACCGTGGTTTTTCGTTATGAACTACATAAATTGTGTCGGGTGCCTCCTGTGAATTGTCAGCTAATAAAAACTTTGGTAACATGGCTTTTTGTTTTAATTGTTTCAAGCAAATGTAGCGAAATTTAGAAAATAGGTTTTTATTTATTTCTTATTTTTTTTCAATATAATTGGCTTACGAGAAAAAAGTATTTAATGTTATCATATACAGTGAGGTATGAGAAATTAAAATAAAAAGCAGGATCAATTTTTTGTTAATTACTGACATGAATCATATTTTGGGAAACTAATTTCAAAAGCCATTTTTTATAATCTAAAAGTTAATGCTATTTTTAGTGCTTTCTACAAAAATCGGGTATGAATAAGGTAAATGATTTTTTGGCATTAATCGATAGTTTTATTGGAAGTGCATCATGGTTTGTTTTTTTATTGTTAGGTACAGGTTTGTTTTTTACTATCTATTTAAAGTTCCCTCAATTCAGGTATTTAAAACATTCGTTACGCATTGTGCGCGGGAAATTTGACCGAGAAGGCGATAAAGGAGACACATCACATTTTCAGGCGTTAACAACAGCTTTATCGGGAACTGTTGGTACCGGAAATATTGCGGGTGTAGCATTGGCCATTCACCTTGGGGGGCCTGCTGCTTTGTTTTGGATGTTAGTAACGGCGGCATTGGGAATGACAACCAAATTTGTGGAAGTTACACTTTCGCATAAATACCGCGAGGTGGCTGCCGATGGTTCTATTTCAGGTGGCCCCATGTATTACATGAAAAATCGTTTGAACATGAAATGGTTGGCTGCCATTTTTGCTGTAGCTACTATCCTGTCGTCGTTTGGAACAGGAAGCTTGCCTCAAATAAATAGCATCTCCAATTCACTCTTCGAAACATTTGGGATCAACCATATTATTACCGGAGCTGTTTTGGCGGTTTTATTGGGAGCCGTAATTATTGGAGGGATAAAACGTATTGCCAAAGTTACATCTACATTGGTGCCATTAATGGCATTTGTCTATTTTATAGGGGCCATTGCCGTTATTTTATACAATTACGAAAACATAATTCCTTCGATAATAGCAATAGTTGGTGATGTATTTACCGGTTCGGCAGCTGTTGGAGGATTTTTAGGAGGCAGTATTGCTTTTGCTTTTAACAGGGGAGTTAACCGCGGATTGTTTTCAAATGAGGCTGGCCAGGGGTCGGCTCCAATTGCGCATGCTGCAGCCAGGGCACATGAACCGGTTTCGGAAGGTTTGGTTGCATTGCTCGAACCTTTTATCGATACCATTATAATTTGTACACTTACCGGATTGGTTTTATTATCGTCGGGGGTTTGGAACGAAAAAATGGAAAATCAGTTTCAGGATACCGACATGATTGTATTGGCCGATACATACAGTGATGCTGATGTTGAAGGAGTTGAAACGTTATACCATTATTTGAATGGTGATCAGGAATTGCCACTATTTTCGGGGAGTTTAGTTGTTTCAGAAGGGATTATTCAAAATCAACCTACCATCATCAATTCTCGCTCTGTAGCCGAAGATATAAAAGTATTAATAAATAAAAGCCCTTTTTCGGGAAGCCTGGAATTGAAGGACGGGAAATTAATTAATAACGAAAATATTGTTTTGGTTGGGAAGTCGCTGATGCACAGTGCCCCGCTTACTACAATTGCGTTTACACGAAGTTGGTTTGGTGCGTACGGGAAATACATTGTAGCTATTGGGCTTTTAATGTTTGCATTTTCAACAGCCATCAGTTGGTCGTATTATGGCGACCGTGCTGTAACCTACTTATTTGGCATTAAAGGAGTGGTGTATTTCCGTATTGTTTACGTCATTGGTTTTTTCCTTGCTTCGTTTGCCGATACCACAATTATATGGACCCTTTCGGGCATTACCATTGCGTTGATGACCATTCCAAACTTATTTGGAATTTTGGCTTTATCAAAAGAAATGAAGCAGGAGGTAAAACTGTTTTGGAAAGAATATGCCAAACGGTTTCCAGGAGAAAAAACACCGAAATAAATAAATGTATTATATCATTATAAATCTTCCTTTAACAATTTGTACTTAATTACTGGTACGTCATCAATTTTTGTATTTTTGCAGAATTATAAAAAAGTAGCATAAAAATTTAACCGCATGTTTGATAATTTAAGTGATAGGCTCGATAAATCCTTTAAGCTTTTAAAAGGGCAGGGAAAAATTACTGAAATAAATGTTGCAGAAACATTAAAAGATATTCGCCGTGCATTGTTAGACGCCGACGTAAACTTCAAAATAGCCAAAAAATTCACCGATGTGGTGAAGGAAAAAGCTTTGGGGGAACAGGTTTTAACAGCTGTTAAACCAGGGCAAATGATGGTGAAAATTGTTCACGATGAATTGGCTCAGTTAATGGGTGGTTCAGCAACCGATATAAATACCGATGGGAATCCTGCGGTTATTTTAATGTCGGGACTGCAAGGCTCGGGTAAAACAACTTTTTCGGGAAAACTTGCCAATTACCTCAAAACTAAAAAAGGTAAAAATCCTCTGTTAGTGGCAGGCGATGTTTACCGTCCGGCTGCTATCGAACAATTAAAAGTATTGGGCGAGCAAATTAAAGTTCCTGTTTATTTTGAAGAAGGAAACCTCGATCCGGTAAAAATTGCCAAAGCTGCTATTAAAGAAGCTAAAATAAAAGGGTATGACCTGGTGATTATTGATACTGCAGGGCGTTTAGCTATCGATGAGCAGATGATGAATGAAATAACATCCATCAAAAAAGCTGTTGATCCTGAAGAAATTTTATTTGTTGTCGATGCGATGACCGGGCAGGATGCTGTAAATACTGCCAATGAATTTAATGTACGATTAAATTTTGATGGTGTTATCCTGACTAAACTCGATGGCGATACACGAGGTGGAGCTGCACTTTCAATCAGGTCGGTGGTTGATAAACCCATAAAATTTGTGGGTACCGGCGAAAAATTGGATGCATTGGATGTTTTCCACCCGGAACGTATGGCCGACCGTATTTTGGGAATGGGTGATATTGTTACACTGGTTGAAAAAGCACAGGAACAATTTGATGAGGAAGAAGCCAAAGCCCTTCAGAAAAAGCTGGCTAAAAACCAGTTTAATTTTAACGATTTCCTGAAACAGATCAATCAGATCAAAAAGATGGGGAATTTAAAGGATGTGGCTTCCATGATTCCGGGGATGGGAAAAGCATTAAAAAATGTGGATATGGATGACGATGCGTTTAAACACATCGAAGCCATCATTTTTTCAATGACCAAAGCCGAACGCGAAGATCCTGCATTGCTGAACGGTAGCCGTCGCAAAAGAATTGCTGCAGGTTCGGGTACAAACATACAGGAAGTTAACAGGTTATTAAAACAATTCAGCGAAACACGAAAAATGATGAAAATGGTTTCGCAAGGCAAAAACCTGCAGCGTATGATGGGTAGTATGACGCAAAATAAAAAATTCTAAAAAAATCATAAAAACAGCATTGCATGATTCTTATTGATGGTAAAAAAGTAGCTGCCGAAATTAAAGCTGAGATTGCTGAAGAAGTAAAAACACTTGTTGCCGAAGGAGGTAAAGCACCTCACCTGGCTGCTATTCTAGTGGGCCACGATGGTGGTAGCGAAACCTATGTAGCCTATAAAATTAAAGATTGTGAAGCAGTAGGTTATAAATCATCGTTGTACCGTTTTGAAGATGATGTGACTGAAGAAGAGTTATTAAATAAAGTCCATGAATTAAATGATGACCCATCACTTGATGGTTTTATTGTTCAGCTGCCATTACCGGCACACATATCGGAACAAAAAGTAATAGAAGCCATTGACCCAAAAAAAGATGTGGATGGTTTTCACCCCATTAATGTTGGCCGTACGGTTATTGGATTACCATCGTTTGTTTCGGCTACACCATTTGGTATTATTGAATTAATAAAAAGGTACAATATTGAAACAAGCGGTAAAAATTGTGTCATCATAGGGCGAAGTAACATTGTTGGAAGGCCATTGAGTGTGTTGATGTCACAAAAGGCTATTAACGCTACTGTAACCGTTGCTCACAGCCGTACAAAAGATTTAAAGGAAGTATGCCTGAATGCAGATATTCTGATGTGCGCCCTTGGGTCACCCGAGTTTATTAAAGCCGACATGGTTAAAAAGGGTGCCGTGGTTATTGATGTTGGAACCACCCGTGTAAAATCAGATTTAACCAAATCAGGCTTTAAATTAAAGGGCGATGTATTATTTAATGAAGTGGCCCCAAAGTGTTCTTACATTACCCCTGTTCCCGGCGGAGTAGGGCCAATGACACGGGTGTCGTTGCTCCATAATACTTTGTTGTCGGCGAAAAAAACAATCTATAAATAAACTATTTTCAAAATAAATGCTCCAAGGGAATCCAAAAGGTTCCCTTTTTTGTTGTAAATTTATATTGGTTTAAAACAGTTGTGATATGAAATTAAAAAGTTTGACAAAACTAAGCTTTGTTTTTTTTAGTGTTTTAGGTTTTCTGATAATACAATCGTGTTCGACTGTGCCTCTCACAGGAAGGCAGCAGATGAACCTTTTGCCTGAATCAGAAATGGTAAGTATGAGCCTTGCAAGCTATGGCGAGTTTTTGAAGGAAAATAAAGTTTCCACAAATCAGGAACAAACAGCGATGATAATAAGGGTTGGAGAACGTATATCGGCAGCAGTTGAAAAATACCTTGCCGACAATGGATTTCAGGACCGCGTTAAAGATTTTAACTGGGAATACAACCTGGTTGATGATGATGTTCCTAATGCCTGGTGTATGCCCGGGGGGAAAATTGTTTTTTATACCGGGATATTGCCTCTTACTCAAACCGAAGCAGGTGTAGCTGTTGTTATGGGCCACGAGGTGGCGCATGCCGTTGCCAGGCATGGTAATGAACGGATGAGCCAGGGATTGTTGATTCAAACTGGTGGGTTGCTATTATCGGAAGCTGTTAAAAACAAACCTGATGAAACACAAAGCCTGTTTTTAATGGCTTATGGCTTAGGGTCACAGGTAGGTGTTCAGTTACCATTTTCGAGGCAACATGAATTAGAGTCAGATAAAATGGGTTTATTTTTTATGGCAATGGCAGGATATAACCCTGAAGAGGCCATCGCATTTTGGCAAAGGATGTCGGAAAATGCAGGGCAAAAACCACCCGAATTTTTAAGTACTCACCCTGTCGATTCAAAAAGAATTGAGCGAATGTTGGAATATATGCCACAAGCCATTGAGTATTATAATGCTTCAAATAAAAGATAGAATGACTTTAAATAGGGGGTGATTCTTCTGAATTGTGGTAAAATATCTGTGTTTATCAACACATTCATAGTTTTTTAGCATATATTTTTTATTTTTGAAATCGGAAGTCAGCTTATAAATTAATAACTTTTACAATGGAAAGGTTTGTTAAAAGGGGAAAAATGAATGATTCTGAAAATAGATTTAAGCAAGAGATTCATTCAAAAGTGATTCGTGCTGGGAAAAGGACCTATTTTTTTGATGTTAAAAGTACGCGCAACGACGAGTACTATTTAACAATGACTGAAAGTAAAAAACGGTTTGAATCGGAGGGTAAGTTCCATTACGAAAAACATAAAATTTTCCTTTATAAAGAAGATTTTGACAAATTTGCTGATAGTTTGCAGGAGGTTATAAATTTTATAAAAGAAAATCAACCTGGTGATAAACATCCCGAAGAGACCATATCCGATATTGTGAAAGAAACGATTACTGATGATTTCTCAGGAAATAAAACTGAACATGAAGTTGATGAAGTAGAAGAAAAAGATTACACTAATGTTGAATTTGAAGATTTAACAAGTTAAAATATTTTAGATAAAAAAACAGGCTCTGGAAATTCCGGAGCCTGTTTTTTTATGCGATTTTTCTTTCAGCCTTTATGGTTTCATAGGCTTCGTTCACTTTTTGAAATTTCTCTTTAGCTGCTTTTTGAAAATCTTCGCCCAAATAGCTTACTTTATCCGGATGGTATTTCATAGCCATACGCCTGTAGGCAGTTTTTAATTCATCGTTGGTAGCTGTTGTTTCAATTTCAAGAATTTTATATGCCGAATCGGTATCTTTAACAAACATTGCTTTTATTGAATTGATATCAGCATCACTAATTCCCATTGTTTTGCAGATATGGACAATCAGCTGTAATTCACTTTTATCAACATGCCCATCGGCTTGGGCAATACCAAATAAAAAATGCATTAATTGCAACCTCGAGGAGTAATTCATATTCGATTGAATTTGTAAACAAACATCAGTTACCGGAATGGTTTGTTTTAATAAATCCTGAAGAATCTTTATTGCTTCGGTTGCTGAATCGGCTCCAAAATTTTGAACCAGGAATTTTTTGACGTAATCCAATTCCGATTTTAATATTTTCCCATCGGCTTTCATTACTGCTGCAACAAGTACCAATAAACTCATAACATACCCACCAGTTGTGGTTCTGTTGCTCATAGTGCCGGTTCCTTGATGTCTGGTTTTACTTGAACCATCGAGTGCTGAGCCAATAAAGAAGCCAAAAATACCGCCAATAGGGCCACCTAATGCCCAGCCAAGGCCTCCTCCAATCCATTTACCAAATTTTGCCATTTTCTTTTAGTTTTCTGTCAATTTCTAATACTTGTGGTATTAGTAAGTTGTTGTTGTTATTAATTAATGTATTTGCCAGATTTATTTTCTTTTCATCGGGCCACTGTTTTGCCATTCTTTCTAAAACCTGTTTTTCAGAGCTGTTGTCTCTTTCTGCCACTCTTTTTAAACGTAGCTTTTGTTCAGCAACCACAAGAATATTAAAATCCATGTTTTTGTAAAACCCGGTTTCAAATATTATTGCTGCTTCGTACAGTGTGTAAGCTGTTTTTTGTTGTTTATGCCATTCTTCAAAAACCAGGTGTACTTCAGGGTGAACAATTAAATTTATGTTTTTCAATACAATATTGTCATTAAAAATTAAGTTTGCCAATTTTTTTCGGTCAATAGTACCATCCTTTAAATAAATACCTTCTCCCAGTAGGTGAACGATTTTTTGTTTAACTTTTGTATTGTTATTGATTATTTTTTTTGCTTCATCATCGGCTACAAAAACAGGAATACCAATGGCTTTGAAGATTTTAGCAACAATGGATTTGCCGCTGCCTATTCCGCCTGTTAGTCCAATTTTTAAACTCATTACTAATTTGTTTCGATGAGGTATTCGATACTTTGTGGTGTGTATTTAATATCGTAGATATAATGTGGTTGCGACTTAATGGTAACATGTAATAGCGAAGCCCCCGATTCGATTTCGGAATAAGGGACAACTACTTTAAAATTGGAGGCTTTTACTTCGGAAAATTGGCTTAAACCAACTCTGAAAGAGGCTTTTATATCTGAAGGGAACAATTTTATTTTCACATTTTTAGGTTTTCCCTTCTACCTCAATTGGTAGTAAAAGCTGATTTTCGGTAAATTCCTCTACATCAATCGTTACCTTTACTTTTTTGGGACTTACCGAAATTTTTTCGGGTTTAATAACATCAATATCCTTTGAAGTTGTTTTACGCAGATTCTTAAATTCTTCCTTTTCAAGCAAAATATATTCAATCGTATCAATAAGGGTTTTTGGCCCTTCGATGGTAACAAAAGCAGGAGTAGTTATAATTTCAGACGATAGGTTGTGTTGTGGTTTAAAATCTAACAATAAGGATGTTTTTACCGGAACCTCTTTTGTAAAGAGCCTGTCGAGCGATATTTGCAGTGTTGCAGGGAGAATATCGATTATAGAAATTTCGTTACTTATTTGCGACGAAATAGTATTGGTTAAGCTCGAAGTGGCAATTCGATAATCGGTTTCGTTAATTTGATTGTTTTTATTGGCCGTAATTTTTGAAACGTTCAATACAATTGGTGTAAAAGCCAGATTTAACTTGTGCCGAAGAAGCGTAAAACCATGCGCATTTACTTTTAATTCGAACCGGGTAGGTGGCGAATTTACAAGGAATTGTTTTTCGGGAATGTTGACGTATTTTACCGGATAAAAAACGGAGGTAGTATAGTCTTTGCTTAATGCATTTAAAAACCATAGCCCGGTTGAAATGGCAAGGCAAATTAAAAAAATCATTACGCGTTTGTCGCTCCTGAGTTTTTCAATTTTAATAAGGTTGCCAATTTTTGTAAATTTCTGATTAATCACAGTTGCATCTTTCCAACAAAATTAGCCAAATAAACTTTATTTTAACGCTTTTTGCCTATAAACCCATTAAATAATGACACGATAAAACAAAAAAAGGGCTGGAAAATCCAACCCTTTTAATATTTCGTTTTTCAGATTATTTTTGCTGGGGAATATCGGCCATATCTTTAATGATAGCGCTTTTATCAACCTTGATGTTGACTTCCTTATCAATTTGCAAAATAACTGTTGTATCTTTTAGCTCGACAACTTTTCCATAAATACCGCCGGTAGTTATAACTTTATCACCTTTAGCAAGGCTTTCGCGGAATTGACGGGTCTCTTTTTGCCGTTTCATTTGTGGCCTGATCATAAAAAAATAGAAAATTACCACAATTAAAATTAAAGGAAGGAAACTCATCAGTGGATTAGCTTCAGCTCCTTGTTGTTGCATCATTAAAATAGTATCCATAATTTTGTTTATATTATTAATTCCTAATTATATTTTCGTTATCAACATCGGCTAATATAGCCAGTTCTTTGGTTTTTTGTTTGGTATTGGCAACAATTTTTATGGTTTTAAATTGTTTGCCCCACAAACCGGCAGTATTAAAAATTACTTCGATGTACTCTTTTTGTCCCGGTTCAATTATTTTTTTTTCAATGTTGGCTTTCAGGCATCCACAATCACTTTCAATACTATGTATTTCCAGGTTGTTTGTCCCCGAATTTGTAAATTCAAAATTATATATTACAACCTCACCGGCCTTAAGCGTCTCAAAATTATGTATTTCTTCTTGAAACTCAAATTCTGGCAAGCCCTCTTTTGTATATTTTTTTGTGGTGGCTTTTGAATTTTGATTCCCTGTACAGGAAAATATTACAAATGATAGTATAAATAAAACAATATGTTTCATCACGATTCGCCGATAAGTCCACGGCCGGCTTTTTGAATTTTACCTTTTTCTTTTAACTCTTTTAAAGCTTTATCAAGAATTCCATTAATAAAATTCCGGCTTTTATCGGTGCTGTAGAATTTAGAAATTTCGATGTATTCGTTTAGTGTAACTTTTGTAGGAATCGATGGAAAATAAATAAATTCCGTTAGTCCCAATTGCATCATTATAATATCGGCAAATGCGATTCGTTCAATATCCCAATTTCGAGAGTGTACATCTATCATTCCGCGAATTTCGTCGTGGTTTAAAATTGATTTTCGAAACAGGTCTTTGGCAAACTGGCGGTCTTCTTCATCCTTAAACATTGGCATTAACGAAAGTTCGTCGCTTGAGTGTTCATTGATTTTTTTTAAGGTTTTTGTTATCATTGAAATGACAAATTCCACATCGTCGTTCCAGTAAATACTCTCTTCTTCTAATACAGAATCAACATCTTCGCTAAGTAGAATGAGTTTTGTAAATATTTTTTCAACAAACTTTTTATCATCGATAAACGATTGATTTTCGTTTGCCATGTATTCGTTGTAAAAGTCAGTTTGAATAAGTTCTTTATAGAGTTCTTCCACAAGGTCGGGAGTATTTTCCCAGTTTAATTTTGATTTATGGATATATGAATTTAGTTTAGTATTGTACCTGAGTTTTTCGATCAGTTTATTTTTTATAAACCGTATGTTTGGATTTAATTCTTCCTGAGTAGGAAGTAATTTATGACGGCGAATTTCAATCCTTTTTTCGGCGTAATCAGCTATTTCAATAACCAGTGTTAAGAGGTGGTGGTATAGGTCGTAGGTTTGTTGAATACTTAAGAAAAGTTCCTTTTCTGCTTTATTTAATGAATTATCCTGTGTTGAGTAGTAGGCATATAAAATTTGAAATGCCTTAATTCTAATAATTCTTCTGCTTATCATCTTTCGTAGAACTTTGTTTATTTGGCCGCAAAAATATAACTTTTTATCTACAAGTATTTAAAATTTCGAAAGTTTTTTACTTTATGAATAAACTGTAAATAAATTATTTACGAATATAATTAAAAGTTGTTCTTATATAATTGTATTTAATTGATACTGTCAGGTTTAATGTTGATGTTTTGATCATTTTCGTCGGAGTCCAAATTTTCATCGTCATCCTCTTCATCTTCCCAATCGAATTTATTTCGTTTGATAAGGTACTTTTTGTAATACAATGACAATAAAATACCTGAAACTGCCCCCCAAAGGTGTGATTCCCACGATATATCGGGTTTGATGGGAAAAATGCCCCAGAACATTCCTCCGTATAAGAAAATTACAATTACTGATATTGTTAACAGCCTTATATCGTTACGTAATATTCCACTTGTAAAGTGGAAAGCAGCTAAACCATAAACCACACCGCTTGCCCCAATGTGCCATGCTTCGCGGCCGCCAAGCCACACACAAATACCTGAAATAATAAATATCTGAAAAAATATTCGGTAAGCTAACTTACGGTAAAAATAAACCAGGGCTGCAAGCAATATAAAAAAAGGAAAAGTATTGGCTAATAAATGGCTGTAACCCGAATGGATAAAAGGCGATAGAAGTATCCCAAATATTCCCTTTAGATGTAATGGATAAACACCTCCTTTTGTAAAATTAAGGCCAAAACCCTGTTCAATAATTAAAACCAGCCAAAAAATAAAAACAAATAAGGCTGGAAAAATTAAACTGTGGATAAATATTTTTTTATCCAGTTTTTCATCGGTTTCCAAATTGTTACTCGGATAGTATTTAAATAATCCCATTTATTTGATTACTAATTTTTTTATCAGTTTTGTAAAGTTAAAAATATCATCTTCAGTGGTGTCAAACGATGTCATCCAACGTACTTCAGAAGTAGTATCATCCCAAACATAAAAGAAGAACTTTTGTTGTAAAGGTTCAATTATTTGGGGTGGGACAATGGCAAAAACACCATTGGCTTCAACATTTTGTGTTAGTTTTATTTGAGGGATTTTTTTTATTTCCTGCTCTAATAGTTTTGCCATGGTATTGGCATGCATTGCCGTTTTTAACCATAGGTTATTTTCAAAATAAGCTGAAAATTGTGCGCCAACGAAGCGCATTTTTGAATACAATTGCATGCTTTGTTTACGGATGTATTTGGTATTTTGTGCCAGTTCTGGATTAAAAAACAAAACAGCTTCGCCCATCATCATTCCATTTTTTGTTCCTCCAAACGAAAGGATGTCAACTCCTGCATCAACCGTAAAGTTTTTAAATGGCAGGCCAAGGGCTGCGGCAGCATTGGCAATACGCGCTCCATCCATGTGCAGGAACATCCCATTTTTATGGGCAAGATCGGCAATGGCTTTAATTTCATTCACCGAATAAACAGTACCTAATTCAGTTACCTGCGATATTGAAATGATTTTTGGTTGTGAATGGTGCTCAAAATCAAAACCTTTTAAATGTTTTTGAATGCCTTGAGCTGTAATTTTACCATGAATGGTTTCAACAGGCAATAGTTTAGAGCCGGTAAACTTTTCAGGGGCACCACATTCATCTTCTTCAATGTGGGCTGTTTCGGCACAAATAATGGAGTGATAACTTTGGGTCGCAGATGAAAGCCCCACAATATTGGCACCTGTACCGTTAAATACAAAAAACACTTCAGTTTTTTCTCCAAAATGAATCTTAAAAGTATTGATTGCCTTTTCGCAATAAGGGTCGTTGCCATATCCAACAACATGCCCTTCATTGGCATTATTAATGGCTTCTAAAATGTTGGTGTGTACACCTGAATTATTGTCGCTTGCAAATCCTCTATTCATTGTGGTTTTTATTATTTTTGGTTTTTATTGGTTACATGTAATGCGAAACGGATAATTTTGACGTATAAAGTAAGAAAAAACAAATTGCATAATAAAATGGATAAACAACTAAGTATTTCTGAAAAATTATTTCTATTGAATATTAATCCTCAAAAAGGAGGAATGTTGTTTCGTTCAAGCCAAACATTGGATGTAACTCTATGCGGAGCTATAATTATGGAGCTTTATTTATTAAAAGTAATTGGCATTGCGAATAAGCGGGTGTCGATTGGTTCCGAAAATCCTTCAAATGATTTGCATAAATTTGTTTTGGAAAAGTTTGTGAAACATCAAAATCCCAAACGAATAAGTTTCTGGATTTCGAAATTAGGTTTTTCGGTAAGAGGCATAAAAAAAATGGTAAAAGCAGAATTGGTTCAAAAAAGGTTAATTCGATTAGAGGAGCGGCGGTTTTTGTTTTTTAAATGGTATAAACCTTATTTGTTGGATAAAATGCACGTGAGAGAAATAGGAGATAAAATAAACAAGCAGCTGTTTGAAGGAAAATATACAACCGAAGAGTTTATGGTATTATCGCTGTTAATGCCCAATCGATTGCTTTTTCGTTTGTTTCCCGATAGGGAAAAAAGGAAAAATGCACGGAAAAAGTTAAAAGGATTGCCGTTAAATAATAAAGAGTTATTAGCTACTCAGGAAATAGTGAAGGCCATAAAATCGGTTATAGCCGCCAGGGCAGCAGCTGCCGGAGCTGCCACCTGATAAATAAAATTAGATTGTATTAATATTATTCACAGATAATATCAACATTGGATTAATTATAATAAACCATTTTTACTCTGAACCGATATAATTTCAAATAAAATGAATTTGACAAAAAAAATAATACTGTTAGTAACAGGCCCCGGGGCAATTGCAGTTATAGGTATAGCTTTGTTTGTTCACCTATTTACCGAAGCTGATGGTATGAACTGGATTATTGGGGCGTTGGTTGTATTTTTTGTGGTTTTTATTCCTATTTATGTTGTGGAGAATTTTAAATACAACGATCAAAAAATGAAACGTTCCAATCCTGGCATTCAATTTTCAGAAAAAAATAAACGCATCGAATGGGAGGGGGGCAATATTCATGGAAAAACCCCAAAAGAAGCAGATAAACGAAAGTTTATGGAAAAGTAAATTCCTGTTATTCTTTATTTTCAGATAAAATCCATTCGGTAATTTTTTTACTGTCTGGTTTAACTGTAGGCAAAGCATAATCTATCAAGTGCCCATTTTCATCAATCATAAACTTCTGGAAATTCCATTTTATGCCAACATCTAATACACCATTTTCGGCTGAGCTGGTAAGCCATTTGTAAATGGGATGCATATCATCACCTTTTACCGAAATTTTCGACATCATTTGAAAAGTAACACCATAATTTTGAGTGCAGAACTCTTTTATTTCACTGTTATCACCCGGTTCTTGTTTTAAAAAGTTGTTGGCAGGGAATCCAATAATAGTAAAATTATCACTCCCGTATTTTTCAAACAGGCTTTGGAGTTTTTTATATTGTGGCGTAAGCCCACATTTTGATGCTGTATTTACAACAAGTACTTTTTTCCCTTTAAGGGTTGAAAAATCTAATGTTTCGCCATCAATTGTTTCAGCGCTAAAATCATGAAATGTTTTTTGCTGGGCCTGAGTTAAATTTGAAATTGCCAGAAATACTATTAAAATAACTATATTCTTCATATCAATTTTCTTTTTTTTTATTAAACATATAATGTAAGTATAATGTTTCATAAATCAAGCTAAATAAAAATGGTTTGTTAATAAGTTTTCGATGCATCAAAGTGAGAAATATGTATATTTGAAGCGTTGAGTGAACGTAGTGATGTTATGGAAAATTTTATTGTTTCAGCACGAAAATACAGGCCCGATCTATTTAAAAGTGTCGTAGCACAGGATTCAATTACGGCAACTTTAAAAAATGCCATTAAAAGTAACCAACTGGCACATGCCTATCTGTTTTGTGGCCCACGGGGAGTTGGAAAAACTACCTGTGCCCGGATTTTTGCACGAACAATAAATTGTACCAATATTGGCGATGATACTGAAGCATGCAACGAATGCGAATCATGCAAGTCGTTTAATACAAATCGTTCGTTTAATATTCATGAACTGGACGCAGCCTCCAATAATTCGGTTGATGATATCAGGAGCCTGACCGACCAGGTGAGGATTCCACCTCAAATTGGCAAATACAGCATTTATATTATTGATGAGGTCCACATGCTTTCACAGGCAGCTTTTAATGCCTTCTTAAAAACTTTGGAAGAACCACCAGCTCATGCTATTTTTATTTTGGCTACAACCGAAAAACATAAAATAATACCTACAATTTTATCGCGTTGCCAGATTTTTGATTTTAACCGCATTAAATTGGCCGATATTTCGGGGCACCTGGAGTATGTTGCCACTAGCGAAAAAATAAGTGTCGAAAAGGAAGGATTAAACATCATTGCTCAAAAAGCAGATGGAGCCATGCGCGATGCCCTTTCAATTTTTGATCAGATAGTCAGTTTTTCAGGAAAAAGTATTTCTTACAAAGATGTTATATCAAATCTGAATGTCCTCGATTATGATTATTATTTTAAACTGATTGATTTTTATCTGAAAAATGATATTTCAGAGAGTCTTTTAGTATACAATGAAATAGTAAATAATGGATTTGACGGGCACCATTTTTTAAATGGACAGGGAGCCCATTTAAGAGATTTATTGGTATGTAAAGACCCGGTTACTGTGCAATTACTTGAAGTTGGCGGTGAAATTCAGGAGCGGTATAAAGCTCAGGCATCGGTGTGCGATGTAAATTTTTTAATTGAGGCTTTAAAAATTATCAATGAGTGCGATGTACAATATAAAACAACACAAAATAAACGGTTGTTGGTTGAATTGGCAATTATTAGGATAGCACAGCTTACATTAAAAAAAAAATAGCCGGCCAACCTGAAGGTGAGGCAACAATTAGCCCCATCTTTTCTGAAACAAAAACACAACCAACCTCAACACACGCTCCGCAGGCTGAACAGAAAACTCAACCGGAAAAAAAGGTGTCAACTCCTGAACCTCCAAAAAAACCTACGTTAGCAAAATATTCAAAACACCACAGTAGCCCATCCATAAAAGATGCTTTGAGTGGTAAAATGGATAACGATGAAAAAATCTCGGCAAAAGAGCAGCATCAATTATACGCCAACGATACACTGAGAGATGTTTTTAACGAGGAACAAATGCTGAAAGTATGGGCAAAAGCAGTAGGAGAATTTGCTGATAATCCCAATATAAAGTCGGCACTCTCCGAAAAGCCATTTTTAGATGAAAAGAAAAATATTATTTTGAATATTACCAATTCTGTCCAGGAGGAGGCATTAAAACTGGTGAAACCTCAACTTGTGTCTATCATCCGAAAAGAATTACAAAATTCTCAGGTTGACTTAATTTTTAAAATTGTTAAAAAACCATTGGAGAAAATTGTTTATACCGATACTGATAAATACCAGGAGATGGTTAAAAAGAATCCTATGCTGAATACCCTTCGGCAGGAGTTTAATTTAGATTTTGGAGAATAATTAAAAAACTTAAGGTTCGAGCCTGGAAATGTGCCAGCTATCCTTCTTTTTTGCATATACAAACCTGTCGTGCAGCCTGTTTTCTCTTCCTTGCCAAAATTCAAATTTGAAAGGTTGAACCACATATCCACCCCACCATTGAGGCCTTTTAATGGGAAGATTATTATGTTTAAAACGATTAAATTTTTCCTCAAGGATTTTTCGTGAATTTATTGTGGAACTTTGATTTGAAATAATGGCAGCAACCTGGCTATCGGTTGGCCTTGAAAAAAAATAATGGTCCGAAATTTTACCACTTACTTTTAAAGTAATTCCTGAAATTCTTACCTGACGCTGAAGTTGTGGCCAGAAAAATAATAATGATACTTTGTTATTGTTTTGAATTGTTTGGCCTTTGTTACTGTTGTAATTGGTAAAAAAAGTAAATCCCTTGTTATTTACAGATTTTAGCAAAACAACCCTCGATTGAGGAAAATTATCTGTATCAATAGTCGATAATACCATAGCAGTTGGTTCTTCAACGCCTGATTTAATGGCCTGATCTAGCCAAATTTCAAATTGACTGATCGGGTCAGCCAACAAATCTTTTCTGGTTAAAGCCCCCGACAGGTACTCGTTTCGTATTGTTTCAATCGATTTGTTTTCCATTTTACACGTATAATTTAAACAAAAGAGAATTTTGTCTGTTTTTATTTATGATGTAACTATATTATTAATCAAAAAGTTCAAACCATGAAACTATTATTTGCAATTATTTTATTAGTTGGCTCCCTGGGAGTTTCTACATCCCATGGACAAAATAAATTAGCTATTAACGATTTGGCGGTTTTAACCGATGTTAAAATGCTGGATGTTTCAGGCGAAAAAGTATCAATCGATGATGTGGTACTTGAAAATGGTGTTTTGGTTCTGTTTTCATGTAATGCCTGCCCGTTCGTTCTAAGATGGGAGAATCGTTTTAATGAAATAAACGCTTGGGCGAAAAAAAATAATGTTGGTATGATTGTTCTAAACTCCAACTATCAGAAGCGCGAGAGCAGTGATTCATATGAAGAAATGAAAAACCATGCGGCTGAAAAAAATTACCAATTTAAATATGTTGTTGACCACGAAAGCCAGATAGCCAATGCATTTGGCGGGCAAACAACTCCTCATGTGTTTTTATTCGATGGAGATAAAAAACTGGTATATAAAGGAGCCATTGATGATAACGCACAAGATGCAAGCGCAGTAAAAAAAGCGTATCTGAAAGATGCTTTGGTAAGTTTGGGAAACAAACAAAATATTGCTTTGAGCGAAACTCCTCCAGTGGGGTGTAGTATAAAGCGAAAGTTGAATTAAGTTGTAATGTGTTTTAAAGCCGGGTGATTCCGGCTTTTTTATTATATTTATTACAGCTCAATTTTGTTTTTTAATGGTTCCTTATTTTTTTCATCCCATCTTTTCTTGAATTTATCAATCTCTTTCTGATGGTTTTCCATTAGTTTTTTCCACTCATTTTGTTGTTCTTCATTATCATAAAAGTGGTTGTTAAACTTTTCATCGAAAAAATGTTCGGGGAAATGAAACTTCTCAAAGTTCTTAAAAAATTCTGAAAATTCAGGCATCGAAAAGTAATGTTGCCCGAATGGATTATGAATAGTAGAATCAGGAACTCCTCTGTATAATAGTGAGTCGGAGAAAAAATTCCTGTAATGTTTTTTTAAGTTTTTACTGCTAAAAAAATCTTCATCCAAACCTGACGGGAAATCCTTATTTTCAAAAAATTGCTCCATTAATTCTTTGATATTCTGCTTTGAATCGAATGAGAAGAAGGGATTTTCTCCTCCCGGAAATCCGATTATAGTATCACCTTGCCATTTAAATATATACGTTGAATCAAAATGGATCAGGTTGCCATTTTCATCGTATTCTTTATTGACAATAATTTGCTCATCGGGTGAGGTTGGAATAGAATCTGGTTGTTGCCCTAAAACAACCACTGAAAATACTACAGCTAAAAGGGCAGTAATTACTATTTGTTTCATTGCACTATAATTTTAGAATTTTCAATTGTATTTAATGTAACCTGTCTGCCTTTTGGCAGGCTCGCTTAGAATGATTTTCTTTTGCAAAAATCCATATAAGAGCTCGTTTCATGACTACTTTTTTTATTCAAAATTACCACCTGCTTTTCTAAAAAAGATTTAATAAATCAAAAAGAAATTAAAACAAATTGAGGTTATTTATGGGTGATATTATTTGGGTTTAGGTAAAAAAAAATCCCGGCGACTAACCAGGATTTCAGAATTAGAATATATATTTTTTTATTTTTCTTCCAGATCGGAAAGTGATGAAGGTCCGTAACCAATTTCCAGCCCTTTTTCGTACTGTGCCATAGCGGGTAAACTCATGCCCATGTTCGAAAAACCTCCATCGTGGAACAGGTTCTGCATGGTCACTTTTTTTGTTAAATCAGAGAATAAAGTCAGGCAATAATCAGCACATTCTCCGGCTGTGGCATTACCCAAAGGCGACATTCGCTCTGAGAAATCAAGTAATTGCCCTAAACCCCTTACGCCACTACCTGCTGTTGTAATTGTGGGCGATTGTGAAATGGTGTTAATACGGACTTTCCGCTCTCGGCCATAAATATACCCAAAACTCCGAGCGATCGATTCAAGCAATGCTTTTGCGTCGGCCATATCGTTATAACCATAAAAGGTTTTTTGTGCAGCCACATAACTTAAAGCAACTATCGATCCCCATTCTTTTATGGCATCGAGTTTCCAGGCCGTTTGAATTACTTTATGAAATGAAACAGCTGAAATATCAAGTGTTTGTTTTAGATAATTGTAATCAAGATCGGGGTAAATGCGTTTTTTCCGGACATTGGGTGACATTCCAATGGAGTGAAGGACAAAGTCAATTTGCCCGCCAAAGTGCTTCATTGTTTTGGAAAATAGGTTGTTCAGGTCGTCAACATTGGTTGCATCGGCTGGAATAACTATTGTGTTTAATTGTTTTGCCAGTGCTTCGGTATCACCCATTCGCATAGCTACCGAAGTGTTAGTCAGAACAACTCTGGCTCCCTCTTCAACAGCCTTGACGGCAACTTTCCAGGCAATTGATTCGGAGTTGAGTGCCCCAAAAATAATACCTGTTTTTCCTTCCAGTAATTTATAACTCATAATTAATTTTCAATTTATAAATAGGACGCAAAGTTAAATTAGTTTAAATAAAAATGAAAGAGAAGTTCCGTAAACCAGTTTTCTTTGCTAATATCTTAACCAAAAGTTTCGAAAATTGTTTTGGAAAAGTCGAAAATTAAAAGAATGAATTTTATAGGGGATATTTTTTTATATCCTGATGATACATGAATCGGTTAACCAGCCTTTGTTTCCATCCAATAGTTTTATTTCCTTCCAATTGTTTAAACTGTCAGTAATTTCAATTTTTAATCCTTCATGAATTAGAAACAGATCGGTGCCGGTTTCCGAAGGCGAACTTTTTACAGTTACCCGCGGGCACTGAATAATAGCTGATGCCCTGTGAGTGATGTTTTGTTTCTGTTTTGAAGCAAACGAAAATGTAAACAGCGAAATAACAATAACTAAAATACCAATCAGAAATGAAAAACGTTTGATATTGGCTGATTTACTAAAAATATAAAAGCCTAAAAGCATTAGAAATACAACAAAACAAACAACACTGATTTTTGCCCAGGTGTCGGCGGCAAATTTATTTATAACCGATTCGCGCCACCGTACAAAAAAAGGTTTTGGTAATCCCTCAATGTTATCGACAATAAACTGGTTGGCAATGTCAAGGTTAAATTTAATGTCTTCATCGTTAGGTTTTAATAATAAGGCACGTTCGTAATTTAAAATGGCATTTATGGCGTTTCCGGTTTTGTAGTATGCATTTCCGAGGTTAAAATACAGTTCGTCCGATTCTTTTCCACTGGCTAAAATTTGCTCATATACATTAATTGCTTCTTCAAATTTTTGATTGGAATATAAAGCGTTTGCTTTAATAAATGATGAATCGGGCTGGGATTGTCCAAAAACAAACCCTGTGATTAGCAGTAAATAAATTCCAAAAATATATTTTATTTGTTTCATCCTTGCTTATCGTTTAATTTGTTTTTCCATTTTACTCATCACCGATTCGGCTTGTTTGTATATTTCGTGCCTGGCTTCGCTGCCAGTGGCGGGAGCAAACCTTGCAAATTCGCACTGTTCAATAATTTCAACAAATTCGTCAATGACACTTTGGCCTACTTCGCGTTGCCCCAGTGAAGTAACTGCCGATTCCCGGTTTAACTCGGCCACTGGAATACTCAGTTTGTCGCTTAAATATCCCCAGAACGATTTAAGAACCGATTCATAAAATGCTTCGTTTTTATTTTGTTTCATAAATGCCGAAGCTTCCCTTAACCGTTTTTTAGCAATGCGGTTGGCCTTTTTATTCCGTACCAAAGCTATGTTGGCATTTTCGCGCGCTTTTTTGCGGTAGATGATAAAAATAAGCAGGAAAGCCAAAGCACTGCCGCCGTATATGGAGTAAAAGCCCAATGACCCAAAAAAGGTATAGTTTTTTTGATAAAGCTTGGTATTGTTTTGTTTGATAAAACGAATATCCTGGCCTATTAAACGAACATCTTCTTTACGTAATGAACTCATTACAGTTGTTGATTGCTCATCGGCTCCTTTGGTTACGTGAAGGTCAAATTCCTGCGTTGATTTTGTTACAAACGAGCTTGTTGCCGGATTAAAATAAGCAAACTGTACTGCCGGGATTGTATAATCACCTTCGTAACGTGGTTGGAACAGGTATTCTATAGTTTTACTCCCAGTCGTGCCATTGTCAGTTGCCTGAACATTCTCAGTCGATTTTGGGTCGTATTTTTCAAAATCGGGGGGCAATTCAATATTTGGATTTTGAACAAGCCTTATATTTCCGCTACCATTGATTACAATTTTAAGAGTAACTGCATCGTTGGCACTAATTTCTGAATCGCTGAGTGATGAAGTGATGCTAAAATTTCCAACTCCACCATAAAAGTTAGCAGGAGCTGTTGGTAAGTCTTTTACATTAACTGTTAGAGGTTGGCTGGTAACTTTTGCTTTTATAGTACGGTAGCTATCAAAAAAATCATCGAAGAAACTGCGTTGCCTTACTTGTTGCCTTACCTGGCAAGTTATGCTGAAAGGTTCGATGGTAATTTTTCCGTTTTGTTGAGGGAAAAGAACCGTTTTTTTCAGAATCCCAACCTGATATATTTTCCCATTATAAACTTCGCGGGTAAAATTAATTTGCTGAGGAATGTCAATATCTTGTGTGTAAAATCCTTCATAGGTAGGAAGGTTAACTTCTTCGAAACCGGTAAGAGGAAGGTTTGGTAATGCGTATAACTTAACTACTGCAATTATTTGTTCGCTTTTATATACATTTTTTTTGCTCAGCTCAATAGTTGTAAACAAGTCGTTTTTGCCTAAACTGGCAGCAGTTGATTGGTTATTATTTTGTTGGGTTTGTTGTTGTTGCTGAGGTTGCCCTTTTACTACCTGTACTTTTAATGAATTCGATTCATAAATTTTACCATCAACTGAAATAGTGGCTGGCCTGAACTCAAATGTACCTTCTTTTTTTGCCCTTAAAATGTATGTGTATGAAAAGGTCTGGCTTTGAGTAGTTTTCCCATTTATTATTTGAGTACTGAACGACTGGGATGTACTTGGCCCCATTAATATATCAAAGTCATTTAAATTAGGGAGTTGCAGATTGTCGCCTTGCTGGTTAATCGAAAATGATAACCTGAACTGGTCGCCGGTGGAAACGGCGTTCGGCGCTGTCATGGTAAACCTCACCTGATCAGCATAACCAAAAACTGCAAAAAATAGAAATATGTATGTTAAAAATTGTTTTATCATGTTTTGGTAATTTCTGTGCAAATTTAACAAAATAGATTTGTGTAATAATTCATTGGCAATTGATTATCCTATTTTTGTTTTTTACTACCAGTCTTTTTCAACGTTTACTTTTTTAGCTTTAGCAACCTGCGCTTTTTTTACTTTTTCCTGAATTTTTTTCTCATCATTCTGGAGAGCCTGCAATAGTTGCTCGGCATTTTCTTTCGAAATTTTAGGCTGAGGTTGTTGTTGCTGGTCTTTTTGTTGGTCCTGTTTGTTTTTATCCTGTTGGTCTTTATTTTGTTGATCTTTTTTTTCCTGATCCTGGTCTTTATTTTGGTCTTTGTTATCTTTATCCTGGTCCTTTTTATCTTTGTCCTTGTCCTGATCTTTGTTTTTATCCTTGTCTTTTTTCTGTTGTTCCTCTTGTTGTTGTTTTAACTTTTGTGCATACGATAAATTGTATTTTGTATCCAGGTCCTTCGGATTCAGGCGCAATGCTTCTTTATATGTTTCAATGCTTTCGTCGAGTTTGTTGTTAAATAACTGGCTGTTTCCTTTGTTATGTAACGCCCTGGCTTTATTCTCCGGCTCTTCCATTTTCGAAGCAATTTGGTCAAAACCTTCAGTAGCATCTTCAAATTTTTGTTGTTTATAAAGAGCATCCGTCAGGTTAAAATTCCATTCCTGATTATCCGGCTTTTTTTCCAATGCCTTGCGGTATTCAGTTTCGGCCTGGCTAAATTTTACGGAATCGATTTTTGTAGTATCCTTTGCCGCTTCCATAAAAATTTTATTTCCTTGCCGCACAAATTTCCTTTCGTTTTGGCTCTGAGCCCCAAAACCAATTATTATTAAAAGTATCGATATAACTACTTGCCTCATAAATTTTTTATTTTGTTGTTCCAAATAGTTTGACATTTTTAAGGTATTTGTTTTTCCGCTCCAGAATTAAAAATTCTAACAATAATAATGCCAGCCCAATAGCGAAAAAATACTGAAACTGGTCATCGTATTCTGAATATATGCGTGATTCCATTTCGGTTTTTTCCATTTTATTAATCTCATCAAACAGTACATTTAGCCCAACTTGTGAGTTGTTAGCCCGAACATAAATTCCCTGTCCGGCGGCACTGATTTTTTCAAGCATCTGTTCGTCGAGTTTTGTAACAACCGGTTTGCCGTCTTTGTCTTTTCGGTAATCGGTTTGCCCATTCCTGGTAATTGGTATTGGTGCTCCTTGGGGAAGTCCCATTCCAATTGTGTGCACAAGTATTCCTTTTTCAGTTGCGGCAGAAGCAACTGAAACGGCATCATCCTCGTGGTTTTCGCCATCAGTAATAATAATTATTGCTTTGTTGCTTTCTTCATTAGGTGTAAACGATTGTATAGCCAGATCGATAGCAGTGCCTATAGCTGTACCTTGTTTTGGAATAATTTCGGTATTAACGGCTGCTAAAAACAGTTTTGCCGAATTGTAATCGCTGGTTATAGGTAATTGTGTATACGCATCGCCTGCAAAAACAATTAAACCAATTTTATCATCTTTTAAACGGTCAACCAGCCTTGCAATTGCACGTTTAGCGCGTTCCAGCCTGTTTGGTTTAATATCTTCGGCCATCATACTGTTCGACACATCGAGGGCAATAATCAGCTCGACACCTTCGCGTTTTACTTTTTTCAGCTTGGAGCCAAATTGAGGACGGGCGATACCTGTAATAATAAATGCCAATGCTACAAGTAAAATTATAAATTTATAAGCTGGCCTTGAGCGCGAAATGTTTGGCATTAAGAAGTTTAGCATTTCTTCGCTGCCGTATTTTTTTAAAGCACGTTTCCTGGTTATTCTTGAATAGATAAAAAATAATATGAGTAACGGGATGATTAAAAGTCCCCAAAAATACTCAGGATGTGCGAATCGAAACATTTCCATACCAAATTTTTTTTAAGGGATATTTCTAAATAATGTTGTTTTTAATAACAAGCTTACTATTAATAATAAAGCTCCTAATAATGCAAAAGGCAAAAATTCTTCCGATTTGCGGCTGAATTCCCTGACCTCTATTTTTGATTTCTCCAGCTTATCAATTTCCTGATATATTTGTTCGAGGCTGTTATTATCGGTAGCCCTGAAGTATTTTCCATCAGTTAAACTGGAAATTTCCTGCAACGTTTCTTCGTCAATTTTAACCTCTACATCCCTGATTTGCGATTGTACTCCAAAAGCCGTTTGCACCTGGAAAGGGTAAGGAGCTGTTCCAATAGTTCCAACCCCCACAGTATATACTCTAATTCCATACGTTTTGGCTATTTCGGCAGCAGTTACCGGAGCAATTTCCCCGCGGTTATTTTCTCCGTCTGTTAACAGGATAACAATCCGGCTAAGGGCATTGCTGTCTTTTAACCGTGCTGCGGCTGTTGCCAGTCCATTTCCGATGGCAGTGCCATCTTCTATCATGCCACTTTCAATGTCTTTAAATAAATTCATCAATACAGCCCTGTCGGTGGTTAACGGACATTGAGTAAATGCTTCGCCCGAAAAAACAACCAATCCAATGCGGTCGTATTCACGCCCTGATATAAATGAGGTAGCCACATCTTTGGCTGCTTCGAGCCTGTTGGGCGAAAAGTCCATGGCCAACATACTGCTCGAAATATCCAAAGCAATTACAATGTCGATTCCTTCGGTCGTCACATTCTCCCAACTGCTTGATGATTGTGGCCGGGCAATAACAATTATGAGGCACGACATTGCTAAAATCTGAAACACAAAAACACTGTGCCTTAAATAATGCCTGATGGTTTTATTAATTTTTAAAACGGCTTTTGTAGTTGAAACCTGAATACTGGCCGTGTTTTTTTTGAACCTGATAATGTACCAAGCAGACATTGGTACCAGTATTAAAAACAGGTAAAAATATTCAGGGTTTTTAAAAGTTATTCCTTCAAACATGCTTTTCCTTTATTTTAATACTACTTCTTCACCTTCCTGATCATTTTCAGGTTTTTGTGGTGTATTAATTTTTTCTTCCTTTTTTGTTTCATTGACAAAAAAGTAGGCGTTTACCAACGTAAAGTTATTGTCGTCGGGTAAGGGTTTGTATTTCGCAAATTTTACCATGTCGGCAATTGATAAAATCTGGCTTAGGTTACTAAAATGTTTTTCGTTGAGCAACTCTTTCCTAACCCTAAAAGCTTCAATTGTTTCATCTGATGTTTGCTCCATTGCCCTGATATCGAACCTGTCTTCGATGTAAACGCGAAGTGCTTCGGTAACTTCACTGTAATATGCCTTATATTTTTCTTGCTGCCAAAGTTTCTCCTGACTTATTCGGTCCAGTTCGCGAAGGGCAACTATATGAGCCGGTTCTTTAGGTTTTAACGGTTTGGCGAAAATTGGTTTGTTGGCTTTTTTACGTTTTATTGAATAAAGAATAAAAAACAAAATGGCAGCAATTAATATTACACCCAAAATATATGGAAGCACTTCTTTTAAAGTAAGTGGAGCATCATAAGGCATTTTAATATCGGTAGGTCCTTTGGTTGTGTCAATTTGCATATTGTACACATGCAACATCAAACTATTCGATGCAACAGAATCTTTGATGTCGCCCACATTAAAACTGAACCAATAATTAGGGATGCGGTAACTTCCACTGTCAAAACTGGTAATATAATAGGTTTGAATTAACGTTTCAATTTCATTATTATCGGTAGTAAATGTGTCAATCCCCGACCGGTTTATAACTTCAATAAATTCAGAAATAGTATCATTTATAACCGGAAACTTTACTGAAACATCAGTTGGTTTATCCAGTTTTAAGAATAATTTTATTTGATCGCCTAATAGTATTTGCGCTGTATCGAGGCTGGCAGTAGCTTTTATGCGTTGGGCATTTCCGGTAAAGGTAAAGCCACTTACCAATACAACCAAAAAAAGGATATTTTGTACTATTTTTTTCATTTCTATTTAACTCCCCGTTTTTTGAATAACGACATTAATGATTTTACATAGTCGTCGCGTGTATTGACTGATACATAATCGATGCGTGATTTTTTAAACATTACATCCCTTCTTTCGGTTTGAGCCCACCACCATTTAGAGTAAATCTTTCGTGTTTTTGAACTGGAACTATCTACCCAAACATATTGTCCTGTTTCGGCATCTTTAAGCTTCATCATACCAATGGGAGGTAACTCCTGTTCGCGTTCATCAAAAATATGAAGGGCAACCATGTCGTGTTTGTTATTGGCAATCGAAAGGGCTTTTTCCAAGTCTGGATTATCATCCATAAAATCGGAAATAATAAAGGTTGTACAACGTTTTTTAATGGCATTTGTTAAATACCTTACTGCTTCAGTTATGTCGGTTCCTTTGTTTTCGGGTACAAAATCTATCAGTTCACGAATAATACGCAGAATATGGCTTCTTCCTTTTTTGGGAGGGATAAACTTTTCTATTTTTTCGGAAAAGAAAATAACACCAATTTTATCGTTGTTTTGAATGGCTGAGAAAGAAATAGTGGCTGCGATTTCGGTAATTACATTTTTTTTGAGTTTCTCAAATGTTCCAAATTCACGCGATCCACTCACATCGATGAGTAGCATCACTGTTAATTCCCTTTCTTCTTCAAAAACTTTAATATAAGGATGATTGTAACGGGCAGTTACATTCCAGTCGATGCTTCGGATATCGTCGCCAAACTGGTATTCCCTGACTTCGGAAAATGCCATGCCTCTGCCTTTAAAAGCACTGTGGTACTCTCCAGCAAAAATATTACGCGATAATCCCCGCGTTTTTATTTCAATTTTCCTTACTTTTTTTAATAATTCACTCGTTTCCACTCTATCAGTATTCAGTGATCAATATTTAGTATTTGGTATTCGTTGCTCAGTTTGATAACTGATTATTGAGAACTGCCAACTGTTTAAGGTACTTCGACGGTATTCAGGATATCGGTAATAATTTCTTCCGAAGTGATATTATTTGCTTCAGCTTCGTAACTTAATCCAATACGGTGGCGCAAAACTTCGGGGCAAACAGCTCTTACGTCTTCAGGAATAACGTATCCGCGGCGTTTGATAAAAGCGTATGCTTTTGATGCCTGGGCCAAACTGATACTCGCACGTGGTGAACCTCCAAACGATATCATATCGGCGTATTTTTCAAGTTTGTATTCGGCTGGTTCGCGGGTTGCAAAAACTATGTCGACAATGTATTTCTGGATTTTTTCATCCATGTAAACATCTTTTACAACGTTGCGGGCATTAATTATATCTTCGGGTTTTAAAATTACCGACGTCTCAGGAAATGATTTTAATAAATTTTGTTGGATGATAAGTTGCTCATCGGCTCTTTTAGGATAGTTGATTACTACTTTCAGCATAAACCTATCTACTTGTGCTTCGGGCAATGGATAGGTACCTTCTTGTTCAATAGGGTTTTGGGTGGCCATTACCAAAAAGGTTCGGCAAGCTTAAATGTTTCTTCGCCAATTGTAACCTGTCGTTCCTGCATTGCCTCAAGCAAAGCCGATTGTACTTTTGCCGGTGCCCTGTTGATCTCATCAGCCAAAATAAAGTTGGCAAAAATAGGCCCTTTTTTAACTGTAAATTCTTCTTTCTTTTGGCTGTAAATCATTGTTCCCAAAAGGTCGGCGGGTAATAAATCGGGTGTAAACTGAATACGGGCAAATTTAGCACTGATGGTCCGTGCCAACGAGTTTATTGCCAGTGTTTTTGCCAACCCCGGAACACCTTCTAATAAAATATGCCCGTTGGATAACATGCCAATTAATAAACTTTCGATTAATTGTTTTTGCCCAATAATTACTTTATTCATCTCCATACTAATCATGTCGACAAATGAGCTTTCTTTTTGAATGCGTTCGTTTAATTCTTTAATATCAACTGCCTGGTTCATGTGGCTTATTTTTTATTTTATATTGTTAATTTTTATGTTGCAGCGAAAGTAATAGTTTGCAAAGATAAAAAGCCTTTAATTTTGTTAAAATTTATTAAGCTAAATATTCCTTTATTTTATATTAAAAAATGGGCAGGAGTGGTTCCTGCCCTTATTGATCTTAAACAATTTTAATTTCACGAGGTGGTTTTGGTTTTACCTCTTCTTTTTTCGGGAGGGTAATACACAAAATACCGTCGTTATATTTAGCTGTTATTTTTTCACCTTCCACCTGGTTTTCAGGCAATGAAAATGAACGTTTAAATGATTGGTAGCTGAACTCCCTTCGGCTGAAGTTCTTTTCATTTGCTGTATTTTCCTCCTTTTTTTCTGAACTGATGGAAAGGATATTTTTTTCGAGGATAACATTAAAATCCTTTTTATTCATCCCCGGGGCGGCTACTTCAATTTCGTAGCTTTCACCTGTTTCTTTAATGTTTACTGCTGGCAAGGATGTGTTGGTACTCGAAAAATTAGAGTTGTCCCAGCCTTTTAAATCAGCTCCAAAAAAATTATCCCATAAATCAGGAAATGCGGGATAAAAACTGTTTGACCTTTTTAAAACATTCATCGTTTTGTCCTCCTTAATTTTAATGGTTAAAAATGATTTAATTATACAATTAATTACACGAGTTTGACTAACAAACCAAATACCAAAAATGAGATTTTTAGGTATTTGTTTTATCGTTAAGTATCAGTAAAACAGATGCTAATTGTATCATTAGGTTAGTTTTTACAATTAAATATAATTAGGATAAATTGTGTCAAATTGTCTTTTTAAAATGAAAAATTGGCACTTTTTTTTATTTCATATAGAGTTTTTTTCAGGCGATAAACCAAAGATGTTTATTATTTTTACAGAAAAAAATTGCAACGCTATTTTATACAATTAAGTTATAAGGGAACAAATTACCATGGGTGGCAGGTTCAGCCCAATGCAGTATCTGTTCAGGAAGTTTTGGAAAATTGCTTGTCGACCATGTTGCGGACAACTATTCAGGTTAACGGTGCAGGACGAACTGATACAGGTGTACACGCCAGTTATTTTGTGGCTCATTTCGATTCGATAAAAGAAAATTTAAGCCACCCTGATTTTGCCTATAAAATGAATAGCTTCTTGCCTGCTGATATTGCTGTTCAAAAAATTTGGAAAGTTGGGGTTGAGGCGCATGCCAGGTTTGATGCTACATCAAGGACCTACCATTATTATATTTCACAAACTAAAAATCCTTTTAATACTGAAACTTCCTATAAACTCATTCAAACCCTTGATATTGATAAAATGAATGAGGCAGCCAAGATTTTATCTGATTTTAATGATTTTACAAGTTTTAGTCGTTTGCATACCGATGTAAAAACCAATAATTGCAGCATTTATGAAGCAGTTTGGAAAGAAACAAACGATCAATTAATATTTACAATAAAAGCCAACCGGTTTCTACGGAATATGGTACGGGCTATTGTTGGTACTTTGCTCGAAGTGGGAAAAGGTAAATTATCGGTTTCCGATTTCCGGGAAATAATTGAACAAAAGGATAGGGGAGCAGCTGGTGCTTCGGCACCTGCCAAAGGCCTGTTTTTAAGTAATATTGAATACCCCTCGGAATTATTAAAAGAAAAATAGTAACCTAAGTTTATGAAATATATCGACATGGAAAAATGGGATCGAAAAGAACATTTCGACCTTTTTTATTCAATGGATTATCCGCAGTATAATGTTTGCCTGAATATTGATATATCTGATTTTTTGAGCTTTACTAAACGGAGTAAGCTGTCGTTTTATTATGCCATGATCTATGCTGTTATGGAGGCTGTTAATAATACCGATGAATTTAAATACCGTATTCGGGAGGGAAAGGTTGTGTTACATGATAAAGTAATCCCATCGTTTACTGATATGGGATTAAATAATAATCCAAATTTGTTTAAAATAGTTACGGTTGACTTTAAAGGTGATATTTTTAAGTTTGAGGAACATGCAAAAAACGCTGCTAAAAACCAATCCGTTTTTCTCGAAAAAGGTGATGGCCTTCCTCCCGACAATTTAATTTATATTTCTTGCTTGCCGTGGATTTCATTTACACATGTTTCGCATACAATTTCATTAAATAATTGTGAATCTGTGCCGCGCGTTACCTGGGGAAAGTATTTTATGGATAATAGTAGAATGATGTTACCGATATCGGTGCAAGTTAATCATGCTTTGGTTGATGGGTGGCATATTGCGTTGTTTATTGACAATTTGAAAAAGGTTATGAAGGTTTATATCTAAATATGAATTTATTATGGATCAGTTTAAATTTCTAGGGGAGTAAAAATTAATTCTCATCTTTGCTGTTTAATTTTTTGATATAAATGAATTCACAGCAAAGTCAATATAAAGTATTAGTAGAAGCATTGCTTCCAACTGAATTGTTTCAGTATTTTGAGATTACCGATGTTCAGTTCACAGAGAAAGAGATTCACGTTCATTTGGATGAACTAAACAATCCTCCAGCCTCACACAAAAATGTAAAGCTACTTTCAAAAGGTTTTCACGCCCCTGTTATTATACAGGATTTTCCGATACGCGAACGGGCAGTTTTCCTGCACGTGCGGAGGCGTAAGTGGAAAGAGGAGGCTAGTGGCAAAACAATAAGTAATAGCTGGGATACCACAGCTAAGGGTACGCGCTTCACAAAGGGTTTCGCGTCTTTTTTAAAAGAATTATTTGGACAATTACCCAATCAGCAGCAACAGCCTGGAGAAATTCTACCACATTGATGGAAATCAACTAGGGCAAAAATACAAGGAACACCTTAGCGATTATAACAACTGGGCACAGCGGCCACATGCCGATGACTGGATGACTTTTCCGAAAAATATTGGTAGCCGGTTGAGTATTGACGAAACCTCTTTGTCTAATGGAGAGCTTTATACGATCCTTACCAACAAAGCAGCTAAGGGCAAAAAAGGGGTGTTAGTAGCTATGATTAAAGGAACCAAAGCAGAAGATGTGATTGAGGCATTAAAAATCATCCCGCTCAGGCAACGCCGGAAAGTTAATGAAATAACCCTTGATATGGCTGGTTCAATGGGGCAAATTGCAAAGCAATGCTTTCCCAAGGCTACACGTGTTATTGACCGATTCCATGTCCAGAAGCTTGCTCTTGATGCATTACAGGAAATACGTATAAAGCACCGTTGGGATGCCATCGATGAAGAAACCAATGCCAGGGATAACGCGAAGTGGGACAATAAAATATATACTCCTTTTCGCTTTGACAATGGAGATACAAAGAAACAGTTACTAGCCCGAAGCAGGTATTTGCTATTTAAATCGCCTGAAAAATGGAGCCAGTCTCAAAAACAGAGAGCTAAAATCCTTTTTGCTCAGTACCCAGATCTAAAAAAAGCATTTGGACTGACTCATGACTTACGACTAATCTTTTCGAAAACCAAAGATAAGAATGTGGCTTATACAAAACTTGCGCACTGGTATAACAAAGTTACCGATTCTGGTTTTCGTTCGTTTAACTCAATATCGGCAACAATACATACACACTACAGAGAAATACTAAACTTCTTTGAGAATAGAAGCACCAATGCATCTGCTGAATCCTTTAATGCGAAACTAAAAGCATTCAGGGCAGCATTAAGAGGCGTAAGTGATATTAAATATTTTCTTTTTAGGGTAGCAAAAATTTTTGCTTAAAAAATAGAAATCCCCCAGATTTTTGAAGTGATCCTTTATTATTCGGAGGAATTTAATAATTCGAATACCATAAAAAAAGGGCATCCTTTCGAATGCCCTTTATATATAAAATTGATTGATTCTATTTATTAATGTTTGCCTGAGCAGCAGCAACACGTGCAATTGGCACACGGAAAGGAGAACAACTTACGTAGTCCATTCCAACGCTGTCGCAGAACATAACTGATGAAGGTTCACCACCATGTTCACCACAAATACCAACTTTTAAATCTGGTTTTACACTACGGCCTTTATCAACGCCCATTTTCACTAATTGTCCAACACCTTCCTGGTCTAATACCTGGAACGGATCGTTTTTCAGAATACCTTTTTCAATGTAAATTGGTAAAAATTTACCGGCATCGTCACGAGAATAACCAAATGCCATTTGTGTAAGGTCATTTGTTCCGAATGAGAAAAATTCAGCTTCAGCGGCAATAAGGTCAGCAGTCATGGCTGCACGAGGAATTTCAATCATCGTTCCAACTAAGTAGTCACATTTTGCTCCTTTTTCAGCAAATACCTTTTCAGCAGTTGCGTTGATAATGTCGGCCTGCAATTTAAATTCTTTCACAGTTCCAGGAAGTGGAACCATAATTTCAGGACGTGCATCAATACCTTTTTGCTTCAGGTTAACAGCAGCCTCAATAATAGCACGAGCCTGCATTTCAGTGATTTCAGGATAAGTATTTCCTAAACGGCAACCACGGTGCCCTAACATCGGATTAAATTCGTGTAAGTCTTCAACCAATTCTTTTACAGCATCAACAGTAATTCCCATTTCGTCAGCCATAATTTTTTGGTTGGCTTCTTCGTGGGGAACAAATTCGTGAAGTGGTGGGTCAAGTAAACGGATTGTAACACCGTAACCTGCCATTGCTTCTAAAATTCCTTCGAAATCTTCACGTTGGAATGGTAATAATTTATCTAATGCTTCGCGTCTTTCAGCTTCTTCAGTAGCCAAAATCATTTCGCGCATTGCTTTAATTCTTTCGCCCTCAAAAAACATGTGCTCTGTACGGCAAAGTCCAATTCCTTTTGCTCCAAATTCGGCAGCAACTTTTGCATCAGCAGGAGAGTCAGCATTTGTGCGAACAGTCATGCGAGTATATTTTGTTGCCAGATCCATTATTTTAGCAAAGTTTCCACTCATTTCAGGATCCATTGTACCTACTTTACCATCATAAACTTCACCGGTTGACCCGTTTAATGAAATCCAATCACCTTCATGGAATTCTTTTCCATCGATAACCATTACACGGGTTTTGTAGTTGATTTTTACAGCGCCTGCGCCAGATACACAACATTTGCCCATTCCGCGGGCTACAACTGCAGCGTGTGAAGTCATGCCGCCACGAGCGGTTAAAATTCCTTTGGCAATAAACATTCCTTCTAAATCTTCTGGAGAAGTCTCGGTACGTACTAAAACAGCCTCAGGATAATTTGCAGCCTCATCAGCAAAAAATACAATCTGTCCTGTAGCAGCTCCCGGAGATGCAGGTAATCCCTTAGCTAAAACTGTTGCAGCTTTCATTGCAGCAGTATCAAAAACAGGGTGAAGTAATTCATCCAATTTAGCGGCTTCAATTCTGTTCAGCGCTGTTTTTTCGTCAATACGCCCTTCTTCCAACATATCGATGGCAATATTTACCATTGCAGCACCAGTCCGTTTTCCGCTACGTGTTTGTAACATCCATAGTTTACCTTCTTGAATAGTAAACTCAATATCTTGCATGTCACTGTAATGATCTTCCAGTTTTTGCTGAGTTTCATTTAGTTGACGATACATTTCCGGCATAGCCTCTTCCAATGAAGGAAATTCGGAAGCTCTTTTTTCTTCGCTAACACCTTGTAATTCTGCCCATCTTTTAGAACCTTCTAAAGTAACTTCCTGAGGAGTACGAATACCTGCTACAACATCTTCACCTTGAGCGTCAATTAAATACTCACCATTAAAAATGTCTTCACCAGTTCCTGCATCACGGGTAAAACAAACACCAGTTCCTGAATTAGAACCCATGTTTCCAAATACCATTGCCTGGACATTTACAGCTGTTCCCCATTCGTCAGGGATTTGTTCCATTCTGCGGTAGTAAATAGCGCGGTCGTTGCCCCAGCTATTAAATACAGCAGCAACTGAACCCCATAACTGCTCCCATGGATCAGTTGGGAAATCTTTGCCAGTCATTTTTTTAACTGCCGCTTTAAAACGTGTCACCAATTCCTGTAAATCAGCAACAGTAAAATCAGTATCTAACTGAATACCTTTTTCATCTTTTAATTCTTCGATAATTTCTTCGAAAGGATCAATTTCTTCTTTGCTGGCAGGTTTCATTTCCATAACCACATCGCCATACATTTGAATAAAGCGGCGGTATGAATCCCAAGCAAAACGAGGATTTCCTGATTTTTTGGCAATACCTGAAACGGCATCGTCATTCATTCCAAGATTTAATACAGTATCCATCATACCTGGCATAGAAGCACGAGCTCCAGAGCGAACAGATACAAGGCATGGATTTTCTTTATCTCCGAATTTTGTTTCAGTGAGTTTTTCAACAAGTGCCACAGCGGCTTCAACTTCGGGTTTAATCATATCGAAGGCTGCTTGTTGCCCTTTTTCGTTGTACATCGTACAAACTTCAGTTGTAATGGTAAAACCCGGTGGAACCGGCACTCCGATTAAATTCATCTCTGCCAGGTTAGCTCCCTTACCTCCAAGGAGGTTTTTCATGTCTGCTTTTCCTTCGGCATTACCTGCACCAAATGTATAAACGTACTTTGCCATAAAATGTATTTTTATTGTTTTTAATTTGAATTTTATATAAAATTTTTCTGGGGTCGCTAATGTAGTTTCTTTTTTTTATAATTAAAACTTTTGAGCTTTAATAAATTGTTGTTTTTATCTGATGTTAATGCTGTGTTAACGAAACAATTGTAATATGCATAGAGAACAACAATAAAATGGGTAGGATTGTTTTTTGTTGAATAAAATATATGGCCTAATTATTAACATTCTTTAACTTTGATAAAGACGAGTTAACTCTTTTATGGGGTAGTTTTGTAGTGAGCATACAACAAATACAAAAGAAGATTTTTTCATAGAATAAGTTTGGTTAGTTTAAAGCAAGAATGAAGGGGGTTCATTCTTGCTTTTTTTTGTTTTTTAATATTAGTTAGTTCATTAAAAGGTAGAAGTTTTGAGGAGCATATTGTATAAAAAAAGCGGCATAAAAGCCGCTTTTTTATTTTCAGTATATTTGTTTTTATAAACTATCGCCAAAGTCTTCTTTGTACTTGGCAGCTAATTTTTCAGCCCAATCAGATGTTGGTTTTAATTTTCCTGCAAAAAAGCGAAGTACAGGCGGTTCTTCATAAAACTCAAGCCCGCCTATTAGTTCACGGTTCTGATACAACCATTTCATACGGTCGATCAAATAATTTACCTGCGATAATGTAAATACCCTGCGTGGGAAAGCTAAACGTAATAATTCAACGTCGGCAAGGATATCATTTCCCTCTTTATCTCTAACACTTGAAATAGTACCTCGTTCCATACCTCTTACACCACTCGCAATAAAAAATGCTGCGGCCAGTGCTCCGGCAGGATATTGTTCCTGAGGAACGTGTGATAAAAATCCTTTGGCATCGATGTGGCATCCAAGTCCGCCGGCAGGAGTTACTACCGGAACACCTGCTTCTTCCAGTTTCTCAACTGCATACCTGATAAATTCGGGCGATTGTGAAATGACTGTCATATCAGTTGTTTCGTATAAACCTATTGCCATTGCTTCAATTTCACGAACCGACATACCCCCATAAGTAAAAAATCCTTCGTACAATGGAACCCAATCTTTCATTTTATTGAAGATTTCGATATCGTTGGTACAGATACCACCACCACGTGTTGAACTAACTTTACGCGACGAAAAATAAATTAAATCGCAGATATCGCACATTTCTAATAGGATATCTTTTATTTCTACATTTTCATAACCTTTTTCACGTTGACTGATAAAATAGGCATTCTCACCAATTAAACTGGCATCAAGAACCGTCATTATTCCAAATTCTTTGGCCACTTTTGCAACATCTCTCATATTTTGCATTGAGAAAGGCTGCCCGCCAATTAAATTGGTTGACGCTTCAAGCCTGATAAAAGGAATATTTTCAACGCCGTATTTATCAATTACTTCGTATAGTTTTTTTATTTCCAGATTTCCTTTAAAAGGATTATCACTTTTAATGTTTAAAGCTTCATCGTAAAGAATTTCCTCAATTGAACCACCATTGATTGCAATGTGCTCTTTTGTTGTTGTAAAGTGGTAATTCATCGGAATAACACTTCCTTCTTTTACAAACGTTTTACCAATGATGTTTTCAGCAGCTCTTCCTTGATGTACCGGAAGATAAAGTTGTTTTCCAAATACATCCTGGACGGCTTTTAATAGCCTGTCGTAACTTTGTGAACCGGCATAAGCATCGTCAGCACGTAGCATTGATGCTACCTGGTTATCGCTCATGGCATTTGTACCACTATCGGTTAACATATCAAGGAATATGTCTTTTGTGTTTAATAAGAATGTGTTACATCCTGCATCCAACATTGCTTTTTTACGTTCTTCAACCGGTTTTAAAAATAATTTTTGAACGATCCTTACTTTGTGTAACTCTAAAGGGATGTTTCCTCCTTCGAAAAATTTAACTGTGTTATTCTCCATCTTAGAAATTTGAAAAAGTTATTTGATTTAATATTAGTTTTGATTATTAGTAATTGAAGCTTTTAAATAAAATAAAAAATGTGGAACTTGGTGTCGATTTGGAGTATTTAATACCATTCTTCTATTATTTTATAATCAATTTAATTAAGCAGGTGTAAATTTGAAAGTTAATTCAGAAAAGAGACAAAATGGAAAAACAGAAAAAACCGGGATTTACCACAAGGGCCATACATATGGGTGAAGAACCCAAAATGGGCCAAGGACATAGTGGAGATGTTGTTTCGCCTATTCATTTATCAACAACATTTGCTCGTAGAATTATTTCTGAACCTACCGGAGGATATGAGTATACCCGTTCAGGTAATCCTACACGTGACGCACTGGAACAAAAATATGCAACACTCGAAAATGCCAACTTTGGTTTGGCTTTTGGGTCGGGTGTGGCGGCCTGTAATACAGTATTTATGGCTTTATTAAAAAGTGGTGACCATATTATTGCAGGCGATGATTTATATGGTGGTACAATTCGGTCGATTAATAAAGTGATTAGTAATTTTGATATTTCGTGTGATTATGTGGATATGTCGAAGCCTGAAAATATCATTCCTTTTATTTCTCAGAAAACAAAATTGGTGTTTATTGAATCGCCTACAAATCCGTTGCTTAATGTATACGATATTGGTGCTATTGCTAAAATTTGCCAGAAATACCAACTTATTTTAGCAATCGATAATACTTTTTTAACGCCCTATTTCCAGAATCCTTTGGATTTGGGTGCCGATGTTGTTATACACAGTGTTACCAAGTATATAGGGGGCCACAGCGATGTACTTGGCGGGGCAGTTATGCTTGATGATACTGATTTGTTTAAAAAAATAAAATTTAGCCAGAATGCCATTGGTGCAGTGCCTTCGCCATTCGATTGTTATTTGGTAATGAGAGGACTAAAAACATTAGGTATTCGAATGGACCGACATCAGGAAAATGCTATTAAACTTGCTCAATGGCTTCTGGAACAGCCGAATATTTCCAATGTCATTTATCCGGGTTTACCTTCTCATGACGGATATAAAATATCATTAAAACAAACCACAGGCTTTGGAGCCATGATAAGTTTTGAAATTCAGGGAGGATTAAAAGAAGCTGAACAATTCCTTAGTAAATTAAAAGTAATTTCGCTTGCTGAAAGTTTGGGTGGTGTGGAATCCTTGATCGAACACCCGGCTTTAATGACTCACTCATCATTACCTCCTGAAAGAAGATTGGAAATTGGTATTTCAGATACATTAATTCGTTTTTCAGTTGGAATTGAAGATGTAAATGATTTAATGCAGGATTTAGCCCAGGCGTTGCAATAATTATTTTATTAATCTGCCATTTTTTCATACATAACTTAAATAACAATGACTTAATGTCTTGTATTTAAGTTTGTTACGGACAGAATGTCGTAGGTTGTTTTTTGGGTGTTAATTTGTTAGTGATGAATGAATTTTAAATTTATTGCTATGAATTTTAACAATTTTACAATAAAATCACAGGAAGCAATTCAGTATGCTTTTACTGTTGCTCAGGGGAATAATCAGCAAAGTATTGAAACAGGGCACTTGCTAAAAGGGTTATTCCATTCGGCTGAGAATGTTGTCAGTTTTTTGTTTAAAAAATTGGGAGTCGATACTGATATATTTAAGCAGGCGCTTGACCGTATTATTGACCATTATCCCAAAGTTTCGGGAGGTGACCAATTTTTATCGTCAACTGTTAACAGTGTGTTGCAAAAATCCATAGGAATTGCACAAAAAATGGGTGACCAATTTGTTTCGGTCGAACATATTTTATTGGGTTTGGTTGAAAATAATAACCCGGCCAGCCAGTTAATGAAAGACAATGGCCTTAGTAAAAAAAGCCTGGAACTGGCTATTGAAGAATTAAGGAAGGGTGCCAAAGTTGACACACAAACGGCTGAAGATAAGTTTAATTCGCTTAACAGGTTTGCCATTAATTTAAATCAGATGGCACGAACCGGCAAGCTCGATCCTGTAATTGGGCGGGATGATGAAATCCGCCGTATTCTTCAGATTTTGTCGCGACGCACAAAAAATAACCCTATTTTAATTGGTGAACCAGGAACCGGTAAAACAGCCATTGCTGAAGGCCTTGCTCATCGAATTGTAAGAGGTGATGTGCCTGAAAACCTTAAATCGAAACAAGTATTTTCGTTAGATATGGGAGCTTTGATTGCCGGAGCAAAATACAAGGGTGAATTTGAAGAACGGTTAAAATCAGTGGTGAATGAAGTTATAAAATCGAATAGTGAAGTGATTTTATTTATCGATGAAATTCATACACTTGTGGGGCCGGAAAATCCGACGGGGCAATGGATGCTGCCAATATTTTAAAACCGGCTTTGGCACGTGGCGAACTTCGGGCAATAGGTGCCACTACCCTCGATGAATACCAAAAATATTTCGAAAAAGATAAAGCCCTCGAAAGGCGCTTTCAGGTGGTTCATGTGAATGAACCTGATACATTGAGTGCCATTTCCATTTTACGTGGATTAAAAGAACGGTACGAAAATCACCATAAGGTTCGGATAAAGGACAATGCAATTATTGCCTCAGTCGAATTATCACAGCGTTATATCTCCGACAGGTTTTTACCCGATAAAGCAATTGATTTGATGGATGAAGCAGCGGCTAAACTCAGGCTTGAAATGGATTCAGTTCCGCAGGAATTGGATGAAATGACCTTGCCCTCGTTTGCCACATAAAGCGGATCAAAGCCGAGCATTTCACACGCTCCTTGAACTTCGCGCTTGACGGGAATGGCGGTTTCGACAAGATGGATATCCACGCTGCTCTGGGATGCGATTTCATTCAACGTTGTCGCCAATCCGCCGCGGGTTGGGTCGCGCAGGACATGGACGTCAGGAGCGGCATCCAGCACGGCATGGATAAGTTGGTTGAGCGGCGCGACATCCGATTGGATGGTTGTCGTGAATCCAAGCTGGTTGCGCGCGGCCAGCACGGCAATACCGTGGTCGCCCATGGTGCCGGATATGAGCACAGCGTCTCCGGGCTGGGCTTTCTCCCCGCCAATTTCCAGATCGTCTGGCGCGAAGCCGATGCCGGTGGTGGAGATAAAGATCCCGTCCGCTTTGCCTTTTTCTGCGACTTTGGTGTCTCCGGCGATCACTTTAACGCCGGCCTCGTCGGCCGTCTCGTGCATGGATTGGGCGATGCGTTCCAGGTCTTTGAGGGGAAATCCTTCTTCCAGAATGAAAGAAGCCGTCAGGTATTTTGGCTGCCCGCCGGACATGGCGATGTCGTTGACCGTACCGGCGATTGCCAGCCGGCCGATGTCTCCGCCCGGGAAGAATACAGGGCTGACAATGTGGCCGTCGGTGGAGACGATGATCTTCTTGCCTGCTTCAACCTGAAAGTCCGCAAAATCATTTTCTTTATCAAGGATGGGATTGCTAAAGTGACTTTGGAATATATCCGTGATCAAGTCTTTGGTCATTTTCCCGCCGCTCCCGTGGCTGAGGACAATTTTGTCCTTTTGAGGCAGGGGCATAGGGCAGGAATATTGATCAAATTGCGGTGATTTATTTTCTTCAGTCATTGATATCCCTCGCATAACGATAATAAGCGGCACAGGCGCCTTCGGAAGAGACCATTGTCGCGCCCAAAGGATTCTGCGGCGTGCAAAGCGTGCCGAATGCTGGACACTGGTTGGGCTTCTTTAATCCCTGCAATATCTGGCCGGAAATACAAACCTCGGATTCACGGGTTTGAATATCCTGCACCTGGAATTTTATCTCCGCGTCGAAGTCACGGTAAGCAGGGCGGAGCTTCCAGCCGCTCATGGGGATCATACCGATCCCGCGCCAGTTGCGGTCGCAGGGTTCGAAAGTATCCGCGATGATCTTCTGTGCGATCAAATTACCCTCGCGGGTAACGACACGCGAATAGGCGTTTTCAACGCTGAACCGGCCGCTTTCCAGCATCTTGATAGTCTCAAGGATGCCGAGTGTCAAGTCGAGCGGCTCGAATCCGGTTACAACCATGGGAACTTTGTACTGCTGGGCAATGGGCTCATATTCTTTGTAACCCATAACGGCGCAAACATGGCCGGCAGCCAGGAAGCCCTGGACGCGGTTCTTGGGGGAACCGAGGATGGCACGTATAGCCGGTGGAACACAGACGTGCGAAACCAGCATGGAATAGTTTTTGATATTCTGCTTCTTGGCATTAATAACACTGATCACATTGGCCGGCGCGGTGGTTTCGAAGCCAATCCCGAAGAAGACCACTTCTTTATCAGGATTTTTCTCGGCGATGCGCAGGGCTTCAATGGAAGAATAGACCACGCGCACATCCCCGCCTGACGCTTTGACCGAGAAAAGGTCTTGGGTTGAGCCGGGCACGCGCAGCATATCCCCATAAGAGGTGAAAATCACATTCTCGCGGGAAGCGATGGCAATGGCTTTATCCACCAATTCGAGTGAGGTTACGCAAACCGGGCAGCCGGGGCCGTGGATCAGTTCAATTTCAGGAGGCAGCAGGTCATGCAGGCCATACTGCATGATGGCGTGCGTTTGGCCGCCGCACATTTCCATGATTGCCCAGGGGCGAGTGGTCACCTTGCGAATCTCGGCCAGCGTTTGCTGAACAAGGTCCTTATCGCGGATTTGTCTAATAAAGACATCAGATTGTCTTATGCCTGTCCAAGCTCATCTTGCAGGTTTTCCATCTGCTGCAGGATATCGAGCGTTTCCTGGGCTTCTGATTCGCTCATCGCGCTGATAGCAAAACCGGCATGTACGATGACGTAATCATTGACCTTGGCTTCAGGAACGGCTTCGAGGCAGACTTCCAGTTCTACGCCGCTGAAATCTACCTTACCCATGCGCGTACCTTCCTGGGTGTTTATTTCAATTATTTTTCCGGGTATTCCTAGACACATAACTTATTACCTCAAGTTTCTATTGTAATTGGTTATTAGCGATCAAAGCCTGCCCAAGAGAGATGCAGCCGTCATTGGGCGGCACATGATGATGGACAAGGACTTGAAACCCAGCCTCTTGCAGGGCTGGGACGGTATGTTTGAGCAGGTACATATTTTGCCAGACCCCGCCGGATAACGCCACGGTCTTGCTTCCAGTGATCCGGCTGATTTCACGGCTGACTTCCACGACCATGTGGACAATCGTATTGTGGAATTTGGCCGCGATTGGCCCGGTTCCCACGCCGGCTTGAATGTCCGCAGCAGCTGCATTGAGCAGGGGAGCAGGACTGATGATCTCGCCGTCAAAATCATATGGATAGTTATCATGGACGCTGGGATCAATATTCTGCTCCAATTCGATGGCAGCCTGAGCTTCGTAGTTGACGATCTGCCTCAAGCCGATCAGGCTGGCGATTGCATCGAAAAGGCGCCCCATGCTGGATGTATATGGACAATTGATGTCCTTATCGATCTGGGCGCCGATGATGGCTTTCTCTTGTTCATTGAGCGCCTGGATGGGAGGAAGAGTTTCGTGCCAGGGGATGCCTGCCTGCTTGAGATAAGCGGCAGCCAGGCGTTTGGGCTGGCGTACGGCGCTGTCTCCGCCGGGCAGGGGATAGTAATCCAAATGGGCCAGCCTTTCGAAGCCGGTGTAGTTTCCGTAGAGGAATTCTCCACCCCAGATGCGTCCATCGGTTCCCAGACCGGTGCCGTCCAAAATGACACCGATGACAGGATCATCGCTCTGCCAGCGGTTATCTGCGAGGCAGGCCGCCAGATGGGCGTGATGGTGCTGAATATTGATGATGGGCAGGTCTTCTTCCTGGGCCCTTGTTTGAGCGTAGCGGGAGGAGAGGTAATCCGGGTGCAGATCGCGCGCGATTGCTTCCGGCTTTACCTTGAAGATATGCTCGTAGTGCGGGATGCAGGTTTCGAAGGCTTTGAGCGTTTCCAGGTTCTCCAAGTCGCCGATATGGTGGCTGACGAAGGCATATTTCTCCTTTGTCAGGCAGAAAGTGTTCTTCAATTCCGCGCCGACCGCCAGTATTTCCCGCATGGCGATGCCCGGCTGCAGGGGATTGGTGCATAGCCGCGTGAACGGCGGAAGAAGTAAGGCTTCCCTTGATGTTCGGCGATGACGGAATCATCCACGCGGATGTTGATATCACGATTGTTGAGCAGGAATCCATCGGCGATCTGCGATAATTCGGATTTCGCGGAGGGATTCGTATAGGCAATAGGCTCTTCGCTGATATTGCCGCTGGTCATGATAAGAACCTGTGGAAAATCCGGCGCCGGTTCAAGCAGCAGATAATGCAATGGGGTGTAGGGCAGCATGATACCCAGCGTATTAAGGCCGGGAGCGATCTCTGCCGGCAGGCCTGCACCGGGTTTACGCTGCAGGATGAGGATGGGCTTTTCCCTGGAATTGAGCAATGCTTTTTCAGCCGCATTCATCTCGCAAAATCGTTCTGCGGCAGCCTGGTCATAGACCATGAGCGCGAAAGATTTCTCGGAGCGTTTCTTGCGGAGGCGAAGTTCTCGAATGGCTTTGACATTGGAAGCGTCACAAGCCAGGTGGAAACCGCCCAAACCCTTAATCGCGATGATCTTGCCTGCTTTCAACCACGCACGTGCGGTTTGGATGGCATCCTCTGAAGAGGCGATTTCTTCTCCATTGCTTTCGAACCAGACACGCGGGCCGCAATCCGCGCAGGCCACTGGCTGGGCATGGAAGCGGCGATCTAGCGGATCATGATATTCCGCTGAACAGGCGTCACACAGCTCAAATGATGCCATGGTGGTAAGCGGACGGTCGTAGGGGATGTCCTTGATGATAGTAAAGCGCGGGCCGCAGTTGGTACAGTTGATGAAAGGATAGCGGAAGCGCCGGTTTTGCGGATCAAACAATTCGCGCAGGCAATCATCGCAGATGGACATATCGGGTGAAACGGGAATAAATCCGTTTTCCTCCACCTTGCTGGCGACAATGCGAAAATCCTCAAATCCATCCGGTGTGATGACTTCGACCTGAATGTCATCGATCCTGGACAGAGGAGGGGACTGCTGGTGGATATCTTCGACAAAGGCATCCATCGCGGCAGCTTCGCCATTGGCAACAATATCTACACCGGCTGAGGAATTTCTCACCCAGCCGGTAATGTGATGTTTTTGCGCGAGCGCGTATATGAACGGGCGGAAACCCACACCCTGGACGATACCGTTGATATGGATCTTATTCCCGATCAGATCATTGGGAGCCATGCTTCTTTTCATTTACCCTGGTTTTCAACCAGGCGAACCAATCGCCTAATCCTTCTCCGGTTTTACTGGAAAGGGGGATGATATCCACACCGGGGTTGAGCAGCTGGATGCCCTGTTTGAAATATTCCAAATCGAAATCAACATAAGGTATGAGGTCGGTTTTATTAAGCACCAGGCACTGGATACCGCGATAGATGTTCGGATATTTATAAGGCTTGTCATCGCCTTCAGGGATGCTGGCAATGACGATCTTGATGTGCGCGCCGAGCTGGAAAGCGGCGGGACATACCAGGTTGCCGACATTTTCAATGATCACCAGATCTGTGTCATCCAAATCCAGCGCTTCCATTCCCTTGCGCACCATGAGCGCGTCAAGATGGCAATCACCGCCGGTGTTGATCTGGGTGACTGGAGTCCCGAGTTCATTGATCTTATCCGAGTCGATGGTAACGGGAGCAGTATCGCCTTCAATGACGGCGATATTGAATTCAGGGGATAATGCTTCAATCGTTCGGAGGATCAGGCTGGTTTTTCCTGCTCCTGGTGAAGCCATGACATTGATGGCAAGAATATTCTTCTCGTCAAAGAATTGCTGGTTTTCAGCGGCCATTTGATCGTTGGCGTTCATGATCTTTTGGACGATTTGGACTTTTTGTGTTTTCATTACTGGCCTCATTTCTCAATTTCAATGCTTTTAAGCATGAATTCATCTCCGGATATCACTTTGATGTCTATACTCTGGCAGAAAGGGCAGGGTGTCAATTCGCCGCCCATGTCGAATTCTTTCTGGCAGGATTGGCATAAGAACCTGGCAGGCTGCTTTTCCACATTCAATTTTGCTGCACTGCAGATGGTATCTCTTGCTAATAATATCCCAATAAAATTGAACACTGTCGTCAATGATGCCGGATAAATCACCGATCAAGAGATTTAGTGCTAAGTACTCTTTTTAGCATTCATTTTTATTGGCGTAATCACTGAAGCAGTCTTTCAATAAGTGATTCCGTGACTGCCATATTCGTGCATGCGAAACATTATACTATTAAGGTATAAAAATACTAATAAAAATCATAATTATTGCTATGAAATCGCTTTTGCAGAAGGGCGAAAGCCTTTCTCAGCTAAAGCCTAAGTGTTTGCTTTGCAGATAAGGTCTCTGGCAGAATTCAAACCGGTACCCTCGCACCGAGAGCAACATCCACGATTGCGGGTATGCATGCCTTTCATAGATTCTGCCAGAGCCAGGCATGAGGCAGGGCGTGAAATGATGGGTGAAAGGAGAATTCTGAAAAGCGGGCTGGAGCAGGAATGATAGCTGATATCTTCCTTCGATTTCACCGGTGTGCGCATCGATGAAAACAGCCTGTTCATACCCCGCAATCGTATCTGCCATTTCAGGCAAGAAGCTGAAAATTGAACCAGACATCCAAATCCGGGTTTGGCATGGATAATATCACTGCTGAACAGGTCATAATCCCTGACACCGGAAGCCTGTGTGCAGCCAATACCGATATTTAATAAATGCCAGGCAACACCGTCATCTCCGCGATCAGGATTGCCATAGCCGATGAAGGATAGTTGATTTCATACTTTAAAAAAAGTGCCGTCAAATACTGACGGCACTTTATTGGACAATTGATTGGTAAATCTAATGCATCCCGCCGCAAGAGTCTTGACTGTACCTGACCTTTAGCATCGATGATGTTCAACAACCATCGGCATCTGACCAACTGGCGTGGGTAGAGCAGGACAGGCAGGGATCGTGAGCGCGGATAGCAGCTTCCACCCGGTTCAATAGACCTTCCCTCGGTGATATCCGGTCCGGTGATGTAAGTTTTGGCTACCGAGTCAACCGCTTCGCTCATAGCCCAGTTATTATGGCCGGTCGAAACGATGAGGTTGACTTTCTCAACCTGCCCGTTTTCTTTCACGATGTAATGGTGGAATAGGGTTCCACGAGGCGCTTCAATGACACCTACTCCTTCGCCCTTTGAAATTATGCCTGGTGTTCAGAATGTCCTTCGCCCATAATGTCGGGATCATCCAACAGCACCTTTAACTCTTTCAATTGCGAACAGCGTTTCAATCAATCTGTGCGTAATGGATAATGCAGAGTATTCTCAATCGGTTTGCCATTGTTCATGGCGCGATATTCTTCAAATTCCTTCTGTTAGCCAGCGGTGTATCGATCTTTTTGACAGGCATTCAAGACGGCCCAGCGGACCGACCCGATAAACGCCTTCCGGGATATCCCATCTTTCTTGTAGTACGGGAATTTCAGATAGGACCAATCCTCAACGTGCTCGGAAATGTACGTCCAAATAGTCGTTGGAATCGAAATTCTCCAGTTCTTTGCCATCCCTGCCAACCAGGCGGATATTGCCCTGGTAAAGTTCCAGTGCTGTTTTCTGGGCGTAACCAACCCCATGATAACCGCTTGGGAACACGGCAAACTTGTTGATGTCTTCCTGATTGGCTGCTGCCCAATCTTTGAAGATTTTCAGGCCTGCCTGGGTAATGGCAATCATTTCGTCGATCCCAGCCAGGATGGTATCGCGAGATTCGGAGGCTTTCAAGGTATTATTGACGCCGCCCGGGAACTGCGAAATTGGGGTGAATGCGGCGTCCGCCGACTAGTATGGATGATCTCCTGCCCATATTTACGCAAAGCGACTGCTTTCAGCGCCAGATTGGCGTCTGCCTGGATCAGATCCAACTACGTTGCGGATGGCAGGATCAGCGTCAAAACCGAGAATCAAATCCGGGACCGGCCAATTCAAAGAAATGCATGCCATGGCTTTGGATGATCTGGCCCATGTGCATCAACTCGCGCAGCAATGAAGCTGTGCGGGGTGGCGGACAGCCCATCACAATATCGCCAGCTCTTGGCGGAGGCCAAGTGGTGACTTACCGGGCAAATGCCGCAAATTCTGGGTGTGATGGAAGGCATTTCAAAGACCATACGGCCTTCGCAGAATTTTTCGAATCCACGGAATTCATTGACGTGAAAATAGGCGTGATCAACCTTGCCCGTCTTCATTCAAGATTTATTGTAACCTTGGCATGACCTTCAATTCGGGTTACGGGTTCAATAGTAATTTTCTGAGCAACCATAATCATTTACCTCTAATTCCACATCAGATTCTGGTTTTCCAGCTTTCGGAATGCGTCCCTGAGCCAGTTCGGCTCAATGCGATAGAAGATGATATCGGCATCAGGCGGGCAGCCAGGAATAAATACGTCCACTGGAACAACCTCATGGACTGCCCGCACACGGGTCGGGACAGCCAATTCAGGGTGAAGAAGGGAATCTTCCCGCTGGAATCTGTGCTGGGGGTTTCGACGTATGCGCGTTTCAGCGAATCTTCAAGAGTGAAGAAATTGCGCATGGCGGGGACACCACCGAAAACAGCGCAATCACCCAGTGCGACCAGGATCTTGCAGCGCGCGCGCATTTGTTTGGCGACATGCTCGTTATACGTATTGTTAATTCCGCCTTCCAAAATACCAACCGTAACGCCATCTATCATCCGGCACTTTCAGATCAGTAATCGGTGTGGCGCGCAGATCAACCAGTTCAACTAATTGTGCAATCCGTTCATCGATATCGAGAAAGGACATATGGCAGCCAGCGCATCCAGCTAACCAATCACTTGCAACTTTAGGTTTTGCCATATCTAATTCTATCTCCTCTTCCAAATATAAATTATTAATCTATCACCACTGCTGAAGGTGTCTTCAGATCATCTTTCCAATTGGATGCCAGTTTGACATCCAATCCTTCAGCCAATTTACTGAGAGCATCCATGCTGGATAATACACCTTCTGGAGCTTTTAGTGCAGCGCTGGCATTTAGCAAGCGTCCATCGATGTTGAGGAAGGTGCCGTCCTGTTCAAGCCAGTTCGTTACAGGCAGGACGATATCCGCGGAGGCAGTCAGCGGTGAGATGTAGCTGCTGAGCATCACCATGAAAGGTGCTTTCTCAAATTTCTTCATAAACTGCTGGGTGAATTTTTCATCGCCGGCAGCCAGAACAACCATTTCCACGCCGGCGAGATCGACATCATTGTCCATATCCATCTGCGCGGCAGCCAGACTGTTGATGTTCCCCTTGGTGGAAACAAGCGCGGCTTTCATTGAGGCAGCCAGATCTGCTGCTGCAACGTAAATAGCAGATTGATCTTTGACTTCGAAGCGGTTGCCGAAGACCAGCGCGGCCTTACCGGCGGCCTTCAGAGCCTCAACTGCTTCTGCCAGATCATCTGCTGAAATACCATATTTATCAACGACTTTCTGGACATCACTGCCGGAGCTGACCAGTGCTTTCAAATCGGCCAGGAAATCAGCAAGGCTGGCGTCTGCAACCGTAAGGCTGCTGGTCGCGAAGTTCTTGAATCCTGAGTCCGCTTTACCGACATGGATCAGTTTCGCGCCGTTGGGCAAATTGCGTTTGATGAAGAAGCTGATAACCTGGTGGTCTTTGGTAATGTCTTCACCGAGGACCAGGCAGCAATCGGCATTCTTGATGTCATCTAACTTGCCTTCAGATGGCTTGCCGGAAATCTTTGCCAGTTTGACGGCGGCATCCGTGGGCAGACTTTCTTCCGTGCTGAAGAATTTATCTACGCCGGCTGCCTGGCATACCTGCTTGAAGGCGTCGAGAGCCTCAAGGGATAAGCGTGTGGAAGCCACACCGGCAGCTTTACCCTTGGAAGACTGCATTTTGGCAGTAACTGCCGCAATCGCGTCATCCCATGTAGCAGCTTTGAGCTTTCCATCCTTGCGGATCATAGGTGTCAGCAATCTTTCACGTTCTTCGATCATCGGGTGGAAACGACCGACATCGCAGAGCAGCCCGCCGTTGACAGCGGCGTCCCAATCACCTTCGATGCGGACCAAGCGGTTATCGCGGGTCATGATCTCAATGCCGCAGCCGACCGAGCAGCCTTGGCAGATAGTCTTGGTAACTTCAACTTCGGTTTCTTTGCCCTGGTAGGCGCTCCAGCGGTCGATCAATGCACCGGTGGGGCAGACCTGAACGCAGGTACCGCAGCCGACGCAGGAGGATTCGCCCAGCGGGAGACCAAGGTCGGCAACCAGTGCGCTATCCGCGCCGCGTTCTTCAAACCCGAGGGTGAAGTTGCCTACCAATTCACCGCAGGCGCGTACACAACGGCGGCACAAGATGCAGCGGTTGTTTTCCATGATAATGAAAGGATGGGAAGCATCCACAGGGAAGGGTTTCCAGTTCGGCTGCAGGGGCCAGTGCGTCATATCTTCGGCGTATGCAGCATTTTGCAGTTCGCAATCACCGCCGCTGACCTGGCAATAAGGGCAGAAGTGGTTTCGTTCACTGAAGATCATAGTGAGCACGAATTTCCGAGCTTCACGAACTTTCTCCGTGTCTGTTTGCACAACCATATCATTTCTGACTGGCAGGGTGCAGGAAGGCTGCAGCGTGCGTGCCCCCTCCACCTCGACCAAGCATAAACGGCATCCGCCGTAAGGGGTCAATTGTGGGTGGTCGCATAAGGTAGGAATTTCGATTCCAGCCGATCTAGCGGCATTCAGAACAGTAGTACCTTCCTTTACTTCAATCTTTTTTCCATCAATTGTCAAATTTACCATGTTCATTCTCTCCGAATTTACTTTTACACCGCTGTCGTAGCTTGACCGCTCATCGGACAAACACCCGCGGGGCATTCTTTCTTGGTGATGTGGATTTCCACTTCATCGCGGAACTTATTAATAATGTCCTTGAGGGGTGAGCCAGATGTCTGACCCAGACCGCAGTTGGACATTTCGTACAACCATTTACTAATGTTTTGAAGGTCATCAATGTCTTTCAAGTTTCCCAGACCTTCAGTGATATTGGTCAAAATTTGATATGCGCGTTGATTGCCGATGCGGCATGGATTGCATTTCCCGCAGCTTTCGAAGCGGAAGAAGTTCAACAGCACTTTCGCCAGATCAACCACGCAGGTATCCTCACTGCAGATCAGCAGAGCGCCGGATCCCATGGCCACGCCGGCATTGGCGTATGAGTCGTAATCCATTGGGATGTCCTGCAATTCTGCCGGAATGATGGAGCCGCTGGAACCGCCCGTCTGGGCCAGCTTCAACTTCTTGCCATCTTTCATTCCCTGTGCATAGATGGATATAACCTCGCGCAATGTGATGCCCATTGGCACCTCGATCAAACCGGTAACATTGACGTTCCCAAGGATCGTATAGACCTTGGTTCCGGAGCTTGAGGGAGTGCCGAATGACTTGAACCAGTCCGTGCCGTTGCGAATGATGGCCGGAACATTGGCGAGTGTCTCAACGTTATTCACCAGGGTGGGTTTATCCCACAGGCCATTGGTGGTTGGGTAGGGCGGGCGTGGACGCGGTTCACCGCGTTTGCCTTCGAGGGATTCGATCAAGGCAGTTTCTTCACCGCAGATGTAAGCACCTGCGCCGCCGTGAACGTGCAATTCAAAGTTGAAACCTGAATTGAAAATATTTTCACCCAGGAAGCCCATTTCCTTGGCCTGCAAAATAGCGTTCAGCAGGCGGGTTTGGGCCAGGGTATATTCACCGCGGATATAGATATAGCCTTCATCGGCGCCCACAGCATAGGCTGCGATCGTCATGGCTTCGATGATGCTGTGCGGGTCGCCTTCGAGGATCAAGCGATCCTTGAAAGTGCCCGGTTCGCTTTCATCGGCATTGCAAACCACATATTTCTTGTCACTGGATGTACCGGCGACGAAGCGCCATTTGGTTCCCGTGGGGAAGCCGGCGCCGCCGCGGCCTTTCAGCCCTGATTCCGTGATCAGTTCAATAACGTCGGCCGGTTTCATCTCTGTGAGTACTTCACCGAGTGCTTGATAACCGTCGTGAACGATATAGTCTTCGATCGAGTCGGGATCAATGATCCCAGCCCGTTCAAGGACAATACGCTGCTCAGCCGGCAGAGTGCCCTGGCGGGCTGACAGCCAGGCGATCTTGCCGGAAAGCTCTTTAGTTGGGGCCTGCAAGCGGGAAGCAATGCGGCCTTTGTATAAATGCTCTTCTACAAGGAAAGGGATATCATCAGGAGATAAAGGCCCGTAAACAACCGCTTCAGGATATACAATGACCATCGGTGACGCATCACTGCGGTCAATGTCCGTGACCCTGGATAATGATATCTCATCCGTCAAATTATATGATTTCAATTCTTCTGCAAGACGCTGATAGATCTTCTCCGAACCTCTTTCAATTGAGTGAGGATCGCTGGAAACCAGTACCATAGAACGTTTGATTTTCATGATTTGCTCCTTTCACTCATATTTGCCGAGAATTCCGGGGATTTGATCCGGAGTTAAATTGCCATATATATCGTCATCAACCATCATAACCGGCCCAACGGCGCAGACACCAAGGCAACTTGTGGTCTTCAGTGTCCATTTGCCGTCAGCGCTGGTTTCGCCAGGTTTCAGATCAAGTTCTTTTAACAGCGCTTCCCAGACTTCTCTCCCTCCGGCGACGTGGCAAGGAGCGCTTTCACAGAATTTGATGACGTGTTCACCCGTAGGTTTCGTTGAAATCATATGATAAAAACTGGCTACAGAGTAAACACGGCTTTGCGGTATATGCATTTTGTCACTAATCATTTCCAGCGCGTCAGCAGGTATAAATCCTAATTCCTGATTGACGTTCATCAAAATAGGAATCAATTCCTCTTGTTTTGCGTGGTGTTTTTCAACCACTGCATCGACTATTTCTTTTACATCCCGACCGTTGCTAATTTTTGTGGACATGCACGTTCCTCCTTTTTTGGCTTTTTTGATCGAGATTATGTTTATGTGAATACTATGTTACTAGTATCGCATCGAAGTTGCAGACCTGCTTGCAGATACCGCAACGGATGCATTTATCGGGGTCGATGGCATGAGGCTTCTTTGTTTCACCGCTGATTGCTTCAACCGGACAGTTGCGTGCGCAGAGTGTGCAGCCTACGCATTTATCAGGTTGGATCTCGTAATGGATCAGAGCGCGACATACTTTCGCGGGACATTCTTTCTTATATATGTGAGCTTCGTACTCGTGACGGAAATGCTTGAGTGTGCTCATGACAGGGTTGGGCGCACCTTGCCCGAGGCCGCACAGGCTATCCTGATGGATTTCCATGCATAATTCCTCAAGCAATTCGATGTCGCCATCACGGCCTTCACCGTTGCAAATCCTGGTCAGGATCTCAAGCATCCGGCGTGTACCGATGCGGCAGGGATTGCATTTGCCGCAGCTTTCTCCCTGGATGAAATCCATGAAGAAGCGGGCGATATCAACCATGCAGGTATCTTCGTCCATGACGACCATACCGCCGGAGCCCATGATTGAGCCTGCTTTGGTCAGTTGTTCGTAGTCAACCGGCAAGTCCAGATATTCTTCAGGAAGGCAGCCGCCCATTGGGCCGCCTGTTTGGACGGCTTTGAATTTGCGGTCATTCTTGATCCCGCCGCCGACATCGAATACGATCTCTCGCAATGTGATGCCGAACGGTACTTCGATCAGACCGGTGCGCTTGACGTCGCCGGCCAGAGCAAAAGTCTTGGTGCCTTTGCTTTTTTCTGTGCCCATGCTGGAGAACCATTCCGGACCTCTCATGATGATCTGGGGAATGTTCGCGTAGGATTCCACGTTGTTGATATTAGTCGGTTTCCCAAAAAGGCCTTTAACAGCCGGGAAGGGCGGACGGGGTCTTGGCTCGCCGCGTTTGCCTTCGATAGAGGCGATCAGAGCGGTTTCTTCACCGCAAACAAATGCGCCTGCGCCCATGCGGACTTCAAGATCGAAGCTGAAATCTGTTCCGAAGATATTCTCTCCAAGCAAGCCATAGTGCCTGGCTTGATCTAGAGCAATGTTCAATGTGCGTACTGCAATAGGATACTCTGCACGGCAGTAAATATAGCCCTGGCAGGCGCCAATGGCATACGCGCCGATGATCATACCTTCGATCACTGAATGTGGATCGCCCTCAAGGACTGCACGGTTCATGAAAGCACCGGGGTCGCCCTCGTCTGCATTGCAGACCAGATATTTAACGTCGCCCGCGCTGTCACGCGTGAAGCCCCACTTCATACCGGTGGGGAAGCCGGCGCCGCCGCGGCCGCGCAGGCCGGATTTCTTAACGGTGGCGATGACTTCATCCGGAGAACATTCGGTCAGGACTTTCGCGAGAGCCTGGTAACCATCTTCCGCAATATAGTCTTCAATATTCTCAGGGTTGATCTTGCCGCAATTCCGCAGAACGACCACGGATCTCTTTCGCGGTAGGTTCGCGCAATTCCTGTGCTTCTTCTTTCTTGGGAGGAGCCAGCAGATCATTGACCGGACGCCCTTTGATGAATTGTTCTTCAACCAGGAAGGGGATCTGGTCTTTTTTCAAATTGATGTAATGAAATCCTTCAGGATAGACCATGATTTCCGGGCCGCAATCGCATTTACCCAGACGTGGTGTATCGAGAACTTCAACTTCATCCTGTAATCCCTTTGAGGCAAGCTCATCTTTCAATGCTTGCATAATTTCCATGGAGCCTTTATTCAGGCAGGCGGGATCGTTACAGACTAAAATATGTGAACGAAAATATGTCATGCTTTTGTGTACCTGATGCTATCTATTTGAATTCCAATATTATTTATAAAGTAATAATGTGGTCTTGAACCGCATTTCCTTTACTTACATGTTCTTCCATGATCTTCTTGGGCAACACCTGGCATCTACTTTGCCGTATGTTACCTTTTCTTTACCAGGCAGGACAACCTGCATGATCGGCTCTTGTTCGCATAATCCGATGCAGCCTGTCTGTGTTACTACAAACGTTCTCTAGATTATTGCTTTCGATGAAATCCAAGACAGATTTCATCGTATCACGTGCGCCGGCAGCGATTCCCGCATGTACCCATGCCAATAATCACCTGGGTTGATCCGGAATTTTCGGATAATTTGCGCTCTTCTCCAGCGCTGCTTCTCTGATTTTTTTTCAAGTCATCCAAGCTTTTAATCGCGTTCATTTTCACTCCTGCAAACTCGATTTGATTAATAATTTGGTACCGAGATTTCTTTTATACCTTTGTCCAATGTTTCCTTTAAATAATTTATCACATTAGGCTCAGATAATGGTATGCCGTCCAGTGTCTCTTTTATGGGACGATCATCCAATTCAAAGGATTTTTCATTAATTTGGTACCTAAAAATCCAATTGACCTGTGGATATCCAATCATTAGGCTGAGGAATGTACCTTTGATATCTCCCAGAGGCATTCGGTCGATATGGCTGCGTTGAAATGTTACCTGGATGCGGGTTCCCTTGCCAACCTGGGAATCAATCACCAGGCTGCCTCGGCAGGCTTCTGCAGCAGCTTTTAGAAATGGGATTCCGAGGCCAACCTTTCGTGTGGTCCGGCTGGTAACAAAGGGGATCCGTTATTCTCTGAACTGTCTCTTTATCCATTCCTCCTACCGTTATCAATAATTGTGATGGATAAACTGTCGTTTTTAAAGTTCTCAACAATGCATATTTCTATCTTGTCAGCGCCAGCATTGACGCTATTTTCTGCAATATCCAGGATATGCAGTGATAGTTCTTTCAAGATATTATTCCGACTGATCGCTTCTTTCGATGGAGCGGATCAACTGCGCCACTTTATTTGGCTTTACGCGCCCATGAATCGTATCGTCAATCACGATCACGGGGGCTTGACTGCAAGCGCCCACACAGCGGCATTCTTCCAGCGTAACATTGCCATCTTCAGTAGTTTCTCCCAAGTCAACACCGATCAATTGTCTGGCTTTGTCAATGAGCTGGGATGCGCCGCCGACATAACATGCGGTGCCCATGCAGAACTTGATCGTGTGCTTCCCACGCGGACGTGTCGTAAAAAATGAATAGAAGGAAATCACACCATGGACTTTGCTGACTGGAATGTGCAGACCGGCAGCAATATAGGCTTGGATTTGTTCCGAGACGAAGCCGATTTTTGCCTGAACTTCATTGAGAATGACCATCAGGCTGCCTGGCTTGTCACGATGCTTTTCCAGAATTTCATCAACTCTGGCAGCTAATTCGGGATTTTGGTTTGGATCTATTTTTGATGTGTCTGTAATTGTGTCTAACATTTGTATGCCATAAATTAAATTTGTTTAAAACCATGTGATTTTATCATGGAATTAAAATTTACGTTTACTGAGGGATAAATATTAGAGATTTATTAGAAAAACGAAACAAATTTCACAGGAAGATACTCACAATTACCCTGCGGAAGTGTTGAGAATGTTCCTGTAACTGCGTCCATCCTCACTTTTCAATGCCATAACGATCTCAGCGATTGTAGGAGCGGCTATCCGGAACAAATTGGGCGCGATGATCTCTTCCAAACGGTGTGCGTCGCCACTCTGGATGAGATGGTAATCTTTGAGCTGGGGGAAAAGCAGCGCACGCCTGCTGCGGAGTGATATGTCTGGATATCTCCAGGATTTTGATGTCAATATCCGCTGGAACAAAACCCAGGACAGGCAGCAAACCAAACGCCGAGCGGTTGACATGCGCGGGAATCATTAATCCCTGATGCCGGTTGATGGTTTGCCAGGCTTCTTTTAATGAAAGGGAAGAGGAGCTGATCAGCAATCTTTCCTCACGGCGGATGAAATCTCCGGTTTCATCCACGACGAATTGTTCTCCAAAGAACTCCGCATTATTTTTTATATTGGGGAAGGTTGGCAGGACCTCGGCGAAAAAGGCTTGAGTTTGTTCAAGCGTGTCAAACAAACATAAGCTGTGGATTTCCTCACGTGTCTGCAGCTCGATCCCGGGCAGAACGGTTACGGTGCTGCCCCTGGCGGCTTTCATGACCGCGGAAATATTATCAATGGCATTATGGTCGCTGACTGCGATCAGGTTGATGCCCTTGGATTCTGCGGTCTGGATTATTAAAGGAGGGATCATTTCTACTTCGGCGCATGGTGATAGCACGGTATGCAGATGCAATTCCGCCCTGAACGAACTTAGTTTTTCGGTTTTATCACTCACGTGAATACCGGATTACTGGTCGCGCAAACCCATTTCCCATAATTTGCCGGCAATATAAAAGGAGTTCTTGGGGCATGAGAGCAAGGTTAGCCCTTCTTCATTGGCCTTTTTTAATCGTCTCTTCATCCGGCTGGGCGCCTTCCGTGATGATCACGGCGGCTAACTCAAGCAGACAACCCACCGCGACGATATTGTTGTGCGCCTGCAGGGTTACCCAGATACTTTGGGTGTTTGGCGCCGGTCATTACGCAGCTAAGCATATCCGATACATAACCATGCGTTGGATTCACAATGGAAAAATCTTTCTTCTCGGTCAATATCTTCAGATCAAGGTCTTTGATAATCTGGTCAAGTGTCATTTCCTCTCTCCTTTTTTCCCAGTATAACCTTCTCCGACAACATCTTCACCTTTCAGGAAGAATTTCATATTTAAATGAGTACCTTTGCCTAATTTTGATTGAAGGTCCATCTCATCAGCACAACGTGAAATATTGGTCAATCCCATGCCCGCGCCAAAGCCCAGTTCACGTATCTCTTCGGTTGCGGTGGAGTAGCCGGGCTTCATGGCCAGGTTGACATCTTCAATGCCGGGGCCTTCATCCCAGGCGAAAACAGAAATTTGGTGCGGTTCTATCTCGACATGCAGGGATCCGCCATTGGTGGTGTGAATGATCAGGTTCATCTCGGCTTCATAGACTGCGATACCTACCCGGCGGGCAAGCTGCTGGTTAGCGCCCAGACGCAGGAGAGCACGCTTGATCCTGCTGGAGGCAGTGCCGCCGTGGGTGAAGTCGTAGCGTTCGATGTTGTAACGCAGGATCAGGCTGGAGCGTTCGGATTCAATATCCTCAAAAAGGTGTGAGGCGCGGTAGCGCCTGACTTCCTCTTCCTGGTAATCGTGTTCCAGTGCGCGCAGCAGGCCATAATTCACATCCCCTTTGGTAATGATGCCGACGAGGTTGTCTTTTTCATCCAAAACGGGCAACCGGCCAAGTCCGGTTTTGGCGAATATTTTCAAAGCTTCCGTGAGATGATCGAAAGAATTCACGGTCTTTAGGTCGGTGGTCATGTATTCACGAAGCTTTACATTGATGGCATGATCGGCCAGACATTTGATCAGGTCTTCCGTACTGATCATGCCGATCAGTTTGTGGTTCACTTCATCAACGATTGGAATACCTGAAATGCGGTTTTCACGCATGAATACCAGCACATCCTGCATGGTATTGTTCGGACTGAGTGTCTTGACTTCGCTGGTCATTACATCCTTGATCTTCAGGATGTAAGCCAGCTCTTCAACGCGCGTGATGTTACCGGCAAGTTCATCGGAGATTACCTTGCCTTTAAATCTGGGAGGTACTTTATCAAAATTTAAGTCGCGAATATCCATTTGCCTCTAGAAAACCAAGACCGATATTTATTCCGGGATCGGGCGTTCAAGGCTGGGCAGTCCTGCGATGAACAGACGTCCGGAAAGTTCAAACATACCAAACGGGGAAGTTATCAATGGGATACCTTCTTCATCGGCCAGGTCAATGGTTTCTTGTGGAGGCTTCTTGCCGCGGACAAAAATGATGGCAGCCACGTCTGACATTTGGGCTGTACGAACGACTTGTGGATTGCACAGGCCGGTCAACAGCACCGCATCAGGCTGAATGGAGGCGAGGACATCGCTCATCAGATCAGCTCCGCAGCCGCCTTTGACTTCCCGCGATAGGTCTGCTGATTTTGTCAGCAGATCACCATCAATGTACTTGATCAGATTCTTAATATTCATTCAACTTAATAACTTTCAACGCTCAATTAAAAACTGCCGCAGTAATTATATGTTAAAATTTTTAGGAAATTTGAAAGAAAAGCAATGAAAAATATCATCCAATCTGTTAAAGGTACACGCGAATTCTATCCTGAAGAAATGGCGCTGCGCAACTGGCTTTACAGCAAGATCCGCCAGGTTTCGCAATCTTTTGGCTATCAGGAGTATGATGGGCCGTTTCTGGAAACCATAGAACTGTATGCCGCCAAGTCCGGCGAGGAGCTGGTGAAAGAACAATCTTTCGTCTTCCCTGACCGGGGCGGCAACCTGATCACTCTGCGTCCGGAACTAACCCCCAGCCTGGCGCGTCTGGTAGCGCAAAGGCAGAACCAATTGATCTACCCACTTCGCTGGTGGTCATTTGGACCTTTCTGGCGTTATGAGAAGCCACAAAAAGGACGCACACGCGAATTTTTCCAATGGAATATTGACCTGATCGGTGTAGATTGCCCAGAAGGCGACGCCGAATTGGTGGCTATCGCCGCAGAATTCTTCAAGGCGGTTGGCTTGACATCCAATGAGGTCAAGATACTGATCAACGACCGCAGATTGGTGGACAAACAGCTTTCCATTTTAGGAATTGATGATCCTGAAGAGAAGAAAAAAATGCTCAATATCATTGATCGGCGAGATAAGCTAAGCGCCGGGGAATGGGATGCTTATGTGCTTGAATCCGGTTTCTCGCAGGATCAATTGGATGGCTTGAAGAAGATCCTGGATGACAAGGAATTATACAAGTCGTCGCCGGAAGTAATGCGTTTCTTTGAAGTACTGAAGGCGCTGGGTGTGGATGAATATGTAGTTTACGACCCGCGCGTTGTGCGTGGATTGGATTATTACACCGGTATCGTTTTTGAGGCCAGGGATGTGGGTGAGAATGCGCGTGCAATTTTGGGCGGCGGACATTACGATAACCTGGTGGAGGACGTGGGCGGCAATCCGCTGCCTGCGGTTGGATTCGCGATGGGGGATGTGGTCATGCCGATCGTGCTGGAGCAATTTGGAAAACTGCCTGAACTTAAGCTGTATCCGGCCAATGTGCTGGTGACGGTGTTCGACGAAGCCAGCCAGGCCTACAGCCTTAAGATCGCTGCCAAGCTGCGCGAGGCGGGCATCAGTGTGATGGCTTACCCAAAAGCGGCCAAGATCGGCAAGCAGTTCAAATATGCTGACCGACTGGGCGTGCGTTATGTGATCGTGGCCGGGCCGGACGAGTGCGATAATGAAACGCTGCAGGTCAAGGATATGCAGAGCGGTGAGCAGACCAGCGTGAAGTTGAACGAAGCCGTTGCATCCATCCAAAAACTTATGGAAAGCTAAAAAAAGAACTCTTCCGAATTGGGAACTTTTTTTAGGAATTAAATTAAAATCACCCGTTTTGCAGGTGATTTTGATTTAATTAGAATTTCAAATATCAAATATACACTTAGTCAATGGAATATTTTTCCACTGAAAGCTCTTTGGTACGGCGCATCTGCTAAAAGCAGGAATCAGCAATAGTTTTCCACTGCTGTTTTCTTATCGGCAAATACTCCACGACCCATGACGGCGGCAAATATTGGACTGTCTTTTAAACGATTATATATTTCCGCATCGACACCTCCGTCTATCCAGACACTTTTTCCTTTTTTCGCCAGTTCAAGGGCAAAGGCTTCAAGACCCAAGTCATATTTTTGCATGGGATCTTCAAGCTTTGCAGTGAGAACAAGTACGGAATCTGTCATTTTAAGTAAAGCGCTGATGTCTTTCTCCAGATCTCTATTGCTGAGGCTTAATCCTGTGTTCACACCTCTATTTTGAAAAGCGTTCACAACTTCAGCGGGATTTTTAAGATGATCTGTTTGGATAAATACGATATCCGCTTTGCAGGCGGCCAAATCTTCCAGGTAATCCATAGGATTGAGAACTTCCAAATGCAGAGATTTATAGGAAGTTGATCGTTTACAAATGAGTTTGCACATTTTCATGCCGAAAGAAAGATTATTTACTGCAACTCCATCTTCCACATCCAGATGTACGTGGCCAAAATACTTATCACAAAAATCCACCTCATCGGCAACATGCAGCACGTCGGAGGATGCTATGGAAGGACTGATCAGCATTTTATCCTCCTCTGGCTTCTCGGGCTTTTTTCATTAACGTAGATACCCTTGCTTCGTCAGTCTCGTTATAGAATTTCCCATCCACCTTGAGCCATGTTCCCACAACACAACCATCTGCAGCGGCAAGTGTCGCCGCTACAGTGTCTTCTCTTACTCCATTGCTGGCGAACACGGGCGTGTCCACAACAGCCTTCACCCTTGGGATCAGTTCGTCATCAATGGGGCGTCCAGCAGTCAAGCCGTAGACAAGGAGGGCATCTGGCTCCGCACAAAATACAGTAGACTTTGCCACATCTTCTATGGGACGATCTACTAGAGGCTTACATGCTTCTGGCACCAATGTCGCTAAAGTTCTTACGTTCTTGCAGCCTACATCCACTCTGTGCCGTTCAATTTTACCGATCTCATAGCTGGAAATACCATATTCGCCAGCGTAAGCTCCTGTGAATGTCTCTCTTACAAATGGTGCCCTAACGGCTGCCGCTAAATCGAACACTTTGTAAGGATCTACTCCAACGTCAACGCCGAAGGGTATCTTGATCTCGTTCCTGAGTTCGCCGATGATACTCGCCATACATGCTATGGTAATGGGATTGACATCATCGAGATAGGGGATGCTGAACTCATTGCAGAAAAGTATTGCATCGATCCCTCCGTTTTGGAGGGCATGCATATCTTTTTTTGCCCTATTAAAAACTTTCTCAATACCTCCCTCGGGGTCATATTTAGGATCGGTGGGCATCGCTAGAAGATGCAACATACCAATCACAGGTTTTTCTGTGTTAAAAAGATCCTTAGTCCACATATTAATCTCCATATTATTTTTCTTCTTTTTTTGCTAAAGTAGATGTTCCGTAAGGCTCTGTTTCAATTCGTCAAGAGACATGCTCTTAAGCCTATTGATATATCTCTTATCCTGAATGGATTTGATAACTTTTTTGATCATCACTAGATGCTCCTCATCGTCTAGGAGGGCCATGTTAATGACGAAATCTACAGGTACTGTTTTTTCAGGGTCATCTATTCTTCCGAAGAGTACAGGCTTGCTAAGCCGCAGCACGCATATGCTATTTTCCAGAACTTGATCTTTATCGGTGTGGGGGATAGCAACGGGACACTCTGGGGTGAGACCAGTGGGAAATTCTTTTTCCCTTTTCACGCAGCTTTCGTAAAATTCTTTCTTGACACAGTGGTTTTCGAACAGAATATCTGCCGCTGTTTTCAGCGACTGTTCCCAATTGTCTGCGTTCGCTTCAGCAACAAACAACTTTTTCAATTCACTGCGCTCCTTTTCCGTCTTCACGTTTTTGTTGTTTCAACACGTAGATAAGTCTTACCTTGCGGTTACGTTTATTTATGTAAGCGGAGAATCTGATCTCTTTCGTCGAATACATTTGGGATAGATTTTTTCTTGTTATATTCCCAACAAGAATCTGTCATGATCCGGGTGAGTATTCGATGCTTCTAAGTTTTATGGATATCGCAGTATTTAGAACAGTAAGTTATTTTTGATGGTAATCGTCATTTTGATCGAGGGTAAGGAGTGGGTATCCAAAGGGACAGTACTATAACCCTAGTGAACAATCTGACGATTATTCCTGCTGTGATATACATTTTTTCATTATCATTCACATGATATTTTCATCGAAAACCACAAAGCTATTTCTGGGGCGACCTCCTGAGGTTTCGCCCCAGAACGATACGAATATTTAATCTTTACCAGACCCCAAATAACTTGCCAATGAGGCCAAAGATTAGGCAGTGAGGGGTCTCTATTCCGGCTCCTGTGACCATGGTGGAGGCGTCAGCAATGTACCCAGTTTGAACCGCCAACTCTGTAACAAGAGGAGATAGAAACGAGTCCATAATGCATATATATGAAATGATCGCCATTGTGCTGATGATGCACTTGAAAATATCACCTTTTGCGAAAAGTGCACTTGCGCATGTGAAATAGACCAGGGTGCCCATAAGAGCTATTGGGAAGAAATTGACTCCTGGAAGAACAAAAGCGAGCACTATAGTTATGGGGATCATGATGATCGAGCTGGAAATGCCACATTCGTCACCCAGGTATAGTGCGCAATCCATACCGATGTTGATCTCATAGTCGTCCCCGAGCTTTTTCTGGAAAAATGATCTGGCAGCATTGGAGATGGGTACAAGTCCTTCCATCAGCAGAGAAACCATTCGCGGAAGCAGAATAATCGCCGCTGCGAGAGTGACACTCATGCTGAGGGCTGTCGCGAGGGATTGTTTTGTGATGAGGGAAAGCAACAGTCCGATGATAAAGGTAAGAATGGAGGTCTCACCGATTGAACCTAGTTTATTGTTTAGCCAATGGGTGTCAACCTTTATATTCTTCACTCCAGGAATCCTGTCAAGCAACCAGCATACCACGAAGCTTATTGGCCAGCTGCATGTAAGAATGTCGAATGTAGTGCAGGTGGTTCCGGGCAGATCATAATACTTTTGCCAATAAGGAGCGATGGCATCGCCAAGTTTAAGAGCGATCACAGAGGTGAGCACACCAACGAGTGTGGCGATGATGGCCGAAACGACCGTTGAAACGCCGATGAGCAGCATGATGTAATAAGCAACTGCGGCTCCCAGAACGAATTGAAAGTAATTCCAGATATCTACGTTCATGGTCTTTGTAAATTTTGCCCTGATGAGGATGAAATTCAATATGAATCCCAATGGGATGATCAAGAGAGCGAAAGGAGTTGACCAGGCGATTGCCGCAAGGCCTTCCCAGCCGATGTCAGTAACTGTGAAGCCGCTGCCCATGGTGGAATAGTAGTCTACGGCAGGTTGGATACCACTAATGAGAAGGCTTAGTATCACGCTGATACCGACGAAACCTATACCGATCCTCAGGCCGTTTTTCAGAGAATCAAAAAACTTGATTCCGAATATAAGGCCAAGGATGGTTATCATGATCGGAAGGAAGGTAGCTCCGCCCACATTCATAATGAATTGGACAATCGAATTGATAATTTGCATAATAATTCTCCTGTAAGAAGTAAGTTGCTTGATCTTAGTTGTTGATTTCTTTATTTATTTCTTTCAATGTCTTGGTAATATTCTTTTTAACCTCATCGGCACCGATTCCGGTAATAAGGGCAGAGATGGGAAAAAGGGGACAGTCCACTTCTTGTAGATATTTGCTCGTAACCAGGCATATGTCGAAATTTGATGATGAGGAGGGCACATCCATAATCTTGCCCTTTGTTACTTCCGCCTCGATCCCCGCGTCCTTACAGATCTTTTCAACCTCAACCGAAGCATAGGACGATGTGGCTACTCCGCCTCCGCAGGCTATGAGTATTTTGACCGGTCTCATATAAACACCTCCTTTCTGATGAATTCAAGTTAATATATATTTCTGCTATCGTGACCAGAGTATAGAACTGTTCCACCAGAGAAAAAAGCCATATTTGTTTCAAAGGCTTTGAAACTGTTCCATAATCCATATGAATAAAAATACTTCTATAAACTTAAGTTTATTTGTATACTTTTATGTAAAGGAATAAGTGACATATTATTAATGAATAAACAGACCTGCGATATGATCAAAAGGATTATCGATCAAAATGGCTCACCTGTTTCAATAGATATCTTCTCTGCAGCTTACTCTGTTAGTGAGAGGACTATTTATAATTATTGGAATACAATTGCTTACTTTGTAAAAAAAAATTCTCTACCGCAGGCGTTGAAGTTTAACAATGGGGAGTTCACATTTTCAGGTGGAAAGAAGATCGCCGAGAAATATTGCCAGAGTGTAAGCTCGCTGAATTTCTATGACTACCATCTATCTGCATCAGAGCGCCAGAGCATTATCATCATCCTTTTAGTATGCTCAAAAACCCCATTAAAAATCGAGACAATTGAAAATTTACTTTTTATCAGTAAATCCACTATTCTGTCAGACCTAAAATTTGTCAAGGATTATTTCGATTCATTGGATATTGCAATAAACGAGAATAAACATTTCGGTTTAATGCTCCAATGCAATGAATTCCAGAAGAGGGATCTTCTGTTCGATTGTCTGGAATCCCTTGATCTCATCAACATATCCTCGTGGAATGTATTTTCCTTTGATCCCTGCGCCAATTATATTAAGCATCTTCTCAAGATCGATGGCAACTATTCAATTTCAGAAGATATTGTGACAAGATCGGAGGAGCAATTTGATATAGACATGCCTGATTTTGAGTTCTATAAACTCGTGCTTATCGTGTGTGTGATGCTTTACCGCCTTGAAGCAGAAGCAAGCGTGAGCTTCCGCGATGCCCCCATTGTGGATCTTAATGACAATGCTCTTTTATTCGCTGAGGATATCTGTCATCGCATGGAGAAGTATGTCCCTTATAACGAGAACGAAGTGCAGTATTTGGCTATTTGCCTTCAGGATATGAAATTCATTCTCGAAAAACCAGCTCTTGGGCATGAGGAGATCAATTTCCATATACTGGTTAAAAGTCTGCTGCACAAGCTTTCGCTTCATTATGAGATCAATTTCATGGAGGATCCCATCTTACATGAATATCTCACGGCACATATCTCTGACTACTTTCATCGTGTGAAATCAGGAGAGGAGCTTCCCAATCCTTTAAGAGAAGATATTCAGAAAAAATATCAGAAAGATTTTTCGGTGCTCAAGGAGAACGTATCTTTCATAGAGAACGGATTAGGAGAAAATTTCAGTGATGATGAAGTGGCATATATTCTTATGCATATTCTTGCTTCAATTGAAAGGATCTCTTATGGCGATTATCTGCCCAGTATTATCATCGCGTGCAATTCAGGTATGGGCATGGGTAATCTACTCGCTGAATTTGTCAAGAAGAATTTTAAGGCTAACATCACCGCTGTTTGTTCTATTCATAACTTAAAGCGAGTTCTTCGCGACAATGACTGTGATCTCATCATCTCGACAATACCTTTGGAAATTAGCGGTGTTAGGTCAGTAAAAGTCAATGCAATACTTTATGAGGATGATTTAAAGCATATACGTCAAGCGCTCTCCAAAATTAAGCCCAAGAATATTCCACATAAACCTAATACATATCTTGGGGCTGGCAAAACAAAGAGTCTTTACTTCCAAGAGAATAGTAACGCTCTTTGTTTTTCCAGTTTACTCGATGACGACCTGATATCCCTCGACAAGGAGGTTTCTGATTGGAAGGAAGCGATAATCTCTGCAGGGGAGCTTTTACTTTGGAAAAAGAAGATATCTGAAAATTATCTTCACCAAATGGTCGATCTTGTAATTTGTCAAGGCCCTTATATCGTTTTTACTCCTGGCGTAGCCCTGGCTCATGCATCTCCCAGTGACGGCGCACTGGAAACGGGAGTGTCTTTTGTACGCCTGAAGAAACCGGTGAATTTTGGAAGTGAATACCATGATCCCGTCAGAATCATTGCTGCCTTTTCTCTTCAGGATACTCCCGAGAATACCTCAATGCTGCTTAATTTTATGAATACTGCCTGCCAAAGCGGATTCCTCGAGGCTGTATGCGATGCGCCTGATACAGAAAGCGTACGTCGTGTTATCGCTTCGTATGAGCAGAAGTTAAAATCAAGTGTCCCACATATTCATACAACTTAAAAGGGGCAATAAAGCATACAAAGAACAAGATATTTTAGGCAGTATAGCATCTCCCAATTACAATGTTTTTCCTTATTGGACTGTAATGCAACTCTCATGCCTGCAATTGGTAATTCGCCTAAAGAAGAAATAATTTGATAAAATTAGGGCCACTAATTTTATGTCAAAATTCAATCAATGGAATAAAGATTTTCGCCTCGTCAGACATCCTTCCGATGTCTGAATTGCCGTACCCCAATCTCTAATCAATCTATAGGAACCAAGCACCGCAATCATTGCCCGCTGTGTTTGTGGTCCAGGCACCTGGATTTGAACGTTCCCGGTGACCGCAAGTCAATCTGCGGCGCGAAGATGCGCCCGATCGGCTTGACTCTCAAGAACACCAGTTATGACCGCTACAGCGGCCGTATGACAGGTGAGATCATGATCGTGCATGTATGCACTGCATGCGGCGCTATTTCCTGCAACCGTGTTGCCGGCGATGATAATCCCTTTGCAGTCATCAATATCCTGAATGAACTGGAAACGATCGAAAGCATTATTTTAGATAATATTAAAAAGAAGCGTATTGACCTATTGTCTCCCGATGACGAGCCAATCGTTGGCACGGCTTTGTTGGGCAGGAACTATAAAGCATATATGGAGTGAGCACCCGGGAATTTAAAATTGAAAATAAAAATCACTTGCCCAGTCGGGAGGTGCATAGTACAATCTACGGGTGACAAGGTGGCTGTAGCTCAATGGTAGAGCGCTTGTCTGTGGAACAAGATGTCGCGGGTTCGACCCCCGTCAGCCACCCAGAAATAAAAAGGCCGTTTCCGCGGCCTTATTTTTATTAACTAGAGTCGCGGGTTCCCTGCCGCTTCAGCGCCAGGGCAGGCGACCCCCGTCAGCCACCCAGAAATAAAAAGGCCGTTTCCGCGGCCTTATTTTTATTAACTAGAGTCGCGGGTTCCCTGCCGCTTCAGCGCCAGGGCAGGCGACCCCCGTCAGCCACCCAGAAATAAAAAGGCCGTTTCCGCGACCTTATTTTTATTAACTAGAGTCGCGGGTTCCCTGCCGCTTCAGCGCCAGGGCAGGCGACCCCCGTCAGCCACCCAGAAATAAAAAGGCCGTTTCCGCGGCCTTATTTTTATTAACTAGAGTCGCGGGTTCCCTGCCGCTTCAGCGCCAGGACAGGCGACCCCCGTCAGCCACCCAGAAATAAAAAGGCCGTTTCCGCGGCCTTTTTATTTTAAAAGACACCGAAACGGCAAGTTTATTTTTTATTTGAGGATTTCTTCACGAAAGCGTCAGGATAAGCGAACTCGGATATTACTTCCTCAAATTGAGATTTGGGTTAATGGTGCAGAACAAGAATATTCTGTTTGGAAGGATATCAATCAAAGATATTCTTGAGAAGAAGAGCAAACCTGGATAGAAATTACGGTATAGAGTGTGAATCTACTTTTTTGATTTATTTTTTATACTGGCCAGCAGCGCTTCTTCTAATTTGTTTGCTGCTTCATCTTTATCAATTCCTGCTGATGCTGAGAATTCACCGACGAATTGAGATTTCAATTTGTCAAAAATTCGATGCTCATTTACATGCAGGGGTTTATTAAAATTCATGTAGTTCAAATCGCGAATCAGTTTGGCGTTTGCGGATAAGGAACATTTATCAATTTCGTCATTAATATACTTGATTCTTGCACGATAGTTGCTGCTAATTTTCTGGGGCTTTTTTCGGATTATTGAAAGCATTTTAGAAAATGTGGCAGCAGATCGTATGGGACGAATTTTGTTTGAATCACTGTCCTTAACAGGAAACCAATATGTAAGTTTATCTGTTTTGATCTTGTAATAATGTCGAGTTTTTCCGTTAATTTTCTTTTTTGTAAGCTTCTTTATTACGCCAACGCCAAATGATGCATGGACGATTTTGTCATTTATATGTAAATCCACTTTTCTTCACCTTATTTATTAATCGAATCATTACCCAGCTTAACTAAGATGATTTCTAATTGGACTTCTTTTCATTCTCCAAGCGGTGCAGAAATAAAGGATCCCGCTTGAGGATCAATTCCAGCAATCGATCCTTTTCCTTCTTGTTTTTTGCTGATTTAAGCTGCTTTTTTAATTTTCCTATTCTTTCACGGCGATGTCTGCGTCGGCGGATTGCTTTATCTCTTTCAGTAGCCATATTTTTATAACCTCACTATTATTAGAATCCAAACGGCGGATGTTTTTCTTGTACTACGATCAATTATCCTTGATCTTTTCTGAAAACTATCTTTTATCTCGTTTAGATTGATTCCATCTGAGATGACCATGGTTGCCTTTTAAGTGCGCGACTTTTCCGCTTTCCAGCCTCCTTCCCTAAACCGTTTAGCATATGCTTTATATACCTTATTTCTCGTCATTTATGGTTCCTCCCATTTTGTTTGACTTATAAAAGTATATTAATGTCGATAATTTCTTCTCCTGCGTTTCTTCTCAATCCGCCTAATCGATTTTGCTTTCTCAATCCTTCTTTGTTCGCTGCGCGATACATGCCATCGACGTTTCCGAATTTCTCCTAATACTCCGCTGCGGATGACTTTCTTGCGGAATCTTCTCAATAATTGTTGTTGATTTTCTCCATCTCGCAATACTACTGATACTAAAATATATACTTCCTTTCTTTATTTTATTGTGAGCTATGTTTACTTTAGATACTTATGATCTACTGCACTGATTAAATATATTCAATGCTTTGGTACCTGACCAAAAGAATCATCAGTTCTAAATCATTTTTATTGGTGCTTAGATAACACCGCTTGCGGTATTCAATCAACCTCCCCCTCTTCCCCTTATCGATGAATTGGAATCACAGATTAAAAATAGCTGATTTTCGTATATTTCCTAGGATTTGCTCGTTAATAATAGGATCCGCATAAGAATTACCTTTATTATAATGTATCGATAAATGTTATCCTGATGTAAAACAATAAATTATCAATTTGTTGTTTATTTATTCAGAAAATGCCTCTTATACAAGTAGGCATTGGGTAATAGCAGTAAAAAAGATAGAACGATTAGGAGAAATATCTTCCCAAATGCTCCGGTTTTTCGATTCCACACCAAAAAAGTGATGGAATGTTTTTTATGGGGAATTTATAATCAATGAATATTAACAGTAAAGGAAGGAAATTATGAACGTGATTGAGTATATCAAACGCGAGATGGCAGATGTCCGGCGCATGATCGAAGGGACCATGCAAGATATGACGAATGAGCTGTTTAATTATCCTTCTCCCGGAACCGCCAATACCATCAGCGCGACTTTTATTCATTTGATGAATGCTGAAGATAATTTTATCCAAAAGATTATCCAAGGAAAAACCAGCGTCTGGGAGGCGGGAAACTGGAATGAAAAAACACAGGTTGCAAAACCACCAGGGATCGGTGAAGACTGGAGTGAGTTCAAGCATAGGAAGATTGCAGTCCAACCGCTGCTGGATTATAAAGACGCAGTATGGGCGGCAACGGATACCTACCTGGCTGCATTGACTCCCGATGAGCTTGACCGGGAGGTCAACTTCGCCGGGGGAATCCGCACGGTTGCCGATATGCTAGTGCTTTTGGCTTCTCACTCGCTCAGCCACAATGGTGAAATTGCAGCATTGAAAGGCATTCAAGGAGCCAAGGGCTTGCCTGTATAGTTCAAAGGTATCCCCGGGACTTTTGTGGAAATCAAACAGAACTTAACAATAGACGCAATGGCAGGAAACATTCTCAAATAAAAAGCCGTTTAGACAGAACTATACGGCTTTTGATTTTTCATTGGTTAAATCTTAACTCAAAATATTCCTTTATATAATTGAACTTTATATAACCTAATTAATTCAGAAGACATTACCAGGAATATCTCAAGTAAAATATTCGATTGGACAATAAATAAAATATACGGAATACGTAGAGAGAATAAATGTATAAGAAAATATTCAATGATCGTACTCCTGGATGGATCGCAAAATGTCTAATGATAAGCGCCACTTCATTCTGGTTTTACTGGAGTGTGGGTGAGATGTACCACGAAGGCTGGTGGGGGCCTTTCTATAACCGGCTGATCTATTTATCGTTCGGGATTGTGTTCCTGGCCCTAACTCTGGTGAGTATTAAATGGCCGAGGGTTGGCGGCTGGCTGGTGATCGGTACCGGATTTGTGTTCGCCCTGCTGTTCTTCGACATCAGTAAAGTTGATGGAAAAATCCACATTGAACGTGACGTGACCGGATTCATGATCAGTGTTCCCCTTTTGATCTTGGGAATTCTGCTGCTGGTGGATAGCCGCAATGAAAAACTGCGCATAGCAAAAGGATGGGCGCCATCCACAATATGGTGGCGTAGGAATTTATGGTACATTTTGGCTATTGTTCCCCCGGCTTTGATATTGACCATTATGTCCGCGGTCAATCTGCCTGTAGTTCTCACGCGTGTTGATGATGGAGATCGGGGAGCCAGGTTGATCGAGGGCAATGGTGTCAGGCTGATCTGGGCGCCGGAAGGCCCCGGATGGAATTGGAAGCAGGATTTTGGCGGTTACCCATCCTGGAACTCGATCGCTCTTTACGGTCTGCCGCCGGTTGGGATGGGGGACAAGCCCGGGTATGGATCGGAGTTCGGTGTATTCGCGTCCGCCGAGGAAATGGCTGAGTACAACGTGTGTCTCTATCTCAGTGAAGATGGATTGACGCTTGAATCCGGACCGCAGAATATCTGGCGCATGCCGACCGTGGACGATTACGTACTTTCACTGGCACGCCATGGAGAAAATGCCGGCTGCGTATGGTCCGGTGAAGATGGCGAAAGAATGGATTGCGAAATTCTGCCGGACAAAGAAACGCCGCTGTGGGCGCCGGATCTGGCGCCAATTTATTATTGGGCTGCAGAAGAATTGAATGAACGGAAAGCATACTTTGTCTCTTTCAATGGATGGGTGAATACAACCTATAAAGGTAGTGGTAATCCGAGGCATAGTTATCGCTGTGTCCGCGATCCTGAATAGCAAACACAAATATAAAATAATCAGCTACTCACGTTGAACGGTATCCTGGAGACGTATCCTGATAGCGGATGGGGGAACGCGTCTGTTTTGTGATTCATAATCGTTAAAAATAATACGGCCGCCAACCTTAAAAAAGGTTGACATTGGTTATTAATCATGCAATAATTGCTATAACGTTACCGGTAACATTACCGGCAACGTTATATCTAACCAAAACATCATGAAACCAAACAAAAGGTCTGTGACTATTCGGGATGTCGCCAAGACTGCCGGCGTTTCAGTATCCACCGTCTCGCGTGTATTAAATGGAAAAGTGGATGTCTCTCAAGATACAAAAGAACATGTTCAAACCATTATTGATGAATTGGGATATTCAACCAATCTGGCTGCCCGCAGTATGCGCAGCCAGAAGAAGTATTTGATCGGTTTGATCATGCCGGATATTGCCTATCCTTTCGCTGTTGAAGTGATGAAGGAGGTTAATCGGGCGATCACTGAATCGGAGTTCGACCTTTTAGTTTATACATCGGGTGATGTGCGCAAGAGAGGGCGTGTCCTTTCCGAAAAGAAATATGTTTCTCTGTTGGCAAATTCCATTTCGGATGGCGTGATCGTAGTTGCGCCTGCGGCATCTGAATACAACATTGACAAGCCTATTGTATCGATCGATCCTGTAATGAGCTACCCGAATTTTCCATCTGTTCACGCAACTAATTATCAAGGCGCGCTGGAAGCAATGAAGTATCTCATTAGCCTGGGACATACGCGTATTGGTTATATCAGCGGTCGTGCTGAATTAGAGAGCGGCATCCGGCGTTTGGCGGGATATTATGATGCCCTGGAAAGTGCCGGCATCCCGATCGAGAATGACCTGATTGCCGCGGGGGATTACACAACCATCACAGGTATTCAGTGCGGGCGTCAATTACTCTCCTTGAAAAATCCTCCAACGGCTATTTTCGCATCGAACGATCAAATGGCAATGGGTGTGTACCAGGTAGCGCAGGAAATGGGATTATCCATACCCGATGATTTCTCCCTGATCGGATTTGACAACATTCCTGAATCAAAATACCTCGGATTGACCACAGTGGATCAATTCA